>CAVWUL010000001.1:0-70319 GCA_963758125.1 uncultured Actinomycetes bacterium
GTCGTCGCGAACTGGGTGGGTGTCTCGTTCGTCGGCTGGCCGACGCTTCCGCACGTCCTGCTGGGCATCGCCGCCGCGGCGGCCGCCGGCGCGGCGTGGGCTGGGATCGCCGGCTTCCTGAAAGCGACGACCGGCGCGCACGAGGTGATCTCGACGATCATGCTCAACTGGATTGCGATCTGGGGCGCGAGCTATCTCTTCGGCCAGGGGGGACCTCTTCAGAACTCCGCCGACCTCAGCTCGCCCGTGTCGGCCCCCGTCGTTCCAGGCGCGAGGCTGCCGGTGTTCTGGGGCACGGCCGGGCTCCAGGGCCTCGATATCGGCTTCTTCATCGCGATCGGCGCGCTCGTCGTCTTCTCGCTCCTCCTCAACCGAACGACACTTGGCTTCGAGGTACGTGCGGTCGGTTTCAACCCCGACGCTGCCGCCTATGCGGGCATCGACGTCAAGAAGAGCTACATCCGCGCGATGGCGATCTCCGGGATGTTCGCGGGCCTCGCCGGCGCCCTCGACATGCTCGGCTATCTCTTCCAGTTCGGTGAGCTCGACGTCCAGGCCTCGCAGATCGGCTTCCTCGGGATCGCGGTGGCCCTCCTCGGGAGAAACACGGCCGTCGGAGTCGGAATCTCCGCGTTTCTGTTCGGTGCGCTCCTGTACGGAACGACGCGCGGTCTCGACCCGAACGTCTTCGATCCGACCCTGGCGACGAATCTCACCTCCTTGATCCAGGGGCTCATCGTCCTCTTCGTCGGCGCCGACCTGCTCGTGCTCTCGATCTGGAACGCGCGCAAGAGGGTACGCCTGAGGAGCGCGGGGGCGCCCGCATGACGAATCACGCCGCCGGGCTCACGCTTCGCTCGAGCGTCACCGGTGCGCGCCGAATCGCGATCGCCGGGATCGTGCTCGGCGTCATCGCCTTCTGGAGTGCGATTCCCCCGTTCAACGGGCGTTCGTTCGCGATTCCCTTCCTGTTCGGGATCCTGGCGATCGGAGCCGGGATCTGGGCGGTGAGCCGGGGTATGAGGCGCGCGGGCTGGGGGGCGGTCGCCTCCGGGATCCTCGGGCTCGGGCTGGGGATCCTCGCCACGCGGTCGAGTGTCGGGAACCTCGAGATCGTCTTCAACGCGAGCCTGATCGCCTCGATGCTCGTCTTCGCGACACCGCTCACGTTTGGCGCGATCGGCGGCATGGTCTCCGAGCGGAGCGGGGTCGTGAACGTCGGCCTCGAGGGAATGATGCTGATGGGGGCCTTCTGGGGCGTCTACGGGGCCGACAAGACAGGATCGTGGGAGGGCGGGATCGTCTTCGCCCTGGTGGCGGGGGGCGGCTTCGGGCTCCTGCACGCGTTCTGGTCGATTCATCTCCGGGCCGATCAGATCGTGAGCGGCATCGCGATCAATTTCCTCGCACTCGGCGTGACCGGGTACTTCTTCGAGCAGCTCTATAACGGGCAGAACATCCCCACAGGTGTCGCGACCGTGCCGAACGTGAAGCTCCCTGTCGTCTCCGGCTGGTCGTACATCGGGCCCGCGATCGGCGACCTCAACCTGCTCGTCTGGGTTGGGATCCTGCTCGTGCCTGTCTCGTACGTCGTGCTCTTCAAGACCGCGATCGGCTTGCGGATCCGTGCCTGCGGCGAGCACCCCCGCGCCGCGGATACCGTCGGGATCGATGTCTACGCGATCCGTTACGCCGCCGTCATCGCTTCCGGGATGCTTGCCGCACTCGGCGGCGCCTACTTGTCGATCGGCTTCGGCGGCGGCAGCTTCACCGAGGACATGACCGAGGGCCGCGGCTTCATCGCGCTCGCGGCGATGATCTTCGGCAACTGGCGGCCGTTCGGCGCCTGGGGCGCGGCGCTGCTCTTCGGCTTCTCGACCGCGATCGCCTACCGGCTTCAGACCTACTCGGCCTCGGCCGGCGTGCTCTTCCAAGCACTCCCGTACGTGCTGACGCTGATCGCCGTCGCGGGCGTGATCGGTCGTTCCACGCCTCCGGCTGCCGACGGGAAGCCCTATGTCAAGCAGTGATCGTGGGTAAGCCGGTGCGCTTCGCAGCCATTCTCTTCGGTCTGATCGCTCTGCTCGCCATCCCGACTGGGATCGCGGCGGCCGTGTTCATCCCGTCGGTGAACGTGCTTCCCGCCCTCGTCGTCGCCGTCCCGGTCGCGATCCTCTTCGGCCTCGTCGGGATCTCGCTTGCCCGGCGCGCCCGGTTCAAGGTCGAAAGAACCATCTCGCGGAGGGGCGCGCGCACCGTCCGCTTCGCCCGCTTCCTCGTGTGGGCGGGGCTGTACGTCGGGCTGATCGGAGCGCTCGCGCTCGGGTTCTACGGGGTCTTGCGCGCGCGAAGCTAGCCACTTCTTCACCGCTGAGTGGTTCCACGAGCTCGTCTCCTCCGGGGCACGTGCACCCGGACGCGGGAGCTCGTCGAACCAGTCATCCCTGGTTCCTGTGCGATCATGGCGCCGTGTTCGAGATCGGGAACAGCCTGCTCGAAGCCAGGTCACGCCGAGGCGTCGATTTCGTGCAGGCCGAGCTCGCGACGAAGATCCGGGCGAAATACCTGCGTGCACTCGAGGAGGAGCGTTTCGAGCAGCTCCCCTCGCAGACCTACGTCAAGGGGTTCCTTCGCACCTATGCCGACTACCTCGGCCTCGACGGGCAGCTGTACGTCGACGAGTACAACTCGCGCTTCGTGGCCGGAGACGATATGGACTCCCGGCCCCGCCGCTCGACGGTGCGACCCGAGCGCCGGACACGGCGGCTCGAGACCGCGATCGTGCTCGTTGCAGTCGCCGTGGTTGCCGTCGTCACGCTCGTCGTCGTGAGTGCGTGGCAGACCTCCGGCTCCGGGGCGAAGGCACCCGCCGCGCCTGCGCGCGCACACGTCGCAAAGAAGCACGCCGGCTCGAAGGTTTCCGCCTACCTCCAGATCAACGCCGTGAAGGGGCCGTCATACGTGCTCGTCCATCGCGACGGCCCGCGCGGCAAGCTGCTCTTCCAGGGCACGATCGGCAAGGGCCGCGTCGAGCCGTTCCGTGGCCGCCGCTTCTGGGTGAGCCTGAGCTCGCCGGAGAACCTGATCGTGATCGTCGGCGGCAAGGCGGTCCGGCTCGCCGGCGGCAAGCCTGTGGTGCTGACGGTCGGCCCGAGCGGGGTGCGGACCGACTGACCTCGCTTCGCGCGGCAATCGTCGTCACGGGGTCGGAGCTCGTCCGTGGCGACCGCAACGACCTGAACGGGCCGTTCCTCGCGCGCTCGCTCCTCGCGCTCGGGTTCGAGCCGGCGGAGCTGAGGATCGTCGGCGACGTGCCGGAGGAGCTCGAGAATGCGCTCGCCGAAGGGCTCCGCCGCGCCCTCGTCGTCGTCTCCGGCGGGCTCGGGCCGACCCATGACGACCGCACGGTCGAGCTGCTTGCCCTCGCGGCGGGTCGCACGCTCGTCGTCGATACGGAGCTCGAGGCGCGGATCGAGGCCCGGTCGCGTGCCGTTGCCGAGCGGATGAAGCGCCCGTATCTCGACTTCGCCCCGGGGGTGCGCAAGCAGGCGACCGTGCCCGAGGGGGCGATCGTCGCCGGCATCGTCGGCACCGCTCCCGCGCTCGTGCTGCCCCTCGAGCACTCGGTCGCGGTTGTGCTTCCCGGCCCGCCGCGGGAGCTCCAGCCGCTCTGGGCGGCGGCGCTCGAGACCGGGCCGCTTCGAGCCCTGACGGAGGGCATCCGGCCGCGCGAGCGGCGCGTGCTTCGCTTCTACGGCGTCTCGGAGTCAACGGTCGCGCAGGCGCTCGAGTCCGCCGGGGGCGACGGAGACGGGGTCGAGGTCACGATCTGCGCGCGAGACAGCGAGATCCACGTCGACGTCTTCGCGGATCCGGCCCTCGAGGATCGTGTCTCTGCTCTCGAAGAGGCGTTCGTGGAGCCGATCGCGGGCGCGCTGTACACGAGGAGCGAGGCTTCGATCGAGGAGCTCGTGCTCGAGGCCTGCCGCTCCCGTCGTCTCACGGCCGCCACGGCCGAGTCCTGTACCGGTGGGCTCGTTGCGGCACGTCTCACCTCTGTTCCCGGATCGAGCGATGTCGTGCTCGGTGGGATCGTCTCCTACGCGAACTCGGTCAAGGAGGCCGAGCTCGGGGTGCCGGCCGAGGTACTCGCGACCTACGGCGCGGTGTCGGCCGAGACCGCGACGGCGATGGCCCGGGGTGCCCGCACGCGGCTGGGTGCCGATGTCGCTGTTTCGGTGACGGGAATCGCAGGTCCGGGCGGCGGATCGGCCGAGAAGCCGGTCGGGCTCGTGTACCTCTGCGCCTCGGGCCCGGAAGGCGAGCGGAGCCGGGACTTCGTCGTCTCGGGCGACCGCGAGACGGTGCGGAGGCGGGCGACGGTTGCCGCGCTGCACCTCCTGCACGCACTTGTCACAGAGACGTGACCCCCGCGTTACATGTCCCCCGCTAGGGTCGCCGGAGATGATCGTCTCCGTCTCTTCTGCGCTCTGCAGCTTCCCGATAGCGCCACTTCGGCCGTCGTCGCCTGGCAGGAGCGTGAGCTCGTGGGCCGCCGGATCGTCCCGCGGGAGAACCTGCATCTCACGTTGGCGTTCCTCGGCTCTCAGGCGGCTGCCGGCGTGGAGGCGATCTCCGCGGCGCTTCGGGACGCGGCCGGGGAGGCGGTGGACCTGCACCTCGGCGTTCGCGGCTACCGCGAGACGAGGAGCGCCGGGATGCTCGTCTTCGCTGACGAGGGGGGTCGTGCGGGTGCGCTCGCCGCGCGGCTGCATGCCGCACTCGAGGAGCTCGGGGTCTACCGGCGCGAGGCGCGCGCCTGGCTCCCGCACCTCACGGTGCTCCGATTCCGTGAGCGGCCGCGGCTTGCTCCGCCGCTGCCAGAGCTCGGTGAGCTCGCTCCGTCCGACGCTGCTGTTTTCATTTCTCGGCCGCACCCGGGCGGAGCGCGGTACGAGATTCTTGAATCCGTCCCTCTAGGAGGTCGATGAAGGTGGATCGTGAGCAGGCTCTGGATACGGCTCTCGGGCAGATCGAGCGCAATTTCGGCAAGGGCGCCGTGATGAGGATGAGCGATCAGGCTCAGGTCTCGATCGGCGCGATCTCGACGGGCTCGCTGCCACTCGACATGGCGCTCGGAATCGGCGGGCTGCCGCGCGGCCGTGTGGTCGAGATCTTCGGTCCTGAGTCCTCGGGCAAGACGACGCTCGTCTACCACGTGATCGCAGAGGCGCAGCGCCTCGGCGGCATCTGCGCCTTCATCGACGCCGAGCATGCGATGGACCCGTCCTACGCGAAGAAGATCGGCGTGAACATCGACGAGCTGCTCGTCTCGCAGCCCGACACCGGCGAGCAGGCGCTCGAGATCACCGAGCTGCTCGTCCGCTCCGGGGCGCTGTCGGTCGTCGCCATCGACTCGGTCGCCGCGCTCACGCCGAAGGCCGAGATCGAGGGCGAGATGGGCGACTCCCACGTCGGCCTTCAGGCCAGGCTGATGTCGCAGGCGCTCCGGAAGCTCGCCGGGACGCTCAACCGCACCGAGACGATCTGCATCTTCACGAACCAGCTTCGCGAGAAGATCGGCGTGATGTTCGGGTCGCCGGAGACCACATCAGGCGGTCGCGCGCTCAAGTTCTACGCCTCGGTTCGCCTCGACATCCGCCGGATCGAGACGCTGAAGGACGGCGTCGAGGCGATCGGCAACCGCGTGCGGGTGAAGGTGGCGAAGAACAAGGTCTCGCCGCCGTTCAAGCAGGCCGAGTTCGACATCATCTACGGCACCGGGATTCCCTGGGAGGGCACCGTCCTCGACGCCGGGATCGAGCGGAAGATCGTCCAGAAGTCGGGCTCCTACTTCAGTTTCGGCGACGAACGGCTCGGCCAGGGCCGCCAGAACGCCGCCGCGTTCCTCAAGGAGCACCCCGACGTCGTCCAGGGAATCCTCCAGGGCATCCAGGCGCAGGTTCCGGAGGGGCAGATCGTCTCCGCTCGTCTGACCGCGAAGCCCGAGCTTACCGAGGCCAGCCCGATCGATGAGGCCGACGAAGGAATCCCGGATGGAGCCGAGCTCTCGTCGATCCCGGTCGAAGCCGATGCAAACGGAGCGGCGGCCGCGGCAGCCTGACGGGAGCGGCAGTGGTACGCACGGTAACGGCGCTTCGTCCCGAACGCCGGGACCGAGTATGTGTCGAACTGGACGGGGTGCCCTGGCGGACGCTCCCTGCTTCCGCGGTCGTCTCGGCGGGACTTCGGGTCGGAGGCTCGCTCGATCGCGAACGTGCCCGTGAGTTACGGCGCGCGATTCGCCGGAGTGAGACACTCGAGGTGGCCGGAAGGGCACTCGCCCGCCGCGCAACGCTCGACCGAGGGCCTGAACGTCGTCCTCGAGCGGCGCGGTGTGCCCGAGACCGAGCGCGCCGAGGCGCTCCGGACACTCGAGCGTCTCGGCTACCTCGACGACGACCGCTACGCGACAGACCGCGCCTCGGCCCTCGCCGCGCGCGGGTACGGCGACGAGGCGATCCGTTTCACGCTGTTGCGGGACGGGATCGAGCGCGACCGGATCGCGTCGGCCCTCGATGCGCTGGAGCCGGAGCTCGAGCGGGCACATGCGCTTGCAGACGCCGTTCGGGAGCCCCGGAGGCTCGCGGCCCGCCTCTCCACAAAGGGGTTCTCGCCCGACACGATCGAGTCGGTTCTTGCTCCGCTCGAGCTCGATTAGCCCGGAGCCGGGCGCCGGGGGGCTCGCTGCGGTGACCGTCCGATCGCGCTGCGGACGGTGGCCCGTAGCTGGGAGAGTGGAGGCGCGGTCGCAAAGAGCCACCCGGCGAGGGCCGCGAAGAGTGCGTACTGGGCGATGAGCGCAACCGGGAGCGTCGCAGCCCCGGGCCCGACCCGGCTGAGGCGCGCCCACCAGTTCATCAGGTGGCCGAGCGCCGGCATCTGCGTCCAGTCGTCGAGCCAGAGCGTCCCGAGGAGTGCGGGCACCGTGATGAACGCCAGGAAATGCCGCTCAACCGTCCATCGCCAGACCTGTGGGACGACGAACAGCAGGAACACGAGCCGGTAGTCGTTGCTGATGAAGATCGCATACGAGCCGACGTAGATACAGGCTCCCGCCCAGAGCAGGTCGAGCTCGCGAGCGAGCTGTGTGTGGGCGGCGGGAGGTGCGAGACGCGCGCGAAGCCGCCGGCCGAGCATCCATGCCACACCCACGCCCGCCAGCAAGAGCACGACGTCCCACGGCCGGTACCAGCCGAAGTGACCTGTTCCCGCCAGCGCGGCAGCAGCGGTCCAGAGCGTCACGCGTCGCACTCCGTAGGCGAACTCGCTGCTCTGCGGAACCGAGGCCAGGATCTGGTGGATCTCGCTGTGGATGAGCGCCGCGTAGACGAGGAAGACGAGCGCGACGAGGCCGGCGGCGAGCAGGCTCGTCCGGGTGGCGCGGCGCACGAGGAACCCGATTGCGAACACGGGGTAGAACTTGAGGACCGCCGCCAGCAGAACGAGCAGCGCACCTACGGTCTCCCTTGCCCTCGAGCGGCTGCCCACGAGCACCGCGGCCAGCATGATCACGAAGAGGACGATGTCCGGGTTGCCACGCTCGACGCCGAGCATCACGGCCGGAGAGCAGAGCATCAGCGCATAGAACAAGCCCGACGCGATACTCGCATCTGCAGGCAGCACGAAGATCGCTGCCGCGAGAAACACGCCGCCGAGGACGAATCCGAGGACGATCGTGTCGGCCGGCCCGAGACCGAGGAAGGAGAGGCTGAGCCAGATCCGCGGGAAGTCGGCGGGCCGGTGCGAGGGGTCGCACGGATTGACCGGCAGCACGGCGATTCCACGGCGCGTGCATTCCCACGCCGAGGTGACGTTCCGGAGGTCGTAGAACCTGAACGTCGAGACCGGGACACCGAGCCGCCCCCACCGGGCATGGCCGAGCTCGGCGACCGTGCCGAGGTACACCGCGAGCACACCCAGGCTCGCCAGGCGTGCGCGCTGTCTGATCATGATCGCCGTCATCGGATTCAGCCGGGTGGTGGACGGCCGGTCGGCCGCTCCTCTGGCCGATCGTAATGCTTCGACCGGCGGGGCTCTCCGGCGCGGGAAGGTCCGCCAGGGGGCGCAGGCGTAGGATTCGGCCGTGGCTTCCGAGCACCGGCCGGGCGAACGACACGGAGAGGTCTGTTACCTCCAGCTTCCCGCGTCCGACCTCGCCGCATCCACCGTGTTCTACGGCCGCGTCTTCGGCTGGAAGATCGAGGAGGCCTATCCAAGCTTCACAGCGCCCGGCCTGATCGGGCAGTTCGTCGACGACAGGCTCGCCGTCGCCGGCTCGGGGCCCCTGCTCTGGATCACGGTCGACAGGATGGACGAGGCGCTGACTGCCACGGCTGACAACGGCGGTGCGGTCGTCGACCTCCCGTACGACGACGGCCCGGAACGACTACTCGCGACGGTCCACGACCCCGCCGGGAACCTGCTCGGGCTCGTCGAGCACCGGATTCACGACCGTACCGCTGCGCGGGCAACGTGATCACGCCGGGCAGGGTGAGCTCTGTCGCTCACGGCGACCTGCCGTTCCACAATCCGATCCCCGAGGAGGGCTTCGACGCCCTGATCGACCTGCTGGCGCTCGAGCCGGCCGACCGGGTCATCGACGTCGGCTGCGGGAGGGGTGAGCTGCTTCTCCGCATCGCCGAGCGCACCGGCGCCGGAGGCCTCGGGATCGATCTCAGCGAGGAGCAGGTCGCGATCGCCCGCGAAGAGGCCGCGGCGCGCACCTCTGGCGAGCATCTGGTCTTCGAGGCCCGTGATGCCGCTGCACTCGTGGCCTCGGCCGCCGGTTACGCCGTCGCCTGCTGCATCGGCTCGACCCACGCGCTGGGCGGGCTCGAGGCAACTCTCACTCGGCTCGACGAGCTTGTCCGTCCTGGCGGCTACGTCGTCGTCGGCGAGGGCTACTGGCTGCGTCCGCCCGAGCCGGAGGTGCTGGACGCGCTCGGGGCGAGGGCCGACGAGCTCACCGGGCTCGGAAGCCTTGTGACCGCCGGCGATCGTCACGGCCTTCGCCTCGACTATCTCGCCGTCGCCGATCACGCGGACTGGAACCGCTACGAGTGGGCCTACATCTGGAACCTCGACCGCTACTTCGGCGACCACCCCGAGGAGGCGGGGATCGAGGCGGTCATCGATCGCGCCGACCGCATGCGCGGCCGCCGGCTTTTCGCAGCCGAGCACGGCGAGACACTCGGATTCGCCCTGCTCGCGTGGCGCTCCGGCACCTAGGAATCGAGGGAGAGACGATCCGGCGGCCAGTAGGTCGCGACGACCGGCCCGACGAGACTCGACCGTGGAACCGTGCCCCAGACGCGTGAGTCGCACGACTCACCGCGGTTGTCGCCCATCATGAAGTACGAGCCCGCCGGCACGTGCCAGACCTTCGATCGGAACTGCGTGTCCTGGGCGCGGGCGGCGGCGGAGATGTAGGGCTCATCGAGCCGTTTGCCGTCGACCCAGATGAACGCGTCGGCATCCTCGCGCACCGTGTCCCCGGGCAGGCCGATCAGCCGCTTCACGTAGACGCCCCCTTCGCCGCACTTCGCAGCCGCAGCCTTGGGAGCGCGAAAGACGACGACCTGGCCGCGTTCGGGGGAGGAGAACCGGTAGCAGAGCTCGCACGCGATCACCCGGTCGGAGAACGCGGACTCGCAGCCGGCGGCCGGCCGGGCGCAGTGAAGCGTCGGCTCCATCGAGGAGGACGGAATCTGGTACGGCCGGGCGACTTCGGCCTCGAACGCGAGCACGAAGCCGACGGCGACGGCGATCGTCACGAGCCAGTCCACCGCAAGCCGGGCCCGCCGCGGCAACCGGCGTGTCGACCTTTCGAAAGCCCCCACGGACCAATCGTATGCCCGCCGCAAGCCGTCGCGGGGTCAGAGCTCTTTGAAGAACACCGTGGTCGGTGCGAGCTCGCCCCAGGGCATCGCGGCATACCGTGGGATCGACCCGGCTTCCAGATACCCGAGCCCGCGGTAGAGCGGATCGGCCTCGCTTCCGGAGATCGTGTCGAGCACGAGCAACGTCCGCCCGTTCTCACGCGCGGCAGCCTCGATCTCTGCCATCAATCGCGTTCCGAGACCTCGCCGCCGGGCCCGCGTCGCGACGATCAGCTTCTGGACCTCCGCCCGGTGGCGGGCGTTCGCCTTCGCCGCAACCTCGAGCTGCACCATTCCCACGAGCTCGGCGCCGTCGCGTGCGAGCAGGACGATGCGCGAGTCGCACTCGACGTCTGCCCGGATCCCGTCGATGTAGCGCCCGAGCTCGCCGTCCGCGAGCGGCAGCACGAAGCCGATCGAGGCGCCTCCTTCGACAGCGTCCGCGACGAGCGCGCACAGCTCGCCGTGAAGCTCGGTGATCGTCTCCGGCCTCGCCCGCTCGATCACCATGTCGGCGTCAGACCCGCGTGATCGAGGCCGGCGCGATCAGGAACCCGTGCCCGGTACGCCGTATGACACAAAGGATGCCGGCGCGCTTCGAGGTGCACCGAAACGGGCCGCCGTCGATCGACGAGCCGTAGACGAGCGTCGGAACGCCGTCAGGCGGGTTCCCGATGCACTTCAGCCCATGGCAGATCGAGAGCTTGCCCGCGGCGTTCAGGAGCGCGCTCTCCGTGTGCGGGTAGGTCTGGCAGTACACCGAGGTCGGGAGCTTGGGAACGCCGATGTTCATCTCGCAGCTCGTCGTGACCCCGGGCCCGAAGAAGAAGTGGCGGATCCCGGCCGCCGAGGCCTGCCCGGTACCCACGGCAAGAAATCCGGCAAACACGATCACGACGGAGAGGTGCCGCAGCATCTCGATGAATCTAGCGCGGTTTCCGTCCGTGGAACGTACGCGAGGCCTCCCGGTACCCTTCGGCGATGGCTCGGCGCTATTTCGTCACCACGTTCGGCTGCCAGATGAACGCTCACGACTCGGAGCGGATCAAGGGCATGCTCGAGGAGCTCGGGCTCGGTGAGGCCGTCAGCGCCGAGGAGGCCGACGTCACGGTCTTCAACACCTGCACGATCCGCGAGAAGCCGGACACGAAGCTCAGTGCCTATCTCGGCGAGGCGATCGCGCGCAAGCGCCGAGACCCCGGCCGCGTGATCGCAGTCGGCGGCTGCTACGCCGAGGCGCAGCGCGACCGGATCTTCGAGCTCTACCCGGAGGTCGACGTGGCGTTCGGGCCGGGCTCGATCGCGCATCTCGCCGACTGGCTCGGCGCGGGCGGGGAGGGGGTGGCCCGCGGCCGGTTCGGGCTCGACGAGCGGGCGTTCGCAGCCACGCTGCCGATGCATCGCGAACGGGCGTTCCAGGCGTGGGTCCAGGTCTCGATGGGCTGCAACTCGGTCTGCTCGTACTGCATCGTCCCGGCCGTGCGGGGAAGGGAGCAGAGCCGGCGCCCGGGTGAGATCGTCGCCGAGGTCACACGGCTCGCGGCTGAAGGCGTGCGCGAGATCACGCTCCTCGGCCAGAACGTCAACTCATGGGGGCGTGATCTCGCCCCCGGGATCCACACCGAGTTCGGCGAGCTCCTGCGTGCCTGCGACGCGGTCGACGGGATCGAGCGGGTCCGCTTTACCAGCCCTCATCCGAAGGACTTCCGCGAGCCCGTGATCGCCGCGATCGCCGAATGCGAGACGGTCTGCGAGCACATCCATCTCCCGCTTCAGTCCGGTTCCTCACGGGTGCTGAAGGCGATGAAGCGCACCTACACCCGTGAGCGCTACCAGGAGCTTGCGGCCGGGCTGCGCGCCGCGATCCCCGATCTCGCTCTCGGAACGGACATCATCGTCGGTTTTCCGGGCGAGACCGACGATGATTTCGAGCAGACCCTCGAGGTCGTCGAAGAGGTCGGCTTCGAGAGCGCGTTCACCTTCGTCTACTCGCCCCGTCACGGAACCGGGGCGGCGAGCATGCCCGAGCAGGTCCCGCACGAGCTGAAGATCGAGCGGATGGAGCGACTCGTCGAGCTCACCCAGCGGCTCGCCGCCGAGCGCAACGCCGCGCGCGTCGGCCGGGTCGAGCAGGTGCTCGTCGAGGGGCCGTCGCGGACCGACGAGAGCCTTCTTCGGGGCCGCACGCGCCGGAACACCACCGTGAACTTCACCGGCAGCGCCGAGGCAGGCGAGCTCACCGGCGTCCGGATCGACCACGCCACCTCCACGACGCTCCGCGGGATGGAGTCTGCTGGAAGGCAGGAGGCCCTCGTCACCGTCGGGCCCGCCTGGCAGGCTTAGACCTTCATGCGCATCCTCGTCACCGGCTCCTCGGGCCAGATCGGCACGAACCTCGCGCTCAGGCTGATCGCAGACGGGCACACCGTCTACGGCGTCGACAAGCGTCTCAACACATGGTGTGGCGACGAGAAGTTCAGCACGATGCCGCAGAACCTGGCCGGCTTCTACACGCCCTACCGCGGGGGGATCAACGAGATCGACTACCCCGAGGTCGACCTCGTCATCCATCTCGCTGCCCACGCGAAGGTCCATCAGCTCGTGCGCCAGCCCCAGCGCGCGCTCGAGAACGTGATGATGACCTTCAACATCCTCGAGTACTGTCGCGCGCTCGAGCTCCCGCTTGTCTTCTCGTCCACGCGCGAGGTCTACGGCGACGTCCACCGCTTCGACGAATACGGTGAGGCCTCGGCCGACTTCGCCTTCACCGAGAGCCCGTACTCCGCGTCGAAAATCAGCTCTGAGGGCTTCATCTACTCCTACGCCAAGTGCTATGGCCTCAAGTACCTCGTCTTCCGCTTCTCGAACGTCTACGGGCGCTACGACTCCGACCTCCAGCGGATGGAGCGCGTCCTGCCGCTCTTCATGCACCAGCTCAGCCGCGGCGACGCGATCACCGTCTACGGCGGCGACGACAAGGTGCTCGACTTCACGTTCATCGACGACTGCATCGACGGGATCGTCCGGGGCGTCGAGAGGCTTTCGAGCGGTGCGGTGACGAACGAGACGATCAACCTGGCGTACGGCCAGGGGAACACGCTCGTCCGGGCGGCGGAGTTGATCGCCGGCGCGCTCGGGGTCGCGCCGGAGATCGCCTACAAGCCCTCGCTCCGCGGCGAGGTCACGCACTACGTCGCCGATGTCCGCAAAGCGCGGGCGCTCCTCGACTGGCAGCCTCAGACGCCGCTCGACGCCGGGATCCCACGCGCGGTCGAGTGGTTCCTCGAGTGGCGGGCCGCGCATCCCGAGGAGAACCGCGAGATCGTCCCCGAGCGCGTTCCCGGCGAGATCGAGCACGCGTTCAAGACCGCCGCGGTCTGATCACGGTCGTCGCGCTCTTCGGCCCGACCGCCTCCGGCAAGAGCGCAGTCGCGCACGCGCTTCAGGAGCGGCTGGGCGGCGAAATCGTGTCGGCGGACTCTGCCGCGCTCTACGCCGGGATTCCGGTGCTCACCGCGGCGCCGACCTACCCGGCGCGGCTCGTCGGCGTGTTTCCCCTCGATCGCGAGGTGTCGGTCGGCGAGTACCAGCGGCTCGCGCACGCGGCGATCGACGAGATCGTCGCGTGCGGCGGCGCGGCGATCGTCGTCGGCGGTACCGGTCTCTACTTCCGCGCAGCCCTGAGCGAGCTCGGGCTTCCCCCGGCGCCGGCTGACGGCGCCCGTGAGCGGTGGAGCAGCGTGTACGACGAGCTCGGCGCCGAGGCGGCACACGCGCTACTCGTCGAGAGCGATCCCGCGGCCGCAGCCCGCGTCCACGCGAACGACCGCCGGCGCGTGATCCGCGGGCTCGAGCTCGCCGAAGCCGGAGAGACGCTCGCACCGGCTATCGACCGCCTCTGGAGCGACACGATGCGCCACCCGACGCTGCTTCTCGGACTCGACCTCGCGAACGAGAAGCTGGATGCCCGGATCGATGCGCGCGTCGCCGCGATGATCGATTCGGGCGCCGTTGCCGAGGCAGAGGCCGCCTGGAGTGCACCGCTTTCTGCGACCGCCCGCAAGGTGCTCGGGCTCGAGCAATTCGCCACGCTTCCCTTGCCGGAGGCGGCCGAGGCGGTCGCGCTCGCCACGCGGCGCCTCGCGCGGTATCAGCGGAAGTGGCTCCGGCGTCTCGACGTGGCGGCTACCCTCGATGGTGACCGTCCACCCGAGGAGATCGCGGATGAGATCGTCGCGCTGGCAGGCGCAGGGAAACGTGTACCTCGTGGCTGAGGAGCCGCTCACGGATGTGCTCGTCCGCGAGCAGGTGGCAGACGCCGACGGCATCCTCGAGGTTCGCGAGCTCGGCGAGGACTGGCTTCGGATCGCGATCTGGAACCCCGACGGGTCGCTCGCGGAGATGTCGGGCAACGGCACCCGCATCGCGGCGTGTTGGCTCGCGGAGCGCACCGGTGCGACCGAGATCATGGTCGCGGTCGGTACGCGACGCGTGCGCTCGCGCATGCTCGGGCGCGGGCTCGTCGAGCAGGAGATGGGCGCGGTCGTCATCGGCGAGCCCGAGGAGGTCGACGGGATCCGCTTCACGCCCGTGGATGTCGGGAACCCGCATGCGGTCGTCGAGGGTGACCCGGTCGAGCTGGACCGGATCGGCCCGGCTCTCGAGACCCATCCGCGCTTCCCGAACCGCACGAACGTCCAGGTTGCGCGGCGCCTCGACGGTGAGACGATCGAGGCGCGCGTATGGGAGCGAGGGGTGGGGGAGACGCGCGCCTCGGGTTCGAGCGCGATCGCCGTCGCGGCGGCGCTCGGGGGTGGCACAGCGACCGTGAGGTTCCCGGGCGGAGACCTTCACGTGTCTCTCGAAGGGGGGACTGCACGGTTGACGGGGCCCGCAGAGCGCGTCGAGCCTCTATCGTGATGCGAATGTTCCGTTGGCCCGCACTCGCCGTGGTCCTTGCCGTCGTTGTGCTGCCGGTATCGGCCTCGGCGGCCTCGATGAGGCTCTACCCGGTTCCGACCGGCGGCTTCTCGCTGAGCCTGCCCTCGACGTGGGAGGATGTCGGGAGCCTCGGGTCGGCGCAGCTGAAGCAGCTGGAGAAGGTCCCGACCTTCAAGGCGTTCGTCGCGCAGGCGAGCCAGAACGCCGCGCTTCGCCTGGCCGCGATCGATCCGGCCGCGAAGGGCAACGTCTACATGGACGCCGGGGCCGTTCGCGTGGGGCCGGCGACGGGCACAGAGGTCGTGGCGGAGACGGTCGCCGCGCTGAAGAAGTCGCTCGGCAAGAAAGTGTCGGCGTCCTCGACCCCGGTGAAGCTCGCCGCCGGCGCCGGATATCGCCTCCACCTCTCGGAGAAGGGCCTTCCCAACGAGACTGACGAGTACCTCTTCGTCCACGACCAGGTCGAGTACGGGCTCATCTACGTTGCACCCCGGACGGCCTGGTCGAAATACGGGCCGATCTTCGCCGCCAGTGCCCGCACCTTCCGGCTGCTTCCCCGCCCCGACCTGAGCCATCTCGTTCTGGCGGGCTCGCAGATCGGAGCGGGCTACAAGCTCGAGGCCTACCCGTTCGGCAACAGCATCATCGGCGAGGCGACGCTCGATCTCTGCGCCGCGAGCTATCCGAGCGAGGTCCTGCGCACGGGGCGGCTCCAGGTTCGCTACGCGCACAGCGGCAACGGCCTCGCCGTGTCGAACGAGGTCGTGACCTATGTCCCGGGTGGGGCGAAGGAGGCCTTGAACGAGGTGACGGAGGTCGCGAAGGCCTGCGCCAAGAAGCCTGCGGTGCTGACGCAGGCCGGGGTGACCGAGACCTACAAGGTCGCCCTCTTGAAGGACCCGAAGCTGCCGGCCGGCGCGATCGCGGTGCGGATCCAGATCGAGATCACCAAGGGCAAGAAGCACACGACGCAAACGGGAGTCGCGGTCTACCAGGTCAAGGGCAACACGCTGTCGGGGCTCTACACGTTCGTGGGCAAGGGCACCACATTCGCCGACGCCGAGAAGCTCGGCTTCCACGCGGCCGAGCAGAGCGCCCGGAACCTCGGCGGCAAGCCGCACAAGAGCGCAAGCGGTAGCGGGGTCTTCACCGCCTGAGCTAGGAGCCGACGCCGAACTCGCGAAGGGCGTCGTTGAGCGACGTCTTCAGGTCGGTCGTTTCCGTGCGGTAGCCGATGATCAGGGCACAGGAGAGGTGGTAGGTACCGGCGGGGAACTCCTTCGGGCGGGTGCCGGGAACGACGACCGCGCGCGGCGGGACGTAGCCGCGATGCTCGACGGGCTCGGGGCCGGTGACGTCGATGATCGGTACCGAGGCCGTGAGCGAGACGTTCGGCGCCAGCACCGCCTCGCGCCCGATCCGGACGCCTTCGGTCACGATCGCGCGGGAGCCGATGAACGCGCCGTCCTCGATGATCACCGGCCGCGCTCCGGGCGGTTCGAGCACACCCCCGATCCCGACGCCGCCGGCAAGATGCACTCCGGCGCCGATCTGCGCCCCGGAGCCGACGGTGGCCCAGGTGTCGACCATCGTCCCGGGCCCGACCCAGGCCCCGATGTTCACGTACGACGGCATCAGGATCACGCCACGTGAGAGAAACGAGCCGTACCGCGCGACAGCGGGCGGGACGACGCGCACCCCGAGCTCCTCGTACCCCGACTTGAGCGGGATCTTGTCGTGGTACTCGAACGGCCCGACCTCGTGCGGCTCCATCGCCTGGGTGCGGAAGTAGTCCAGGATCGCCGCCTGGGCCTTCTCGTTGACGACCCACTCCTCGCCCTCGGGCCGCGCGACGCGCAGCTCCCCGCGGTCGAGCGCGGCGATCGTCTCCTCGGTCGTCATCATCTCGCTGGCCATTTCTGGGACCAGGGTAGGAGAAGCAGCCAGAGCGCGCCGTATCTACCCGCAGTTTTTCGGCCACGACCGGTCGAGCCGCTCGGCCCTCGCTCGGAATCCGGGCCGGGTACTCCCACAGAACTGCGGCAACGGTAGAGCAAAACCGCAAAAACGGGCCGCAGGCAACAGGGAAAGTCCCTGCAAGGCCGGCTCTCGCCCCCGAGGCGAAAACCGGGGTCAGGTATAGCCTGAAAACGCCGAGCTCAAAGCACGGCCTCGATGATCCCGGCCGCGCGTTCGCAGTCCTCCTGGGTGGGCACGAGCGCCAGCCGGACGTGCCCCTCGCCGGCCTCGCCGAAGAACGAGCCGGGGGCGGTGAGGATGCCGTGGTCGAGAAGCCGGCGGGCGAAGGCCTCGGAGGAGCCCTCGACGGCAAGCCAGAGGAAGAAGGTCGCGTCACCGCCTGCAAGCCGAAGGCCCTTCGCCTCGAGGACGGGCAGGAGCGTCTCGCGCTTCCGCCGATAGACCTCGCGCACGGCCTCCACATGGCCCTCCTCGCCGTACGCGGCCGCTCCAGCGCGCTGCACGAACTCCTGCGGTGCGGTGCCGACGGTCGGGCGGAACGTCCGGAGCGCGTCTGCGACGGCCGGCGATGCGCAGACAAACCCGCAGCGGTACCCCGTCATCGACGAGCGCTTGGAGAGCGTGTTGAAGACGACGACGTTCTCCCGGTCGGCGACCTGGAGCGCCGAGCTCGGCTCCTCGCCGAACCAGAGCTCCGAGTAGGCCTCGTCCGAGCAGAGCAGGAACCCGTGCCGGCGCGCCCGCGCCGCAAGCTCCTCGTAGAACGAGAGGGGCGCCGTCGCCCCGGTCGGGTTGTTCGGGTAGCACGTCCAGAAGAGCCCGATCTCGTCCCAGAAGTCGATCGCCTCGAGGTCGGGCAGCCAGGAGGAATCCTCCCGCAGCGGAACGAAGACGACCTGGGCGCCCGCGAAGAGGGCACCGCGTTCGTAGACCGGGTACGCGGGCGCCGGCACGGCAACGACGCGCCGCTCGCCGAGCGCCATCTGCGCGAACGAGAAGATCGCCTCCTTCGACCCGAGCGTCGGCACGATCTCGACGTCCGGATCCGTTTCGACCCCGAACCGCCGCGAGATCCACTCCCCGACCGCCGAACGGTACTCGGGCAATCCGACCGCCCGCGGGTACGACGAGACGTCGCGGAGGCCGGCGACGAGCGCCTCGCGAACGAGCGCGGGCGTCGGCTCGCGCGGATCGCCCACTCCGAAGTCGATCACGTCGAGCCCGCGCGACCTTGCCTCGGCGCGCCATTCATCGAGCCGGGCGAACGGATACTGCGAGAGCTCCGCGAGAAGCGGCGAGAGCTGCATCTGCGTGAAGCTACCCGGCGAGAAAGCGGCAGAGCGCGTCGAAGGTCCGCTCGAGCTCCGCAACCTCGATCTGCTCGTCGGCGGTGTGGGCATAGCGCGTGGCTCCCGGCCCGAGGTTCAGCGCATCGAGGCCCCGTCCGGCGAAGTCGGCCACGTTCGTCCACGCCTGCTTCGGCTCGAGCGCGAAATCGCCGACCTCCCGCAAGCGTTGAACGACCGGGGAGTCGAGCGCCACGTGCGCCGCTGCTGCCGACGAGAGGATCTCGATCGGCGCCCCGACGAGCTCGGCCAGCCGGGCCTCGGCCTCCGCCTGGGTGCGGATGGGGGCGAATCGGTAGTTGAGCGTCGCCTCCACCCGGGCGGGGATCACGTTCGCCGCGTTCCCGCAGTCGTCGATCTGCGTGACGCTCACAACCTCCCGGAAGACCAGCCCGTCGATCTCGACGTCGTTCGGCTCGAGCTCCAGAATGCCGCGCAGACCGTGCAGCGCGAGCGCGATCGCGTTCACGCCGAGCCAGGGCCTGGCGGAATGCGCCGCGCGGCCCTCGAACACGACCCGTGCGTTGACGTTCCCGAGGCACCCGAGCTGGAGCGTGTTGTCGGTCGGTTCGAGGCAGATCACGAGCGCCGCCTCGTCGATCAGCGGCGCCGCCTCGAACACGGCGGGAAGCGGGTTCCACTCCGGCCCGAGCTCCTCGCGCGGGAAGAAGAGCCAGGCGAGGTCGTATGCGAGCTCCGCCTCCGCCGCCCACCGCGCGAGCTCGATCATCACCGCGAGCCCGCCTTTCATGTCGCTCGCGCCGAGGCCGTGCACGACGCCGTCCTCGATGCGCCCCGGGATGTTCGCCTGCGCCGGCACCGTGTCTGTGTGGCCGGAGAGCAGAACGAGCGGCTTCCCCGAGCGCACGGCGTAGAGCAGCGTCTCGCCGTCGTCGTAGACGAGCGGGACACCGAGCTGCCTCTTCACGTACCCGTACAGGTCGGACTCGCCGCGCGACGGTGAGTGGATGTCCACAAGAGCGAGCGTCTGAGCGGCGAGAGGTGATTCCGAGGGGGCTGCGGGCATAATGCCCCTGATGATTCCACGTTCCCAGGAGCCGGAGCGCGGGTTCGTCCTCGCGATCCTGGCCCAGGGGGCTGATCCCGACGACGAGCTGGCCGAGATCGAGGAGCTCGCACGCACGGCCGGTGTCGAACCGGTCGGCCGCGTCGTGCAGCATCGGGCCAGGGCGGCTCAACGAACCTACGTCGGCAAGGGGAAGCTCGAGGAGCTGAAGAAGGCCTTCGACGAGTCCGACGCAGAGAGCGTTCTCGTCGACGGCGAGCTCGATCCCGTGCAGCAGCGCTACCTCGAGGACGCGCTCGGCTCACGCGTGATCGACCGCACGCAGCTGATCCTCGACATCTTCGCCCAGCACGCCGTCAGCGCCGAGGGGAAGCTCCAGGTCGAGCTCGCGCAGCTCGAGTACAACCTGCCGCGCATGCGGGGGATGTGGCAGCACCTCGAGCGGCTCGGCGGCGGTGTCGGCACACGCGGCCCCGGCGAGTCCCAGCTCGAGACGGACCGCCGGCTCGCGCGCCGCCGTGTGTCTGTGCTGAAGCGCCGCCTCAAGGAGCTCAGCCGTCAGCGTGATACCCGCCGCAAAGAGCGCCGGCGCGCCCAGGTGCCGACGATCGCGCTCGCCGGCTACACGAACGTCGGCAAGTCGACGCTCCTGAACGCGCTCACCGGCGCGCATGTGTCCGTCGAGAACCGCCTCTTCGAGACGCTCGACCCGACGACACGCGGCTTCGAGCACGAGGGCCGCCGCTACCTCGTCACCGACACCGTCGGTTTCATCCGTCGTCTGCCGCATCAGCTCGTCGAGGGGTTCGCTGCAACGCTCGAGGAGACGCTCGTCGCCGACATCGTGCTCCACGTCGCCGACGCCTCCGCCCGCGACGACCAGCTCGACGCGATGGTGGCCGCCGTGGAGGAGGTGCTCGACGAGATCGGCGCCTCGGAGCTGCCCGTTCAGCTCGTGCTGAACAAGATCGACCGCGTCGACGAGATCGGGCGCCGCCGCCTCGAGAACCGGTTCCCCGACGCGCCCCAGGTCTCGGCGGTGACCGGCGAGGGGCTCGACGAGCTCAAGGCGCGCGTCGCCGAGCGTTTCGCGAGCCGGTTCGAGCCGGTCCGGCTGCTCATTCCCTACGAGGAGGGTGCGCGGCTTTCCGAGCTCTACGCGCTCGGCGCCCCGATCGAGCAGCGGGAGGACACACCGGACGGCGTGCTCGTCGTCGCCAAGCTTCCGCGCCACGTCCTCACGCGCTATGCCCCGTTCCTGATCGCCGACGCGGCCCGGCGGGAGAGCGCCTGATCGAGCTGCCGATTCGGCGGGTGCGCGACGAGGCCGTGCTCCCTGCTCGCGCCTACAGCGGCGACGCGGGGCTCGACCTCTCGTCGTGCGAGCGGATCGAGCTCGCCCCCGGCGAACGGGCGCTCGTGCCGACGGGCCTTGCCGTCGCGATCCCCGAGGGCTTCGCCGGCTTCGTCCAGCCGCGATCGGGCCTCGCGACGAAGCACGGGATCACGATCGTGAACACCCCGGGCCTCGTCGACTCGGGCTACCGGGGCGAGCTTCTCGTCAACCTCCTGAACACCGATCCGACCGAGGCATTCGTGGTCGAGGCCGGGATGCGCATCGCCCAGCTCGTCGTGCTGCAGGTTCCCGAGATCGAGCTTGTGGAGGTCGACGAGCTTCCCGACTCGGAGCGCGGCGTCCGCGGCTTCGGCTCCTCGCTGCACTGATGCCCCACGCACCGCGTATCCGCGTCGCAGCGTTGATCCGCTGGCACGAGCGGGTGCTGCTCTGCCGCCAGGAGAAGCCCGGGAAGGAGTACTGGCTGCTCCCCGGAGGCGGGGTGGAGGGTGGCGAGACGCTCGACGATGCGCTGCGGCGCGAGCTCGAGGAGGAGCTCAGCCTCGGCGACGAGCTCGTGTTCGAAGGCCCGATCGCGGTGGCCGAGTCGATCTCGCCGGCGTGGACGCCGGGCGAACGGCACGTCGTCCACATCCTCTTCGGCACGGACCTCTCGCACCGTTCGCTCGAGGACATCGAGTCGAACGACGCGGCGGTGCGCGCGCTTCGCCTCTTCTCGCTGGAGGAGCTGTCGGAGATCGTGCTGCACCCGCCGATGAAGCGCTTTGTCGAGCGGTGGCGGCCCGGCGATCCGGCCGTCTATCTCGGCTCGCTCTGGATACGTTAGGCGCGGCCCCCGCGCGACCGGGCGCGGTCGGCTGCGACGGTGTGCGCGCGCTTCTCGAGCTCGTCGCCGAGCGGCTCGCAGCTCGACCGCTTCGCCGGTCTGGTGGGCGAGCGCGTCCTCGAGCAGGCGGTCGGCGAGCCACGGGTTCCGCGGCAGGAGCGGGCCGTGGAGGTAGGTGCCGTAGATCCGTCCCGAGCGGCAGCCCTCGAACCCGGAGGAGCCGTCGTTGCCGAACCCGGCGATCACGCGGCCGAGCGGTTCGGCGCCCTCGTCGAGGAGCGTTCGCCCCGCGTGGTTCTCGAAGCCGGCGAGCGTCTCCCCGGCCCACGCGCAGTCGAGGAGGACGTCGCCGATCATCCGTTTCTCGCCGGCGATCGTGTGGAGCGGGAGCAGGCCGACTCCGGGCAGCTCCTTCCCGGAGCGGTCACGGTAGAACCGTCCGAGGAGCTGGTAGCCGCCGCAGACGGCCAGGAACGCGGACCCCGCGCCGGCCGCCTCCCGCAGCGCATCCCCCCGGGCAGCGAGATCCGGCGCCACGATCTCCTGCTCGCGATCCTGGCCGCCGCCGATATAGAACAGATCGACCCCGGCGGGAAGCGGGTCGCCGAGCCCGATCGGCGTCACGCTCAGCTCGTGGCCGCGCGCCCGCGCACGCCCTTCGAGCACGGCGATGTTCCCGCGGTCGGCATAGATGTTGAGGTAGCCGGGGTAGAGATGCCCGACGCGGATCCTCATCGAGACCTTCTCCCAGAACTCGGGGACGAGACCCCTGCCGCGCAACGATCCCGCGCAGCCCGAGCATCGCAGTGTAGGTCGGGAGCACGACGAGCTCGCCGCCCTCCGGGGTGAGCTCGAGCCCTCGATCGAGAGCGGACTCCAGGTTGGGAACGATCTCGATCCGCTCGCGTTCGAGCCCGCCGTAGGCGAAGCGCAAGGCAAGCTCGGCGGCCCGTTCCCCCGAGACGACGACGCGCTCGAGCCCGGCGAGCAGTGGCTCGAAATCGACATCCCAGATCCACGAGACGTCGCGGCCGTCAGCGATCGCGTCGTTCAGCGCAACGACGGCGAGGCGTGGGGGAGGGCCGTCGAGCAGCGTGCGCACCGCCTCGTTCGCTCCGGCCGGGTTCTTGACGAGCAGCATCAACAGCCGCCGGTTGCCCGCGTCGATGCGCTCGAACCGCCCGAACGCTGCCGTGAACCGCGTCAGCCCCGCGGAGATCGACTCGAGCGGCTCACCGAGCGCTCTCGCGATCGCCGCGGCCGCAACGGCGTTGTAGACGTTGTAGAGCCCCGGCAGGACGAGCCGCACGGACGTCTTGCCCTCCGGCGTCACCAGCGTGAAGTCGGTCCCGTCGAGCCCGTGGAGCTCGATCTCGCGCGCGGCCACCTCCAGCGGCAGGCGGGCGACGTGGCCGTTCGGACAGCGGTAGTCGCCGAGGTGGCCCACATAGGCGGCGGCGTAGTCGTAGGGTGCGCCGCAGACCGGGCAGTACGTCGAATCCGCCGCATGCTGGAGCGAGGCGCGTGCGTGTCGCGGATCGTCGAGCCCGTACCTCACGCGTCGGCTCGTGACCCCGGGCGAGCTCGCCGAGCAGCGGGTCGTCGGCATTCACGACGAGCACCGCGTCGCCGAGCTCCGCGACGGCTGAGCGCCAGCGTTCCGCGACGAGCTCGAGCTCGCCGTAGCGATCGAGCTGGTCGCGGAAGAGGTTTCCCAGCGCCACGACACGCGGCCGGACACGGCGGGCGACCTCGGGGAGCGCTGCCTCGTCGACCTCGAAGAGCCCGAGCTCGGCGCCCCGCGAGGCGAGCAGGGTGGAGGCCACACCGGAGAGGAGGTTGGCTCCGGAGTGGTTGTAGGCGAGCCGGCCGCCGATGATCTCCGCGACCATCGCCGTCGTCGTCGTCTTCCCGTTCGTGGCGGAGACGAGCACCGAGCCGCGCTCGGAGCTGCGCGGCCAGGCGATCGATCGCTCCGGCGTCGACGGTGAGAAGGAGCTTCCCCGGCAGGGTCGTGCCGCCGCCGCGGCCGGCGAGACGCGAAAGCGCGCCGACCGAGCGTGCGGTTGCGACTTCGAGACCGAGCAGCATCGTGGGAGGGTACCCTCGTGCCGAAAACTTGCCCCTACTTGTAAATGCTGCAGCATGATCTACCATTTGTTGCATGGCGGCGAAGCGGTCATACCGGGCGATCGAGGGAATCGACCAGGCCGAGCTCGCGTCGTTCCAGACCGCGATCCGTAAGCGCTACTCGGACGAGCAGATCCTCTCGGAGCTACGCTCCCACGCGGCCCGGCTCGGTCGCTCGCCGACGATGAAGGAGTTCGCGGCAGACCCGGAGACGCACGTGCATCCGCAGACCGTGATCGAGCACTTCGGTACCTGGAACGCGGCGAAGCGCGCCGCCGGCCTCGTTCCGCGGCGCTTCGCGACCCGTGAGGAGCTGCTGGAGGTCCTGCGCGCGCTCGGCGCAGGAGCTCGGCCGGATGCCGACCGCCCGCGACCTCGACGACCGGCGCGGACGGATGCCTTCGAAATCGCTCTACTGGCACACCTTCGGCTCACTCAGCGCCGCGCTACGCGAGGCAGGCTACGACGTCGCGCTCGGCGAGGAACGGCTCGAGCGCGCGATCGAGCAGGGAGCAGAGCTCGCTGTCGGGCTCGGCCGGCTGCCGAAGTTCGCGGAGTGGGCGTCGATCCGGCGAACGACCCCTGGGATGCTCACCGAATGGCAGGTCTACCGCATGTTCGAATCACGCCGCGGAGCGTGGGCCACCTTCCAGTTCCTCGTCCGGAACCGTCTCGTGGAGCAGGGAGCCGAAGTCCGCCCGGACGGCTCCCTTGTGATCTAGAGGGCCGCTGCGATCAAGGCGAGCCGGCTCAGGCAAGAGTCGCGCTCCTGGATCCCGCGCGGCTCGGGCAGCGGGTCGGCCTCGTTATAGGTCTGAGGGCGGAAGCGCTGGCGGTTCACGATCTTCCCGTGATGGAGCGCGAGCACGGTGCCATCCTCGACGCGGCGCTTACGGAGGTCGAGCCCACAGTAGTTCTCGGTCACCTCGAGTGCGTATTCGGTCGAGGCGAAGAACGCGCCGTCTCGACATTCGCCGAGCCAGAGTGGGCGTCCGACCCCGCGACCGACGTGAACGACGTCCGGGACGGCGCTCGTCGAGCCATGCGGCGGCCATCGTGCCGTAGAGCGCCTCGAAGGCTCTTGCCTCGCTCCGCGAGTGTGCGGCGATGGCGAACACGGCCTCCGAGTCGACGGTCATCCGGGGCTCGGCGCGCGCGCAGTCGTGCTCGGCGAGGAGCTCGTCGTCGTTCAGGATCCGCCCGTTGTGGACGCCGACCACGGGCCCGTGGCGAACAGGATGGTTGTTTGCTCCGATCGAGGGATGGCCTTTCGTGAAGTCGCGCACGTGCAGGAGGAGCTCCGTCGCGTCGTCCGGCACCTCGACCTGCTCGAGGAGCTTCGACGCCGACGTGCGCTGCTTGACCACCACGGCGGCGCCACGGGCCGGATACGCATAGCCGACGGCGTCGGTTCCCCGCTCTGCGATCGCGGCCAGGAGTGCCTGCGCGGCGAGCGTGCGATCGAGCCGCGAGTGGGGCGAGAGGCTGTATCCGGCGATTCCACACATAGTCGGGCTAATCCTAGGAGTTAGGACGGATCATCGACCAGGAGGTTGGTCGGGTTTAGCCTGGTCTGCGGTTCAGCGTCGCGCATGCGGGGCAGGCTCGTGGATCGTGTGCAGGCTCAAGGAACGTCCTTGGCAGGCCGATAGCGACGGTAAGCGTGGCTGTCTCGCAACCCCATTTCGAGCAGGAGACTTCGGAGCCGATCGTCGAGCTCCTTCCGAGCCTCGACGACCCCGCTGCACCCGAGATCGACGAGGACGAGCCCGACAACGCCCGGCTCACAGCCGAGGAGCAGATGGTGTCGGTCGACCCGCTCAAGCTCTATGTCCGCCAGCTCGGCGACGGACGGCTCTTGACTCCGTCCGAGGAGCGCGAGCTGGCACGGCGCAAGGATCAGGGTGACGAGGCCGCGAAGCAGCGCCTGATCGAGTCGAACCTGCGCCTCGTGATGTCGATCACCCGGAACTACACGAAGGCGGACGTCCCGTTGCTCGACCTGATCCAGGAAGGGAACATGGGCCTGATCCGGGCGGTCGAGAAGTTCGACTACCGGCTCGGCTACAAGCTCTCGACCTACGCGACGTGGTGGATCCGCCAGTCGATCTCACGTGCGCTCGCCGACCAGGGCCGCACGATCCGCCTGCCGGTCCACGTCGGAGACCAGGTGCGGAAGGTGCTTCGCGCACGGCGCACTCTGACCCAGAAGCTGAATCGCGATCCGACGAACGAGGAGATCGGGATCGAGGCCGGCGTTCCGACCGCGAAGGTCGGCGATCTGCTCGAGCTCGTCGCGCATCCTGTCTCGCTCGAGACACCGGTCGGGGACGGTGAGAGCATGTACTCCGACCTGATCGCGGACGAGAAGGCGGACTCGCCGCACGAGGTGACGACGGAGACGGCGCGCGACTCGGAGCTCGAGGCGGCCCTCGGCTCGCTCGAGCCGCGGATGCGTCATGTGCTCGCACGCCGCTACGGCCTCGACGGCCAGGCCTCTCAGACGCTCGAGGAGCTCGGCGCCGACCTCGGGATCACCCGGGAGCGCGTCCGTCAGCTCGAGAACAAGGCTCTACGCGAGCTGCGCCGCACCGCGCCCGCGCTCAAGCTCTACCTTCAGGTCTAACCGCTTCCCCCCGGGAAGCGTTCGCAAGGGCTCGGTCTCGCCCTGCCGGGGAAATCGGTGATTTCGGGCTTGGCCTTCCGGTAGCTACGGACCGAGCACCTGCGCGTTGCCGAAGACGACCTCCGTGTAGGAGAGCCCGCAGCCGCCCGCGTTGTTCGGGTCGGGCACGTTGATCTTCAGGCGGACGCGCGAGAGGCCGCCGAGCGAGACGCTGATCTTCTTCGACATGCCCGGGACGAGGCTGCCGGAAGCGAGTGTCTTGCCGCCGCCGATCACCTGGTAGCTACCGGTGGATCCCGTCTCGACATAGCCGCCGAGCCCCATCGTCGCCGTCAGCGTCTGGTACTTCTTGTCGAGCGGATAGTCCACCCAGGCATCGCCGCCCCAGGCGTTGTAACAACCTGCGTCGAGCGCGACCGGATGGGGATCGCCGGCGCCGTTGACGTCCATCGTCTCCGTGTTCAGGTCACCGGCGGCTGGGCGGGCATAGAGATCGCCGAGGTAGCGCCAGCGCAGCACCGCGATCGGCACACCGGACGAGCTCGCACCGCTCGAACTGACGCGATAGGTCGTCGCGCCCGAAGCGCCGGGCTTGACGGTGAACGAGAAGCCGCCGCTCGCCGAGGCAGGCGAAGCCGCGACGCGGACCCAGGAGCCGGCGCTCCACTTCTGCAGTGTCACGCGGGTCCCGGCCGGATGTGGGGAGACGGTTCCCCTGACCCCGACGGAGCTTCCGAGCACGATCCAGGGTGCCGTCGCGGTCGCGGTGAGGGTGGCCGGAGGCGCCGCGCGAGTGCCTGCGCCCGCGCCAGGAGCATGCGCCAGGAGGGCCAGGATCGAAGCCGAGAGCGTGAGTGAGCGCGCAGTCATGTCCGCAGCCGCTCAGACGATAGCCGCCTGATGCGTGTACATCCCAGCGGTTAAGCTCAAGTGATGAAGGCGAACCGCTCGATCCCGTCGGCACCGATCGTCCCGGTCCTGATCTACCCCGATGTGCGCGAGGCGGTCGCCTGGCTCAGCGCGGTGTTCGGATTCTCGGAGCGGGTCCAGATCGGTGAGGATCACCGCTCGCAGATGAACGCGGGCGAGGGTGCGGTGATCATCGGCGATGTCCGCCGCGACCGTGTCCCGCCGCGCGCCGGCGAGACCACGCACTCGGTGATGGTTCGCGTAGAGGATGCACGGGCGCACTACGAGCACGCGAAGGCGCACGGGGCCGAGATCCTGATGGAGCCGACCGATTTCGAGTACGGAGAGCGGCAGTACGCCGCGGCCGACCTGGCCGGTCACCAGTGGACGTTCTCCGAGACGCTCGAGGACGTCGCGCCGGAGCGTTGGGGCGGGATCCTGGTCGAGCCCTAGCGGGTCTGCCTGCGGCCGAAGAGCCGCGCGAAGTTGAACGTCCAGCCCCAGCCGAACGACTTCGGAACGATGAGCCGCGGCTCCTTCGGGTTCCACCAGCGGCGCTTGACCCGTTTTGCCGTCGGGCGCCGCCAGTCGTAGGGCATCTTCAGGAACTTCCCCGTTTTCGAGTGGCTTGCCATCTCTCGAGCATAGCTCCGCGTTAGAGTCCCGGGGATGGGCGAGTTCGAACGTGCCGGCGACCTCATGTTCAACCGCCGGCTCGTCGCCGATCCCGAGGCGTTTGCGCGAGACTTCGAGGCCGAGTCGTGGCTCTATCTCTGCAGCGACGAGTTCGCCGAGGTCCCCGGCGGGATGTCCTATGCGAGCGTCGAGATCGCCGTTCCGGCGTCCGCGCGCGTCGTCTCGGACGGGCAGACCCCTCTCGACATGGATCTCGCCCGCAGGCAGATCGCGGCGCTCGAGCCGTTGCCCCGGCCGACCGTCGTCACCTGCCGCACCGGGCCTCGGTCCTCGGCACTCGTCTACCTCTACAGCGGGCTGAAGGCCGGTGCGAGCGCCGAGGAGGTCCTCGCACGGGCCGACGCCGACGAGGCGCCGTTCGCAGGCTCGGAGGAGCTCAGGGCGTGGGTCACCCAGGGCCTCGACGAGCTCGCGTAGGTCGGTTCCAGACGCTCTACGCCCCGTTCGTCCTCGCGCTGCTGGAAGCAAGGGTCGCCGATCTCCGTCCCCGCTCCGAGACGCTCCTCGTCGGCATCGACGGTCGCGGTGGTTCCGGAAAGAGCACACTCGCACGCGAGCTCGCGGCCCGGCTGACTGACGCCACGGTGGTGGAGTTCGACGACTTCCACCGTCCCTCCCGCGAGCGCGCGGGGAGAGCCGCCGAGGGCGACACGGAGGTCGGCGGCGACTTCGACTGGCGGAGGCTGCGTGACGAGTTGCTGGAACCGCTCGTCGCGGACGCACCGGGACGATATCGACGCTACGACTGGGGTCGTGACGAGCTCGCCGAGTGGCACGACGTCCCGGCCGGCGGCGTCGTGATCGTCGAGGGCAACTACGTCATCCGCCCGGAGCTCCGCGGTTACTACGACCTCCGGATCTGGGTCGAGGCCCCGTACGAGCTGCGTCTGCGCCGCGGTCTCGCCCGAGACGGCGAGGAGGCCCGCGCGAGGTGGGTCGAGGAGTGGATGCCCGAGGAGGACCGCTACGTCGCTGCGGCCCGTCCCGCCGACTATGCAGACGTCCTCGTCGACGGGAGCGGGAGCTAACCGGCGAGCTCGATCACGACGACCGGGATCTCGCGCCCGCCGGTCTTCGCCTCGTAGTCGGCGAAGTTCGAGAACCGCCGCTTCTGCTCTTCCCAGATGCGCTCGCGCTCGTCCCCGCGCGCAACCCTTGCACGCCCGTCGAAGCTCTCGGTGCCGATCTCCACGCGGACGTCGGGATTCGCGACGACGTTGTAGTACCAGTCCGGATTCGTGGGCGCACCGCCCTTCGACGCGAAGACCGCAACGCCGTCGTCGCCGAGCCGCTGATAGGCAAGCGGGTTGATGCGCTCGATCCCCGATTTCGCTCCCTTGTGGTGCAGCAGGAGCAGCGGGCGCCCGGAGAAGTAGCCGCCGACGACGCCCTCGTTCGCCCTGAACTCGTCGATGATCTTCTGATTCGGATCGCTTGCCACTCGTCGTTCCCCCTCGATCGTTGCGCCGCGGCGGCCGCCGCAGATGCTTGCGGTATACCCGTCGGGCGATGGCTCAGCGAGGCCGGGGTGGGGGCGGGGTGCGGTGCTCGACGAGCTGCGTTGCGATCACCTTGTCGCCGTCGAGGCTCGATGCGCTCGGGCATGCAAGGAGCGCTCGCGGGCTCTCGACGCCACTGGCGCGAGCCCGAGCGCCTGCCAGTGTTGCCACGCGTCGGCAGCGACTGTCGAGCCCGCCGGTGTTGCTCCGTTAACGCCGCGTTCGTGAAACCGGCCTAGGATGGTCGCGGGGATGACGCGTCATACGGGCATCCGTCTCGCAGAAATTGGGTTTCTGCTCATCTTGATCGCCGGAGTCTGGCTCGTCTTCGCCGAGAACCTCAATCCGGCGAAGTGGCGCAAGTTCCGGACGACCGTGTCAGGCGTGTTGCTCGCGATCGCCGGAGTGCTTCTGATCGTCGCCACGCATTGGGGACACTTTGGCGGCAAGTAGCTCGCGCTGCTCTTCCCAACCGTCATGGCGGGCCTGGAGCCATTGACCTTACGCTCAGAGAGTAAGACGGCTTTCGTCACGGCGCGGATCAGCGCGCATCCCGGTCGTTTGGAAAAGAGCCCTTACGCCCGGCAGAGGCCCGAAGATCAGATCAGCCGAAGCTCCTGCAGCGAAGCGAGCCGGCTGAGCGCCTCGACCTCGATCTGCCGCACACGCTCGCGCGTGATCCCGAGGCGGGTGCCGATCTCGCCGAGGGTGCGCGGGTCGGCGTGGTCGAGGCCGTAGCGGAGGATGATCACGTCGCGGTGGCGTCTCGGGAGGGAGCGGAGACAGGCGGCGATCGTCTCGGAGCGCATGGTCTCCTCGACGAGATCCTCGGGCGGGGGCTCGTTGCCGGAGACGAAGTCACCGACGACCGCGTCGTCGTCCTCGCCGACCGGCGCATCGAGCGAGCTTGCCCGCGGCGCCGCGCGGACTTCCTTAGCCTGCTCGAGGGTGATGTTGGCCTCGACGGCGATCTCCTCGAGGGTCGGCTCGCGACCGAGCTCGGCCCAGAGGTTTCGCTCGGCGCGGCTCAGCTTGTGAACGCGCTCGACGACGTGAACGGGCATCCGGATCATTCGCGCCTTGTCCGCGAGCGCCCGTGCAACCGCCTGGCGGATCCACCAGGTCGCATAAGTGGAGAACTTGAACCCGCGGCGCCAGTCGAACTTCTCGACCGCCCGGATCAGGCCCAGCGTCCCTTCCTGGATCAGGTCGAGAAAGGGGAGGCCCTGGTTCCTGTAGTTCTTCGCGATCGAGACGACCAAACGTAGGTTCGATTGGATCATCCGCTGCTTCGCGATCGGGTCGCCGCGCTCGACCTGCTTTGCGAGCGCGACCTCCTGTGCGGCGGTCAGCAGTGGATGGCGGGACGCCTCGCGCAGGAAGAGCTGCAACGCGTCCGTCGTCGCCTCGACCGACGCCGCGACCGCAGCGACTCGGCGCTCGCGCGCCGGGCCGTCGTCGATCACCTCGATCGCGCGCTTCTCCAGCTCGCGATACACGGACTCGCGCTCGAGCTCGCCGAGCTCCAGCGGCTCCAGCACCTCGCCGAGCCGGGACGCACGCACCCTGCCGCGTTCCTCGGCCGTCTCCATGAGCAGCCTCAGCTCCTCGCTCTCGAGCAGGACGTCGACGTCGACGATCACCTGCGCCCGGGCCTCCAGGCCGAATGCACGATAATCGGTGTTATGTCGAGTGGGCAGAAAACCATGCCTGCGTCCCTCCGACGTGCCTCGCCGCCGTCCTCCCCCGGACCAGGTGTCCAGGCGACCCGACGACGTGTTCCCTCCGTACCGCGCCGACAGTGTTCCGGTCGGACGCGGCGCGCGAAAGTGCTCCCGGCCGCAAAATGCGGGAAATCCCGTTTTGACCTCCCTTGCCTCGAGGGCCTCGGCCGACTAGCTTGCCCCCTGCACCGAGCACGGAGCGCCGGTAGGTCGAAGCCGCTCCTGGGGGCCGTACGCGGAAGCGGAAAGCCAACAGGATCGGTGGACGAAAGCGCCACCGGCTCGGTGAATTTGTTTTTCCCTGACCGTCACTCCTGACAGGGGTGGCATTTGTCTCGTGACTATGCTTCCCGCCGTGCGCCTACCGGCTTTTTCTCACGGGGTTACCTCGTTTCTCTGGGCCTTGCTGTTCGCCGCGTTCATCTGGATCGGCGGAGTCGCTGTGGGATTCTCCGGGGCGTTGTCGTTCGTCGCCGGCGCGGTGTCGGGCGCAGGGATCTTCCTGTACGTCCGGACCCACGGAGACGACGATCCGAGCCGCTCCTGAGCGCAGCAGCGTTCGGGCAGCCGCGCCTAGAGAAACCCGGTGCCGCCGCGGCCCTCTGCGGTCAAGGCTGCGATCAGGAAGCGCGTGAGCTCCGGACCGAGGGCCAGGTCGAGACGCTCCCTCGCGGTCGTGAACGCCGGGACGAGCACAAGGCGTGCGAGCCGATGGGAATGAGGCATCGCCCGCGATGCCGCGGCGCGTTGCTCGGCCTGCCTGACCATGGTTCGATCATCGACGCGCGGAGCCGCAACCGCCATCCCTGGCGCCAGGGGTCATCTCGAGCATGCGGGCCGTCCCCCGTTCGAGGCTAGTACGAGATCAGCGCGTACACGTCGAGGTCCTCGAGGCGCTCGCGGGCTCCGAGGAACGTGAGCTCGATGATGAAGCAGGCCCCCACCACCTCGGCGCCGAGCTGCTCGACGAGGCCGCGAATCGCCTCGACCGTGCCGCCGGTCGCGAGCACGTCGTCGTGGATCACGACCCTCGAGCCGGGTGGGATCAGGTCGGGGTGCACCTCGAGGGTGTTCTCGCCGTACTCGAGGAAGTACCTCGCACCGACCGTCTCCGGTGGCAGCTTCCCAGGCCGGCGCGCCGGCACGAAGCCGGCCCCCGCCTCCGAGGCGACCGCTGCGCCGAGGATGAACCCGCGAGCCTCGGCTCCGAGCACGAGGTCGGCGCCCTTCTCGGTGACCCAGGCGGACAAGTCGGCGATCGTCTGCCGCAACGCGACCGGATCGGCGAGCAGCGGCGTGATGTCCTTGAAGCCGACCCCGGGTGTCGGGAAGTCGTCGACCTCGCGGATCCGCGAGCGGAGATCCACCGCCGTCACCGAGACGCCATCTCTCGCACCTCGCGCCAGAGCAGGAGCCCTGTCAGCTCCTGAGCGAGGTCCGTGAGCGCTTGAAGGTCGTTCAGCCCGGCGGCGCGCCGCTCGGCGTTGCGGGAGCGAAGCGCCGGCGCGATCACCTGCTCGAGCAGTGCCGCCTCACGATCGGTCGCGGTCCGGAACGTCCGCAGATGCCTGCCGTCGACCCCGAACCGCGTCACCTGGGCGCAGACTGCAGCGATGTCGGCATCCGTCTCGGGATAGAGCTTCTCCGTGCCGCTCCGAAACGGCCTCAGGAGCCCATAGTCCTCGAGCTCCTTCGCGAGCTCGGGCGTCACGCCGGATCGCCGGCAGAGCTCGTCGAGATCGATCGCCTCGACCCGCTCCCCAGCCCGACCGGCCGCCGCCGCTTTCGCTCCGACGCGCCGGGCCCCGCCAGCTCGTCACGGATGACCCGCAGCGGCAGGAACTCGTCGCGCTGGAGCCGGAGGATCGTCACGAGGCGCTCGACGTCGTGTTCGTCGAAGAGGCGATAGCCGCCCCGGGTCCGCTGCGGGCTCAGCAGGCCTTCGTCCTCGAGGAAGCGGATCTTCGAGATCGAGATGTCCGGAAACTCGTCGCTCAGCCGCCGAACGACCTCGCCGATGCGGATCGGCCGCTCTCGGCGCTGGGTCTCGACCGCACTGTTCACGAGCGCCTGTCCACGAAGGTCATCCGGTACTTGCCCACCTGAAGCTCGTCGCCGTTCTCGAGGCGCGCACTGTCGATCCGGTGGCGGTTCACGAAGGTGCCGTTCAAGGAGCCACCGTCCTCGACATAGAAGGCGCCGCCGCGCTCGACGAGCGCTGCATGGTTACGCGAGACCGTGACGTCGTCGAGGAAGATCTCGCAGTCGGGTGAGCGCCCGATCCGTGTCCGCTCTCCGGCAGGGTGGAACGTCTCCCCCGCCCTGCCGCCGCCGGCGCGGACGACGAGCGCCGGGCCCTCGAGCCCGTCGACCAGGTCGTGCTCGTGATCGGCGACCTCGTCGGCCGTGAAGGACTGCGTCGTCTCCGAGGCCGCATCGCCCCTCTCGAGCAGTGCGCCGCACCGCGAGCAGTAGTTCGCCGCCTCCGGATTCTGGAATCCGCACTCCGAGCAGTAGACGTGGCTCAATCGCTGCCTCCGGCGATCATTCGGACGGCGACGCCTTTCCCGAGAGGATCTCGCTGAGCCGGTCGACGTCCAGCTCGTCGAGCACACCCTGCCCTCCGGTCCGCTGAAGCCTCGCCACGATCTCGGCGCGGAGGATGTCGATCTGCCCGTGGAGAACGCGACGTTGGTAGCTGACTTCGTGCTCTTTCGCCTCGAGGTCGAGCTTCAGCTGCTTGAGCTCCTCATCCGACAGAGCTCCGAGATCCGGGAGTATTTCCACCTGAGCCTTTCGTTCGACTGCCATTGATTACAGCGGAGAGGCCGCAAACCGTCAACCTCAACTTGAGATTTCTAGGTTCCCTGCCCCCCGCCGATCTCCTTCCGCGCCTTCAGCAGATAGGAGACGAACGAGGCAACAGCGAGCCCGAACCCGGCCCAGAAGATCCAGAGCGGCCAGGTGCCGTGAACGACCATCACGAGCGCAAGGCTCGCATACAGGAGCCAGGTGGCGAGCTTCCCGAGGCGGTTCACCTCGAACTTGTAGCCTCGGCGCAGTGCGAGCGGTGTCGTCGCGACGAGGAAGATGTCGCGCGCCGGGATCAGGAACGCGGCCCACGGAAGCTGCCCCGCGTGCCAGAGGAGCACGACTGCCACGTCGATCAGCACCCGATCGGCGAGCGGGTCGGCGATCTTGCCGAACTGCGATTCGACATGCCAGCGGCGGGCGAGGTAGCCGTCGATCTGGTCGGTGATCGCGGCGCAGGCAAACAGGATCGCCGCCGGCCAGCTATGCCCGTTCTCCGAGCTGAGGATCAGCAGCGCGTAAACGGGGATGACGAGCAGGCGCGCGACGGTGAGCGCGTTCGGAATCTGAGCCAGGGGCCATGAGACGCTGCGCGCAGCGGACACCGCGGAAGGATAGGCCGCTATGTGGGTCCGAGGTACGGCGTGGGCGCACGCGCCTGGCGGAAGAGCGCAGCCCAGTAGGCGGTGCGATCGAGATACGCCGGCTCCGCCGCGACCCCGTAGAGGCCCCACGCCCCGTTGTAGCCCTCGTAGGAGAAGTCGCCGTGCCGAGCGGGCGGTGCCGCAGGCTCGATCTGGGTTCCCTCCTGCCACTCGTTGAAGGAGGTGATAGTGACCTCGTCTGCCTGGGCGCGAATCGCGTCGCGCCACATCGAGTCGTAGGTTGCCCCGTTCCGTCTGGGCTTGAGCGTCGGATCGCCGGTCGCCCGGCGGGCGTCGTAACCGGGCCCGACCGACGGCGCACACAGAAGGTTCTGCTTGTGCGCCTCACGGCAGAGCCGGGCGAACTTCGCCGCTGTCCAGGTGACGATGTCGTAGGTGTAGATCCCGCTGAAATGCGCGGTCACGGCCTGTCCGACGAGCACGGTCTGCGCGTAGGTCGTGATCCCCTCGGCGTGGAGGGCGTCGTTCGCGCTCGTCCAGCTCGCTGGAGCCAGGATGTTGAACGCCTGGTAGATGTAGAACGTGTCGATCCCGAGCGGCGCGAGGTAGGCGATGTCCGCGACGACGCTCGCGACCGTCCTGCCGGTGTAGGGCTCGATGTGGATCGCGACGTCGATCCCGCGGGCATGCGCGGCCGCGATCACCGCCGGCAGGCGCTGATCCTCCGGCGAGCCCTGCCCCCACCACGACACGGCGATCTGGTCGATCCCCGCCCGCTGGATCTCGAGCATCTGCGCATCGAGCACGGCCGGGTCGTCCGAGGAGTAGACGCCGAGTGCCGGGTAGTAGACCGACGAGATGTCGTTCGGCGGAAGGTGGCCGTACTGCGACCAGTGCGCGTAGCTCCCGTCCTCGACCGTCGTCGCGAACCACGGGTAGTAGAAGGCCGAGACGACCGGTCTCGTCGGTGCCGTGGGGTCGACCGTTTGCGCAGCAGGGCCCGCCGCGAACGCGGGTCTTGTCGCGAACGCGAGGAGCACGAGCACGGAGATGACGGAACGCCGCATTCGGAAGACGGCGATCATCCCACTTTTGCGGGACTAGCGAAATAGGTTCGGCAGCCTGGCCTCGGGAGGAGCTAGGAGAGCCATTTCACGCTGCACCCGACCGGCGGCGTGTCCGCCGGTGAAGGTGTCTCGCCGGCGAGGACGGCGTCGAGTGCATTCCGCAGGTAGGCCGTGCCGGCCGCGGATTCGTCCCGGTTGTCGTCGATCGCGCCGTGGTAGACGAGACGGCGGTCGCGGTCGAAGACGAACACCTCAGGCGTGCGCTCCGACCCGAGTGCGTGCGCGACGGTCTGCTCCGGGTCGTGCAGGTAGTCGAACGGGAAGCCCTCCTCGTTCGCATGGCCGACCATCGCGGCAAACGAGTCTCCCGGGTAGCGCTCGGAATCGTTCGAGTTGATCGCGACGAGAACGACGCCGTTGTCTGCGTAGTCCCTCTGGATCGCGCTCATCCGGCCCTCCCACGCGAGCACGTAGGGGCAATGGTTGCACGACTGGACAAGCACGAGCACGGCTGCGTCGCCGTAATCCGCGAGCGCATGCTGAGCGCCGTCGACGCCCTTCAGCGCGAACTCGGGAGCCTCGCTACCGAGCGCCAGACTCATCCAGCGCCTCCTCGAGTTGCTCGCGGCTCGGGACGGGTGACACGCGGCCGTCCGGGAGCCGGTAGATCCGGCAACTGAGTGACGGCTCCCCGTCGGCGCCGGCCTGGTCGACGTCGCGTCCGTCGACGAGAATCGTCGGCGAGCCCGGGAAACGGAGCGCCTCGGCTTCCTCGTGTGTGTGCACCTCGCGCACCTCCACCTCGGCGGCCACCCCCCGCTCCGAGACGACGGCCCGCAGCAGCCCGAGCGCCTCCGGATACGACGGACACCCCTCCCAGTACAAGAGCTCGATCTTCTCCGGCCTTGCCATTCGCCACGGGAAAGCCTAGCCGGAGCTTGGACAGCTGCCCGCGCCCGAGCTGTTCCTCGGGCGCGAGCTAGCTCTTCGTGCGGCGCAGCCAGCGGTTGCGGATCAGGTACACGGGCAGTGCGATCACGAGGAAGAACGTCACCGAGAGTGCCCACGCCGTCGGGTGCCTACTGCCGTTCCGGTCGGCATGGACCCAAACCGCGCCTCCGGCGACCGCCGCAATCGCAAAACCGATCAGGAACTGGGGTGAGCTGAAGCGAACGATGCCGCCACCTTACGTTGCCCGGCGACGCCTGACTTGCAGCAAAGCCGCCGTGTCGCAGGCCCGACCCCCACACTCGACCCCGACCCGCGTTCGCCCGTGTGACGAACTCGTGAACGGCGGAGGCGGCCCCTGGTGTTTCGGCGCCGGCCCTGTCAGGATCGGAGCCACCGGGCCTGCTCAGACCCGCTCGGCGGAAGGGAAGCTCATGGGATTTCCGAAGAGCCGGAAAGCACGACTGCTCGTGGGTGCTTGCGTAGCAGCCGGAGTGGGTGCGGACGAGCCTCAGTCCATGGCCACGGCGTCTCGTCTCGTCTCGACCGCGAGCTGCGTAGCGTACCGTTCGGCGAGTGTTGCGCGGGCTGATAAATCACGTCCCGATCTGGCTGCTCCTGATCGTCGTTGTTGGAGCGATCGTCGGGCTCATGCTCCTGATCGTGTGGCTGGTCCGAAGGTTTGTTCCTGCGGTTCGCGAGGGATTCGACGCGGAGGTCTCGTCGCAGATGCTCGGTGTTGTTGCTGCGCTGTTCGGACTGCTGCTGGCGTTCATCGTCGTGATCGCCTATCAGAACTTCGGCGATACGCAAAGCAACGTCAGCAACGAGGCGGATGCGCTCGCCGCCGTCGTGCGCGACAGCGGCGTGTTCCCGAAGCCGGACCGCGATCGCATTCGTAACGCCGTCAGCATCTATGTCCGTGCCGTCGTCAACGATGAGTGGCCGCGCATGCACGAGGGCAAGAACAGTGCTCGCGCGTCGGCGGCCGTCGACGGCATGTACGCCGCGCTCCAGGGAGTCGACCCGAAGGGATCCAGGGCGGTTGCGTTCTACGACGACGCCGTCCAACAGTTGAGCGCCGCTCTCACGGCCCGCCGGAACCGTCTGGACGATGCTGCCGGTGGGCTGCCCTGGGTCATCGGCGTCCTCCTCCTGGTCGGTTCACTCGTCATCATCGGTTACGCCGTTCTCGTCGGGTCTCGCAGCTTCTGGTTCCATGCAATCGGCGCCGGGGCAATCGCGCTCGTCCTGGGTCTCTCACTCGTCGTTCTCCTCGACCTGACCTATCCGTTCTCGGGTGAACTCGCCGTGAGCTCGACACCCTTCCAGACCGGAGCCCTCATGCAGTTCTTTCCGCGCTCGCGCTAGGCACGAGCGGCTTCACACTGTCAACGAGCCGAGCGCTCAGGCGTGCCTTGGTTGCACGCGTGTTGCCGGAATCGGTTCGGTGGCGTCGTTCGGCGGGCTGGAATCTCCTGCCTGGTAGGCGGCGAGTAGCTCCCTTTCGCGCTCCGCCTTCGGGAAGCAGAAGAAGACGAGAACCGCGCCGAGCACGACGGCGATGATCCCGGCCGTGTAGGCCCACTGGTCGCCCTTGAGGAAGGCGGTCTTGGCGCCGGCAACGATCTGATCCTGGACGGACGTCGGATACCTCGAGGCCGTGTCGGCGGCGCTCGCGAACGACTTCGTGAGCTCGGCCTGTGTGCTCGCGGTGACGTCCTCGCCGGAGCTGCCGATCAGCGTGCCCGCGGCGGCGGCGTACCCGGCGGTCAGGAGCGCCCCGAAGATCGACTGCATGATCGCGCCGCCGAGGTCGCGCTGGAGATCGGCGGTTCCCGACGCCATCCCGACCCGCCGGACCGGAACCGAGCCTGTCAGCGAGTGCGACGCCGGCGTGCCGGCGAGGCCGACGCCGATTCCGACGAAGGCATAGCCGAGGCCGACCTTCCAGTAGGGGATGCCCTCCTTCCAGAGCAGAAGCATCGTCAGGAACCCGAGCAGCACGAACAGATACCCGGAGAGCAGCGTGAGCCGGGCGCCGCGAGCCTCGACGAGCTTGGCCGATCTGGGCGCCACGAGCACCATGCAGAACGCCGCCGGCAGGATCGCCAGGCCCGCGTCGAACGTCGAGTAGCCGAGCACGTTCTGCAGGAACTGCTGGCCGATGAACATCGCCCCCATCAACGAGCCGAAGACGATGATCCCGGCGCAGGCTGCGACCCAGAAGGGCGGTCGTGCGGCGATCTCCAGGTCGTAGAGCGGGTTCGTCGCCCGGCGCTGACGGAAGTAGAACAGGGCGAGCGCACCGACGGCAATCGCCGCCAGCACGATCGTGAGCGTCCCGGCGTTCGGCACCGGAGCGAAGTTGATCGCGAGGATCAGCGCCCCGACGAGCACGAGCGACAGGATCCCGCCGATGTTGTCCACCGGCTCGGTGCCCTCGTTCACGTGCGCCGGCACATAGCGCCACGCCATGTAGATCGCAACCAACGCCAGCGGCAGCGTCAGCAGGAACACCGAGCCCCAGTAGAAGTGCTCGAGCAGCAGCCCGGAGAGAAGCGGCCCGAGCGCCGCGACCGCACCACCGATCCCCGACCACAGGGCGATCGACCTCGTCCGCCCCGCCCCTGGGGCCCAGAGCGCGGTGATCAGCGCCAGCGTCGTCGGGTAGGCCATGCCCGCCGCCAGGCCGCCCCCCACTCTGGCGACGAACAGCACCGTGTCGCTCGGGGCGTAGGCCGCAAGCAGCGACATCGGGATCGCGAGCACAGTTCCGGCGAGAAGCATCAGCTTCCGTCCGTACCGGTCGCCGAGCGCGCCGAGCCAGAGAACCGAGCAGGCCAGCCCGAGCGAGTAGCCGACCGCAATCAGATCGAGCGTCGTCTGCCCGGAATCGAAGTGCGCCCCGATCGACGGCAACGCGACGTTTGCGACCGAGAGATTGAGATTCGCCACCGCCGCAACGAGAATCAGCGCAACGAGCACGAGGCCCGAACGCTCCGGGAGATCACGGGTGACGGGCGCGCTCATGGTGATGCCTTACTCGCTGAGGAGCGGTCGAGAATGTTGGGCCGCTGCCGGCCGGCTGGCTGCATCGCAAGCAGAGACTCGTCGATCGGTAGGTGAGCGAGCATCGGCGGCTCGATGGTTCACCTAGGTGGACCGCACACGGGCCAGGCTGCCTAGCTGGGACTCACCTGCGTGACGTCGACGTCGTAGTCGGCACTGAAGACGGCGCCGTCGAGATCGGACGTCGCGACGAAGGCCTGCGCGGGCTGGATCAGCGGGATGAACGGGCTGTTCGCGTTCAGCGCGAGCTGGATCTGCCTGTAGAGGGACGCACGGGTTGCCGGCGCGGTCGTGTCGAGCGCCCGCCTGGCAAGTCGCTCGAGGGCCGGGTCGCTGCCCGCCGGCCAGCCGACGTGGCGGGCGATCAGGTGACCGGGAGTGAAGACGAGATAGTCCGCAGGATCCGGGTAGTCGGGGGCCCAGAGCCAGAGGCCGAACGCAAGCTTTCCGGCACGGAATGTCGGTTGGAACGTTGCGACCGGCGATCCCGACAAGGCCACCTTGAAGCCCGCCGCGACGAGGTCCGCCTGCACCTTCTGCGCGAGCGTCGCGAAGGAGACGCCGTTGATCGTCACGTCGCTCGGATAGTCCAGGGTCACCTCTCGACCGGCGACGCCGGAGCGCGCCAGGATGGTCTTTGCACCCTCGAGGTCCGGCTTCGGAGCGTCCGTCCGGGGCAGGGCTCCGGGGATCATCGAGGGGATGAGCCCCGGAGCCTGGATCGCGCCGGGCCCGGCGATGGCTGCAATCGCCTGGTAGTCGAGAGCGTCGCGGATCGCCTGCTGAAACTGGGGGTTGGAGGTGACCGGCGAGACCCGCGCGCCGTCGTTCGTGAACGCATAGAAGACCCAGGGCGAGGGTTGGACGGACACGGCCAGGCTCCTCTCACCCTCCAACGCCACCGCCTGTGCAGACGAGAGGTCGAGGGCGATCTGATGGCCACCACGGCGGATGTCGAGAAACTGCGACGGAGACGTCACGTTCCGGATCACGATCTCGCCGAACGACGGCTTCTTCGCGCCCCAGTAGTCCGGATTCGGGCGAAGCACGACCTGCGACGTCGGAGCGTACGAGCCGAGCTCGTACGGCCCGCTCCCGGCTCCCGCGGATGCCGGCGAGTTGAACCAGCTCTCCGCAGTGTCTGCTGTCGACGCGTCAGCGGCGTCGCTGCCCCCGTGCGCCCTCGCGAGCTTGGAGTTGACGATTCCCGTCGACGTGTTGGCGAGCACGGCGAGGAGCTGCGGGTCGGGCGTAGCCGACCTGATCACGACCGTGTGCTCGTTGGCTTCGGAGATCCGCAGCCCGGCGACCAGGAACGCCGGATTGCCCTTCAGGTTGACGAGGCGCCTCAGCGAGAAGACGACGTCGGCTGCGGTCAGCGGCGTTCCGTCGGCGAAGTGCACGTTCGCCTTCAGCCGAAAGGTGTAGGTTCTCGCGCCGCTTCTCGACCATGAGCGGACGAGGAGTGGGACAGGATGCGCGAGGTCGTTACCCCTGTACGTGAACAGGGTGTCGTACAGGGCGCGATCGACGATGACGGATGTCGGGTCGAAAGCGCGTTGCGGATCCGTCGTGTCCAGGGCGAACGAGTTGTCGACCACGAGGGTCGGCGCGGCTGAGCGGCGGCCGCTCGCGCCATGGACTGCGATCGTGCACAGGACGGCGGCGAAGACTGCGAGCGGGAGCAACCGACGGGTCCGGGACGAGCGGGCCCGGCCTGTACTAGATGAGCCCGAGCTCACGTGCATGGTTCAACGCGTCGGGTCGCGATGACACACCGAGCTTGCGGTAGATCGACTTCGTGTGGCTGTGGATCGTGCTGTGCGAGAGGTACAGCTCCCTGCCGATGTCCCGCTCTGAGAGGCTCCCGCTGAGCATCCGGAGGACGACGAGCTCACGGGTGCTCAGGGTGCCGCCGTTCGCCTGTCGCTCCGCGCGCTTGGGACGCTCGAGCGCAGCGAGCCGTTCTCCCAGGATTCCGGGATCAGCGCACGAGTCGATAGTCGCCCGCGCCTCGGAGAACGCGACGGCGACGGCATCATGCCTCCCGTTCACCCGCAGCGCAGCCGCATACCGGATCAACCCATGCGCGAGGTTCCGTGGATGGCCCGCGAGACGGAGTAGGGCGACTCCGTGCTCGAGATGCCCGAGCGCCTCCTCAGTCCTACCCATCGCCTGGAGCGCTGCGCCGACGGCAACGTGAACGTCGCCCTCCATCTCTTCGAGGCCGTGTTCTCTCGCGACCGCGGCGGCGCGCTTGGCGTACGTCATCTGCTCGTCGACTCGGCCCTCGTCGCCGGCGACAAACGATCGGTGTGCGAGGGACCCGGCAGCGACTCGCCAGTACCCGCGCACCGGGGCGAGCTCGGAAGCCTCGGCCAGCCAGCTCTCGGCCTCGTCGAGCTCGCCGCTGTAGTAGAGGCATTCGCCGAGGGCCGCGCTCACGACCGGCCGCAAGGCCGAATCCGCTTCTACCAGCTCGGCAGCGCGCCGGGCACTCGCGAGGGCACCGCCCACATCGCCCCAGGAGAACGTGCCTCTCAACGCGGCGAGGCTCGCCTCGAGCGAGCCGAATCCGTCTGCGAGCGGCCCGGTGTCGAGGCCTCCGAGCCGCTCGACCGCTGCGGCGGCCTGGCTCGCGGCGTCACGATTCCCGCAGAGCGAGTGGATCCAGCCCGATAGAACCAGGAGACGGGAGTTGTCGAGCACGACTTCGCTCGGGAAGTGCTCGAACCACCCGAGCAACGTGGCATGCCGCCCGGCGTTCGCATATTCGATCCAGACAGCCTCGATCAGCTCCCGAGCCTCGTCGTACGCGCCGGCGGCGAGCGCATGCCCGATCGCGGCCTCGACTGAGCCGTTCGCCCGGTGCCAGGCCAAGGCCCGTTGGTGAAGGGTCAGAGCAAGGCCTGGCTCGCGATGCTCGAGCTCGACTCGGAGAAGCTGGGCAAAGAGGTGATGGAAGCGGTACCACTGTCGCCGCTCGTCGAGGGGCAGCAGGAACAGATTGACGCGAGAGAGCCTCTCGAGGACCTTGCCCGAGCCTTCCCGCTCGAGCACCGCGTCACAGAGGGAGCCGGACAGCCGATCGAGGATCGAGGCTCGAAGCATCAGCTCCTGAGTGGCCGGATCGTGTGCGGCCAGGACCTCGTCGACGAGGAAGTCGACCACGTCACGGCTCGCCGCCCCGAACCGGCTGGCAAATGCGTCACGATCGTCGGCCGCCCGGAGCGAGAGCCCGGCCAGGTACAGCCCGGCCGGCCATCCCTCGGTGCGCTCGACGAGCCCCTCGATACCTTCCGGCGCGAGTCCCAGCTCGAGCCGGTCGTTCAGCAGCGCATTCGCCTCCGTTCGCGTGAAAGCGAGATCGGGGGCCCGCAGCTCGACCAGCGACGCATGGGCTCGCAGCCTCGCGAGCGGGAGCCCGGGCTCGCTCCGCGTCGCGAGGAGGAGCCGAAACGTCGTGGGGGCATGCTCGATGAACCAGGCGACGCTCTCACGTGCAGGGCCGCCGGCGAGGCGATGGAAGTCGTCGAGCACGAGCGCAGCCTCACCGCAGACGGTGAGCTCGTTCACGAGCTCCGGAAGCAGGAGATCGACGATTCGCCTCGCCTCGACGAGCTCCGGCGAGACCGACAGCTTCAAGGCCGGAAGCACGCCGCGGAGCGCCGCGAGCACGTACGACCAGAGTACGACCGGATCGTTGTCCGCCTCGTCGAGGGTCAGCCAGGCAACCGGCCTCGTCGCCTCCTCCAACTCCCGCCAGGCTCCGAGAAGCGTGGATTTGCCGGAGCCCGCGGGCGCAGCGACGACTGTGAGCTTTACTCCGGGCCCCGCTCGAAGCCCTTCGATGAGGCGATCGCGATCGATCGTCTGCTCCCGCCGTGTCGGCGGATGCAACTTCGTCATCAACAAGGCGGGCAGAAGTCCGCCTTGTTTCCCCCCTGCTCCCCGATTTGACGTACTCACGCGCCCTCCTCCAACCGAGCTCGCCGCTGAAAGGTACCCGCAATCGCGAGGAATGGCTATCCAGGGACGAGGGCACGTCGAGACGAAGCCCCGCGCATGGCAGTCGGGGGTTCTGAGTCAGCCGACGAGACGCATCTCGTAACCGGCGACCTTGCCGTCCCGGATCGTCAGCTCGATCCGGCAGCGGCGGGTGTACGCGGTCTCGTCGGTGCCCGGAAGCAGATAGGCCTGTCGAACCTCGGCCACGACGCGCCCATCGCCGAGATCGGCGAGCTCGAGCTCGCCGAAATCCACGTCGAGGTTGTCGGGGGGCGAGACCCAGCTCAGGTTCTCCCGGACGTCCTCGAGGCCGGCGAGGTCGCGCCAGGGCGTCGACCAGGCGACATCCGTCGCGAGGAACGGGTACAGGGCCTCCCGGTCGCCTGTCTTGGCCGCCCCGGCAAGCGCGTCGAGCATCTGTCGTGCAACTGCCAGATCGTCGTCGGACACGACGTCAATGGTGCCAACGCCGACGGGGCGCGAACGCAGATTCACCTAGGGGAAATCGCGCGTGTCGGGTGACGAGTCACCTAGTGGTCGGTGAGCCTCGGCGCAGCAACCGGGAAGGAGCTACGAAATGACCGAGACGATCAGCGAGACGGAGCATGCCCCGGCCGCCGAGAACGCGACCGCCGAGGCTGAGCCGAAGCCGGCGTCCGTCGCCGAGCGCGCGCGCGGGCAGGCGGACGTCTTCGTTGTCTTCGGAATCACCGGCGATCTTGCCAAGGTGATGACGTTCCGCTCGCTGTACCGACTCGAGGCGCGTGGACTGCTCGACTGCCCGATCGTCGGGGTGGCAGTGGACGACTGGACGCTCGACCAGCTCGTCGAGCGGGCGCGCGAGTCGATCGTCGGCGCGGGCGAGACACTTGCCGAGGACGTGTTCGAACGGCTTTCCCGGCGTCTCTCCTACGTCCAGGGCGACTTCTCGGATCCGGCGACCTATGCCCGGGTCGCCGATGCGATCAGAGGCAGGTCGGTACCCGTCTTCTATCTCGAGATCCCCCCGTTCCTCTTCGGCCGGGTCGTGCAGGGCCTCGCCGAGGCGGGGCTCACGCAGAACGCGCGTGTCGTCGTCGAGAAGCCCTTCGGACATGACCTCGAGTCCGCCCGCGCGCTCGCGGCAGAGCTGCACCGGTACATCGACGAGGCGCAGCTGCTGCGGATCGACCACTACCTCGGGAAGATGGGAACGGAGGAGATCGTCCAGCTTCGGTTCGCGAACGTGATGCTCGAGCCGATCTGGAGCCGCAACTACATCGCCTCCGTGCAGATCACGATGGCCGAGGATTTCGGCGTCGAGGATCGCGGCCATTTCTACGACCCGGTCGGTGCGCTGCGGGATGTCGTCGTCAACCACCTGATGCAGGTTGTGTCGATGTGCGCGATGGAGGCGCCGGCTCGTGGCGACCCCCAGACGATCAAGGATGCGCAGGTTGCGCTGCTACGGGCGATCAAGGCGGCCGACCCGGCACGGTACGTTCGCGGGCAGTACGACGGCTACCGCACGATCGACGGCGTCGCTCCCGATTCGGCGACCGAGACCTACGCGGCGCTCGAGCTCGAGATCGAGAACTGGCGTTGGGCCGGGGTGCCGTTCTACATCCGCACCGGCAAGCGGCTCCCCGTCACGCAGACCGAGCTCAGGCTGGTCTTCAAGCACCCGCCTCGGCTCGGGTTCGCCGCCTTCGAGCGCGACTTCGAGCCGAACCAGCTCGTGGTCAAGCTCGACCCGACGACCGGGATCAGGCTCGTCTTCGACGCGCACCGTGCAGACGGCCCTGGCCCGATCGAGCTCGACATGGAGTTCTCGGAGGAGGGAGGCGAGGGCCCGACCCCCTACGAGGTGCTTCTTCACGCCGCAATGGTCGGTGAAACGCTTCGCTTCACCCGGCAGGATGCCGTGGAGGAGACCTGGAGGGTGATGCAGCCGCTCCTCGACGCACCGCCGCCCGTCCACCCCTACCCGCAGGGAAGCTGGGGGCCGGAGGAAGCCGACGGGCTGCTCGCGGGCCACGGCCGCTGGCGCGACCCCTGGATCACGCCATGAGCAGGCCTGCGACGAAGGCGGAGCCCAGCGCGCCGCAGAGCGCTGCCGCGCCGTCACCGTTCCCGCCGATTGCGGACTACGCGTTTCTCTCGAACTGTCACACGGGCGCTCTCGTCGCACCAGACGGCGCGATCGACTGGCTGTGCGTCCCCGCTTTCGACTCGCCGAGCGTGTTCGGCAGCCTGCTCGACCGCGAGGCCGGGTTCTTCCGGCTCGGACCGTTCGGGATCAACCACCCCGCCGCGCGCCAATACGAGCCGGGCACGAACGTGCTCGTGACGACATGGAAGACACCGGGCGGCTGGGTGGTCGTCCGCGACGCGCTGACGATGGGCCCGCGCGACCACGAGGACGAGATCACGCCGCACACCCGCCCGCCCGCGGATGTGGACGGCGATCACATGCTTGTCCGCACGATCGAGTGCGTCGAGGGCTCGGTCGAGCTCGAGCTCATCTGCGAGCCCATCTTCGACTACGGTCGAGCGCCGGCCGAGTGGGTACTCGTCGACGGCAGCCGGAACCTGGCCGACGCCAGCGGTGCCGGACGCACGATTCGACTCGCCTCGGACATCCCGCTCGGTATCGAGGGAAACCGGGTGCGGGGACGGCACGTGCTCTCGACCGGCGACAGCGCCTATTGCGTCCTCTCCTGGGCCGAGGGCCTTGTGACGCCGGCCACTGTTGCCGAGGCGGATGCGCGGCTTGTCGCCACGACGGGCTTCTGGCGCGAGTGGCTCGGGCGCGCCCGGATCCCCGACCACAGGTTCCGCGATCCGATCCAGCGCTCGGCCCTTGCGATCAAGGGCCTGACCTACATGCCGACCGGTGCGACGGTGGCGGCACTCACCTCGTCGCTTCCGGAGACGCCGGGGGGTGAGCGCAACTGGGACTACCGCTACACCTGGATGCGCGACACAACCTTCACGTTGCAGGCACTGCACTGGTTGAACCTCGATTGGGAGGCCGACGAGTTCATGGAGTTCATCGCCGACCTCGAACCGACTGACGACGGGTCGCTGCAGATCATGTACGGGATCGACGGGCGGCGCGACCTCACCGAGTCGACGCTCGATCACCTCTCGGGCTACGCGGGAGCCCGGCCCGTCCGGCTCGGAAACGGGGCCTTCGACCAGCGCCAGAACGACGTGTTCGGCGCGGTGCTCGACTCGATCCTTCTCCACACGCGGCGCAGCGAGCGGCTCCCCCGCCGGCTCTGGCCGATCGTCGAGTCCCAGGCGGAGTGCGCGACGAACGTCTGGCGGGAGCCCGACCAGGGGATCTGGGAAGCGCGCGGAGCGCCGCAGCACTACGTCTCCTCGAAGCTGATGGGGTGGGTTGCGCTCGACCGCGCGGCCCAACTGGCGGAGATTCGTGGCGACCCGGACCAAGCTGCGAGGTGGCGGGCCACGGCAGAGGAGATCCGGGCCGACATCCTCGAGCACGGCGTCTCCGAGCGCGGAGTCCTGCGCAAGCACTACGAGACCGACTCCCTCGATGCGTCGGTGCTCCTTGCCGCGATCTTCGGCTTCCTGCCCGCGGACGACAAGCGCCTTCACGCCACCGTCGCCGCGATCAGCGACGAGCTGACCGAGAGCGGCTTCGTGCTCCGCTACAGGACGGAGGAGACCGACGACGGTCTCTCGGGCAAGGAAGGAACGTTCCTGATCTGCTCGTTCTGGCTCGTTTCGGCGCTTGCGATCGTCGGCGAGCTGCAGCAGGCCCGCGACCTGATGGAACGTCTGCTGCGGGTCGCCTCACCCCTCGGGCTCTACGCCGAGGAGTTCGACGCCGACACCGGACGCCACCTCGGCAACTTCCCGCAGGCCTTCTCGCACCTCGCGCTGATGGAAGCAGCCGCACGGATCATGGTCCCGGAACTCATGGCCCAGTACTAAGGAAACGGAGGAGCGCATGAGCAGCGTCGCGTCGGCAGGGAAGGAGATCCGGAGCACCATCCCGGCGCGGCTCGACCGCCTGAGCTGGTCGCCGTTCCATACCCGGATGGTGGCCGGGCTTGGCGCCGCCTGGATCCTCGACGGGCTGCAGATCACGATCTCGAGCTCGGTCACCGGCGTGCTCGTCAAGCCGCAGACGCTCGGGATGACCTCGACCCAGGTCGGCCTGATCGCGTCGATCTACCTGATCGGTGAGGTGTTCGGCGCGCTCGTCTTCGGGCGGATGTCCGACCGGCTCGGGCGAAAGCGACTCCTAATCGTGACCCTGCTCCTGTACCTCGTCGGCACAGGTCTCGCTGCGTTCGTCACCGGTCACCACACTGGCTGGCTCGTCTTCTTCTACGCCACCCGGTTCATCGCAGGGATGGGGATCGGCGGCCAGTACGCGGCGATCAACTCTGCGATCGACGAGATGATGCCCAAGAAGTACCGCGGGCGTGTCGACATCTGGATCAACGGCACCTACTGGGCGGGCGCCATCCTCGGCTCGTTCGCTTCGCTGGTTTTCCTGAACGCGTTCGCGGTCAACGTGGGCTGGCGGCTTGCCTTCCTGATGGGGCCGGTGCTCGCTCTCGTCGTGATCTACGTCGGCCGCACGCTCCCGGAGAGCCCGCGCTGGCTGATGACTCACGGCCGGATGGAGGAGGCCGAGCGGGAGCTGAAAAAGATCGAGGACGCCTGCGTCGCGTCCGGCCAGACGCTCGAGCCGGTCGACGAATCGAAGGCGATCGAGCTCGTGCCCGAGAAGCAGTACGGCTACGCCACCTTCGTCGGGCTCGTGTTCCGCAAGTACACGAAGCGGGCGATCCTCGGTGCGACGCTGATGATCACGCAGTCCTTCCTCTACAACGCGATCTTCTTCACCTACGGGCTCGTGCTCGTCGAGTTCTACGGCGTCAGCGCGGACAGGGTGCCGCTCTACGGGCTCGCGTTCTCGGTCGGAAACCTGCTCGGCCCCCTGCTACTCGCGCCGCTGTTCGACTCGGTCGGACGTAAGCCGATGATCGGCGGGACCTACCTCCTGTCCGGTGTCCTGCTCGCGATCAGCGGCTGGCTGTTCGACAACGGCGACCTGACCGCGAACTCCCAGACGTTCGTCTGGGTCGTGATCTTCTTCTTCGCCTCGGCCGGTGCAAGCGCGGCCTACCTCACGGTCAGCGAGACGTGGCCCATAGAGATCCGAGCCGAGGCGATCGCGGTCTTCTTCGCAATCGCCCAGATCTTCGGCGCGATCGGGCCCGCGTTCTACGGCTACCTGATCGGTGACGGCTCGAGCCGCACGGGCCTGTTCATCGGCTATCTGGTCGGCGGCGGGATCATGATCCTCGGCGGCATCGTCGAGCTCACGATCGGGATCAAGGCCGAGGGGAAATCGCTGGAAGAGATCACGACACCGCTCACCTCGACCAACCCATCGAGCGCATCGCCGACAGAGCCGGCCCCGACCCCCGCCTGAGGAGGAACCAATGGACCACTACGACGTGATCATCATCGGAACGGGCGCGGGCGGGGGCACGCTCGCGCGTCAGCTCGCTCCCTCCGGGAAGCGCGTCCTTCTGCTCGAACGCGGCGACTGGCTCCCGCGGGAGCCGGCGAACTGGCTGGCAGAAGACGTCTTCGTCCACAACCGCTACATCTCGCCGGACACCTGGTACGACGATGGCGGGAAGGCCTTCCAGCCGCAGGTGCACTACTTCGTCGGAGGCGCGACCAAGCTGTACGGTGCTGCTCTCTACCGCCTGCGCGCCGAAGACTTCGGTGAGCTTCGCCACCACGACGGGATCTCGCCGGCCTGGCCGATCGCCTACGACGAGCTCGAGCCCTACTACCTTCAGGCCGAGCAGCTGTACGAGGTTCACGGTGCCCGAGGCGAGGATCCGACCGAGCCCCCGTCGAGCGGCCCCTACCCGTTTCCTGCGGTTTCCCACGAGCCGCGCATCCAGCAGCTGGCCGACGACCTCGCAGCCGCCGGCTATCACCCGTTTCACGCGCCCTGCGGCGTGCAGCTGATCGAGACGAACATGCCCTACAGCCCCTGTGTCCGCTGCCAGAACTGCGACGGGTTCCCGTGCGCGGTCCACGGGAAGTCGGACGCCGACGTGTTCGGGGTCCGCCCCGCACTCGAGCACCCGAACGTGACGCTGCTCACGAACGCCCGCGCTGTACGCCTTGAGACAGACGACGCCGGGACGGCTGTCACGACAGTCGTCGTGGAGCGTGACGGAGAGACCGAACGGTTCGCGGGCGACATCGTCGTCGTCTCGTGCGGAGCGGCCAACTCGGCGGCGCTCCTGCTCGCGTCGGCGACCGATCGCCACCCGAACGGGCTCGCCAACGGCTCCGACCAGGTCGGTCGAAACTACGTCTACCACGCGAGCCAGGCCGTGCTCGCGCTCTCGCGCGAGGAGAACCCGACGATCTTCCAGAAGACGCTCGGCCTGAACGACTTCTACTTCGCGGGCGGCGACGACTTCGAGTTCCCGCTCGGGAACATCCAGATGATCGGAAAGTCGCAGGCGCCGATGTTCCGCGGTGAGAAGCCACACGAGACGTTGCTTGCCCCGGAGTGGTCCCTCGAGAAGGTCGCCCGCCATGCGGTCGACTTCTGGCTCTCGACCGAGGACCTGCCCCGGCCCGAGAACCGTGTCACGCTCGCCGCCGACGGCCGAGTGCGGATCGCGTACACCCCGTCGAACGAGGAGCCCAAGCAGCGACTGCTCGCAAAGCTCGAATCGATGCTCGAGCACCTGGACATGGGACACCACCACCTGCTCCCGCGGCACGCCTACATGAAGAACGAGATCCCGGTCGCCGGCTGCGCCCACCAGGCGGGTACCTGCCGCTTCGGCACGGATCCTGCGACCTCGGTGCTCGACGTCGACTGCAAGGCCCACGAGCTCGACAACCTCTACGTCGTCGATACCAGCTTCTTCCCGAGCATTGGCGCCGTCAACCCCGCGCTGACCGCGATGGCGAACTCGCTCCGGGTAGGAGACCATCTACTCGAGCGGATGGCGTGACCCAGGCGCGCATGGCGCTCGCGCCGTCAGGCGAGCAGGTCGAGCTCTCGTCCGGAGACCAAAGGGTCGCGGTCGTCGAGGTCGGAGGCGGCCTCCGTTCCTATTCGGTCGGCGACCGCGAGGTCCTGGACGGTTACGGAGTCGACGAGCGGGCAACCGCCGGACGCGGGCAGCTCCTCATTCCCTGGCCCAACCGGCTTGCAGGCGGGACCTACCAATACGACGGGGTTTCCGAGCAACTCGCTCTCACCGAGCCCGCGCACTCGAACGCGATCCACGGTCTCGTGCGCTGGGCGTCCTGGAGCATCGGGGGGCGCACATCCGACCGGGTCGTGATGGAGCACACCATCCACCCGCAGCCCGGCTACCCGTTCACGCTGGGCCTGCAGGTGGAGTACGCGCTCTCCGACCAGGGGCTCTCGGTTCGCACGACGGCCGAGAATCTCGGCGTCAATCGTTGCCCGTACGGCTGCGGACAACATCCCTATCTGACGCTCGGAACCAAGGTCGACGGGCTCACGCTGACTGCACCCGGCCGCCGGGTCACCGTCTCCGACGAGCGAGGCCTCCCGATCGGCACCGAGCCCGTAGCCGGAACCGACTTCGACTTCCGCGCCGGCCGGACGATCGGCACGACGAAGCTCGACAACGACTTCTCAGACCTCGAACGGGACGCCGACGGCCTCGCCCGCGTTCAGCTTCGAGATCCCGACGGCGCGGCGGTCACGCTCTGGGCCGACGCGAGCTACCGCTATCTCATGCTCTTCACCGGAGACAGCCGGCCCGACGTGAACCGGCGGAGCATCGCGGTCGAGCCGATGACCTGTCCCGCGAACGCCTTCCGCACCGGCGAGTCGCTCGTCACCCTCGACCCCGGCGAGTCGACGACGAGCACCTGGGGGATCGCTCCCTGGTGAACGGCAGCGCCCGGCCCCGCGTCCTGATCCTCGGCGGTGGCTTCGCCGGCGTCGGCGCGGCGCAGAAGCTCGAGCACGCGGATGCCGAGGTCGTGCTGGTCGACCGGCACGACTACCACACCTTCCAGCCGCTGCTCTATCAGCTCGCAAGCGGGCTGCTCGAGACGACGACAGTTGGGCACTCGCTCCGCGGCCTGCTTGGAGGCAAGGGCGACACGACCCTCCACAAGGCGACCGTGACCGCGGTCGACGTCGACGCGCGGCAGGTGCAGTTCGAGGAGATCGAGCCGATCGCCTACGACTACCTGGTGTTCGGGATCGGCGCCGAGGTCAACTACTTCGGCACCGCAGGGGCGCCGGAGCACGCCTTTCCCATGTACACGCTTCCACATGCCGTGCGGCTGAAGGACCACATCCTCGAGCGTTGGGAGGCGGCCGACCGTGACCCGAGCCTGATCGAGGATGGTGCGCTCAACATCGTCGTCGTCGGCGGTGGCCCGACCGGAGTCGAGACGGCCGGAGCGATCGCCGAGCTCTACCGCGCCGACTTCGCGTCCGACTACCGGAACGTCCCACCTGCCGCGGCGCAGGTGACCCTCGTCGAGGCGGGGCCCGAGCTTTTCCCAATGTTCAAGCCGAACCTGCGTGAGTACGCGGCCGAGGCGCTCACAGAGAGAACGGTCGAGATCAGGACGGGCGTGGCGGTCGAGTCCGTCTCACCGACGAGGGTGAAGCTCAAATCGGGCGAGGAACTGAAGGCTCACACGCTGGTCTGGGGCGCAGGGCTTCAGGGCAACAAGCTCGTGCAAGCGCTCGGGATCCCGCTCGAGCGTGGGAACCGCATCGGCGTCGGGCCCGAGCTCACGGTGGCCGGCCATCCCGAGGTCTATGCGGTCGGCGACGTCGCGGCGATCTCCGACCCGAAGAGCGGGCAGGTCCTGCCTCAGCTCGGGTCGGTGGCGCTGCAGTCCGGTGAGCACGCTGGAGAGACGATCGCCCGAAGGCTCGCCCACAAGAAGACGAAGCCGTTCGCCTACCGAGACAAGGGCACGATGGCAACGATCGGCCGCGGCGCCGCGGTGGTGCAGTTCCTCGGCGGGCGGACGATGAAGGGCCTCAAGGCTCAGCTGGCGTGGGGAACGGTGCACCTCGCGCTGCTGCCGACGAACGAGGATCGCGCGAAAGCGGTCGTCGGGTGGGCGGGAGCCGCGATGACGCACGAGCGGGTTGGCCGGATCACGGTCGAGAGCGAGTAGCGCGAGCGTCATGGCGGTCCTCGCCTCCACGGTCGTCGACCTCGCCCGCGCCCAGTTCGCGACCACCTCGATCTATCACTTCCTGTTCGTACCACTGACGCTCGGGCTCGGCCCGCTGGTCGCGATCATGCAGACGCTCTGGCTGCGCACGAAGGACGAGCGCTGGCTTCGCCTCACGCACTTCTTCGGGACGCTCTTCCTGATCAATTTTGCGATCGGCGTCGCGACCGGGCTCGTCCAGGAGTTCGAGTTCGGGATGAACTGGTCGGTCTACTCGAAGTTCGTCGGCAACGTCTTCGGCGCACCGCTCGCGATCGAAGGGCTCGCTGCGTTCGCTCTCGAGTCGACATTTCTCGGCCTCTGGATCTTCGGTTGGGACCGGCTGTCGCCCCGCCTGCACCTCGCGGTGCTCTGGATCGCCGTGCTGGGGACGTGGATGTCGGCGTACTTCATCCTGGTCGCGAACTCGTGGATGCAGCAGCCCGTCGGGTACAAGCTCGTGAACGGCCAGGCGGAGCTCACGAGCGTGTGGGCGCTGCTCTCGAACCCGTTCGCGCTGCGTGCGTACCTGCACACGATTCTCGCAGGTCTGATCTTCGGCTCGATCGTGATGCTGGGCGTCTGCTGCTGGCATCTCCTGCGGGGCCGTCAGGTCGACCTCTTCCGGCTTGCGGCGAAGCTGGCGTTGATCGTCGCCGTACCGGCGACCTTGCTGCAACTCGTGGTCGGCAACCGCTTCGGGGAGGCGGTCACGAGCGCGCAGGGAATGAAGATCGCCGCCTCCGAGGCGCAGTGGAACACCTGCGAGCCGTGCGGGTTCTCGCTCTTCCAGATCGGGGGCTTCACCAAGCAAGACGAAACACCCAGCTTCTCGATCACGATCCCGGATCTCCTGTCCTATATGGCCACCGGCTCGTTCCACGGCCAGGTGCAGGGCCTCAACCAGCTCCAGCAGCAAGAGCAGCGGAAGTACGGCCGGGGCAACTACATGCCGAATATCAGGGTGATCTACTGGTCGATGCGGGTGATGGCCTTCGCCGGCGTCCTGATGTTCCTCGTCGCCGCGCTCGGCGCCTGGCTCTACTGGAGGAAGAGACTCGAGCGGGCCCGCTGGTTCCAGCGGACGGCGATCGTCGCGATCGCGTTCCCGTACATCGCCGCGACGGCGGGCTGGATCCTGACCGAGATGGGACGGCAGCCCTGGATCGTGCAAGGCCTGCTGAAGACAGCGGACGCGAACTCGCCGGCGGTGAGCGCGACCTGGCTGGTGATCAGCCTGACCGTGTTCGTCTCGCTCTACGTGACGCTGCTGGTGCTCGACATCTGGTTGATGCGGCGGTACGGGGGTCGTGATCCAGGGGTGCCGGCCGAGGGGAAGGAGCCGGGCCCGGCGGTGGTCGCGCCGGCGTACTGATGGGGGTTCCGGGGTGAGTCTGGCCGAGGTGTGGTTCGTGCTGGTTGCTGTGCTCTGGATGGGGTACTTGCTGCTCGAGGGATTCGACTTCGGCGTCGGCATGCTTCTGCCGGTCCTACCCCGGAACGACCCCGACCGCTCGGCCATGTTCGCCTCGATCGGCCCCGTCTGGGACGGCAACGAGGTCTGGCTCGTGATGGCGGCAGGAGCCACCTTCGCCGCCTTTCCCACTTGGTACGCGACGATGTTCTCGGGCTTCTACCTGGCGCTCCTGCTCGTCCTCTGCTTCCTGATCATCCGGGTCCTCTCGTTCGAGTGGCGTACCAAGGCCCGCAGCGCGCACTGGCGCACCATCTGGACGTGGGCCAACACGGTCGGAAGCTTCGGGGCGTCGCTCCTCTGGGGAGTCGCCCTTTCCGCGCTGTTGTACGGCGTCCCGATCGACTCGAGCGGCGATTTCTCGGGCGACTTCACGAACCTCTTCAACCTCTACACGGTGCTCGGCGGGATCGGGTTCGTGCTCCTCTTCAGCTACCACGGCGCGACCTATCTCACGATCCGCACGACCGGCGAGCTACGCGAGCGGGCCCAGGCGGCGGCGCGCAGGCTCTCGCTCGTGGCGACCGTCGTGGGCGCCGGGTTCCTCGCCTGGACCGTCGACGTCGCGGTCGACCGGAACGACCGTGGCATCGCCGCTCCTCTTATCGTCGCTCTCCTTGCGATTGCGGCGCTCGCGTTGTCGGTGGCATTCGTGATGAGACGCCGGAGCGGCTTCGCGTTCGCGTCGACCGCCATCGCCACGGTGCTGTGGGTCGCGACCCTGTTCACGAGCCTCTACCCGAGGGTGATGGTCTCGAGCACCGGCTTCGGCAACAGCCTCACCGTCGACAACGCCTCCTCCTCGCACTACACGCTTGTCGTGATAGCCGTGGTGGCCGCGATCTGCCTGCCCCTCATCCTGCTCTACCAGGGCTGGACCTACTACGTTTTCCGCGCGCGGGTAGGCGGTGAGGAGCTGCCGTCGTCCTCGACCGCGTCCGAGCAGCCCCCACCCGCGAGCCCGGCCGACTCGGCCGCCCTGACGTAGAGGCCGTGGCGGCCTTCGACCGACGGCTCCTCCGCCGGGCCCGAGAGGCACGCGTGGCCGTCGCGGCCGACGCCGTGCTCGGCGGCGTCGCGGCGCTGCTCGTTCTCGCCCAGGCCGTGCTCCTCGCCGACGTGGCGGCCCGTTCGTTCGACGGCGCGTCGCTCGCCGAGGTCACGACGCCGCTCGTACTCCTCGTCGCAGTCGTCTGCACTCGCGCGCTCGCCACGTGGGCTTTCGGCGCCGTCGGCCGGCTCGCGGCCGGGCGTGTGCTCTCGCGGCTTCGACTGGAACTCGTCGAGCAGCGCCTCTCCTGTCAGCCGACCGCTCTCGACGGTGCCGACAGCGCCGAGCTGGCGACTATCGCCGTTGCAGGCGTGGACGCGCTCGAAACGACCTTCTCCCGTTACCTCCCGCAGATGGTGCTCGCGACAACCGTGCCCGTGGCCGTGCTCGCGCTCGTGTCCTCGATCGACCTGACGTCGGCGGGGATCATGCTGCTGACGCTGCCGCTCATCCCCGTATTCATGTGGCTCGTCGGCCGCCACACTCAGGCGCGGACAGAGGAGCGCTGGCAGGCGCTCTCGCTGCTCGCCTCGCACTTCGCCGACGTCGTCCGCGGGCTGCCGACGTTGCGGGCCTTCAATCGGGGCAAGGCGCAGGCCGAGGAGGTCGGGGCCGTCAGCGAGCGCTACCGCGTGGCGACGATGGGGACGCTTCGAGTCGCGTTCCTCTCCGGGACAGTGCTCGAGCTGGCTGCGACCCTTGGCGTCGCTCTCGTCGCCGTCACGGTAGGCGTTCGCCTCGTCTACGGCGACCTCGGGTTCCGAGCCGGCCTGACCGTGCTCGTGCTCGCGCCCGAGCTCTACGTTCCGCTGCGGAACCTCGCCGCGCAGTTCCACGCGAGTGCCGACGGCGCCGCTGTGGCCGGGCGGCTGCTCGACCTCATCGAGGCGGCTCCTGCCGTCCCGGTCGGCCGCAAGGTTCCACCCGATCTCGCGAGCGCCGACATCCGACTCGAGAACGTGTCCTACTCGTATCCCGAGCGGCCGACGCTCGCCGTCGACCGTGTCGACCTCGAGCTCGTTGCCGGTGAAACAGTCGCGCTCGTCGGACCGAGCGGCGGCGGCAAGAGCACGATCGCGATGCTGCTGCTCGGGCTCGCCGCGCCGTGTTCGGGCCGCGTGACCGCGGATGGGGTCGATCTCGCCGACTGCTCGCCGGAGGCGTGGCACCGGCAGCTTGCGTGGGTCCTCAGCGGCCGGCGCTGCTGGCGGCCAGCATCGCCGAGAACATCCGGCTCGCCGATCCCGTCGCGAGCGACGAACGCGTCAGGGAAGCGGCCGCGCTGGCCGGCGCTGCAGAGTTCGTGAGGGAGCTCTCGGAGGGCTACGACACGCTCGTCGGCGACGGCGGGCGGCCGCTCTCGGCCGGACAGACCCAGCGGATCGCGCTCGCGCGCGCCTTCCTACGTGACGCACCGCTCGTTGTGCTCGACGAACCGACCGCGAACCTCGATCCCGAGAATGCCGAGCTCGTCGGCGACGCGATCGAGCGCCTCTTCGAAGGACGAACCGTGCTCCTGATCGCGCATCGAGCCGAGCTCGCACGAGGGGCCGACCGCGTCGTGCACGTCGAGTCGGGGCGGGTGGCTCGCGCGCCTGCGGTGGCTTTGGACCGATGACGACGTTACGCCGCCTGCTCTCGCTCTCCGGCATGCGCCCCTGGCGGGTTGCGGTTGCCGTGCTGCTCGGAGCGCTGACGATCGTGCTCGGCGTGGCGCTACTGGCGGTGTCCGGCTACCTGGTCGCACGCGCCGCCGAGCGGCCGGCGGTGCTCTCGCTGGAGGTGACGATCGTCGCCGTCCGCTTCTTCGGGATCGCGCGTCCGCTCTCGCGCTACCTCGACCGTTTGTGGTCACACGACGTCGCCCTGCGCGCGCTCGGCCACGTTCGCACGCAGTTCTATGCGGCGATCGAACCACTCGCCCCCGCGGGGCTCGAGGGTTTTCGCCGCGGCGATCTCCTGACCCGGATGATCGGCGACGTCGACGCGCTCGAGGGCGTCTACCTGAACGGCGTCGGACCGGTGCTCGTCGCTCTGGTCTCGGCAACTATCTGCATCGGAGCGACGGCGGCATTCCTTCCGGCCGCCGCGGCCGTACTGGCGCTGGGGCTCCTGGTGGGCGGGGTCGCGGTCCCGGCGCTCGCGGCCCACCTCGGCCGCTCGGCGGGCCGCCGGCAGGCGGTCGCACGCGGCGAGCTGACCGTGGACCTCCTCGACACCTTCCGCGCCGCCCCCGAGCTCGCGCTCTACGGCGCGGCCGGGCCCACGCTGGAGCGAATCCGCGCCGCCGACCAGGAGCTCGACCGCCTCGCCCGCCGGGATGCGATCGTCGGCGGGCTCGGCGACGGCCTCGTGTCGCTCGCCGCCGGCCTGACGCTTGCCGGGGTGCTCGCAGTCTCCGTCCACGCCGCGGCGCTCGGGGACCTCGACCGCGTGCTAGTCGCGGCGCTGGCCCTGCTCGCCCTCGCGTCCTTCGACGCCGTCACGGGCCTCCCCGCCGTCGCGCGAGCGCTCGGAGGCACGGCCGCCGCCGGCGCGCGAGTACTCGAGCTGATCGGCCTGCAACCGGCCGTCCACGATCCCGCCGCGCCGCTGCCGGCCCCGGTTGACGCCTCGATCGCGCTCGAAGGCGTGACCGCCCGCTACGACGGTGAGCCCGCGGTACTCAAGGGGTTCGACCTGCGGCTCGACCCGGGTCGCCGGGTCGCGCTCGTCGGTCCGAGCGGAGCAGGCAAGACGACCGTGACGAACCTGCTCCTCCGCTTCCTGGACCCGGAGGCCGGGCGCGTCCTACTCGGCGGCCGCGACCTCCGCGAGTACCGCCAGGAGGACGTGCGCAGGACGTTCGCCCTCGCCGGGCAGGAGGCGCACGTCTTCGACTCGACGATCCGCGCGAACCTCCTGCTCGCCCGCCCCGACGCAGACGACGCGCAGCTCGACGACGCGCTCCGACGCGCACGGCTCGACGACTGGGTTCGGGGGCTCCCCGACGGGCTCGACACGCTCGTGGGTGAGGATGGGCGACGACTCTCGGGCGGTCAGCGCCAGCGCTTGACGCTCGCCCGGACGCTGCTCTCGGACGCCCCGGTGCTCGTGCTCGACGAGCCCACCGCCCATCTCGATCCCGAGACCGCGGAAGCGGTCGTCCGCGAGGCGTTCGAGGCGGCGGGCGACCGTTCGGTGCTCCTCATCACCCACAGAACCGAAGGGCTCGACCTCGTCGACGAGATCGTGGCACTGGCGCCGGTCGGGTGGAGAGCAGGGAAGGACTGAGGTGGCGAGCCGGCACGAGATCCGCGTCGTCCAGGCCGCCGGAGTGTCCCAGGGGATCGTGCTGGTCACCTTCCCGGCCGCGAGCACGGTCCTCACCGACCCGAATCGCTACGACCTCTCGAACACCCAGTACGGCCTCCTTTTCGTCCCCCAGGTGGTCACGGCGATCGCCGCATCGCTACTCGGGGCCGGCCTCGCTCGCGGCGCGGTATGGAACGAAGCGCGTCTATCTCGTCGGGCTCGAGACGGTGAACGGCAACTGGTCCCAGCTCGACATGACGAGCGAGCTCGGAGCGTCGACCACGCAGGCCGCACTCGCGCTGACAGCCTTCTGGGGAATGGTGACGGTCGGCCGCGTCGTCTTCGCCGCGGCGGCTCGCCGGGTGCCTGAGCAGGCTGTCTACCACGTGCTTCCGTTCGTCCTCGCCGGCACCTTCGGGCTGATCGCTGTCCTCCCCGACGACACACCTGGACTGGGCATCCTCGCATTCGGCCTGGCCGGTCTGGGCTGCTCAGCGCTTCTCCCGCTCACAATCGGCTTCGGCGGAGAGGAGCTCGCTGCGATCGCGGCCGCAATGGCGGGCGGGGTGATCGCCTTCTACCAGGTCGGTTACGGCATCGCCGCCTTCGGGGTCGGCCCCCTTCTCGACGCCGGCGTCGGGTTGAAGAGCGTGTACGCGGCTGCCGCGGCCGTCGCAGTCGCGATGGGGCTTCTCTCTTTCGCCGTCGCCAGGCGGCCCTCGACGGTGGCGCCCGACCCCGAGCCTTCGTGACCTCCGAGATGCGGCCCGCTTCCAGTTCACCTAGGGGAAATTACGTAGGCGGGCATTCCGGCTCACCTATCAACCCGCGACTCTCTCCGATGCGATGACGGAGAGACCGTGACGTCGAGGACCTACCGGCTCGTCGTGCGCGGCGAGCTAGATGCGCGATTCGCCTTCCTGTTCGACGGGATGTCGATGGAGACCGTCGGCGGGACGACCGTCCTGGTCGGTCCGGTCGTCGACCAGGCACACCTGCACGGTTTCATCGAGCGGATCGAGGAGCTCGGGCTCGAGCTCCTTTCCGTGCAGCAGGAGCTCGGGTTCGCGGCGCCCGGGGCCGAACTCGACGCGAGCTGACCGCTCCAGGGGCCGGCCGCGGATCTGCCCGACCGGCTCCAACCTCTTGCTCCAAGGCGGGCTCGTAGAATCCGCGGGTAGGCAACGATAAACGGGGATCAGTCCATCGTTGCCCACCCGCGCAGCGATCCTAGACGACTCACCCGGAACAAAGCAGCGGGAGACGGCACGCCGCAGAGCGTCGTCTCCCGCTGTTCTCCCGCTGTCCCCTACCCGGTGGCGAGAGTAGACGCATGTCTCGACCGGGACACTGGACGAAGGTCCAGCCCGGCACTGTCCGAAAGAGCCACTATCGGGTGCGGCGCGTGTCCGTCGATCTCGCCGTGCGGGGCCGGGCTGCGCGCGGGCGCGGGCGAGCTCCCAAGCCGCCCGGCCCGCCCTCTGGTGATCGCGGGCGCCTGCTCTCGGCGAGCTCCCAGCTAGACCCCGACCGGGATGCTGTAGACGGTTGGTGCGGGGCCCGGGAAGCCGTTGGAGGTGACGTGCGCGGTGACGACATGCTCGCCGGCGTCCGTGAACTGAACGCTGAACCAAACTGTCCCGACAGCGTCCGGCCCGAGGTAGTTCATGCGGCAGACGATTTTCTGGGTTCCGGTGCATCCGTCGCCGATTGTGTACTTCGGCGGTCCAACGAGGTTCATTCCGGGACCGAGGTCAACGGCCAGGACGACTCCGGGCAGCAGGAGGTACGAGCTCTTGTTCGTGACAGTGAGCTGGAAGTTGACCTCGCCACCCATGTAGGAACTCTTCGGCGATCCTGTGAGCGTCACCAGGGCGGGTGTCCTGCGAGGCTGGTATCCGTTGCCGTAGGGATAGCCGAGGATCGCGCCGACGTCGGCGACCGCCAGGAGCAGCGCGACGAGCGTGGCCGCAAGCGCCTGGCGGCGGCGTGCACCAGGCTCTGTCGGAGCACGCTCCGCTCGTATGCTCGCCCAGGGCACCCCGCGGAGCGCGAGCGCGACTGCAGAAGAGGCCGCGAGCACGACCGCAAGCACTCCGAACCACTTGTCCAGACCGACCGAGCCCACCACGTTTCGCGAGAGGGCCTTCACGTAGGGCGAGGAGCCGAGCTCGCTCGGGATACGCACGAGCTCGCCCCAGACAGTCTGTCGCATGATCGTGGTTCCGGTCGCCCAGACGAGGGTGATCGCTGTCGTCGTGGCCACGGACACGACCGCAAGCGCCGCCGTGAGCCGTGTGCGCCACGCGAACACGGGCCCGAGGCCGAGCGCAAGGAACGGCAGCGCCGGGACGAGGAAGCGCGGCCCCGGCGAGGTGCCGCCGTAGGGCAGGTAGTACCCGCTGTCCAGAACAACCAGCAAGAGCGTCATCGCGCCCGCGACGAGCGATTCGAGCGGGTATCGGCGGGCCAGCCGGACAAGGCCGTAGGCGGCGAGAACGAGCACGGGAGAGACGAAGAGCAGACCCCCGTTGCCGGAGAAGACGGCAGAGATGCCGGCCCACGTTGGAACCCCGATCCCGAACAGACCGCTGTTCTGCTGCGCCGCGAAGTCGGCAGACACATACCGATAGGACAGATGCCAGGGCGCGCCGAACGCGGCCCAGTCATACGCCGCGAGGATCGCGGCACCGGGAACCAGCCCGACGACATACCTCCAGAGGGACCGCGGCTCACGCACCGCGACATAGAGCGCGATAACCGCCACACCGAGCCCGCACTCGTACTCGATCAGCAGCGCCGCTCCGCCGGCGAGCCCGGCGAGGAACGGGCGTCGATTCCACGCAAGCAGGAACGCTCCGATCAGGGCGGCACCGGCCGGAACCTGCTCGAAGCTCATCTGGGCGAGAGAGCCCGCGATCGTTCCAAGCGCAAAGGTCACCAGGGCAATGCCTCCGAAACCGGGCGCGAGCCCCTCCGACACCCGACCAACGAGAAACGCGCAGAGCAGCAAGGCAATGCCGACCGAGAGCGCCCGAACGCCCAAGAGGCCCAGGTCGTGCCCGGTGTGGAAGGGGAGCGGGTGAAGCACCGCCACCGACGGCAACTCGAGCAGCGACAGACCCGGGGCCTTGTCGCTGTAGAGATGCCCGCCGTAGGTGGCGTAGTCCGACTGCCCCGCGAGACAGGAGCTATTCGAGAGATGGCCGTGGAGTGCCGCCTGAGCGAGGCAGATGCGCGAAATGTCCTGCGGGTTCGAGTGCGGAAACGGCGAGAGAGTTGTGACCGCAACGAGCGCGAGCAGAGCGAGCTCGAACCTTGGCCGCGCCCACGGCAGCCCACGCGGCTCGCGAGTGCGAGCAAGGAGCGCTCGGGCCCGCTGCACTCTCATCGGGGACGTGGTTGCGCTTCGAACCACAGATCCCTCCGTGCGACGATCCTAGGGCCGACTCTCCAGAGTCGCTGAGAAGGGCACGGCACGCCGCCGCCGCTACCCGCCCCGGGAGGCCGACGCAGTTGCCGCTCGCCGATCCGAGTGTCAGGCGTAGGTGACGCGGGGTGGTCGAGCATCACCGGCGAGTATCTCGCGTAACGACGACAGCGCGTCCTCATGCGAGCCATCGCCTACGCGCGGCTAGCTAGCTTGGCGACCATCACGACGTCGTCGGTCGCCGGCGCACGGGTCTCGCCGAAACCACCGTTCGGGCACGCGTCAAAGGCCTATGCGCCGCAAACGTAGTCGGGGTGCCCGGATTCGAACCGGGGACCTCTTGTTCAGTTCCGGGGTGCCGTCGGAACGGCTCTGGAACTGAGCCAAATCTCAACGCCTAGCAGGGAAACAAGGGGTTCTGACCTTAGGGGTTGTTAGGCGTAATTTCAGGCGGTTCTGGGCATCGTTGCGTACCCGTCTTCTAGCCGCGACCCTCCGTACTGAGACTAGTAGCCGCCCTCTACTCAGAAAACTCGTCTCGCGAGACTGACCCTTCGTTACGAGCGTTGAGCAGGTGTCGCCTCGCCTGTCGTCCGTGGGCATCCCAGGCCGTATGACCTCAAAGGCATTCGCCCCTGTTCGCTGGCGGCCGAAGACCACCGGCGACGAACCCGTAGACCCGGCGTAGACCCCGAGCGGTCGATCTCATCCCCCGACTACCCGGTCGGCGGAGTCGGGCGCTACTACGTCGTCGGTCCCGTATGCGTATGCAAAGCCCGTCTGCTCGGGGTGGCTCCGGGGACCGTCGAACTGGCGAGCTGCTCGGACGGTATCCGCCTGTTCGGGAGTAAACACCGCCAACACCCGGCCGTGGCCCGAACGGAGGGAAACTCGAGGCGGCCCGTCAGGCCGGCGTGGCTCAACACCGGCCGTGGCGGCTGCGCTCGTGACGCGGCCTGGGCCGGGACGTTGGACCCGGGCGGCTCGTGTCGCCGGAGTCGATGTGTGGTAGCCCGAAGGTCGACGGCTTCTTCCTGGTGCGGCCTCTGCAAGCCGTGCTGCCCGGGACTTGGTTAGCGGCCGGCTGCCTATGAGGTCGGCCGCTTCGCGCCCAGCTGTGTATTGGGTTCCTTGCTGCTCGGCGTCGAAGAAGCCATCGTAATGTCCTCGGCGCGGCCAAGGCGGGACCGAGGGCCGCGCAGCGCGCGACCCTGATTCATCCCTCCGGCGGCCGCTCGGCTACCACCGCGATCTTGCCGAACGCGTCCTGACGCGAGCCACTCAGTCCAGAGGCGGTGCGCAGCCAAGAGCTCGTCGGAACGCTCGGCGCCCGATCTGCGAAGCGATCACCGGCGCATCCGCCGCGTATGCATCGGTCAGCGACTCGGCCACGGCGCGGTGCGACCGGCTCCAGTCTCTCCTGCCAGCGAACCGCCAGACCGGCCCCGCGTGAGAAGCTCATGCATCTCGTCAAGCGGCGTGAGCCAGACCGTAGACGGCGTCTGGCATGCGCGCCCGCTCCGAGCTCGGTGAGGGGCATGCCCTCCTCCAACCGTGAACGCGAACCTGTCCTCGGGCGCGAGCGCCCGGGAGATTGCCTCCACCAGCGTCTCTTTGTCACGGAAGGCGAGCATCGTTTCGAGTAGAACGACCGCATCGAAACGTCCCAGGTGGGAGCGGTGGGATCTTCGCGACCACGAAGCGGCAAGACAGGCCGCGCGCGCGCGCACGCGCGATACCGACAGCGCTTGCACTCGAGCTTGACACCGACGTACACTACAGCCGAGCTCGCGCGTCAGGTAACTGTCCCGGTCCTTTGATCTTTGCAGCACAGGTCGAGGACGGAGAGGGCGGGTAGTGCAGCGGGCCCGCTCGGCGAGGGCCCGGATCTCGCTGGCGCGCATGAAACTCTCCTGCTCGACGTACTCGCCCGGGTCGAAGGCTCGTCTCGACGTGCTCGCCGCAGCGCCTCGTCGAACCAACGTGGATCAGTCGCCGCGCTCGATCTGGAACTCCGATGCCCGGCAGACGCAGCAGGGCCCAGTGCGTGTTCGAGCGCGGCGCAAGTCAAGAGCTCTGGCCGGCTGCCTCCGGCGTCGACACGCCGTCCTCTGGCCGGGCGACGCAGCCCGACTGGCATCCACCAGGGTCCAGCACGTGGTCGTGATCATGCAGGAGGACTGCTCCAGACGTGGCGCGGTCGCGGTTTCCGAAAGCGACTTCGGCTTCTCGCAGCCGTCCCACAAATCGGCGATTCGCCCGCTCATCCGTAGACGACCGGTCGGAAAACCGATCGACACGATGAGCCGTATTCCGTCAATCGGCGGGATGTTCGAGGCCGGAGCACGGCTGCGCCCGGCGCGAGGCCGTCCGGCGCGCGGAGCCTGGGCGCCCAGCTCGGCCCGCTGGCCGGGCTCGGCTGCCAGCTGCTGCTCCTGGGCCGCGCTTGTCGTGGGATAGTCGGGATCGGCGGCTGGCCGGCTTGCTTGTCGGGCTCGCACCGGGTCTGGGCGCTGGACGTCGCGCTCGGACGTGCCCTTTGGGCGTGACCCCGCCGCGAGGCTCGGCCCAGCTCGGCTGGGTGACGCTGGCCCGGGGGCAATCTGGTTGTGGGCGTCGCGGCAAGCTTCGACGGCGGCCTCGTTCGAGAGGCTCTCTTCGTCGGTCGCAACGCCTCGTGACGCTCGCGTCGGTCGCGCTCGCGCTCGACTTTGCTCGACGGACGGATCGCGCGGCGCACGGCGACGGAGTCGGCACTCGGCGCGGAGGCTCGACGGCGAGGTCGACGCGTTCCTGATCCTCGTGCTCAGCGTGGAGGTCGCCCCGTCTATCGGCGCGTGGGTGCTGGCGATCGGCACTTGCGCGCTATGCGTTCCTCGCGGCGGGATGGGGCGGTCCCGTGGCTGCGTGCACCGCTGCCCCGGCGCGACTGGCGAAGGACGGTCACGGCGGTGCAGGGGGTCGCGCTCGTGATCGCGGCCGCAGGGATCGTGCCGCCCACCGTGAGCCGGATCTTCCTGGCGGTCGCCCTCGCGTCTGCTGGCCGAGTCGTTCGGCCGTGACACCTGGTGGCTGTGGCGGCACCGTCACGACGCCCTCGCCCGCCTGCTGCGGCCCGCGCCCGGCACCCGGCCGAGACCACGGTGCTCACGCTGCTCGCCATGGCGGTCGTCTGGGCCGTTCTCGTGGCTCCGATCCGGCCGTGGCTCCTCACCCCGGGCTCCTTCGTGCGGCTTCCGCTCGAGGGGCTCGTTGTCGTCGGCCTGGCCGTCGTCTTGCCGAGGCGCGCCCGGCACCTCGTGCCATGGCTGATGGGACCGCTGCTCGGCGTGCTCGTGCTCGTCAAGCTCCTCGACTCGTCTTCTTCATCGCCTTCGACCGGCCTTCAACCTGGTCGAGGACTGGAGCTACCTCACGATCGGCGTCGGGACGGTACGAGTCACCTTGGCAGCAGGGACGCCGATCTCGTGGTCGCGGCCGCGCGTCGTGGTCGGCTCGCGGCGCTCGCTGTCCCCGCGCTGGCCGTGGGCCAGCTCACGCGGTGGCGGCCCGTCATCGCGGACGCTCGCTGCAGATGGTGGCGTGCTCACCGGCCTTCTTGGGCCCTTTTCTCGCTGTTCGGGGGAAGCGGGTCTCCGGGGGAGGGATCGCATCGAGGAGCGCAGCGCAGCTCGCGGTGGACGAGGTCCCACGCCGTGCAGGCCGACTTCGGGACCAGGCCGGTTCAAGGTCCTGATCGACCGCAAGAGATCCTTATCGCAACACGCCCCCCGCTCGGCTCCTCAGGGTCTGCGTGGCAAGGACGTCCTGCTCGTGTTCGTCGAGAGCTACGGGAAATTAGCGGTCCAGGGGGCGTCCATCTCGCCCGGCATCGACGCCGTCGTCAAAGCCGGAACGAAGAGCTCCAGCCGCCGACGGATTCGCCTCCCGCAGCGGCTGGCTCACCTCGTCGACGTTCGGCGGAGGAGCTGGCTCGCGCACGCCACCCTGCAGTCCGGAGTCTGGATCAACAGCCCCGGCCGCTATTCCCAGCTGATCGCGAGCAACCTTGACGCTCACGTCGCATTCCAGCGCGCCGGATGGAGGACCGTCGCGGACGTACCGGCGACGCACGGATCCTGGCCGGGAGGCGAGACTCCTTCTACCACTACGAGAAGATCTGGGACCGCGACAACCTCGAATATCACGGCCCGAAATACGGCTTCTCCCCCGATGCCGGACGAGTTGACCTCTCCAGGCGCTGCAGAAGCTCGAGCTGGCGAAGCGGAACCGGCCTCCGGTTTTCTCCGAAATCGACCTGACGTCGAGCCACGAGCCCTGGACCCGGATCCCGCCGCTCATCTCCTTAAAAGTGGCTGGAAAAAGGCATCGATCTTCGGCGGCTGCCGATCGACCGAGCCGGCCTCGACCGACACCCGGCAGGGATATGCCGGTCGATCGAGTACGCGCTGCCGTCGCTGTACTTGTTCGTCGAGCACTAGGGCAACAAGAACACCGTGCTGATCGTGCTCGGAGACCACGAGCCCTCGAGAGTGGTAGCGGATCCTCCGGGGGCACGACGTGCCGATCACGATCGTCGCCCACGACCCAAAGGTGATCGCGAGGATCTCGTCCTGGGGTGATCAACGGGATGCTGCCGAGCTCGAAGGCGCCGGTCTGGCTGATGAGCGCGTTCCGGAACCACTTCCTCGACGCGTTCGACCACTGAGGTGCGCGCCCGTGCCGGTGCGAGCGTGTTCGCGTGGATGTACGCGGCGGTCTTTGGGCAGCCGGTTCTACGGCAGAGCCGCGCCGCCGGGTGCCACCGCGCGAGTGTCGTTGAACGCGACCTGAGCACGCTCGGGAGATCGAGCGTGTGCCCGCCGCGGCGCGCCTTCGTTTCCAGGTAACGGTGGTTCGCGGCTGACACGTACACGCCCGTCGGCACCTGCTCGACGACGGTCACGCCGCAGGCGCGAGCTGCCGGGCCTTGTCGGGGTTGTTGCTGAGGTATTGCGACCTGGGACACGCCGAGCGCGTGCAGCATCTGCGCCGCGGCGACGTAGCTGCGCTCGTCCTCGCCGTGGCCAAGCGCGAGGTTGGCCTCGTACGTGTCGACACCGGCGTCCTGCAGCGCGTACGCATCGAGCTTCGAGTAGAGCCCATGCCCGACCTTCCTGTCGCAGGTAGAGGAGGTAGCCGCCGGCCGAGGAGATGCGCTCGACGGCCTCGCGCAGCTGCGGCCCGCAGTCGCACCGCTGGCTCCCGAACACGTCTCCGGTGAGACACTCGCTGTGGGGGCGAATCAACGCGGACGCGGCGTTCGTCCGCGGGATGGGGGCGGTGCGATCGCCGAGGGCGAACGCGAGGTGCTCCCGGCCGTCGACGAGCCCGTCGAAGGTGAAGACTCGAGCATCCGCCGCATATCCGTCTGAGAATCGCAGGGGCAGTTCGACCCGGGTGCGGATCATCGCCTTAGGGAGTCGCGTCAACATCCGTTGCCTCGCTCAGCCTCCTCGAACCGTGACGAGAGGGCGTACCGCAGGGAACGACGTCACCGAGCATCTGAACGTCGACGAGCTCCGCCCGGCGGGCGGGGTTCCAGGGGAAGATGCCGTCACGCACGAACCTGGGCGCCTCGGAGTCGCCGACGAAGACCGGAGCGACGGTCAGCTGCAGCTCGTCGACGATGTCCTCCGTGAGGAACTGCGTGTGGACCGTGCCCCCGCCTTCGACCATCAACCGGTCGACGCCTCGCGCAGCCAGGTCGGTGCTGAGCGTGCGCATCTCCACGTTGTCGCCGGCGTTGACGACGGTCGCGACCGGCCCGAGGCGATCGCGCGCGTCTGCCACCCGCGGGCTCGCGCAGTAGACGATCTTCTCGGCGTCCCCGACCTTGAAGAAGTCGGCGCGTGCGTCGAGGTCGGCGCTCCGGGTCACGGTCACCTTCATCGGCGACTCCGGGAGCCCTCGGGCGGCCCGTTCCTCACGGCGAGCCTCCGACCGCACGAGGAGCCGGGGGTTGTCGGTCCGTACCGTCGTCGCCCCGACGAAGATCGCGTCGCAGGAGGCGCGGACGGCGTCGACCCGGTCGAAGTCGGCGTCGTTGGACAGGAGCAGACGCGAAGCTGCGTTGCCGATGTAGCCGTCGATCGACACGCAGCAGGAGAGGAGGGTGTACGGGCGCTCACGCATCGGCGGCTCCTTTCGGCCGGAAGATGACGCGCCTGCGCGCCCGGGACGACGCCCGCCGCCGGGGGAGCCACCCCACAACGAGCACGAGCGCGCCGGGGAGGCTGGCGGCGAGCACCATGACTCCGTAGGCGACGGCGGTCGCGGCGCCACGATCCGCGCCCAGGCCCGCCGCGGCGAACACCCATGCGGTGGCGCCCTCGCGCGGTCCCCAGCCGCCGATGCTCGGCAGCACCATGGCCAGCATCGCGAGCAACGCCAGCGGCAGGAGCCGGGAGACCGGCGCGGTGACTCCGGCCGTCCGCGCGGCGATCAGGAACATGACCGCATAGCCGAGGACGGCCACGGCCGACGCGAGCACGACCGCGGGCAACGCGTTCCTGTGAAGCAGACCGTCACGGATGTCGGCCACCACCGCGTTCCGCGCCCGCGTCCCACCGGGAACGCCCGCGTCCCGTCGCACACGGTCGACGAGAACGACGCCTACGGCGGCTGCGACCAGCGCAACCACCACGAGCGGCATGGACGAGCGCACGGGTGACGGCAGCACGAGGAGGACGCAGATCGTCAGCACTATCTGGACGACCTGTCCGGCGGTGCGCTCCCAGACGACGGTCCGCAGGGCGCGGCCGACGTCGTGCACGTCGCGCCCGTGGCTGACGCCGCGATGGACGTCTCCGGCGACGCCGCTCGGGAGCGTGACGTTGAGGAACAGACACCGGTAGTAGGCCGCGACGGCGGCGGGCAGGGACAGACGCACGCCGAGGCCGCGGGCAACGATCTTCCACCGCCAGGCACAGCAGTGGTGGTGACGAGGAAGATGGCCGCCGCGGCCAGAAGCGCACGGCCGTCGAGCGCGCGGACGCCGTCGAGGAACGGGCCGCTGCCGAGACGCCAGATCACGGCGGCGAGCGCGGCCGCTGCGACTGCTGGACGAGCCCACCGGAGAGATGCGCCTCACGGCAGCACCAACAGGTCGGCGTGGCCAACGGTGACGGCGAGGCGGCCCGCTTCCGCCTCTCTCAGGCGGCGACGTCGATAGAGGGCGGCGTCAGCGGCCAGCGCGGGCTCCTGCTCGCACGCGGCGCCGATCCAACCGGCGAGCCACTCGACGGCCAGGCCCGTGTCGGCGACGCCGAGGCGCCACGGGCTCTGCCTGACGATGACCTCCGCGCCGAGCCGGCGGAACCCAGCTGCGGCGGCCTCGACGGCATCCGGGCCGAGCAGGCGCCCGCGCCGTGTCGTGCGGCGCTGGTGCGCATCGAACGAGGCCGCCACGCGCGAGTCGAGCGGATCCGCCGGAAGCCACTGGACGCGGCCGGTGACCGAGAGCGTGAGCAGCACCGGGCACCCGGCTCCGGCGCACGCGCGCATCAGCCCGCCCAGCTCGTCCGCCGTCAGCAGGTCGAGCAGCGCCGAGGCGGTGATGAGAGTCGCGTCGGCCAGCTCGTCCCGGCCGAGCCGTGTGACGTCGGAGAGCCTCGTCTCGACGGTGACTGCAGACCCGTCGGCGGCGGGGCCGGGCGGGTCGGCCTCGGCGAGCGTCAGCAGGTCAGGGTCGCGGTCGTGGAGGACCCAGTGCTGCGGCCCGGGCAGGAGCGGGGCGAGCCACCGGCCCATCGCGCCGCTGCCACAGCCGAGGTCGTGGATCGACAAGGCGGTCGCCCGCCGGCAGACGGGGGCGAAGGTGCGAGACGAGCTCCCGGGATCGGGCTGCAGCGTCTGCACGCTCGCGCAGGTCGAGCCAGGCCGGGCTGACCGGGATCGCCTCGACGGTCATCGCGCCGCTCCCGCGATCACGCCCGCGACGGACGGAGACGGTGGTCGACCAACCGGCGAGCGACTCGCGCCGCTCGCGCGCCGCGCGCCGCAACCGCCGGCGCAGGTCCGTGTCCTCGAGCCAGGCTCGCAGCGCGTCGCCGAGCGCCGCCGCATCGTCGGGGGGAACGAGCAAGCCCGGTCGGACGCCGTCGGCGCCGTGACCGAGAGCCTCCGGCACTCCGCCGACGTCGGCGGCGACAACCGGCAGCCCTCGTGCCAGCGCCTCGGTGACGACCATCCCGTACGTCTCCGCGCGCGACGGCAGCACCAGCACATCCGCCGCGCCGTAGCTGCCGGCCAGCTCGGCTCGGCCCCCATCTGCGATGCC
>CAVWUL010000002.1:0-88830 GCA_963758125.1 uncultured Actinomycetes bacterium
CGCTTGCACTAACGTCCCGCCGATGGGCCGGCGGTACTTCGGGACGGACGGGGTTCGAGGGGTCGTCGGGGAGTTCGTGACTCCCGGGCTCGTCGAGCGGCTCGGGCGGGCGGCGGCGCTCTGGAGCGGGGCGGACGAGGTCTTCGTCGGACGGGACACGCGCGGCTCTGGGATCGAGCTCGAGGCCGCGCTGGCCGAGGGGATCGTCTCGGCGGGAGCGACCGCGGTGCTCGGCGGCGTGCTCCCGAGCGCGGCGGTCGCGCTCGGGGCGCTCGATCTCGGGATCATGATCACGGCCTCTCACAACCCGGCGGAGTACAACGGCGTCAAGTTCTTCGCGGCCGGCGGACGGAAGCTGAGCGACGCCGAGGAGGAGGCGATCGAGGCGCTGGTCGACGCACCGCCCGCTCCCGGGCGCGGGAGGGTCGAGACCCGGCTCGACGCGGATGCCGGCTACATCGACTACATCGTCGAGCACTTCGGCTCCGACCTGACAGGGCTGGACCTCGTCGTGGACTGCGCGAACGGCGCCTGTGCGGGCCTTGCTCCGGAGGCCTTCCGGCGGCTCGGCGCGAGCGTGCACGCGATCGGCGACATGCCCGACGGGACGAACATCAACGCAGGCTGCGGAGCCACCGACACGGCGCTGCTCCAGCGAACGATCAGGGAGCGCGGCTCCGGGTTCGGGCTCGCCTTCGACGGCGACGGCGACCGGCTGATCGCGGTCGACGAGCAGGGCGCGGTGATCGACGGCGACGGGATCGTCGCGATCCTCGCGCTCGACCTCGGGGTAAGCCTGGTCGCGGTCACCCAGATGACGAACTTCGGCTTCCACGCGCTGATGGCGGAGCGCGGTATCCGCGTCGTCACCACCGATGTGGGCGACCGCTACGTGCTCGAGGCGCTCGAGGAGGAGGGCGGGATCCTCGGCGGCGAGCAGTCGGGCCACGTGATCTACCTTCGCGACCACGTCACCGGCGACGGGCTCGCGGCTGCGCTGCTCCTGTGCGCAGCGCTCCGCGGGCGCACGCTCCGAGAGGCCGCCGAGATGATCCCACGGTTCACGCAGGCCAAGGAGAACGTCCGCGTCACCTCGAAGGAGCTCACGGAGGACCTGCTGGCGGCAGTGGACCGTGCGAACGAGGAGCTCGGCGAAACGGGGCGCGTGCTCGTCCGCCCGTCCGGGACTGAGCCCCTCATCCGGGTCCTCGTGGAGAGCCAGAATCCCGAGCTCGCCCGGGAGGCCTGTGCTACCATCGTCAGGCTCGTCGAGAGTGAGCTCGGCTGATTCGTGACGGCAAAAACGCGCGCTCTTCACGGGAGCAACAACGTCTTGTGAGCGAGTGCTCTGCAGCGTTTTCCGGAAACGAAAACGGCCGAGTTTCGTCATTTTTTGATCTTTGGTGGGATGATGAGACCGAAGCCCCTTAGGCAGCCGGCTCGGGCAGGGAAGGAGAGTCCAGCATGTGTGGGATCATCGGTTACGTCGGGAGTCGCGCCTCCAAAGACCTTCTGATCAGAGGGCTCGAGCGGCTCGAGTTCCGCGGCTACGACTCGGCCGGGATCGCGCTGCTCGAGGTCGGCGGCCTCGAGTACGTCCGCGCGGTCGGGAACCTCGGCAATCTCAAGCAGGTCGCCGGCCCGAACGGCTCGCACGCCACGACCGGCGTCGGCCACACGCGCTGGGCCACACACGGCGGGGTGAACGAGGACAACGCCCACCCGCTCACCGGCTGTGAGGACAGCAAGCTCGCGATCGTGCTGAACGGGATCGTCGAGAACTACCGCGAGCTGAAGCAAGAGCTCGAAGACGGCGGCCATGTGTTCAGCTCCGAGACCGACGCCGAGGTCGTGGCTCACCTGCTCGAGACCGTCTACGAGGGCGACCTCGTGGCAGCGGTGCGCGCCGTCTACGCCCGGCTCGAGGGCCACTTCACCTTCGTCGCGATCCACCACGACGAGCCGAACCGCCTCGTCGGCGTCCGGTTCGAGACCCCGATGGTCGTCGGCCTCGGCGACGGGGAGAACTTCCTCGCCTCGAACCTGTCTGCGTTCCTGGCCGAGACGCGCCGCGTGATGTACCCGGCCGACGGAGACGTCGTCGAGGTCACGCCGGGCGGCGTCCGCGTCGTGCGCGCCTCCGACGGCAGCCCGGTCGAGCTCGAGGAGATCCGGATCGACTGGGACGAAGAGGTTGCCGAGCGCGAGGGCTTCGAGACCTTCATGCTGAAGGAGATCTACGAGCAGCCCTACGGCTTCGAGGTCACGATCGGCGACCGCGTCCGGCACGGCCACCTCGTGCAGGACGGCCTCGGGCTGAACGAGCAGGACCTGCGCGAGCTGCGGCGGATCGTCATCGTCGCCTGCGGCACCGCCTACCATGCCGGTGTCGTCGGCCGCTACGTGATCGAGGAATGGGGCCGCGTCCCCGTCGAGCCGGACATCGCGAGCGAGTGGATCTACCGCAACCCGGTGATCGACCAGGACACCCTCGTGATCGGGATCTCGCAGTCGGGTGAGACGCGCGACACGATCCAGGCGATGAAGCTCGCCCGCGAGTTCGGTGCGCGCACCGTTGCGATCACGAACCAGATGGGCTCTCAGATCACACGTGAGGTCGACTCGGTCCTCTACACCCGCACCGGGCTCGAGGTCGGCGTCGCCGCCTCGAAGACGTTCTCGGCGCAGCTCGGGTTGATGTACCTGATCGGGCTCGAGCTCGCACGCGTCCGGCAGACGCTGCCCGCCGAGGAGATCGAGTTCATCCTCGACGAGGTCTACCGGATGCCCCAGAAGATGCGGACGTTCCTGAACGGCGACCACCCGGTCGACGACATCGCCCGGCGCTTCTACGACCAGCCGTTCTTCCTGTTCCTCGGCCGCCACATCGGGCTGCCCGTGGCGCTCGAAGGCGCCCTGAAGCTGAAGGAGATCTCCTACATCCCGACCGAGGCCTACTCGGCCGGCGAGATGAAACACGGCCCGATCGCCCTGCTCGAGGAGGGCACTCCCGTCGTCGTCGTCGCGACCCGCATGGACACCGTGTACGACAAGGTCGTCTCGAACATCCAGGAGACCCGCGCCCGCGGCGCGCACGTGATCGCGATCGCGACCGAGGGCAACGAGGAGATCCAGCACCACGCCGACGACGTGATCTACGTCCCGCGCTCGCCGGCGTTTCTGCAGGCGGCGCTCGCCACGTTGCCGCTGCAGCTGCTCGCCTATCGCATCGCCCGGCTCCGCGGCCTGAACGTCGATCAGCCGCGGAACCTCGCAAAGACCGTCACGGTCGAGTAGCGCTCCCGGTCACTCGGACAACGGGTCCGCGCGCGGATCCCTAGAACGAGGGAAGTTCCCGCAGGTACCCCGGAAGGGGTAGGAGCGCGGAGGGGGCGGCTCCTAGGGTGAGGCCATGAAGCGGCCCGGCCAACGCTCGTCCCTCGCTCGCTCCGGCGCGATCGCTCTGGCGGTCTGCGCGCTCGCCCTCGCGGCCGCGAACACCGCGCTCGCAGGGCGGCTGCAGCCCGCGGCCGTGACGCCCGCAATCGGGGTCTCGATCTCCGGGACGCTCAAGCCGGGCGGAACCGCCACCGCGACGGTGACCGCCCCGGGGAACATGAACGGTGCCAGGTTCACGTACCTCTGGAGGGTGAACGGGATCTTCGCCCGCACGCGGATTGCCACCCAGGCGACGAGCGACAGCCTTCCGCTCGGGCGCTACGGCTGGGACGCGGTCGTCTCCGTGGTCGTCACCCCGTCCGTCGGATGGAGGATCGGAGTCCCGGCGAGCGACAGCGAGACGCTCGTCGACCACGCTCCGGTCGCCGCCGTGACGCTGTCCGGGCCGCCGCAGATCGGCGCCACGATCACGGCCAACGCCACCGCGAACGACCCCGACGGCTCCCCGGTCACCTTCACCTACGTCTGGCTCGTGAACGGGGCCCAGATGCAGGTGGATGCGAACCTCGGTCCCAGTGACGACTACGCGATCGACGCGAGCGCGAAGGCGGGACAGACGCTGACCGTCCACGTCATCCCGAACGACGGCTACATGAACGGCCCTGTCGCGAGCGACTCGGCGACACTGACGAATCCGCCCTCGCCGCCGCCGGCCGGCAACACCGGCCCCGGAACCCAGTCGCAGCCGGGGACGTCCCAGGCTTCCTCGAACTACGACCCGGCGAGCGATCCCTACTCGATGTACGAGACCACGCTCGGCACGGGTGCGCAGGCGTGGTGGCGCGCCGGCTACACGGGCAAGGGTGTCGATGTGGCGGTCATCGACACCGGCGTCTCGCCGGTCGAGGGGCTCGACGGCTCCGGGAAGATCGTCTACGGCCCGGACCTCTCCCTCGACTCGCAGGCGCCGAACCTCCGGAATCTCGACGCCAACGGCCACGGAACCTTCATGGCGGGGCTGATCGCCGGCCGCGACCCCTCGCTCAGCGCCCCGTACACGAGCGCCGACGCCTCCGCGTATCGCGGGATGGCGCCCGACGCCCGGATCGTCAGCGTCAAGGTCGGCGACGCCGACGGCGGCGTTGACGTCACGCAGGTGATCGCAGCGATCGACTGGGTCGTTCAGCACGCCCACGATCCCGGCATGAACATCCGCGTGCTCAATCTCGCGTACGGCACGAACTCCACCCAGCCCTACCTCGTGGATCCGCTCGCCTTCGCCGTCGAGCAGGCCTGGAAGGCAGGCATCGTCGTCGTCGCCGCGGCAGGGAACACGGGCTACCAGGTGGGGAACGGCGCCCCGGGTGTCGCCGATCCCGCCTACGACCCCTTCATCATCGGTGTCGGCGGCTACGACTCGATGGGCACGACCACGATGAACGACGACAGGCTCGGCGGGTACTCGGCGAGCTCGTCCGGCTGCTCCACGAGCGACGATGCCGCTCCGCTTTGCAAGGGCCCCGACTTCCTGGAAGACGGCTCCCACCTGCAGGGCCTTCGCGACCCCGGTTCCTATGTGGACGACGAGAATCCGAGCGGTCGCCTCGGGGCGCGCTACTTCCGGGGGAGCGGCACCTCCGAGGCGACCGCGATCACCGCCGGTGCGGTCGCACTCATCCTCCAGAAGTATCCGAACCTGACGCCCGACCAGGTGAAGCGCTTCCTGATCGCGGCTGCGGTCCCGATCGCAGGCGTCGATTCCGCAGACCAGGGCGCCGGCGAGATCGACCTGGGCTCGGTGCTCGGCGCGCCCGTGCCGCCGGCGACGCCCCAGTCGTACACGAGCTCGAACGGGAGCGGCACGATCGAAGGCTCCCGCGGACAGGACCACCTCACGATGAACGGTGTGGAGCTCCAGGGTGAAGAGGACATCTTCGGCAAGAGCATCGACACAGGCGCCCTCGCCGCCCAGGAAGCTGCCGACGCGAGCTGGACAGACGGTGTCTGGAACGGCAGCACCTGGTCGGGGAGCACCTGGTCGGGGAACACGTGGTCGGGCAGCACCTGGTCGGGGAGCACCTGGTCGGGGAGCACGTGGAGTGGGAGCACCTGGTCGGGCAATACCTGGTCGGGGAGCACGTGGTCGGGGAGCACGTGGTCGGGGAGCACGTGGAGTGGGAGCACCTGGAGCGGGAACACCTGGAGCGGTTCCGCCTGGGCTTCAGGGGATTGGGACTAGCGGCCCGCTCCGATTCGGTCGATTGAGAAGCATGGGGATAGCTTCGGTCAGCGACTCCACGAGCAGCAGACGGCGTTTCCCGCTCGGATTCGGGACGATCTGGGTGTACAACGTCGCGCTCGTCGTGGCCGCGGCCGCCGTCTGGAGCTGGCTGCTCCGGCACGTCGATCACGCCCCGATCGTCGAGGTCTCCGCGGTGCACTGGTGGGCGATCGCGCTCCTCTTCTATCTCGCCGAGGCCTACGTCGTTCACATCCAGTTCCGCCGTGAGGCACATACGATCTCCCTCAGCGAGGTCGCGCTCATCCCGGCTCTGTACATCCTCTCGCCGTCGGGGCTCCTCGCAGCTTCACTCGCGGGTGCGGCAGTGGCGTTGATCGTGGCGCGCCGCCAGCGCGTCGAGAAGCTCGTCTTCAACCTCGCGCAGCTCGCCCTGACCACCGCCTGCGCGGTGATCGTCTTCCGCGAGGTCTCCGGGCTCGGAAACCCGCTCGGCCAGGCGGGCTGGGTGGCGGTCATCCTCGCGGCGACCGCCGCCTCGCTCACGGGGATCCTGCTCGTGACTGCGGCGATCGCGATCGCCCAGGGCTCGCTCGACCTGCGCCAGATGCCGGTGGCGGCGGGGATCTCCTTCGTGGCGGCGCTCGGGATCTCGAACCTCGTCCTGATCGCGATGGCTCTCGCGCAAGCCGACCGCGGGTCGATCGTGCTGCTCATCCTGCCGGCGGCAATCGCGGTCGCTGCGTTCTGGGCCTTCGCCGCTCAGGCCAGGCGCCACGAGCATCTCGAGCACCTCTACGAGTCGATGAAGACGACGCAGGGGACGCCCGAGTTCAGCCTCGCGGTCGGGCAGCTGCTGCTCACGGGCCGCCAGCTCGTCCGCGCCGAGTACGCCGAGATCTTCCTCTTCCCCGCCGGCGGCGAGAACGGCCTGCGCAGCGTGCTCGGCCGTGCCGAGGGGATGACGGCCGACTCCGGGCCCGCCGATCCAGCGGACATGAAGGCGCTCGACGTGGTCGAAGCCTGGGGCGGCTGCGTCGTCCTGCCGGCGACCCGCCCTCCGCATGAGCTCGACGACTACCTCGCCTCACGTGGGCTCGGGGACGGAATCGTCGCCACGCTTCGGTGCGAGAGCGGCCCCTTCGGGCTGCTCGTCGTCGGCGACCGCTCGGGCGACGTCGAGTCGTTCAACACGGATGACCGGCGGCTGCTCGAGACCTTCGTCAGCCATGCGAGCGTGATGCTCGAGAACGGGCGCCTCGAGCGTTCGCTGGCGCAGGTGAACGACCTGAAGGAGCGGCTCCGGCACCAGGCGTACCACGACCTGCTCACGGGGCTTCCGAATCGGGCGCTCTTCATCGAGCGCGTCCAGGCGGTCGCTTGCACACGGCCCGGCGGGCTGCGCGGTGCTCTTCGTCGACGTCGACGACTTCAAGGGGATCAACGACACGCTCGGTCATGCGGTCGGCGACGAGGTGCTCGTCGAGATCGGCCGGCGCGTCCAGCGGTCGGTGCGCCAGGTCGACACCGCGGCGCGGCTCGCGGGTGACGAGTTCGCCGTGCTGCTCGAGTCGACCGACGGACAGGGGGCCGAGCTGGTCGCCACCTGCATGCTCGAGTCGATCCAGCGGCCGATCATGCTGCACGGCCGCGAGACGCGGCTCAACTCGAGCATCGGGATCGCGCTCTCGAGCCCCGGGATCACCGCCGACGAGCTGCTCCTGAACGCCGATGTCGCGATGTACTCCGCGAAGCAGTCAGGGAAGCATCGCACGGCGCGATACGCACCGGAGATGCACGCGCGGGTGCGCCGCCGGCACGAGTTCGCGGTCGAGCTCCAGCGCGGGCTCGAGCAGGACGAGATCGGCGTCGTCTTCGAGCCGATCGTCGATCTTCGCGACGGCCGGATCGTCGCGTTCGAGGCGCTCGCCCGCTGGTATTCGCCGGAGCGCGGCCTGGTCGGGCCGGGCGAGTTCATCCCGGTCGCCGAGGAGATCGGGCTCATGGAGAAGCTCGGGAACCAGGTGCTGCGGAAGGCCTGCGAGGCGGCGGCGGGATGGCAGCAGGCGCATCCCGCTGAACGGCAACGTCGCCGTCTCGGTGAACCTGTCGCCGAGCGAGCTCGGGAGCGAGACGCTCGTCCGCGACGTCGCGCGGGCCCTGAAGGATTCGAGGCTCCCGCCCGAGAGCCTGATGCTCGAGATCACAGAGAGCGAGGTGATGCGCGACCTCGACACGCCGCACGCCCGCATCGCCGAGCTGCGCGCGCTCGGCTTGCGTCTCGTCCTCGACGACTTCGGAACCGGCCGCTCCTCGCTCGAGCGCCTCGGCTCGTTCCCGCTCGATGCGCTGAAGATCGCGAAGCCGTTCGTCGACCGGCTGCTCGACCCGGGCGCGGAGTCGAGCTTCATCGACACGTTCGTCAGGCTCACGCGGTCGCTCGAGATCGAGTGCATCGCCGAGGGGATCGAGTATGCCTCGCAGGCGAGGACGCTCCTCCAGCGCGGCTGCGTGCTCGGGCAGGGCTTCCACTTCGCCCGCTCGATGACCGGCGAGGAGCTCGAGGAGTTCCTCGGGCTACCGGTCACCCCGCTCCTCGCCGTCGGTTAGCCGTTCAGCGAGGGGCCGACGCCCCGGGTTGTCGGGCCGAGTGGCAGGCGGAGAAGCACGGCTCGCCGCGTCAGGCGAGAGCGGGCGCGACCGTCCCGGTGGTCTCGGCGCCGACCTCGAGGGCGGTGGCGACGAAGGCGCGCGAGGCGGGGGAGTGGTAGCGGTCCCTGTGGCGGGTGATCCCGATCTGGCGGCGCGGGATCCGCGGGCTCAGGTTCGTGATCCGGACCGACTCGTCGTTCGGGTCGATCGCGAGGCGCGGGATCACGGCGACGCCGATCCCGGCGCCGGCGAGGCCCTGGACGACGCCGTTCTCGTCGGAGCGGAAGACGAAATGCGGCTCGCGGCCGCCGGCGCGCAGCTGGTCGACCACGATCTCGGTCGCCCGGCAGTTGCGGTACCCGATCAGCGGCTGCTCGGCGATCTCGCGCAGGCTCGGCGCATGCCCGTCGGCGGCGAAGTCCGAGTCGGCGGCGCTGAGGAGCACGTAGTCGTCCTGGAGCACGAGCTCGGTCTCGAGCCACGGGTTCTCGAGCGGGAGCTGGACGAACGAGAGGTCGAGCTCGCCCCGCTCGACGAGGTCGGCGAGCACGCTGTCGGAATGCGACTCGCGGAGCTCCACCTCGACGTTCGGCCAGGCGCGGGTGAACCGGCGCATCACCTCGGGCAGGATCCGGGCGCCGACACTCTGGAAGATGCCGACGTGCAGCGAGCCCGCCTCGCCGGCCGAGAGCGCGCCGAGGTCGGCCTGCGCAGCCTGGAGCCGCGAGACGATCGCCCGCGCGTGGCGGAGCAGCAGCCGGCCCGCCTCGGTGAGCGCGACGGGCCGCGGCCCGCCCGGCCGCTCGATCAGCCGCTCCCCGACGATCCGCTCGAGCGTCGCGATCTGCTGGCTGATCGCCGACTGCGTGTAGCCGAGCTTCGTCGCCGCGCGCCCGAACGAGCCCTCCGTGTCGACGGCATCGAGCGCCGCAAGGTGCCTCAACTCGACGCCGAGCCAGGGATCCGGGACTGTGGGGTTGATCGCACTCACTGATGAATGAAGAGTCATAACTCGATTTGATCTAATGATAGCGCGCGCCGATAATGCGGGCATGTTCGCACTCGTCTTCCTGCATCGTGATCGCCGCCGTCTGCGTCCTCGGTGCCGTCTACGGCGCCGACTCGCGGCACGACGAATCCGTCAGCCACCGCCGGTCGCTGCTCTAGGCGTCGACGTCCGGCGGCCGCCGCGCCTGCTTGCGGCCGGCCTGCTGGCGCTTCTCCTCGAGCCTGCGCTCGCGCGCGGCACCCGACGGCTTCGTCGGCCGGCGCTTCCGCCGGAGCTTCGCCGCCTCGGCGACCTGCTCGACGATCCGCTCGGTCGCGAGCTCGCGATTGCGCAGCTGCGAGCGCTCGTCCTGGGAGATCGCACGCACCGTCGGGCCGAGCTTCGCGAGCACCCGGCGCCGCTCGGCCTCGCTGAGCCCGGCCGAGGCCTCGACGTCGAAGATCGCCTCGACCCGCGTCGAGCTCTTCTGCGCATGCTGGCCGCCCGGCCCGCTCGACCGTGAGAAGCGGAACCGCAGTTCCGACCGAATAGACTCGGCGTCCATGCCCGCGATTCTGCTCGACGTGGACGGTGTGCTGCATGTCTCCGGCGAGCCGATCCCGGGCGCGGTCGATGCCGTCCGCCGCCTGCGAAGCGCGACGGCCACCGCCTCCGCTTCGTCACGAACTCGACCACGATGTCCCGCGCCGAGCTCGCCGGACGTCTCCGCGAGATGGGCTTCGTGCTCGACGACGACGAGCTCCAGACGACCGGCAGCGTCGCCTCGAAGGTGCTCGCGGGCAAGCGCGTGCTCGCCCTGACGATGCCGGGGATCCTCGACGACCTCGACGGGATCGAGCTGATCGGGATGAACGCCGACGCCGTGCTCGTCGGCGGCTGCGACGAGAGCGCGGAGCCGGGCCGGATCTTCTCGTACCTGAACCTGAACCGCGCGTTCCTCGAGCTTCTCGCCGGCGCCGAGCTCTACTGCCTGCACAAGAACCGCTGGTGGCAGACGACCGACGGCCCGCGGCTCGACTCCGGCGCCTTCGTCGCGGGGCTCGAGTACGTGTCGGGCGTCGAGACGATCGTGCTCGGCAAGCCGAGCCCCGCCTACTTCGGCGCGGCGATCGAGGCGCTCGACGCCGACGCCGAGATGACCTGGATGGTCGGCGACGACATCGAGGGCGACATCGCCGGCGCCCAGGGCGTGGGGATGCGCACCGTTCTCGTCCGCACCGGCAAGTTCCGGCCGGACGAGGTCGAGAACGCGCGGGTCATGCCCGACGGGATCGTCTCCTCGATCGCCCACCTTCCCGAATGGCTCGAGGAGAACGGATGACGCCCGTCCGCGTCGGGCGTCGACCTGATCGAGATCGAGCGCGTGCGCCGGGCGCTCGAGCGCCACGGCGACGGCTTCCGCGAGCGCTGCTTCACCGAGGCCGAGCGCGCCTACTGCGACTCGAAGCCGAACCCCGCGCAGCACTACGCGGGCCGCTTCGCGGCGAAGGAGGCGATCGGGAAGGCGCTCGGCTCCGGCGTCTACTTCACCTGGCGCGAGATCGAGATCCGCGGCCGGCCGAAGCCCGGCGTGCACCTGAGCGGCCGCACCGCCGCCTACGCCGAGCGCACCGGCGCCGGCGAGATCGAGCTCTCGATGACCCATTCGCGCGAGCTCGCGGCGGCGGTCGCCGTGGTGGTGGCGGCCTGATGGACGCGCTGCCGCTCCTCGACCGCCGCCGAGACCCGCCGCGCCGAGGAGGCCCACGAGGGGCCGATGGAGGAGCTGATGGAGCGGGCCGGGCTTGCCGTCGCCGACGTCGTGACCGAGCGCTATCCGGGCCGGGTCGCGGTGCTCTGCGGCCGCGGGCAACAACGGCGGCGACGGGCGCGTCTGCGCGCGGGTCCTGCGCGAGCGGGGCCGCGAGGTCGTCCTGGTCGAGGCGCTCGGCGACTTCGGCGAGCCCGACGTGATCGTCGACGCGCTCCTCGGGATCGGCCTCGACGAGGCGCCGCGCGAGGACGTCGCCCGGATGATCGAGCGGATCAACGCGTCCGGGAAGCCGGTCGTGGCAGTCGACGTCCCCTCCGGCGTGAACGCCTCGACCGGCGAGGTCCCCGGCGCGGCGGTGAGGGCCGATGCCGACCGTCACGTTCGGGGCTGCGAAGGTCGGGCTCGCAGTCGCGCCCGGGCGCTTCCACGCCGGGCTCGTGCACGTCGCGCCGATCGGGCTCGAGCCGGTCGCGTTCGAGCACCGGCTCGTGCAGGCCTCGGCGCTCGACGACGTGCCGCGCAAGACCGCCGAGAGCAACAAGTACCGCGCCGGCTCGGTGCTCGTCGTCGGCGGCTCGCCCGGGAAGACCGGGGCGCCGGCGCTCGCGGCCCTCGCCGCGTTCCGCGCCGATGCCGGGTACGTCACGGTCGCGGCGCCCGAGTCGGCGCTCGCCGCGATCGAGGCCCGGGTGCTCGAGGCCGTCAAGTGGCCGCTCCCGGAGGACACCGCGGGCCGGCTGCTTCCACGTTCCGCCGATTCGGTGCTCGAGGCCGCCGAGCGGGCGAACGCGGTCGTGCTCGGGCCGGGCCTCGGCCGGAGCGACGGCACCCGCGACCTCGTGCAGAGTCCTCCTCGAGCAGATCCGGGTTCCGGTGGTGCTCGACGCCGACGCGCCTCTGGTCGCTCGAGCCGTTCGAGCGGGCCGGCGTGACCGTGATGACGCCGCACTCCGGCGAGCTCGCCGGGCCTGCTCTCGACCGACGGCGAGGAGATCGACGCCCACCGGCTCGAGTCGCGTGCGCCGCGCGGCCTCGAGGTTCGGCGCGACCGTGATGCTGAAGGGGGCGGACACGCTCGTCGCCTCGCCGCGCGAGGGGGTGCTCGTCGCCGCCTACGGCGCTCCGTCGCTTGCGACCGCCGGGACCGGGGACGTGCTCGCGGGCTGTGTCGGCGCGTTCCTGGCGAAGGGGATGGAGCCGCGGCTCGGCCGCCGCGCTCGGCGCCGTCGCGCACGGCGTCGCCTCGCGGCTCGTCTCCCCGCAGCGCGGGCTCGTCGCGACCGACCTGCTCCCGGCGATCCAGCGCGCGCTCGAGGGCGAGGGCCGGGAAGCCTAGAAGCGGCGCGGGGCCGAACCGGGCCCAGGCGCGGCGCGAGGCCCCCGGGGCGGCGGCCTGCGCCAGCGCCGCCGGGCGGTACCAGCGCGGGACGAGGATCTCGCGCCGATCGTGCTCGACCGCGCCGATGATCCGCTCGGCGACGAGCTCCGGGCTCGCGACGAGCCGGTGGAAGCGTCCGAGCCGCTTGCGCTGCGGGAAGCCCGGCGTCTCGACGAACCCCGGGTTGACCGTGTGCACCGAGATCCCGCTCCGGCCGAGCTCGACCGCGATCGAGCGCGAGAAGGCGAGTTGCGCGTGCTTCGAGGCCGAGTACGGCCCGACCGCGACGAGCCCCGCGATCGAGACCACGTTCACGAGGTGCGAGCCGGCGCCGAGCCCGGCAGGAACGCCCGCAGGCACCAGACCGAGCCGAGGTAGTTCGTCGCGATCAGCTTCTCGATCAGCTCCGGCGAGGCGCCCGAGGAACTCCTCGCGTCCCGCGATCCCCGCGTTGTTCACGAGCAGATCGATCCGCGGGTGCCGCTCGAGCACGCGCACCGCGACCTCCTCGACCATCGCCCGGTCGGCGACGTCGCAGGCCTCGTGCTCGTCGGCGTCCGGTGCCGCGCGCCGCGAGAGCCCGACCACATGCCAGCCGTCGCGCCGGAGCGCCCGGCAGAGCGCCGCGCCGATCCCCGACGATGCTCCCGTGACGACCGCGACGCGCATCCTGCCGCGACAGTAGCCGAGCGCCGGCTAGAGTCGCCGCATGTCCTTCGAGGGAAAGCGCGGCCTCGTGCTCGGCGTCGCCAACAAGCGCTCGATCGCCTGGGCGATCGCGCAGCGGCTCGCCGACGGCGGCGCGCAGCTCGCGTTCACCTTCCAGGGCGAGCGGATCGAGGGCAACGTCCGCGAGCTCGCGGAGACGGTCTCGAGCCCGCTCGTCACCTCGTGCGACGTCCGCTCCGACGAGGAGATCGCCCGGGTCTTCGCCGAGGTCGGCGAGGCCTTCGGCGGCGAGCTCGACTTCCTCGTCCACTCGGTCGCCTTCGCCGCCGCCGAGGATCTCGAAGGCCGCTTCACAGACACCCCGCGCGAGCGCTTCTGGATGGCGCTCGACGTCAGCGCCTACTCGCTCGTCGCGACGGCGCGCGCCGCCGAGCCCCTGATGGAGGCCGCCGGCGGCGGCTCGATCGTGACCATGACCTACCTCGGCGGCGAGCGCGCAGTCCCGCACTACAACGTGATGGGCGTCGCCAAGGCGACTCTCGACTCGAGCGTCCGCTACCTCGCCTGGGACCTCGGCCAGAAGAACATCCGCGTCAACGCCGTCTCGGCCGGCCCGGTGCAGAACGCTCGCCGCGCGCTCGATCGCCGGCTTCCCGACGATGGAGGCGATCGTCGAGGAGCGCTCCCCGCTCCACCGCCACATCGACGCCTCCGACGTCGCCGGCGCCGCCGCCTACCTGCTCGGCGACGACGCCAGGAACGTCACGGGCACCACGCTGTACGTGGACAGCGGGTACCACGCGATGGGCATGTAGATGGCGACACCACGGCTTGTCGTTGCTCCGAGCCCTGCGTGGATGCGGGTTGGAGGGCGTCGGGGACGGCTTGGTTGCTCATTCCTCGTACGTGGTTAGCCGGCTGTTCGCGGCAACCGCGGAACCGATCGCCGACACGATCTCAGGACCCGCCGGGACACCGTAGGCGTCGCAGAAGATCCGGATCCTGCGCGCTTGCTCGGCCGGCTCAGGACCGTCGGTGCCGATGTTCAGCCAGAGAAACAGCGCGTAGCCGAGATCGTCTAGATGTAGCTCCTAAGCACGTTGGTTCATCCGGGCCTCCTTGGAGGCTGAGCGCTGTCGAAGGCAGCTCAGTTCAAATGGTCATCTTCGCCGCCGCCACCGGCTTGCGCCCAGGCGAATGGATCGGGCTGGAACAGCGCGACGTCGACCGCGAGGCCCGCGTCGTCTACGTCCGTCGCTCCTTCAACAAGGGGCTCCTTACCGAAGCCCAGATCTTGTCGGGGAGATCGGTGTCCGGTGCGCCGTAGAGGATCACTGGCGGGGATCAGTGGCCGGAGCCGCTGCCCGGCCCACTCCCTGCCGCACTGCCTGATCCGGCTCCGGAGCCACGGCCGGAACCAGCGCCTTTCGTCGGTGCGCGTGTCGCGGCCCTGACCGTGACATCGTCGTGCTTCGCCGACGAGGGTCCGCTCTCGCTGGAAAAGCTACCCACGGTGACGGCGCTGGGGAATTTCGCCGTGCGCAAGACGATGCTTTTTCCAGCGCCGGTCGTGATGGTTCTGCGAATGGTATAGCCGGAGTGAGGAATCGCCTTCGCCGTACCAGCCGCATTGGGTTTGAAGATGTCCAGTTGATCGAAATCGAACTGCCCGTCGCCGCCGTGGTTATCGGCGCGATCGATCACGAGGTCGCGGTCGGTTCCATGCCGGTCGTCGGGAACGGGAAAGCCCGGCATGAAGCTGCTGGTGTTGGAGGGGTCGGAGACGATGGTCGGCATGCTCTTGTAGCTTCCGGTATGCCCTTTGGAGTCGCTTACCTTCTCGCTGTCGAGGATGGACTTCATGTCCTCGTCCTTGCCGGTGGAGGAGGTCAGGGTAATGGCGATTTCCATGCCGACCTTATCGGGCTCATCGATCGGCGCGTGGTGGGGACCGTTACGAACCGCGACGGGGGCGACTGCAGGAGCGGCGCCCGATCCGGAGCCGGAACCTGAACCGCCGCCGGAACCAGACCCGGGCCCGGAACCGGCGTCGGGGGTTTTCTGATTCCATGCCAAAGCCTTGCCTTTGGGGCCGTCACCACCGCGCATATTCCCGGAGCGCAATCCATCCCCGAGCACGGAAATCGCGCCGAAATCCCATTTCGGAAGCTGGTGCGCAACGCTATCTAGAGCAGACGATTCATCCTGCAACGGCAGAGTCGCAGCCGGGCGCGAGGGCGCTGCGGTCTGGCGAGAGGGCGATTCCTTGAATCTTGGTGCAAACGTGCCCGTTACGCCTCCACAAAGAGATATGGCCCTGCGGCCGTGGCCGGGATACCCAGCAGTTTACTCGTTCAGATGCGGCACGGATGCTGTTAGGTCGGCCCATCCACGTCGCATGGTCTTGCGTCAGTTAGCCGTACGCACCCGAGATCGTCCGATCTCGTATCGCGTGTTGTCACGGTGATGTCCCCTGATTCCGACGAAGTCGCGAGCTGGGAGGTCGCCGATCCAGGCGAACGCGTCGTGTGCCGGCGTCCCGATCGCGTCACGATGGGACGGTCACGCTCTATTCGCCCTTGTAGACACAGGAGTCGGGCCGGGCCGCGTCCCCTTTTGGCGGCTCGACCCGGCCCGACCCACGTCCCGAAGGCTGGAAAATAGTGTTCCAGCGATGGAGCAGTTCCAGCCATGGAGCTCGAATCCCACGGCCCAGATTTCTCACATGCGATGGGTGCGAGAGCGCGTTGAGTTTTACGGTTTGTCTGGTTAGATTCGCGACGTGGGGGTTGTCGAGGTTTCGGAGCGGGTGCGTCGGCAGGCGTTGCATCCGTTTCGGGAGTTGCCGGCGCCGCCTGGTTTTCAGAAGGTCGAGCGTGGCCGCCTGCTCGCGATCCTTCACCCGTTGCCGTTCGCGCAGGTCGTCGAGCCGGGTGATCTGGCCAAGGATGAGGTTGGTGCGGCGGTCGAGGAGGCGCGCACGCTGGTGCGGGAGCACGGCCGCACGTTGCTGATCTGGCTCGTCGGGCCCGAGCACAGATGGCTGGGGGAACGGCTCGAGGAACTCGGTCTCGTCAACGCGGATACGCCTGGGTTCGAGGCGACCGAGAACGCGATGGCGTTGACGAGACGACCCCTGGGTGAGGCGCCGGCCGATGTGCGGGTTCAGGCTGTCAGGTCGTTCGTCGAGTTCGAGGCGTCGCAGCGGTTGTCGGGTGAGGTGTTTGGGATGACGGTGGAGATGCTGGCGGAGATGGAGGCGAATCTGTCGAGGCTGTACGAGGAGTACATGACTCCGGGGAATCCGTTGCGGCAGTTCAACGCGTCGATCGAGGGCCGTGTCGTCGGCACCGCGGCGGTGGGCCTTGGGCCCGCTGGGGTGAATCTGTTCGGCGGTTCGGTCGCTGCGGAGTCCCGCGGTCGCGGCGTGTACCGGGCGCTCACGCTCGCTCGTTGGGATCTCGCGGTCGCGGAGGGTACGCCGGCGTTGACGATCCAGGCCGGGCGCATGTCGAAGCCGATCGCCGAGCGCCTGGGCTTCCAACTGATCGACACGATGCGTGTGTACGTCGACGACTTCTCGGACCTGTAGAGCGTTGCGCGTCAGCGTGGCAACAGTTGGTGGTCTTGAGCAGCCGCGTCGCCGTAGGGCCGCTTGACCCACGGCCGCCCGGGTGAGAGGGTGCACGTCGTGATCCGGATCATGGTCGCGAGCCTCATCGTCGCGATTGTCGCCGGCCTCGCAGCGAGATTGGGCGGCGCCGCGACTCCGCTCCCGCTGAGCGCCCGCCTCGTCCAGGCCGCCGACTTCGCCGGCTACGTACCCGAGCCCTCGCCGAAGGACTACCGCTCAGCGCGGAACTGGGTCAGCCTCGACACCGGCTTGGCGGCGTCGCAGGTGAGCGCGGATGTCGCGAGGCTTCACCGGGAGGGCTTCAAGGACGTCCTCGTCGAGTATCTCGATCGGGCGCCGTCCAAGCAGAACGGTGTTTCGTGGGTGATGCGGCTCGGCTCTCCGGCGGCGGCCCGCGCGGAGCTCGCCGCCAGCCTTGCCGAGGACAAGGCCCAGAATCCGGGTACCTTCTCGGGCTACTCGGTCCCGGGGATCGCAGCGGCCGGCGGCTACCGCGTCTCGGGCAACGGCTTCATCGGCGAGAACATCCTTTTCGCCGACGGCCCCTTCCTCTACCTGGTCGGCGAGGGGTGGACGGTGGGGCAAAAACACGCCCCCACGCGCGCCGACCTCGTCGCCGCCGTCACCAAACTCTACGAGAGAGTCCACAGCCACCCCGCCCCCACGGGCTGAGGTATCTCACGCGAGAGTCGAGCGGCGTGTACAGCCGATGCGCGTCCCTCGGGCTCGGCGTGTTGTCGCGGTGATGGCGCGCAACGCTGTAGGAAGTCGTACGGCACGACGGTCTGGATGTCCAGCCCGGAGGTCCAGTGTGATCTCTCTGACGAGGTGCCATAGTCTCGTAGAGCGGTGAGAGGTAGTGACCAGCCGGGCTACGGTCGTGCTTCGGCGAGGCGGTTGGTAGCCGGCTCGGTCTGTGGCTTGTGTCTCGTTTCCGCGGTCGGTTCGTCTGCTGCGTTTGGGGCGACAAGGATTCGAGTGGACGTCGCGGCGTACCCGACCCTTGCCGTCAGCGTGGTTCTGCCGCACGATTCGAGCTCGGCGCCGCGCCTGTTCGAGAACGGTCACCGCGTGAGGCTCCTCTCGGCGCGTAACGTCGGCGACTCGCCGATCGTGGCGCTCGTTGTCGATCGTTCACGGTCGATGCACGGCAAAGCGCTGCGTAGCGCGATTGGCGTAGCTGAGCGCTTCCTTGCCAGCAAACGACCGAACGATCGGATCGCCGTCTTTGCGATCGGCTCGAAGGCGACGCAGTTGACGGCCTTCTCACGGTCGACCCGACGCGCTGCGCAGGCGCTCCGGCATTTGCGGCTCGACCCGCAGCCCGGGACGGATTTTTATGACGGAGTCGTTCGTGCGTCGGCCGCGCTGCAACAGCAGCATGGAACCGGCAAGGTGATCATGTTGATCTCCGACGGTCAGGCGACTGCAAGCCAGATCGACGTCGCCGACGCGACTACGGCCGCGTCGGATGCAGATGCCGCGGTCTATCCGGTCGCGATCGCGAACAGCACGTACAGGCCGGGCACGCTGGATCTACTCGCTCGGGAAACCGGCGGCGTCTTCCTTGGAGCTCCGACGAGGGCCTCGTCGTCCGCGTACGGCGCGATTGCCGCTGACGTCCGCCGTACATGGCGACTCGCTTACATTACCGCCGCGCTCCCGGGCGACAGGGTCGGCATTCGCGTGAGTGAGCCAGGTTCGCCCTGGGTGGACACGTCGCTGACGATCCCCGGAGTAGTGAGCCACCATGGTGGTGGTTCGCAGGACTGGTTCGTCCTCGTTGCGGTCGTGGTTTGCGGAGCAATAGCCGTGCTGTGGCTGCTTCGGGGAAGCAGCCACACGGCTCGCCGACGGTTCTCTTGATGACCCCGTCCTCCTCGGCGTGGATGGCGTCACGTCCAGTCGAGCGCGACGCCGAGGGAGATGAGTTGCTGCCCTGCCGTGACCTCGGCTCGCCATGCCTCGGCGATGACGTATCCGTCGACGGCGGCCCGTGCCGGCCACGGCTTCGAATCGATCCGCTCGAAATCGTGCAGATTCCCGATCGTGTCGCCTTCACGCACAAAGGTGCCGCACCCAACGAGGGGCTCAAACCAGCCGCGCGCCGGCGAGAAGATGGCGCACTCGTAGGGTGAGCAGTCGACCAGGCACTGCGATCGGTCGAGATGATGGGCTGCCGGCGATATCGGCCAGTGAAGCTGCTCGTGCATGACCGCGGCACCGAGGATTCCGTGTCTCGCGAATGCAACTCCGTCTTCGAGTACAGCCGAGCCCCAACCGAGCTCTGTGCCTACCGTGACCTTGCCGAGATTCTCGGCCTCGGTGGTGAGGAGCCCTGGATATTCGTTCTGGTAGACCATGATGAAGGGCGTGCCGAACCACTTAGCGGTCTCGATCGCGCGCGCTGTCGCCTCGCCGCTCGCGGAGTAGTGCAGCGAGCTGACGAGGGCGAACCGCATCGAGTCGCCGCCGGAGTGGAGGTCGAGCACGACGTGCACGTGCGGCCAGATCTGTTCGCGCACGAAACGCGCGATCCGGTAGGTGATGCTGTTCAGCGCCGGCGTGAGGCCGGCCTCCGCGACAAAGGCACGATTCAAGTTGACGCCGACGCCGTCTCGTGTGCCGGCGCTGAACGCGGCGGGGTTGAGGACGGGCACGAGGACAATGCGGCCCCGCGTGCTCTCGAGGTCGATCTCGGCGAGCAGGTTCTTGATCGCCACGGGGCCTTCGTACTCGTTTCCGTGTGTTGAACCAAAGGCGACGAGTCCTTCGCCCTCTCGCGCTTCGGGCCCGACCAGCACGGTGACGGGAATACGCCATTCGGCCCAAAGTGTGTCGTCGGCGAACGTTACGAGGTAGTCACGCCGGCCAGGGCTCTGGAGATCGAGCTCGGCGGGAGAGACGACGATCCGGTTGTTCACGCTCGGGTCTCGGCCGCGGTGAAGGCGACCGACGGCCTGGGCACGCTTGCATATGACGGATTGACGATGCTCGGAGCCGGCAGGTTGCCCGAGAAGAACGCCACGACGTTCTCCGCCGCCTGGCGGGGGAGATCCTCGAGCGCTTGCTTCGAATACCAGGCGGCGTGGGGTGTGACGAGCGCGTTCGGGGCATCCCGAAGTGGGCTGTCGTTTGGGAGCGGCTCGATCTCGAAGACGTCCAGGGCTGCTCCCGCCACGATTCCCCGTATGAGCGCCGACGAGAGCGCCACCGCATCGACGAGCTCTCCACGGCTCGTGTTGATCAGGAAGCTTTCGCTGCCCATGAGCTCGAGAGCGTCTCCGTCGATCAGATGGTACGTCTCATCGGTCAGCGGTGTGTGCAGCGAGATGATCTGTCCCTGCTCGAGTGCGGTCGGAAGGTCGACGGGTGTAAAGCCCTGAGCTTCGATCTCGTCGTCGGGCACCGCCGGGTCGTGAACGACGACCCTGAAGCCAAGGCTCGCCGCGATCCTCGCGACGCGTGAGCCGATGCGCCCGAAGCCCAGGACAGCGAACACTGCCGAGGAGGGGCGAGTGACAACCGGTGCGTTCGGCGCGACTGCCCAATCACTCCGTCTGAGCGAGGCCTCGAGCGAGGGGATGCCACGGGAGATCGACAGCGCGAGCGCGATCGTGTGGGCCGCGACCTCCTCGATGCAGTAGTCGGGCGTGTTGGAAACAGCGATTCCCATGCTGGACGCTGCGTCCAGATCGATCATGTCGAGACCGATGCCGAGCCGGCTCACTAGACGGCAGCGATCGAGTTGGCCAAGCACGCCGGCGGTGATCGGCGCCCACTGCACGATCAGGGCATCGGCGTCCTGAGCGGCGTCGACGACGTCCGTCTCGGTCCGGCAGGCCGCGCGCTTGACGTCGAACCCGGCGGCCTGCAGGACGCGCTCCTCGGCGTCCCGGCTCGGGAGGTTCGAGTCGGTGATCACTACGAGCACAAGGAACTCACTCGGTCGCAGGTGACATCCAGGCCCGAATGCGATCCGAGGCCGTGTTGATGTGCAGTGCCATGGCCTGCTTCGCCTGCCTCGCCGAGCCCGAGGCGACGGCCTCGATCAGCTCGACATGACTCGCCGCGTGTGCCTCGAGGTCGTCTCGCGACAGGGCGCGTGTCGCGGCCTGCAGAAAGCCGTTGATCCGTCCGCGCAGCTTCGCTGCGATCTCGAGCAAGGTGCGATGCTCGGCGAGCTCCCAGAGTGCTTCGTGGAAAAGGCGATCGTTCCGCCCAACCACGTCGATGTTTCCGACCGAGGCGGCAGACGTCATCTCGGCGACGATCGCCCGCAAGCGCTGCTCGGCGGCCGGGGTCCACCGCTCTTGCACCCTCACCACCACAAAACCCTCGAGGAGGACGCGCAGGCTCGAAATCTCGTCGAGGTCTGCGAGCGACAATGTTGCGACCCGCGAACCGCGACGTGCGCTTCGCTCGACGAGCCCCTCGTCTCCGAGCCGCGCCAGTGCCTCACGCACCGGGACATGACTGACCTGGAGCTCGTCTGCGAGGCGCCGTTCGACCAGCCGCGAGCCAGGTGGGAGCGAGCCGCCCGTGATCGCCTCGCGGATTCTCTCGAACACCTGCTCGGACAGGTTCTTTGGCTGCGAAAGCGGCTCGAGCGGCTGGGGGCTGGACGTCGTCGCGGCAGTTGTGTTCATCGTGGCTGATCGCGTGATTAAGTTAGCGGGGTCCAGGCACCGCCACCCTCCGCGGTTCGCGTGCAGGCTAACGCCGGGACATGCTGAACCAAGAGTATATGCTATAGCAAGCTTGACTTTACCAAATACCCTATGTTACGGTCGCGCCTCGGTCATGTCGGCCGCTGAAAACATTCGACTGTGAAGGAGGCCCCGAGAGCTATGCGATCGTCCGATGATGAGGGGCGTGGTCTCGAGGGACGGACGGTCACTCGAGCAGAGCTCGTACGCCAGGCCGCAGCGCTGGGGGTGACCGTCGCGGGGGCGGGGGCCCTCGCATCGGCAGCAAGCGCACACGCCGCGCAGAGCGAGCCGATCACGCTCAACGTGTGGAAGGCTCCACACAGTGCCAAGGACGCGGATTTCATGAACGCTCAGTTCGCTGAGTACAAGAAGACGAATCCGAACGTCAGCGTCGATTACCGCGTCACTCCATGGGCGAGCTTCGACGAGACCTATACGGCTGCCTTTGCAAGCGGGAGCCCGCCTGACCTGCATTACGACGTCGACCTCTACTTCTCGAAGTACGCCAATGCCGGCGATCTCGTGGCGCTCGACAAGGCGTTCGGGCCACAGCTCAAGGCCCAGAAGAAGTATTACGACGCCACGGATTTCACCGACACGTCGCTTAACGGCCACGTCTACGGCCTGCCGTTCATCGGTGGTGGCACATCCTTTGTCTGGAACAAGAAACTCTTCAAGGCGGCTGGCCTCGATCCGAACAAGCCCCCGGCGACCTGGAACGAAGTGATCGCGTACGCGAAGAAGCTGACCAATTCCTCGGCCGGCGTGTATGGCTACGGCCTCATGGACAACACGACCGGCGAGCTGATCAACTTCTATCCGTCGCTGATCGCCAATTACGGCTCGAAGTTCATCGACAGCAGCGGGAAGTGGGTTGCAGACGGCCCTCAGGCCCAGGCGGGGATCAATGTGCTCCGAACCATGTACCAGGCCGGGTACATGCCGAAGTTCGGGACGTACGTAGGCCACGACATCAACACGGCGTTCTTCGAAGGCAAAATCGCGATGATGCTCAGCCTGCCGGACTTCATCTCGCAACTGATCCCGAACTACCCCGGCTTCGAGGTCGGCGTGTCCGGCTCGCCGAAGGGGCCCGCGAACAACCAGAACACAGGCGGGATCGGTTTCTGGTGTATCGCGAACGCATCGAAGAATCAACTCGCTGCCTGGAATCTCGCGGTCTACCTCACCTCTCCGAAGGTGGAGGCTGCCTATTGCAAGCTGGTGTCGCTGTTCCCGGCCCGCAACGACGTGCACCCGTTCCCCGCGAACTCGCTGCTCGGCAAGTTTGCTCCGACACAGGGGAACTACTGGCCGGAACCGATCGTTTCGGTGTCGTGGAACACGGTGCTCGATCCCCAGGTGGAGCGGGCCATCTCGGGTCAGGCTTCGACCGCCGATGCGCTCACCGCCGCAGCACAGCAGATCAACCAGGAGCTTCACAAGTAGGTTCGCCAGACGCCGGACTGGCGACTTGTCCCCGGGGAGCCCAACGGTTCTCCGGGGCCGGGTCGCCCGTTCTGGCTGTGCGGCTGGCGGCCTGCCTATCCGGCTTTGGCGAACGCGATCGGGGTGCTCGTTGCCGGACCGGCCTTCGGCTGCGCTCGTGTTCGCTCAGCGCGCTCCGCGCCGGCCGGGCCGTCGTGGATCGTTCGGCTCGCCGGGCCCGCGATTGAGGTAGAGCGGCGTTGACCGACGGGCCCGCAACAGTCGAGCCGCTGCCGCGCCGGAGGTCGCCTGCACTGGGGAGAGCGGGCCGCGCGATTCGGCCCTATGCGCTGATCTCGCCGAAGGTCGTCTTCTTCGGCCTCTTCCTCGCGTTCCCGATCGGCTGGGCCGTCGTTCTCTCGTTCCAGTCCGGGTCGATTCTCGGCTCGATGCACGGCGTCGGCCTCTCGAACTACCAGCGGCTGTTCTCGGACTCGCTGTTTTGGATCACCGTCGAGAACACCCTTGTCTACGCGGTGATCGTGATCCCGGTCGTGATCTGCGGTGGCCTCGTACTTGCCGGGCTGCTCAACCGTCCGATCCGGTTCAGATCGTTCTTCCGCGCCTCGCTGATCCTGCCGACGGTGACTCCGACGGTCGCGGCGGTGATCATCTGGATCTACCTCCTCGAAGGCCAGGGCGGAATCTTCAACGAGGTCCTCGGCGTCTTCGGAGTGGCTCCCATCCTCTGGCTGGGAAACCCCCACCTCGTGATCCCGATGATCGCTCTGATCGAATGCTGGCGGGGAATCGGTTTCTACACGATCGTCTTTCTCGCGGGCATGCAGAGCATCCCACGAGAGCTCTATCAGGCTGCGGCCATCGACGGGATCACCGGCGTGCGCGCATTCTGGAGCATCACGATCCCGCTTCTACGGCCGGTGATCCTCTTCTCGACCGTCGTCGCGACGATTTTCAACCTGCAGATCTTCGACAGCCCGTATGTCTTGACCCAGGGAGGTCCCGGCTTCTCCTCGACGACGCTCGTGATGTACATCTACGACGAGGCGTTCTCCTACGACGACATGGGGTACGCGGCGGCGATCTCGCTGATGCTGATGCTGCTGATCTTGATTCTCACCGTGATCCAGCTGACCGTCTTCAGGAAGGACATCGAGTTCTAGATGGCTCCCGTCGTCAACAAGCCCGTGATTCGCTCGCATGGCCGCTCGACGACGGTCGTCACCTACGTCGTGCTCGTGCTCGCCGCCTTCATCTCGATCGCGCCGTTCTTCTTCCTGCTCGTCACCGCGCTCACACACACCTACGTCGAGAAGGTCAGCATCGGCAAGCTCGCGCATCCGACGCTCGCGAACTTCACCGACATCTTCTCGCAGACGAGCTTCGGCAGGTGGTTTCTGAACAGCCTCATCGTCGCGCTGTCGACAACCGTCGTCGTCCTCTTCGTCGACTCGCTGGCCGGGTACGCATTCGCCAAGAAGAAGTTCGCCGGGCGTGACGTGATCTTCTTTCTCCTGCTCGCGACGGCGATGATCCCGATCCCGGTGACGATCCTGCCGCTGTTCTTGCTCGCAACGCGAATGGGCCTGATCGACTCGTATTACGCGCTCATTTTCCCCGCTGTTGCCGTACCGATCGGCGTGTTCCTGATGCGGCAGTTCATCAAGACGATTCCGACCGAACTCGAAGAGGCGGCTCGCATCGACGGGCTCGGCGATCTTGCGATCTACTGGAAGATCATTCTTCCGCTCTGCGTCCCCGCGCTTGCCCTGCTCGGCTTCTTCACCTTCTTCTCCCAGTGGACTGCGTTGCTCTGGCCGCTCCTCGTTGCGACGAGCGACCACACGAGAACGATTCCCCCGGGCCTCGCGACGCTCGTCGGTCAATACATCACGAACTACGGGATGGTCTCTGCCGGGGCGGTTCTCTCGATCATCCCGATGGTGCTCGTGTTCGTCCTGCTTGCGAGCCGGTTGTCCCGTGGGCTCGTCTCCCGCTCGGTGAAGGGGTAGGCGGATGGACCGGGTGCTCGTCCAGAACGTCAGCAAGCGCTTCGGCGACGTCGTCGCGGTCGACGATGTCACTCTCGCGTGCGAGGAGGGGGAGTTCCTCGTGCTCCTCGGCCCATCGGGAAGCGGGAAGACAACGCTCCTTCGCGTGATCGCCGGCCTCGAGGAGGTGACCTCGGGCGAGGTCGTGATTGCGGGGCGCACGGTCACGACCGTGCCGCCGAAGGACCGCGACATCGCCATGGTGTTCCAGCACTACGCGCTCTATCCCCACATGACCGTGCGCAAGAACCTCGAACTGGCTCTGCGGCGACGGAAGGTACCCAAGGACGTGATCCGCGCTCGCACCGACGAGGTCGTGTCGCTGCTTCAGATCGACGGTCTCCTCGACCGGCTACCGCGCCAGCTGTCGGGTGGCCAGCAGCAACGCGTCGCAGTCGGACGGGCGATCATGCGCGAGCCGAAGGTCTTCCTCATGGACGAGCCGTTGAGCAACCTCGACGCGAGGCTCCGGATGGAGACGCGGCGGGAGCTGATCACACTGCAACGGCGGCTTTCCGGGACCTTCATCTATGTCACCCACGACCAGAACGAGGCGATGACGATGGGAACGCGAGTCGCGATCATGCGCGATGGAGTCGTACAGCAACACGGGACGCCGATCGAGGTTTTCCGGCAGCCGGCGAATATGTTCGTCGGCGGCTTCATCGGTGAGATGAAGATGAACTTCCTCGAAAGCGAGCTGGTCTCCACGGACGGGGAACTCTTCGCCCACGGCGAGGACTTCGAAGTCCCGCTCCGCGGCCCCATGCTCGAAGCGGCGAAGCAGGCCTCGGACGGCCGGGTGACATTCGGCATCCGGCCGGAGCACATCGCGGTGGCACAACCAGGGGTAGACGGGCCCGGGCTGATTCACGGGGAGATCATCACCTTCGAGGTGACCGGAAGCCGCGCGCTGCTCACCGTCGCTCGGCGCAACGGTGCTCTGGTCGGAATCGAGGTTCCCTCGGTTCCCGGGCACGAACCGGGCGCCGAGATCGCCCTCGATCCCGATTGGAACAAGGCGCACGTCTTCGACGCGAAGACGGAGCGGACGCTCGCGGGTCAGGGGGGATCGCAATGAGCGACGGCGGCCTGCTCGCAGGCATCTACAGCGTCGACATCACCCCGCCGGAGGGGGTTCACGCCGGCTGCTGGATGCTCCACACGGCCCTCGCAGAGGGAGCGCACGACCCGCTCGAGGTGACAGCGATCGCCCTCTCGAACGATGGCACAACCGTTGCGATCGTCGGGGTCGATGTGTGCATGGTCGACGAGGCCACCGCCCGCGAGGCGCGCAGGCGGATCACCGAACTGACCGGTCTTCCACCCGAGGCGGTGATGATCAACGCCTCGCACAGTCACGCCGGACCGGTGCACGGCCAGGGGCTGATCGAGACGACCGTCGAGGGGGACGCCCTCGACCAGTGGCGCTTCGTCCTCCCGAGCCGGATCGCCGGTGCTGTGTACGGCGCGGTTCGCCGCCTCGAGCCGGCGGCGGTCGGATTCGGCACCGGGCAGGTGCCCGACGTGGCGGTGAATCGCGTCGATCGCGCTCTGCCGATCGACGACAGCCTCTGGGTGATGCGGATCGACGACCTCAACGGACAGCCCATGGCGGTTGGGCTCGCCTTCGCCTGCCATCCCGTCACAATCGGCGGCCAGACGCCGCTCTGGGATACGGACTACCCGGGCCCGCTCAGGAAACGCCTGATCGACGGGCTCGGCGTCTCGGGGTGCCTGTTTCTCCAGGGCGCAGGGGGCGACGTGGCGCCCTGGGACTTCTGGTTCGGCAACCCCTCCCCGAAACTGCATTCGTTCGAGACGCGCGACGAACTCGCGGAGCGCATCGCTGCTGCGACGATCGATGTCGCGCACGAGATCCAAGCCGGGCGCGACGCCCGCCTCTCGAGCTCGACTATGACGCTCGAGCTCGACCGCCGCCAGATGCCATGGCCCGCCGAGGAGGTCGCCGCTCGCGCCGCCTCCCATGTCTCGCGACCGGACGACGATTACCCGGAGCTCTGGGCAGCGGACGTTCACACCGCAACCTCGGCTCAGCGCTTCCCCGACTACTACCAAAAGCACGCTCTCTCGCTCTACAAGTCTTTCGACGACTTGCGCGACGTGCCGGTCCGCGCCGAGATCCAGGCGATCGCGATCGGCGACCATGCGCTGATCGCGAATCCTTTCGAGCCGTTCACCGTGGTCGGACGGGCGATCGTCGCCGAGAGCCCCTTCGCCGACACGCGCGTTCTCGGCTACACGAACGGCTACTCGGGATACCTGCCACCTCCGGGCGACTACTCGAAGATCGATGGTTGGTCGCTGGAGCAGATCCTCGATCAGGACAACGCACGTTGGGCCTACGGCATCACCACCGCGTTCGTCGGCTCGGATGCAAGTGCGCAGGTGATCGAGCAGAGCGTCGAGAGCCTCCGGCAACTGCACCGCTCGTGATCCGGCTCGGGCTTCTCAGCGATCTCCACTGTGAGCTCGAGCCGGCGGGGTCGCGCTGGATCAACGTGTTCGAGCCGGAGCGGCTCGATGAGCGGATCGACGAAGCGCTGTCGTGGTTCCGCGAGAGTGGGGTGGCCGCGATTCTCCTGCTCGGCGACCTCGTCCAGCTTGGCGATCCGCTCGCCCTCGAGCACGTGCTCGGCCGGTTGGCCGAGAGCGCAAGCGCGCCGCTCGTGATGGTGAGCGGCAATCACGATCTTCGCCTGGGCGACGACTTCGCCGCCGGGGCGAAGAAGGTCGGGATCGATCTGCTCAGGGAGGCGCCCCTCGAGCTCGATGGGGTGGCCGTCGCCGGCGTCGGGCTCGGCCGATCGGGCCCCGGTCTGCCGTTCTACGTCGGCGACTACGCCCCACCGACCGCGGGTGGGATGCTGGTCATGGTGTCGCACTTCCCGCTCCTCTCCGAGGCCGAATGCGTCGCCGCGGCCGGGATCCCCTATGCCGGAGATCTCGTCAACAGAGGTGATCTCGTCTCCGGGCTGCTCGATGCCCCGGGACCGACGGTGGCGGTCAGCGGTCACATCCACGCCCGCTGTTCCCGCGCGGAAGGGCCGCTCCTGCAATACACGGTCGGGGCGTTGATCGAGCCGCCGTTCGACTGCACGGTCCTCGAGCTCGACCTCGGTGACAAGCGGGTCCGCCGGATCGCCAGGCGGCTCGGTCCGGTCTCGAGGGTCGATCCTGTCTTCGCCGCTGATGAGGAGACCTGGGCGTGGTCCGAGCGCAGGTGGGAGCTTGAACCCGCCTGACCGTCTAGCGGGCGATGCCGTTGGGGTAGCGAGCGACGCCGTCGGGCAGACGTGGAGCCTCTCCGGCTTCTCAGGGCGTGTCGGTGTCGGACGGCGCGACATCACCCCTCCTGACGGGATCTTCATGCGGTGCTGGGGCCCCGCGACTCGCGACACGGCGGCAGGCGTCCACCGGCCGATGACGCTCACCGCTCTCGCCGTGCTTGCAGAGGGATCCGACCCGCTGATCATCGTCTCCGCTGATCTCGGTTGGTGGCAGCGCGTCGAGGACGAAGATCGCGTGCGCGGCGGACTGCTCCGCGAGCTCGCCCTCTCGGAGGAGCGCGTCCTCTTCCACCTGAGTCACACCCACGCTGGTCCCGGGCTGTGCGGGGACGACGCCGAGAGGCCCGGCGGCCACCTGATCGCGCCGTACCTCGACTCGGTGAGGGACGCCGCCGTCGAAGCGGCTCGAGAGGCGATAGCGAGCGCGGAGCCCGGGACGCTTGACTGGGCGGAGGGGAGTTGTGACCTTGCGACGAACCGAGAACTTCGACTCGGGTCTCGGTACTTCGTCGGCTTCAACCCGCATGAGGAAGCCGATCGGACCGTACTCGTCGGCCGCGCGAGCAGGGCGGACGGGGAGATCATCGCGACGCTCGTGAACTACGCGTGCCATCCGACCACGCTGGCGTGGCAGAACGGGCTGATCTCGCCCGACTTCGTCGGGGCGATGCGGGAACTCGTCGAGGGCGAGACCCGAGGGGCGCCGTGCCTGTTCCTCCAGGGCGCGTCGGGCGATCTTGGTCCTCGCGAGCAGTACGTCGGCGACACCTCCGTCGCCGACCGGCACGGACGCCGGCTCGGCCACGCCGTGCTCTCGACCCTCATCGGGATGCCGGCGCCGGGAAGGGGTCTGAGACTGGCCGGCACGATCGAGTCCGGTGCTCCGCTCGCGGAGTGGGTGGAGACCGAGAGCCATCCCGACGAGTCGGTCGAGGCGATGTTGATTCGCATGCCGGTCGAGCTCGTCCCTCTGCCGACGGAGGAGGAGCTCGCCCGACGCTGGGCCGGCGTCAGCGAAAGAAGCCGCGCGGAGCGGTTGTTGCGGGCCGCACGGGTCAGGGCGATCTTCGAGAATTTCTCGCCTCCGGTGTATCCCGTCTGGGTGTGGCGGCTGGGATCTGCGGTTCTCGTCGCGCAGCCGGGCGAGGCCTACTCGGTTCTGCAGCAGCGCCTCCGGGCCGGGCATCGCGGGCACGCGATCGTCGTCCTCAACGTCACCAACGGCCCCGGCTGGGTCTACCTCCCTCCTAGCGAGGCCTACTCGACCGACCGTTACTCGGTCTTCCAGACCACGCTTGCCGCGGGCAGTCTCGAACGGCTCGAGGTGGAATGCAGCCGGGCGATCGCCGGGCTCACGTTGCCGGTGTCAGCCGGTGTCAGCGGATGAGGTAGCCGCCATCAACGGGCAGAATCGCTCCCGTAATGTAGGACGCCTCGTCGCTCGCAAGAAACAGCACCACGTTAGCGACCTCGTTGGGAGTTCCTGGGCGTTTTATGACGGAATTTTGGAGCGCCCGTTCCTTCCGGCCGGGGTCGGAAAGATGCTCCTCGTTCATCGGCGTCGCGATCAGCCCTGGGCACACCGCATTACAGCGGATGTTCTTGGTCGCGTAGTCGATCGCGATCTCGCGCGTCAACTGAATGACCCCGCCCTTTGCCGAGCAATAGGCCGCATGCTCACCGAAACCGACCAGACCGCCGACAGACGCGTTGTTGACGATCGCGCCGCCGCCACGCTCGATCATCGACGGGATCGCGAACCTGCTGCAGAGAAAGACGCTCGAGAGCGTCACGTCGATGCAGCGCCGCCAGTTCCCCTCGAGCGTCTCGGTCACCGAACCATAGTTCTCGTATTGCAGGTACGCAGCGTTGTTGAAGAGCACGTCGATGCCTCCGTGCCGCTCGACGGTCCGGTCCATGAGGGCCTTCACAGCGTCGCTGTCGGCCACGTCGGTGTGCTCGAACGACACGTCGAGCCTACGCTCGCGCAGTGCGCCCGTGACTTCCTCGCCGAGGGGCAGGTTGATGTCGGCGGCGACGACTGCGGCGCCCTCCTCGGCGAACCGCGTTGCCGCAGCAAGCCCCATCCCGGAGGCACCCCCCGTAACGACCGCCACTTTTCCCGTAAACCGCGTAGTGCCCTCCTCGTCCGGTGCCGTGAAGGGGCGCCCATCTTGATCGACGACGCTCTCTCAGGGAGCTTTACGAGGCGATACTCTACCGCGTTCGAGGGGTTCCCGAGCGCTCATTCAGCGCGGATTAGCCGACAGAAAGGGTGTCTCTCTTGAAGCAGCAGCCAGTCAGCGACCCGATCGAGGTCGCGCCCGGAATCTACGTGCTGACCGAGCCGCTCGAGGGACGGCGCTTGTCCGTGGTTCTGATCGTCGACGACGGTGATGTCGCACTGATCGATACGGGAATCGCCGAAACGCCCGAGCGACTCGTTTCGCCCGCCTTGGCTGCGCTCGGACTCGACCCCGAAGCGATCCGCTCGATCGTGATCACACACTCGGATATCGACCACAGCGGCGGTCTCGGGGTGCTCCGTCGTGTGGTGCCGCGGGCCGTCAGCATCGCGCACCGCCTCGATGTTGGCTGGATCGAAGACGTCGACGCGCTTATAGAACAGCGGTACTGCGGGCTCCGTGATGACCACGGAATCGCTCCGGACACCGAGTTCTTCGACTGGGTGCACGCAAGCGACTCCGGCGCCCAGATCGACATCGGCGTCGTCGGCGGCGAGGCTTTGTGCTTCGGCAACGGCCGGCCCCTCGAGCTCGTGCACGTCCCCGGCCACTCCCGAGGTCATCTGGCCGTCATCGACCCGGCCACCGGGACCGGCCTGATCGGGGACGCGGTGTTCGGGCGTGTCACGCCGTTCCTCGACGGGAGCGGCGCCTTCGGCCCGGGTTACTACGACCTCGCTGCGTACCGAGAGACGATCAAGCGTCTCGCCGAGCTCGATCTGAAGCGGATGATCGGAACGCACTACCCCACGATCGAGGGGGATGAGGTGAGGGAGTTCCTTGCCGAGAGCGAGCAGTTCTGCCAGGATCTGGACGCGGCGGTGCTCGCGGTGCTGGAGCATCGGTCGCCCGCTGACAACACGGCAGATCGTCGAGGGTTCGGCTCCTACCGTCCGCGCCTGGCCACCTGAGGCGGACATCGGCCTTGCCGTTGCCGTGGTCGCCCACCTGCAGGAGCTCGAGACGCAAGGGCGCGTGCAGCGGAACCGCGTTCATCCGAGCCGAGGAGCCCCCGTAACGTGGGAGGCGGCGTGAGCGACGGCGCGAATGAGGGCACCATGCCGAGACGGGCGCTCGTCACGGGCACGAGCACGGGAATCGGGCGGGCGACGGCGCTGAAGCTCGCCGCGCAGGGCTACGCGCTCTGGATCACCTATACGACGGGCGAAGCCGCGGTCCGCGAGACCGCGCAAGCCTGCACGAATGCCGCCGGGGTGCATGTTTCCCGGCTCGACCTCCGCTCGCCCGAGGCAATCGCTTCTCTCGTCGGTGAGATCGAGGGCGCCTGGGGCGAGCTGCACGTCCTCGTCAACAACGGCGCCGTCTGCCCCTACGTGACGTTCGACGCGATCGAGATCGACGAGTGGGACGCCGTCCTCGAGACGAACGCGCGGGGTACCTTCCTGCTCACCCGGGCGGCGCTCCCGCTCCTTCGGGCCGCCGCCGGCGACCGTTCGATCGTCAACGTCTCCTCGGTTGCGGCGCAGATCGGAGCGATCTCGACAGCGATGCACTACGCCGCGAGCAAGGCTGCGATCCTCGCGATCACCCGCTCCTTCGCACGGATCCTCGCCCCGGAGGGGATTCGAGTGAACGCCGTGGCTCCCGGCCCGATCGAAACCGCGACGACCGCCCGCCTCGCTCCCGAGGTGCATGATCGGCTCGAGCAGGTAATCCCCCTCGGGCGGTTCGGAGAGCCCAGGCATGTTGCGGAGACGATCGCACTCCTGGCTTCACCCGCCTCTGCGTTCACCACCGGTGCGACCTATGACGTCAACGGCGGTGTCCGGATCGACTGAAGCAGTTCGCCGCTTACGATGCCGGCGGGATGCCGTAGTCCGCGAGGAAGCCGCCGTCGAGGTAAAGGGTTTGCCCGATCATGTAGCGCGCCGCCGGCGAGGCGAGAAAGGAAACGCCCTCGGCGACCTCATCGAGCGTCGCCAGCCTCCCGAGCGGGATCCGCGCGAGCACGTCGCTCTCGCGAATGCGGCCGGTCTCGACCGCCGTCCGGTAGATGCCCGTCTCGACGTACCCGGGGCCGATCGCGTTCACGCGGACGCCGCGCGGCGCCCATTCCACCGCGGCCGCCCTCGTCAGACCCGTCACCGCAGCTTTCGTGGCGGTGTAGGCGGCGCGGGCCGGTGATCCGCGCTCGGCCGCAACCGAGGTCATGTTCACGATCACGCCGCCGCCGGCCTCGAGCATGTGGCGGCCGACCGCCTGCAGACAGTTGAAGACACCGTGCAGATTGACGTCGACCACGGCGCTCCAGTCCTCCCACGAGAGCTCGGCCAGCGGCCCCTGGCGTTGGATGCCCGCGTTGTTGAAGAGCAGCCCGATTCTGCCGTCCGTCACGACGAGCGACTCGACCGCGTCGCGTACGGCGGCATGATCCGTCACGTCGAGCTGGATCAGCTTCAAGCTCTCGAGTCCCTCGGGGAGATCGGGCCGGAGATCGGCCAGCACGACCTCCCAGCCGTCGCTCGTCAGCCGCCTGGCTACAGCGCTCCCGATGCCGCCGGCCCCGCCCGTCACCAGCGCTAAGCCCTTCTCGGCGCCGGGAATTGACACCTGCTAAATGCTATAGCATCGTCCAGGATGCCGTTCGATCCACGGACTCTCGCGTCGACACCCCACGGCGCGCCGCTCGTCCCGGTTCTGCCGATTCGCATGCGACGAACCGAGATCCTCTCGGTCGTCTACCACTGTTCCGCCGACGCTCTCGACCCGTTCATCCCCGAGCCGCTCGAGCTCGCGGACGAGCTCTGCATCGTGCACGTCTACTGGATGCACGACGCGGAATGGTTCGGCGTCTACGGCGAGTCGGCGTTCCAGATCCCGGTCAGACTGCCCGACGGCGCCCGCGCCGTCTACTCCCCGTATCTCGTGCTCGGCTCCGACGGCGCTGTCGCCGCCGGGCGCGAGCTCTACGGCCAGCCCAAGAAGCACGGGGCGGTCACACTCGCCCCGGACGGTGATCTGCTCGTCGGTCGTGTCTCACGCAACGGGATCGACATCGTCACCGCCACGATCTGCTTCAAGCAGCAACCGGCGCCGCCCGATGCCCTCGAGCAGCTCGTCCCCGGCAACGCGCTCAACGTAAACCTGCGTGTGCTCCCGGATAGAGATGGGGGCTTCGAACGTGTGCTCCTGACGCGACGATTCGAGGACGTCGTCGTCCACGAGAGCTGGACGGGCCCGTCGACGGTCGAGCTTCGACCGAACGCCCAGGTTCCGGTCTACCGCTTCGCCGTTGGCGAGATCGCTCTCGGGTTGCATCGCATGGTCGATCTCACCCTGCCCGCTGCGAGCGTGATCCACCGGTACACCGACTCGGACTGAGCGCTTGCCGACCTCACCCGATTCACCGGATCGCTGCCCGGCGTACCGCGTACCTTTCGACCGCTGCTTCATCGAGCCGTATCCCGGTGCCGGGCGACTGTGGCGGGGCGATCATGCCGTTCGAGATCTCGAGCGGCTCCGCGAGGAGACGATTCTCGAGATCGAAGGGCCGATCGGCCGGGAACGATTCCAGATAGGCGCCCGGGCCCCACGTCAGGACGAGATGGCGATGAATCTCCGGATGGGCGTGAGCGGACAGCCGGAGCCCTGCGGCAGAGGCCCGCGAAGCGAGTCTCAGCGCTGCGGTAACCCCACCAATGGTCGTCGCGTCGCAGCGGACAACATCGAGCGCTCGTTCCTCGATCAACCCCGCCAGATCGTCTTCGCGGGTCATCTCGTCGCCACAACCCACGGGGGCGTCGTTCAGCCGTCGCAATCGAACGTACTCGCCCACCCGCTCGCGTGGAAAAGGGTCTTCGACCCAACACGGCCGGACGTGCGCCCACTCAGCGATGTCCGCCGCCGCCGAACTCGCGTCGAGATGCTTCCACGCCAGGTCGACGACGAGCTCGACCCCGTCGCCGACAGCCTCGCGAACCGTCTCCAGCCTGCGCCGCAAGCTCGCCGGGTCGGCTGCGCTCGCACCCTCGATCTTGAGTGCCGTAACCCCCGCAGAGGCGCGGTCGGCGAGACGGGCCGCAAACGCCGCGTCGTCCTCGCCTGGAAGGGCGTAACCCTCCACGAGCAACACCGGCAGCGTCCGCTCGACGGCCCCAAGATGAGCCCAGAGCGGCGCTCCGGCGGCCTGAGCCTGCATGTCCCAGAGGCAGATGTCGAGCAACGACCACGCGAAAGCGGCCACACCTGTCCGCTCAACGACACGCAGCCGCTCGTTCCGGTCGCGCGTCCGTGCCACCACGTCCGTGCCGTCGGTGCCGATCAGGAGTGGTGCGAAGACATCGGTCGCGGCCACGTCCACAGGCAGCCCGCGGCTCAGACCGATTGCCGTTGCTTCGAGCCCGCCGTGGGTTCTCAGGCGAACGACGGTGTACTCGCGCTTGGTCAGCGTGTACGCGCCGAAGCTCAGCGGAATGTCGAGTGGAAGCGAACAGGCCCAACTCTCGACCGACGCGATTGTGACGTCCATGTGGCCAGAACAGTGCCAGGCCCAACAAGTGACCGTGGCGACGACGCGGCCAAGCCGCCCAGAGCGCGCCGAGGCCACTCACGAGCAGAGCACGGCTTCCCTGGCCTACGGCAGAACCCGGGCAGATGGCCGAGTACCTGAAATCGCCGCCGGACGACGGCGCCGGCGCTCAGCAGGAGATCGTGCGGACAGTCAGTGAGATGCTCCTGAGGATCGAGCGCGGGGGAATCACCGCGATCCGCGAATACTCGCGTCGTCTCGACGACTGGGCCCCTCGATCGTTCCTCGTCTCCGAGGACGAGGCCCGGCGGGCGGTCGACGCGACAGACCCGGTGCTCCGGGGCCACATCGACTTCGCTCGCGACCAGATACGTGGATTCGCCCAGCACCAGCGCGCGACGCTGACCGACCTCGAGGTGGAAACGCTGCCCGGCGTGATCCTGGGGCACCGGCACATCCCGGTGAACCGCGTCGGTTCCTACTCACCGGGCGGCCGCTACCCGATGATCGCGTCGTCTCTGATGACGGTCGTCGTCCCAAAGGTGGCGGGTGTAGGGACAGTCGTGGCGGCAGCACCGCCACGCGACTCGACCGGGATTCACCCACCTCAGCTCTACGCGATGACGACCGCCGGGGCAGATGCGATCGTCGCGCTCGGCGGTGTCCAGGCGATGGCGGCACTCGCGTACGGCATCGAAGACCTCCCTCCCGCTGACATGATCGTCGGGGCGGGGAACGCTTACGTCGCCGAGGCGAAGCGGCAACTGTTCGGACGGGTCGGGATCGACCTGCTCGCAGGGCCGACGGAGATCGCTGTGATCGCCGACCAGTCGGCAGATCCTGAGCTCGTCGCTGCTGACCTTCTCGGACAGGCCGAACATGGTCCTACCTCACCCAGCGTTCTGATCACGACCTCCCGCTCGCTGGCGGAGGCCGTCATGACTGCAGTCGATCGCTGGCTTCTGACGTGGCCGACGGCGGATGTCGCGGGCGCTGCGTGGCGCGACTTCGGCGCCGTCATCCTCTGCGACGGCGACGAGGAGGTCGTGCGTATCGCCGACGAGCTCGCCCCCGAACATCTCGAGGTCCAGACCACCACGCCCGACTGGTATCTCGCCAGGCTCACGAACTACGGCTCGCTCTTCCTCGGGGAGGAAGCCACGGTCGTCTATGGCGACAAGGCGATCGGCACGAACCACGTCCTTCCCACCTCGAGAGCGGCTCGGTACACCGGAGGTCTCTGGGTGGGGAAGTTCCTCAAGACCGTCACCTACCAGCGCGTCACCGCCGAAGGCTCCCAGCTCGTCGCCCCTGCCGCCGCGGCGATCTCGGAGGCCGAACACTTCGGCGGCCACGCGATCACGGCCCGGCTTCGGCTCGACAGGGAGCCGGAGCTCCGAGGCTAGACTTGCCTCGTGCGGAGGCCGCCGATGATCTGGGTCGTCGGGTTTGCGTGCGTGACGCTCGGTTGTGCCTGCGCGGCTGTCGCGGCGGCGAGGTCGCCGGTCGGTGGCGGGGTCCGGGCGGTGGTCAACGATTCCGTGATCTTTGTGGCACCGCGCCAGATCGGTTCTTGCCGACTCGATCAGGTGGAGACAGGCCGGGTCGTCGCCGTCGGCGGAGATCGGGTGGTCGTGCGCTCCACCCTGATCGGCGGCCGTCGCGTTCCGGCGCTCTTCGTGAACCACGCGTTCGTCTCCGCGATTCCGAGAGCCGAGGTTCGGTCGTTCTCGCGCACGACGGTTCCGGCCAACGACGTGTTCCTCCTCGGGTCGGGCCACGCGTGCGACTCGCTCACCGTCGGCCCGGTGCCGGGCGCCAGCCTGCTTGGGTTCACGGAGAAGGGGATGGCAGCCCGCGTCGGTGTCGTCCAGGATGAGCTGGACGGCAGGATCACGGCCGAGAAGTACGTCGTAGGCGTCTATCTGCTCTTCATCGCGTTCTTCATGCTCTACCTGATGATTCATGCGGGCCGATTCGCCCGGCTCGAGCGCGAGCTTGCGGCGCTCAGGTTGCAGTCGGAGGCGCTTGAAGACAGCGCCGATGGTGGAGTTGCCTGAGGCAACGACGGCAGTGTCGATTTGCGGCCCTGAGGGCCGCCATCAAGACCGTCAAGGAGCTGACCCATCCGCAACCTCCGTGCTGCCCCGATTGATCCGGTTGAGGACAGCGGCTTCGAGGTGCCGCTCGGGCGGCGGCGCCGGTCGATCGCCTCAAGCCTCGTTGCAATCGGAGCGATCGTGGCCGGCGCCCTCGTCGTCGCGTTCTGGGCGGTCGGCTCGGGGTCAGCCGGACTGCAGCGCAGCGGACGTGCGGGACCGTTGGTCAATCTGTCGGCGATGCGCAGCGAAGGCGAGCTCGCCTTCGTCTCCCGTAACGATCTCTATCTGGTCGACGGCCCGAACGGAAAGGTTCACGAAATCCCAGTCCGATCGGGCTGGACGGCGCTTCATCCGAGCTTCTCCAATGACGGCGCGTGGGTTGCCTACCAGACGGAGGATCAGGCTGACCAGGCGTCCGCCGCAGCCCCGGAGCTCTGGATCGTGCGCACGGACGGAGCCGACCGTCACCGGATCGTCGGGGCCGACGGTGTGTTCGGCTGGAGCCCCTCGGCCGACCTCCTCGCGATCTCGAGCGACACCCGCGCCCGCTTCCCCAACGGTTCGACCGGAGAGGTCCCAACCCGGGTCGAGCTCGTATCTCCTTCGGGCACGCGACAACGCCTCGTCGTATTGCGCGGAAGCGTTGAGGCGAGCGTTGCCCGTGGATACCGAATCTGGGACGCCGTCTGGTCGCCGACTGGCACGGCAGTCGCCGTTTCGCTCGTCTCCTTCATGCATGGCTCGGTGATCCGCTCTTACCCGAGCGACGGCGGCGCACCGACGACCTGGTTCGCGATCAACGGCACCCATGCCCTACCCGGGGTCTGCACGAGCTGCGGGGGTGGTGGAACGATCGCCGACCTAGCCGGCTGGTGGCCCAGCTGGGGCATCGGCTTCTGGGTCTACTCGAGCGGCGCAGTCCACAACAACGACAGCACTCCGATCGAGCTCGTCCACACACCGGGCACGACCCCCCACATCATCGGCTGGACACTTTCCGACCGCACGACCGACGCTATCGCCGCCGGCCCACGTGGGTCACTCGCGATCGTCGCCTCAGCCCGGAATGCCGGACGGAGCTACGGCATCGGCAAGGCAGTCGCGACCTGCAACCTCGCCCGGCAGCTTTGCACGCCGATCCCTGACAGCTCGGTCTGGCACGGCAACGACCCGCTGCGCTGCTCAAAGCCGTGCCTGCCCACCCCGCCACCCGGGAAGCCCGGCTCGGCCGTGAGCCTCGACCCCGTCTGGTCGCCGACGCAAAACCTGCTCGCCTACGTCAAGGCACCGACCGCCTTCAGCATCGGAAACCCGCCGCTCGCCTGGTTCCGAAGCCACAAGCTCTACGTCTACAGCCCCGCGACACATCGATCGACCGAGCTCGCCGGTATCGACGGCATCTCCGTCCCGACCTGGTCGTCAAACGGCAACAGCCTCCTCTACGTCGCGAACGACGCCCTCTGGCTCGCTCCCGCCGCCGGCGGCAAACCAATCGAGATTGCAGAACCGCTCTACCCCAGATCCGAATGGCTCCGCCAGGACTCACCGCAGTCGATCTCCTACTACGGACAGATCAACTGGACCGGCCAGTTCACATGGCATTCACCCTGACCACCGGTCCCCGACATTCGTGATCTCAAGGGTCTCCAGCCTCAGAGTGCTTCCGCGTCGCAGTCAGGGTCGTCGGATCACGCGTTGACCCCTGTTGCGTGGCGCCCAACCTTATTCAAGGTGCTCGCGCTCTTTCGCTTGTAACCATGGCCGTCACACCGGAGATCGTTGATCGGTGGTCAGCTCGAGTCGATGGGTGAGCGTGATTGCCTGCCGGCAGCCCGCGGGTAGCCCGGTCGTCGGTGCCCGATCGCCGGGGAGGGGGCTGGATCGTTCCAGGCGCTGAGGAGGGCGATGGTGAGGGCGGCCACGGTCACGCCGCCGATGAGCGCGGCTCCGACCAACCGGTTCGTGTCGAAGGTCAAGAGGTCGCGAGGGAGTGACTGCAGTAATCGTGCTGACCCTTGCTGGGTGAGGACTCGGGCGGTCTCGCCCCAGATCGTGTCGCGATAGTGGGCGAGGCCCTGCCAGCTGAGCGCGATCGCGGTCGAGGCGACGACCGAAAGGGCCGCGAGCGTAGTGGTCACGATCCGCCAGCGCGCGAACGCCGGGCCGAGGCCCAAGGCGAGGAACGGTAGGGCCGGGAGCAGGAATCGCGGTCCCGGGGAGCGCCCGCCGTAGGGGATGAAGTAACCGCACTCCGCGAGGACGAAGGCTGCGATCACGGCGATGCTCAGCAGCACCTCGGCGCGCAGCCCGATCCGCCATACGAGTAGGAGCCCGAGCCCGGCGCTGACGAGCACGGGCGAGGCGAGGAGCAGTCCGCGGTCTCCGAGGAAGACCTGGCCGGTGGCGTGGATCGTCGGGATGTGGATCCCGAGCAGACCGGAGTTCTCCTGGGCTGCGAGAGTGTTGTCGCTGTAGCGGAGTGGGTTTCGCCACGGGGCTCCGAAGGCCGCCCAGTCGTAAGCGCCGAGGAGAGCGACCCCGGGAAGCGCGCCCCCGGCGTAGTGGACAACTGCCCGGAGGCCCTCGAGCCCGACATACGCCCCGACGAGCACGAGGATCGCCGCGAGCTCGTACTCGCTGAACACGCCGGCTCCCGCAACGAGCCCAGCCGCGAACACCCGGCGGCGCGAGGCAAGCACGAAGGCGAGAAACCCGAGTGCGGTCGAGAGTGAATGCGAGAACCCCGCAATGCCCAGCGCCCCCATCTGCGTCCCGAGCGCAAACGTCACCAGGCTCGGGGCGCCCCAGCCGGGCGCTAATCCCTCCGCAATCCGACCGACCAGGAGCACCGTGAACAGGAACGGAAGACCCGAGACGACAAGGTGAACGAACCAGAGCCGCAGATCTCCGTTCGCCGCGAGCCGCGTCGGCGCGGGAAGGCGCACGATCTCCGCGGGCACGACCTCCGCGACTGAGAGCCCAGGCGCCTTGTTTGTATACAAGCGACCGCGATAGAGGGATACATCCTCGGTGTGGCCCCGCAGGCAACCGTCAGCGCTCAGCCGCCCCGCCACGAGGGCCCGGGTCAAGCAGAGCCGAGATACGTCCTGCGTGTTCTTCCAGTAGACAGGGGTCAGAGCCGCCACCGCGACCAGCGCGAGAACCAACAGCTCATACCGGGGGCGAGCGAACGGCAGGCGTCTCGCCTCCACCACGCCACCGATCCCAGCCATCTACCCGAGCCTAATCCATCACCGTATGACTCGGACGTCAGGCAACATCGAGCTGTGGGGCGTGTCCTGGTCATGGGCCCTGGCGGGGCGGGCAAGACGACGCCGGCTCGCCGGGTCGACGACGCCGCCGAGCTACCGCTGCCCGGGGAGTGGAGCGGTTCGTGACCACAGACACTGCAGGGTGATGCGCCGCGAGGACTCACACCATGCGTCGCCCGTGGCTATCCCGACCTCGCTCCGCCGCAGCTGCGCAAAGACGCCTGACCGTCTCTCATGGCTCGAGCGACTGCCCGCCGTCGTGCGGGAACTGAGCGACCGCTGGCAGGTCTCGGTCGGTGACCCAGTCGACGGGCTGGAAGTCAGCGCAGCATGGGTCGCGCCGGCGACCCGTGCCGACGGCAGCCACACCGTGCTCAAGCTCGGGATGCCGCACATGGAGGCCGAGCAGGAAATCGCCGGCCTCCGGTTCTGGGACGGAGATCCCACAGCACGGCTGCTGGAGCACGACGAGGAACTGAACGCGATGCTGCTCGAGCGTTGCGAGCCGGGAACGCATCTGCGGCAGCTGCCCGAGCCGGAGCAGGACATCGTGATCGCCGGGCTGCTGCGCCGATTGTGGCGGGTGCCGCCGCAGCCGCATCCATTCCGGCCGCTCTCCGAGCTCATCTCCCAATGGAGCGCCGAGACGCTGGCCGACCGTGCGAGCTGGCGCGACACGGGGCTGGTCGAGCAGGGCCTAGTCGTGTTCGCGGAGCTCGTCGGGTCGGCGCCGTCCGGCGTGTTGCTCGCCACCGACCTTCACGCCGGCAACGTCCTTCGTGCAGGGCGCAAACCGTGGCTGGTGATCGACCCGAAGCCGTTCCTCGGCGATCCCGCCTACGACGCCACCCAGCACCTCCTCAACTGCGAGCGCGTCGAAGCCGCGCCCCTACGGACCTCGTACCGGTTCGCTGAGCTCTTGGAGGTGGATCGGGACCGCGTTGCGCTCTGGCTGTTCGCACGGGCGGTCGCCGACCCTCGCGACCGATGGGACGACGGCCGACACGCCTTCGCCCACGAGTTGGCACGCTCACTCGCGCTCTAGCGGTAGAGCTCGTCCCAGCTGCTCGCGCTCACTGCTCGCAGTCTGCGACCGCGGAGTCGAAGGCCTTGGCCAGGTCGAGCATCCCGGCGCGGGTGTGGACGGTCGCGATCCTCGGGAAGTAGGAGAGTGCCTCTTTGCATGCCGCCGGGATCACGCAGCCCGCGGCGGCTGCCTCGAATTGCTGCGTCAGCTGGGGGATCTCGGCGGGCCGGGCGGTCAGCTCGAGCCGATGGGTGAGCGTGATCGCGTGCCGGCAGCCCGCGGGTAGCCCGGTCGTCGTGGTGGCGTAGATCGTGGTTGTCCGAGTCGTTGTTCGGGTGAGAGCGAGGGCGCCGAGGGTGCATCCGACAGCGAAGGCGGCAAGAAGAGCGGCACCTATCAGGGTTGAGCGGCCGATCGGCGAACGCTACTCGGCCGTGCTGTACGGGTCCAACTCCGGCACTAGCCGATCTGCTCGGCCAGCCCGATGAGGATCCCCTCAGGGCCTCGGACGTAACAGAGCCGATGCTTATCCTCGTACTGCGCCAGTTCACCGACCAACTGGGCTCCGTGCGGGCGGAGGCGGACGAGCGTGTCGTCGATGTCGTCGACGGCGAACATGATGCGTAGGTAGCCGAGGGCGTTCACCGGGGCGTTTCGGTGATCGGCAACCGCAGGCGGCGTGATGAATCGCGAGAGCTCGAGCCGGCTGTGGCCGTCCGGGGTGCGCATCATGGCGATCTCGACGCGCATGTGGCGCAGTCCAGTGACGCGCTCTGCCCAGTCTCCTTCGATCGTGGCTCGCCCTTCGAGCTCGAGGCCGAGCTCGGCGAAGAAGGAGATAGCGGCATCCAGGGATTCCACCACGATGCCGACGTTGTCCATCCGTTGAAGCGTCACGCGGCCCACTCTACGGCGCGGAGAAGGGCGCGGCGAGAGAGCGGCTGCGCCCGCCGAGGCCGTAGCGCCGAGGCCTGCGAGTGCTCACCGGGACACTCGGGCTCCGAGTACAGCGGGAGCGGCTCGGCCGTAGAACCAGGGGATCTGGAACGTCGGACGGCTTGGCCACCTCGTAGACTCGTGCGTCCGTGACGCAGGACCATCCCGACTCGATCGCGTACAGACGAACTGCTGACGCTTTCCGCGCCGGCGACCTCGATCTGGTCAAGACCCTGATCGCGCCGGAGGTTGTGTGGCACGTTCCTGGTGACCACCAGATGGCGGGGACGATCGACGGGCGCGACGCGCTTCTCACCTGGCTCGGCCGGCTCGGGGACATCGGCTTCTGGCTCGTCGAGCACGACGTGTTCGCAAGCGATCAGCATGTCTGCGCGATCAGCACGATGGGCGCCCGCCGTGACAGCGTGGACGTGCAGACCCGGGTGATCAGCATCTTCCGGTACCGCGATGGACGTCAAGTCGAGCGCTGGTTCTACCCTGATGACACCGCCGCTTGGAACACGATCTTCGCGGCCTGACCGCCGGCCTGCTCTCGAAACGCATCGAGAATCGCGACTCTCGAGGGGCGCGCCTTTCAGATGCCGGGGATCTCGCCGGGTTGAACGAGGCCGGATTCGTAGGCGTAGACGACCGCCTGCACGCGGTCGCGGAGGTCGAGCTTCTGGAGGACATGTCCGACATGGGTCTTGATCGTTGCGTCGCCGAGGAACAGGGCGGCGGCGATCTCGGCATTGGAATGCCCGCGCGCGAGAAGGGTCAGCACCTCGGTCTCGCGTGCCGTCAGCGCGTCGAGGCCGTGCGGCCGGGCGGCGCCGGGCGGGGGTCGCCGGACGAAATGCTCGATCAGGCGCCGGGTGAGGGTCGGGGCAAGGAGCGCGTCGCCGGAGGCGACGATACGGATGCCGGCGACGAGCTGGTCACCCGGGACGTCCTTGAGCAGGAAGCCGCTGGCTCCGGCGCGCATGGCCTCGTAGACGTACTCGTTCAGGTCGAAGGTGGTCAGGATCAGCACGCGCGCTTGCGATGCTGATGCTTGCAGGCGACGTGTTGCCTCGATGCCGTCCAGGTCGGGCATGCGGATGTCCATGACGACGACGTCCGGCTCCAGCTCGCGAGTGAGCCGGACGGCGTCCAAGCCGTCGGCTGCTTCGCCGACGACCTCGATGTCGTTCTCGAGCTCGAGGATGAGGCGGAAGCCCTGGCGGACGAGTGCCTGGTCGTCGGCGAGCAGGACGCGCGTCATCGGGAGCCGCCGGTCAGCGGGAGCCGAGCGTGGAGGACGAAACCGCCCTTCTCCGCGGGCCCGCTCTCGAGGGCGCCGCCGAGGAGTGTGACGCGTTCACGGATGCCGATCAGGCCGTGGCCCCGGCCCGAGGCGATCGCGATCTCGCCCCCGTTGCGCACTTCCACATCGAGATGGTTCTCTGCGTAGTGAATGTTGACCGATGTGGGGACGTAGCCGGCGTGCTTGCGGACGTTGGTGAGGCCTTCTTGGACGATCCGGTAGGCGGCGAGGTCGAGCGTCGCCGGTAGGGACACGGGCTCGCCCGTGAGCTCGAGCTCGACCCGCAGCCCGGCACGCCGGGCATCCTCGACGAGGCGGTCGAGGTTGGCGACGCCGGGCTGGGGCTCGAGCAGTGGCTCCTCGCTGCCGTCGCGCAGGAGCCCGACGAGCTGGCGCATCTCGGCCAGTGCGCCGCGCGAGGTGATCTGGATCGTCTCGAGCGGCTCGTGCGCACGACTGGGATCGCGACGCAGGAGCTTGCCGGCGGCGTCCGCCTGGATCGCGATGAGGCTGATCGCGTGGCCGACGATGTCGTGCAGCTCACGCGCGATTCGGCCCCGCTCGGCACTCACGGCTTCGCGCGTTCGTTGTTCTCGTTCGGCTGCGAGTTGCGTCGCGAGCTCTTGCAGTTCCGCGGTGCGCGCGCGTTCTCTTCGGAGCACCTGACCGGCGAGCCAGGGCACGAGCGAGAAGACGACGAGTCCGAGTGCGAGGTCGCCGGCGCGGTTGCCGGGCGCGCCGAGCGCGTCGACGAGGTTCGCCACCGCCAGCGCCGCGAGCGCGGCTACGGCGTGGCGTTGTCGTGCATGGGCGCCCGCCGAGTAGGCGGCGATGATCGAGAACGGGAAGGAGATCACGGCGTTGTCCCAGCCGGCGACCAGGTCATCGATGACGATCGCGCCCGCGATGATCGTCGCTGCCGCGAGCGGCGCTCGCCGCCGCCAGGCAAGCGGCAGGGTCAGCGCGGCGGCACTCGCAACGCTGAGCGGTGTCACGCCGCCGCTCATCAGCGTCCCTGTGACGACGAACGCCTCCGTCAGCGCGAAGAGCCCGAGCGCGAGCGCGACATCCGCGCGCGGCAGACCCGCGAAGAGGCGGCGGGTTTCCATTCCGTGAGCGTAATCGCGCCCGGAACGCCGCGTCGTCCACCGCGCGGCGGATTGCGATCCGCCTCCAGGTGGAAGCCGATTCAGCTGTGCGGGCGACGACACGCCGCCGGTTGGCCTCTAGCGTCGGGGGATGCCCGAGTCACGAATCGAAAGGAGCTTCTGATGCGCTGGAACCGTCTTGCCGCCGCCGCTGGAATCGCTTATGTGCTGCTCGCGTTCGTCGAGTTCTTCGGCCCGGGTTTCCCGAGGACGAACGACTCCGCCGCGGTGCTCGACGCCTACTTCGTTGCCCACCGTTCCTGGTCGCTCGCAGCCGTTGCGGTGCAGGGGCTCGGCAACGCGATCTGGGTCGTCTTCCTGTGCGGGCTCGCGCTCCTCGTCCGCCGCGCCGGTTCGGCGGCCGGCGCGTCGGTGGCGCTCATCGGCGGCGCGCTCAACGTTGCGATCTCGCTGACCGGCCTCGCGAGCATCGCCGCGCTCTCCTTCCGGATAGCCGGCAGCGGTGACCCCTCGCTCAGCATGGCGTTCTTCGAGCTTGCGGCGATGACCCTCGTGCTCTCCAACTTCCTGCTCGCGTTGATGGCCGCAGCGGTCGCCTCGACGCCCCTGTCGCACTGGTTCCGCTGGGCGAGCGCGCTCGCCGCGGTCGTCTTTCTCGCCGGCGGCGTCGCGCTTCGCACGCCACGGCGCCCTCTCACCCGACGGCGCCCTCCAGTTCGCCACCTACGGCCTCGAGCTGCTCTGGACACTTGCCGCCAGTATCGTCCTCCTCAATCTCCGCACCGATGCCGATGCCGCCGCCTCGGTACCGAGGCAGTCGCTACTCGAGCTCATCGAGCGGTGAAAGCGCCGCGCCGGTTCGCCTGCCCGCCTCGAGAGCCTGCCCCTCGCGGTCGAGAGCGCCTCCTGTGGCCTGCCGGAATCGCCACTCGCCCCGGATCGCGCGCAGGAAATCGGCCACCCGCCGCCAGCCGTTCGCCGCTGCCCAGCTGTCCAGGGCAGCGGGGACGGCCTGGCCGAGGTGCTCGCCGAAGTACCAGGAGATCACCGTGTGCCTGTCGATCTCGGGCGTGCGCGACACGGGCAGCGATGCGAGCACCTCGCGCTTGCGCGCCGCACGTGCAACGAGCTCGGTGTAGAGGTCGTCAGACCGGAGGGTGAACGCAACCTCGCCGGCAACAGCGTCACGGTGAGCGTCGCGTGCCCACCGCAGCACCGCCAGGCGCTGAGCCACGGCAGGGAGATCGGCCATGCTCAGGCCTCGCTCCCCCAGCCACGCGGTCACGTCTTCGACCTCGGACAGCCGGCGACGGTGGCGCTCCTGATCGAGGGCCGCCTGACTTGCCCAGGACGAGACGTCGACTCCGACCGCCGCAGCGTCACGGCGTGCCAGTGTGATGAGGAGCGATTGATCGAGCAGCCGGCTGTACTCGTCCGGGTCGAGGCGAGCTTCGTCGAGCACGGACTCGAGCTCGTCGTCCGCGGTCACGGCCGGCGTGGGACCGGGTCGGTGCTCGGCGGCCCGTTCCACCGAGCTCCGCGCATCCTCCCAGCAGCGGCTGCGTTGCAGTGTCCAGCTCGGGCGGAACGGCTCGAGGCCGGCCGCCAGATCCTCGTCGATGGCGCGCAACAAGGCGAGCGCGTCGTCGCGCTTGCGCCGCACCCGGCCGCCCGGGAGCCACTCACGCAACCGTCGGTGGTCGTCGTCGTGAGGGCTCAGAGCGCCGAGGAGCAGGCGCTCCGGGTAGAACGTCGCCTTGATCTGGGCAGTGATCGTGGCAGCTGTCTCCTCGCTCACGATCCCGTTCGACACCGCGGCGTCGAGCGTCGCGCGAATGTCGACCATCGAGTCGGACGTCGCCTGGAAACCGTGCTCGACGCCGGCGTGTGCGACGGCGACCTCGTCGTCGTCCTCCAGGTCGTTGTCTGCGTAGGCGCGGTAAACCTCGCCGATCCCCCTCATCCCGAACCGGTCGAGCTCGGCCGCGCGCAGTGCGCCCATGCTCGCGGCCCCGTACACGTGTATTCCTTCGGACAGCGCGAACAGCACCTCCTTGTGCCAGACCGCAGGCACGTGCTCAAAGACGCCGTCAACGATCCCGATCGCCTGCGGCCGACGAAAGGCAGCGCGCAGGACGTCCCCGTGTGCGGCCGGGGGAAGAAACTCCGCGTCCAACACGGTCCGGGCCTCGTCGTGCGTAAGGGTCGGCCCGAGGAACACGACAACCGAGCTCATCATCCCTGCCGCGAGAGCCGGCGGCGCTCGCCCGGCACGTTTGTCTCGGCCTTGTCCGTCCAGCCTTCCAGGCGGGGCACCACCATGCGCACGACCGGGATGCCCAGCTCGGGCCGCGTCAGATCCACCAGGATCGCCTGGCGGACGCCTGCTGCCTTCAGACGATCCAACTCGTTTGTCACGTCTTCATCGATGGTGGACGCCTGGACGTTCGGCACTTCTGTGAACGAGCGGGTGGCAGCGATATCGAGCCGGGCGAGATGGGTCTCGAGCACGTCTGCGTCTTTGATCTGCCGGTAGTAGCCCGGCGAGAAGTCGTCCCGGCTGCCGGCGATCAGCGTGAGCCTGCCCTGCGCAGCCTCGGTCAGGGCGCGGGAGAGCGCCACCGCGCGGTCGGGGTGGCAGCCTCCGCCCATCGCAGCCGGGAAACGCCGGACGAGATCGCGACCACGGTTGACGACCGTGACCGAGAACACGGGGAGCCCGACGTCCGTCGTGAGATCGGACGCGATAACCCCGACTCCTGCCTGCGCGTACGCTTCGAGCAGACGCCGGCAACCGGGGTCGGTGACGGTCTCGAGGTCGACTCGCCTCGCCGCGCGGTCCTCCGGCAGGCGCTCATCCCACAGTGCGAACGCGTCGCGCTCGACCACCTCGCAGAGTGCGTGGCTCACCGCCTCCAGCAGGTGGTTGCCCGCGGCCAGGCCCGTGCCGTTGGCGAGGAAGCAGCCGGTGCCTTGGGGGCCGGGCACGCGGTAATCGAGGTGCACGCATTCGAACGGCACCCACAGGCGCTCGGCAGAGAACACATCTGTGCCCTCGATCCAGAGGATCGAGAGATCGGGGTGGAATCTCGACCGGGACGGTTGGGGAAGCTGCTCGACGTCGACGACCCGGGCCACGGCGGAGAGCTCGCGATAGGTTCCGAGGCGCAGAGGAAGCATCACCTGTTCCGCATGCCACGCCTCGACGGCCTCCATGATCCCCGAGACCTTGGCCGAGGTCAGATCGACGCCCTTCCCTTGGGACACCGAGAGGGAGCGGCCGTTCGGACGACAGACCATCACGACCGGGATGCCGATGATGTCGAGCCCGGTGACCACGGCGACCCGGGTGACGCCGACATGCGCCAGTACCGGGAGGAGCCGCTCGAGTGTCCGGCCGGGCGCCATCGTGCGATGGGTCCCGTCCACGTGCAGCTTCTCCGCGACCGCGAGGGGCGCTTCCGGCGACCCGGGCCCGGTCTCCGGGAGCGCCGCCACTGTCCGATCGAGGCGAACGCCGGTCAGTTTTCAGGGAACGGCGGGAACGCCACGGGCGATTCGGCCGGGGAGTACGCCGCGGTGCCGGGTTCCGTACTGCCTGTTCGGCTGACCGAGAAGGCATCGACGCGCGGTGCCGCGGCCGTGACGTCGGCCGTGGCCTCCTCCGGGGGCCGTACCGCATACTGCGACAGATCGGCGTGCGGGATGAAGTATTGGCTGCCATCGTCACTCGTGAGCAGCACGCCCGGGGTCGCTGAGTCGTTCATTGACGTCCTCCCTCTTCGTTGGTGGCGCGCCCACGCATTCACGGGCCTGACGCCAGGGCAGCGGCTTTGGTCTGCCCGACCGTGTTTCCCTTTGCGACGTATACCACCTTTGCACGCTCGGCAACAAGTCGGGCCGGGCGCCCCGCATCACGCAGGACGCGGGCCTGGTCGAGAAGTGCATCCGCAATCACGTTCGGCCATTCGGTCGATCCCGCGAGTCGGACAGCTTCGTCGGCCAGGCCGAGCGCTTCTTCGATCTTGCCCCGGGCGGCGTGCGAGCGGGCCAGCGCGCTGCGCCAGAGGACCTGGGGCAGGACGTCGGCCTCGCCCGCCTCCTCTCGGGCGGCGGTGGCGTAGGCCGCGGCTTCGTCGGCACGCCCGAGCTCGACGAGCGCGTGCGCGAGCTGCCCGGCGACTGTCCCCGAGAAGCCGAGAAGCCCGGCCTCTCGGAGCGAGTCGTAGCAGGGTCGCAACGCCTGTTCCGCGCGCGCCGGATCCCCGGCGAGCAACTCCGTGCGCCCGACGTTCTGCCCCCACGACGACCACAACACCACGAGCTGGCCTTGTCGGCCCGCAATCTCCCGCATGTGGTCGAGCGCGTGCCGCGCCGCGTCGATCTCGCCGGCCTGGGCGAGCAGATAGGCGTGACCGCCGAGGACGACGGTCTCGGCGGCCGGGTCGTCACGAGTGGCCTTCAGAAGCGCGGCGGTCGCGGCGAGCGCCTCGGTGACAGGCGTGGGCCCCCAGGCCAGGTTCATCGCCTGCATCCCGGGCAATCGTCCTGCCAATTGCCTGGAGAGGTGGCGGGTGAGGACGCTGAGCCGGTCGATCGCGTCCTGGGCTTCGATCGACCGGCCGCTGAACATGCTCGTCAGGTACGAGACCCAGCAGGCACGCAAGAGCGCCTGCTCCTCACCATGGGCGGCGAACAGCTCGATCGCGGCGCGGGCCTTCCGCCGATGTTCGTCGACCGCGGCGGCAGTCGAGGACGTTTGGAGCTCCAGCTCGGCCCGGCACAGCTCCGCATGCGTGCGTGACATCTCGTCGACGCCGTCCGCGCCGTCGAGCTCGTTGAACGCGGAGAGGGCGTCCGTGTTACGACCTGCATCCATCAGCGTGTCACCGAGGAGCACGAGGATCGGGGCGCGAGCGGGATGGCCCGCTGGAAGCAAGGCTGTCGCTCGTCCGAGCAGGCCTGACGCTGCCCCGATGTCCCCGCGGCGCGATGCTCTGCGCCCCGCATCCGCGAGATGGGACGCAGCGCGCCTGCCTACCTCCTGGATCTCGTCGTTCGCAGGACCGAGCTCGGTGTGGTAGCGGTAGCTCTGCTCGAGGTGGTACCCCAGGATCTCCTCGTACTCGCTCAGTCTTCCGCCGGCGGTTCGCTCGAGCCAGTTTGCGAACCGCTCGTGAAGGTCGGCGCGAAGCTTCTTCGTGGTCGACTGGTAGGCGGTCTCGCGGACGAGGATGTGCTTGAAGCGGAATGCGGCTTCGTCCACGAAGCTCGCCCGGGCCGCACGGATGAGGCCCTTGGCGACGAGGGCTTCGAGGTTCGTGCGCACCGTCGGCTCCGACGCGGGCGCGGAAAGCTGAACGACGGCGCCGCAGTGAAAGACCTCGCCTTCGATCGCGCAGCGTTCGAGCGTGGCTCGCAGCTCGGGCTCGAGCCGATCGAGACGCGCCCCCAGCAAGGCGTGCAGGCTCGTAGGTAGCGCGAGCGCGTCGAGGTCGCCCACGAGAGTGCAGACACCGTCTTCGAGGCGCAGTGTTCCTTCCTCGAGAAGCATCGCCACGAGCTCTTCGAGGAACAGGGGGTTGCCGCCCGATGCGCTTGCGAGGCGTGTGCGAACCAGTGGCTCCGCCTTGCCCAGCATGTTCTTGAGCAACGCATCGGCGTCGTCCTCGGCGAAAGGCTCGAGTTGAATCGTGGCAACCCAGTCGGGACGGTCGTCCTGCAGCTCCGGCCGCGACAGGGCGAGCAACAGGACCGGCGCATCGCTGATCGCCGCCGGGAGTGCGGCGATCAGATCGAGCAGCGCCGGCTCGGCCCACTGAATGTCGTCGATGAGAACGACGAGCGGGCGTGTGCGGGCACTGGCGAGGAGGAAGTCACCGATTGCCACGGCGGTCTCCTCGGCAGTCGCCGAGCCTTCGGTCAGTCCGAGCAGCTGCTGGATCGTCGCGGCAACCACATCGCGGTTCGGCTCGCGGGCGACATGTGCTGCGATTCGTTGCCGCGCCTCGATCGGCGAGTGCTCGTCACCGATCCTCGCGAGCTCGCGCACGATCTGGCCGATTGCCCAGTAGGTGATGCCTTCGCCATACGAGAGACACGTGCCGCGGACGATTCGAGCCCGTGTGCCGATCCGCGTCACGAACTCCGAGACCAGACGCGACTTGCCGACGCCTGGCTCACCGATGACGGTGACGAGTCGGAACTCCGGTGCCCCGACCTTCTGGAGCTCGCGCTCGAGCAGATCGAGCTGCTCGGTTCGCCCGGTGAAGGAGGACCCGATCGAGCGGGGTGCCGGCCCGAAGCCGCTGATCTCGCGCAGGCGGTAGGCGGCCACGAGCCCCGCTTTGCCCTTTGCGCGCAGCGGCTCGATCGCGTCGACCTTCGCACTCGTGTGCACGAGGCGGAAGGTCGACTCGCCGATCAGCACCTCTCCGGGGCCCGCGCCTTGCTCGAGCCGCGCGGCAACGTTCACCGGATCGCCTGTCACGAACGTCTCGCGCCTCGAAGCATCGCCGGCAACGACCTCGCCGGTGTTGACGCCGATCCTGAGGGCGATCCGCATTGCGAAGCGCCGCTCGAACTCCTCGTTCAGCGACGCAAGTCGCGCCTGCATCTCGAGCGCTGCCCGGCAGGCACGGAGGGCGTCGTCCTCGTGTGCCTCCGGGACGCCGAAGACCGCGAGCACGGCGTCGCCCACGAACTTCTCCACCGTGCCCCCGTGCCGCTCGAGCGCAGAGCGCATCTCGTGGAAGTACGAGAGCATCAGGCTGCGCACTGTCTCGGAGTCTGCCCGCTCGCCGATCGCCGTCGACCCGGAGAGATCGCAGAAGACGAGCGTCGCGAGCTTCCGTCGCTCCGCGGTGGGCGCCTCTAGAGGGGCCCCACAGAAGCCGCAGTGCTGAAACCCAAGGGGATTCTCCCGGTTGCAATTCGGGCAGCGGGGCACCCCAAGAGCCTAGGGCGTTTCCCGCGCGACGCAACTCACGCGGACGTCGTCCCGGTCTCTCGCCCGGACGGGCTACGGCTCGTTGTGCCTGCGGTGCGGCCGTGCGCCGGGTCGCGGTCCCGGGTCGAGGGGTGGAGGCGAGAGCAGGAGATGGCTCTCGACCACCGAGTCCGCGACCTCCGCCAGCTTGCGTCCGGTTCGTTGGGAGTGCTCTCGAAGCAGTTCGAAGGCCCGGTCGGCGCTCAGCCCCCGACTGGCCATCAGGATCCCCTTCGCCTGCTCGATCACCGCCCGCCGGCCGAAGGCACCCTGGAGGCTCTGGTATTCGGCGAATCGCTGCAACGTGATGTCGATCGCGCTCGCAAGCCCCTGCGGATCGTCGTTCAGGATGTAGGCGAAGATCCCGCGTTTGGCGGCCTCGCGGACATAGGCAGGGTCCTCCGCGGACAGGATCGCGATCACAGGGCAGGCAGCTTCGCGGACGATCTCGCCGATCAGGTCGAGCGCGTGCCGGGACGAGAGACCGAGACCGACGAGGGCGACATCGGGTCGCTCGCGCGCGGTCACGGCTCCCACCTCAGCGACGTCGATCTCGCGGGCGATCACCTCGTGCCCGAGGTCCGCGACGACGTGAGCGAGCAGCGCCAGTCGCGCTCGCTTCTCGTTCGCGATCAGCACTCTGAGGTGCCGGGTGTCGTCGTCGGACTTCAACCAGGGAATCGTCTCGGGTGCGACGGTGGATGCCTCCGAAAGGTAGATGATTTCGCCGGGCTTTCGTGCGATCGAGGATTCCGGGCGGCGTGGTACTCTCACTTCCGGCGGCGTCCGAAACCGCGGCGCCGTAACCGTTGCGACCCGCACGAATCGGGCCGCAGAATGTGCCTCCTCAGCAGTGAGCGGGTCGCAGCTTTGACGAGCCGGCCCAGCTCAGCGGTCGGCGACAAGCTTTCGCCGCTGGAGGTCACCTGTGAGTGCGCGCACGTTCGATGGTCAAAGCACGACCCGGCCGAAAGCTCTTGCGCCTCGCTTTCGAGGGGTTGCTCATCTCGGCGCGTTCCTCGCCGCGGTGCCGGTTGGAGTCGTGCTCGTTCTCCACGCCCGCTCCGGCGTCGCGCAGCTCGGCGCGGCCATCTTCGCGGCAAGCGTCACGATGATGCTCGGCTGCAGCAGCCTCTTTCATCGCCGCCGGTGGACCCCGGAGCGTATGCGATGGATCGGTCTCCTCGACCACGCGGGCATTTATGTCCTGATCGCAGGCACCTACACGCCGTTCGCGCTCTTCGTGTTTCACCCGGGCTGGCGTCTGCCAATCCTGGCGATCGTCTGGGGTGGCGCGCTCGCGGCAACCGTAAGAAGGCTCATCCGGCCGCACGCGCCTCCGTGGGTCGCCGCTGCGACCTGTCTCGCTTTTGGCTGGGTCTCCGTGATCGTGATGCCGCAGATCGTCGAGCGGATCGGTCTCGGCCCAACCTCCCTCCTCGTCGCCGGCGGAATCGCCTACACCGCGGGCGCGCTCGTGTACGCGCGACGGAAGCCCGATCCCTTCCCCGACACGTTCGGTTACCACGAGATCTTCCACGCCCTTGTCGTCGTGGCGGTGGTCTGCCAGTACGCGACGATCGCGTTCTTCGTGCTCCCGAAGGCATGACGGCACTCACTCGACCACCTCTCCGGCGATGGCCCTCGACCCTCCGACGATCCCTGGCGATTTGCGTGTGCGCACTCGGGCTGGCCGCGGTCGTTCTCGTCGCCCGTCGCATCACTCGCACGAGCTGGCCGCTCGACGGCGCGCCGCTCTGGCTGGTGCTCGTCGCCGGCGGGGCGTACCTCGCGAGCTTCGTGTTCAGAGCGCTCGGCTGGCAGCGCCTCTTTGCCGCGCCTTCTCGGCCCGATCGCAGCCGGTGCCTCGCGGCCTGCGGTGCGGCGGCGGCGAGCGGTGTGATCCTGCCGTTCCGCCTCGACTACCTCGTCAAGGTCACAACGCTTCGGCGACTCAGCGGCGTGACGGTCGGGCTCGAGGCGATCGTCCTGTCGATCCTGGCCCTCGGCCTGGTCGACGCGGTCGCGATTCTCCCGCTGGCGGTCGCCGCCTTCATCACCTCGGGCGCGATCTTTCGGGCGCCCCTGACGGTCGTCGTCCTCTTCTGCCTCGGGTGCATCGCGGTGCTGATGTTCGGTCCGCGGATCGCTGGTCTGCCGCTACTCACCCACTCGACCCGGTTACAACAGATCTGTGAACGCGTCGGTGGAAGTGCGGCTCGCACGGGATCGACCGCCGCCGCCGGCGGTTTTCTGCTCTGCTGCTGGCTGATGCGAGCACTCGGCAACACCTTCCTGCTCTGGGCCCTCGGGGTCGGGTTCTCCCCGGCGTTCGCACTCGTCGTCCTCTGCCTGGCCGCCGCGGCGTCGATTCTGCCGATCACCGCCGGGGGCGCGATCGCCAGCATGGGTGCGACCTCCGGCGTGCTGCTGGCTCTCGGCGTGCCTACACGCGCCGCCGTGAACTTCTCGTTGGCCTCGGGTCTGCTCCTCACCAGCACGGCGCTCTTCGCGGCGATCATCGGTGTCAGCGGCTCGCTCATCTTCGCTCTTCGGCGGCGTCGCCTTGTTCGGCTCGACGCCTGCTAGAGCGTTCGGGCCGCTGTTCGCCCAGACGCGTGCCGCGCGCGTTCTCGTCCAGACGCTCGATCTCCCCGGAATCCGGAGCTCCCGCCACTCGGCCACGGACGGAGCTCTCGGCGCCTGGCCGACGGTGACGGTGCGCCCGCGGACGGCACCTCCCTGGCCCGCGGTGATGTTCGCAAACGGTGCGACACCCGACGGCAGGGATCACCCGGGCGTACGCCGCTTCGCGGCCTCGCTTGCACGAGCCGGGTACATCGTCTTCATTCCCGAGCTACCGGGCGTCGCCGTCGGCGAGCTCTCGCTTCCGACGCTCGCGGCCTCTGTCGAGTGTGCCGCGAGGGCGGCCGACTCGGCCGAGACCTACGGCGGGCGGATCGGCTTGTTCGGTGTCTCGGTCGGAGGAACCCTCGCGCTCCTCACCGCCGCTACGCCCGAGCTCTCCGCTCGGGTCTCGGTAGTCGCGTGCATCGCTCCCTTCACCGACCTGGAGAAGGTCACGATGCTCGCGACGACCGGCACGTACCCCGGTCCGGATGGATTGGGCCGCTACCCCGTATCGCCCGAACTGCCGGTGGGGGTGGCACGGTCGCTCGTTGCGTGCCTTGAGCCGACGGCCGACGCACGAGCTCTCGGGCGCGTCGTCGGGAGTCTCGATCCCACGTCGCCAGATCCGCTGGGCCGCTTGCGCGAGGCGCCGTTCGGAGCGCTCGGCCCGGCTGCCGCCGCCGCGCTGGCTCTCCTCGTCAACCGCGACCCGTCAAGCTTCGATGCTCTCTTCGCAGCGCTTCCCGACCGGGTGAGAAACGTGGTCGAGACGCTCTCACCACTTCGCTCGGCGGGGCAGCTCGCGGCACCGGTCGAGATCGCCACAGCTCAGCGTGACAAGTACTTCCCGCCGGCCGAATCATTCGCCCTCTGCAATGACGTGCCGGGTGTTCGCGTCACGGTCACCTCCGCGCTCGCGCATGCCACACCAAGGCTGACCGTCAAGGGCGTCGCTGACTTCGCGAAGCTACAGGGTTTCATCGCTCGCTCGCTTGCTGCTGCCTCACCGAACCCATAGCCGGACCGCTCCCGGCGCCACCCAGCGGCCCGAGCCGGCACCGGCCGGCCGACCCCATTCGGATGCCATCTTTTTACCCCGCGTTGATGCTCCAGGGCGTAACGTCTACCGAGTCTCCGGTCCGAAGTGAAAGGATGACGTCATGCCGGTCCCCCGTCTTGCCGGTCTGCCGAGCTCGTTCCGCTCAGGCGTACAGTTGCGGGCATTGTCGCCCGACCCCAATCCAGAGCCCCAGCCGAGTCTCGAGCCACTGTCTTCCATCGTCGCGCGTTTCAACCTGGCGATCAGGGAGCAGGACTGGGCTGCGATGCGCGCCTGTTGCGCCGACGACGCGATCATCGACTCGGTCACCGCGAACACGGCGCTCGACGCGGACGAGACGGTCGCGGCGGTGCGTGCTGCCTACCGGGCGGGGGTCTACCACGTCCAGGAATGGCAGAACGAGGATCTCGCCGAAGGAGTCGTCCTCTCGTACGGCCGGGTGCAGTACAGGCCCGAGCCGGGACACATGAGCGACTCGATGTTCCACTGGGTCACGATCGGGAAGGGCGGGCTGATGTGGCGCGTGAAGGCGTTCGCCGACCGCGACGATGCGCTTGCGCATCTCGAACAGCACGGCAGGACGCTCGGTCTGTGACGGGCTAGACCCGCCGGTAACGCGCTTCGGTCGTCGAGAAGGCCGCGAACGCGATCAGGCCGGCCGCGACGAGGCCGAGGAGCCAGGGGCCGTAGGCCCGCTCGTACAGCTTCGAGAGGGCCCCGTCGAGGCCGATCGCCTCGTCCGCCTTGTAATCGAGCGCCGCCTTCACGAGGAAGAACCCGACCAGGCCGAACACGATCGCCCTCGCCACATGCCCGACCGTTCCGAGCACCGTGAACCATTCCTTCACGGCCGGCCTCATCTGTTCTGTCTTCGAGTCGTCGAGGAACCTCCGGCGCACGCCGCGGATGAGCTGGTAGATCGCGACCCCGATCATCACGATGCCGGCTGCGCCGACGAGCCAGTGCCCGGCCGGCCAGGCGAAGACGTCCTTTGTCGTCTTCTTCGCATTCCCGGACGACCCGCCGGAGCCGACCAGGAGCTGAACCGCGATCGCGCAGAACACGCCGTACACGATCCCGCTCCCGAGCGCGCCGAGGCGCTCGATCCCGCTGTCGACCCCCTCGGGCCCGTGGCCGAGTGCAGCGCGGAAGAGCCGCCAGAGCGAGTAGCCGCCGAGGCCGATCGCGACCGCGGCGAGGAGCACGTGCCCGAGCGGCTGATGCTCGACCGTGCGAAGCGCACCCTGCTGGTTCGTGATCTTGCCGCCCTGCCCTAGCGCGAGGTCGAGCGCGAGGATGCCGATGATCCCGTACAGCAAACCGCGCGCGACGAAGCCCGTGCGTGAGAGCACCTCGAACGTCCTCGTCCTGACGAAGTCGTTCCCGGCGTTCCGGGCTTCGCGAACAGGAGCGATTGCGTCAGGCATCCGGCTCACCGCCACGGCACGCAGATCGTGACCGCCTTCGGCTCGACCTCGACCTTGAACGAGCTGACCCTGCTCCGGTCGCCTCCGTCGAGCTCGTAGAGCACCTTGCGGTCGAGCTTGACGCGGATCTTTCGCGCGCTCGTCGTGTGCACGAACGGGGATCTCTCTGCCTGGCCGACCGCGGTGCGCGCGAGCGTGCGCGCCCAGTCGGCGACCCCGTCGGCGTTGACGACCCCGACGTCGAGTCTGCCGTCGTCCGGGGAAGCATGAGCGAACACCTCGATCCCCCCGAAGAGATTGCCGACGTTGCCGATCAGGATGCAGCTCGCGCTGCCCTTGTACCAGGGGTCGCCGTCGACGGAGATCTTCGCGTGGAACGGCTTCGTGCGGAGCTCCTGCGATCCCGTCCAGACATAGGCGAGACGGCCGAACCGATCCTTGAGGCCGCCGTCGGCCGCCTTGATCATTGCCGCGTCGAAGCCGGCGCCGGCCATCACGCCGAAGCGCTCCTTGCCGAGGCGGCCCACGTCCAGGCGCCGCCGCTCGCCGAGCAGGCCGACCTCGACTGCGGCCTCGATCTCGTGAGGGAGCCCGAGGTTCGCGGCGAGGAGATTCGCCGTGCCGGCGGGCATGATCGCGAGCGGGACGCCCGAGCCCGCAGCAGTGTCGATGCAGCGCTGAACGGTGCCGTCACCGCCCCAGACGAAGATCAGCTCGACGCCGGCCTCCAGTGCGCGCTCGACCTGCGCCGGCGCACGGCGGCTCTTCGGAATCTCGTACCAGAGGGGGTCGGCCACACCGCGCCGCTCCAGCTCGCCGCGAAACTCGGGCAAGCCGCCCCCGAAGCTCTTCCCCGCATGCGCGATCACAGCAACCTTGCTCATGGGGTTGCTTCCGCGCGGCGATCGCTCGTCCCGGGCGGCCGCCGCCTGTCCCGCCGCGCGGCTCACGATCACCATCGCCGCGAGCGTCGCCACTCCGATGAAAACCCCGCCCGCGACGTCGAGTGGGTGGTGCATTCCCCGGTACATGCGAGAGAATGCGACGTAGACGGGAATCGCGGCGGCGACGGCCCAGACCGCGATTCGCGCCCAGCCGGCCGGGATCCGCGAGCACAGGAGCAGCGCAAGCCCGCAATAGACGGCGATCGCAGCCGCTGTGTGACCCGAGGGATAGCTCGCATTCACGGGGAGGTTCTCGAGCCGCACGACCTTCGGACGGTGGCGGTGAACGAGCAGCGTGGTCGTGCGGTAGGCAGCCGACTCGACTGCAAGCGCGAAGATCAGGAACGCCGCGAGGCGCCATTGCCGGAAGATCGCCGCGATGAGCCCGAAGCCGGCCACGAGAATCGGCAGCGTGATGCCGCCGGCGATGATCGAGCCGATCAGGGATGCCTCCGTGAGCCCTCCCGAGCGGTGGTGCGAGAGGAAGCGAACGAGCGCCTCGTCGGCTCGGGCCACAGGCCCGTTCGTGATCAGGACGCGAGTCACGAGCAAACCGAGCAGGATCGAGACGCTCGCGATCGTCGCGTACGCCAGCACGATCCCGGCGGCAAATGCGCGCACGGGATGGGTCGACCCCGTGGCCCGGGCAAGCAGCGACGCTGCGGCGCCTCGGCCGTCCAGGACGGGCGCCGCCGACCCATGGCCGCGACCCGGTCGATCCCGGCCGGCAGGCCGAGCTCGGCGATTCGGGTGGTCCTGGAGTACCGCGCTCGTTGCCATCCGGGCCTCGCAGATCGGGGGCATGTACGGCAGAGGTTTCTCCCGATCGTCACTTCGGGAAACCTCGTGTTGCCAACGGGGCAACGCGGCCACGTCGTCAGGTTGTCTGCTGCTCGGCCCGTTGGAACCGCGCGCGGAGCTCTCGGATCCTGGGAATGAGCATCAGCGCCGGAACGATGGGGAGCCAGAAGTTGAACAGGCGATAGATCAGCACCGCGACGAGGGCAGGCGCGAAGCGGACGCCCATCCCGACGAGTGCGAGCGTCAGAGCGACCTCGACGACGCCTGCTCCGCCGGCCGGAAGCGAACGCCGGCTGAGCACGTATCCGCCGGAGTAGGCGAGGACGAGGGCCGAGATCGTGATCTGCTTCCCGCCTACGAGTTGCAGGGCTGCCCAGAGGCACGCGATGTCGCCCGCCCAGTAGAGCGTCATCCCGAGGACGCCGAGCCCGTGCTCTCGCGGGCTCGACAGGAGCGTGCGGGCTTTCGCGGCGCCTGCGACCGAGTCCGCGAACGTCCGCCGGAACCAGTTCCCGTTCGGCCGAGGCCTGCTGAGGCGCTTGGAGCGCTTGTGGGAGGTCGCCCAGAGCGCGAACGCGAACGCTGGGAGCACGAGTAGCGCCGGGAGCGTTGCGGAATCCCCCGCGTGGCCGTCGACCCTTGCGTAGAGCGCGACCGAGGCGACGAGCGCAACGATGCTCAACGTCGCGTACTCGAGGAAGCCGAGCGCGAGAACGCGGCCGACGGCGTCCCTGCGGCCGGCCCCTTCGCGGCGGAGCGCCCAGTAGTCGACCGCGAAGCCGCCCGAGCCTCGGGTCGCCGCGAAGACGCCGAAGCCGGCGACCACCGTCTTCGCGGAGACGGCGAGATCCATCTCCGGCCCGCGATCCACCCGGGCGATGTCCCGGATCGTGAGCACGTAGCCGACGTATGCGACCGACTCGCCGGCGAGGCAGACGGCGAGCCACGCCCACGAATGCTGCGCGTAGACGATGCGATGGACGTGGGCCCACCCGGCAGAGGCGGCGAGAACGTACGAGACGGCGATCGTCGCCCCGGCGGCGACGAGCACGATCGCGATCGGCTTGTCCTCGAGGCCGAGCAACCGGTTGCGGGTGCCGCGACCGGTCCGGATGAGCAAGGATCGGCTTCCCTTGGTGCGCATAGACGTGGTGCCTACCCGGATCGTCCGACGCCCAAGCGGATGGGAACACGTTTCCGCCTCAGGGGTGGGGGCAGAACAGGCTGAGCTCATGCCCATTCTCGTGCTTGCGATCGCAGCCCTCGGTGCCGGAATCGTGGCAGGGCTGCTTGTGTGGCGGTATCCGCGCGAATCGGGGTTCGCACGCACGCCGGCACTGGCCACGGCCGGGAAGGTCGGCGAGGTCGTTCAGGGTCACAGCCGTTTGCGCCACCTGCTCCGCCGCCGGCTCGACCCGGAGTCCGCGACGGGGCTCGCCCTGTCGCTCGCGCTCGGCGCCGTGGTCCTCGGGGGAGTGGTACTCGGGCTGCTGGCCTACCTGGTGCGGACGAACGCACGGCTGAACTCGATCGACAACGGTGTCGCGAAGTGGGGGGCGCGCAATGCCTCCCCGCTCTCGACCCACGTGCTCGACGGAGTGACGCAGCTCGGATCGATCGACGTCGTGGTGGTTCTGGCGGCGGTGCTCGCGCTCGTCGAATGGCGGCGGACTGGAGGCCGTTGGATCCTCGCCTTCGTCGTGATGGTGCTCGCGGGTGAGGAGCTCGCGTCCACTGTGATCAAAGACCTCGTCGATCGGGCGCGCCCTGCATTCAACCCGGCGGCGGCGAGCCTCGGGCCCTCCTTCCCGAGCGGCCACACGACGACCGCAGCGGCTTTCTGGGCCGCCGCCGCCCTTCTGCTCGGGCGCCGTCGGCCGCGAGCTGCGCGTGCAATCATCGCGGGGGGCGCCGTCGGGTTGGCCGTCGCCGTCGCCTCGAGCCGCGTCCTCCTCGATGTCCACTGGCTCTCGGACGTGATCGGAGGCCTCGCGCTGGGCTGGGCGTGGTTCGCGGTCTGTGCCGTCGCCTTCGGCGGTCGGGCCCTCGAGTTCGGCGCGGGAGCCGAGGTCGCCGAGGCAGTCGCCGAGATCGAGCCCCCACCGGACACGAGCAACGCGCGCGCTCCAGGCCGCCTGGGGCCTGCGGGCGCACGGCGATCGTAGGGTCGAGAGAATGCGCGAAGTCCCTCACGCAGTCAGAGGAGGCGATCTCGCGGCTGCGGGCCGTGACGGTCCCGGCCGAGCGTTGGTTCGGCACGGCCGTCAGCCGCCAGATCTGCGCCCACCACCACCGGCGGCTTCAAAGGCTCGATCGGGAGGGGGCGCTCGACCCCCCGCCGGGCGGCTGGGCGGAGGGCACCTTTCCGCCGCGCGCCGGAAACGCGGTGGAGATCCTCGTCGACGGCGCCGAGGCTCTGCCGGCGATGGCCGAGGAGCTGCGGCAGGCCCGGTCGCATATCCACATCACAGGCTGGTACTTCTCGCCCTCGTTCGACCTCGAACGCGACGGCGATTCCGTCGCCTTGCGCCACCTTCTGGGTGAGCTCGCCGAGCGCGTCCACGTGCGGGTGCTCGTGTGGGCCGGCGCCCCGTTGCCCGTGTTCAGGCCCTCCCGGCGAGATGTGCGCAGGATGAGGACCGGCTCGCCGAGGGCTCGCGAATCGAGGTCGCGCTCGACTCGCGCGAACGGCCGATGCACTGCCACCACGAGAAGACGATCGTGATCGACGACCGGATCGCATTCGTCGGCGGAATCGACCTCACCTCCGAGGACGGCGACCGCTTCGACTCCTCGCTTCACCCTGCGCGCGCTGCAATCGGCTGGCACGACACCGCCGCCCGCATCGAAGGGCCCGCCGTTGCAGATGTCGCCGGGCACTTCACGATGCGCTGGCACGAGACCACCGGAGAGCGGCTTCCCCCAGCCGTTCCGACCGCGCCCGCAGGCGACGTCGAGCTGCAGATCGTACGGACCGTCCCGGAGAAGATCTACGACGCAACGCCGAAAGGCGAGTTCGCGATCCTCGAGTCCTACGTCCGCGCTTTTCGGGCAGCGAAGCGGTTCATCTACCTCGAGAACCAGTTCCTCTGGTCGCCCGAGATCGCTGCGATCCTCGCCGAGAAGATCAGCCATCCGTCGACGCCCGACTTTCGCCTGCTCGTGCTGCTACCCGCAAAGCCGTTGAGCGGCGCCGACGACACGCGCGGCGTGCTCGGGGAGCTGCTCGAGGCAGATGCGGGCCGCGGGCGCGTCTTCGCCTCGACGGTCTATGCCCGCTCCGGCTCCCGCGCCGACCCGATCTACGTCCACTCCAAGCTCGCGATCGTCGACGACGCGTGGCTCACCGTGGGCTCGGCCAACCTGAACGAGCATTCGCTCTTCAACGACACCGAGATGAACCTCGTCACCCACGATCCGGCCCTCGCCCGAAAGACGCGGCTCCGGCTCTGGTCGGAGCACCTCGAGCTGCCGGTCGAGGAGCTCGATCGCGATCCGATCGACGTGATCGACACGCTCTGGAAGCCGATCGCCACGGAGCAGCTCGAAAATCGCAAGGCGGGGCGCCCGCTGACGCATCGCCTCGTCTGCCTGCCGGGGGTGTCGAAGCGCTCGAGCCGGCTGCTCGGCCCGGTCAGCGGGCTCGTGGTCGACGGCTGACGGTCGACTCACGTCGCGAGCTCGAACGCCGCGAGCCCACTCAGATCGACGCACGAGCGCCCCCGGATCGCCACGACCGCGATCAGCAGGCTCGCGCAGCTACGGCAGCGGATGATCGTGCCCGGCCCGTCGGAGTAGACGACGAGCTCCGCGAGCGGCCGGCTCGCCTGGCAGGCGGCGCAGACGGTGGACGCGGTCGTCACGTCGATACCGAATACGTCCTCGAGCACGCCGGCGGCCGCATTTCCATCGAGGCCCTTCATGCCCCAGAGGCTCCGAAGCGCTCCGTCTTGACGCGCCGTGGATCGTGACCGAGCTCCACGAGCGCCTCGGCCGCCGTCTCGACGAAGCCTGTCGGGCCGCAGATGTAGACGAGCGGATCCGCCGCCGGCGGCCAGACGGCGCCGGCGAGGAGGGTGCTGTCGACCCGGCCGCGATGCCCGTCGAACTCCTCCGGCCAGCTTCGTGTGAGCGCGAAGCTCACCTCGACCCCGTCCTGCTGCTCCATCAGCTCGTCGCGGTAGATGACGTCGTCCAGGGAACGTGAGGAATAGAGGAGGCGCGCCGGCGCCGAGCTTCCTGCCGCGGCGCGGTGGCGGAGCATCGCCCGGAGAGGCACGACTCCCGAGCCGCCCGCGAGCAGTTGCAACGGGCCGCCGTCGGACTCGCGCCAGACGAAGTAGCCCCCGATCGGGCCGCGCAGCTCGAGCTCGTCGCCCGCCCGGAGCTCGTCGACGAGATAGGGCGAGACCTCGCCGTCGTCGAGCCGCTCGACCGTCAGCGCGAGGTGGTCGTCTTCGGGCGCCGAGGCGATCGAGTAGCTCCGCTGCGCCTGGTAGCCGTCCTCATCGGTGAGCCTGACGTCGACATGCTGGCCGGCGAGATGCCCCGGCCAGTCCGGTGGGTCGAGGAAGATGGTCTTCGTCCGGGAGGTCTCCACCGTCGCCGAGATCACCGTCGCGAGCTGCCAGCTCAGTCGCCCTGATACCGCTGTTCTTTCCACGGGTCTCCGTAGTTGTTGTACCCGTAGCCCTCCCAGAAGCCCGGTTCGTCCTCGTCCCGGAGCTCGAGCCCGCGCACCCATTTGGCGCTCTTCCAGAAGTAGAGGTGAGGCACGAGCAGCCGCGCCGGCCCTCCGTGCTCGGGCTCGACGGGCTCGCCGTCATAGTCGACTGCGACCCAGGCCTTGCCGTCGAGGAGATCCTCGAGCGGGATGTTCGTCGTGTACCCGCCGTCGCTCCAGGCGAGCACGAACTCGCCGTTCGGCTCGACACCGGTGAGGAGCGTGTCGAGCGAGACGCCTGTCCATTCCGTGTCGAGCTTCGACCACTTGGTCACGCAATGGATGTCGACCGTGACCGTCTCGTGCGGCAACGCCTTGAACTGCTCCCAGTTCCACGAGACCGGCTCGTCGACGGCACCGCGGATCGAGAACGACCACTCCTCGAGCGGCGTGTGCGGGGTCGGGCCGGCCGAGAGGACCGGGAAGTCGGCCGTGACGTACTGCCCCGGCGGCACCCGGCCCGGGTCGCCTGAAGGCTCACGACGGCGGTGGAATCCCCGTGAGATCGGCACGCGGCGTAACTGTATCCCTAGGCGGTGACCGAAACCAGCAGCCGGTCGAAGACGAGTCGCACGGCCATCGACCCCTCGCCGATCGCCGTCGCCACACGCTTCACGGAGCCGCTTCTCGCGTCGCCGACGCAGAAGATCCCCGGAACGGTCGTCTCGAGCGGCAGCGGGACGGTGCCGTCGAGCCGGCTTGCGGGGATGTCGGGCCCGGTGAGGACGAAGCCGGCCCGGTCGAGCGCGAGCTTGCCCTGAAGCCATTCGGTGCCGGGCGTGGCGCCGATGAACAGGAAGAGCGCGCTGACGTCGAGGGTGGCCTCCGCGCCGGAGCTCGAGACGTCGATCGCGCTCAGTTCCTCGTCGCCGAGAAGACGCCTCACCTCGGTCCGCGGCATGAACTCGATCTTCGGATGACTCTCGATCCGCGCGATCAGGTACTGGGACATCGTCTCCTCGAGCGTGTCGCGGCGGACCATGAGGTGCACCGTCGCGCAGGTCTCTGCGAGGTAGAGCGCCGCCTGGCCCGCCGAGTTGCCGCCGCCGACCACCGCAACCTCGCGCCCCATGCACGCCTGCGCCTCGACGGCCGACGCCGCGTAGTAGACGCCGACCCCTTCGAAGTCGTAGATCCGATCGAGCGGGAGCCGCTTGTAGTGGGCGCCGGTGGCGACGATGATCGAGCGGGCGCCGATCGTGCTGCCGTCGTCGAGCGTGATCACGTGACGGCCCGGCTCGGAGCAGAGCGACACGGCCTCGGCCGCAAGCGTGAGCCGCACGCCGAACTTCTCCGCCTGGACGACGGCCCGGTTGCTGAGCTCGGAGCCCGAGAGCCCGGCCGGGAACCCGAGGTAGTTCTCGATCCTCGACGAGGTCCCGGCCTGCCCGCCGAGCGCGGTGCATTCGAGAAGCGTCGTCGCCAGCCCTTCGGAGGCCCCGTAGACCGCGGCGGCGAGCCCGCCCGGGCCGCCCCCGACCACGACGAGATCGCAGTCCTCGGCTGCGGCGTCGCTCCCGGGGTCGGGCCTGCCGAGGGCCCGGCGGAGCTCGAGTGCGCTCGGGTTGCGGAGCACTGAGCCGCCCGGAATCGAGACCACCGGCAGCTCCCCTGCGCCGACGCCGAGCTTGTCGAGCAGAAGCGCGCCCTGCGGCGAGCTCTCGCAGTCGTACCACTTCGTGGCGACACCGTTTCGCGCCAGGAGCTCGAGCAGCCGGCGGGTCTCCGGATCGAACCGGGAGCCGACGAGCGTCACCCCGATCCCCTCGCGAACGAGATAGCCGCGTCTCGTCATCAGTGCGTCGAGGATCAGCTCGCTCAGCGTCCTGTCCTCGGCGACGATCGTCCGGACGTTCTCGACCGGGACACGGAGCACCCGGCCGCCCTCGCCGACGATCGCGGTGAGCGTCGAGCGTCGCCCGGTGAGCATCCCGATCTCACCCGAGAACTCGCCGGGCTCGTAGCTGACGACGACCCGCATGCCGGGGAGGCCATGGCGCTCGACGATGTCGATCCGGCCCTCGAGGACGACGAACATGCCCCAGTCCTCGTCGCCCGGCGAATACAGAATGTCGCCTGTCTCGACGGGCTCTTCACTGCCGTAGACTCGGATCTGCTCGAGCTGGGTCGGCGAGAGGGGGAACGCGGGCGGCTGGGCGAGCGGCGCCGTCGCGGTGAGAGATTCGAGCGACGTCACGACACGACTCTAGACAACGGGGGCCGTCTCCCCGTCGGCCGGTCAGGCAGTCGGCGGCCGAAGCCCGTCGAGCACGACCGCGACGTAGCGCCGCCACGAGTCGCGGTCCGCGGACTGCGTCGCGCCCATGATCGCCGAGCCGATCAGGACAGGCACGTCTTCGGGGCGGATGTCCCGCCTGAGCGATCCCTCTGCCTGAGCGCGCGAGACGAACTGTTTGGTCAGGGCGTGCAGGCGCTCCTTTGCAGTCGCCACCTCGGGGATCTCGCTGCAGCGCGGAACGCCTTCGCAGAGGCCCCGATCGCCCGCGTAGAGCTCGGCGATGTCCCAGACGAAACGCTCGAAGGAGCGGCCTGCGTCCGGCTCGGCGAGCAGCTCCTCTGCCCGGTCGGAGAGCTCGCTGAGCCGCGCGCTCACCACGGCAGCGATCAATGCGTCCTTGCTCGGGAACCGCCGGTAGACGGTGCCGTGCCCGACGCCGGCGCGGCGAGCGATCTCGTCCGCGCTGACGTCGGGCCCATGCTCGGCGAACGCCTCGGCGGCCGCGACGAGCACGCGGTCGTGATTGCGCTGGGCGTCCGCGCGCAGGGTGGACACCGGCTAAAGCGTCCCTTCGATAGTGCGGCCCCCAGGCCGCACTATGCGGCTCCGGCGAGTGCGGGCTCGTGCTCCCGTGCCTCGGCCTCGATGCGCGCGACGTCCTTCTGCCGGAGCATCGAGAGCATCACGACGAGTGCGGCGAGCAGGAAGACCGCGCCGAACCCGAAGGCCCAGTGGAACCCGTCCACGAGCGCCTGGGAGTCCTTGGCGCCTCCGTGGGAGCTCGTCACGCTCGCAGCGATCGTGGACAGGACGGCGAGGCCGAGGGCGCCGCCGATCTGCTGGGAGGTGTTGAAGAGCCCGGAGGCGAGCCCCTGGTCGTCGTTGTCGAGCCCGGTCGTTGCGAGCAGCGTCAGGGGCATGAAGACGGCGCCCATCCCGAGCGAGGTGAGGATCATCGAGGGTAGGACGTCTGTGAGGTAGGAGCCGTTCACGGGCAGTTGGGTGAGCAGTAGGAGCCCGGCTGCGCCGAGGATCATCCCGATGCCGGCGACGAGCCTGACTCCCACCTTGGGTGCGAACTGCGCCGCAAGCCCGGCCGAGACCATGATCCCGGCTGTGAAGGGCAGAAACGCGAGCCCTGCCTCGAGTGGCTTGTATCCGAGAACCTTCTGGATGTAGATCGTGTTGAAGAAGAACATCGAGAACATCCCCGACATCGCCAGGAACATCACGACGTTCGCCGTCAGGAGCGAGCGGATCTTGAAGATCGAGAGCCGGACGAGCGGCGCGGCGGCGCGTGCCTCGATCACGACGAACGAGACGAGGAGCGCGGCGGCGATCGCGAAGAAGCCGAGCGTGACCGTTGAGGTCCAGCCGGCCGTCTCGGCCTTGACGATCGCATAGACGAGCGCCATCAGGCCTCCGGTGACCGTCGCGGCGCCGGCGATGTCGTAGTTGTGGGATGCGTGCTCGTCTCTCGACTCCGGCACGAGCCGGTAGGAGAGGGCGAAGGTGACGATGCCGACCGGGACGTTCACGAAGAAGATCCACGGCCACGAGAAGTACTGCGTGAGCGCACCTCCGAGGACGAGGCCGATCGCAGCCCCGCCGATCGCGATCGCGGCCCACACCCCGAGTGCCTTGGCGCGCTCCGCGCCCTCCTTGAAGCTCGTCGAGATGATCGACAGTGCCGCAGGTGAGATCAGTGCCGCACCGAGGCCCTGCAGGGCCCGGAAGCCGATCAGCATCCCCTCGCCGTTGGCGAACCCGTTCATCAGGGAGGCGAACGTGAAGATCACGAGCCCGACCAGGAAGACCCGCTTGCGGCCGAGGAGGTCGCCGGCGCGGCCGCCGAGGAGCAGGAACCCGCCGAAGACGAGCGTGTAGGCGGTGATGATCCACTGCAGACTGGCCTCGCTCAACCCCAGATCGGTCTGGATCGACGGCAGGGCCACATTCACGATCGTGCTGTCGAGGACGACCATGAACTGCGCAAGACAGATCAGTACCAGGACGACCCACGGATTCGTCTTCTCTCTCGCCATCTCTTCTCACTCCTCCCTAGAACCGGACTCTAACGTCCGCTTACCGTATCAGAACCGGACTACCCAGTCCGGTTACGGTCTGGTGACCGTCGATAGGTGAGACCCCCCGAGGAGCCGAGATTCATCGGCTCGGGCTCACGTGCGCGGGGCGACGGCGCTCTGGATCGCGTCGAGCTGGCTCTCGATCGCCGCCAACCGCTTCTCGAGGCCGGCGGTATCAGCCTGCTGCCCGGCATGGAGCGCGGCGTATTCGGCGCTCGCGCGCGACACGAACGTCGAGGTGATGACGGCGGTGATGATCGCCAGGAAGGCGATCCCCTCGAGCATGACGACGCTCGCGATGATCCGGCCCGAGACATTCCTGGGCGTGACGTCGCCGTATCCCACGGTCGTGACCGTCTCGAGCGCCCACCACATCCCGACCCCAGACATTCGAGTACTCCGAGTGATCGAGCGTCCGCATCGTGATCCCGCCGATCACGACGACACCGCCGGTCGCAAGGACGATCGTGCGCGCGGCGCGGGACACGGTCGGCGGCGAGCGCATGAACCTCGTAAGGCTGCGCTCGACGAGACTCACCCGGGCCACGCCCGGACGGTACGCGGTCTTTCGGACGTGGGTTCCTGCCGGTTATCCGAGCATGAGCGCGAGCAGTGCCTTCTGCACGTGCAGGCGGTTCTCGGCCTCGTCCCAGACCGCCGACTGCGCGCCGTAGATCGCGCCCGGGGTGATCTCCTCGCCCGGATGCGCCGGCAGGCAGTGGAGGACGATCGCCTCGGGCCCGGCGAGAGCGACGAGCGACTCGTCGAGGCGGTAGGGCTCGAGGTCTGCGAGCCGCTGCTCACGGCTCTCTTCCTGGCCGAGTGAGACCCAGATGTCCGTGACGAGGACGTCCGCGCCCGCGGCGGCCTCGCGGGGGTCGGCGACGAGCGTCAGCGGGGTGCGGGCGGGTGGGTGGTAGCCCTCGGGGCAGGCCGCGACGACCTCCATCCCGGTCAGCTTCGCGATCTCCGCGAGCGAGACGAGGACGTTCGTGCCGTCGCCGACCCACGCGACCTTCACGCCGTCGAGTGTGCCGAAGCGCCGGCGGATCGTGAGCGCGTCGGCGAGCGCCTGGCAGGGGTGCTCCACGGAGGTGAGCGCGTTGATCACGGGGATCTCGGCGGCCGCCGCCCAGGCCTCGAGCTCGTCGTGCGAGAGCACGCGGATCGCGAGCGCGTCGAGGTAGCGTGAGAGCACCTGGGCGGTATCGCTCAGTGACTCGCCGCGCGAGAGCTGCATCTCCTGCGGGGTGAGCGTGACGAAGCCGCCCCCGAGCTGGATGATCGCGACCCCGAAGCTGATCCGGGTGCGGGTCGAGGGCTGGCCGAAGATGAGGCCGAGGGTCTTCCCGGGAAGGCGCGGAGAGCGGTCGAGCTTCAGCTCCTCGGCGAGATCGAGGATCGCGTCGACCTCGGCCGGAACGAGGTCGCCGATCTTCAGGAGATCGCGGCCGGAGAGTGAGACGGGGAGCGGCGATTTCACAGCCAGCGCTCTTTCGCCGCGGAGGCCGCAGCCCCTACGTCGCCCAGACGCGCCGCGTCGGTTGCCGGCGGCTCGAACGTGCCGGCGCGCACCGTGGTCGCGACATGCTCGTGCGCGTCTCGAAACGGAAGCCCGTCGCGGACGAGCGCCTCGGCGGCGTCGGTCGCGCGGAGCAGCGGGTCGGCGCAGGCCTGTGCCATTCGCTCGCGGTCGAACTCGAGGCCGGTTAGGAGCACGGTGAGCGCTCCGAGCGCGTTCCTCGCATCGGCCCTCGCGCCGAAGACGGGCGGCTTGTCCTCCTGGAGGTCGCGGTTGTAGGCGAGCGGCAGGCCTTTCACGGTCGCGAGCAGGCCCGTGAGCCGGCCGATCGCGGTGCCGGCCTTGCCGCGTGCCAGTTCGGCGACGTCGGCGTTCAGTTTCTGCGGCATCATCGACGAGCCGGTCGCGGCGTCCTCGGGCAGTCGGGCGAATCCGAACTCGGATGTCGTCCAGAGCACGAGCTCCTCGCCGATCCTCGAGAGGTGGCCGAAGAGCACGGCGCACGCATAGAGGTAGTCGAGCGCGAAATCGCGGTCGGAGACGCCGTCGATCGAGTTGCGCATCGGGTCCGGCGGCGGCGGGATCGCGAGGGTCGAGCCCGCGAGCGCACCCGACCCGAGCGGGCTCGGGATCGCATTCGCGCCCGCGAAGCGGAGCCTCGAGCGGTCGCGCTCCAGCATCTCGGCCCAGGCGAGGAGATGGTGGCCGAGAGTGACAGGGATCGCCCGCTGGAGATGCGTGTAGCCGGGCATCGGCGTCTCTGCCTCCTCACCGGCACGCCTGATCACGATGCGGGCGAAGGCGGTCAGCGCCTCCTCCGCCTCGGCGGCCGCGTGGGAGACGTAGAGCCGGAAGGCGGCGGCGACCTGGTCGTTGCGGGAGCGGCCGGCATGGATCTTCCGGCCGACGTCGCCGAGCAGGCGCTCGATCGCGGAGTGGACGTCCTCGTCCTCGGCTTCGAGGTCGGCGACGGTGATCGTGGCCAGGCGCTCCTCGACCTCGGCGAGCTCCGCAGCGCTGAGCAGCCCTGCCCCTTCGAGCCGCTTGGCGTGGATCAGCGTCCCCTGGATGTCGTAGGGAAGGAGCTCGTCGTCGGTGGCGCGCAGGAACTCCCAGACCTCGGGGGCGAGCGCCGTTCCGACCCGGCCCGCCCAGAGAGTCATGAGCCGAGCTCCAGCGGGTCAGAGGGGGGCGGGGGCGGCTCGAGGCGGAGCTTCCGCTGCTCGGCGAGCATCCGCTGCGTGTCGGCGATGTCGTTCACCTGGACCGCGAGCTGGCCGATCCGGTCGGCAGCGGTGAACGCAGTCGAGCTCCGCTCCATGCTCAGACGCTCCGGGTCGTACGTTACGCCTTCGCCGCTCGTGTCGAGGATCGTGTAGTCGTCGCCGCGGCGGAGCTCGATCGTGACCTCGCCCGTCACGACCGCGGCGACGAACGGCTGCAGCGCGGCGCGGAGCATCAGCGCCTGCGGATCGAGCCAGCGTCCCTCGTAGAGCAGCCGGCCGAGGCGGCGGCCCTGGTCGGCGTATGTCTCGAGCGTCGCCTCGTTGTGGATTGCCGTGAGGAGGCGCTCGTAGGCGATGTGGAGGAGCGCCATCCCGGGGGCCTCGTAGATCCCGCGGCTCTTCGCCTCGATGATGCGGTTCTCGATCTGGTCGGACATCCCGAGCCCATGACGACCGCCGACGGCGTTCGCTTCCGTCACGAGCGCCACCGGGTCGTCGCTCTCGAGCCCGCCGACCGCCGTCGGCATCCCGTTCGCGAAGCGGATCGTGACGACCTCGGGCGCGATCTCGACCGCCGGGTCCCAGTGGCGGGTGCCCATGATCGGCTCGACGATGTGCATGCTCGTGGAGAGGAGCTCGAGATCCTTGGCCTCGTGCGTGGCACCGAGGAGGTTGGCGTCGGTCGAGTAGGCCTTCTCGACCGAGCTGCCGTGCGGGAGGCCCCGCTCGGCCAGGTACTCGCTCATCTCCTTGCGGCCGCCGAGCTCCGAGACGAAGGCGCTGTCGAGCCAGGGCTTGTAGACGCGCAGGCTCGGATTCTCGAGCAGCCCGTAGCGGTAGAAGCGCTGGATGTCGTTGCCCTTGTAGGTCGAGCCGTCCCCCCAGATCTCGACGCCGTGGCGGCGCATCTCCTTCACGAGGAGCGTGCCGGTGACGGCACGGCCGAGCGGCGTCGTGTTGAAGTAGCGGCGTCCGGCGGTCTGGATGTGGAAGGCGCCACACTGGAGCGCGGCAAGCCCTTCGCGGGCGAGGGTGTCACGGCAGTCGACGAGCACGGCGTCCTCAGCGCCGTACGCGCGGGCGCGGTCGGGGACGGCGGCGATGTCGGGCTCGTCGTACTGGCCCAGGTCGGCCGTGAACGCGTACGGGATCGCACCGCGCTCGCGCATCCACGCGAGCGCGCAGCAGGTGTCGAGCCCGCCCGAGAAGGCGATCCCGACCCGCTCGCCGACCGGCAGCGAGTCGAGGATCGCGCCGCCCGCGCTCACCGGGCCCGAGTCGTGCACGGCACAGGTTTCGGGCGGTGGCTCACGCGTCCGGGTCGCCTTCGCGGTAGTGGGTGAAGTCGGCGGCGAGCTCAGCGGCGCTCGAGCCCTCGCGCACGGCGACGAAGATCGTGTTGTCGCCGGCGACCGTGCCTGCGACATCGGGGAGGGTCGCCTCGTCGATCGCGTCTGCGAGCGCGGCGGCAAAGCCGCGGGGCGTGTGGATCACGAGCAGCCGGCCGGTCGGGATCATCGCTCCCGCCCAGTTGCGCAGCGCGGAGGCGAGCTCCTCGAGCCGTCGCAGATCGGCGGCGCCCGGAAGCGCATAGATCAGGCGGCCGTCGCCGTTTCGCACCTTCACGAGCCCGAGCCGAGCCACGTCGCGTGAGACGGTCGTCTGCACCGCCTCGATCCCCTCCGCCCGGAGCGCCTCGGCGAGATCGGCCTGCGTCGAGAGGTGCTTCTGCTCGACGAGCCGGAGGATCGCGCCCTGGCGTTCGAGCTTCGTCGTCATCCCTGCAGTTCCCTCATGAGGCCAGGGTCTCCCGGAACAGGTCGACGCCGAGGTCGGCCTCCTCCGGCGAGATCGTCAACGGCGGCGTGAGTCGCAGCGCGGTCTCGCCTGCTGTGCCCACGAGCAGGTTGTGCTCGAGCGCGGCGTGAGCGACGGGCCCGGCGGGCCGTCCGAGCTCGACGGCGAGCAGCAGGCCTGCCCCGCGAACGTCCTCGAGTTGCGCCTCGAAGCGCTCACCGATCGCGCGGACGTGAGCGAGCAGTTCGTCATCGATCGCCTCGACCACGGCACACGCAGCGGCGCAGGAAACGGGGTTCCCGCCGAAGGTCGAGGCGTGGTCCCCCGGGACGAAGCCGGTAGGCGCGCCGTCGGCGACGAGCAGCGCGCCGATCGGCAAGCCGTTCGCAAGCCCCTTCGCGAGCGTCACCGCATCCGGCCGCACGCCCGAGCGCTGCCACGCGAAGAACTCGCCCGTCCGGCCGATGCCCGTCTGCACCTCGTCGAACACGAGCAGCGCGCCGAACTCGTCGGCGAGGGCGCGTGCCTCCTCGAGCGCCTCCGCGGGGATGGGCCGCACGCCTCCTTCGCCCTGCACCGGCTCGATGAAGATCGCGGCCGTCTCGGGGCCCACCGAACCTGCAAGCGTCTCCGGGGTCGCGAAGCGGACGCCCGGCACGAGCGGCTCGAACGGCGCCCGTTTCGCCGGCTGGCCCGTGATCGAAAGCGCGCCCATCGTCCGGCCGTGGAACGAGCCCTCGAGCGCCACGAGCTCCGTCTTGCCGGTCGATTTCCGCGCCCACTTGATCGCAGACTCGACCGCCTCAGTCCCCGAGTTGCAGAAGAAGGCGTGCGCGCCGCCGAAGCGCTCCGAGAGCGCCCGCGCGAGCTTCTCCATCGGCTCGGTCGAATAGAGGTTCGAGACGTGCCAGAGCCGCTCGAGCTGCTCCTTCGCCGCCTCGAGCGGTGCCGGGTGGCAGTGCCCGAGGCTGACGACGGCGATTCCGGCGACGAGGTCGAGGTAGCGCTGCCCGTCGTCGGCGATCAGCCAGGTGCCCTCGCCGTCGACGAAGGTCACCGGGAACCGGGCGTAGACGGGAAGGAGCGGTGTGCCGGTGAGCACGTTCATGCTGCGAGCACCTCCGTACGGCCGATGGAGGCCGGGACGCCTTTCACTGCGGCATCGCGAGCCGCCTGCAGCTTCGGCAGGATTCTCGGGTCGAGCGTCCCCCCCTGCAGGAGCTCGTCGGCCGTCGCGATGTCGAGCGTCTCCACGACCTCGCCGTCGACCATGAACCCCTCGACATCAGTCAGGAAGAGAATCCGGTCGGCCTGCAGGCCGAGCGCGATCGCCGTCGACGCGTCGTCGGCGTTCACGTTGAGGACGGTCCCGGGTGCGACGTCGTCGACGGCGAGCGGTGCGACGACGGGGATCCTCCCGGCGGCAAGCAGCCGGATGAGCGGCTCCAAGCGCTGGACGAACGGCTCCCCGACGAGGCCGAGCTGCGTCGCCGTTCGCGTGGCCTCGAAGCCGATCTCGTTGGCGAAGACGGGCGTGGCCCGCTCGCCGAGTGCATCGCACAGTGCGGCACTGACCGCGGCAAACGACGCCTGCACGATCTCGATGCCTGCGGGCGTTGTCACCCGGCGTCCGCCGACGAACGCGACCGGGATCCCCGCTCGCTCCATCTCCGCCGAGATCTGGGGCCCTGCACCATGAACGACACAAACCTCATGGCCGCCGGCCACCAGATCGAGGACGTGAGTCGCCGACCCCTCGGCCACCCTCCCGCCTACTTTCACGACCAGGCGGCTCATGTCCTGTAGTCCGCGTTGATCCGCACGTACTCGTAGGAGAGGTCGGTCGTGAGGTACCCCGCGCGCCCCTCGCCGAGTGCGAGATCGAGATCGATCGTGCATTCGGGCCCGGAGACGTCGGGTTCCACGTCCGTGGGGGCGCCGCGGTCGAGGACGACGGTGCCGTTGTAGAGGAGCGTGACCCGATCGGCATCGATCGCGGCGTACCCGCCGTTCCACGGCGCCGACCCCGCGGCCATCAGCACGCGGCCCCAGTTGGCGTCATGGCCGTGGAGCGCGGTCTTCACGAGGGGCGAGGTGGCGATCCGGCGGGCAATCGCCTTCGCCTGCGCATCGTCGGCGGCGCCGGTGACGTTTATCTGGGCGAGCACGGTGATCCCCTCGCCGTCCTCGACGACCTGCCGGGCGAGAGAGCCGCAGACCTCGGCGAGCGCCGCCACGAACGCGGCGTCCGACTCCGGCGTCCGCTCGATCCCGCTCGCCCCGTTCGCGAGCAGAATCACGCAATCGTTCGTCGAGGGCTCGCCGTCGACCGAGATGGAGTTGAACGAGTCGTTGACAGCCGGCCGGAGGAGCCCCGCGACCTCGGCGGCGTCGAGCGGGTAGTCGGTCGTGACGAGCGCGAGCATCGTTGCGAGGTCGGGATGGATCATCCCGGAGCCCTTCGCCATCCCGCCGACGACGAAGCCGTCACCGTTCGAGACGGCCTCCTTCGACCGGGTGTCCGTGGTCATGATCGCCTCGGCGGCATCCGCGCCGCCCTCGGAAGAAAGCGCGGCGACGGCCGGATCGAGGGCCGGCAGCAGCCGGTTCAGCGGCAGCCGCGCGCCGATCACGCCGGTCGAGAGCACGAGCACCTCCTCGCTCGGAAGCTCGAGGAGCCGCGCCGCCTCGGCCGCGGTCGCGAGTGCGTCGAGCTTCCCGCGCTCACCCGTCGCGGCGTTCGCGACACCGGAGTTGATGACCACCGCCTGCGGGTCGGCGAGCGCGAGATGCTCCCGGTTGACCTGGAGACATGCGGCCTGGACGAGGTTGCGTGTGAAGACCGCGGCGCCGACCGCGCGGGGAAGCGAACGCACGACTGCGAGATCCTTCCGCTCCCGCCGGCGGATCCCGGCGGCCACGCCGGAGGCGACGAAGCCTTTCGCCGAGGTGACGCTCAACTGCATCCCTTCAAACCAGCACGCTCCTGAGCCGGAGCCCGGCCGTCTCCGGTAGACCGAGTGCGAGATTCGCGTTCTGCATCGCCTGCCCGGCCGCGCCTTTCCCGAGGTTGTCCTCGGCGCAGATCACGATCGTCATCCCGGTGCCGCCGTCGGAGAAGACGCCGATCTCGGCGGCATCGGTTCCCTGCACGCGCCCGATCTCGGGCTCGACCCCCTCCGGCAGCACACGCACCACCGAGCTCTCGGCGTAGTAGCTCTCGACGAGCGCGCGAACGTCGGCGTCGGTCTTGAAGTAACAGGTCGCGAGCAGGCCGCGCCTGACCGGCAGGAGGTGCGGGACGAAGCTGACCGGGAAGCCGAGAATCTGCGCGATCTCGGGCGCATGGCGATGAGCTCCGACCGCGTAGGGAGCGAAGTTCTCGAGCACCGCCCCCGCATGAGAGCTGTCACGCAGCCTCCTGCCGGCGCCCGTCATCCCGGACTTGGCATCGACGATCACGTCGCCCGTCACCACCTCGCGGACCGGACCCAGCGCCAGCAGAGATGCCGTGGCATAGCACCCTGGATTCGCGATCAGCGGGCCGGTTGCGGGATGGACCTCGGGCAGGCCGTAGCTCCAGGCGCCGGGGATCAGCCCGTACCACTTGTCTGCGAGCGCCGGATCGGTGAGCCGGTGGACGCCCGTCAGGTCGACGACCACCGCCCCATCCGGGGGCGTGAACGCGGCCGCCTCGCTGTTCCCGACGCAGAGGAAAAACAGGTCGGCGCCGCTCGAGGCCGCCTCGAGATTTCGCGTGAACATCGGGATCTCGCCGTTGAGGCGCGGGTCGAGCGCATGCGCGGGGCGTCCGGCCAGTGAATCCGAGCCGAGCGCGATCAGCTCGAGCTCCGGGTGGAGCAGGACGCGATCGAGCGTCTCCTGCCCGGTGTAGCCGGCGGTGCCTAGGATCGCGACGGTTGCCATGATGTGCGTATTATGCACATCCGATGGAATCTATGCAGCAGACGCGCGGACATCTCGTGCTCGAGGACGGTACCGTCTTTCCCGGGGTCCTGGCCGGCGCGCCCGGCGTCGCCTCGGGCGAGGCCTGCTTCACGACCGCGATGACAGGTTACGAGGAAGCGGTCACCGACCCGAGCTATGTCGCCCAGGTGCTCTGCTTCTCGTATCCGCTGATCGGGACCTACGGCGTCGACGAGGCGCGGATGGAGTCGGGCCGTGTGCAGTGCGAGGGCGTCGTGATGCGGGACGCGCGACCCGAGTTTGCCGCGTGGTTGCGAGGGAAAGGGGTCGTCGCTCTCACCGGCCTCGACACGCGGACGCTCGTCCGCCGGATCCGCGACGGCGGCGTTCTGCGCTGCGGGCTCGGCGACGCGCCGGTCGAGGAGCTTCACGCCCGGGCACTCGCCGAGCCGTTCATCGACGGCCGTCCGCTCGACCGCCAGGTCGGAGCGCAGGAGCCGTACTCGGTCGGGTCGGGCCCGCGCGTCGTCGTCGTCGATCTCGGCTCGAAGCGATCGATCCCGCGGCGGCTCGCAGCCGCCGGGCTCGAGGCCTACATCGTCCCCGGCTCGTGGGACGCAGACGCAATCCTGGAGGCCGAGCCGCGAGTCGTCCTGATTGCGAACGGCCCCGGCGACCCCGCCGTCCTCACCGACCAGATCGAGACGATCCGCGGCCTCCTCGGGCGCGCGCCGCTCTTCGGCGTCTGTCTCGGCCACCAGCTCCTCGGCCTCGCGCTCGGCCACAAGACCTTCAAGCTCCCGTTCGGCCATCGGGGCGCGAACCACCCCGTCCGCGACGCCCGAACCGGCCGCGTCCTCGTCACCGTGCAGAACCACGGGTTCGCCGTGATCGCCGAGGGCGACATCTCGCACGTCTCGCTGAACGACGAGACCTGCGAGGGGCTCCGGGGCGACGGGTTCGAGAGCGTGCAGTTCCACCCCGAGGCGTCGCCGGGCCCGCTCGACGCCCTCCCCTTCTTCGACCGCCTGGCGGACGCGTGCCGAAGCGCACCGACCTTCGCTCGATCCTGATCCTCGGCTCCGGGCCGATCCGGATCGGCCAGGCCTGCGAGTTCGACTACTCCGGCGCCCAGGCCTGTCGGGTGCTCCGGCGCGAGGGGTTCCGCGTGATCCTCGTGAACTCGAACCCGGCGACGATCATGACCGACCCGGAATGGGCCGACGCGACCTACCTCGAGCCGCTCGACCCGGAGACGGTCGCCGAGGTGATCGAGCGCGAGAAGCCCGATGCGATCCTGCCGACGCTCGGCGGCCAGACGGCACTGAACCTTGCGATCGAGCTCGCGCCGCTCGGCGTGGAGCTGATCGGCGCCGACCTCGAGGCGATCAATCGTGCCGAGGATCGCGAGCTCTTCCGCCAGACCGTGCACAGCGTCGGGATCCCGACGCCGCGCAGCATCGTCGCGCACTCGCCCGACGTCGAGTTTCCCGTGCCGGCGATCATCAGGCCCGCGTTCACGCTCGGCGGGACGGGCGGCGGCATCGCCTGGACCGCCGAGGAGCTCCGCGGCACGATCGCCAAGGGCCTCGCGGCGAGCCCCGTCGGGCAGGTGCTCGTCGAGGAGTACCTCACGGGCTGGCAGGAGCACGAGCTCGAGGTGATGTGCGACGCGCGCGGCAACGCCGTCGTCGTCTGCTCGATCGAGAACCTCGACCCGATGGGGGTCCACACGGGCGACTCCTGGACCGTCGCACCGCAGCAGACGCTCCCCGATCCCCTGTACCAGCAGCTTCGCGAGGCGGCGTTCGCCACCGCGCGGGCGGTCGGCGTCGCAACCGGCGGCGCGAACGTCCAGTTCGCCGTGCACCCGACAAACGGGGAGTTCCGCGTGATCGAGATGAACCCACGGGTTTCGCGCTCCTCCGCGCTCGCCTCGAAGGCGACCGGCTTCCCGATCGCGAAGCTCGCCGCGCTGCTCGCGGTCGGCTTCACGCTCGACGAGCTGCCGAACGACATCACCGGCAAGACGACGGCTGCCTTCGAGCCGGCTCTCGACTACGTCGCGGTCAAGGCGCCGCGTTTCGACTTCGAGAAGTTCGCCGGCTCCTCGCGGAGGCTCGGGGCAGAGATGCGGGCTGTGGGAGAGGCGCTCGGGCTGGGGCGGACCTTCGACGAGGCCTTCATCAAGGCTTTCGAGGGCCGCGAGGTACCGGCGGTCGCCTTTCCGGAGAGCGACGCCGAGCTTGTCGAGCGTGCCGCCGAGCCGATGGCCGAGCGCTGGGATCTCCTGCTGGAGTGCGCGAGACGTGAGCTCGAGCTGCCCGGGATCCACCCCTATTTCGCTGATCGGCTGCGAGAGGTCGTCGGCTCGGGCTCGCGCTCACACGGCAACCCCGTGCGGCTCGCGGTCGACTCCTGTGCCGGAGAGTTCGAGGCGCGGACGCCGTACTACTACGTCACGCACGAGGGCGAGGACGAGGGGCCCGAGCCGTCGGGGCGCGCGGTGATCGTGCTCGGAGGCGGGCCGAACCGGATCGGTCAGGCGATCGAGTTCGACTACTGCTGCGTCCACGCGGCCCAGGCGCTGCGGAAGCTCGGCTACGAGGCGGTGCTCGTGAACTCGAACCCCGAGACCGTCTCGACCGACTACGACACCTCCGACCGGCTCTACCTGGAGCCGCTCGTCGAGCGCAACGTGCTCGAGGTGTGCGAGCTCGAGCAGCCGCTCGGGGTCGCCGTCTCCTTCGGCGGCCAGACGCCCCTCCGACTCGCGCCGGCACTCGCGGCGGCGGGAGTGCCGCTGCTCGGCGACCCGCTCGAGGCAATCGATGCCGCCGAGGACCGCGGCCGCTTCGCACAGCTCGCGGGTGAGCTCGCGCCGGAGTGGGGCGTGGCCGAGAACGCCGAGGAGGCCCGCGAGCTCGCCCATCGCATCGGCTATCCGGTGCTGATCCGGCCGCACTACGTGATCGGCGGGCGCGGGATGCACGTCGCCCGCTCGGCCGACGAGCTCCGCGTCGAAGGCCCCTGCCTCGTCGACCGCTACCTGGACGGCGCGCTCGAGCTCGACGTCGACGCGCTCTGCGACGGGGAGACGGCCTGGGTCGCGGCCGTCCTCGAGCACATCGAGCCGACCGGCGTCCACTCCGGCGACTCTGCCTGCGTGCTTCCGGGGCCGTCCGTGCTGCCTGCGCTCGAAGACGAGATCCGCGAGGTCGCCGCGCGCATCGCCGGCGGTCTTGGCGCCCGCGGCCTCCTCAACCTCCAGCTCGCGGTGACCGGCGGGAAGCTCTACGTGCTCGAAGCGAACCCGCGGGCCTCCCGCACCGTTCCCTTCGTCGCGAAGGCGACCGGCGTCCCCCTCGTCGAGCATGCCGTGAGGCTGCTTCTCGGCGAGACGCTCTCCGCTCTCGACCTGCCCGAGCGTGCCGTTCCCTCCCGCGCCTGGGCGAAGGAGGCCGTGTTCCCGGCCGAGCGGTTCCCGGGTGCGGCGACGCGAGGCCCGGAAATGCGCTCGACCGGCGAAGTGATGGCGGGCGCCGCCACGCCGGCAGAGGCCTACGCCCGCGCACTCCGTGCCGCGGGCCGCTCGAAGCGCGGCGGGAAAATCGGCCCGCCGCTGCAGGCGACCGGGGTATCGTAGGAGCGATGCGCGAGTTCATCGACGTGATCGACGAGGCCGATGCGGCCGGCGAGAAGGTCGTCGTCGCGACCGTGATCGACACGATCCGCTCCGCTCCACGCCAGCCCGGCGCGAAGATGGTCGTGCGCCAGAGCGGCCGGTTCAGCGGCTCCGTCTCGGGCGGTTGCGTCGAGGCCGACGTCGTCGAGCGCGCCAACTCGATCTTCGCCGGCGAGGACGCCCGGCGTGTCCACTACGGCGTGACCGACGGCGAGGCCTGGGAGGTCGGGCTCTCGTGCGGCGGCGAGATCGACGTCTGGGTCGAGCAGGCCGATCCCGAGCTCTGGCGCGAGGTGCGCGGCCTCCTCGACGAGGACGGCTACGGAATGCTCTACACGAACACCGAGACGGGCGAGAAGCGCCTCGAGCGCGGCGTGCTCGAGAGCACGGGGCTGCGCGAGGACGGGATCTTCGCGGAGGTCGTCGAGGGTCCGCTCCGCGTGATGATCTTCGGTGCCGCCGAGGCGGCCGAGCACCTCTGCTCCTACGGCAAGGATCTGGGCTGGCGGACGACCGTCGTCGATGCGCGCCCCGCGCTCGCGACGCCCGAACGGGTGCCGAGCGCCGACGAGGTGATCAAGGCCTGGCCTGACGAGGTCGCCGACCGGATCGACGAGCGCACCGTCGTCGTCACGCTCTCCCACGAGGAGCGGCTCGACATCCCGGCGGTCGCCGCGGCACTCGAGCGGAACGCCCGCTACGTCGGGGCGATCGGGGCGAGGCGCACGCAGGAACGGCGGCGGGCGGCGCTCACGGAGCTTGGCTTCTCGGAGAGCGACCTCGATCGGATCCACGGCCCCGCAGGGCTCGATCTCGGCGGCCGCTCGCCCGCGCAGATCGCGCTCGCGATCGCGGCGGAGATCGTCGCCGAGACCTCCGGCGGCGGCAAGAAGAAGGAAAAGCCCGCCGCCGCGGCGGCTTGAGCTCCTAGTCGGTCGAGGCCGGCGGTCCGCTACCCGGAGGTTCGGCAGGTGGCCCCGCGGGACGGGCACGCTCGACCGCGAGCTTCACGCGAGCTTCGAGCCCTGCTTCGACCCGCTGCTCCTGCGCCTGCGTGAGCCGGCCCGAGGCGACGAGCGCGTCGAGGGCCTGCTTCTGCGCCGCGAGCATCGCCGCCTCGAGCCCCGCGGGCGTCTTCTTCCGGGCGACCGCCAGGGCGGCCAGCGTCCGGCCGTCTGCGAGCTCGTTCCGGAGAGCCGAGATGGGCATTCCGAGATAGGCCGCCGCCGCGCCTACCCCGGAGCCGAAGAACCTGCGCCCGTGGAACCCGCCCGGGTGAAACGGCCGGCCGCCCGGGCCGAGGCCGCCTCCGAGGCCGCGCCCGCCGAGCCTGCCGCCTCCGAGCCCGTAGCCGCCGACTCCACGGCCGAACGACGCCGTGACCGTGGAGGCCGACTCGGCTCTCGACGAGCTCAGCTCGATCGCCGCAACCGCCGCGCCGCCGCCGGCGGCCACTGCGATCACGACGGCGCCCGCGATCAGCTTGTAGTGCGAAGACATCGACTTGACTCAGGAGGGCTGCGTACCGAGCGTCACCGTCACGGTCGCGGTCTTGCCGTCCCGAACATAGGTGACGCTCATTTTCTCCCCGGGCTTCTTCGAGCCGATGACCGCGGACAGGTCGGACTCGCCGGAGATCGTCTTCCCGTCGAGTTTCGTGACGACGTCGCCGGCCTTGAGACCCGCCTTTGCCGCGCCCGTCCCGGGCAGGATCTGAGCGAGGTCGGCGCCGAGCGGTGAGCGCGAGTCGCTCACCTGGACGCCGAAGTAGGCATGCGCGATCGTCTTCCCGGCCACGATCTGCCCGACGATCGAGCTGACCGTGTTCGAGGGAATGGCGAAGCCGACGCCGTCGCTTCCGCCGGACTCGCTCTGGATCTGCGAGTTGACGCCGATCACATCGGCCGAGGCGTTGAGGAGCGGGCCGCCGGAGTTGCCGTGGTTGATCGGCGCGTCGGTCTGGATCGAGTTCGAGATCGTGAAGTCGTTCGGCGAGTCGATCGAGCGGTGGAGGGCGCTCACGATTCCGCTCGTCACGGTCTGCGGAAGCCCGAACGGGCTGCCGATCGCAACCACGGGGTCGCCCACCTCGACGTCGTCCGAGTTGGCGAGCGTGAGCGGCGCGAGCACCGACGACGGGGCCGAGATCCGGATCACGGCGAGGTCGGTGGAGTCGTCGGCGGCGATGAGGTGCGCCTTGTAGGTGTTGCCGTTCCAGAGCGTGACGGTGATCGAGGACGCCCCGGCGACCACGTGCTCGTTCGTGACGATGTCGCCTTTCGAGTCGTACTCCCAGCCCGATCCCTCTGCATGGAGCTGCCGGCCGCTGACCGTGACGTCGACGACGCCCTGATGCGTGCGCTCGTAGATGCTCCCGACCGAGAGATCGCCGGACGGGGTCGCCGCGGCGTTCTCGTTCTGGCCGGTCGCGTTGACGTCCTGCACGACGGTCGTCGTGCCGGCCGGTGCGAGGGAGGCGTACACCCCGGCCCCGATCCCGATGCCGGCAGCCAGTGCGGCGAGCACGCCTGCAACTGTGAGCGCAACAGCGCGCCGTGAAGTTCTCATCCTCCGTTTGTCCTTTCGCCGGTCACCTCCATGATCCCTGGCGTGGCCTCACGCCGGTTGAACGGGGGCTAAGAAGTGCCTAAGACCTGCGCGGCACCGGGGAGACTCGGCAGCGGTCGGGCTCTTGGTGGTCTCGGCGCTCGCTCTCCGCCTGGTCACCGGCCGGTTGCAATCCCAGCGTCCGCACAGCAAGCTCTTATCCGGCATTTAGCCTGAGCTGGTTTGCTCTCGGCTAGTGAACGACCGGGGGAACTCGCCGCGCGGCTCTACCTGCTGCCGCGTCCGACTGCGCGCAGGCGCCTGTGGCTGAGAGAAAGCGCGCGGGATCCGGCGCCGTCGGGCGCTCATATACGGAGCGCTCGGGCTCGTGGCAGCGATCGCGGTCGTGTTCGGGCTCGACTCGGTCTACGGATTCCTCGGCGGCACCACATCGAGCTCGGCCGCGCAGCGGACGGCGACCGTCGCGTATGGCACCGTCCAGTCGAGTGTGAGCGCATCCGGGAACGTGAGCGTTGCGACCTCGGCTTCGGCAGACTTCGCCACGAGCGGGACGCTGAGCGAGGTGAGGATCGCCGTGGGCGACCAGGTCCGTCCGGGGCAGGTGATCGCGAAGCTCGACCCGACGATGGCCCAGGCCACGCTCCAGTCCTCGCAGGCGACCCTCGCGCAGGCCGAGAGCGCGCTTGCCGCCGCGGAAGCCGGGCCGACCGCCGCGGACGAGGCCACGAACAGCTCGAACCTCCAGCAGGCCCAAGCCGAGGTGACTACGGCGAAGTCGCAACTCGCGACCGACGAGGCCGCGGTGAGCGCGGCACAGAAGCAGCTCGCGGTCGACGAGGCGCTCGGCTGCCCGCCGGCAGGGTCGACCTCGTCGAGCACGGGGTCGAACACCGGGTCGAACACGGGGTCGAACACGGGGTCGAACACAGGGTCGAGCTCGGAGAATCAGGCGACCGCGTCGAGCCTCTCGAGCACGACGAACAGCCAGAGCTCCTCGAACGGTGTTTCGACGGGCTCGACGGGCACCGGGCAGACACAATCGGGAGCAGGCTCGCAGACCGGGACGCGGAACGGGATCGAGGTCAGGACGGCCACGGGCCCGACCGGGTCGGGCGGCGCCGGCGGCGCGACGGGCCAGGCATCGCAGGCCGCCGGAAGCGGCGCCACGGGTGCTGGGGGTGCCACGGGCGCTACGGGTGCCACGGGTGCGACAGGCGCGACCGCGGCCACCGGCTCCGCCGCGACTGCGGCCACCGGCTCCACCGCGTCGGGTGCCTCCGGCTCCACCGCATCGGGGGCCTCCGGCTCCACGGCGACGAAGAGCTCCGCTCCGTCGGTCGTGACGGGCCAGGCATCAGGTATCGCCGCGAAGACGGCCTCCCTCTCGGGCACGGTCGATCCGTCGGGAGCCGCCACGAGCTACTGGTTCGAATACGGCACCTCGTCCTCTTCTCTCAGCTCGAAGACGGCCAAGGTCGGTGCCGGCTCCGGTACGAGCCCCGTATCCGTGACCGCGAACCTGAGCGGGCTCGGCGCGGGTCGCACCTACTACTTCCGGCTGCTGGCCTCGAACGCCACGGGGACGGGAACGGGCGCAACCGTGTCGTTCGCGACGCTTGCCGCCGCCAGGCCGGCTGTGACGACGGGCACAGCCTCGAACCTGCTCACGCAGTCGGCGATGCTGAACGGGACGGTCGATCCGAACGGCAGCGACACGACCTACTACTTCCAGTACGGAACGACCATGGCCTACGGCAAGCGGACGCCGACCGAGAACGCCGGTTCCTCGACGGCTGCCGTCGGGGTCTCCGCGCAGGTCGGCGGCTTGAAGCCCGACACCGCCTACCTCTTCCGCCTCGTTGCGAGCAACGGCTCGGGCACGGCCACGGGGCTCGGCCAGGTCCTGAAGACCTCGTCCAGCTCGTGCGTCGCCGACCAGGCCGCGATCGTGGCCGCCGAGCAGGCCGTGACGGCGCAGAAGCAGGCGGTTTCGGCCGCCGAGGCGAATCTGGCGAGCACACAGGCGACGATCGCGCAGAACGACACGCCCTCCGACACGACGATCGCGCAGGACAAGGCCGCGGTCACCCAGGCCCAGGCGACGGTGACAGCCGACCAGAAGGCGCTCGCCGAGACGGTCCTGCTCGCCCCGGTCTCGGGGACCGTCACCGCCGTCAACTACGCCGTCGGTGACACTGTCAGCGGAAGCGGGTCATCGGTGAGTCGCGGCGCCGCGAATGCTTCGAGCTCGTCGGGCTCCTCGGGCACGGGCACCGGCACGGGCGCAGGAGCCGGCACCGGCACGGGATCCAGCAGCAACTCGTCGAGCTCCACGCCCTTCGCCACGATCGAGACGCTTCGGAAGCTCGAGGTCGTCTCCGGATTCGCCGAGGCCGACGCGACGAAGCTCGCCGTCGGCCAGCCGGCGACGATCACGTTCCCGGCGCTCCCGGATGTCGAGGTCGCCGGCAAGGTCACCGACGTCTCGAGCACCTCGACCGTCGTCAGCAACGTCGTCACCTACAACGCGACGATCGCACTCGTCGCCCACCCGCCGACGTGAAGGAAGGGATGACCGCCAATGTGGCGGTCGTCACCGAGACGCGCGAGCACGTGCTCCAGCTGCCGAGCTCGGCGATCACGACGACCGGCACGGTCTCGACGGTCCAGCTCGTCGCGAACGGGAAGACGACGGTGACGCGGATCCAGACGGGGCTCGTCGGCGACTCCTCGACCGAGATCGTGAGCGGCGTCTCCGCAGGAGATCTCGTTGCGATTCCGACGGTCACCGTCTCGACTGCGGCGACCACGGGCACGGGCACGGGTGCAACAGGCGCCGCCGGCTTCTTCGGCGGGGGCGGCGGCGGCGCGGGCTTCGGCGGCGGCGGGTTCGGGCGGGGCGGATGAGCGTACGGGAGGCCGGTTCCGACCACCCGGTGATCGCGCTTCGCCGCGTCCTCAAGACCTACGAGATGGGCGATGTCGAGGTGAATGCGCTTCGCGGTGTCTCGCTCGTCGTCGAGCGCGGGGACTTCGTCGCGATCATGGGCCAGTCGGGGTCGGGCAAGTCGACCCTGATGAACATCATCGGCTGCCTCGACGTGCCGACGCGGGGCCAGTTCTTCCTCGACGGGATCGACGTCCGTACGCTCGACGAGGCCGCGCTCTCCCGCATCCGCAACCGGAAGATCGGCTTCGTGTTCCAGTCGTTCAACCTGATCCCCCGGACGACGGCGCTCGCGAACGTCGAGCTGCCGCTGCTCTACGCGGGGGTGAAGTCCCGTGAGCGCCGCAGGCTTGCCGAGAACGCGCTTACTGCGGTCGGGCTCGCCGACCGCAGCCGCCACTTTCCGAGCGAGCTCTCGGGCGGCCAGCAGCAACGGGTCGCGCTCGCACGCGCGATCGTCTCGAGCCCGGCGCTCGTCCTCGCCGACGAGCCGACCGGCAACCTCGACACGACCACGAGCGACGAGATCATGGACATGTTCAGCCGGTTCAACGCGGGCGGGCGAACCATCGTCCTGATCACGCACGAGGAGGACATCGCCGCGTACGCCAAGCGTACGGTGCGGCTGCGCGACGGGCTGGTCGTCGAGGATGCACGCCGCGTTCCGGTCGTTGCGCTGCCGCCGAGACTCGACGTCGTCCGCTCGAGGTCGGCTGCCTCGTGAACGGGCTCGACACGATCCGGATCGCGTGGCGCGGCGCAACCGCGAACAAGCTGCGCTCGCTGCTGACGGTGCTGGGCGTGCTGATCGGCGTTGCCGCGGTGATCATCCTGCTCGCGGTCGGCACGGGCTCGTCGCAGGCTGTGCAGAACCGGATCAAGGCGCTCGGGACGAACACGATCACGGTGCTCAGCCGCGGCCGTTTCGGGCGCGGGCCCTCGACGACCGGCACGCAGTCGCAGAGCGCCTCGCTCACACAGGAGTCGGTCGACGCGATCGAGGATCCGACCCAGGCGCCGGACGTCGAATCCGTCTCGCCCGTCGTCTCGACGACCGAGACCGCGACCTACGGTGCGGCGAGCTACTCGACCTCGGTGGTCGGAACCACGCCGGCGTACCTTCCCGCGGAGGGATACGCGCTCGAGGCGGGCAGCCCGATCAGCTCGGCCGATATCGCGAACCGCCGCCGCGTCGCGCTCGTCGGTCAGACGGTGCTCAGCAACCTCTTCACGACCGGCCAGAACCCGCTTGGCCAGACGATCCGGCTCGGCTCGTCGAGCTTCGAGATCGTCGGGGTGCTGGCGGAGAAGGGCACGAGCGGGCTGACGAATCAGGACAGCGTCGTGATCGCGCCCTACACCGCCGTGCAGGACGAACTCACGGGCGAGTCGGCCTCGTTCAGCGAGCTTCTCGTCCAGGCCAAGTCGACGGCCAAGCTGAACGACGCGGCGTCCGAGGTCGAGACGATCCTCGCGAACGAGAACGGGACAACGGTCGCCGACCTGCCGTTCTCGATCATCAATCAGGGAAGCCTGATCTCCACCGCCCAGTCGACGTCGAGCACCTTCACGACGCTGCTCGGCGCGGTCGCCGCGATCTCGCTGCTCGTCGGCGGGATCGGCGTGATGAACATCATGCTCGTCACCGTCACGGAGCGCACCCGCGAGATCGGGATCCGCAAGGCGGTCGGGGCGCCGAAGTCGGCGATCCTCAGGCAGTTCCTCTTCGAGGCCGTGCTGCTGTCGCTGATCGGCGGCGCCGCCGGCGTGATCGTGGGCGTGATCGGGACCCACTTCAAGATCGAGGGCGTGACGCCGGTGATCGCCGGCTACTCGATCCCGCTGGCCTTCGGGATCGCGATCGCCGTCGGCGTGTTCTTCGGCCTCTACCCCGCAAACCGGGCCGCCTCGCTGCGCCCGATCGACGCCTTGCGCTACGAATGAGCACCGAGGAGACGACCCACTCGCTGCCGCCTGTGATCGACGACGTCCCGGGGCTTCCGCCGGACGACGGCGACGACGAGTGGGCGGTTCGTGGGCCGGCGAAGGGGATCCGGCTCGCGGTGCCGATGGCGGCGCTGATCGCGGTCGTGCTCGTCGCCGCCGGGTTCTGGGGCGGGGCGACCCTGCAGAAGCGAAGCGGTGGCTCGGGCTCGGGCAACGCCTCGTTGGCCTCGGCGTTCGCGGCGAGGCTGAGGTCGGCCGGCGGGGCGACCGGCGCGACCGGTGCGACGGGAGCGACGGGAGCGACGGGAGCGGCCGGGTTCGCCGGGTTCGGCGGCTCGAGCGCGGCCGCGATCGGGACGGTCTCGGTCGTCGACGGCTCGACGCTGTACGTGCTGAGCGCGACGGGCTCGCTCGTGAAGGTGACGCTCGGGCCGTCGACGACGATCACGCGCAATGCCAACGCACCGGCCTCCGGGCTTCGGCCCGGAGACACGGTGATCGTCCAGGGCTCGACGGGCGGGAACGGCGATGTCACCGCGTCGTCGGTCTCGGCGACGGCGCCCGGTGTCTCGGCCGGCGGCGGCGGCCGGTTCGGCGGCGCCGGGAGGGGAGCAGCGAGCAGTGGGTAGGGCCACATTGGATTCCCAGGCACTTCTAAACCGGCGCTTAGGTTCGTCTGTCACCTTGACGCAGGTATGAGGGGGGCCTTGAAACCGACTTCCCGCCGGACGGGCCTGGTGCTCGGTGCCGGTCTGCTCGCTGTCGCCTGCGTCCTCGTCGTCTCGGCCTGCGGGTCGAGCTCGGCCTCGACCGGCACGACGCCGGCCGCGGCCGGCACCACCACCGGCGCGACGGGCGGGACAGGGGCGACGGGCGCGACCGGTGCGACGAACGCCGACTTCACCGCCTACACGAACTGCCTCAAGTCGCACGGCGTCACGGTCGGCCAGGGTGGCGGCGGTTTCGGGTCCTTCGGCCGCGGTCGTAGCGGGGCATCCGGCGCGAGCGGCTCGACCGGCGCGACGGGAGCGACGGGAGCTACAGGTACGACGGGTGCGACCGGCTCGGGCCGGTTCGGCCGCGGCCGTCCGCAGCGCACCGCCGCCCAGCAGAAGGCCTTCAACGAGTGTGCCAGCCTGAGGCCCACAGGCGGCTTCGGCGGCGGCTTCGGCGCAGGACGTGGCGGCGCCGGAGGAGCCGGCGGCTTCGCGAACAACCCCGGCTTCCAGAAGTTCCAGCAGTGCCTCAGCAAGCACGGTGTCACGACCGGCGGCGGATTCGATCGGAGCTCCCCGGCCTTCCAGACGGCGCTCGCGGCCTGTCGCAGCCTCCTTCCGAACGGCGGTAGCTTCGGCGGGAACGGCGGCGGCTTCGGCGGTGGAGCGCCCGGCGGCGGCGCAGCCGGAGGCTCGAGCGCGGGCGCTCCCTCGGGGACCTTCGCGAAGTTCCAGGCCTGCCTCAAGTCGCACGGCGTCCAGCCCGGGGCTGCCGGCGGCCAGAGCTCGGCGAAGACCGCCGCAGCGATCGCGGCCTGCCAGAAGCAGCTCCCCTCGAGCGGCTCGGCGACG
>CAVWUL010000003.1:0-719477 GCA_963758125.1 uncultured Actinomycetes bacterium
TATCGGCCTCAACGGCAAAGCCTTCATCCCGCTGCTCTCTGCTTACGCGTGCGCGATTCCCGCCATCATGGCCACGCGCACCATCGAGAACAAGCGCGACCGCCTCGCCACCATTCTTGTTGCACCCTTCATGACCTGCTCGGCGCGGCTGCCTGTTTATCTGCTGCTCATCGCCCGCTTCATCCCCAACATTTATTTTCTGCACGGCGTTCTCGGACTGCGTACGCTTCGTGATGCTCGGCCTCTATCTCGCGGGATTCGTCGCCGCTTTCACCACCGCGCGCCTGCTCAAGAGCTCCATTCTCAAATCCAGTGACACGCCGTTCATTCTGGAGTTGCCGCAGTACCGCATGCCCACGTTCTACTCGCTCGGGCTGCGGCTGCTCGATCGCGCGCGCATTTTCATGAAGACCCGCGGGCACTATCATCGTTGCCGTATCGCTTGCACTCTGGGTGCTGGCGCAGATTCCGGCCGATTCATCTTCAAAGCGGTTCCTACGGCGCCTCCGAACTGGCCAACAGCGTGATCGGCCACATCGGCCACTTCATCGAGCCGGCCATTGCGCCTCTCGGCTTCAACTGGAAGATCGGCATCGGGCTCATTTGCAGCATCTTTGCGCGCGAGGTCATGGTGAGCACCATGGGCACGCTCTACGGCGCCGATCCCGGCACCCAGGCCTACAGCCTGCAGAACGCTCTGCACCACGACATGACCATTGGCGGCGCGCTGGCGCTCATGATCTTTTTCGCTTTCGCGATGCAGTGCACATCGACGATCGCCGTGGTCAAGCGAGAAACCAACAGTTGGACGTGGCCCGCGGTGCAGTTCTTTTACATGCTGGTGCTCGCCTACGGCGCCACATTCGCGGTCAATCACATCGCGATGATGTTTATCCACTGAGCGCGCCTCGCGCTCCCTCGTTCCTGATCTCTGTTATCTTTTTTTCCATGCGCGCAGCCGAACTCATTGCTCCTCTTAGGTTCCGCCAGACCGAGATGCCCATTGATGATCCCGGACCGGGCGAAGTGCAGTGCCGCGTTGAATCTGTCGGCGTCTGCGGATCCGATCTCATGCCTACGGCGAGGGCCAGGTCGGCGGCATGGCCAACGTTTATCCCATGGTGCTGGGGCACGAGCCGGCGGGCGTCATCGTTAAAACCGGCGCAGGCGTTACCGGGCTTGCCGCGGGCGATCGCGGAGCGCTTGAGCCCGCGCTCTACTGCTACCACTGCGAGTTCTGCTTGAGCGGTCACCACAATGTGTGCGCCAACATCCGCTTCCTCTCGAATCCCCATCACCCTGGGTTCTTCCGCGAGTTGGTCAATCTGCCTGTCGCGAACTTCGTGCCCATTCCGCAAAATCTCTCGTTCGACGCGGCCACTCTGGTCGAGCCGCTCGCTATTACGCTGCATTCCGTGCGCCTGGCGTCGATATCAGCAAATGAAACTGTTGCCGTCATCGGCACGGGACCGATCGGCCTGCTGACTATCGCCGCATTGCGCGCTGCCAATGCAGGCCGCATATGGGCCATTGAACCTCTGGCGCATCGGCGCGAGCTGGCGCGGACCATGGGAGCTGACGCGGTGCTCGAGCCAGAGGAAGCCGTCGCAGAAATTTTGCAAGCCCGGGGCAACGCGGCGTCGATTGCGCTTTCGACTGCGCGGCCGGAGCAGACACTGTGCCGCAGGCCATTCGGCTGGCGCGCAACGCGGGCCGCGTGGTGCTCACAGGCATTCACTCCACGCCAACGTTTACTGTCGACGCATCCGGCATGCGCCGCAAGGAACTCACGCTTTTCAATGTGCGCCGCTCCAATCATGAGACTGAAGAGGCTCTGGCGCTGCTCGAGGCGGAGCCCAAGTGGTTCGCGCCGCTGGTCACGCATACGCGAACCCTCGATCGCATCGGCGAGGCCTTCGAACTCACCAGCCACTATCGCGATGGCGTGGGGAAGATGGTGATTCGGCCGTAAAGGCAGTTCCAGAGCATGTTCCCTATTTGTGTAGAGTGCGGCGTGGACCGGGAGGTCCACGCGACAGCCGTTCCACTACCCCACGGACGAAGACCTGTCCGCGGGGGCCCGGGCCGGGAGGCCGGCGCTACCCCTTCTTTCAGCGACGCCACCTCGCTCGGCCCCTGCCCCTCGTTTACCGGCCAGAACTCGAGTGCCGATTCGGTTCCTTTGGTAATCGTTTCACAACGCCGTGGTTCCTATTGTCAGACCAAGCTTGCCTTGAGACTAGCCTTGGACGTGTAAGGGTAGATTAGTGATGGACCCGATCAATTCATCGGAATTCATGGTTTGACTCAACCCCTTATGTAGGCTGCTGTTGCCGGGTTGATCCTGACGGCGCCAAAGCATCCCACTCTCACAGCAGACACCTTAAGGGGGGTCTCCCATGCGTGGAATCAAGATTCTAATCGGTACAACGGCACTGCTCGCCGGCCTGGCCATGGCGCCAGCGGCTCAGGCGCAAGTTTATGTCAGCATTGGTGTGCAGCCGGTTTGCCAGTACGGCTACTACGACTACGCGCCATACGCCTGCTCGCCCTATGGCTATTACGGGCCAGGGTACTTTTACAACGGCATCTTCCTGGGCATGGGCCCATGGGCTGGTTGGGGCTACGGCCACGGCTGGGGCGGCCATCGGTTTGTGAGCGAGGGCGGCGGAAGCTACCACGGCGGTGGGGGCGCGGCGGCCAATCGCAGCAGTTTTGCGCGTGGCGGCGGAGCGCGTCCCAGCGGGGGTCACCCTCAAGTGGCGCGGACCAGTGGTCCAGCATCGCACCAAGCTCCGGCTTCTCACCAGGCACCAGCTTCGAACCAGGCACCGGCTTCTCACCAGGCTCCGGCTTCTCACCAGGCTCCGGCTTCGCACGAAGCGCCTGGCGGTGGTGGTGGGTCGCACGGCGGCGGTGGTGAATCGCACGGCGGCGGACATGAAGGCGGACATTAAACTGTAGCTGCTACTTCAGACAGCAGATTGCACAACAAGCGGCGGAGCCTACCAGCTCCGTCGCTTTTCGTTGGTGACAACATTTCCGGGCGGGCGGTGCGTTGATCAACGCAGTGGATGTGCCCGGCTTTTTGCTTTCCCACCCTTTTTCCGCCGTGGCGGACGAAAAGGATGGAGCACGGAAGGGCGGGGGGATGCCTGTGCGAAATTTGCGTCACCTCGTTCCAGCACTGGAAGCGGTGGCGGGGCTTGAAAATTATCAAGAAAAGTGAGCAAAATTGACCAGAATGTCCGGATTCGTGCGGTGAAAATTGTTCTATTGTGGTAAACTCCCGCTGGCAGTTTACTGTGATGTGATCATCGCAGCTGTTCACTGGAATGAGCAACTTGCTGGATTCGCTGCATCTTATCCGTAGGCCTCACAGCGGGTTGGCGACCTAAATGGAGGGCAGATCAGGACCGGATGGGGCCCGGTTCCTCCCGCAGAGTCAGAAGCTATCACTGGATTCGGAAAGGGGGACTGGTCGGTGATTCAGCTTCAAAAGCCCGCCTTCGACGCAGCCGGCTTTCTCGCGAGCGCTGGCCTGGGGCGAAGAATCGTGCAATTGACACCTAAGGAGACCTTCTTTACGCAGGGGGATCGAGCGGACGCGGTCTTCTATCTGCAAAAGGGCCGGGTGAGAGTCACGGTGGTTTCGACAGTCGGCAAGGAAGCCACAATCACGCTTCTTGGACCCGGGGATTTTATTGGAGAAGAGTCGCTGGCGGCACCGCCTGGGCTGCGCCTGGCGACGGCCACTGCTCTTACCCCATGTACTGCACTGCAAATATCGCGGGATGAGATGATCCGCGTCATGCACGAGGAGCATGAACTCTCCGACTTATTCTTGAAGTTTCTGCTGGCCCGCAGCATGCGCATCCAGGCCGATCTTGTGGATCAGCTATTCAACTCCAGTGAAAAGCGCCTGGCGCGGATTCTCCTGTTGATGGCGGAATTTGGCCAGCCCGGTACCACTGAAACGACGCTCCCTAAAATCTCGCAGGAGACGCTGGCGGAGATGATCGGCACCACGCGTTCCCGTGTCAGCTTCTTCATGAACCGCTTTCGCAAGCTTGGTTTTGTTGAATACGACGGCCGCATCCGCGTGCATAAGTCGCTGCTCAACGTGATCCTCCACGATTGATCGCCACCCCGGCGGGCCGGTTTGAGTTCTGCACCGGTTGAGGCGGTAGAGCAATATTGACCAGACGCGAATCCCGCATCCGGGCGATGATGGACAGACATTGATCGTCATTGCCGTTTATCGCGGGTGTGGAGTGTCTCCCACGTTGCGCAGGCCCCAAAGCCCCTCAAAAATTCTACTGATCAATTCGGGGCGCGTTGCCGGGGCGGGGCCGCGTTGCCGGCGCTCCAGCGCAGAGGGAGCTGTGACGCAATTTATGGCCACGGCGTTTTTTCGCGGCCATGGCGTTTTTTCCTGATCGCCGCGTTCGCGGTGTTTGGTTTGTTAAAAAAACGCCCTCCTCGCAGCACACAGCGGCAAAGCCATTCCGGGCTTGAAGAGACCTGCCAACGCGGCGGACTGAAACGGAGCAGCATTTCGATGGCTAAAAGAGTCAGCAAATTCGATACCGCGACCTTTCTTGCAAGTGCCGGGCTGGGCCGAACCATCATCGAGTTGAAGGCGAAGGAGACATTTTACTGCCAGGGAGACGCGGCGGACTCTGTGTTCTATCTGCAAAGAGGCCGCGCAAAAATCACAGTGGTTTCGCAGAGAGGCAAAGAAGCCACCATCACCCTTCTTGCCGCCGGCGAATTTGTTGGGGAGGGATCTCTGGCGGCGATCGCCGGTTTGCGGATGTCCACCGCCACCGCCATGAATACCTGCACTGCGCTCAAGATCAGCAGAAACGAAATGATCCGGGTGATGCATGACGAACCTGCGTTCGCCGATCTGTTTCTCAAGTTCCTGCTGGCCCGCAGCATGCGCACCCAGGCCGACCTTGTCGATCAACTATTCAACTCCAGCGAAAAGCGCCTGGCGCGGATTCTGCTATTGATGGCGGAATTCGGCAAACCCGGTGAACCGGAAACCTTCATTCCTCCCATCACGCAGGAAACGCTGGCGGATATGATCGGCACCACTCGATCGCGTGTCAGCTTCTTTATGAACCGCTTTCGCAAGCTCGGCTTAATCAGCTATAACGGCCGCATCCAGGTGCATAAATCGCTGCTCAACGTGGTGCTGCTCGATCAATTGCCTGACCACAACGCGCTAAAACCGGCCATTGGGCTGAAACCTGCCGCTCCCCCTGTTCCGTGAACTGCTCCTGCTGAGAGCAGGTTGGCCTTTGCGGCGGAGCCGCATCGCCAAGATCCAACGGCCAGGCGATATTCGCTAAGGTTGCTCCCCTCGCCAGTGCAAGCGAAAAGAATCTTCCAGATTTTCGCAAATCAAAGAATCAGAAGCATTAACGAAATGCCTCGCGGTTTCGAGGCCTCCCTCTGACATCCTTTCCGATTGCGTCCTCATCACAGTTTGGAGCGGGCCGGGATGCGTCGGGATTACCTCCCGAAGTCAGCAAGAGCCCGTGCGGCGAATCTCCGGTTTGCACCCACTCAATGAACGGCTTGCGGTGTTGGCCTCGGTTCTGAAAAATCGTGCTCGCGGCGTGGCGGGTGGGCACGACTGACGGTTCACGAGGGTACAACTTCGGAGCTCATCAATGAGGAATGAGGAGGAACAGTTATGAAACAATTCAGGATTTTTGCTGTGGCAGCGGTTGCTGCAATTTGTCTTCTAGCAGCGCCCATGAAAACTGTGGCGCAGATCAGTGTCGGCGTTAATATCGGGCCGGAGCCGGTGTGCCCTTATGGCTATTACGATTACGGTCCTTACGCCTGCGCGCCCTATGGCTACTATGGGCCGGAATGGTTTGTAAGCGGCGTATTCCTTGGCGCGGGACCCTGGTTTCATGGAGACGCCAATTTCCATGGTCACGTGAATAACCACTACGATGTGTCGCATGGCTATCGCGGGCCGATGCCCAAGGCTGGAGACAGACCCGATCAGGGGCACCCTGTCGATCACGTTGCGCACTTCAAGGGCAATGAGGTGCGGGACGGGCGCGGACATGTTGGCAAGAAGTGAGAACACAGCTTCTAGCTCTCGGCTTTTCGCTGCCGGCCAGTGGCGGTTGGCAGCGATCAGTTGGGCGGCGCGCTGTCCCGCGCCTCAAAGGCGAGACCCAGGGCGGCCGCTGGTTCGCGTTACTTCGAAAAGAGTGCACTATGGGAACCCATACGGATGAGGAGTAGTGTTTGCTTGTCCGGCAGTTTGTAGATGAGTAACAAATCCGGCTTCAAGTGGCACTCCCGATGCGCTTTCCAGTTGCCGCTGAGGGCGTGGTCGCGGTGCTTCTCGGCGAGCGGCTCGTCGTTTGCAAGCAGGTCCACAATCTTGGGTAAAAGAGTTTTAACATCGCGGTGCCTGGGCGTGGCATTGGTCCGTTTGAAGTCGCGCCGGAAAGCCGCGGTCCACTCAATCGTCCGCATGGAGGTCTGCCATCAGTTCTGCGACGCTGGAGGCGCGGAAGACCTCGCCGCGCTCAGCAGCCTCAATCGCCGCCCGGGTCTCGCGGTTGGGAACGCGCACTTCGAAGGGCATCGCTTTCTCAGCAGCAATGCGGGTCAGGAGGAGACGCACGGCGTCGGAGACGGTAAGGCCCATTTTGGCCAGGGCTTTGGATGCCTTGGTTTTTACCTTTTCGTCCACGCGGATGTGCACTATGCCTGTCGCCATGAATCGTCCCCTAGATGTACATTGTATATCTATTAGGCCAAACTGTAAAAACTGTAAATTGATCCCGGGGCTCCCAAGTCAGGACAAGCCGAAAACCCAAGCCGAAAACCATTGACGAATGACGAGGGAGAGGTTCGCGAGCTGACCCAGGAGGATTTCGCGAATGCTGTTCCCTTCTCCGCGCTGCCTGACAATCTGAAGAAACTGCTTCGCTCGTCTGAGCGCACCGTTGCGCCCGATGCGGAACCGGAGAAGAGGAAGCGGACGGCGGCGTGAATCTGGCTCTTATGAATTCCGGGCTCCCAGAGTTCTTCGGGAAACTTGCTTTTAGTCGCCTGAGTCGCCCGCCAATCTGTTACCTATGGCAAAGGATTTTTCGCGAGCCAATCTAAAGTTGCGTACACGGCTTTGCAATAAACAGGGAACAACCGCAAAATGCTCTCTGCCTCATCTCGCGAAATAATGCGGTCTGTTGGGTGACCTGCTTCGTTGCGAGTCTTGCGAATCAGTTCGAAGATGTTTGATAATTCCAGCTTAACGTCCTCTTGCCCTAGGCTATTAGCTAAGCTTTCCTGATTCGGCTCCAATCGCTTCCAAATTTCTTTGAAAACGCGGCTGATAACAATACCCTTGGTTGCATCTGCAAACTTTCTCTTTGTGTCCGGGCTTTGAATTGCATCCTCAACTCCTAAACGCAGCACAAGCAAAACCCTCTCTGAAGCTACGCCGCACATCACAGCCGACGAAAGATAAGCGCCAACTCGGAAGCTCGACAATGCGTCTTTGAGATACAGCGGCACTGAGTGGTCCAACTTGGGAATTTCGGATTGTATTTGCTCAAGATATTTGGCTGCATCATATGGCACATACTCTTCACGGTTGAGGCATCTTTGCCCCCATTCAGTTATCGTGAAAGCCGGCAAACCGCTTTGACCGAGTTGATTTGGAATGCCTGGCACAATAATGCCCTGAATAATCAGTTCCCAAACAACCGCGCGCACAGAATTCTGTAAGTCCGGTGGCATGTCGACAATGTTTGGAGAGGCCTGAAAATTTGGCCCTTGCATTCGGGGCTGACAGTGTTTTTCAGCGCAAGCCTGCGAGTAAACCGCCAATAAAAGATGCTGAAGATCTTGCCGATTCTGCGGGTTGGTGGGATTTTTGAGTGCTTGGTAAACCCACCTCCTCACAATTTCGAAGTCAATCTGCCCTTGAGACATAACCTGCTCCTTTACCGGCTCCCGGCGATCATCTGTGCGGCGTGCTGCAGGCTGGTGTCGGTGACTTTGGCGCCGGACAACATGCGGGCGACTTCGTGGGTGCGGGCGCGGTCGTCGAGGACGCGGATGCGGGTGTTGGTGCGGCCGTCCTGCTCGCGCTTCTCTACTGCTAGATGCTGATCGGCGAAGGCGGCGATCTGCGGGAGATGGGTGACACATAGAACCTGCTGGGCGCGGCCGAGGGTTTTGAGTTTGTGGCCGACGGCTTCGGCGGCGCGGCCTCCGATGCCGATGTCGATTTCGTCGAAGACCAGCGTGCGGGGAGCGGTCTTTTTCCTGGACTTGGAGGTGGATTCTTCAACTGCTACTTTAAGGGCCAGCAGAATGCGGGAGAGTTCGCCGCCGGAGGCGATTTCGATGAGGGGTTTGAGGGGTTCGCCGGGATTGGTGGCGATGAGGTATTCGACTTTGTCCCAGCCGGAGGAGGTCCAGGAGAACTTCCGTCAGGGGCTAAAGCCCCATCATCTTTTGACCCTTTCGGCACTATCTGTGCGGCCGCGTTTTTCTAGATGACTGAATTCGTGCCCCTTCGTTTCTTGATTTCCCGATGCGCTGGAGACTTTTCCCGGGACTGAAGGCCTGCTCAGTCTTTCGGCTTTGTTGTCAGGGCTAAGCCCTGACCTCCCTCCGACAACTTCGCCGCGGGACGGAGACGGAGAAGCGGGACTTCATGGCGAGGGAGTTGATCTGGGCTTCGGCGAGTTTGGCGAGTTTCTGCGCGGCGGCCTTGCGCTCGGCGGTGAGCGCGGAGGCAGCTTTTTGATATTCGCCTGAGGCCTGGTCGAGATCGGTGCGGAGGGTCTTCAGGATTTCGTCGCGGTCTTCGACTTCGGCAAGTTTGCGGGCGACATCTTCGCCAAAGGCGATGACGTCGGCGACGGTCTTCCCGTATTTGCGCTTGAGGCGATCAAGGAGGGCGAGGCGGTCTTCGATCTCGGCGAGGCGCTCGGGCGAGGCATTGATGCCTTCGGCGTAGTCGCGGAGGGTGGCGGCCGAGGTCGGAGACGGTGGCGCGGGCAGAGGCGAGCTGCTGGGCGGATTCAACGAAACGGGCGTCGTAGCGGGCGAGTTCCTCAACATTGCGGATGGCGGCGCGGAGAGCGGCTTCTGCGGAGGCGCCGCCTTCGTAAAGCTGGTCGAAGGCGCTGAGGGCAGCGGCGTAAAGCTTTTCGGCGTTGGCGAGGACGCGCTTCTCGGTTTCGAGAGATTCGTCTTCGCCAGCGCTCGAGATGGGCCGACTCAATTTCTTTGCGCTGATAGGTCCAGAGATCGACCATGCGCAGGCGGTCTTGCTCGCCCTGTAGAAGATCGTTGAGTTTGCCTGCGGCGGCGTGCCAGCGAGCGTAGGCTTCGGCGACGGCGTCAGTGGAGATGCCGCCGAAGCGGTCGAGGAGGATGCGCTGCTGCGTGGATCGAAGCTGGAAAGGGTTTCAGATCTGCGCGTGGACGAGGGCGAGCTCGGGCGCGAGCTGCTTGAGGACGGCGACGGTGGCGGGCTGGTTGTTGACGAAGACGCGGCCCTTGCCGGTGGAGAGGATTTCGCGGCGCAGGATGATTTCGTTGCCTTCGGCGTCGATGCCGTTGGCTTCGAGGATGGCTTCGGCGCCGGGCGTGGACTCGAAGACGCAGGAGACGACGGCCTTGTCGGCGCCGTGGCGAACCACGTCGGCGGAGGATTTGCCGCCCATGAGAAGGGCGAGCGCGTCGACGAGGATGGATTTGCCCGCGCCGGTTTCGCCGGTGAGGAGGTTGAGGCCGGGGCCGAACGAGGCGATGGCGTGATCGATGACGGCGTAGTTTTCAGCGCGGAGTTCGACGAGCATGTTCCTGATCGTGACCGGTTTGTCGGCGACTGACGAGGAATCCGATGCGCAGCATGACGCATGAAAGACCCACATGGCGAGGGCGATGTTCGGGCATCCCGATTTGCGCAAGCATCCCATGAGCGCAGAAAGCACGAATGACGGCGCCGAGGGTAGGGCACAGGAGCAGTGGACGAGCATGTGCACCCGAGCACGAAGGTCACTTGGGCGCGGGAACGGCGTCTGATACCGTGGAAGTGAGGTGAACGGCGATTTTTACTGCTGCATTGCATTTCTTTTGCAGGCTGACGGCGGCGCCGGCCCGGCGCGCCGCAGGCACGCGGGCTTCAGCGCGCTGGCCGAGATTGATGAGCAACATCGGGGCGATCGCGATCTGCGTGCTGGTGCTGCTGCTGGTGGCGAGCCTTTACTCGTGGACAGTGATCCTCGGCAAGATGTCGACGTTCAGCAAGGCGACCAACGCAGAGCCGGAAGTTTATCCGCGCCTTCCGCAAGGCGTCGCGGCTGCAGGAGATTGCGGCGCTTACCGGCGACTACAGCGCCAGCCCGCTGGCGCAGGTGTTTGAAGACGTCTACGAGACCTACAAGCGGCAGACGGGCGGATCGGGACCGCCGCGCAACCTCGCGCCGCTGGAGCGCTCGGCGCAGACCGCGGCCAGCGAAGCGGTCACGGCGCTGGAACGGCGCATGACCTGGCTGGCGACGATCGGCGCGACCAGCCCATTTGTGGGACTGTTCGGAACGGTGATGGGCGTGGTGGACGCGTTTCACGGACTGGGCACGGCGGGCGCGGGTCGCTGAAGGCGGTGGCGCCGGGCATCGCCGAGGCGTTGATCACCACGGCTGCGGGATTGTTTGTGGCCGTGCCGGCGGTGGTGGCTTACAACCAGTTCACGGCGCGGATCAGGGTTTTTGCCGCGGCCACCGACGATTTTTGCCGCGAGCTGCTGAACTCGCTCGAAGAGATGCCGGTACGCGGCGTCGCCCGGCCGCGGATCGGCCGAGAGCCGCGGAGTGCAGACGCAACTGGTACGGGCAGGAGCGCGTCTCCCAGGTCTCAAAGTCGAGACCTGGGCACCCAGTGTTGGAGTGTTAGAGGTTAACTTGGCGTTCACGACGAGGAACGGACAAACGCGGACTTCGCTGGCGGAGATCAACATCACGCCGCTGGTGGACGTGGTGCTGGTGCTGCTGGTGATCTTCATGATCACCGAGCCGGTGCTGCAGTCGGGGATTGAAGTGAATGTGCCGAAGACGCGGACCGTGAAGGAGATTACCGAGCAGCGCATGGTGGTGACGATCGATCGCGACGACAATATTTTCCTGAACGATCAGCCGGTCAACATCCACGATCTGCCGGCGAAGCTGCATCAGGCGGGCGTAGGATCCTGCGCACCAGGCGATTTATCTGCGCAGCGATGAGCGGGTGTCGTTCGGAAATTTCGCCAGCGTGATGGATGCGGTGAAGCAGTCGGGAATTACCAATGTGTCGATCGTGACGCAGCCACTGGAGACCAAGGGGATCGCGGAGAGCGGCGAGCGGAACTAGCCCGACTACAGCGGAGATCAGGCGCGGCGTCAGGCGTATGGACGCAGCGATTGCTGCTGGAAAGTGTCAGAGCGCGAGCATCTGGAACAGGAACTGACGGCGGAGCCATTGCCGGCCGGCGGCGGGAGCGCTCGGGCTGCATCTCGCGCTGCTGGCGCACTCCTGTTAGTTACGCATGGATGCTGGGGCTGTTTCACCACAATTTCTGGGGCAGTCCGGGCGCGGGCGGAGCGATCCAGGTGAGCCTGGTGAGCAGCGCGCTTCCCTTGCCTCCAGATGAGGTGAACAAGAACGTGCTGGCCACTGAGACGCCGAGCAAAGCGCCGGCACCGCCGAGCCCAAAGGAACAGCGGCACGTGGACGAGACGGCGATTCCGATCCTGGGCAAGCAAGCAAAGCCAGCCAAGAAGAACACGCACGAAGACGCAGCAGCACCAGCCGCACGCCGCCGCAGAATCAGGCGCAATACGGCGAGCAGTCGGGATCGATCATGCCGCAGCCAGATGCAGCCGGGCACCGCGGGCCAGACGACGGTGGGCGACAACAATTTTGCCAGCCTGTATCCGTGGTACGTGGACGGGATCAATCGCACCATGGCGCAGAACTGGAACAAGTACGAGGTGGATCCGCCCACGCCGAAAGGGGCGCGCGTCCTACATGGTCTTCACGGTTCACCGCGACGGCACGCGTGAGCGACGTGCAGTTGGACCGGTCGAGCGGAAGCCCGACGCTGGACACTTCGTGCGAGCGCGCCGTGCAGCGCGTGGAGACATTTGGACCATCTGCCGTCAGCAATATAATCAAAGCACGTTGAAGGTTTCGTACTACTGCGAGTATTGAAGACAGCGGTGCTGGCAGAGCTTGGCTTAGCAGTTCATCCGCATTGGCGTCGCGGTCGAGGATTGGCCATTGGTTGAAGCAAAGGCAGAGCTTGCAGAAAATCAGATGCATTTCGCAGTCGATGAGCCTAAGCACCGAATGCGGCATCTAACAGTGGGAGTATCCGGCGTCATGCAAAATAGCCCCTTTCCAGGACGTGCGCAACACCATCCGCCTACGACATGAAGGAAGGACTGCACATCGCATGAAGGCATTTTGAGGGTTTTGCCCCTGTATTTTGCTTTCCTTGGCGTATTTTTCTGGCGCCGCAAGCTAAGGGCCCAGGACTGGGTTCACACGGGAACCAACCTGGGCAATCAGCAGATCCGCCTGGCGGCCGCGGATTTCAAGCCGGTGGGCGGCGATCCTCAGACGCCGGTCGCTGAAGACCGTCTTCGACACCACTCTTTTCAACGATCTGAGCAACGCCGGCATCTTCGACATGGTGTCAAAGAGCCTGGCGCCGCAGGCCACGCCGGGCTCGCCGCAGGAGATTGGTGCTCGGCGCAATGGTCGGCGCCGCCGGCCAACGCATCGATGGTGGCATTCGGCGCGCTTTCGGCGGACAACGGGCGGCTGGTGGTCTACGGCTGGCTGATCGACGCGACCAACGCGGCCAGCCCGCAGGTGCTGGCGCAGCAATATAACGAGGCGGCCAGCCAGGACATGGCGCGCACGATCGCGCACCGCTTTGCCGACGACATCATCTCCCGGCTGGGCGGCGGCATCAACGGCATCGCGGAAACCAAAATCTACTTCGTCAGCAACCGCACCGGATCGAAAGAAATCTGGGTGATGGATTACGACGGCGCAGAATCAGCACGCCGTCACGCACCTGGGCACGATCTCGATTTCGCCGCGCATCTCGCCGGACAATTCGCGGGTTGCCTTCGCGTCGCTGGGCAATCAGGGCTGGTCGATCCGCATGTTCTCGCTCGACCTGGGCCGGCTGGTGAGCTTCCCGGCAGGCACGGCGGGTGGCAGCAACCAGTCGCCCGGCGTGGTCGGCGGACGGGACGAAGCTGGCATTTTCCTCGGCGCGCTCGGGCATCCGGAGATCTGGGTGGCGGACGCGAGCGGCGGCAATCTGCACCAGCTGACCTCGTTCGGCCCGATGTCTCGCCGGTGTGGAATCCGCGCACCGGCGACGCAGATCGCCTTGGTGAGCGGGCGCACCGGCGAGCCGCAGATTTACATCATGGATCAGGATGGCGCCAACGTGCAGCGCATGACCGACAGCGGCTATGCGATCTCGCCCTCGTGGTCGCCGAACGGCGCCATGCTCGCCTTCAGTTGGAACCGCAAGTACGGCCCCGGCGATCCCGGCGGGCAGGACATCTACGTGATGGACATTGCCAGCAAGCGCTGGCTGCAGGCCACGCATGAGTCGGGAACAACGATTTTCCGTCGTGGTCGCCGGACGGGCGGCACATCGTTTTCCAGCGCCGATCGGGCACCGCACGCAGATCTGGTCGATGCTGGCCGACGGCACGGAGCAGCATCAGCTGACCTACACGCGGCGACAACTCGATGCCGAACTGGAGCTGGAAGTGAGTTCGCGAGTTAGCGGACTGCGAGATGAGCGCACGCACCCGGACAGTTCGCGAATGTGCAACTCGGCTATCCCGATGTTCAGATGCAAGGTGCAATCGGTATCCAGAGCGCGATGCACTATGATTGTATGGGTGCATTGATCAGATGACGGCAGCGCGGCGATACAAAGCCGCATTGCCCGGAACATTAATTCGAGTTTTTGACGAAGGAGTAATCCCTTGAACTACGAAATCGATTTTTGTTCACGTCTGCCTTCCTGCTTGTTGCCTTGATCGCTGTTTCTGGCTGCAAGAAGAAGCAACCCCTGCCGCCGCCGGCCGAGACGGCTCCGCCCGCGACCGCGCCCGCTCCCACCGCGCAGCTGACTGCGACGCCGACGGTGATCTCGGCCGGCGACCAGGTGCAGCTCGCCTGGCGCACCACCGACGCCACCTCGGTCTCGATTGACGGCATCGGCGACGTGCCTTCAGTCGGCGTGAAGACGGTGACTCCGACCGAGTCGACCACCTATCACCTGGTGGCGCGCGGCGAGGGCGGCATCGGCCGATGCTTCGGCGCGCGTGACCGTGAATGCGCCGCCGGCGGTTCGGTGCCCAGCAACACCGATGAGCGCCGAAGAAGAGTTCAAGGCCAACGTGCAGGACATCTTCTTCGACTACGACACCTACGATATCCGCACCGATGCGCAGACCACGCTGGCGAAGGATGCCGAGTTACCTGGTCAGCCATCCGAATATCAAGGTCGTGATCGGCGGCTACTGCGACGAGCGCGGATCGGACGAGTACAACCTGGCGCTGGGCCAGAACCGCGCCAGTGCGGCCAAGACCGCGCTGGTGACGGCGGGTGTCGCGGCCGACCGCATCCGCGTGATCAGCTACGGCAAGGAAAAGCCGTTCTGCACGGAGTCGAACGAGCAGTGCTGGCAGTTGAACCGCCGCGCCGGATTCGCGATCGATCGGTAAGCAGAGATCGCAAGTGTCCCTGCATCGTGCAGTTGAGTCGACGTGCGGCAGGCCACGCGGCTCGCTGTACCATCCGGTGACTGCCGCACTCGTTCCAGGGGCTGCCGCATCACTCTGTGTCAGGAATGGTTGAAGCATGCAAATTCCACGCATCATTCGCAATCGTCTTGCTTGCCGCGGCCGTATTGAGTCTTGTCTTCTTGCCTCGGCGCCGTGCCGGCGCACGCGGTCTCAAAGGAGATCGTGGAGTTGCAGACCCAGGTGCAGCAGTTGCTGGACATGGTGCAGCGGCTGCAGTCGACGCTGGACACGCGCTTTGGCGTGATGCAGCACCTGGCGGAGCAGACGGCCGACCAGCCAACCAGATGACCGCGGCCGTGAACGCGCTGCAGCAGAAGCTGAACGCGCAGAACGAAGCGGCGAGCGGCAAGGTGGACGCCGTTCCGGGCAGGTGCAGTCGCTGAACGACTCGGTGGACGAGCTGAAGTCGCGCATCGCCAAGCTCGACAAGTCGATGCAGGATCTGCAGACGCAGATGCAGACACATGCAGAGCCCAGCCGCCGCAAGCGGCAGCCCGGCGGCATGCCGCCGGGTGGCGCACGCCAGGCGGCTGGCGCCGAGCTCCGGGCAGCGCCGGGCCAGGCATGGCGACGATGCGCCACGGCGCCGGCGCTCCGGCGCGTCAGCAGGCTCCCCCGCTGCAGGAGACCTTGCAGGCCGGCGTGCGCGACTTCAACGCCGGCCGGTACCAGGTGGCCGCCGGCGAGTTCCAGGACGTCGTGCACTACTATCCGCTCGACGATCTGGCCGGCACGGCGCAGTTCTACCTGGGCGAAATCGCCTACCAGCAGCAGGACTACGCAGACGCGATCAACGATTACAACGCCGTGCTGGAGGGATTCAGCGGCAACGCCAAGGCTCCCGCGGCGCAATTGCACAAGGGCTATGCGCTGCTGGCGATGGACAAGAAGCGAGGCGGGCATTCGACGAATTGCGGCTGCTGATCCAGCGGCATCCGCAGACGCCGGAGGCGCGCGCGGCGCGCAGCAAGCTGAACGGGATGGGCGTGAAGCATTGTCGCACGACGAGCCTCGCGTGAGCACCGATCTGCTTGCTCGAAACAGAAAAAGCCCCGCCACGCTGCGGGGCTTTTTCGTTGCTGCGAAAAAACCTGCTCAAGCCTCGGCTGCAGCTGCAGCGGTCGCCTGCGGCAGCTCGCTTGGCAGCCGCTGACGCTCTTGTGGTGGCGCACATCGGCGCCCTGAACCCAGAAGATGACGTCTTCGGCGATGTTGGTGGCGTGGTCGGCGACGCGCTCGAGGCTGCGGCAGATCATGAGCGCGTTCAGGGCCTGCGGCGCCAGGTGGCTCTGCTCTTCCATCACTTTGGTCAGAGCCTTGTAGGCGGCGCGGTTCATCTGGTCGACGGCGTCGTCCATGGTGAGCACGCTGCGGGCCAGTTCGGCGTCGGCCTTCGATGAACGCCTGCAGGCTCTTGCGCACCATGTCGGCAGCCAGCGAGGCCATGCGCGGAATATCGACGGGCAGATCGACGGCGCGCCATGCGCTCCATGTGGCGAACGCGGTCGCTGATGCTCTTGGCGGCGTCGCCCACGCGCTCCAGGTCGGCGTTGATCTTGATGACGCTGAGAGATGAAGCGCAGATCGATGGCCATGGGCTGCTCCATGGCGAGCAGGTCGAGCGCGGCCTGATCGATGTCGCGCTCCATGCGGTTGATGGCGATCTCGCTGCGGCTCACCAGGTCGCAGATGGAGAGGTCGCGCACCCGGTAGGCCTCAATGGCGCGCTGGATGGCCTGCTCGGCGAGCCCGGCCATGACCAGCAGATTCTCCTTCAGGTCTTCCAGGCTTTGTTGAAAGCGTATGCGTGTCATCCGAACCTGCCCGTGATGTAATCCTCCGTGCGCTTGTCGGAAGGATTGGTAAAGATCTTGTGGGTCGAATCGAACTCGACCATGCGGCCGTTGAGAAAGAAGCCGGTCTTCTCTGCCACGCGGGCTGCCTGCTGCATATTATGCGTCACAATCACGATCGTGTACTGCGACTTTAGTTGGAAGATGAGGTCCTCGATCTTGGAAGTGGAAACGGGATCGAGGGCCGAGGCGGGCTCGTCCATGAGCAGCACTTCGGGGTCGACAGCGAGGGCGCGGGCAATGCAGAGGCGCTGCTGCTGGCCGCCGGAGAGGCTGGCGCCGGATTTCTTCTTCAGATCGTCCTTCACTTCGTCCCACAGCGCCGAGTTCTTGAGCGACTTTTCGACGATTTCGTCGAGCGCGCGGCTGGTTGGAGTAGCCGTTGAGCTTGAGGCCGGCGGCGACGTTGTCGTAGATCGACATGGTGGGAAAAGGATTGGGGCGCTGGAAGACCATGCCCACGCGGCGGCGGATTTCGACCGGCTTGGCGTCCGTCGTAGATATCGAGGTCGCCGATGCGCACGGTGCCGGTGACGCGGGCGATGGGATTGGTCTCATGCATGCGGTTGAGGCAGCGCACAAAGGTGCTCTTGCCGCAGCCCGAGGGACCGATCAGCGCCGTGGCGTGGTTGGCCGGGATATTCAGATTGATGTCCTGCAGCGTGTGATTGGTGCCGTACCACGCGTTCAGGTTTGTGACCTCGATGCCGACGCCCACTTAGCTTGCCCCTTTCAAAACGCCGCGGCTGGTGACAAAACGCACCAGAGAAACCGCGAGCACAATGAGCACAATCAAAACCAGCGCACCCGCCCACGCCAGCCGGTGCCAATCGTCGTAGGGGGAAATGGCGTAAATGTAAATCTGCAGCGGCAGCGCGGCGATGGGCTGGTTCAGGCTGGTGCTCCAGAACTGATTGCCCAGCGCGGTAAAGAGCAGCGGCGCGGTTTCTCCGGCGACGCGCGCAAAGGCCAGCATGCAGCCGGTGATGATGCCGGGCGAGGCGGTTTTGACGGTGATGGAAAGACCGAGCGCCAGTTGGGCACGCCCAGGCCGAGCGCCGCTTCGCGCACCGCGTGCGGCACCATCAGCAGCATCTCTTCGGTGGTGCGGCAGACGGTGGGGATCATCATGATGCCCAGCGCCACGCCGCCGAGAGCGAAAGTGCCGAGAAAGGATGCCACTTGCGGAACCACGATGAGCGCATAAGCCGCGAGGCCCATCACGATGGACGGAACGCCGTTGAGCACATCGGCGGTGAAGCGCACGGCATTGGCCAGCTTGGTGCCGCGGCCAAACTCGGCCAGATAGATGCCGCCGCCGATGCCGATGGGAACGCCGATCAGGCTGGCCAATGCCCAGCAGAACGCCGGAGCCCACGATGGCGTTGGCCATGCCGCCGCCCGCTTCGCCCTCCGGCTTGGGAATCTTGCGTGAAGAAATGCGAGGTTGAGCGAACTGGCGCCTTTGTAGATCAGATAAACGAAGATCGCCACCAGCGGCAGCAATGACCAGAATCGTGGCCAGAACCGCCAGAACGCCGGTCGACCAGGCCATCGGTCGGCGGTACCGCATCTCGCGCATCCTTGTCGCGACTGCTAAACTGCGATCATTTGCTGTCTCATTGCCTCAGTCCTGTCTGTTCTCTTCACCGCGCCTGCGCCGGGCGTCCCGCGGGTGACCGCCCAGACCAGCAACTGGGCAATGGCATTCACAATAATGGTCACGACGAACAGCGCCAGGCCGATCTCGATCAGCGCGCTCAGGTGCATGTCGCTGACGGCCTCGGTAAATTCGTTGGCAATCACGGAGGCCATCGAGCTGCCGTTGGAAAGCAAGCGAACGATGAATCTCGGGCGTGTTGCCGATGACCATGGTGACGGCCATGGTTTCGCCGAGCGCGCGGCCCAGGCCGAGAATGATGCCGCCGACGATGCCGATGCGCGCGTTGCGCAGGACGCCCATGCGGATCATCTCCCAGCGCGTGGCGCCCAGGGCCAGCACCGCTTCCCGCTGCGAGTGCGGCACGGCCGTCATCACTTCGCGGGTGAGCGAGGAGATGATGGGCAGAATCATGATGGCGAGAATGACGCCGGCAGCAAAATAGCCAAGCCCGGTGGGATTGTCGTCGTTGAAGAGGCCAGTCCAGCCAAGCATTTGATCAGGACCGGGTTGACATACTCGCGCAGCAGCGGCACCAGGACAAAGACGGCCCACAAACCATAAATGATGCTGGGAATGGCGGCCAGCAACTCGGTGAGAAAGGCCAGCGGACCGCGCAGAAATCCGGGGCACATCTCGGTGAGGAAGATGGCGACGCCGATGGCCAGCGGAACGGCCAACAGCAGCGAGAGGAACGAGGAAACCAGCGTGCCATAAATGAAAGGCAATGGCGCTGAAGTAGCCATTGACCGGGTCCCAGTACGAGGGCATGCCGGTGATCGGGATCGAAGTAGGTCTTCTAGAAGAATTGAGCCCGAATGCGCCAATGTGAGCTGGGACCGCTGCACGAGCTCAATAGGCGATAAGGGCGACGATGCCGAAGATGCTGAGCGCGCAGAGCACCATCAGCGACCTTGAAACACGCGTCGGCGACGGCGGAGTTGCCGCGCGCGAGCAGATAGCGGCGAACCGCCGAGTGCTCTGCATGCCGCGGACCACCGGCCGCAGCCGACTCTCCGGCGGGCCGGGCAGGTCAGATTGAGTCTGGGGATGGGAGATACGAATCTCGGGCACGGTGGCGTCCACAAGTCAGGCTACCGAGCAAATATGAACAACAGGTTACAAGTGTGAAAAATCAAGCGCATACGGTGGAAATTGCGTGAATCGCGCAGGCACGGGCCTTGGGCTCCTGAACAACGGCGTGCCTGCAGAGCATCTCGGAAACGTCGCCTCAGGGCTCGAAACAGAGCGCCTAGATGTCGGGCAGACCGAGATGGACCGCATCTCGAGAAGAAAATCGATGTACTTGACCAGAAACAGTGTATCCTCGTGGCTGGGAAACATGGTACAACTCCAACATGGCAAAGGGAAGAAGACACTGCCGACCGGGCATGTGAACCTGCGCATGCTGGCCGAACATCTGGAGCTTTCGCAGACCACGGTTTCCCTGGTTCTGAATAACTCGCCGTCGGCCAAGTCCATTCCTCAGGAGACGCGGGCCCGGGTGGTTGAGGCGGCCAAGCGGCTGAACTACCGGCCCAATTATTTTGCCCGGTCGCTGCGGCAAAGCCGGTCAATGAGCGTAGGAGTGCTGGCGCCGGACCTGAGCGAGGGCTACTTTACGCGCGTGATGAGCGGCGTGGTGGAGGAGATGACGACGGCCCATTACTTTTACTTCACCGCCTGCCACGACTGGAAGCGGGAACTGATCGAGAAATACCCGCGCATGCTGGTGGAGCGTGCGGTGGATGGTTTTCTGCTGTTGAATACGCCGTTGGACGAGCTCGAGGTTCCGGTGCCGGTGGTGGCGATCTCAGCGCACAGCGCGGACGCAGAAGGTGACCAATATCGTTCTGGATCATCACCTGGCCGTGCAAGCTGGCGCTAACGCATCTATATGCGCTGGGCCACCGACGCATTGCCTATCATGCGCGGACCGCGCGCGATTCCCGACTCGGAGTTCCGCTGGGAGGCGATCCAGCAAGTGGCGGGGAAATGGGTCTGAAGCATCGATCCCGCGCTGGTGATCCGCATCGACTCATCGGGCTGGTCGATGAAGACCGGGCAGCACCCGATGGCGCCCGAGATCGGCTACAAGCCGATGCAGGCGCTGCTGGAACGGACGCGCGACGTTTACGGCGCGTGTTTTGCTTCAACGATATTGCGGCGATCGGCGCGATTCGCGCGCTGAAGGACGCGGGCCTGAGTGTGCCGGGAGACGTTTCGGTGGTGGGATTCGACGACATTCTTTCGGCGGCGTACGCAACGCCTTCGCTGACCACCGTGCACCAGCCGCTCGCGCGAGATGGGCCGCCGCGGCGCGCAGGTGCTGCTGGAACGGATCGCCAACCGGGAGAAAGCAGTTTCCAGCCGAGATCGTAATGACCCCGGAGCTGGTCGTGCGGGAGTCGACGGGACCGGCGAACAAAAGGGAATAGGGAGTGGCGGATAGGGAAAGCTTCCTGCGCCGACTGTCACCTCAATGCGGACGCTCACAGCCAGAAGATGACAGCTTAATACTTGCCGCGACCACTGACGACTGATCGGCGTTTATGAGCAGGCGGCCTCAAGCCAGCGGCTGACGTAAACCTGCGCGTGGGCTTCGCCGCAATAGTGGCGCGCGCCATGCGCGTCGGCGGCTTCCTTGGTCCACTTGAAGATGGTCAATTGCGCGCTGTTGCAGTTGATCACGATCCAGCGCATGGGATTGTCGCTCTCTTCGCCGCAGATTTCACATCGATAGATCGTGCCGATCATGTGTGCGACCTCCCGAGCTGGGGACTTAGTGAACCAACGGTTGAAGCCAGAATGCCGCAACCCGTCATCGGCTCGTCTACTCGCCTGTGCGCATTCACTCGAGCATCTGCAGATCGAGGGGCTCGACCAGCATGCAATCCATGGCGCGAATCGGCGGCAGATGCGCGCTGCAGCGCGGAGGTCTTGCAGGGCTCGACGGTGACCACAAAGGGCAGCGCATCCGCCGGATAGCCCGGCTTTTGCACGATGGCGCGAATATTGATCTGTTCGTTGGCGAGCGCGGTGGTGATGGCGGCGACGATGCCGGGACGATCCTTCACGAGGAAGCGGATGTAATGGGGAACTTCGAACTCCGCGCCGAGACGCGCCGGGAGCCGAAGGAATTTCAACGCGCGCGAGCCATGGGCGAGAGCGAGCAGATCGCTGACCACGGCAACCGCCGTGGGATGGCCGCCGGCGCCGTGACCGGAAAAAACCACGTCGCCGCCGTAATGGCCGCTGGCGATGACCATGTTCTCGGTTCCCTGCGACCAGGCAAGCGGCGAGCGCAAGCGCGACGAGCATGGGGCCGACAGCGGCGGCGAGCCGCCCTTCCACCTGCTGGGCGCGCGCCACCTGGCGAATGGTGCAGCCGAGATCGCGGGCATAGCTGAAGTCGACGGCGTGATGGTGGTGATGGGCGCGAGGAACGATCTCCTCGGGATCGACCTGCACGCGCAGGGCGAGACGCATGAGGATGGCGAGCTTGGCGCGCGCATCGAATCCGCCCACATCCTCAGTGGGGTCGGCTTCGGCATAGCCTTTGGCCTGCGCCTCGGCGAGCACCGTGGCGTATTCCGCGCCTTCTTCCATTTTGCTGAGGATGAAGTTGCAGGTACCGTTGAGAATGCCTTCGATGCGCTCGATGCGATCGCCGGCCATGCCCTGCTCGAGGCCGGGAATCACGGGAATGCCGCCGGCGACGGCAGCGCCGTATTTGAGATGGCCGCCTTTGGCCGCGGCCAGCCGCTCCAGATCGATGCCGTGATAAGCGATGAGTTTTTTGTTGGCGGTGACGACGCTTTTGCCGGCTTCAAGGGCGCGGCGCACCCAGCTTCCGGCGGGATCGAGGCCGCCGGCGAGCTCGACGATCACGTCTACATCGGAGGCGAGCACGGCATCGGCGTCTTCGCTCCAGACGACGCTCGCGGGCACCCAGTCGACGCGCTTGCGCGCGACGCCGCGGTTGAAGATGTGCGTCAGTTCGAGACCGTGCGGTTTGGACTCGACGAGAATGCGCGCCACCGAACTGCCGACCGTGCCAAAACCGAAGATGGCGATGCGCAGATGGCGCGCGGAGCGCGGCCTTGCGCGAGTGCGCGGCAGACGCGTTCGAGATGGCGGATGCGGAACTGTGCACTTCAGGCACCGGATCTTCCTTTGCTGTGAGCTGATGAGGCGAAACCGAGCAATACATTGATGATAACCGAGCGAGAGCCGTAGTCAGCGGTCAGTGATCAGTGGCCAGCTCGACCGTCGGTGAGCTGTTCGGCACGATCGCAACGATGATCGACCGGCGCATTGCTCACCGTCTGCTAGCATGAGTGCAGATGCGGCGCGGCTTCTCCATTTTCCTGATCCTGTTCTTCGGGCTGGGGCCGCTGTCGGCCCTTGTCGACGGCAGCGAGGACGCGAGCCTGCCGCCATGCTGCCGGCGGCACGGGGCGCACCACTGCGCCATGGACGCGCAGATCATGGCCGCGATGAGTGGCGCAGCGGCGCCGATCCGAACGCCGGGCTTTTCCGCCCCCCTAACCTGCCCGCTCTATCACGGGCCCGCGATTTTCGATGCTGATGCCGGCGCACGCGCTGACGGCGGCGCCGGCTAGTTTGCACGTCGCAGACGAACGCTGCGCCGTTCGCGTCTTCGAGCGACGATCGCGGCGTCTTCCAGCCCGAGCCGCACCCACGCCGGGCGCGGCCCTCCTGCGATCGAATCCCGAGCTAAACACTTGCGTTGAATATGCTGCCCTGATGTCGAGGCGCATTCTGCGTTCGTTTGAGCGATGCGGCGATTCGCTGTGTCGCGCTTCGAATGCTGTCCGTCTTCCCGCAGCGAGGATCGTTTTCAGCGATTCCCTCATACTGCCAGTGCATCGCAGCTGCTCCGATCGCAGCACGCGACGCGTGCCTGCGTTTGGACGTAAACTGATATGGAGGTCATTCTTCATGCGACATTTTCTTATTTCTTGCGGCGGCGCTGCTGCTGGCCGCTTCCCTTCCCGCGTTTGCAACGGTGTTTGCCACGGTGCACGGAGTGGTTCACGATCCGCAGCACCGGCCCATTGCCGGCGCAACAGTGACACTGCAAGCCGCGGATTCCGCTTTTGTATTGCACGCCACGACCAAAGCCGACGGCGAATTCGAATTGCCGCAGGCGCCGATCGGCGTCTACCGGCTGACCGTGACGGCGACCGGATTTGCAGACAGCGACGCAGACATGACAGTCGCGTCGGGCACGAATCCCGTGCTGCACATTCCGCTTGAGGTCGGCGGCGCCACGCAGTCGGTGGTCGTGCATGGCGACGGCCAGCTCTGCCGACACGGTAACGCCAACAACGCTGATCACGCGGCAGATGATCGACGAGACACCGGGCGCGGACCGCACCATCGGGCACGGAGATGATTACCGACTACGTTCCCGGCGCGTACATGACGCATGACATGCTGCACATGCGCGGCGGCCACCAGACGAGCTGGCTGATCGACGGCGTGGCGATTCCCAACACCAAGATCGCGTCGAACGTCGGGCCGCAGATCGATCCCAAGGACATCGATTCGCATGGAGACGCAGCGCGGCAGCTATGACGCCGATCTGGGCGACCGCACATATGGAGTGTTCAACGTGCTGCCGCGCAATGGATTCGAATTCAACCGCGACGGCGAGCTGATGCTCTATGGCGGGCAATCTCTATACCGGCGAGGCGCAGGTTGCGCTCGGCGATCACTCGGAGAAGACCGCGTGGTACGCGAGCGCAACGGGGTCGCGGTCGAATTACGGGCTGGCGACGCCGGTGACTGCGATCGACCACGATGCGACGAACTCCGAGAGCGGGTTTGTGTCGCTGATTCGCAACCAGACGCCGAAGGATCAACTGCGCGTGGACGGGCAGTACCGGCAGGATTTTTTTCAGGTTCCCTACGACCCGAACGCGAACGACTACGAATGCGACTTCGGACTACTACTGCTCGTATGGGCTGCGCGATGCGCAGACGGAGCGCGATTCGTTTGTGATCGCGAACTGGGTGCACACGATCTCGCCCAAGGCGCTGGTTTCGGTGGCGCCGTTTTATCACTTCAACCAGTCGGACTACGATTCGCTCGCCACCGACCTGCCGGCGGCGACAACGTGGCATCAGAATTCGAACTACGCGGGCGCGCAGGCGGATGGGCGCGTGGATGTGGGATGGAACAGCTTTTCCGGCGGGCTCTACTCGTTCTACCAGAGGGAGAACGACCTGTTCGGCGTGCCGGTGAACGACGGCAGCGGACCGTCGCAGCCGAACACGCCGGCCAACGCCAACGCGGGGCTGGTGGAGTTTTATATCGGCGACCATCTGCGGCTGGGCCAGTATGTCACGCTGCTGGGCGGCGAGCGATTCTCGATTTATCGCGCGGGGCTGGACGAGAGCGCGATCTATCCGCGCATCGGGGCGACGGTGCGGATTCCGAAGCTGAACTGGGTGCTGCGCGGATTCTACGGGCACTTCTTTCAGCCCGCGCCGATCCTGACGGTTTCGAGCTCGGTGCTGAATTATGCGGGCAGCCTGCGGCGGCGGCGAGAACACGTTTACGCCGCTGCCCTCGGAGCGCGACGAGGAGCACCAGTTCGGCATCGAGATTCCCTACCGGGGATGGATGCTGGATGTGGACACGTTCAAGAATCGCGTGAACAACTTTCTCGACCACTCGAACCTCGGCGAATCGAATATGTACTTCCCCATCGCCGTGGATGGCGCGCTGGTGCGCGCCTGGGAGATGACGCTGCGCTCGCCGCAGCTGTGGCGACTACGGGCAGTTTCACGTGACGTACTCGAACCAGATTGCCGAGCAGCGCGGAAATATTATCGGCGGATTTACGTGCAGCATTGCCGAGCGATCCGGCCTGCGACCTGGGCCGGATTACTCTCCCGTGGACCACGACCAGCGCGACACGCTGAACACGGGCTTCACGGCGAACCTGCCGCTGCACACATGGTTCGCGACCAATGTGTACTACGGATCGGGGTTCGCGAATGGGCTGGCGCGGCGCAGAGCGAGGGGCCGTACAACGGAGACGTATCTGCCGGTGCACACGACGTTCGACGCTTCGGTCGGACATGCGTTCGGCGAGAACTGGAAGCTGTCGGCGACGGCGATCAATGTGACGAACCATCGCGTGCTGCTGGATAACTCGGTCACGATCGGCGGGTTTCACTACAACGATCCGCGGATGATCGCGGTGGAGGCGCGGTACAGGTTTCATTTCTAGAGAATAAAGTGCCGGGCGGCTGGCAGATTAATTCGCAGAAGCGGGTAGCATCAGAATCCATGGGAAGCGTGTTCGAAAAACTGAACCTGGGAGCGGCAGGAGACGGTAGATACTGCAGGTCTCGCCGGGAGCTTTTGCGAAGAAGCCGGCGAACTGCCGGTGATCACGATCCATCACCACATTGAATCGGTGGCGGAGGCGGGGTTCTGGCTGGTGTTTGTGACGCGCAAAAGTGAAGTGGCGAGGCTTGCGCCGGAGATCGCACGCCGCGCGAAGGGCGATGCCATCGTTTGGTTCGCTTACCCCAAGGGGACGTCGAAGAAGTACACATGCGACTTCAATCGCGACACGGGATGGGCGTCGCTGAAGAGGCTGGGGTTCGATACGGTGCGGTCCGTGGCCATCGACGAGGACTGGACGGGGCTGCGGTTCCGGGAAAGAGTCCATCGCGGATAGTGGTTAGCGGTTAGCAGCCAGGTCGCAAGTTGCGAGTTGCTCGCATTTGGCGGGATGCCAAAGCGGGGAGGCGACTACACTGGTCGGGAACTGCGAACGGAGAGGAGAAGAATCAGAACATCGATGAGGATTGCAACGGGCGCAAAATGAGATTCGTCAGGCGGCACATGAGCAGGATTTGGTTGAGGTTCCGAGGCGGGCGCAGCTGGATCGCGATAACGACGGGGAGCGCTCAACCTGCCTGAATGGCGGACGGCAGAAGTGCGGGGCTGGGCTAGTTGAGTTTCTGCCGGTGTTGCTGCCTTGTGTACCGAAGGAGCAACTGCAGATCCTTGACTCGCGTCCGCCGACGGCGAACTGCGCTCAGGGTGACAAGTGTCGATGGAGCAAATTCCTGCGTGCGACATACTTAAACTTCAGACCTCGACGTAAAGAGCCCAGGCAGCACTTCGCCGGCTTTGCCTTCCACGATATGGGTGAAGGCTTCAGCGTTGAGCGGGGGTTCGGGACCGATGTAGACCGTGCGCGCGCCGGCCTGGCGAGCCCAGTGGACGAAACCCGCCGCGGGATAGACATTGCCTGACGTGCCGATGACGATCATCATGGTGCATCGGAAATCTCTCGCTCGATGCGTGGCATTTCCAACGGGATTTCGCCAAAGAAAACGATGTGCGGGCGCAGGCGGCCTCCGCAGGCGCAGCGAGCGACCTCGTCGAGGCTCGCGTAGACGGCGCGATCTTCCACGGGCGGGCGCGCCGCACTCGCGCTCGCAACGCGATTTGGCCAACTCGCCATGCATGTGGATGAGATTTCGCAGCCGGCGCGCTCGTGCAGATCGTCGACGTTCTGCGTGCAGAGAAAATAGCGGCCCGAAAGCTGCGATTCGAGCTCGGCAAGCGCGACATGCGCGGGGTTGGGCTCGGCCTTTGCGCAATCGGCGCGGCGCTTGGAATAGAATTCCCAGACCAGCGCCGGATTGCGCCGCAAGGCATCGGGGGTGCAGATCTCTTCAACGTTGTATCCGGCCCATAAACCGTCTCGATGCGCGGAAGGTGGGTAAGCCGCTTTCGGCGCTGATGCCGGCGCCGGTGAGAACAAAGACGCGGTCGGTAGGGCGCGAGATAAGGACACTGCTTTCGCTCCCAGCTTTTAGCTTTTAGCTCTTTGCTTGTTTAGAGCCGGTAGCCGGTTGCCCGGAGCCAGTAGCTTCTAACTTTCAGTTCCGAGCATTCGTGATCAGACTTCGTTTGCATCTCCGAGAACGAAGCTAAAAGCTAACGGCTGAGAGCTACGAGCTGTCTTTACGGCACCAGCAGAATCTTGCCCGTCGTTTTGCGCGCCTCCAGATCGATCTGTGCCTGGGCAGCTTCGGCGAGGGGATAGGTAAACTCGGTGCGCAATTTGAGTTCGCCGCTAGCGACCCATCCCAGGACGTCGCCCGCCCGCCACTCGAGCTCGGTTCGCGTGGCAATGTAGTGCCATAGCGTCGGCCGCGTGAGAAACAGCGAGCCTTTGCTGTTGAGCATGTCGGATCGAAGGGCGGAACGGGACCGCTTGAGGCGCCGAAGAGCGCGAGCAGTCCGCGGGGACGAAGGCAGTTGAGGCTTTTGTCGAAGGTGGTTTTGCCCACAGAGTCGAACACCACATCGACGCCCTTGCCGCCGGTAAGGCGCTTGACCTCAGCTTCGAAATCTTGCTCGGTGTAAAGAATGACGTCGGATGCGCCGGCCTCGCGCGACAACTGGGCCTTGGCCTCCGTTGAAACCGTCGTGATGTCCGAGCGCCGAGTCGCGACGCCATTTGCGTAAGCAGCAGCCCGACGCCTCCCGCGCCGGCATGGACCAGCGCAGTTTCGCCGGCTTTGAGCGGGTAAGTGGAGCAGATAAGATAGTGGGCGGTCATGCCTTGCAGCATGACGGCCGCTGCCGATTCCATGCTGAGTCCGGCTGGAATCTTGATAAGTTGCGCGGCGGGCACCAAAGCATACTCGGCATAGCGCCGATGACTGCGGTCGAAGCTACCGCTTCGCCAGCCTTGAATCCGTTGACGCCCGGACCAAGCTCCTCCACCGTACCGGCGGCCTCGCTGCCAGGGATCAGTGGGAAAGCCGTTTTGTAAACGCCTTTGCGAAAGTAAATCTCAATGAAGTTGACGCCGGTGGCCTCAACACGAATCAGCACCTGGCCGGGTCCCGGCTCGGGAATGGGCAGATCGACAAGCTGGAGAACCTCGGGTCCGCCCGTGGAATGAATCTGAATTGCTTTCATGACAGGGATAAGCATCAACCCTTGAGGCGGGGTAAGGCAAGGGAATAGGGAATGGGATCTCGGGATGACGGGACAACGGGACTGCGGGACTACCGAGCGAACTCTCGGCTGTTAGTTCTTCGCTTCTAGCTTGGAGATCGCGTTGAAACGGTACTCCTGCGCTGGCCTCGCGAATTCGAAATGATCTTCGGACGAGCGCAGGTCTGGACACTCGGCGCATGACCGTCCACTACAAGCTGAACCCCATCTCGTGGGCTCGCACTTCCTGCTCTCGATCGTCGCGTTGACCTTCGGCATCCTCGTCGCGCTCGAAGCTGGAACATCCCCGGCGGAGCGTCGAGCCGCGGGCCGCGCTGGCTCGCGTTGGCCGCCGGCGGCGCCTGCGGAGCGCTGCTCGTGAGCGGTGTTCGTCGCGACCGCCGCGGGGCCGCATTCGGGGGCACCGCGGTTCCGCGGGTCTGGCGGCTCGAGCCGGCCGTCTACCTGCACGTCCGCGCCACCGCGCTCTTCGCATCAGTCGCGTCGCTGATCGTCTGGCTGAGCATGCGGGCAGTCGTCACATCCGGGGCGCCCTCGTCGTGCTCGGCCTGCTGGTCATCCAGATGATCGTCGGCGAGATCCAGTATCGAACCACTTCCGCTCGGTCTCGTGATCGCGCACGTCACGCTCGCGGCGGTCGTCTGGTCGGCGACAGTCGTCTTCGTGGCCACGCTCTGGCGGCCCAGTAGGATGGCTTGATGGGGGATAAGGGCTTCGGCGACGAGAGCTCAGAGCTCACCTTCGAGCGACGGCCGAAGCTCAGGAAGCCTGTTCTCATCTGTTCGTTCCGGGGGTGGAACGACGGCGGCCAGGGAGCCTCGCTCGCAAGCGCGTTCCTCGTCCGAAACTGGCATGCCGAGCGGTTCGCCGCGATCGATCCCGAGCTCTTCTTCGACTTCCAGATGACCCGGCCGCAGGTCTCGCTGGTCGACGGGCAGCGCCACCTCGACTGGCCCGAGAATGCGTTCCACGACGCGCGCGTCAAGGGCGAGGGCGACAAGCAGCGCGATGTGGTTCTGCTCGTCGGGAACGGAGCCGAGCCTGCGCTGGAAGGCCTTCAGCGGCCTCGTCACCGGCGTCGCGACCGAGATCGGCGCGACGCTGGTGGTCACGCTCGGCTCGCTGCTCGCGGACGTGCCGCACACGCGGCCCTCACCGGTGACCGCCAGCGCCTCCGAGGCCGACGTGCTCGAGAATCTCGGGCTGCAGGCCTCCCGTTACGAAGGCCGACGGGCATGGTCGGCGTCCTCCACGATGCCTGCCGCGAGCACGGCATCCCCTCTGTCTCGCTCTGGGGAGCCGTGCCCCACTATGTCCAGCTCACCCCCTCGCCGCGAGCGGCGAAGGCACTCTGCGACCGACTCTCAGCCCTCATCGAGATCCCGCTCGACACCTCGGAGCTCGAAGCCGCCGGGAACGCCTACATCCAGCAGGTGAGCGAGGCAGTCGCCGCGGACGAGGAGACGGCCGCGTATGTCGACGAGCTCGAGAGCCGTGCCGAGGAGATCGACGAGGAGCTTCCTTCGGGCGAGTCGCTGGCGGCGGAGCTCACGCGTTTCCTTCGGGAGCGCGAGCAGGGGGACGACGGCCCTTCGCCTTCGGGCGAGCACTAGCCCCGTCCCGCTCTCGACCGCCGATGGGCTCCGAGCGGAACCGGATCGCCGCGATCGTCCTCTTCGCCGGGGCGGCCGTGCTCGTCGGGATCGGCAACGAGACGGTCGGCGACTCCTCATCGGGCTCGCGTTCGGGCTGTTCGCCCTCGGCGTCGGAGCGTTTCTCCGCTGGCGCAACGCGCAACGCGCTAGAGTTTTAGATCCAGGAGAAAACCTCACACCAGTCGGAGGACACCTGAGAATCGCGCTCGCACAGATGAACAGCGTCGTCGGCGACTCGAGCGGAACAGCGCCCGGATCCTGGAGCTCACGGCCGAGGCGCGTGCGGCCGGGGCCGACCTCGTGATCTTCCCCGAGCTCGCGGTGACCGGCTACCCACCGGAGGATCTCTCTACGGCCTGCCTTCATCCGCTCCTCCCGGCGCGCCGTCGAGCGACTTGCCGCCGAGACAGACGGGATCGTGGCGCTCGTCGGCGCGCCGCATCTCGACACCGATCTCCACAACAGCTGCTTCGTGCTCGAGGGCGGCGAGATTCGCGGCGTCTACGAAGCGGTTCCTGCCCAACTACGGCGTGTTCGACGAGAACCGCTACTTCGCCGCGGGCGATGACCTGCTGCTGCTCCGCTTCGGCGACGCGATCGCCGGGATCACGATCTGCGAGGACATCTGGCAGCCCGGCCCTCCCACGAGCGACCTGGCGCTCGCCGGCGCGCAGCTCGTCGTGAACCTCTCGTCGTCGCCGTTCCACGTCGGCAAGGATCGCGAGCGCGAGGAGATGCTGCGCGTCCGGGCACGCGACAACTCGTGCTTCATCGCCTACTGCAACATGGTCGGCGGCCAGGACGAGCTGATCTTCGACGGTCCTCGATCGTCCTCGACGACGAGGGAGAGCTGGTGGCGCGGGCGCGGAGCTTCGAGGAGGAGCTGCTCGTCGTCGATCTCGATCCGTAGCGCTGTGGCCGGCGGCTGCGGGATGTGCGCCGGCGGTCGCTTGCGCTCGACCGCGGTCCCGCCGTCACCCCGACGGAGATCGCGTTCTCCTCCACCGAAGGCTCGCACGTCCTCCCGTCATCCTGCTCCGGCGGCCGCCGCTCGACGACCTCGAGCAGATGCGGCTCGCACTCGAGCTCGGTCTCCGCGACTACGTCGGCAAGAACGGGTTCGGAGACGTCGTGATCGGCCTTTCCGGGGGAATCGACTCGGCGTTGACGGCGGCCGTCGCGGTCGAGCGCTCTCGGGGCGGACCGTGTCCACGGCGTCTCGATGCCGTCGCGGTACTCCTCGCAGGCGACCCGGGCCGACGCGGCGCTGCTCGCCCGGTCGCTCGGGATCGAGTTCCGGAGCTCCCGATCGAGGCCATGGTCGAGGCGTTCGGCGTGCCCTGGCCCCGTCGTTCGCAGGCCGCGAGCCCGACCTGACCGAGGAGAACCTCCAGGCCCAGGTACGCGGGACGCTGCTCATGGCGCTCTCGAACAAGTTCGGCTGGCTCGTGATCGCGACCGGGAACAAGTCGGAGCTCTCGGTCGGCTACTCGACGCTCTACGGCGATCTCGCCGGCGGGTTCGCGCTGATCAAGGACGTCTACAAGACAGACGTGTTCCGCCTCTCGCGTGCGCTCAACGAGCGGGCGGGGCGCGAGCTGATCCCCCGTCGATCATCGACCGCGCCCCGAGCGCCGAGCTCCGCGCCGACCAGCTCGACGAGGACTCGCTGCCGCCCTATCCGAAGCTCGACCGGGTGCTCGAGGCCTACGTCGAGCTCGACCGCTCACGAGACGAGCTGACCGAGGACGGGTTCGACCCCGAGGTCGTCGACCGCGCGCTCGCGATGATCGACCGGGCCGAGTACAAGCGCCGCCAGGCGCCGCCGGGCGTGAAGCTCCGCCCGAAGGCCTTCGGCCGCGACCGGCGCACGCCGATCACGAACCACTGGAACGGGTAGCGGGCAGTCAGTAGCCGGGTCAGGACGCGAGGTCGGCGAGGATCGCGCCGAGGATCGGCACGATGATCGTCAGCGCGAGGCTCGTCCAGCCCACGACGACGAGCGTGGGGCGTGTCGTCTCGGGACGCCCGTCCCTGATCTCCCCCTGCAGGCGCGGGCCGAGGACGAAGTTGTGGAGGTAGGACGCGATCACGAGCCCCACCGAGAGAGCGACCTTCACCCAGAGCACGGTCTGGAACGGCGAGCGGGCCTCCTCCCAGTCGTGGCGTGCGAGCTCGACGCCGGTGAGCGCGAGCACGAGCAGCGACCCGTACCCGATCGGGCGCCAGCGCAGCCCGAGCTCCTTCATCGCGCGCCCGCGTGGCTCGCCGTCGAGGACGCGAATCGCCGGGACGCCCGCGAACACGAGCGCCACCGAGCCCCCCACCCAGACGGCGGCGGCGAGCAGGTGGACGATGACGACGACCTCCTCCATCGGCTAACAGGCTAGAGCGCTCGCAACGAGGGCGGCGAGCCCAGGCGGGGCGATCCGCTCGTCCGTCGCCTCGAGCTCCGCGAGCGTCCACCAGCGGTGGCCGTCCATGTTCTCGGCGGCCATATCGATCGTCGGCGAGACCTCGATCCGATCGACACGCACCAGGTAGCACGCATCGTGCTGGCGGATGAGCCGGCGGCCGCCGGGGCGCACGTGCGTCCGCTCGAGCACGAGCGGGCCGAGGTGGAACTCCCGGAGGCCGACTTCCTCGAGCAGCTCCCGGCGCAGGGCCTGCTCGTCGGTTTCGCCAGGCTCGACACCGCCGCCGGGCAGGATCCACCAGTAGCACCCGGTCGCTTCCACTTCATCATGAGCACCCGGCCCCTGCCGTCGACCAGCACCGCGCGCACCGCTGCGCGCGTCACCGGCTCGAGCCATTCATGCAGCTCACGGAACCAGCGCAGCCGCTCCGGATACGGAACCGCCGCGTTCGCAGGTGAGGTCGAAGGAAGCACGAAGAGCGAGGTGTTGTACAGCTCGCGCCGCTGCGCGCCGAGCTCGGGGCGCTCGCCGAAGAGGCCGCGGTAGGCCTCCTTGCCAACGAAGGCGATCGCGTTCGGCTCGTACTCCCTCGCGAGCCGCGAGAGCCGGCCGGCATCGAAGTCCGCACGGCGCAGATCACCGGAGCCGGGAGTCGTCCGGAACGCAGCGTTCGTCACGCCGTAGCCGAGCTCCAGCAGCCCCCGCTGCTCGGAGGGGTCGAAAAGCCGGGGGGTGAAGCCCGCATCGTGGAGCAGGCGCCAGAAATCGTTGCGCGGGTTCGCGAAGTGCGCACGCGCCGCTGCCGAGACCCGCCCGGGGTTGATGCCGCAGAAGACACAGCTCAGATTCGGAGCGAGGACGTCGGGGACGTCAGATTCGGGAGCGGCCACGCGGCCGACAGCGTGGCACACGCGACGTCCAGGTCGCGGTGCAAACCCAGGCGCTCGGAAGGGGCGCCCGCGGGCGGCCCTTCACCGGTGGCGCTGCACGCCGCCGGGACGTCCAGCTTGCACAGGCAGGGGTCACGCGGCCTCCCTCGCCTTCGCGGGCCCCGAACCGGCCTGCCCCGACCCGGCGGGCCCCGCGAACGCATCGGACGCGCGTTCGGCGGAGTCGTCGTCCTCGAACCCGAAGCGGAGGACGCTGACGGTCTCCTCCCGGCGCCCGCCGTAACAGCGTGCGTAGCACTCGGCTTCCGTGAGTGTTCTGAGCCTCACGAACGCCCACTGTAGGACCGGGACCGGACGGCGTTGGCGACGCCGCGCCTGTCGCGATAGCTTCCCACGCGTGAGTCACCCCGAGGGAGAGCAGGTCGTCGACGTCACGATCGAGGCGGTCCGCGACCGCTTCCACGCGCTGAACGTGCCGATGGCCTTCTTCGACGGTCCGGCGGGCACCCAGGTGCCGGACTCGGTGCTGGAAGCAGTCTCGGGCTACCTGCTCACGGCGAACGCCAACGCGGGCGGCAAGTTCCTCACCTCGATGGTGACCGACGATGTGATCGGCTCGGCCCGAGCCGCCGCCTCGGACCTGCTCGGAGTCGCGACCGACGAGGTCACCTTCGGCGCCAACATGACCTCGCTGAACTTCGCGCTCTCGCGCACGGCGGCACGGGAGTGGAAGGAGGGCGACGAGGTCGTCGTCACGCGGCTCGACCACGATGCGAACATCTCGCCGTGGCTCGAGCTCGCCTACGACAAGCAGCTGACCGTCCATTTCTGCGAGCTCGACAACGAGTGCCGGATCGACCTCGATCACCTCCGCTCGCTCGTGAACGAGCGGACGAAGGTGGTCGCCTTCCCGATGGCCTCGAACGCAGTCGGGACGATCACGCCGGCGAAGGAGATCATCGGGATCGCACATGACGCCGGCGCGCTTGCCTGGGTCGATGCCGTGCACTACGCGCCGCACGGCGACATCGAGATCGCCGAGCTCGGCTGCGACGTTCTGCTCTGCTCGCCGTACAAGTTCTTCGGGCCCCACCTCGGGCTTGCCTCGGTGCGCCGTCAGCTCTCGGAGAGCTGGAGGCCGTACAAGGTCCGCCCGCAGTCGAACGCAGCCGGGCAGCGGCACGAGACGGGGACGCTGCCGCACGAGCTCCTCCTCGGATTCGTCGCCTGTGTCGAGTACCTCCACGGCGTCGGCTGGAAGTTCGTCAACGAGCATGAGCGCAAGCTCGGGCAGCGCTTCCTCGACGGGCTCCCCGACGGCTGGAAACTGCACGGGCCACCGACGATGGAGGGACGCGTATCGACGTTCTGCGTCTCCCCTCCCGACGAGACCCCGGCCGAAGCCGCCGCACGGCTCGGGGCCGCCGGGTTCGCGGTATGGGACGGGAACTACTACGCGGTCGAGGTCTTCAAGCACCTCGGGCTCGACGAGGGCGCGATCCGGATCGGGATCGTCCACACGAACATGGAGGACGAGGTCGACCGGCTGCTGGCAGCGCTCCCCAAGTCGTAGTCCCTCAGCGGCTCGGCCTCAGTGGCCGGCCGCGGTGCCGCGCACCGCCCAGGCGCGCGCATGCACGACGAACGGCTCGCCGGACGGCAGCGCGGCGCGGGTGAGCTCGCGCAGCCGCTCTTTCCGCTCCGGGTCGAGGCTCTCGACGAAGGCCGCCGTCGGCCCCACGCCGAGCTCGAAGGGCGCCCACCATTCCTCGAAGCTCGGATGCTCCACAGCGACGGTGAGAGTCGACTCCTCGAGCCCGCCGATCCCGGCCTCGCGGAAGAGCTCGGCGAGATGGCCGGGACGGGCGCCCGGCCGCTCCGATTCCCCGGGCGCGGAGGGATCGAGCTCGTGGGAGGCGGCGAAGAACGGCGTCAACGGCCCCTGCCCGTCTGCGGCGTGATCCCAGACACACGCCGTGACGACCCCGCCCGGGCGCGTGACACGGGCCATCTCGCGCAGCCCGGCGACCGGGTCGTTCATGAAGTGGACGACGAGCTGTGCGATCGCCGCATCGAAGCTCGCATCCGGGAACGGCAGCTCCTCCGCGACCCCGCGCTCGACCCTCACGCCCGGCTGCCGCTCACGCACAGCCTCGACGAAGCTCTCGGAGGGATCGACCGCCGCGACGGCAGCTGCCCCGACCCGGTCGACAAGCTCCGCGGTGAGCAGTCCCGTGCCGCAGCCGACGTCGAGCACCGTCTGGCCGCCCGTAATCGCCGCCAGATCCGCGAGTGGAGCCGAGAGATGCCTCGAGTAGCGCCCCATGAACCGGTCGTAGGAATCGGCAGGGACCTCGAAGCTCACCGGAGCAATCTATGCCCTGAACACTGATTAATGCCTTCGCAACGATCGTTAAGCCGGGGTTCGGTCGTTCACGGTTGACTGATCCCGCTGTGCAGAGCCCGGGAGGCCCAAACCGGTGAGCGCCGTCGCGGTCGCGCGGGCCGCCGACGCCGGGACGACCCGGATCGCATCGCGGGCCGCCTATCCCACGATTGTCGCCTGGTGGGCGGCCTCGCGCGTCTTCGTTCTCGTCTGCGCTGCGGCGGCCCAGGTGATCCGCTGGCCCGACGGAACCTGGCATCCGAGCCTGTCGGCGCATCCGCTCGTCCTGCTCGGGTTCTGGGACGCACGGTGGTACCAGATCGTCGCCGCCCACGGCTACCTGCTCGTTCCCGGCCGGTTCAGCGATCCGGCGTTCTTCCCGCTGCTGCCGGTCGTGGAGCACGGATTCGGCGTGCTCGGCATCCCGACCCTCGTCTCGGGGGTCATCGTCGCGAACCTCGCGCTACTCGTCGGGCTGATCGCGATGTACGAGCTCGGGAAGACGGTGCTGCCGGAGGCGGACGCTCTGCGCTCGGTCACCTACCTGGCGATCTTCCCGTACAGCTTCGTCTTCTCGATGGCCTATCCCGAAGGCCTTGCGATCGCCGCGGTCGCGCTCGCCGTCCTCTCCGCGACCAGGGAGAAGTGGCTCGCGGCGGGCGCGTGCGTGGCGATCGCCACGCTCGCCCGCCCGCAGGGCGTCTTTCTCCTGTTGCCGCTCGCCGCGATCGCCTGGCAGAGCTGGAGCGCAATGCCGGAGCGAAAGCGAACGGAGGCGGTGGCTGCGCTGCTCGCCGCGCCGGCGGCCCTGCTCTCGTTCTCCCTCTATCTCTGGCACACGGTGGGCAGCCCCGTTGCCTGGAGCAAGGCGGAGGTCGCCTGGGGCCGGTCGTTCTCGATCGACGGTCCCGTGCGGGCGGTGCAGGAGCTCTTCGCCGCCCCTGCCCACCACAACGAGTGGATCTACCGCGATCTCGCGTTCTGCCTCCTGTACCTCGGATTGCTCGCGGCGGCCGCGTGGGCGCGCGTGCCCTGGCCGTGGCTCCTCTGCGGTGCGGCGATGGTCCTGCTTCCACTCGGCAGCGGCACGTTCACCTCGGATGGTCGCTTCGGATTGCTCGCGCTCCCGGTCTTCTGGGGCCTCGGCGCCCTCGGCCGCAACGCCGTCGTCAACCGCGTGGTGCTGGCCGTGAGCCCGATCCTGCTCGCGGCAGCGGTGCTGACCCTGCGCGTGAGGTTCCCCTGATGCGGCTGAGCGCCCGCGCGGTCGTGCCGCTGCTCGGAGCGATCCCGCTGGCAGGGGCGATCGCCGGTGCCTCGTACGCGCTCCAGGCAAGCCTCAACCGGCCGCCGGCCGGCTCGATGCTCGCGACCGCGCTCGTCACGAACCTCGAGCGGCTCAAGGAGATGCGGACGCTCGAGATCGTTCCCGGGCTCGGAGCCCTGCAGACAACCTGTTCGACCCGGCACCACATGGATCATCTGCTCGTCGGGAACGGCACGAGGGTGCTGATTCGAGGCACGCACGTCGTGCGTTCGACGGGACCGCCCGAATCCGCCTCCCGGCTGTCGGTCGAGGCCGACCTCGCCGGCTGCCCGGGATTCCTGGCCGACGATCTCTCCGGTCGCCTGATGCTCGGGAAGCCGGCTTTCCGCAGGGGAACGCGGGACGGGCTCATCTTCAGGATCCATGGGCCCGCCCCGCTGATCGAGCTGACGGTGGCCCGTCACACGCTTCGCCCGCTCCGGATCCACGTCTTGAGCGACCGGATCGCCGCGTACGCGGAGGTTGACACGCACCGTGAGCTCCCGCCGAGCACGCCGGCGCAGTTCCTCGCGCTCGCCGAGTCCGGCCTCACACGAACGCTGCACGTGTTCTGGAACCCGAAGCTCCACTGGTACGACGAGCGAGTGTCGAAGCGATGGAAGCCGACGGCTCCGCTCGCACACCTCTGGGCCGCGTTCCCCCTGTTCGAGGCGCTCGACACTGTCGCGATCGCCGATCCCACTCGTGCGAATCGAGCCGCGGTGACGGCGTTTGCCCGCGGTGCCGAGCGCTATTTCAACGCGGCGCTGAAGCCGGTCGGGGGGTTTGCCTACTACCCCGGCACCACGAACCCGCGCGAGCACACCTTCTTCGACGACAACGGCTGGTGGGAGCTCGCCTACCTGGACGCCTACCGCGCGACGAGGAACCCGCGCGACCTGCGGGACGCCGAGCGCGCGTTCCGCTTCATCGCCGTCTCGGGGTGGGATCACAGCTCGGGCGGAACGTGGTGGGAGACGCTGCACGAGCACAAGACCTCCGAGCCGCTGGCCGCCGAGATCTACGCCGGCTTCGCGCTGTACCGGGCCACCGGCGTCCGCTCGTACCTGAGCACGGCCGAGACGTTCCTCACCTGGGCCGACCGTCACTCCTGGAACTCGGCCAAGCAGCTGTACCAGCGCAACGCCACTGACCCGACCGTGCTCGACTACGTGGAAGGGATGATGATCGGCGCCCAGCTCGAGCTGTGCCAGATCCGCGGAGTCCACGGCCCGTGCACGAAGGCAGAGCAGCTCGCCCGGGCTTCGGTCGCGGCGTTCCCGCGCTACGCCGACTGGACACCGGCGGCAGACGTCGTGTACCTGCGCTTCCTGCTCGATCTCTATCGCGAGGACGGAAGCCCGGCCTGGTACCGCCTCGTCTACGGCGATGCACAGCGCGCCTCGCGGCTCGCGCGTTCCGAGGACGGCCTCTATTTCAAGCGGTGGGACGGCGGCAAGTTCCCGGCAAAGCTGCTCCAGCCGAACGCCGCCACACTCGGCCTGTTCGCCCTGATCGGCGAAACCACACCGCCGCCGGCACCGCGTTAGCGCCCCCTCCGCAAACGGCCCCCACCCTGATTGGGTGGGGCGGCCTCCCCGCCACCCTCGCGATCGATTCTACGGGCTTCCCGCGGACCGAACTGTGCCGGCTTTGTGAACACTGCTTCGAAGCCACCATTCGGCTGACGGCCGCAACCGATTACGTGTATGCGGCTCGGGCGCGGGCCCAGCGTGGATCGTCGCGATGGATCGGATCGGGATCGATGCCGCGAGCCTCTGCGATCCCGAGCGTGAGGAGCTGGAAGCGGACGATGTCGACAACGGGATGAGTGGTCGGGACGAGGGTCGTCTCGCAGCCGAGCTCGCGCAGCGCCGCGACCGCATCGGCGGCGCGCCCCACGGCGCGGCCTTCGCCCTCGAGCACGTAGGCGCGGACGCTCTCGTCGATCGCCGCCAGGTGTCCGTGAAGAAGCTGCTCGGTCTGATGAGCGCCGGCCGAGACCCACGCGCCCTCGCGCAGCTTGAGCACGGCCTCCTGCGCGGTCGGCCAGTCGCGGCCGGCGCCGGCGACGAGGATCTTCGACTGGGTCGGCACGGGCTCGGCAGGGGCAGCGAGCGCCGACTCGACCGCCGCCGGCAACCCGGAGATCTCCGAACCGTTCATTGCTGCGAGCGCCGCGACCGAACACGTGTAGCTCGCGGTGTGGCACCACGACCGCTCGAGCTCGGGCGTGCACACGACGACCTTCTCGGCGAGCTCGGCGAGCGGCGAATCGCCGGCGCCCGTCACGACCCATTTCGGTCCCGGAAATACCCGTGCCGCTTCGAGCGTCAGGGGTGTCCCGCCCTCGTGCGAGACGCAGACCATGAGGTCGGCCTCGGGCGGTGTGAGCACGGCCTCGAGCGCCTGCATCGCGAGCCCGCCGGTCTGGGCCGCATGGAACGAGGTGCCGCACCCGACGAAGACCACGCGTGCCCCCTCGGGCAGCCGCAGCTCGCGCGGCACCGCCCGCAGCCATTCCGGCTGCGCGAGCACCGCACGACGGGTCTCGCCAGGCATCGGCTCTCTCTATACCATCGCGGCGTGGCTGTGTTCGAACACGAGGCGCTCGGCAACGGGCTGCGTGTCCTCACAGCGCCCCTGCCGCACGCGCAGTCGGTCGCCTGCTTCGTGATGGTCGCCGCGGGGTCGCGCTACGAGCGGGCCGAGAATCGGGGGATCGCTCACTTCGCCGAGCATATGTTCTTCAAGGGCACGGAGCGCCGCCCCAACTCGCGCGACCTGACGACGCTGATCGACGGGATCGGCGGCGAGTTCAATGCCTTCACCTCGAAGGAGTACACGGGCTACTACGTCCGCTGCGCGGGCGAGAAGCGCGATGTCGCGCTCGACGTCCTGCTCGACATGCTCCGCCACTCGAAGTTCGAGCCCGAGGAGATCGAGCGCGAGAAGGGCGTGATCATCGAGGAGATGAACATGTACCAGGACACGCCGCGCGACCACATCGGCACGGTCTACGAGACGCTGATGTACGGCGACAACCCGCTCGGCTGGGAGATCATCGGCACGAAGGACACGGTGAGTGCGGCGAGCCGCGGCACGTTCACCGGCTATGTCGACGAGTGGTACACGGCCGATCGCATGGTGGTGGGAGTCGCCGGGATGGTCGGCGCCGACCTCGCCCCGATGCTCGAGGAGCTGCTCGGAGACGTGCCCCGCGACGGCGACCGCGGACCGGCTCCCGCGCAGCTCGACCGGCCGGCCGGCCCGCGCGTCTCGGTTCACTACAAGGACGCCGAGCAGGCTCATCTGATTCTCGGCTACCCGAGCATCCCGATCGACCATCCCGACCGCTACGCGCTCCAGATGCTCTCGGCGGTGCTCGGCTCGGGAATGTCGTCGCGCCTCTTCCTCGAGGTGCGCGAGCGCCGCGGCCTCGCCTATTACGTCCACGGCGCGAACCACTCCTATACCGACGCAGGCTCGCTCTACGCCCAGGCCGGCGTCGACATCAAGCGCATCGAGGAGGCGATCAAGGTCACGGTCGAGCAGTTCGAGCTGATGGCGAGCGAGAAGGTCGGCGCCGAGGAGCTCGAGAAGTCACGCTCGATGGTGAAGGGCCGGTTCGTGCTCCGCACCGAAGGCCCGCAGGGGCTGATCATGTACGGGCTCACCCGTGAGATCCTCGAAGGCGCGGCCCTCGAGCCCGAGGAGCTCCTCGCGAAGCTCGACGCCGTCACCGCCGAGGACATCCAGCGCGTCGCCCGCGACCTGATCGCGAACGACAAGCTCCACCTCGCGGTGATCGGGCCGTTCGAGAACGACGAAGAGCGCTTCCTGAAGGTCGTCAGCTAGCGCTTCAGCGGGCGAGCTCGGCGTACACCTGCACCATCGCGGCCTGGTCGAGCAGGGTCGGGCCGCGGCCGCCGAAGCGGAAGAGCCCCGTCTTCGGATCGCGGGAGCGAGCCCAGGCCTCGTCGGCGAACTTCTCGATCGCCGCGCGGTCGTGGCGGCCGGCGACCGCCGATCCGAGCTCCCGCAGATCCCTGTAGAAGATCGCGAGGAACACCGGCGGCTCACCAGAGGCGAACGGGTCGCCGATCGCCTTCAGGGCCGCGTCGGCCGTTCGCTGGGCGTCGGTGAGGTAGCGGCGGTCCCCCGTCGCACGGTAGAGCTGCACGCCGGCGGCGATCATCGCGCCCTGGTTGTAGCTCCACGTGTGCGGATCGACCTTGCCGTCGAGGTCGATGTGGTCGGCGATCAGCCCGTTCGAGAGGCCGAGACAGCGCTGGGTCCACGCATACGCCTTCTGCGCCCAGGCCAGATAGGCACCCGAGCCGGACTTCTCGTAGAGCCGCAACGCGAGCAGCGCCGAGTTCGCAGTCGTGACCGTGTTGCGGTCGTGATTCGCGCCGAGCCTCGTCCAGAAGACCCCGCCGGGGCACGGATGCGTCGAGTCGTCGTCCCAGCCGTCCTCGACGAGCGTGAAGAGCTGCGCGGCCGTCGCGAGCGGCCCCTGGCTCTTCATCACCCGGCTCGCCTCGACGAGCCCGAGGGCGATCCAGAGGTTGTCGTCGTAGTACACGACCCCCGAACCGCCGTAGACCGGGGCGAACTCCGCCGGGCGGCCCGGTTCCGGGTGGCTGTACGCGGTCAGCGCGCGGATCCGGTCGAGCAGATCCGCCCGCGTGCTGCCGCTCGCGCCCGGCAGCCCCGCCAGGTCGACCGTCGCCCACAGCGCCTGCGAGAACGGCCACGCCTGGGCACGATGCCGCGCCGGGTAGGTGCCGGCGTACGAGTGGTCCTCGCTCGAATAGAAGTACCGCTGCATCGCCGCATATGCGTCGAGCGCACGAGCGCGCGCCACCGCACGGCTCGTATCGGGCGCACCCACGGAGCCGGACGCTCCCACCGTCGCAAGAGCAAGGCAGGCCACCAGTGCAGCAAAGCGGCGGACCACCCATCGAGGGTAGCGGCCTCAGGGCGCGAGGTCGTACGGGAAGTGCGTGAGGTTCTCGTGACCGTCGTCGGTCACGAGCACGAGATCCTCGACCCGCAGCCCGCCGAAGCCGCCGCGGTAGACCCCTGGCTCGATCGCCAGCACGTCGCCGGCGACGAGCGTCTCGTGGCCGACCATGCCGAGGATCGGCTGCTCGTGAACCTCGAGCCCGACCCCGTGGCCGAGCGCGAACAGGAACCCGTCCTCGGCCGTCTCGCCCGCGATCTTCGTGCGCTGGGTGAGATGGCCGTCCGCCTCGAAGACCTCACACGCAATGTCGTAGAGGCTCCGCCCGGTGATCCCGGGGCGGACGGCGGCCAGGACGAGCTCGTGCGCCTCGACCGAGAGTCTGTGCCACTCCGCCACCTCCTCGGGAACCTCACCCACGACGAACGTCCGGCTCATGTCGGCGAAGCACCCCGACTCGGTGTCCCGCGGCCAGAGGTCGATCACGATCGTCTCGCCGGCACGGAACTTCCCGTGGCCGAGGTGGTGCCCGATCGCCGACTGCGCCCCGTGCGAGACGACGAACTCGTCGGCGGAGGCCCCGTGCGCCATGAACTCGGCCGAGATCGCCGCCTTGACGTACTCGACGGTCAGCGGGCGCCCGTCGAGCTCGAGCACGCCTTCGTGGTCGGTCGCAGCCCGGCGCAGGAGCGCAGCGGCAGCGGCCATCCCGGCCTCGGCCGCGGCCTGAGCCCGGCGGATGCCGGCCAGCTCCGCACCCGTCTTCACGCGACGCCGGTCGGTGAAGAAGTCGCGCTCCGGATTCAGCTCGACCCCGGCCGCCCGGAGCGTGTCGGCGGTGAGCAGCGGGAACGACGCCGGGACGGTTGCCCGCTCGACGCCGAGCGCCTTCACGGCGCGCAGGTTGATCTCGTTCGCCAGCTCCGCGTAGGAGCCGGCGGTGCGCCGAAGCTCGTCGAGGCCGAACTCCTCGGGCGCGTGGAACGTGTACTCGCCGGCCGCGGAGATGATCGGGACCTCGGTGGTGCTGACGACGATGTGGCGTTCGCCGTCGCGCTCCAGGTAGAGGAACGGATCCCCGACCGCGACCGGAACCTCGTGCCGGAGCTCCGGGGAGCGAATCGTGTCGGCGTAGATGATCACGTCGGCCATGCCCGCACCCTACCCATCCGATGAGCAGCTCACGTCAGGGCAGCTCGGCCGGAAAGAACCGCCGGGTCGGTGCGGGGACGTAGTGTGGGCGAGGTATTCCAAACGGGGAGGGAATCGCATGACGACCACGACCGACGACAACGGCCCCACCTCCACATGATCGCGCCCGACTGGGAAGAGGTCGCAGACGCGGCCGGCCACCGGCTCGCGGGCCTACTCGCCACACCGCCGGTCGTCGCAACCGTCTAGATGGACCTCGAGCTCGACGGAAAGGTCGCCGTGGTGACCGGCGGCAGCAAGGGCATCGGCCTGGCCGTCGTGCGCGCTCTCGCCGCCGAGGGCGCACACGTCGTGGCCGGCGCCCGAACGGTCGAGGCCCTGGCCGGGCTCGAGGGCGTGACGGCGCTTGCGGTCGATCTCGTCGATCCCGGCGGCTCGGAGCGACTCGTCGGCGAGGCGGTCGAGCAGCACGGGCGGGTCGACATCCTCGTCAACAACGTCGGCGGCGTGAAGCTTCGCGTGGACGGGTTCCTGAGCGTGAGCGACGCGGAGTTCGAACGCTCACTGCAGCTGAACTTCTTCGCTGCCCTGCGCGCGACTCGGGCCGCGGTCTCCCGGATGCTCGAGCAGGGCAGCGGAGCGATCGTCAACGTGGCCTCAGTGAACGCCTTCTTCCATCCCGACGGGCTCGTGATCGACTACGGAGCCGCAAAGGCGGCCCTGCTGAACGTCGCGAAGGCCCTTTCGCAAGAGCTCGGGCCGAAGGGGATCCGGATCAACAGCGTCTCGCCGGGCCCTGTCGCGACCGACCTCTGGCTGGGCGACCACGGCGTGGCGGCCACGATCGGCGAGGCCACCGGAACCGATGCCGACGCCGTCCGCGCGCAGGCCGTCTCGGCTATGCCGACCGGACGCTTCACGACGCCGGAAGAGGTCGCAACCCTCGTCGCGATGCTCGCGTCGCCCCGGACCGCGAACGTCACCGGATCGAACTACGTGATCGACGGCGGGCTCGTCAAGACGATGTGAGCTGCGGCTAGCTATTCCTCGGGAGCTTCGGCGCCGCGGCGCCGAAGCTCCTCGACGACCGTCTGATCCGCGAGGGTCGTCGTGTCGCCGAGCGGCCGATTCTCGGCGACGTCGCGTAGAAGCCGCCGCATGATCTTGCCGCTGCGCGTCTTCGGGAGCTCGGGCGTGAAGACGATGTTCGCGGGCTTCGCGATCGGCCCGATCTTGACTGCCACGTGGTTTCGGAGCTCCTCGAGCTTCTCGACCGAGCCCTCCGCGCCACCCTTCAGCGTGACGAAGGCGACGATCGCCTGACCGGTCATCGCATCGTTCCGCGCGGCAACAGCCGCCTCGGCGACGTCGTGGTGGTCGACGAGCGCCGACTCGACCTCGATCGTCGAGATCCGGTGCCCCGAGACGTTCATCACGTCGTCGACGCGGCCGAGCAGCCAGAAGTCGCCGTCGGAGTCGATCCGGACGCCGTCGCCGGCGAAGTAGACGTCGCCGTACTTCGACCAGTACGTCTCGCGGTAGCGGGCGTCGTCGCCGTAGATCCCACGCAGCATCGCGGGCCAGGGCCGCCGCAGCACGAGATAGCCGCCGCCGCCCGGGCCCACCTCTTCGCCGGCCTCGTTGTAGACGGCGACATCGACGCCCGGGAAAGGCCGGGTGGCCGAGCCGGGCTTCGTCGTCGTCACACCCGGAAGCGGCGTGATCAGGATCATCCCCGTCTCGGTCTGCCACCAGGTGTCGACGATCGGGCAGCGGCCGCCGCCGATGTGCTCCTGGTACCAGATCCACGCCTCCGGGTTGATCGGCTCGCCCACCGAGCCGAGGAGCCGCAGCGAGGAGAGATCCCGCGCGGCCGCGTACTCGGGGCCCCACTTCATGTGCGTCCGGATCGCGGTCGGGGCGGTGTAGAGGATCGTCACGCCGTAGCGCTCGACGATCTGCCACCAGCGGTCCTTCTCGGGGAAGTCGGGCGTTCCCTCGTACATCACCGAGGTGGCGCCGTTGCAGAGCGGCCCGTAGACGATGTAGCTGTGCCCGGTGACCCAGCCGACATCGGCCGCGCACCAGTAGACGTCGTCGGCGGGCTTCAGGTCGAAGACGTAGTGGTGGGTGCTCGCGACGCCGACGAGGTAGCCCGCGGTCGTGTGGGCGATCCCCTTCGGCTTTGCGGTGGTGCCCGAGGTGTAGAGGAGATAGAGGAGATCCTCCGCATCCATCGGCTCGGGCGGGCAGTCGGCATCGTCGGTCGCGAGCTCGTGCCACCAGTGGTCGCGCCCCGCCGTCATCGGCACCTCCCCGCCCGTGCGCCGCAGGACGAGCGAGTGCTCGATCGCAGGCGCTGCCGCCATCGCCTCGTCCGCCGTCGTCTTCAGCGAGACCGCCGAGCCGCGGCGCCAGGCCTCGTCCTGGGTGATCAGCACCTTGCAGCCCATGTCGACGAGCCGGTCGGACAGCGAGTCGGCCGAGAAGCCGCCGAAGACGACCGTGTGCGGCGCCCCGAGCCGCGCGCAGGCGAGCATCGCGATCGGCGCTTCGGGAACCATCCCCATGTAGATCCCGACCGGGGTTCCCTTGCCCACGCCGAGCGCCTTCAGCGCGTTCGCGCACCGCACGACCTCCCGCTTCAGGTCGGCGTAGGTGATCGTGCGGCGGTCGTCCCCGGGCTCGCCTTCCCAGTGGAACGCGACCTTGTCGCCGAGGCCGTTCTCGACGTGCCGGTCGACGCAGTTGTAGGCGATGTTGAGCTTGCCGCCGAGGTACCACTTCGCGTACGGCCGCTCCCATTCGTAGAGCTTCGCGAAGGGCTCGAACCAGGTGACGCGCTCGCGGCCCTCACGCTCCCAGAAGGCCTCGAACTCCTCGTCGTAGATCCCGGGCTTCGCGTTCGCCTGCGCCGCGAACTCCGGCGGGGGCGGGTAGCGCCGCTCCTCGAGCAGCATCGTGTCGATCGCGGATTCGTGGGGCTGCTCGGCGGCGTTCACTCTCGTTCTCCTTCTGTTTCGCCTTCTCTTTTGGCGAAGCCTATGCATAGACGGCGCCGGGGGTATCCGCCGCCAACTGCCTCGCTGTCGTTAGGTTTGACGGATGGCGAGTGCGCTCGATTCTGCCCAGAAACTGACCGAGCAGTACGACGCCGAGGTCCAGGGCCTCCTGCCGGCGGGCGCCGACATCTTCGACGCGCATCTTCATCTCGGTCACGACATCGACGGGATGGTCGGCGACTACGACGCGCTCGAGGCGATCATGGCCAAGTCCGGGATCTCTCGCGCGTTCATGTTCTGCCTCGACGAGCCCGACCGGCACCCCGCCTTCAGCGCCGCCAACGACCGCACGCTCGCGTTCGGCGAGCGCTCGAACGGCCGGCTCGTCCCGTTCGTTCGGCTCGATCTGAACGAGTCGCCGATCGAGGAGGCCAAGCGCTGCCTCGACGCCGGCGCGCGCGGGATCAAGCTGCACCCGCGGGCTCAGCGCTTCGACGCCGCGGACGACCGCCTCCGGCCGGTGTTCGCGCTCGCCGAGGAGCGTCACGTGCCGATCCTGATCCACGGCGGCCGCGGGCTTCCCCCGATCGCGGACGGCCTCGCGAGCCTCGTCGAGCGCCACCCCGGTGCCTCGCTGATCATCGCGCATGCCGGGATCGCCGACCTCGCGAACCTGACCGAGAAGATGGCCGGGCGCAAGAACGTCTTCTTCGACACCTCCACGTGGAGCGTGATCGATCTGCTCGACCTCTACCACCGGATCCCGCCCGAGCAGATCCTGTACGCCTCCGACTTTCCCTACGGGCAGCAGCCGGGGTCGCTCTTCATCGCGCTCCGTAGCGCGCACCGGGCCGGGTTCGACGACGACCAGCTGCGCGCGATGCTGGCCGGCAATGCGAACCGCCTCGCCGACGGCGAGGAGCTGCCGGAGCCGACGAAGCCGATCGGGGGCGGCTCGATCGAGCAGCCGCTCCAGCTCGCCCGGATCCACGTCTACCTCTCCCAGTCGGTCCCGTTTCTCTGGCTGCGCCAGCCCGACACGATCGGTGTGCTCGGGCTCGCGCTCAACGCGTGCGCGGAGCGGAACGGGAACGCCGAGACGACGGCCCGCATCGCGGAGCTGATCTCGACCGCGGCCGCCCTCTGGACCCGGCTACCCGGCACCGAGGACGAGACCGAGCGGTTCGCGCTCTTCCGGGCGACGGCCCGGCTCATCCAGCTTGCCGATGTCGAGGCGCTGACCGGTGCCTGACGTGAGCTCCGTGGCTCGGCTGAACGTGAACGGCGGGAGCCACGAGCTCGACGCACCCGTCGGAACCTCGCTTGCGGAAGCGCTGCGCGACGGGCTCGGGCTCACCGGAACGAAGATCGCCTGCGGCGAGGGCCACTGCGGCGCGTGCACCGTGCTCGTGGACGGTGCACCCGTCCTCTCGTGCATCACCCTCGCCCACCGGGTCTCGGGCCGTGAGGTGATGACGATCGAGGGGCTCCGCGAGCACCGGCTCGTCGATTCGTTCGTTCGCGCGGACGCCGTCCAGTGCGGCTTCTGCACTCCAGGCCAGGTCGTGTCCGCCGTCGCGCTCGTCGAGCACTCACCGGAGCCCTCGAGCGAGGAGATCCGCCATCGCATGGCCGGCAACCTCTGCCGCTGCGGCACCTATCCGAAGATCGAGGAGGCGATCCGCACGTGGCGCGACTGATCCGCACCGAGAAGGAGGTCGAGGGCCGGTTCGAGGAGGTCTGGCTCGTCGTCGACGAGGATCCGCTCGAGCAGTGGCCTGCCGGGCCCCGCGAGGTGGTCGGGCGGCCGGCGCCGCGCGCCGACGCACTCGGCAGGGCCCGCGGCGAGGCGCTCTACACGGCCGATTTGAAGCTTCCGGGGACGATGCACGCCGCGGTGCTGCGCAGCCCGTTCGCGCGGGCCCGCGCGACACGCGTCGACCTGGCCGCGGCGCTCGCGGCGCCCGGGCGTTCGTGGCGTGATCGGGCCGGACGACTGCCCGAGGGTGTCCGCCGAATGCAACTACGAGGGCGCGGCAATTGCGGCGGTCTGCGCCGACACGCTGCGCCAGGCGAGGGCCGCGGTGAAGCTGATCGAGGTCGAATGGGAGCAGCTCGAGCCTCGCCTCGACGCCGACGAGGCCGTCGCCGCCGACGAGGTGATCGACGTCCGCACGAACGCGCGCGGCGATCTCGAGCGCGGTCTTGCCGAGGCCGACGTGGTGGTCGAAGCGACCTATCGCACCCAGGTCGTGCTGCACAACTCGATGGAGACCCACCAGTCTGTCTGCCGCTTCGTGGGCGATTCGCTCGAGGTCTATACCTCGACCCAGTACGTCTGGGGCGTCAGGGCCGAGCTGGCGGAGGCGCTCGAGCTCGAGCCCGACAAGGTGCGCGTGGTCTGCGAGTACATGGGCGGCGGCTTCGGCTCGAAGACCGCTGCCGACGACTACACCTACATCGCGGTCGAGCTCGCGCGGCGCACCGGCCGGCCCGTCCGCTGCGCGCTGAGCCGCCGTGAGGAGAACCTCATCGCCGGCAACCGCAACGCCACGATCCAGCGGCTCGTCGCCGGCGCCCGCGAGGACGGCACGCTCACCGCGCTCGGCGGGGAGTTCGTGAACGCGATCGGCTTCTCTGGTTGGAACTCGATGATCGAGGGCCCGATGCAGACGCTCTATGCATGCGCGAACGTGCGGACGAGCACGTCGGGCGCCCAGCTCAACCTGCCGCCGATGAAGGCGTTCCGGGCACCGGGGTACGTGGAGGGGACGTTCGGGCTCGAATGCCTGCTCGACGAGCTCGCGGCGAAGCTCGGGATCGACCCGCTCGAGCTCCGTCGCCGCAACCACGCCGGCAACGAGCCCGCCGCGGGGCGCGAGTACTCCGGCAAGGAGCTCCTCGAGTGCTACCGGCGCGCCGAGCCGCACTGGGAGCGCCGCCACGAGGTGCGGGCCCGCTCGACCGAGACGGTCAAGCGCGGAGTCGGGATGGCCTCGCAGATCTGGTTCGGGGGCGGCGGCCCGCCGAGCTACGCGTGGGTGCGCATCGGCTCGAACGGCCACGCGATGGTGGTGACGGGCGGCCAGGACGTCGGCACCGGCACGAAGACCGCACTCGCCCAGATCGCCGCCGAGGAGCTCGGGCTCCGGCTCTCGCAGGTCGGGATCTCGGTCGGCGACACCGATCGCGGGCCCTACGCGACTCTCTCCGCGGGTTCCTCGACGATCCCGTCGATGGGGCCGGCCGTCCGCGCGGCCGCCGCCGACGCGCGGCGCCAGATCCTCGAGCTCGCGGCGCAGCGCTTCGATCTCGACGCCGACGGGCTCTCGCTCGATCGGGGCTCGATCATCCTCCCGGGCGGCGAGCGCCGCGCACTCGAGGAGATCGTGGGCCTGCTCGGGAGCGGCCAGATCCTCGGCACGGGCGCCCGCGGGCCGAACCCGGCCGGGATGACGGTGCTCACCTTCGGCGTCCAGGTCGTCGAGGTCGCGGTCGACATCGAGACAGGCGAGGTGACGGTCGAGCGGGTCGCGGCGATCCACGACGTCGGTCGCGTGATCAATCCGCTCGGCTCCTCGAGCCAGCTCGAGGGCGGGATCATCCAGGGGATCGGCCACACCCTCTCCGAGCAGCGCCTGAACGACCCCGCAACCGGTGCCCTGCTCACACGGACGCTCGACGCCTACAAGCTGCCGACGATCGCCGACGTGCCGGAGATCATCGGCGAGCTGATCGACGTTCCCGACGCGCACCTGACGAACCTCGGCTCGAAGGGGATCGGCGAGCCGCCGATCATCCCGATCGCGGCTGCGATCGCGAACGCGATCCGCGACGCCACCGGCGCCGAGATCCGCTCGCTTCCGATCACGCGCGAGGAGATGCTCGCCGCGCTCGCCGCCGCCCGGAGGAAGGGTCGGGTCGAAGACCGGCTCCCGGTGGCCGGATGACGGTTGCGACCGGGCTCCGGATGGTGCGGCCCGAGAGCATCGAGGAGGTCGAGGCCGGGCCGGGAGCCGTGCTCCTGGCGGGCGGGACGGAGGTCGTTCCCCAGCTCGAGGACGGCCTGCTCGAGGCCGAGACCCTCGTTGATCTCTCAGGGGTGCTGCCGCGTGAGGTCTCGAGCACCCGTATCGGCGCGGGGGCGACGCTCGCCGAGCTCGAGGAGAGCGAGGAGATCCCGGCCGCCCTGCGGGAGGCCTGCCGGCTCGCAGCGTCACCGCAGCTCCGCAACATGGCCACGCTCGGCGGGAACCTGCTCCAGTCGACCCGCTGCTGGTACTGGCGCCTCCAGTATCCGTGCCGCCTCCACGGCGGCGACCGCTGCCACGCGCGCGAGGGGGAGCATCGCGAGCACGCGATCTTCGCGAACGACTTCTGTGCCTCGGCGCACCCTTCAGATCTCGCGGCGGCGCTGCTGGCACTCGAGGCAACCGTGCGGACGAACCGCCGCGAGCTCCCGCTCGCCGAGCTCTACCGCCTTCCCGGAGCGGCGGACACGCGGCTCGTCACCCTCGAGGAGGGCGAGGTGCTGCTCGAGCTCGAGCTCCCGCCGTGCGATGCCTCCGTGTACCTGAAGGCGATGGACCGCAAGCGCTTCGGCTTCCCGCTCGTGGGGGTGGCAGCCGTCCGGCGAGGCGAGACGACGCGGCTGGCACTCGCAGGCGTGGCCCCCACACCGTGGCTTCTCGAGGGCCCGCTCGACGCCGCGACGCCGCTTCCGGGCAACGCCTACAAGCTCGAAATCGCCCGGGCTCTCGTGTCACGGGCGCTCGCTACCATCGAAGCTCGATGAGGCGTCCCGGCACGTTCGCCCTCGCGGGCGTCCTCCTGCTCGTCCTCGCCGCCGCCGGCTGCGGCGGCAAGAAGGACGCGACAACGTCGACAACCGCCTCGACCTCGACGACTACGGCAACGACGACCGCAGCCGCCAAGAGCGGCTGCTCGACCGTGGCCACGCCGACGTTCGGAAAGCGAAACGAACCCAAGCCGAAGGCCTCGCTCCCCGCCGGAAAGACCTACGAGATCACGATGGTGACGAACTGCGGCAGCTTCACGTTCCGGATCGACCAAGCCCAGTCGCCGAACGCAGCGGCCTCCGTCGTTTCGCTCGTTCAGCGCGGGTTCTACAACGGCATCATCTTCCACCGCATCGTCCCCGGCTTCGTGATCCAGGGCGGCGACCCGACCGGCACGGGCGGCGGCGGCCCCGGCTATACGACCGTCGACACACCGCCGAAGACCGCGGCCTACACCCACGGCGTGGTCGCAATGGCCAAGACGGGAGCCCAGGCGGCGGGCGCGGCGGGAAGCCAGTTCTTCATCGTCACCGTTCCGAACGCGGGCCTGCCCCCCGACTACGCGATCATCGGGAAGGTCACGAAAGGCCTCGCAGTCGTCGATCGCATCGGCACCTTGGGTGACCCGAGCGATCCGGCCGGAACCCCGACGCAGACCGTCGTGATCAAGAGCGCCACCGTGAAGGTGACGTAGCCAGGGGTGGTCTCGGCAGTCGTCCTCGCCGCAGGCGCCGCAACCCGCTTCGGTTCTCCCAAGCAGCTCCTCCTTCTCCCGTACGTTCTCGCCGGCCTCCAGGCCTCACCGATCGACGAGGTGGTGATCGTCTCGGGGGCCTACGAGATCCCCGACGACGGCTCGCTCGACCTCGAGGGCGCCCGCGTCGTCACCTGCCCCGACTGGGCACAGGGTCCCGGTGCGAGCCTCCGCTGCGGCCTGGCCGCGCTCGATCCTTCGGCGGAATACGCGCTGATCGTGCTCGCCGACGGGCCGTATATCGACCCGCGCGCGATCGAGCGGGTGCTCGCTCACCGCGACCAGGCCGAGTTCGTCGCCGCCACCTACGACGGCACCCGCAGCCATCCGGCCGTGATCGCACGCTCGCTCTGGGATCGCATCCCGGACGACGGCGGCCGCGAGCTCGAAGCGCTGCTGATCCCGTGCCAGGATCTGATCGCGCCCGGCGACATCGACACGCCGGACCTCGCGCGCGATCTCTGAGCTTCCCGGTGAGCTACCTCCCGCGGTCCATCTCACGAGCTGTCAAGAGGAGTTGTGAGGTTTTCGCATCGAGTTGATGCGTAGGCGCTTGCTAAGCCCGTTCCGTTGGACGGGCCCGCGGGGCTCCGCACGGCGACGGAACGAGGTCCTCGGCCTCGAACGATGTCTAGGCATTGACGGGTCGGGCAACGTCGCCGTCACGACGTGGGGGTTTACCGCAGATCGGGCGTTTGCAGGAGTCGTTGCCTGGATCGGTTGTAGCGTGGGAGCGGACGACAACGACCAGTCCAGATCTTGGCGATCGAAAGAGGTGTGTATGTCTGAGGTGACGTCGGAGCTCGAGCGGCTGCTTTTGGAGGGCTCGTTGACGGATGAGGGGCTTTTGCGGGCGACGGAGTCGGCGCCGGATCTCCGGATTCTTCCGGGGGCGACGGTGTTGAAGATCGGGGGGCAGTCGATCATGGACCGGGGCCGCGCTGCGGTTTATCCGGTGGTCGAGGAGCTCGTCGCGGGGAAGGCCGAGCATCAGTTGCTGATCGGGACGGGGGCGGGAACGCGGGCCCGCCACCTCTACTCGATCGCGGCCGGTCTCGGGCTCCCGACCGGGGTGCTGACCGGGGTCGGCTCGGCCGTGGCCGGCCAGAACGCCGAGATGCTGGGCCAGCTGCTGGCCAAGCACGGCGTCCCCGTCGTCAGCGGGGCGGGGCTCTCGGCGCTGCCGTTGGTGCTCGAGCAGGCCCACGCCGTGATCTTCGGCGGGATGCCGCCCTACGGGATGTGGATGCGGCTCCCCGAGCAGGGGCTGATCCCGCCCTACCGCACCGACGCAGGCTGCTACATGGTCGCCGAGAACTTCGGCTGCAAGGCAATGCTCTACGTGAAAGACGAAAACGGGCTCTACAGCGCCAACCCGAAAACGAGCCCCAAGGCCGAGTTCATCCCCAAGATCACCGTCACCGAGCTGAAAGCCCGCGGCCTGCAGGACTCGATCATCGAGTTCCCCGTCTTCGAGCTGATGAGCTCGGCCCGCCACGTCCGCTCCGTCCAGGTGATCAACGGGCTGATCCCCGGAAACATCACCCGCGCCCTCGCCGGCGAACACGTCGGCACGATCATCACCGCCGACTGAGGAGGACAACCACCATGACCACCACCACCGCCAAGCACGTCGAATCGCTCCTCGCCCGCCAAACCCTCCTCGACCCCGAACTCACCCAACCCGCCACCGACCACGCCCCGATCCGGCTCCTCCCCTGGCTCAACGTGATCAAAATCGGCGGACGCTCGATCATGGACCGCGGCGCCGACGCGATCCTCCCCCTCGTCGACGAACTCCGCCGCCTCCTCCCCGAACACAAACTCCTGATCCTCACCGGCGCCGGGATCCGCGCCCGCCACATCTTCAGCGTCGGACTCGACCTCGGCCTCCCCGTCGGCAACCTCCAAGGCCTCGCCGCCACCGAATCCGGCCAAAACGGAAACATCCTCGCCAACCTCCTCGCCAACGACGGCGTCTCCTACGTCGACCACGGCGTCGTCGGCAACCAACTCGCGATCCACCTCGCCGCCACCCAAGCCGTCGTCAGCGCCGCCTACCCACCCTACAACGCCCACGAGTTCCCCCCCGCCAACGGACGCCTCCCCATCCACCGCGGCGACACCGGCGCCCTCCTGATCGCAGACGCCCTCGGCGCCCGCCGCCTGATCATCCTCGAAGACGTCAACGGGATCTACACCGCCGACCCCAACCAACAACCAACCGCCACCCTCATCCCCCAAACCACCGCCACCGAACTCCTCCAAAACAGCCCCACCACCCTCCCCATCGACCGCGCCTTCCTCGACGTCCTCAAAACCACCCGCCACATCAACACCGTCCAACTCATCAACGGCCTCACCCCCGGCAACCTCACCCACGCACTCCGCGACCAACACATCGGCACCATCATCCGCTCCAACTAAGGCACTCAGACCGCGGTCTCGGACTCCACAAGCTCGCGAAGACGTCCAAGAACGCCCGGCTGAGTCGACGGAAGCACGCCGTGACCGAGGTTGAAGATATGGCCGGGTCGGCCGGCCGCGCGAGTGAGGATGTCCCTCGCCGACCGCTCGATGCGGTCCCACGGACCGAGGAGCACCGCCGGGTCGAGGTTGCCCTGGACTGCGCGGTCCTCTCCGGCGAGCCTCCAGCCCTCGTCGAGCGGGACGCGCCAGTCGAGGCCGATCACGTCACCGCCGGCGGCGGCCATCGCGGGGAGCAGAGCAACGGCGCCGGTGCCGAAGTGGATCGAGGGGACGGCCGGCCTCGCGCAGCCCGGTGAGGACGCGGGCCGACCAGGGGGAGGCGAACTCGGCGTAGTCGGCCGGCGAGAGGGCGCCGACCCAGGAGTCGAAGAGCTGGACGAGGTCGGCGCCGGCGGCGGCCTGGGCGACGGTGTAGACGGCGAAGGTCTCGGCGAGCTTCTCGAGCAGGCCGTGCCAGACGGCGGGCTCGCGATACATCAGGGCTTTCGTGACTGCGAAGTCGCGCGAGGGCTTCCCCTCGACGAGATAGCCGGCGACCGTGAACGGGCCCCCGCAGAAGCCCACGACGGCCTGCTCCGGCTTCAGCTCGGCGCGAACGGCGCGGATCGCCTCGAGGACGGGGCCGACCGTCTCGGCCGGGTCGGGGATCCGCAGCGCCTCGACGGCGGCAAGCGTGCGGATCGGGTCCCGGACGACCGGGCCGACGCCTTCGACGAGCTCGACGTCGACACCCATCGCGACGACCGGGGTCATGATGTCCGCGAACATCACGGCCGCGTCGACGCCGTGGCGGCGAACCGGTTGCAGCGTCACCTCTGCAGTCAGCTCGGCCGAGCGGTTGATCTCGAAGAACGCGTGCCGCTCGCGGATCGCCCGGTACTCGGGCAGCGACCGTCCGGCCTGCCGCATGAACCAGATCGGGGTGCGCTCGACCGGCTCGCGCCTCGCGGCGCGCACGAGGAGCGGTTCCACACCCCTACACTAGCCGCCCATGGCGAATGGGCCGCTAGCCGTCCGTTGGGGCGAATGGACGCTCGAGGCGCCGCAGGCCGGTGCGGTCGTCGGTCGCGCGGGTCGAGCTCGAGAACACCGGCACCGTGCCGTGGCGCGATGACATCCGCCTCGCCTACCACTGGCTCGACGACCGTGACAACCCGATCGTCTGGGACGGCCTCCGCACCGATCTGCCCCCCGTGGCGCCCGGCGAGACGGCGACCGTCGAGGCGCGGGTCCGGGCGCCGATCCCGCCCGGCCGTTATCGCTTCGCACTCGATCTCGTCGCCGAGTTCCGGGCGTGGTTCTCCGAGCTCGGGAGCGAGCCCGCCTGGGCGGGCATCGAGGTGAGGCCCCGCGAGGGCGCTTTGCACGCCGAGCTGCCCGCGCGAGTCGAGCCCGCTTCCGACTGGGCCGAGCGCGTCCAGGCGGCGCATGCCGAGGGCTACGGAGTCGTCGCCGGGACGATCGAGTGGGAGGGCGGGATCGGCCATCGCCGCCCGCGCGAGCTCGCCCCGTACGCGCCGGGACCGGGCCGCGTGCCGAGCTTCTCGCATCCGCTCGTGTGCCCCTCAGTCCTCGATGGGATCGAGCTCGAGCGGCTGCCGGACGTCGCCGGGCTGCCGGCATTCGCGGCTCCCGCCGAGGAGCCCTGGGTCTACGACGGCCGGATCGTGCTCCGCGCGCCGCCCCGGGCGTTCGACCTAGAGCTCGAGCGCGAGCCGGTCGTCGAGCCGGTTGAACACGATCGAGCCGACCACGAGCGCGACGGCCGCGGCGACGACGAGGTAGATCACGTCTCCGGCGTGCGGCGCGTGGCCGCTCCAGAGGGCATCGCGGAGCGCCGCGATCGGCGGGGCGACTGGGTTGCCCCAGGTCAGGACCTGGATCAGCTTGTGGTGGGAGGCCTCATCCGGATCGAGGGTCGCGAAGCTCCAGAGGATCGGCGTGAGGAAAAACCACGGGAGCAGCGCCGCCGTGAGGATGTGCTCGACGTCGCGCAGCATCACGTTCAGGCACGCGACGATCAGGGCGAGCCCCGCCACGAAGGCTGCGTAGACCGGCGCGAGCGGGAGCACGAGCCAGACGGTGGTGCGCGCATCCGGGATGAAGATCAGCGAGAGCACGATCAGGATCGCGAGCATCACCGCGAAGGTGATCGCCTGCGTGGCGACAACCGAGAACGCGACGAGCTGGCGCGGGAAGCGCACCTTCTTGATCAGCTCGCCGCTGTCGACAAGCGAGCGTGCGGCCGTCTGCAGCGAGACTCCGAAGAAGATCCAGCAGGCGATCCCGGCGAGCAGGTAGAGCGGGTAATGCGGGATGCCCTTGGTCTTGTTCCAGACGACGCCGATGACGATCAGGTAGACGCCGACGAGGGCGGCCGGGTTGACGAGCGACCAGAGCACCCCCAGGGCCGAGCCTCGGTACTTCGCATGGAAATCGCGACGGAAGAGGTTTGCGAACAGCTCGCGATATCGGACGAGATCGGTGTAGACCGCCACCGCGTCAGTGTAGGCGCGAGCGAGTGTCGAGGAACCGGCGTAGGCTCCGGAGGCTCCGCCGCGTCACTCCGAGGCCCCGTCCCCAACCCCGGGGCAGGAAATCCGGGCCGCGAGCGTTGAAGAAGGAGTAGGAGGGGTCGGGCAAGCTAAGGGAGGCGAGGACGGGATGACGATTTTCCGGCGGGGGTTGCCACTCGGGGCCGTGATCGGGGTGCTTGCCGCGTTGACGGCGGGGACCGCAGGCGCCGCGGTGCCGCAGGCGCGGTGGTACTGGACGATGGCAGTGTCGCCGACGAGCCCGAAGGTGCTCGTGCTCGGGACCAACACGGGCCTCTACCGCTCGGTGGACGGCGGGAAGAGCTGGCACACGACCGGGCCGACGAACCTGAATGCGACGAGTCTCGTGCGCGTCGGGAAGACGATCTTCGCCGGAGGCGTCGTCGAGTCGCCGACGGGGCCGGCAACGCTGACGGTTCACGGCCAGTACATCGCCCCGGCCGGACAGGGCGTACTGGAGTCGAGCGCGAACGGAGGAGCCACCTGGCAGCAGGTGCATCCGAGCGGCCTACCCGGGCTCGCGGTACAGGCGCTCGCGACCGATCCGTCCAGCTCCAGCTCACTCTACGCCGAGCTCCGAAACGGCGCCGTCTACAGCTCGAGCGACGGCGGCCACTCGTTCGCGCTCGTCACACACAAGGTCGGCGGGACTCCGTGGGCGCTCGCGATCACGCAGCCCGGCCATCTCGTTGCCGGCGACATGACGACGGGCAACTTCCTGAGCGCGGATGCGACCCACTGGCTCGACACCGGGTTCACGGATCCGCGGAAGAGCAAGATGGTGATGGAGTACGCGGTCCAGCCCTCGGACACCTCACACGTGCTGATGTCGAGCTACGGGGTCGTCAGCTCCACCGACGGCGGCAAGACCTGGCATGACTCGCTGAGCTCGAAGGTGATGTTCGGCCCGGTCGCCTGGGCGGCGGGCACTCCGTCGGTGGCCTACGCAGTCGGCTTCGACGGCTCGCTCTGGCGCACGAGCGACGCCGGCAAGTCCTGGACAAAAGTCAGCTAGCACCGTCTCGGGCGGCCTGAGCGGGCAACGGGCCTGCCGGTCGGTCGCCGTGTGTGCAGCCGGGGCGGGAAGTAGCGTCCTCACAACGTGCTAACGGCGATCGACTACCCTCAACGGCTGTGAGCACCGCCGTGGCGATCCTCGCCCTGCCGGTCGCCGCCGGCGTGATCTGGGCACTTCTGAAGTCCCCTGCGCGCGGACGCCTGCTCGCAGTCCCGCGAGACGACCGCTGGCACGACACCGACACGCCGAGCTTCGGCGGGGTCGGGATCTTCGTCGGCTTCAGCGCCGGGCTCTGGGCGGCAGGCGCGGCAGGCGCGTTCGAGATCGACCTCGCGTTCGTCGGGATCTACGCAGCGATCGCGCTCGTCTTCGTCTGCGGGCTCGCCGACGACCTCTACGGCCTCCGGCCGCTCGCGAAGCTCGCTGCGCAGGGCGCAGCTGCGGCGATCGTGATCGCGAGCGGCACGCACGTCCAACTCGTGCACAACGAGATCGTCGGAGACGCGATCGCCGTCGTCTGGCTGGTCGGGCTCGCGAATGCGTTCAACCTGCTCGACAACATGGACGGCCTCGCCGCGACGCTCGCCTCGATCGCCTTCTTCTTCTTCGCGGTCGACGCCGTCACCGTTCACCCCGACGACGCCACGCTCGCCTTCGCACTCGCCGGGATGTTCGCGTGCTTCGGGTTCCTTCCGTTCAACCTCCGCCTGCGCCAACCGGCGCTCGTGTTCATGGGCGACTCCGGGAGCCAGACCCTCGGCTTCGCACTCGCTGCGCTCGGCCTCGTCTCGAGCTGGAAGGTCGCCGGGACGACCGTCGCCACCCTGATCCTCCCGGTGCTGGTCCTGGCCGTGCCGATCCTCGACACCACGCTCGTGACCGTGGCGCGACTGCTGGACGGACGGCCGATCCACCAGGGCGGCCGCGACCATTCCTCGCACAGGCTCGTCCGCTATGGGCTCTCCGAGCGGCATGCAGTGGCGCTGCTCGCGGCGATCGCGTTCTTCATCGGCGGCTCGAGCCTTGCCTACAACGTCCTCGACAGTTACCAGTACACGATCGTCGGAGTCGTCGTGACGTTCGTGCTGCTCGTCCAGTTCGCGAGCTTCCTCGCCGATGCCGACCGCCGACCGGCACTCGACGAGCCGCTCGGCTTCACGCAGGTCTTCGCCGTCCACTGGCGCAGGCTCGTCGAGGTACTCGTGGACGTCGTCGTGATCACCGGCTCGTTCCTCGCGGCCTACGTGATCGAGTTCGGCTGGCCCGGTACCGACAGCCAGAGGTTCGTACGGGATCTGACCCTCCCCGTGATCCTGGCCGCACGCTTCCTCGTGTTCATCCCGTTCGGGCTCTACCGCTCCGTCTGGCGGTACGCCGGCGTGCGCGACGCGATCGCCGCGGCGAGCGCCGTCGTCGTCTCGGAGCTCGTCGCGCTCTCGTTCATGGTGCTCACGCAGGACATGCGCGACTTCAGCCGTTCGTTCTTCGTGGTCGACGCGCTGATCTGCATGGTCGCGATCGTGGCGTCTCGTTTCGCCGAGCGGACGCTCCTGATCGGGAGGCACTCACGCGACGGCACGGCGCGAAAGGCCTTGATCATCGGGGCCGGGCGCACCGGACGGAGCCTCATGCGCGAGCTCCGGGAGACGGCCGGCCAGCGCGTGATCGGCTTCGTCGACGACAACCCGCAGCTCCGCCGTCGTTCGCTCCAGGGGGCCCGCGTCGTCGGCAGGACAGCGGAACTGCCGAGCATCCTCGCCCGCACCGAACCTGACATCGTGTTCGTGACGATCCCGGATGCACCGCGCGAGGTCCTCGACGGGATCGTGGAGGCCTGCGGCGAGCTCGAGGTGACCTGCCGCTTCGTCCGGCGCGAGCTCGACCTTGAACCGCACGTTGCGTACGGGGCAGCCTCAGAGTGATCCGCTCGTGACGACCGTCCCCGTCCAGAGCTCGGGCGCACAGGTTCGCCGCCGAAGCCTCGTCGATCGGGTGCTCGCGATCTTCCCGCTCGTCGCGCTCGCGCTGACCGTGCTCGTCTTCTACCTCGTCGAGGCGTGGACGAGAAAGACGCCGTGGGTCTTCACCGACGAGCTCGAATGGACGCAGATCTCGCGCTCGATCGCCTCGACCGGCCACGCTGCACGCCGTGGTCAGCCGCTCTACTTCAAGTCCCTGTACGCCTACGTGATCGCGCCGTTCTGGTGGATCCACTCGACGAGCACGGCGTACGCGGCGATCAAGTACGCGAACGCCGTGATCATGCCGCTCGCGGCCATCCCGACCTATCTGCTCTCGCGAATGCTCGTCTCCCGGCGCGCCGCGCTCATCGTCGCCGTCGCGGCCGTGGCGATCCCCGGGATGGCCTACTCCACCTCGATCGTGCCCGAGAACCTCGCGTATCCCTACTTCGCGCTCTGCTCGTGGCTCGCCGTCCGCGCCCTCCGCTCGGGCCGCCGCCTCGACGTCGTGATCGCGTTCCTGTTCCTGGTCGGAGGCTACTTCGTCCACCAGAGCGAGTTCACGACCCTTCCCGCCGCGTTTGTGATCGCGGGCGCCGCGTTGTGGTTCACCGGCCCCCGCGGCCACGCGATGCGGCGGAACTGGACGCGGGGGGACACGATCGGCTTCTTCGTCCTGCTTGTCGGCGCGCTCTTCCTGTTCAACCGCGTCGTCCTCCAGCACGTCCACGAGTGGCAGGTGACGACGGAGTACGACAAGAACCGCATGATCGATCTCGGGCTCGACGGGGCGCTCTCGCTCGCGGTCGGGCTCGGAATCCTGCCGGTGATCGGCGGGCTCGTCTCGCTGCGCCTGCCCGAGCGGCGCGGCGATCCCACGTACCGTGCCTACGCCGCCTGGACGGCAACGATCATCGCGGCGCTCGCCGTCTACACGGCCGACAAGGCCGCCTACAACTCGACGCTCTTCGGCACCTACTGGGAGGAGCGGCCGCTGATCTTCCTCTCCCCGTTGCTCCTGCTCGGAACGGCGATGGCGCTCCAGGCGAAGCGTCTCGACAGGTGGTTTGTCGCCGGAGCGACGGCGCTCGTCGGGGTGATGGTGCTGTTCAAGACCGTCCAGCTCGGCTGGCCCTACTACGAAGCACCGGGATCGGCGATCCCCGGTGCACTCAGCTACTACGAAGGCTGGACGCAGCACGACGTCCGCGTCAGCCTGATCGTGATCCTCTTCCTCTCGGTCGCGATCCTGCTCGCGCGGCGGTGGCGCAAGCTGGTCGTGCTCACGGTCTCGATCGGGCTCGTGTGGATGGTCGCGGGCGAGATCACGATGACCGTCGGGATCGACCGGGCGGCACACCAGTTCCGCGCGAACCTCCCCGCCGACCTGAGCTGGGTCGATCACGCGGTCCACGGAGGCAGCGTCACCTTCCTCGGGCAGGGAACGACGGACCTCGACGGCGAGAACCTGACCGAGTTCTGGAACCGCTCGGTGAAGCACGTGGACAGTCTCGACGGGTTCGCACCCGGGCCGGGCCCGACAAGCACCCCGGCCATCGTCTCGCCGGACGGGCGACTCTCGGATCTCAACGGGACGCGCTACGTCCTCGCCGACAGCGGCGTCGTGCTCGACGCGCGCGAGATCGCACATCCCGCGAACACGGGCCTCGTGCTCTACCAGCACACCGGGCCGTGGCATCTCGTGTACACCGTGCAGCAGCTCTACTCGGACGGCTGGTGCCCGAACTGGTGCAGCTACACGTACTTCAAGCCGCACCAGCATGGAACGCTCGTTGTTACGCTCGGCCGCGAGGGATACAACGGCTCCGCCCCCGCCGCCAAGGTCTCGGTCGACGTCGGGTCGGTGCGGATCAACAAGAACCAGACGGCGCAGCTCCAAGACGTGTCACACGACATCCACCTCCTCGTCCGAAACGGCAGCACGCAGACCCTCCGCATCCCCGTGGAGACTCCCGTACGCGTGGAAGTCTTGACCGACGACGCGACGCTGATCCAACCGAGCGCAACCGATAGCCGGACACTCGCGGCGCAGGTCGGATTCAGCTTCAAGCCGGCGAAGTCGAGCAGCCCGTGAGCCCACGCCGGCCGTGAACACGGAACGGGTCGGCGACACGCCGGGGGGCGGTTCGTCCTTCCGGGTCGAGGTCGCGCGTACCCTGGAAGAGCTCGAGGCGCTCAGACCGGTCTGGAACGAGCTGCCCTGGCGACGCGAGGAGGCGGTGTACGAGTTCTTCGTCACACGCCTCCGGACCCGCCCGGACGTGATCGGCCCATACGCAGCGCTGATCACCTCCGACGGAAACCCCGTCGGCGGTCTCGCGGGGAGGATCGAGTGGCGGCGGCTGCAGACCGCTCTCGGCTACCGGGTCGTGTACGCGCCGCGTGTTCGCCTGCTCCAAATCGTCGACAGCGGAGTCGTGGCGCTCACGAGCGCCGCCCTCGCCGAGCTCGTGGGCCTCGTCGAGGCGCTGCTTCGAAGCGGCGAGATCGACGCAGTGGCCTTCCCGCCGTTCGCGCTCGGCTCCGAGCTCGAGTCGGCCTTCGGAACGATCGGCGGCTTCCTCGGCCACCAGCCACTGATCGCCCCCTGGACGCGGCGCCGGCTCATCGTCCCCTCCGACTTCGAGGAGTTCATGACCTCGCGGAGCCACAAGACACGCAAGGGCGTGCGCCGCGACGCCCGCAAGCTCGAGGAGGCCTATGGCCACCGCCTCGAGGTCGAGATCCTGCGCACGCCCGGCGATCTCGAGCGCCTCGTCCACGACTCCGACAGGGTTGCGGGGTCGACCTACCAGCGCCGGCTCGGCGTCGGGTTCGCGGACACCGCCGAGCAGCGGGCGGTTGCGCGGGTCGGGCTCGAGCACGGCTGGGTGCGGGGCTATCTCCTCTACCTCGACGCCGAGCCGGTCGCCTTCTGGCTCTGCACGGTGTTCGGGGACACGATGGTGCTGAAGAACGGCGGTTTCGACGAGACCTACGCCTCGTACCGCACTGGGATCTACCTGTTGATGCGCGTGATCGAGGACACCTGTCGCGACCCCGATCTCCGCATCCTCGACTTCGGCCCCGGCGACGCCGCCTACAAGCAGCAGTTCAGCAACGAGAGCCACGAGGAGCGGAACCTCGTGCTGTTCGCACCGACCTTCCGCGCGCGCAGGATCAACGGCGCGCGAACGGCGATCCTCGGCCCGGCCCGGCTCGCGCGGGAGGCGCTCGACGCCGCGAGGCTCACCGATCGCGTCCGGTCGGGCTGGCGCGGCCGGCGCAGTCTGTGAGAGTCTCGACGGTGATCCGCCGCGGGCCGACGGCTCTCCGGTCGGCGCTGCGCGACCTGAAGCACGGGCGGCCACTCGGCGGCACGGTCAAGACACGCTTCGCGCACCTCGGCGCCTTCCACACGACGAACACGCCGTACGCCGAGCTCGACCGCCTGTTCGCCGGGATCGAGATCGGCCCGGAGGACGTGATCGTCGACGTCGGCTGCGGGAAGGGGCGCGCGCTGAACTGGTTCCTCGAGCGCTACCCCTCCAACCGGATGATCGGGATCGAGCTCGATCCCGAGATCTGCAGGAAGACGGCGCGCAGGCTGCGCCGCCGGACGAATGTGACCGTCCGCTGCGGCGATGCCCCGACGCTCCTGCCTGAAGACGGCACGATCTTCTACCTCTTCAACCCGTTCGACGATCCGGTGATGAGACGGTTCGCGGCGGCGCTGCTCAAGCTGCCGGCCCCGGCGACGATCGTCTACTACAGGGCGGAGTTCGTGGAGCCCTTTCGGGGGAACCCGCGCTTCACGATCAGGGTGCTCGACGATCCCATGCTCGCCCAGCCCGCCGCGATCGTCACGGTGGCCCGCCCACACCCACTCTCCTGAGCCGGACGAGAATCGCCGCCCAGGTCACGGCGAACGCTGCCGTTGAGACGAGGACGGCCGCGCCCGCGCCGGTGACGCCCCACTCCTTGCCGAACACGATGATCAACGGGAGCATCACCGCTGTCTCGACGCCGTGGGCGACGAGGCGCAGCCCGGGCCGGCCGATCGTCACGGGGAAGGTCTTCGTCCAGCTCAGGATGAGCTGGATCGCACCGGCTACCACGATCAACCGTGCGGCAGGCACCGCCGGAAGGTAGCGGGCGCCGAGGAGGACACGCACGAGCCAGGGAAGCAGCAGGAGCAGAGGGACGATTCCGATCGCGGCGATCGCCGATGCCCCCTTCACATACCGCCGGATCGCCGCCAGCACGACCTGGGGACGGCCGTGCTCCCAGTCGCGCGTCTGCTCGCTGAGCAGGATCATCCGCAACGGCGAGGAGAGCGCCGCGAGGCCGGTCTGGGGCATCTGGGCCGCCCGGAAGAGCCCGACGGAGCGCGAGCTGCGAACGATTCCGAGCGTCAGCGGCGCAACCCAGGTGCGGACGGAGATGAGCGCGGTGTAGGCCGCGCTCTGCGCAACGAACCTGACGAGCGGCCGGCGATCGTCGCCGAGTGCCACCGGCCGGGCCGAGGGAAACCGGCGCAGCCCCCAGAGGCCGAGACCCAGGATCGATGCGGTCGTGAGCGCCTGGGCCACGACGACGCCCACAACCGTGGCGGTGACACCCCACTGCGCGCCGATCGCGATCCCGGCCAGCCGGAGGCCCATCGAGAGCGTCAGCCAGGCACCGCGGAGGTCGTAGCGGCCGCCGAGGATCAGCGTCGCAGCCGAGATCGACTCGAGCGCCTGGAGCGGCGGCAGGATCGAGGCGACGAGGAGCGGCCGCTCGAGCCCCGCGCCGCCCTTGAAGATCGAGTCCGCGAACGGGGCGATCGCGACGGTCAGGATCGTCGCCACGAGCGAGGCCGCAACCTCGCAGAGAAACGCGACCCGAACGAGCCGGTGGAAACGGCCCCAGTCGTTTGCGGCGGCGTACCGGAAGCCGTATTTCACGAGCGCGTCGTCGCTCGTGAGCCAGACGATGAGCGCCAGGAAATCGGCCGCGCCGATCACGATCGTGAACCGGCCCGCCCGGATGGGCCCGAGCACGCGCAGGACGACGAGCGACGCGAGGACGCCGAGGCCGACGGAGGCGTAGACACCGGCGAATGCGGCCAACCGCCGGCGGGAAAGGCCGAACGCGGCCAACGAGCTCAGGTGCTCGCGCTACAGAACACGAGGCCCACCCGCTGCGAGAGGGCCATCGCCACCGGCCCGGTGCGCTCGACCACGCCGAGCAGCGGCAGTACGAGCCCGGGGAGCGCCCTGCGCTGGGGCAGGAAGAACGGCTTGAGCTCGATCCGGACGAAGCCCGCTTCGCGGAGGTCCGCGAGCACGGATTCCGCCGAGTTCTCCATCTGCCGAAAGTCGAAGACGAACTTCTTCTGCGTGTACGAGGCGATGTGCCTGAAGAACGAGACTCGATCTTCCGGGTAGTAAAACGCGCGCAGACACACGGTCGCGTCGGCCGGCTTGGGCGGTGTGTAGTCCTCGAACCGCGCCACGACGAACTCGAGGCCAGGGTGCCGGCGCTTCGCCTCGACCACCATCTGCTCGCTCGAGTCGACGCCGACGTAGGCGAGGCCGTGGCCGGTGAGCGGTCCTGCGAGGATCCCGTCACCGCAACCGAGATCGACGATCGTGTCGCCCGGAGCGAGCGCCGGCCCGAGATCGACGATCGCCTGGGCCCGGCGGACCGAGTAGCCGACCGGGTCTGCGTATTCCCTCTCGGAGAAGCCGGGAGCGAGCCTGTCGTATTTCTCGTTCGAGCTCACAGTGCCCTCAGTCTTTCAGGATGCTTGCGCACGAAACGGAGGATGCCTTTCCAGTGCCACACCGTGCGCCGGGTGAGGAAGCGTCGGTCGGTCTCGGCCTTGTGCTCGTGCCGAACGACCGCCCCTGGAACGTACCACCGCTCCCAACCGGCGAGCTTCGCCCGGTACTGGAGATCGATGTCCTCCCCGTAGAGCCGGAAGCCCTCGTCGAGGCCGCCGAGCTCCTCGAGCATTTCCCGCCGCAGGAGCAGGAAGCCGCCGAGCATCCAGTCGGCCTGGACGGGGCCGGTGGGTGCCTCCTCGTCCTGGTGGAGGTGGTGCTCCTGGCCGATGCGCCTCCGCAGCGGCGTCCGCCGGACGATCGTGCCGCGGACGGTCGGGAAGCGGCGCCGGGAGGGTTGAGGGCTTCCGTCGGGATACACCATGCGAGGGCCGGCGACGCCGCAGCGCGGGTGCTCCTGCATGAACTCGCGGAGGGCGGCGACCGCCCCGGCCTCGGCGACCGCGTCCGGGTTTGCGATCAGTACGGCGTCACCACGGGTTCGTGAGATGCCCAGGTTGACGTTGGCCGCGAAGCCGAGCGCGCGGTCGTTCTCGAGCGCACCGCTCCCGGCGGGCGCCGAGCCCGGCACGTTCGCGATCAGGAGCAGCTCGTCGACCTGCGGCTCGAGCGCCGGCAGCGACTCGGCGAGCTCGGCCGCGTTCCCGTGGGAGACGACGACCGCGGAAACCTTCACGCGAGCACCTGCCGGTAGACCTCGGCCGTCCGGCGTGCGGTCTCCGCCCAGGAAAAGAGCCGGGCTCGTGCGATCCCGGCGGCCGAGAGGCGGTCACGGTCGGCGATCGCCTGCCGGGCCGCCGCGGCGAAGTCGCCGTGCTCGGCATAGACGACGGCATCGCCGCCGACCTCGCGCAGGGCCGGCTCGTCCGCTGCGACCACCGGGGTTCCGCTCGCCATCGCCTCGAGCACGGGCAGCCCGAAGCCTTCGAAACGCGACGGGAGCACGAGCGCCGCGGCGCCGCGATAGAGCTCGGCGAGATCGCTCTTCTCGACGTAGCCGCGGAGCTCAGCGCCGCCGGCGCGGAGCCGGCCGGCGAGCGCGGCGTCCTTCTCGGGGCCGGCGACGACGAGCGGCAGCTCGACCGCTCGGGCGGCGGCGAGGGCGGCCAGCGGGTCCTTGCGCGCCTGGATCGCGCCGACGAAGAGCAGGTAGCCGTCGTGCGTGCCGCCGGGGGCGAAGCTGGGATCGACGGCGTTCGGCGTGACGGTCACCTTCGCCCCGGCGATCCCGTAACGGCCGATGAGGTCCACCTTCGTCCGCTCGGAGACCGTCAGCACGTGGTCGGCGCGCCGCACGGCACGCGGGACGACCGTGCGGAACGTGAGCCGGTCGAGGACGCCCATCGAGGTGTCTCTCTCCTCGAACGAGAGATCGTGCACGGTCAGAACCGAACGCCCGCGCCATCCGAGCGGCAGGGCGTACTGGAGGTGCACGAGCTCCGGCCGGAGCCGGCGGAGCAGCCTCGGCAGCGAGACGGCCATCCGCGACTCCTGGAAGCGAGCGGAGAGCTCGATCGGCTCGATCCCTGCCGGAACGAGGTCGGGCCGGCGGGTGACCGCGGCGAGGCGGAGCTCGGGCGCGGCGGCGGGCAGTTCGCGCAACAGGTTCGTGAGATACGTCTCGTCGCCGGTCCGCCTCCGGCCGAGGACATCGGCATCGATCAGGATCACGCCAGCTCCTCGTAGACGGCGCGCGTCGCCGCCGCCACCTCGGGCCACGTGGCGCCACGACGCGGCGCGGGCTTGAACGCGCGCGCGATCCCCTCGCGGATCGACGCGGTGTCGAGCGGATCGACGAGCACCGCGTCGTCGCCGGCGAGTGCGGCCATCGGCGACCCGCGGCTCGTGACCACCGGGCAGCCGCAGGCGAGCGCCTCGGCGACGGGGATCCCGAAGCCTTCGTACAGCGATGCGTAGACGAGGCAGTGGGCGCCTCGGTAGAGCGATGCGAGCTCCTCGTCCCCGACCTCGCCGAGCCACGTGACGTTCGCGGGCGGCTCGACGTTACCCCACCCCCGCGCGCCGACGATTCGGAGCTCCCCGTCGACGGCGGCGGCGATCCGGGCGAGGTTCTTCCGCGGCTCGAGCGTGCCGACCGCGAGCGCATAGTCGCCCTCGGCGGCGGGCCCGTCTGGCGTGAAGAGCTCCTCGACGGCGTTCGGCACCACGCGGATCTTCGCCTCCGGGACACCGAGCAGCATCGAGAGCTCCTGCGCGGTGAACTCCGAGACGGCGATGATCCGCGAAGCCGTCCGCGCCACGCGCGGCACCGCCAGGCGGGAGTAGCGCCGGGTCCAGCGGTTGAACCACTCGGGATGGCGGAGGACGGCGAGATCGTGGACCGTGACGACGAGGGGTGCCGTCGAGTAGAACGGCCCGCGGAAGGTGGGGCAGTGGACGAGGTCGGCTCCGGGAACGTGGAGGCGCGGGTACCAGAGCGCGTCGGCCGCGACGCTGCGCAGGCGAGAGGTCGCGGGAAACGACGTCTCCTTCAGCGGGACGTCGAGGTGCGCGAGGAGGCCGCGCAGGTAGCGTGCGGTTCCTGCCCGCGTCTGGCGGAGCGGCGTCGTGTCGATCCCTACGAGAATCGCCGGTACCCCTCGAGGAAGAGCTCCCCGGTGCGCCGCCACGAAAAGGTCGCTGCGTGGGCGAGGCCGAGGGCGCGGAGCTCGCCGGAGCGTTCGAGCGCCTCGCGGATCGCGCTCGCCATCTCTTGCGGGCTCTCGGGGTCGCAGCGGACGGCGGCGTCGCCCGAGGCGTCGTCCATCGACGGATGCGACGAGGCGACGACCGGCGCGCCGCAGGCCATCGCCTCGGTGATCGGCATCCCGAAACCCTCGAACCGCGACGGGTAGACAACGGCGGCCGCACCTCGGTAGAGCGCCGCGAGCTCGTCGTCGCCGACCCGGCCGAGCCGGGCGACGCCCGGCCGGTCGAGCTGCGGCTGCTCTCCCCACCCCGCTCCGCCGGCGACGGCGAGCTCGAGCTCCGGCTCGTCGAGCAGTCCGAATGCCTCGACGAGCGTTCCCAGGTTCTTCCGGGGCTCGAGCGTCGCAACCGTGAGCAGGTAGGGCTTCGAACGTGCGGCTCTCGGCCCGTCGGGCGTGAACTCGGCGCCGATCCCGGGATGGGCGACGACGATCTGCTCGCGCGGGTAGCCGAGCGTGGCGGCGGTGTCCTCGGCGGTGAAGGCCGAGTTGGCGAAGATGACGCCGCAGCTGCGGGCGGCGTTCGCGTACTTGCGGCCGTGCATGGCGCGGGTCCTCGGCGTGACCCAGTCCGGGAAGTGCAGCGGGACGAGATCGTGGATCGTCGTCGCCCGAAGCCCGGCGCGCTGCGGCGGGTACATCCAGTCGGTGAAGTGGAGCACGTCGAAGGAGCCGAGGAAGCGCTCGGCGGACGGGTAGCCGAGTCGCGACCACGCGGTACGCCACGCGTGGGCGAAGGGCAGCGTGCGGAGGCTGAGCTCGAGCGGAATCCCCTCGAGCGCCTCGGGGATCGCGCGGCGCCCGGCCGGGGAGGTGGGCGCGAAGGCGGTGACCGTATCGCCCTCGTGAGCCGCCGCCTCGGCGAGGCCGGCGAGCGAGCCGCGGATGTAGTTGTTCACGCCTGTCCGTTCGTGCGAGAGCGGAGAGACGTCGAAGGCGATCCTCACCGGGGTGGGTCGTAGGTCCACTTGAGGAAGTGGGCGCCGAGCGGCCGCGGGTCGGTGGATCCCGGCTGAACCCGCGCCGGGACGAGCGTTCTCCCGACCGTGAAGAGGACGTCACAGCGGTGGCCCGCCGACGGGGTGAGCGGAACCTTCAGCGTCGTCTCCTTGCTGACGGGGATCGTCGCGCGGCCGACGATCTGCCCTCCCTCGGTCGCGACGACAGTCTGGGGGCGCTTGAAGAGCTGGTCGTCGCCCTGGAGGGTCACGGCAAGCGATCCGCCCGTGCACTCGACGCGCTGGTAGCTCGCCGTCTTCCCGGACCACGTGTCGCCTGTGTAGAGGCCCCCGACGTGCGAGAGGATCACGATCGGACCGTTCACCCGGTAGAGGTCGATGCCGAGCGGGTCCGGCTTGAACCGCTTGCCTCCGATCTCGACCGCGCTGTATGCGAGCACGTACTGCGCCGTCACAGGCTTCCCATCGACCACGAGATCGCCGTCAGAGGCGCGATTCGCGACCACTTCCGGGAGCGGGTCCCGGGTGGCGACGCCGTCGACGTCGTAGACCGTGCCGACGCTGCGGTTGAAGAACTCGTTCTCCCAGACGGGGTAGGCCGTCGGCATCGAGGCCGTCCAGAGAACCGAGACCTTCGCGTTTCGCCCGACGAGCCGGTCGATCCAGTTGGGATGCGCCTCGTGCGTGCCCGCCCAGGCCGACCCGAGCGAGGTCTTCTCGATCCCGTGGACGCCGTACTCGACCACGTACGCAGTCAGCAGGAAGTACGCCCCGACGAGCGCCGCGAGTGCGAGGACGAAGCGGCGCGGAAGGAGGACGAAGAGCGCGGCGGCAGCGAGGCAGACGACGAGGGCGGCCCACTTGACGTCTCCGAGCGAGACCAGGTGGTCCTGCACCCACCACCAGGGGAGCATCGCGAAGGTGTCGGAGACGGCGCTCGTCGTGATCGTCCGGGTGAACGGGATGAAGAACGGCAGGCCGCCGGCGAGGGCCGCGGCGACGATCAGCACACCTCGATTGCGCGTGATCAACCCGTCGACGCCGAGCGCGAGCAGGGCGATCAGCGCGAAGGGCGCGAGGTAGAAGAGGTTCCGCTCCTCGATCCGGTCGACCGAGGCCTGGGAGGCGAACAGGGCGACCTCGACGGTGAGGAACACGGAGATCGTGAGGCTCGCCACGGCGAACGCCCGGCCGGCCGGCGTCGAGCTTCGCGGGGCGAACCAGAGCGCGAGGAGCGCGGCGAAGGGGATCACGCCGACGTAGAGGCTGAACTCGGCAACGTGATAGAGGAGGTAGTGCAGGAAGCCGCCGAGCGTGTAGCTGCTCGTGGTGGCCGCGCGGTAGGCGCCAAGCAGGCTGAGCGGCGAACGGCCCATCGCGACCGTGCCCGCGAGCGCAAGCAGCGCCCCGCCGCCGAGGATCGCATAGAGCGTCGCGAACGAGCGCAACGCCCCGCGCAGAGGCCGCCGCTCGATGAGGGCGAGGAGGAGAGGCGCCGCCACGATCGCGGGAATCAGCGCGACTGCCTGCGCGCGCGTCTCGAACGCGACGAGGCACACGGCGAGGAGCACGAGCTGACGACGCCATGTCGGCGCCTCGAGCATGCGGACGAACAGGAACGCCGCCAGCACGAACAGCGGGTAGAAGACGTTCTCGGTCATCAGCATCCCCGTGTAGAGCATCGAAGGCACGAGCACGGTGAGCGCGGCGGCTGCGAGCGAAAGCCCGGACGGGAGCAGGCGCCGCGCGAGGAAGTACGCGGGAACGGCGGTGAGTGACATCACGACCGAGTCGATGACCTTCGCGGCGCGGTAGGCGTCGGGGATCGCCGCGAAGAGCCACCAGGCGGGGGCGATCATGACCGGGTAGACGAAGCCGTATCCGTTCGAGGGCACGCCTCGGACGAGGAAGTGGCCGTGAGCGGCGAAGCTCTTCGCGAGCTCCGAGTAGACGATCTCGTCGATCATGATCCAGGGGGCCGCGTTCGCCCGACCGACGGCGATCCAGACGCCCGCCGAGACGATCACGATCGCGGCGAGCCAGATCCCCACCGGCACGGCCACCGCCCGCGTCCGTACAGCAGTCACGGTGCTCACACGAGCCCTGCCTCGCGGGCGAGCCGGGCGAGCTCGGCGGGATCGTCGTAGCCGATCGCGGCGGCCTCCTCGGCGATCCGCAGCAGCACCGCGTTCGTGACGAGCTCACCGCCGGCTGCTTCCTCGAGCGCCTTCGTGTAGGCGTCTGCGACGGCGCCGAGATCGTGCTCGGTGCGGATGTACTCGCGGGCGTTGGTACCGAGCTCCTCTGCGTGGCCCACGGCGAGCTCGAGCGCGGCGGCGATCGTCTGCACCTCGTAGTCGTCGACCGGGATCTTCAGCGCGACGCCGTCCGGGATCTCGGAGAACCAGCCGACGTCGGAGACGAGCATCGGCTTGCCCAGCGCGAGCCCGCGGATCACGGAGCCGGAGGTCTCGCCCATCGTCGGAGAGCGCAGGTTCACGAGCACGTCGCATGCGGCCATCAGCGACTCGAACTGCTGCTCGGTGACGCGGTGCTCCCTGATCAGCGCCTCGCCGCCGATCCCGAGCCGTTCGAGGCGGCGGTCGAGGTCGAAGCGCTCGGTCACCTCGCCGACCAGGAGGAGCCGAGCGCCGGGATGCTTCTTGCGGAGCAGCGAGAAGGCCTCGAGGAGCGCCGGGATCCGCTTGTTGATGTTGAGGTGGCCGAAACAGCCGACGAGTGGATCGCCCTGGAGCGGCTCGGGCGTGACCGCGGTTTCGGGCCAGGCCGGGTGCGGGATCCGCCAGACCGGGCCGCCGTAACCGGCTTCGCGGACGCCGCGCTCGACGTAGGCAGAGTGGACGATGAGGCCGGTGGCGAGGTCCAGGATCGTGCCGGTCAGGGGGAAGCGCTCCGGCTGGGTCTCCCAGATCAGCGGCAGCAGGTTGTCGAGCACGCCGAGCCCGATCAGGCGGCCCGGGACGCCGAAGTCACGCTCCATCGCGTCGAGGTAGGCGCGGCCGTCGCCGCGGCCGAGGGTGATCCCGGAGATCAGATGGTGCAGCACGAGCTCGTGGAGGACGACCACGCCGGGCCGCTTCCTGAGCGCGTCCACGATCCAGCCGTGCGCCTCTGGGCTGTTGCCGATCTGGTAGAGCGCGATGTCGGCGCCGGGGGCGCGCTTCCCCGGCTCTGCGACGACGAGCTCATCGATCCGCTCTCGGAGCGCAGGCAGGAGCAGTGCGGAGTAGTCGGCAATCCCGGAGTGCGAAGGCGGCATCGGTGAGTAGTAGGCGAGCTTCATGCAAGCAGGGCGTCGATGCAGGCGTCCCAGGTGATCTTCTCGGCGAGCGCCTTGCCGGCCTCGCCGAGCGCTTTCGCCTCCTCCGGGTGGCCCGCGAGGTAGGCGCACGCCTCGGCGAGCGCGGTCGCCTCTGGCGCGACGACGAGCCCGGTCTCGCGGTCGTGGACGATTTCGAGCGGCCCGCCGGCATCGATCGTCGTCACGACCGGCTTCGCCGAGAGGAACGACTCGTAGGGGACCATCCCGTAGTCCTCGTCGACGGGGGCGTAGTAGACGGCGAGGCAGCGGGCATAGAGGTCGGCGAGCTCCGTGCCGTCGACCCGGCCCCTGAACTCGACCTGACCGTTGAGCCCCGAGGCGAGCCCCTCGAGCCGGCCGCGGTCGGGCCCGTCGCCGACGATCACGATCTTCAGCGCCGGGTCGGCCTTCGCGGCGTCGATCAGCAGGTCGATCCGCTTGTAGCGGTCGAGCCGGTTCACCGAGAGGACGAAGTCGTCGTAGGCATCGGTGCGGAACGCGAGCTTCTGCGGGGGCGGCGGCAGGACGGTCGCGTCGAGCCCGGAGTAGCGCTTCAGGCGGTCGGCGACGTTGCCGGAGATCGTGAAGAGCTTCCGCGCCTCACCGAGTGCGACCCTGTCGAAGCGCTCGACGCCGAGTTTCGTCGCCCTGTCCACGGGTGCCTCCGAGAACTGCCGGAACTCCGTGCGGTCGAAATCATAGGCCTGGCGGAACTGGTGGACGAGCCAGACGACCTTGTTCTCGTGGCGGATCCCGTAGGAGGGGAACTTGGTCGAGATCACGAGCTCGACGGGCTTCGCGGAGTTCCCGCTCAGGTCGATGAGCCGCCAGAGGAACGCCTGATCGAGCACATGGGCGCCGCCCTCCCACGCGAACGGGACCGTCACGAGCTCGACCTCGTGACCGCGCAGCCGGAGCTCGTCGGCGAGCTGGTCCGCGACAACCTCTGCCCCGCCGTAGACGAACGGGACCTGAGGCCGGCAGACGGCGATCCTCATGGATGCTCGAGCCGGGCGATCCGCTCGTCGAGATCGTCGATCAGCTTCAGAACGGCGTCGTTGAACGCCCGCTGGTCGGCAAACGCCGGCTCGACATACCACCGCATCAAACGCCGCAGGACGAGCTTCACCGGCCCACCCTTGCCGACGAGCGGCCGCTCGGCCGAAACCGCCCACAGGCGCTCGGCCTGATCCCGCGTCGAGAGCCGCACCTGAGCCGGCGTCACCTCGGACGCGCGCGGCCCTGCAGCACGAATCTCCTCCTGCAGCCGCGCGAACATCGCGGCCACGTCTGTCCGCTCCTCGGCCATGGGCCGAAGTGTAGGCGGGGCTGGTTACGGAGCGGTAAGCACGGCAGGGGGAGAGGAGATAGAGGCCCCCGAAACCGGACACTCACGGCTGCGGACGCCAGGCGCGTGAGTGAGAGAACCTCGCAGATTCAGCCGAGGAGGAGGTTGCGGCTGGCCGTTGTCATCGATTCCTCGATGCGGTCGAGAGTCCAGCCGTAGTTCTCGCGGAGGATGAGGGCGAACCGGAAGTCGGTGATCGCCGCGAGGGTCTCCGATGTCGCGGCGAGGTCGGCTGTTGAGACGAGCACGTCCATACCCTGGAGGAGCCCTACGACGGTGCGGGCGCCTTCGAGGTGTCGGCGGTGTCCGTCGTCGAGAACGGCCTGGATCTCGGGTTCGGCGGCTGCTCCGGTCACGATCGCTCGGATGATGTCTCCGCAGTTTTCGATCATCGCTCGTGTGATTCGGGCGGACAGGGCGGCTACCTGTTGTGGGTCGCGGGAGGCTGCGACTGGGCCGATGATGGCGCCGATGCCGGCCTCGGAGTCGATCAGGTCGTTGAGTCTGGCGACCACCGCCTGCTTCGAGCCGATGCTGTCGTAGACGGTCTGGGCGGAGACTCCGGCAGCTTGCGCGATATCGCGCACGGTGGTCTTGGTGAAGCCGCGTTCGGCGAACAGGCGGCGGGCGGCCTTGAGGATCTCGTTCCTGCTGAACTCCGCCTGCCGCTCGCGCATCGTCGGCTGCTCATGAGACATGGATCTCTTCTACCACTTGACAACGAGTCGATTTACTGGAATATCATTCCAGTCACCTTATCATCGTTCAAGTCAGGAGATTCCACCATGTCAGATGCCACCCTTTTCGACGCCCGCGTCGGCGATCACACTCCCAGCACGCACGGCCGGTCGATGCCGGGCGACCTCAGCACCAGAGCAGCGGGCTGGGGAGCGCTGACCTTCGCCGTCGTTGTGATCGCCCAGAACGTCATTCGGGGAGCCACCGCACCCGGCAACGGCGCTTCTGCCGCCAAGGTGCTGTCGCACTACTCCGGTGACTGGGCGATCTCGATCGTCCTCGCAACGACCTACGTCGTGAGCGGCATCGGCCTGGCCGTCTTCCTGGGCGGAGTCACCCGACAGCTCCTCGCGGGCAGCCGGCCGGGCTGGGCAATCACCGGTCTCGTAGGTGCCCTCGGCATCTTCACCGTGTTTGCACTCGTGGTGGCGGCCGAGCAGGCGCTCTCCGTCGCCGCACACATGACCAGTCCCGATCTCGGTGCGATCCAAGCCCTCTGGGCACTACACAACAGCATCTTCACCGTCCTCGACCTCTCGATCGCCCTCGCGCTGCTCGGCCTATCACGGGCCGCAATCGCCGCAGGAATGACGCCGAAGCCGTTCACCTGGCTCGCCCCGATCGGTGCCTTCATGCTGGTTGTCGGCACCATCGCAGGGCCAGCCATCGCAGCAGGTCACACGATGGCCTTGTTCGGAGTCGCCGGCCTGGGCTTCCTTACCTGGCTCGCATTCCTGATCACGACCGGAGCCCGCCTCATCCGAGCGACACAGCCCGCCTGACAGCCAACGAACAAACGCTGGGGGACCGGCCCGATCGGGCACACCGCCCGGGCCGGCCCCAGAACGAGAAGGCAGCCTGTTACGGATCGTCCGGTTTCGACCCTGTCTTTCTCGTTTTGCGTAAGCAGCTCGGATGTATCACGAGGAGCGACGAAAGCCTCCTGTCTTCCAGTGAGAGACGTTCTCGGTAGGAGGCGTCTCGCTGACAACAGGGAGGTCGAGCATGTACATCACAAGTGAACGTCGCGTCACGGTCGCTGCGCTTCTGGGCTTCGCGGCACTCGCGATCAGCGGGACCGCCGCCGGCGCTTCGCAAAGCGCCGGCGGCGGTTCGGCGGCGACCAGGTCGAGAGCGGTCCTGGTCTGCCAGGGAATGGTCCGCAACTTCCAGTCGGATGTCTTCGCAGCCTCTACCGCACGGGGCGCAAGAGAATCGACGATCGACCTCGAGTGGCAAGGCGCCGCCCTCAGAGCGGCGTCGAACTGGCTACGGAGCGGCTGCCTCTCGATCGCCCCGTAAGAACTGGCTTGAACAGCGGTCCCGCCCGGGAGGGACCGCACCGTCAGATCTCAGGGTCGTCCGCGCGCCGCTTTCCGGCGGGCGGCGGTGTAACCGGTCGTCTCACTTCGCCGCCTGTCACGGATCGTCCGGTTTGGAGGAGCCTTATCTCCTTTCCCGTACGCACGGCAGCGGGTCAGGAGATAAGGGTGGCGGCGAAACCACCTGCGTCCATGGAACGAAGGTCTTCCCGCCCTGCGGCAACAAAGCCCGGCTCACCGCCCGAAATGGCTTCATGCGGAGGCTCGTCCGACCTCCGACTCGTCATGCAGCAGGCAGTCGATCAGGATCGGGGCGAATACGGTTGCGAGGATCACGATCGAGCCGACCGCCCGGGGCACCGGGGTCGAGGATTGGTGCTCGTCGAGGACGTAGGTGACGTCGTCCCAGAGGATGTAGGTGAATCCGGCGAAGAGAGCGACGGTCGCCACCAGGTAGGTCACGGCGGTCTCTCGAGACTGCCCACGCCCGGTGATCGCCACGAGGGCTGCGAGGATCGCGAGCGGAACGAATGCGAGCCAGTGCTCATAGGCGAAGGTCAGCCGCAGAACGAGCCAGAGTGACGGCCAAACGCGGCCGATGTGATCCGCCAGGCCGTTGATGCCCATCGTCGGCAACGTCACCGGCAGGTCCCTGATACCCCACCAGATCCGCCATGGGAGGTTCGCCGCGTAGCCGACCAGCGTGGCGCAGATGAGTTGGGGCCAGACGAGCCGCCACCGGCGTACGGTCGCCGCGAGCAGACCAAGGACGAAACAGCCGATGATCAGCAGCCCTTCCTGCTTCGTGGCGATCGTGGCGGCGGTGAACGTCGCGTAGACCGCCAGCAGCCAGGGCTCGCGCCGCCGCAGCCAGACGATGGCCGTGATTGCGGCGAGACCGTAGAAGACGTCGAGTGCCCAGTCTGCTTGGGCGTTGAGCATGCGCGTGTCGAGCTCGGGGATCGTGCCGGCGAGTGCGATGAATCCCCACGAGAGCCATGCCGGCACGATCCGGCGAAGGAGCGTTGCGGCCCCGAGGGTGAAGCCGCAGAAGAGGAACCAGTACTGCAGGCCGAGCTCCGGTCCGTACGCGGAACCCATGAAGCGAAAGTCCATCGCCTGGAGTGCAGGGACGAGCAGCGGGTAGCGCGGCGAGGTGAGGCTCGTGAACTTGGTGGTGTCGATCGTGCCGAAGAAGTAGATGACCTTCGCCTTCGGCACCCAGAACTCGAAGGAGTCGCCCCCGCCCATCGGTGCCACCCAGGCGAGTCGCAGCATGGCGACGAGGATCGCAATGCTCGCGGCCGCAGCCACGATTGCGGCGACGGTTCCGCGAGAACGTCGCGGCAGCCTGCCGAACCGCCGCGGCAGCGGCCGGTCGCGCCACGCGCAGAGCGCGACGCCCACCGCGACGTCGATCAGCACGAGAAGGAGGATGGTCAGGGTCGAAAGGCCTGCCCCTGCAACGAGCGCAAGCGTCGCGAGGACGCAAACCGAGCTGACACCGAGCATGAAGGCGAGGCCGAGCTCCTCGACGAGCTCGAGCCACGTGCCCCAGCCGCGTAGCCCGGCGAGAAGCGAAATCCCGCCGACGAGGAACAGCCCGTTGAGCTCGAGGATCCCCGCGATCACGTCGCGCGGACCCGGCCGATCGAGTCACCCTTGCCGTCGCGCCAGAGCCAGGTCGTGTGACCATCCCAAGCGGCCGGATTGCAGCCGAAGCAAATGACGTAGTTCGGGTGCGCACCGACCGCGACCTGCCACCGAGGGAGCAGCAGGTAGAGGAGGAATGCAGGGCCGGTCTGCATCGTGATCGCGTTGATCCCGTGCGGTGCAGCATCTGCGGGCGTTGCCGGCATCAGGACCGAGTAGTTCGCCCGCGGCGGGATCACGTCCAGCGCAGCGATCTGCAGTTGCCTGGGGAGACCCTCGATGTCACCGGTCGTGAGCAGGCGGTCCTGCCGGCCCTCGAGGTACGAGACCGCGTTGCGCTGTCCGTTCAATTCGTGGATCGCATGGGGAACCTCGAGAATGAAGAGCACGGCCGCAAAGCCGACACAGATTCGACCGGCGAAGGCTCGCAGGCGAGCCATCGGCAACGCAGTCATCCAGGCACGCCTCGAGCAGACAATCGTCCTCCGCGTCCATGGACGTCCACGTGGTTCCAGCCTAATCCGGCCGCGGATCCGGCGCGCGCCGAAGGGTCTCGGGCGTCGATGAGTTGGACCGCCGGGCGTCGGGCAGCGCCTCTCGGACGCCGACGCGTCAGGGCGGTCCGGGGAGGGAGAGGATCTGTTCGGCGGCGAAGATCAGCAAGACCGCTCCGACCGCGATCAGTGTGTACCGGACTCCGCGGAGGGAGAACTGGGTGCTGATGCCGACCAGAAAGAGCACGCTCGCGAGGATGACGGTGACCCGAACATAGTCATCGCTCGTATTCGCCGCGCTCTCGGCCTCGGTGTAGTAGGAGTCAGCCCGGGCGTCGAGCTCGCGCGAGAGCGCCTGTCCCGTGGGCTTGTACTGGGGCATGGCTTGCGGGCCCGACGGAGCGTCCGGGCTCGTGAACGGATGGGTGGCAAGCCACGCATCGAACGCGACCTCGTACTGCGGGCGGAAGCGCTTCCGAGCGACGCGCATGCCGTTCTTGTTGCCGGCGAGGTAGGCGCTGAACCAAGCGTTGAAGGTGGTCGCGTCGGATGCCCGGAACGTCAGAGCCTCCTCGAAGTACCGGTTCGCTTTCGTGCGCGTCGCCGAGGCCTTCGCAAGCTTGAGAGATGACTCGGTGCTCCACTTCGCCGCCGAGAATCCCGACCACGCAGCAACGATCGTGACAACGGAGAGGAGGATCGCTTCCGAGATCGAAAGCACGCGGTCGTGGCGGGTACGGTCACGTGCCTTCTCGCCCTCTTCCTTGCCGTGTTTGCCGATCTCCTTCCCGACCTCTGTGGCAGACAACCCCTCCGGCACGGCTCGATCCTCCTTGTCGTTGGCCCCTCCGTTCGAGCCTAGCCTGAGGCCGGTTCTTTCGTTGGGGCGGCTGGAAGCGGGAGCCGTTCACGGGCCGGAGCGACAAACACGTGTCGGTGTGGGCGAAGATGCCTCCGTCGGCCGGCCGACGATGTTGAGGAGCGCGGCCACGGCGAGGCTCAGATCCATGGGGTCGCCTTGGCCGGCTGCGCAGGTTCTTGGCGTGAGCTCGAGACCCGGGTTGGCATCTCTGAGCGTCGTGAGGCTACCGGGTGGTTGGGGTGGGACGGGTGGGATCTGCCAGCCGTGGCGGCTCCAGACGTGTCCGTGCTCGTCGATCGTATAGCCGCCTTCGTGGACGAAGCGGTGATGGCGGCGACAGAGCAGCAGGAGGTTTTCGAGGGAGGTTTCGCCGCCGGCGGCCCAGTGCTCGATGTGATGGGCATCAAGGAAACGGGTGTTGCCGCAGCCCGGGAAACGGCAGCAGCGGTCGCGCACGGTGAGCGCGCGTCGGAGCGGTTTCGGCACCTTCCGGGTCTTCCTGCCCACGCTCAACGGCTCCCCGGCCCGCTCCCGAACAGTCACGACCGAGGCATCGCAGGACAACCTTCGCGCGGTCTCGGGGGCAACCGGCGGCCCGTCCCCGAGGACACAGCTTCATCGCCGTCCATCGCGAGAACGGCCTCGTCGACGTGGACGACGACCTGGTAGCGATCACCACCAGTCCGCTCGGCAGGATCGCCCGTGAGCGCGGCGTCCGCGAGCGCGACGAAGGCCTCGACGTTCGTCGGGCGCCGCGGGCGCGGTTCCGCGGAACCGCGACCGTCTTCCCCGCCGGCCTGCCAGGGCCGCTCACGGCCGGCCTCGAGCGCGCGCAGGAACAGGGCGCCGTCCTCGGGCGCGAGGCGACCGCGGACGACGAGGGAACCATCGTCATCCCAATCCCACTGCAACCGCTCGTGCTCCTGCACGTCGCGGGCATCCTCCGTCGTCGCGCGCCGGTAGGCACCAAGCGAGCGCTCGAGCTGGGCGGCAGTCAGCACACTCGCCAACTCGAGCAGCTCCGACTCCCTCGCCGGCGCCGTGACCCGGGTCAACGCCCGCACCTTCGCATACGCCAGCTCACCCCGGCACCGCCACGAAAGCCACTCCGCACACGAGGCATGACCCCACGACGCCCACTTCCCCCGCGAATCGAACTCGCGGACGAGCTCGAGCCAGCGGCACATCCCCGCAGAGAGGTGCGCCGCCAACGTCGCCAGCTCATCGATCAGCTCCTCCACCGACGGCACAGCGAGCCCTGAGGCCTCCGAACCGGCGACCGGACCCACAACCGTTGGCACAACAGACAACATCCCTGGAGCATAGAGACCCCGCCGGACGGATCTCACATCCGCAATAAGCAGCCGACCGACCTCGTCTTCACCTCCGTCTTCGCAAGCGGAGAAGAGAGGCACATCGAGAGGATCGCCGAGCCCTACGAGGCAGTCGGAGGGAGCGTCAATCCGGTGGGCTTCCTGGCCCGCTCGAAGAGCTACAAGAACGGGGCGCCGAGCCATCGCGGCGCGAGTTCCGGAAGGCGACAGATCCCGAACACGTCGCGGAGACCATCGCGGGCTACGACCTCACGACTCCCGTCGCAGGACGGCCCAGCCTGACCATCGACACGACGCAGCTTTCACCCGAGGCCGCGGCCGACGCGATCATCGGATACCTCGACTCGAGCTCACCGGCCTAACGGTTCGGTTGGCCGTCCCGCATCCGACTACGATTGCCCCATGAGGCTCGGAGTCGCCCTGGCGGCGGTGCTGCTCGCGCTCGCGACCGCCGGGACGGCAGCCGCGACGACCTCATACTTCGAGACGCCGTCGAAGAACATCGTCTGCGGCTACTTCTCCGGCTTCGGGCCGACCGAACTCCAGTGCGGCATCGTCAGCGGGCTCGTGCCGCCGGCGCCGAAGCCGGCCGGCGGCTGCCACGGGATCGACCCGGCGGGCAACCGGCTCGAGCTCTCGAAGACGGGCCGGCCTGCGGGGTTCTGCTCCGGCGACGCCGGAGTGTTCGCGAAGCAGGGCCTCGCGCCGGTACTGGCCTACGGGCAAACCTGGCGGAAGGGCGGCTATAGCTGCAGCTCGACGACGAGCGGGCTCACGTGCAGGAACGGCGCCGGACACGGGTTCTTCCTCAGCCGCGCGAGCTGGCACTCCCTGTAGTCGGTGTCCGCCGGGCACTCGACGATCCGGCGGCGCCTCGTCCTTCGTGGGGTCGTGCAGGGAGTCGGCTACCGGTTCTCGGCAGCGCGGGCCGCGAATCAGCGCGGGCTTGCGGGGACGGCGGTGAACCAGGCCGACGGGTCGGTCGAGGTGGTGATCGAGGGGCCGGCCGAGGATGTCGTCTCGATGATCGAGTGGTGCCGGCGCGGGCCGCGCGAGGCGGTCGTGGAAAGCGTGCAGGTGATCGTCGAGCAGCCCGAGGGTCTCTCGGGCTTCAGCGCCTGGTAGCGGTAACGAGCGCGTCGCGGAGTCGCGAGCAATAGGCTTGCCCGGTGCCGGCCAACTTCCAGCGCTTCCTCCCGATCATCCTGATCGTGTTCGTCCTGCTGTTCGTCGTCCCGACGATCCTGCACCGGCACTCCTCCTCGAAGGGGCCGACGGCAGAGAGCCTCTCGAACCAGACGATCGCGACGATGAACGGCGTCGACAGGGCGGAGGTCGCCTTCCGTGCCGCCCACGGCGGGTATACCTCGAACGTCGCCGACCTGCTCGCGCTCGATCACTCGCTCGGCAAGGCCCTTGGACAGGGGATCGTCGCCTCCGTGAACGCCTCGACGAATCGCCAGACCTACTACGGCCAGGTCGCGAGCGTCTACCTCGACCTGGTGCGGGCCCGAAGCGGGGACAAGGTGCTCGTGAAGAGCTGCCTCGTCGTGAAATCGGGCTCGGGGGTTGCCTGCCCGGCCCCGCCCGCCGCCAAGACGGCGAGCACGACCACGACGACCACCACCGCGACCACCGGGCAGTAACCCTCCTCCGGCCACGCCCGCTCGCCCTACGATTCAGGGCATGCTCGTCGCGCTCACCGCACTCACCTGGGTCATCCTGATCCCCGCGACGATGTGCTGGCCGGTCGCCGGTTTCGTCGTCTACCTCGTCTGGCGCTCGTCCAAGCACCACGAAGAGGCCGCCGACGCCGAGCGCAAGCGGCTCCTCGACGCGGCCGCGGCGGCACAGGCGGCCTCCGGCCCCGGCGGCTCCGCCGGCTAGAGGGCCTCATGCTCGGGATCGCCCTGCTCACGCTCGTGCCGGGCGAACTCGGGGGTAGCGAATCCGCGACCCGGGAGCTCCTCCGGGCCCTCGCCCGCGGCGGCACTCTGCCCTACCGGGTCTACCTACCCCCGTTGCCCCCGACTCGGCAGAGGGGCTTCCCTCGACGGTCGTCGGCGAATACCGCCGCGCGGAGTCGATCCCCGGCCGGCTCGCCGCGATGAGCCTCGCGGCCGCGCGCCCGGGACCGCTCGCAAAACGGCTTGCGGAGGCCGATGCCGTGCACTACCCGCTGACGATCCGGATCCCACCGGTCGAGGTACCGAGCGCGATCACGCTCCACGACGTCCAGCATCTCGATCTGCCGCAGCTCTTCTCTCGAGGCGAGCGTGCCTTCCGGTCGCTCGCCTATCACCGCTCGGCCCGCTCGGCGCGCGTGGTGGTCGTGCCGAGCGGGTTCGTCCGCGACCGGGCGGTCGAGCTGCTCGGACTGACGCCGCGCAAGATTCGCGTGATTCACCACGGGATCGATCACGAGCGGTTCAGCCCCGACGATTGCGAGCGTGAGCCGTTCCTGCTCTACCCGGCCCGACCGTGGCCGCACAAGAACCATGCGCGTCTGTACGAGGCCTTCGCGCTGCTTCGCCTCGAGCGGCCGGAGCTGCGGCTCGTCCTCACCGGCGGCGGCCACTCGGGAGAGACACCCGACGGCGTCGAGGCGCTCGGGAACGTCGCGCTCGACGAGCTCGTCTCGCTCTACCGCCGAGCGGCCGCGCTCGTGTTCCCTTCGCTCTACGAAGGCTTCGGGCTACCGCCGCTCGAGGCGATGGCGTGCGGATGCCCGGTCGCCTGCTCGAATGCGGCGTCGCTGCCGGAGGCGTGCGGGGACGCGGCCCGGTACTTCGCCCCCGAGGACGCCGAGGAGATGGCGGCGGCAGTTGCGGAGGTGCTCGACGATCCGGCGCCGTGGGTCGAGCGCGGCCTCGCGCGGGCGGCCGAGTTCACCTGGGAACGGGCGGCCACCCAGCACGAGGACGTCTATCGCGAGCTGCTCGGCGTAGCCTGACGGCATGTGCGGGATCTGCGGGATTCTCGGTCGGGATGCTCCCGAACCCTCGCTCGTCGAGGGGATGAATGCGGCGATCGTCCACCGCGGGCCCGACCACGGCGCGGTCGCCTCCTACGGGCGGTGCGTGCTCGGTTACCGGCGGCTCTCGATCATCGACCTCGTGACCGGCGACCAGCCGATCGAGAGCGAGAACGGCGAGATCGCCGCGGTGTTCAACGGCGAGATCTACAACTTCCACGAGCTCCGAGGCGAGCTCGAGGCGAATGGTCACGAGATCCGCGGAACCGGCGATTCTCCGTTGATCCCGCACGCCTACGAGGAGTGGGGCCTCGACTTCGCCGCGCGCCTCGAGGGGATGTTCGCGATCGCGCTCTGGGACCGCGCGCGCGAGCGGCTCGTGCTGGCGCGCGACAGGCTCGGGAAGAAACCTCTGCTCTACGCGCGGCTGCCCGACGGCTCGCTCGCGTTCGCCTCGGAGACGAAGGCCCTGTTGCGGCTGCCCGCGCTGCCGCGGGAGCTCGACCTCGAGCAGCTCGACGCCTATCTGGCGCTCCAGTACGTGCCGCGGTCGGGGCTGAAGGCGATCGACAAGGTGCCGCCGGGCTCGCTGGTGGTCGCGGAGGGCGGCGGAGCCCGGGTCATTCGCTACTGGCAGCCGGAGCCGGCGCCGGCCGGCGGGGACTGGGTCGGGCGGGTTCGCGAGGAGGTGACGGCGGCCGTGCGGCGACGGCTCGTCTCGGATGTCCCGCTCGGCGCGCTGCTCTCCGGCGGGCTCGACTCCTCGGTGGTCGTCGCGGCGATGGCGGCTGCCTCGCCGGAGCCGGTGCGCACCTTCACGATCGGCTTCGCCGACGAGGCTTACGACGAACGGCCCTATGCACGCGCCGTCGCCGAGCGGTTCGGAACGCGGCACGAGGAGCTCGAGGTCGATCCCTCGCCCGACCTCCTCGACCGCATCGCGACGGCGTTCGACGAGCCGTTCGGCGACGAGGCGGCGCTGCCGATGCTGCTCGTCTGCGAGCAGACGCGGCGCCACGTGACGGTGGCGCTCGTCGGCGACGGAGGCGACGAGGCGTTCGGCGGCTACGAGCGCTACCGGGCCCACGCGCTCGCCGCTCGCATTCCACGGCTCGCGGGCGTCGCTGGGAGCGCGGCGCTCGGCGCGATTCCGGCGGCACGGCGCCGGCCACGCTCGGCGCTCTTCCGCGCGCGGCGCTTCCTCGACGTGGCCGGCCGGCCGGAGCGCGACCGGTACGCGCGGCTTGTCGAGGTGTTCCCGCTCGAGCTGCGCCGCCGGCTGTGGACCGACGAGGCCCTGGCACACGCGACAGCGGCGATGCTCCCCGACGACCACGACCTGAGGATCGTGGACATCGAGTCGTACCTGCCCGGCGATCTGCTCCCGAAGAGCGACCTGGCCTCGATGGCAGCCTCGCTCGAGCTCCGCTCGCCGTTCCTCGACCACCACGTGATCGAGCTCGGGCTCGCGCTGCCACCCGAGCTGGCCCGGGGCAAGACGGCCCTGAAGCAGGCCTTCGCCGCCGACCTACCGGTGGAGATCGCGGGTCGCCGCAAGACGGGCTTCGGCGTCCCGCTCGACACCTGGTTCCGGGGCAAGCTCCGCGACTTCGCGGAAGAGCTCGTGCTCGCGGGCGCCGATCGGGGCCTCTTCCGCCGTCCCGAGCTCGAGCGCCTCCTCCACGAGCACGCCGACCGCCGCTCGGACCACGGCCACCGCCTCTGGTGCCTCTGCACGCTCGAGCTCTGGCAACGCCGCTATCTCGACGCGTCGGCACCGGCGGTCGCGGCGGCCTGACTCGCCGGCGGTCCACGCCCCGGCGTTCAGGCTCGCGGGCTGTGGACGAGCCGTCACACGCGCGTTACGACTGTAAAGAGGTCTGGCACCTTTACGTCGCGCGGTGAGGTCCGGGGTCGGAGCGGACGTCGGGAAAACGGCTCCACGAGACGGGAATCGGGCCACAGGCTCGCTGCGCTACGTAAACGGGTCTGACCCCGCTCTTCGTGAGCGCGTCGCGGCTCGCGGCTTCCGGTTTCCGCAGGCGGGCGGCTGGAGCTGCGCGAGTCAGCGTGGGCGAATCGTGGTATGACGGCCGAGGGTGTTCGCGCTCGGGCTCATTGCTGCGCTACTCGCCTCGGCGCTCTTCAACCTCGGAGTGGCGCTGCAGGCGATCGAGGCGCGGAAGACCCCGCGGGAGCTCGGGCTCCGGGTCTCGCTGCTCGAACGGCTGATCCGGCGCCCGATCTGGCTGCTCGGCTTCGCACTCGGCCTCGTCGGAATCGCCCCGCAGGTGCTCGCCTACGACCTGGCACCATTCGTCGTCGTCCAGACCTCGCTCGTCGCGGGCCTCTTCCTGCTCCTTCTGCTCAGCGTCCGGGTGCTCCACGAGCACGTCGGGATCTTCGACGTCGTCGGGGTGGCGGGAATCATCGCCGGGGTCGCTCTCGTCTCGTGGGGAGCGCCGGCCCACAGCGAGGCGCACCGCTCAGGGGCCGCGGTGCTTGCAGTCGCGGCCGTTCTCGCCGTCGCGGCGATCGGGCCGCTCGCGCTGCGCGGCACGCGCGCCGACCTCGCCATGGTTTCCATCATCTCGGCCGGCTGCGGCTTCGGGGCGACGAACATCGCGACGAAGCTGATGAGCGACGACCTTGGCCTCGCGAACTACGCAAACGCCGGCGCCTGGGCGATCTACGGGCTCGCGATGGGGGTCGTGGCGACGCTGACCAACATGTCGGCCTTCCAGCGCAGCCCCGCCGCGACCGTCGTCCCCGTGTCGACCGCGGTGCAGACGTTCCTCCCCGTCGTGCTCGCCCCGCTTTTCCTGCGGGAAGCCTGGAGCTCGAGCGCGGTCGACGGGACACCGACCCTCGCCGGGATCGCGGTCGCCGTCGTCGGCACCCTGCTCGTCGCCCACGGAGACGCGGTCAGCGACCTCGCCGCCGGCGGTGTGAGCTCGTAGGGGCCTATGCCGACTGACGCGCGGCCTCGAGGTAGCGCAGCACCGCGAGCACGCGGCGATGGTCGCCCTCCGCCGGGGCCAGGCGGAGCTTCACGAAGATCGAGGTGACGTGCTTCTCGACGGCACGCTCGGTCACGAAGAGCCGGGCGGCGATCGCCGCGTTCGAGCGGCCCTCGGCCATGAGCGAGAGCACCTCCCGCTCGCGCGGGCTCAGGTCGTCGAGCGGGTCGCCGCGCCGCGCGCGGGCGAGGAGCTGGCTGACGACCTCGGGGTCGATCGCGGTGCCCCCGGCCGCGATCCGGTCGATCGCCTCCAGGAACTCGCGCGTCTCGGTGACGCTGTCTTTGAGCAGATAGCCGACACCGCGGGCATCCCGGGCGAGGAGCTCGCCGGCATAGCGCTCCTCCACGTACTGCGAGAGGACGAGCACCGCCAGCTCCGGGCTTCGCTCACGCAGCTCGAGGGCCGCACGGACGCCCTCGTCGGTGAACGTGGGCGGCATTCGCACGTCGACGATCGCGACCTCAGGAGCCACGCGCCCGACCACGGCGAGCAACTGCACCGCGTCGCCGGCTGTGCCGACGACCTCGTGGCCGCGCTCCTCGAGCAGCCGGGTGAGGCCGTCGCGGAGGAGCACCGAATCCTCGGCGATCACGACCCGCACGGGAGCTCCACGATGACGGTGGTGCCGCCTCCGGCCGGAGAGACCACCGAGAACGTTCCGTCGACCGCGGCCGCGCGATCGGCGAGGCCCGCCAGCCCCGAGCCCTCGGCGTCCGCGCCGCCGCGGCCGTCGTCTGCGACCTGGATCCGAAGGGCAGCTCCGGCGCTCCTGACATCGACGGAGGCAGTCTGGGCACCGGCATGCTTCGCGACGTTCGTGAGCGCCTCGGCGACGATGAAGTAGGCGTTCGCCTCGACCGACGCCGGAGGGCGCACGGGCACCTCGACGCTGAGCGCAACCGGTACGGGCGAGCGGGCCGCGAGGGCGGAGAGCGCCGCGTCGAGCCCTCTGTCCTCGAGCACGGCCGGGTGCAGCCCGCGCACCAGGTCGCGAAGCTCGACGATCGCGCGCTGCGCCTCGTGGTGGGCCTCGGCGACGAGGACGCGGGCTCCCGACGGATCCTCGTCGAACTTGTCGAGCGCGAGGCCGAGATCCATGCCGAGCCGGACGAGCCGCTGCTGTGCCCCGTCGTGCAGGTCGCGCTCGATGCGGCGGCGCTCCTCGACGGCCGCGTCGACCGAGCGGGCCCGCGTCTCCTGCAGCTGCTCGATCCGCGCATCCTTGGCCGAGGCGCCGAGGAGCGTGCGGACGAGAACCCCGTCGAGCAGGGCGAAGGGGCGGATGATCCACGGCGCGGCAAGGGTGAGCAGGAGGCCGGCGAGCGAGGCGACTGCGACCTTCCAGGGCCCGTGCACGTAGGTGCCCGCCCAGATCTCGGGCCCGCCGTGGGGCAGCGCCCACGCGTAGACGGGCAGGAACAGTGCCGAGAGCGCCGCCGACCAGATCGTGACGGCGATGCTGAAGTTGACGACGCCGACCGGCAGCATCAGCAGCAGATATGCCGACGCCTTCCAGTTGCCGGCGTCGCGGAACGGGCTGAAGAGCTGCCTCAGGAAGCCGTGTCCGGCCCGCCGGAGCGGCGGCGCGGCGACGTCGAGCCGAAGCAGCGCGTTCGCGCGGACCCGGTCGAACCACCCGAGCCCGCGGGCCGCGAGGAGCGTTCCCGCGAGGATCGGCACGCCGACGAGCGTGATCAGCAGCCCGGCTCCGGTCGAGAGCCCGGTCACGACCACCGTGAAGCCGACGATCCCGAAGACGAGGTCGAGGAGAAGCTGGGCGGTCTCGCGAAGTGCGCGCGCTGCAGTCTTCATCCGCCGCACTGTAGGCCCGTAGGCCTCCCGGCGACAGCCTGCTGCCCAGCCTTCTCGGGTGCGGGTAGCTCTACTTCGGGACGCCGTTCGCGGAGGCGAGCGGCAGGGCGGAGGGAACGAGCTCGCGGGTGCCGTCGCCACGCACCTCGAGCCAGTGGCGGTAGACCTCCTCGGTCCGCTCGGTGCAGCGGAGCTCCGGGAAGCGCTCGATCGCACGGCGGCGCGCCTCGACGCCCATTGCGGCTGCGTGCGCCGGGTCGGCCGCCAGCGCGAGCATCGCCGCGGCGAGCGAGTCGGAGTCGCCGGGCGTCACGAGCAGCCCCGTCTCGCCGTCGCGAACGAGGTCCTCGAGCCCGCCGATCGCCGCCGCGATCACCGGCCGCGCTCGTTCCATCGCCTCGAGCGCGACCATCCCGAAGCCCTCGCCGAGTGACGGGACGACGACCGCCAGGGAGTCCTCGACCGCCTGCTGGACAGGCGTCACGTGACCGAGGAAGCGAACGGCGCCGTTCAGCCCGAGCTCGCGCGAGAGATCCTTCAGCCCGTGCTCGAGCACGCCGCGGCCGGCGATCTCGAGCGTTGCGTCGGGGCGCTCGTCCAGCACCTGCCGGAACGCTCGCAGCAGCACCACGTGCCCCTTGATCGGGATCAGGCGCCCGATGCAGAGGAAGCGCGGCGCCTCGCCGGCGTACGGCTTCGGCTCGGGCCCGGCCGCAATCCCGTAGTGGACGATCTCGAAGTCCGGCTCGGGGAAGCCCTCGGTCTCGGAGAGGTAGCGGGCGAGGCCGCGCGAGATCGCGATCTGCCGGTGCGCGAGCGCGCCGATCGTGCGGTCGCCGAGCGCGAAGATCCGTCCCTCCCGGAACTCGTTGAAGCCGTGCTTCGTCGAGAGCCGGATCGGCACCCCGGCGACGTGCCGGCCGTCTGGCCGTACGCGTCCGCGTGGACGAGGTGCGTATGCAGGATCGTCGGCCGGTGGTTCACGAGGTAGGAGAGGACCTGCACGAACGTGCTGGGATCGACGTCGGTCTTCATCTCGATCCCGTCGACCGGCACGCCGCCCGCCTCGAGGGCCCGCGCGAACTCCCAGGCGCCCGGCTCCTGCTCGTGGAGCATCAGGAAGCGAATGTCCCAGCCGCGCTGCACGAGCGCCGGCAGGAGCTGAAGCAGGTGCGCCTCGGAGCCGGAGATACCGGCGACCTTCTGAACGTGGAGGACGGTCACGGCATAAGGGTACGTTGCTAGAGAAAGTCGAGATCGCCGAGCTCGAAGTGCGGGCTCACCGGGACAGCGAGCGTGGGATCGAGCGATTTGCCGAGCAGGGTGAAGCGCCGGTGGGTGGGGAGGTAGCCCGCCCGCGTGTAGCGGCTGCGGAGCCACGGAGGCGGCGCGGCGATGAGGGCGTTTCCCCCCGCGATCCGGCCTGCGTCGCCGACGAGATCTCCCTGGACTGCCGCCAGCACTCCGATCCGGCCCCGGCCTCGCACAACGGCATAGCCGTCGCCCTGGAGCAGGGCGTACGGGGTCGGAGAGTCGACGAAGCGCCAGTTGAGCCACGCGGCGTCCCGAAGTACCCGATCGGGCCCCGTGGGCTCGACGCCGGGCACCTCGGTGAAGCGCTCGACGCTCCTGGACCGCGGCTTTCCGCTCCAGAGCCTCCACCTCGACCACACCCGGAGCGAAGGAAGAGCCGACCAGCCGAGCTTGCCGAGAAACACCGGCGCGGAGGCTGCGTTCGGAACCGTGAGCAGGAGCCGCACGCCGAGCCCCTGCACGCGCGCCTCGTTCGCCTCCTGGAGCTCGCGGAAGATCCCACGCCCGCGATAGTCGGGGTCGGTTGCGACGCGCAGCGGCATCCCGACCTCCAGGCGTTCGCCCCCGACCGACATCGGCACGAAGGCGATCGCCGCGGTCCCGACCGTCTTCCCGTCCTCCTCGGCCAGCAGCACCGAGGCCGGCCGTACCGGATTGTCCTCGTAGAACCAGGCAAGCTCTGCCTCGTCCGGCCGCTCGCCCCAGACGCGTTCCATCAGGTTCGCGACCTCCGAACGCCTGGACGGGTCGTACTCGACGACCTCCACGGCGCTAACGGGTCGAGGTACCGAGCGCCTGGTTGAACAGGCGCCGCGCGTGCGTTCCCGCGACGGTGTCCTTCAGCGAGATCAGGTCGCAGGCGCCCGAGAGCACGAGGTCGAACGTCCGGGCCGGGTAGGGCTCGACGTTGTAGCGCCCGAGCCGGAACGGATTGGTGCCGGTTCCGTTGGCACGAGAGATCGAGGTGAACGCGATCTCGTACCCCGCCTGCTTGAGGATCGACTCGTGAACGGGATGGAAATGCGCCTCCGAGCCCTTGACGTAGGCGTAGGCGCGAACGGGCCGGCCGAGCTGCTCCTCCAGCTTCAGCTTCGAGACCGCGATCTCGCGGACCGACTCGTCGAGCGTCACCTCGGCAAGCGGGCGGTGCGCGATCCCGTGCGACTCGACCCGAACGCCGGCGGCGTCGAGCTCGCGCATGAGCCCCCAGTCGAGCGTGGCGTTGCGCATCCCGCGCTCGACGAGGTGTGTCTCGTGCGGCAGCGGCGTCTCGTCCTCCATGTAGGCGACCGGAATGAAGATGACCGCGGTGTAGCCGTGTTTTTCGAGGACCGGGAGCGCGTTCTCGAGCGTGTCGCGGTAGCCGTCGTCGAAGGTGATCAGCACAGCCTTCTCGGGGAGCGGCGAGCCGAGCGTGTAGTGGTCGAGGACCGCGTCGAGGTCGACGACGTTGTAGCCGAGCTCGCCGAGGCGGGTCAGCTGCTCGTCGAACTTCCGCACCGGCACCGTCGTCGGGTTGTCCGGAAGGTCGTTGACTTTGTGGTACATGAGGATGCTCAGCGTCTTCTGTGCGTCGGGCTGGAGCCGGAGCGCGGTCGACGTCTCGCCGATCGTGCGGTAGAGCGCGTTCTTCACGACCTGCTTCGCCTGCTGTGCGGTCACGGGTCGATTCTATTCGCGGCGGCCGAGGCGCCCGGCGCGGAAGTCCCGGAGCCCGGCGAGGACGGCGCCGACCCCTTCACGGCGGCGTCCCGAGAGGAGCGCCTGCACGAGATGCGCCGAGACGAGAACCGAACGCCGACGCCAGGTGCCGGCCGGCCCGAGCGGAGCCGTGCGCTCGGCAACCACGAGCGCGTTCCGGGTGCCGTAGTAGAGCGTCGCCGGGGAGCTCTCGCCGCCCGAGGACCGTGAGACCTTGTGCCAGATCCGCGCTGCCGGGACGACATACAGCCGATGCCCGGCGGCGCGGGCACGAAGCGACCAGTCGGTGTCCTCGTAGTAGGCGAAGAGCTCGGTGTCGAAGCCGCCGACCTCTTCGAGCACCGTCCGCGGGACGAGCATCGCCGCGCCGCAGATCCGATCTGTCTGCCAGACCTCGTCGAACGGCGGGCCCGCAGGCTCCCCGTACCCCCGCTGCCGGCCGTTGTAGCCCTTCCGCGGGTCGTAGCTCGCTCCGGCGAACCAGATCAGCTCCGACGGAGGGCCGAACAGGATCAGCGGGCCGAGCGCACCGGCATCTGGCCGCCGCTCCGCCTCCTCGAGGAGCGCGCGGAGAAAGCCCGGGTCGACCTCGACGTCGTTGTTCAGGAGCAACACCCACGCTGCGGCGCCCTCGAGCGCACGGCGGATGCCCACGTTGTTCCCCTCCGCGAAGCCGAGGTTCTCGTCGTTCACGAGCACTTCGACTCCGGGAAACCCAGCGCGCACGGCCTCGACCGTGCCGTCGCTCGAGGCGTTGTCGACGAGGATCGTGCTCAACCCGGCTCCCTCCACCGCCGCCAGCGAGCGAAGGCAGGCGAGCGTGTCCTCCCGGCGGTTCCACGAGAGCACGACCGCGGCCACGGAAGCGTCAGGCATCGGTTCCTCCGAGATGTCTCAGGTAGCTCCAGGAGGCGAGCAGCCCGTGGGGCCGCCAGAACGCGAGCGTGCCGGCATAGAGCACGAAGCCGAGCACCGCGGCCGGGGCCGCACCGAGGAAGAGGCTCGCGATCCCGAAGCCGATCACCGCCGGTGCCGCACAGGTTCCCGCGGCAGCGAGAACGCCGCGCGAGGTCGCGGGAAGCGCGCCGAGCGAGAGGAGAAGCACCACGAGGACGCCTCCGGTCGTCACCGCCATCCCCGCCACGATCCCCGAGAGCCCGAGCCAGGCCGAGCCTGCCCATTCGACGAGCACCTGCACCCCGAGCGCCGAGACCGCGAGCAGCGGCAGCCAGGGCGCGCGGCCGCGGACGAAGAGGAGTGGGAAGGCGACCGAGAGGGCGATGGAGCAGATCATCCACGGCGCGAAGTAGGCGACGAGCCGCCCGAGCTCGGCCCCGGTCCCGCCGCCGTAGCTCGAGCCGAGCGCGAGCTTTGCGACCGGCGCCCCGGCGAGCGCGAAAACCCCCGCTGCGCCGGCGACGATCGCGAACGAGACCCACGAGGCGGCGACGACGTGGCGCGCGGTGCGGACCGGCGTCAGCTCCCCGCGCGAAAGCGGCACCGACGAGACGAGCGCGATCGAGGTCGCCGTGACGGCGACCAGGAGCGAGGCGATGAGATAGGCGTAGGAGAACGTCGTCGGCCGCCCCGAACCGAGGCCGCTCGCGAAGCGGTAGCCGATCACGTAGAGCCCCTGGAGCGCGAAGGGCAGCGACACCCCTTCGACGAGCATCCGCAGCCGCCGTCCGACCTTCCCGCCCGGACGTCCGAGCCCACCCCGCGAGATCACCACGGCGAGCGGGATCGAGACTGCGACCGCCCCGTTCAGGGCGAGCCCCCATCCGAAGGCCTCCACGCCGTGGCCGATCAGAAGGATGATCGCGAGGAGACCGGCGATCCCGCCCGCCGCGTAGCCGAGCGCGGCGGTGCCGTAGTCGTCGAGCGCGGCGAGGGCGCTCGCGGCGATTCCCGCGTAGACCTGGGCGGCGGCCGCCGGGATCAGCCACGGCAGCAGCTCGGCGGCGCTCGAGCGAGCCTCGCTCCCGCCCGTCAGGAGCCCGGCAACCCAGTGCGGCGCCGCGATCACGATCGCCACCGCGGGGACGAGCGGGACTGCGAGCGCAAGCGACCACGACCCGACCTCGCGCCCGAGCGCCCCCGCCGCGCGCGCACGGGCGAACTCCGGCAGGACGACGACGCGCAGCGCGCTCGCGACGAGCACGATCGCGAGATACACCGCGTATGCAGCGAAGAAACCGTCGGTCTTCGTGCCGTGGCCGAACTTCCGCGCCAGCAACACGCCGGCGAGCCCCGCCGACGCGCTGACGGCCACGGTCGAGAGGCCGGTCAGCAGGCCGCTTCGTACCGCGCTCCGACGGCCTGAATGACTACCCTGCATCGATGCCGGGCGACGATAGCGTCATCTGGTCAGCCGGTGAGCTCGACGCGCTCCGGCAGGACCTTGGAGCTGCCTACGAGGGGCGGACGTGCCTTGTCACGGGCGCGGACGGGTTCATGGGCTCGCACCTCACCGACGCGCTTGTCGAGCTCGGGGCCGAGGTGGTGGCGTTCGTCCGCGCGACCTCTTCGGGCGCGCTCAACAACATCGGCGCCCAGCGGGGCCGCCTCGCCCGCGTCGTCTTCGCCGACCTGACCGACAAGACCTCGATCGACTACCTCGTCCGCGACCTGAAGCAGAAGGCGGACAAGCCGTACGTCTTCCATCTCGGCGCCCAGGCACACGTGGGCGAGTCGTGGCACAGGCCGTACGAGACGGTGATCGCGAACACGGTCGGCACGCTCAACCTGCTCCAGTCGATCGTCGACCACGAGCTCGAGCTCGAGAAGTTCGACACCGCCGGCACCTCGGAGGAGTACGGCAACGTGCGCGACTCCGTCTCCGACCACCACGACTTCGACGAGAGCGGAAGCCTGATCCTGCACGAGCGCTCGCCGATCAACCCGAAGTCGATCTACGCGACCTCGAAGGTCGCCGCAGACTTCCTGACGATGAACTACCACGACGCCTACGGCGTCCCCGGCGTGGTCACGAGGATGTTCAACAACTACGGGCCCCGCCAGAACCCACGCTACGTCACCGGAACGATCATCACCCAGGCGCTCGAGCGAGCTCAGGTGGAGCTCGGGCAGCTCGACCCGCTCCGTGACTTCTGCTTCTGCACCGACGGCGTGCGCGGGCACCTCACCGTCGCGGCGCGGGGGAAGCCGGGTGAGGTCTACGTCTACGGCCAGGGCGAGAACATCTCGATGGCCGACTGGGCCGCGATGATCCTGCGCGTCGGCGAGGAGAACGGCTTCTGGCCTGCCGGGCGCGAGGTGGTCACGACCGCCGCCCGCTTCCGGCCGGGTGCGAGCGAGGTGATGGCGCTGCGGGTCGGCTACGAGAAGCTCAAGTCGGAGACCGGCTGGGTGCCGAAGGTGAGCTGGGAGGAGGGCGTCAGGCGCACGATCGCGTGGTATGCCGCGAACCGGGACCGCTGGATGGGCCGCGTCGACTGGCTGAAGGCGGATTAGCGATGCGCTCGCTCGTCACCGGGGGCGCCGGTTTCCTCGGCTCGTTCCTCGTCGAGCGGCTCCGTGACCGAGGCGACGAGGTGATCGTGCCCCGTCGCGCCGAGTACGACCTCACGCGCTGGGACGACGCCGAGCGCCTCTTCGTGCAGGCCCGGCCGGAGCTCGTCTTCCATCTTGCGGCCGAGGTCGGCGGGATCGGCGCGAACCGCGCGAATCCGGGCCGCTACTGGTTTGCGAACCTGACGATGGGCACGAACGTGCTCGAGCTCTCCCGGCTTCACGCCGCGAAGAAGCTCATCGTCGCCGGCACCGTCTGCGCGTACCCGAAGTTCACTCCGACGCCGTTTCGGGAGGACGACCTGTGGAACGGCTACCCGGAGGAGACGAACGCGCCCTACGGCGTCGCGAAGAAGTCGGTGCTCGTGGGCGCCCAGGCCTACCGGGAGCAGTACGGGCTCGACAGCGTCTATCTCCTGCCGGCGAATCTCTACGGCCCCCGCGACAACTTCGATCTCGAGACCTCCCACGTCGTGCCGGCGCTGATCCGGAAGATGGCGGCGGGAACCGACGAGGTCGTGCTCTGGGGCGACGGGTCTCCGACCCGGGAGTTCCTCTACGTCGAGGATGCCGCCGACGCGTTCGTGCGCGCGGCTGACGCCTACTCCGGAGCGGAGCCCCTGAACATCGGCACGGGAGTCGAGATCTCGATCGGAGAGCTCGCGGCGACGATTGCCGAGCTGACCGGGTTCGAGGGAGAGATCGTGTGGGACGCCACGATGCCGAACGGCCAACCGCGACGCCGCCTCGACACGAGCCGTGCCGAGTCGCTCCTCGGCTGGAAGGCCGCGACACCGCTGCGCGCCGGGCTCGAGCGAACGATTGCCTGGTACCGCGAGCACTCGCCCGTTCATGCCGGCGGCTAGCGCGACACCCGCGGCGCCCCGGACGCGTGTCGGCAGGGTCGCCGAGGGAACGGGGCGCATGCTCGGCCGGCTCGACGTGCTGACGGCCCGGATCCGCCCCTGGATGGTGCTCGTCCCGCTCGCTGTGCTGGGTTACGGCGTGGCCGCGTGGATCGGCTCCAAGGCAGTCCACACGGGCTGGCTCTACTACAACGGCGGCGACGGCACCTGGTACTACACGACCGCCTGGATGCTCGGCCACGGGCTGATCCCGATCAGCTCGATCGGGTACGGCTACCCCCTCCTGATCGCGCCGCTGGCGCGAATCGGCGGGCCGAACATCCTTGCCGGCCTTCCCCTGGTCATCTTCTTCAACGTCATCGTCCTCGGGCCGATCGCGCTCGTGTGCATGTACGGCCTCGCGAAGGCGATCGCGGGGCGGAGGTTCGCCTATGTCGCCTCGGCACTCTGGGTGATCGCCCCGGTGATCGCCATCCCCTACTTCCTGCTCAAGTACCACCGCCCCTACGTCGGTTTCCAACTCCCTGCCGATCTCGGGCTGACGACGCTCGGCGACTTCCCGTCGATGGTCGCCGTCCTCGTCTCGGCGTACTTCGCAGTTCGGGCGCTCGGAAGCCACGACGACCTCGACGCGGTCACGGCCGGCCTCGCGGCGGGGCTCGCGCTGGCGATCAAGCCGGCGAACGCCGTGTTCCTGCCGGCGCCCGCCCTTGCGCTCATCGTCGCTCGGAGGCCGCGCGCACTCCTCGTGTTCGGCGGCGGTCTCGTGCCCTCGCTGGTCTGCCTCTCGCTCTGGAAGTACCGCGGGCTCGGCTACCTCCCGCTGTTCCACGGCCATCAACTCGCACTGGCCGACGGGCCGGGGAAGCCCCAGCTCGTCGGGGGCCTCGACTTCGCGCCCTACCTCCACCTCTCGTGGGGGAGGCTCCAGCAGAACCTCGACGGGTTCCGCGAGTTCACATGGAGCCGCCGCCTGGTCGAGTGGGCGGTCGTGGCCGGCCTCATCGGCCTCTTCCGGCGGTCGGTCCCCGTCGCGGTGCTGATCGGTACCTGGCTCGCGTCGTACGTGCTGATCAAGGGATCCAGCGTCGCGACCTTCTACGGCGGCAGCTTCTTCCGGTACCTGGCTCCTGCGGCGCCTGCGGCGTTCCTGCTCGTGGTCTCGATCCCGTTCCTGATTCCGATCGCCGGACGGCGGTTCGCCACCTTCGGTGACGTGGTCACCTGGCCTGTGACGAGACGCTCGAGGAAGGTCGCGGCCGGGATCTGCGCCTTCCTGGCGATCGCGCCGATCGTCCCGCTCCTCGCGTTCAGCCAGCAGGCAGGCGCCTCCGTGGCCGACTACTTCGTCGGCTCTCAGTTGATGCCGGCAAACGTGTTTCCCCTTCACGCGAGCGTGAACGGCGGCTCCGTCACCCTGAGCTGGCCGCCGCAGAGCTCCCACGGCGCGCTCGTCAGGTACGGCGTGGTTCGCGGGGCCGACGATCCGCTCGTCTGCGCAAGACCGCCGGGCGGAGCCGAATCCTGCGGGCTCTCGCCGGACGGCCTCCTCGCGAGAACCCACAAGACGACGTTCACCGACACCCCGCCGCCGGGTCAGTCGACCTATCGCGTGGAGGTGATCTCGAGCGTGCCCACGCCGTCGGGCGACCTGATCCTGCTCAGCCGGCCCGCCACTGTCACCGTGCCCTAGTCAGGCTCGCCGATCCGCGACTCGAGCAGCGCGAGGCGCTGGGCGAGGACGGTGTTCTGATCCGAGAGCTTCGAGATCACCGTCGAGTAGTGCAGGAGGACGAGGATCACGAACAGGAGGCCGACCGCGAAGAGCACCGCCGGCGGGTAGGTCGAGACACCGAACCAGCGGGCGATCGTGTTCAGGCCGCCGCGCCAGGCAGAGAGCGCGACCAGCACGAGCCCGGTCGCGAGCCAGAGGATCGCGTAGCGCTCCCGCAGGCGGCGCGAGCGGATCAGCTCGAAAACGACGAGCAGGAGCAGCACCGAGACTGCGGTGGCGGCGATCGAGGTGCGAAGCGGAGTCACGGTGTGTCCTCGAGCGGGACGTCGCGGCGAAAGAGGTCGACGAACACGGCGAGCAGCACCTTGATCATGTAGTAGATCGAGCCGAGCGTGCTGATCGAGGAACGGCCGTGCTCGCGCTCGCGCATCGTCACCGGCACCTCGCGGACCCGGATGCCGCGGCGGATCGCCATCACGAGCCCTTCGACCTCGGGGTAGTCGCGCGGCAGGTCGGCGGCGAAGAGAGCGATGGTACGGCGGTTGAGCGCCTGGAAGCCGGACGTCGTATCGGTGAGCCGCTCGTGTGCGATCCAGGAGACGACGCGGGCGAGCACGCGAATCCCGACCCGGCGGGCGGCAGACGAGCGGTAGCCCGTGTTGCCGATGAAGCGTGAGCCGATCACGAGGTCGGCCTCGCCTGCGGCGATCGGAGCGACGAGCTCGCGGAGCTGGCCCGGGTCGTGCTGTCCGTCGCCGTCGAGCCTCACCGCCAGCTCGTACCCGCCTTCCCAGGCGTACCGGAACCCGGTCTGGACGGCGGCGCCGATCCCGAGGTTGAACGGAAGCCTGACGACATGCGCCCCCGCAGAGGCGGCAAGCTCGGCGGTGCGGTCGGTCGATCCATCGGAGACGACGACCACCTCGAGGTCGGGGTCCTGCGTCCTCAGCTCACCGAGGAGCCGGCCGATGTTGTGTTCCTCGTTGTAGGCGGGAACGATCGCGATCCGGCGCACGGCGGCGAGAGGGCCCGCCATCACGTCCGGGGCTGAACGAAGCTCAGCCGACATGCGCCTTCACATCGAGGTCGAGCAGGTCGAGAACCCGGCGCGCCCGGTGCCGGTAGGTGTGCTCGTCGAGCACGCGCTCGCGGGCGCGTCGGCCCATCTCCTCGGCCTGTGCAGGATCGTCGAGGAGCGCCCGGTAGGCCGCCACGGCCTCGCCGGAGTCGTTCGCGACGATCAGCTCCGAGCCGGGCTCGAACCAGCGCTCGATCCCGTTGCAGGGGTTCGCGACGATCGCCGCGCCGGCGGCGGCGAGCTCGAACGGACGGCATGACGAGGACGCGTAGACCGAGGCGTGTGAGCGGCGCGTGAGGCAGAGGTTCACCCTGGCCGCCGAGATCGCCCGCGGGAACGCCGGAAAGGGAACGTCGCCGAGAATCCGTGCGTTACCGGTGTCGCCGAGGAAGTCGTGGCCGCCCAGCGAGAAGTCGAGCTCGGAGAGCTCTCTCGACGGCTCGCCGACGAAGGCCTTCATCCACTCCCTGCGGAACTTGTCGCCGTAGCCGTAGAAGAAGACGTCCGTTTCCTTCTCGACCGGCTGCGGCGAGAAGAACTCGGGGTCGGCACCCCAGAACACCGCCTCCGCCCGGCGGGCGCCGAGCGCGAGCAGGCTCTCCAGGCCGCCCTCGGAGTTCGAGAGGACGAGGTCGTATTCGCCAGGATCGGCACCGTGGTAGTAGTTGAAGCCGGTGTCCATCCCGCCGAACTCGGGGAGACTCATCGGCACGTCGCCGTCGTAGAAGACGACGGGGATCCCGAACCGCTCGCGCAGCGATTCCGGGATCCCGCGGAAGTGAGCCATCGGGACGGTGAAGACGATCACGGCGTCAGGCCTTTCCTGCTCGACGAGCCGCTCGAGATACCGGCGCCAGCGGGGCGTGACGAAACGCCAGATCGCCTCGCGGGTGAGGCGGTCGCCGAGCGAGTCGTCGGGCGAGTCCTCGACGCGGCGGAGGTGCCGGTCGCCCTTGACCCGCGCCGCCAGGTCACGCGCCCACGCGTACGACTCCGCTTCCCGGTAGGCCGGATTCGGTGCGCTGCGCCACCACGGCGTCTCGATCGGCCGCCCTCGGTACGGCGCGACGACGAGCTCGGCGCCCTCGTCGTGAAGCCCCTTCCAGAGCTGCCACCAGGCGGGCGTGCAGCCGTAGCGGAAGTCGAGATCGACCGCGGAGGCGACGCAGAGCAACTTGGGCGCGCGCATGGCGCTAAGTGTCGCAGGAGGCGGTTACGGCGCCGTAAGGGCATCGGGCGCCGAGCGGCTCCCGGGCCGTAGGCTCCGGCCGTGCGGCTCTTCGTCCTCGCCCGGCACGGGCGCTCGCTGTTCAACCTGAAAGGGGTGGTGAACGGCGATCCCCGAAACGATCTCGGGCTCGCCCCCGAAGGGCTCGAGCAGGCCCGCGGGCTCGGGCGACAGCTCTCCGCGCTCGGGATCGACGTGGCGGTCGTCTCGCCGTTTCCGCGCGCGGTCGAGACGGCGGACGCGGCGCTCGAGGGGCGTGAGGTCCTGCGGGTGATCGACGTCGAGCTCGGTGACATCCGGATCGGCGAGCTCGACGGAGGGACGCTCGCCGACTACCACCGAGCGATCGCGCACGGCGATCGCGATCGGCGCTTCCCGGGCGGCGAGAGCCTGAACGACGCCGCGCTCCGCTATGCGGACGCGTTCGAACGGCTCCTCTCACGGACAGAGCGGGTCACGCTCGTCGTCTCGCACGAGTACCCGGTGCGGTACGCCGTGAACACCGCCGGCGGCGGAGGGTTCGACACGCCGCTCCGGGAGATCCAGAACGCCACGCCCTACCTCGTCGATGAGGCGGCGCTCCAGAGAGCGGTCGCCCGGATCCGCCACCTCGCCGGTCAGTAGAGCTTGTAGGAGTCTCGCGAAACGAAGATCCCGTGCCCGTGGCCGTTCGTGCACGTCACGCCCGAGGTCTCCGAGTCGCACGTAAACGAGCCCTGGTTCCATTTCGTGCCGTAGGCGAGGACAACGTAGTGCGGATGCTCCGTCCCCGGGTCGTAGAGGGTGCCGCCGGTGCAGGTGATTCCGCCCTTCGTGCGCTCCCCGAGCGAGAAACCTCCCCAGTCGACCCCGAACGGCGCCGAGCCGCAGTAGTGGCGGAGCTTCGCCGTATAGCCCGCCTGCGCGATCTCGCAGTTGAGGTACGCCGGCTTGTTCGTGACGAGCAGGCAGGTGATGTTCCTCGACGGCGAGTGGAACCCCGGCAGGGTCTTCGCCTGCGCCGCGGCGGGTAACAGCAGGACGAGGAAGCAGAGCGGTGCGGCGAGCGCCTGGCGCACGCGGCGCGGCTAGACCGTCATCGGCTGGACGATCAGCCGGTAGCCAGGCTCTTCAGCGGCCCGGGCGAGGATGTCGACGATCTCGTGGTTCGTGCCGGGAACGGTGTCCCCGATGAGCGGCGTCCAGTCGTCGTCCTCGATGTCGACCTCGCCGACCGAGGCCCCCTGCTTATCGAAGAGCCGAACGGCAAACACGCGGTGATCGTATCTGCCCTGGAGTTGGCTCGCTCGGCTACGCTGGAGGCAGATCGAGCGAGTATCGGTTGCACACTCTGTGCCTCCCCTGCCCGTTCTTGAGTTTGGCAGAGGAGGTGTTTTTCTATGGCAACCGGAACCGTGAAGTGGTTCAACGATGCGAAGGGATTCGGATTCATTACTCCCGCCGACGGCGGCAAGGATGTGTTCGTGCATTTCAGCGCTGTCGGGGGTGAGGGCTTCAAGTCCCTCGCCGAAGGTGCGAACGTCGAGTTCGAAACCGAAGAGGGTCCGAAGGGCCCGCAGGCAAGAAGCGTCACCCTTGTCTAGCGTCTAGCACGCCGGGGCGCGTCTTTCGCTCAGCGAAGCGGAGACGCGCCTCTTTCTGTCGACGGGCGCTCAGTACGCCCCGCGCCTGGCGACGACGGCCGGCAGCGTCTTGCCGAGGATCGTGATGTCGAGCCAGAGCGACCAGTTCTCGAGGTAGTAGAAGTCGAGCCGTACGAGGTCGTCGAAGGAGAGGTCGCTGCGGCCCGCGATCTGCCAGAGGCCGGTCATCCCGGGAAGAACGTTCGAGCGGCGCCGGTGCCAGGGCTCGAGCTTCGCGTAGTCGCGGAGCGGGAGCGGACGCGGGCCGACGAGCGACATGTTGCCCCGGAGCACGTTGATCACGTTCGGGATCTCGTCGAGGGAGAACCGCCTCAGGGCACGACCGATACCGGTCACACGCGGGTCGTCGCGGATCTTGAAGAGCGCGCCGCTCGCCTCGTTGGCCGCCTCGAGCGCCGCCTGATGACCCGCCGCGTCCGCGACCATCGTCCGGAACTTCAGCATCCGGAAGTTCTCCTCGCCGAGCCCGACTCGTTCGTCCGCGTAGAACACCGGGCCGCGGGAGGTGAGCTTCACGAGCGCGGCGATCGCGAGCCACAACGGCAGGCCGATCACCACGACCAGGGCAGAGACGACGAGGTCGAACGAGCGCTTGAGCGCGAAATCGGCGCCGGCGAACGACGGCGGACGGACGTCGAACAGCGGCACCGCCTGACCGGGCACATACTCGCCCCGCTCGATCAGGAGCTCGGTGGTACGCGGCGCGATCCGTACGCGCACCCCTCGGCGATGCGCGGCATCGACGAGCTCGAGCAGCTCATCGTCGGGGAGCCCGTCGTCGGCCACGATCAGCTCGTCGAGCGCCGTGTCCGCGGCGAGCGCTGCGGCCACGGCGGGCCCCGGCTCGACCCCGCCTGCGAAGTCGTAGTCGATGCCGCCGCGGCTCGATCCCAGCGTTGCGCGCAGGTGTGCGACCTGGCCCGGATCGCCGACGAGCAGCACGCGCCGCCGCACTCCGAGCGAGCGGAGGAAGACGCCGCTCACCGTCTCGTAGCTCCAACGGAGCAGGCTGATCGTCGTCGCCACGCAGATCCCGCCGACGATGTAGAGGCCGAACGTCGTGAAGTTCTGCCCCGTTCCGATTGCGAAGGCGAGCGCCAGCGCCGCGACGAGGACGACCGAAGCGACCACCTTGCCCGAGCCCTCCCGCAGCTCGCGCGGCCCGTAGAGGCCGTTGCGCCAGAAGACGAGCAGCAGGAGCAGGATCAGGAAGGCGAGCCAATCGGTCTCGACGTCCCAGAGGAGGTTCCAGAGGATGGGGCTCGGATCTCGAACGAGCGAGCGGATCGCGAGCGCGACGTAGAGGCCGACCGTGAGCCCGCTGATGTCGATCACGACGAGAACGAGGATGCTCGCGACCCGCCGCACAAAGGCCCGAAGCGGGCTCCGCTGGAGCGCGAAGGGCCGCGCGGCGCGGGCGTCCTCGGGCGGCGACGGAGGCGGTAGCTTCGCGGGGACGCTCATCTCGGTGAAGCTTACGACGAGAGCACGATCTCGCCCTGGATCGCGGGCCCATGAAGACGGATCACGACCCCGGGAAGAGGCCCGGCGTTCCAGCGCCAGGCCACGGGCTCGCCCGCCAGGGTCACGCGCCGGGGCGGCCGTGGGGACGGGACGAAGAGCTGCACGTTGCGCGGCTCATGCGTCAACGCAAGCGTGGCGCCGTTCGTCGCGAGGAACCCGGCGCGGCCCGGATGCGTCAGCTCGTTCACGCCCCACCAGGAACCCGAGGCGGTTCGCAGGTTGAACGGCACGACCGCCCCGTCCCGCACGTAGAGCGGGAACTGGTCGAGCGGCGTCTCGCGCGTGAACGAGCGGCCGCCCGCGACCGCGGTCCCGGAGTAGAGATCGACCCACGACCCCCGGGGCAGGTACACGGTCGGCGTGGTACCGGGGCCCGCGACCGGCACCGCCAGCAGGTCCGGGCCGACGAGCGTCTCGAAGTTCGCGCCCCAGGCCTTCGGGTCGTCCGGGAAGTCGAACGCGAGCGGGCGGAGCACGGGCTGGTGGCGCCGGAGCAGGCCGTAGAGGTACGGGAAGAGCTCGTAGTGCAGGATCGCGGCCGCCTTCAGCCCGGTCATCGCGGCGGGGCCGAGCGTCCACGGCGTCGAGTTGGCTCCGACGCCGCCGACCTCCATCACCGGCGAGACCGCCCCGAACTGAGCCCAGCGCACGAAGAGGTCCGCGGTCACGAACGGCGGCGCCTGGTACCCGCCGATGTCGGAGCCCCACGTCGGGAAACCGCTCATCCCCATCGTCTGGCCGGCCACGATCGCGCGCTGCAGCCCGATCCATTCCTCCGGCAGATCGCCGGACCACATCCCCGGCACGACCGCCTGCGAGCCGACCGTCCCGGCACGGAAGATCGCGGCGGCGCCCTTCGGCAGCGCACCCATCACGGCGTGCTGGAAGAGCAGCGGGTAGTCGTTCGTGAGCGAGAGGCTGATGCTCCGCAGGTCGTTCTCGTCGCCCCGGTCCGCCTTCACGCCGTCGATCCCGAGCGCGACGAGCGCGCGGATGCGCCGCTGGAACTCGGCCACAACCGCGGGATTTCTGAGGTCGAGGATCTGCTGGCTCGGCGAGTCCGGCGGCCCGAGCGGCTTGCCGGGGTACCCCTGCGGGCAGGTCGCCTTGGGCGAGACCCAGAGCATGAAGAGGACGCCGCGGGCGTGGACCTCGTTGATCAGCCCGAGGGGATCCGGGATCCGCGACCTGTCGAAGGCGAGCGTCCCGTTGCACGGCTCCCACGGGTTGTCCAGGAGCACCCAGCCGAGCGGGATCCCGGCCGCCTGGAACCGCGAGATGTCCTCGAGGATGTCACCCGGCCCCTGGACCACGTCCCGCCACTTGATCAACTCGAGCTCGGAGGGCGGCGGAACGGTCGGTGTCCCCGTCTCGGCCAGGTAGTCGGCGAGGGTCTGGGACAGCGAGCCGACGAAGAGGTGCTCGTGCAGCTCCGAGCCCTGGAGGCAGACCTCCGTGCGGGCGGGAAGGGACGGGAACGAACAGGCAGGGTCCTCCGCGAGCCCGCAGGCATCCCCGCCGGGAGAGCCGGGAAAGGCCATCGCGGCGGTGTTCTGGCTGGCAAGCCGGAGCCCCCAACCCGCAGAGCTCGCGAAGAACGGGATCGGGACGTAGGAGCACTGGCCGCCGCCGCCGACCTGCACGCCCAGGATCTGGCCCCGGAGATCCACCGCCTGGTCGTTCTCGCCGCCGCCGAGGAAGTGGTCGGTCGGGGCCGAGTCGAACGCGTCGTACACCTGCTGCACGCCCGTCCCCGGATGCAGGACGAGGTCGATCTCGGCGCCGGTTGCGGTCTGCGTGACCTTCACGGTCGCCGTGCGGTTGCCGCCCGGCTCGTTCGTCGCGACCTGGTAGGTGTCTCCCTGCTTCGAGATCACCTTCGTCAGGAAGTACTGGTCTCCGGTCGAGGCGAGCTCGTAGCGGAGCCTGGCGTGCTTGTCCTCGGTGACGACCGTCTTCCCGTCGCGGAGGATCGCGATCTGGAACGGGTTCGTCTCGATCCGGAGGGAGATTCCGCGCGCGTCGTGATGCGAGGAGCCGCAGCCCGCGAGCAGGACGAGTACCACGAGCGCGACCAGACGTCCCGGCGCCGGACGGCGCAGCGTCAGGCCGCGCATACGGTGTGCCAGTGGACCTCGCGCTCGGCTTGCAGCTCGTCGAGCCCGGCCGCCCGCCGGCGCCGTGCGAGCAGGCGGAGCGTCGCGGTGAGCGCGGCACGCCGGCGGCCGTCGAGCAGCTCGTAGTCGTGGAAGTGCACGTGCACGACCGGCGGGAGCCTCCTGTGGAGCGAGCGAGCGAGCGCCCCGAGCGAATGCGTCGTCGGCAGCTCGAGCAGCCTTCGGCCGTCGTCGAGACGCACCCAGGCGGGCTGGTCGAGCTCGGCGCGCGGCGAGCCGGGCGGCAGGTAGGACGGACGCCACGACGTGGCGGTGCAGTCCACGTAGCCGAGGTCGGCGACCGCCCCCATCACCTCGGAGTCCGTGTACCAGCCGCCGCCGCAGAAGAACCGCGGCTCGAGGCCCTGCTCACGCAGCCAGGCGCCCTCGCGGAGCACCGCGCCTGCGGGATCGGGCGCGGTCGGCCGCGCGTGTGTCGGAGAGGTCCAGTGGATGTGATGGCCGAAGGGCCCGTGCGCGGCGGCCTGACGGGCACGCCCGACGAAGGCGCCGAGGTTCTCGCCCCCGGCCGGCGGCCGCATGAGCGACGCGATCCGGAACCCCCCGGGCTTCGCCTCGAGCAGGCCCCGGTAACGGCCCCAGACGAGGTCATCGAGCGGACGCTCGACGTGACACGACACGACCGCGTAGCCTTGAGTACCGGGCATGGTGCGAGATTGGGCGGACTCCTCGGCGTTTGAGCGCCCGGCCTCGAACAGGCCGAGCGCATGAACGCGGCGATCGTACACACCCAGGCTTGACGAGGACCCGTGCCTATGCGGTCGTGATCGCGGTCTGCGCGCTTCCGCGGATCGTGCTGCTCATCCATGAGCGCGTCGGGGTGACCCAGAACTTCGAGAAGTCGAAGCTCCTCGCCCAGATGTACGTCGCGAACGGGACGTTCGGGTACGTCCCCGGCCATCCGACCGCGTACACGCAGCCGTTGTACGGCTTCTTCCTGATCCCGGTCTTCTGGATCGCCGGCTTCCACTGGTGGTCGTTCGGGACGGTGCAGATCCTCGTCGCCGTCGCGACATCGATCTGCGTCTTCGAGACCGGCCGCCGCTTCCTCTCGCTCCGGATCGGCCTGCTCGCCGCGGTGATCGCAACCCTGCAGCCATACCTCGTGTGGCACGACATCCACGGGAACCGCGAGATCCTCGACCAGTTGATCGGGGCCGCGATGTTCGGCCTGACGCTGCTCGCGGCGAGCCGCCGCTCGGTCTGGACCGGCGTCGCACTCGGTGTCGTAGCGGGCCTCGGAGTGCTCTCGAACGCCCGGCTCACGGTGCTGCCGCTGGTACTCGGCGCCTTTGTCCTCTGGCGCGGCGCAGGCTGGGCCGTTGCGATCATCGTGCCGCTCGTGGCCGCCGTGACGGTCAGCCCGTGGGTGGTCCGCAACAAGGCCGAGCTCGGCTGCTTCGCGATCACGACCGACGGGCGGGCCCTGTGGAAGGCGAACAACGTGAATACCTACAAGACCCTCTCGAAAGGCCTCTGGCTCGACCAGGTGCCCGACCTGCCGCAGCGGCTGCGAAAGCCGGTCGCACCGATGTGGGTGACGCCCGAGGAGGCAGGTGCCGAGTTCGAGAAGAACCACCTCGTGATCAACGTGCCCGAATGCGACCAGCAGTCGGCCTACGAGCACCTCGTGTTCCAGTTCTGGGAGCATCACCCGGGCGAGAAGGCCAAGCTTGCCGCGCAGGCAACCGAGATGCTCTGGAGCCCCCGCGCCGGGCTCGAGGGCGCACAGGAGGCCGGGGTCGACAGCCTCCGGCAGTGGGTCGAGCCGTTCTACACCGTGCCGCTCTTCCTGCTCGCGATCGCCGGGCTCTTCTGCGTCCCGGCCGCGTTCCGGGCGCTCGCGCTCATCTTCGTGCTCTACGAGACGGCGGCAGCCTGGGTCTTCGCCGGCACGACCCGCTACCGGGTGCCGTGGGACTTCGTGCTCGCGTTACTTGCCGCCGCGGCGCTCGACCGCGCGTGGAGCCGGTTCCGCGGCCGCAAGCAGGCCGTCGGCCCAGTGCCCCGCGGAGTGGCGGGCCAGGACCCCGGCGCGTAGCTCGAGCCCGAGAGCATTTCGGTCGACCTCGGCCAGTGCCCGCAGCCGTTCGCCGAGCCCCGAGACGTCCTCTCGCGCGAAGCGCAGCTCGGGCGGGAGGACATCGTCGAAGCCGGAGTTCGAGGCGAGAACCGGCATGCCGGTCGCGGCGGCCTCGTAGACGATCTTGTCGAGCGCTCCCTCGCGCATGTTGTTCACGAGGATGTCGCGGGCGCCGAGCAGGGCGGGGACCTCGGTGTACGGAACCGGGTCGAGCACGCTCACGCCGAGCGCGCGGAGCCGGTCTGCCTCGGCGCGCTCCTCCGCGGTGCCCGAGGTGCCCCGCACCTCGAACTCGACCCCGGCGAGCCTCGCCGCGTGCGCGATCGTCTCGTAGCCCTTTGCGGGCGAGGTGCGGCCGAGCGAGACTGCACGGAGCGGGCTCGAGGCCGGGCGCTCGACGTAGGCGAACGCATCGGTGTCGATCCCGTGACCGATCGCCGTGACCTTCCCGGAGACGATCGGGAACGAGCGGCGGTCGACGCTCAGGATCGTGGTCGAGAGCCGCTCGGCCACGACGAGTGTCCGGCTTGCCTTCCAGTGGGTGAACCAGAGAAGCACCGGAACACGCCGCGGCCGCGCGAGAGGCGCCGCGAGCAGGACATAGCGCGGGACCATGTGGGCGACGAAGGCCAGCGGGCGGGGCGAGAGCTCCCGCTCGAGCGCCGAGAGGAAGAGGCGCACGCGGCCCGCCTGGGAGGGCGAGCCGAAGACGTGGACGCGGCAGTTCGAGGGAAGAGCGCCCTCGACTGCGCGATCGGCGAGGACGACGAGCTCGTCGACCCGGTCCGCGAGCGCCGTCAGCTTCGCCACCGTCGCTCCAAGGACGGGGTCGGCCGGATCGACGACCTGCGTCGCGAAGATCAGCCGGCGGGTCACGACGCGAGTGCCCTCTCGACGACGGCCCGGACGCGGGCGGCGTGGTCCTCGGGGGTCGTGACCCACTTCGCAGCGGCCTCGGCGGCAGCGGCGCCGAGGCCGACGGCGAGCGCCCGGTCGGTCACGATCCGCTCGATCGCGTCGGCAAGGCCGGCGGTGTCGCCCGCGCCCACGAGGAGGCCTGTGACGCCGTCCTCGACGATGTCGGGAATCCCGCCCGCACGGGTCCCGACCACGGCGCGACCGCGGACGAACGCCTCGATCGCGACCCGTGGGAGGCCTTCGGACGCCGAGGGCAGGAGCAGAGCACGCGCCGCATCGACTGCGGCGGCGACGGCCGGTGGATCGAGCCGCCTGTCCCAGGCACAGCCCTCGCGCTCGAGCTCTCCGGCGATCTCGGTCAGCGCCCCCGTGCCGATCAGGTGCAGCCGGGCCTCGGGCACGCGTCCGGAGACTGCGCGCCACGCCGCCGCGAGGCCTTCGATGTTCTTGTAGCGCTCGAGCACGCCGACGAAGACGACCGTCGGCGAGTCGGGCACCGGCTCGCGGGGCCGGTCGACGAATGCCCCGAGATCGACGAACGCCTCGAACTCGGCGGCCGGCTCGACGCCGGCCTCGCGGACGAGGCCCGAGGTATAGGGCGAGAGCGTGCGGACGGCGGCGGCACGGCGGAGGCCGAGCCGGCCCAGAGAGTCGGTGAGCGGCGAGAGCACGCGGCGAAACGGCGAACCGTAGAGCCGCGTCGCGGTTCGCCAGTCCCCGTGGATCTCGACGACGACGCGCGCTCCGGCCGGCATGAGCCCGGCGAGGAGCGCCTCGTAGGGGCTCTGGGCGAGGATCACCTCGGCCCGGTGAGCCCGCGCGAGCCGCCTCACCCGCAGGGGCAGCAGCAGCCAGAAGAGCGGCCCGTCGAGGAGCGGCACGCGCCCGACGAGGTGGAAGACGCCGTCGTCGAGCGCCCGGCCGTCGGCCGAGGTCGCGAGCACGCGCAGGTCGAGCACCTTGCCGAGCGCGGCGAACTTCCGCGCGCGTCCGGGCGGCAGCGGCAGCGTGTAGCGCGTCCTCGCGACCATCAGCACGCGCGGGCTCCGGGTCTCCGCCTTCCCACTCACCTGCGACCCCCCGCAATCGCGGCGTCGACGACGGCCCGGACGCGGCCTGCGTACTCCTCGGGTGTCGAGACCCAGCGCGTGGCTGCCTCGGCCGCGGCGGCACCGAGGCGCGCCGCGAGCTCGTGGTCGGTCACGATCCGCTCGATCGCGTGAGCGAGACCCGTGGTGTCGCCGAAGTCGACGAGGAACCCGTTCACGCCGTCCTCGACGATGTCGGGGATGCCGCCTGCACGGGTGCCGATCACGGCGCGCCCGCGGGCGAAGGCCTCGATCGCGACTCTCGGCAGACCCTCCGACGCTGACGGGAGCAGGAGCGCGCGCGCGTCGTCGAGCGCGCCTGCGAGCTCCGGCGGCTCCAGCCGCCGATCCCACCTGGCCCCGCCGCGCGCGAGCTCCTCGGCGACCGCCGTCAGCGTTCCCTGGCCGACCAGGTGCAGCTCGGCCGAGGGCACCGCCGCCGAGACGACCCGCCAGGCGGCGGCGAGCCCCTCGACGTTCTTGTAGCGTTCGAGCACGCCCACGAAGAGCACACGCGGGGCGTCGGGGACACGGGCGAACGGTCCGCCGAACGCCGTCAGATCCGAGTACGTCGTGAAGACGCCGAGCGGCGTGTGACCGCGCGACTCGAGCAGCGAAGCGGTGAATCCCGACACAGCGCGGTGCCCGTCTGCATGATCGGCGCCGAACGCCGCAACGGCATTGCTCACCGGCCGCAGGAGCCCGCGGGCCCGGGAGCCGTAGTGGCTCGACCACACGCGCCAGTCGCCGTGCACCTCAGCCACGACGAGCGCAGACGAGCGGGAGAGCCGCACGGCCACCTCGACGGCAGCCGCCTCGAACACGCTCTCGGCAATCACGACGTCGGGCCGGAACGAGCGCAGCTCGCCCGCGACCACCCACGGCAGCGCCGTGTAGAAGCTCGGCCCGTCGAGCGGGCGGCGCGGGATCAGGTGGAAGCGTGCGTCGCGGCCGGTTCCGCTCGCGACGACGCGCAGATCCATCAACTCGGAGAGCGCGTCCCACTTGCGCGCCAGCCCGGGCTCGAGCGGCAGCCGGTAGCGCGTCCGGCCGACGAACAGCACCCTTGGAGTCATCGCGCCGCCGAGATCAGGATCTGCTCGAGCCGCCCGTACACGCGGTCGGGAGCATAGGCCGCGACAGACGGCACCGACCCCTCGCGCAGCCGTTCGGCGAGGCCCGGCTCCTCCAGGAAACGCCCGATCGCGGCGGCCAGTGCATCGACGTCTCCGGGCTCGACGACGAGGCCGTTGACACCGTCGTCGAGCACCTCCGCCACACCCCCGGTTCGCGTGGCGATCACCGGCGTCCCCACCGCGAGCGACTCGACGACCGTGTGCGGGAAGTTCTCCCACGCCGAGGAGAGGAGCGAGGCATCGCCCGCGCTGAACAGCTCGAGCACCTCGCGGCGGGGGAGCGCGCCGAGGAAGCGGCCGTAGCCGAGGGCCTCGAGCGCGGCCCGGTCGGGACCGTCGCCCGCGATCACGAGTGCCACCCCCGCACGGCGCGCAGCCTCGATCCCGACAGCGAGCGACTTCTGCGCGGTGAGCCGTCCCGCGAAGACGAGGGTCGGCCCGTCGAAACCGAGCCTCTCGCGCAGCCCCGCTCGCGGCGCGAGCCCGGGAAGCGACGGTGCCGGATTCGGGAGCAGCGACACGCGCCCGGGATCGACGCCCCAGCCGACCGCGAGCTCGCGCAGGTAGGCGGACGGCGTGACGACGTGCGCAGCGCGGCGCACGTCGGCGTCGCGGGCGAGCCGCAGCGGAGCCGTCTTCGCGCCGGGGGCGCTCTGGAACTCCTCGAGGGAGCCCGTGCAGAGCCCCCAGCGCCGAGCGCGCTCGTACGCCGGATCGGCGGTGAGCTTGGTCACGAACGGCGTCCGCGCGAGCAGGGCACCGAGCGAGGAGCGGCCCAGCATCCCGGTCGTGTAGACGACGTCCGAGCGCCGCGCGAGCGAGCGCAGCAGCCGAACGGTCGCGAGATGGCGCACGCCCGGCGGCAGCGTTCGGCTCACCCAGTGCACCGGGTAGGGCTCGCGCGCGGGCTGGGCATCGGCGGTGATCGCCGCCTCCACCTCGTGCCCGTGCTCTTGCAGGAACGCCGCCACCTCCGGCGCATGCGAGGCGGGGCCGCCGACATCGGGCGGCCAGATTCCCGAGACGACGAGAATCTTCACGTGACGGCGACCTCGGCCGCCCAGCCCGACTTGACCCTGTGCAGCACGATCGACCAGGCCGCACAGAAGACGATCGTCGAGACGAGCATCGCCCCGGCCGCGCCGGTCGCTCCCCACTTGGAGGCGAAGACCAGGAGCAGCGGGATGAAGACCGCGATCTCGAGCGCCTGCGTGTAGACACGCAAGCCCGGCCTGCCGATCGACACGGGGAACGACTTCGTCCAGCCCCAGACGAGCTGGAGCGCCGCGGCCACGAGCACGAGCCGCGCCGCGTCGGTCGCGTGGGCTCGGAAAGCCGGGCCGTAGATCCCGATCACGAACGGCATCACGATCCAGGCGATGGGAACGACGACGAGCATCAGCGCGCTCGTGCTCCTGACATAGCGGCGGTGCATCGCGAGCACGCGGTCGTGTTTCCCGGCCTCGAAGTCGCGGGTCTGCTCGGTGAGCATCACGAGCCTCGCCGGCGCCGAGAGCGCGGCGAGCCCGGTCGCCGGCGCCTGGGCGTTACGGAAGTAACCGGTCTCGACGATCGGCGCAACGACCGGGACGAGCGAGGTTCCGAGCGTCAGGCGCGCGGAGTCCAGGGACGAGGCGAGCGTCGAGGAGACGAGGAAGCTCCGGAGCCGCCTGAAGTCCTCGCCGATCGGCTCGGTGGGAGCGGTGGGGAAGCGCTTGAAGGCGAGGATCCCGGCGCTCCCGATCGCGGCGGTCGAGATCACCTGGGCGACGACCATCCCGGTCACGGCGCCGACCACCCCGTACCGGCAGCCGATCGCGAGGCCGACGAGGCGAAGGCCCATCGACACAGCCTGGAAGCCGCCGCGGATGTCGTAGCGCCCGCGCAGGATGATCGCGCCCGCCGCGACGTTCTCGGGCGACTGGGTGAGCGCGATCAGCGAGGCGATCAGCATCGGGACGACGACTCCGCCGGTGCCCCAGACGACCCTCGAGAACGGCGCGAGCGCGCAGATCGCAAGCGCCGCGAGCACCCCGCCGAGGAGCTTGAACGCGAGCGCAACCTGGAAGAGCCTCCGCAGCCGTCCCCACTGCCCGCCCTCGACGTAGCGGAAGCCGAACTTCACGAGCGCCTCCTCGATCGTCAGGTCGAGGAGCTGCTGGAAGAACGTCGCGGCCGCGATGACGGCGGCGAACCGGGCGTACGCGTGGAGACCGAGCTCTCGTGTCGCGACGATCGTCGCGAGGAACCCGAAGCCGGTCGCAACGTACACCCCGATCGCAGTCGCCGAGCGGCGCCAGATGACACGGGAGCGCACGGGGATGGCAGTATAGTGGCCGATCTTGACCTTCCGCCCGGGCGCTCGCGACGCACTCCCGCTCGTTGCCGCCGCCGCCATCCCTCTCGTCTTCCTGCACGTCCGCTACCAGGCACATGTCGCCTTCGGCGGCGTCGACGTGTACGGGTCGGACGTGGCGATCGTGGTGGTCCTGGCCGCAGCCGCGGTGGCCGGCGGGAAGCTCGGCTGGGAGCCGCTCCGGCGCGGCGCGGCGCTCTGGGCGCTCTCCGCTCTCTTCGTCGCGCTGATGTTCGCCTCGTGCTTCTGGCGGCCCCTCGGCGATCTCACGACCCACCTGACGACGGTCGCGAAGTTCACGGAGTACGCGCTGCTCGCGCCGGCCGTGGTGCTGCTCTTCCGCAGACAGGTCGATCTCGACCGCTTCCTGTGGGTGTTCGTCGTCTGGGCCTCCGCCGCCGGGCTCTGGGGCGCGCTGATGTTCCTGGGAATCGTCGACGATCCCGACGGTCCGCGACCCGGGGGGCGCGAGGTCTCGTTCCTCGGCCACCAGGACCTCGGGTCGTTCACCGGCGCCGCCATGGCGGTCGGCCTCGCCGCGATCGCGCTCGGCATGCGCCGTCGCCTCGCGGTCGTCGCGGTGGTCGGGGGCGGGATCGGCGTGATCATCGACGCGTCGGTCTTCGCCTTCTTCGGCACGGTGCTCGCCGCGATCGCCGTCGTCCTCGTCGCACGACACGTGCGGACGCTGAACCTGGCGCGCCTGCTGGCGATCGGCGCGATCCTCGTCGTGGTCGGGAGCGGCGTCTACGTCCTCCGCGGCTCGGACGTCACCAACTATCTGGGCTTCCTCGGAGTCACCGAGCCGAACAAGGCGACCGCCGGCCACGTCGAGACCGGCGAGCAGCGAACGCTGCTCCTCTGGATGGGCTGGCAGATGTGGAAGGACCACCCCGTGCTCGGGCTCGGCATCGACCGGTCGAACACCGGCTTCCAGCCGTACCTCCCGGCACTCAGGCGACGGTTCCCCGGCCAGCCGGCCGAGGCCTACCCGTCCAAGCAGAACCCCTGGGGCGTGCAGAACTACTGGCTCGAGCTCGCGTCCGACATGGGCGTGCCCGGGTTCGTCCTCGGAGTCTCGACGTTCCTCGTGGGGCTCGTGCTCGGCTTCGAGGGAGTGCGGAGAAACCCGTTCTGCGCACTCGTCGCGACCGGCTTCGTCCTCGTCGCGGCCGGAACCTGGAACGCGATCGGGATCGTCGCGGGGGTCCCCCTCGACGCCGTCACCTGGCTCGGGCTCGGGCTCGCCGCGACCGCGATCCCGTTGGCTGCGACCTGGCCCGGAGGGGCCCGAGTATGATTTCGGGCTCCTTGTCGGACCGGTCACTCGCAAGCCCTGTCACGGGTGACGGGCGTATCAGTGACGAGACGCTAACGGCGCCGCCGCTCGAGCGGCTCGGAGCCTGGGCGCTCCCCGCCGTCTTCGTGCTCCTCTTCGTCGCGGTGAAGTTCATGCCGGGCGTCACCTCCGGCACCTCGACGGTCAATCTGGCCGACCTCGCGCTGCTCGGCGTCACGATCTGGGCGCTCGTCCGGCTTCGGCGGGAGGGCCTCGGCGCGCTGCGCGGCTCGCTCTGGCTCTGGGTCGCGATTCTCGCGCTGCTCGCCTACCTGGTCGCGGCGTCGCTCTACCCGACGCTCTCCGACCCGGATTACGCGTGGAAGACGCACCTGGCGACGGCGGTGAAGTTCGCAGAGTACGCGGCACTCGTCCCCGTGACCGCCGTTCTCGTCCGCAACGAGCGCTCGCTGCGGCGGCTCTGGACCGTGGTCGCGATCACGGCTGCCGTCGCCGGGGTGATCGCCGTCGCCCAGTTCTTCGGCCTGCAGATCTTCCAGGCCGCGCAGACGGGCACGCGCCAACCCGCGTTCACCGGCATCTCGGTGCTCGGGACGCTGGGAGCGGCCGCGATCGCCGTGGGCTTCGTCGGCGTCCTGTGGCCCGGAACGCTCTCCGGACGGGTGATCGCGGCGGGGCTCGTCGGAGGCTCGCTCTCTGCGATCTTCTCGGGCGAGGCAGCAGCCGGGATCTCGATCGCCTTGATCACCGTCGCCTCACTGCTCCTCGTGCGGGGTAGGCGCAGGGTCACGGTCCGCCAGTACGCGATCGTGATCGGGGTGGCGCTCGTCTGTGCCGCCGGCATGCTCACGATCCGGAGCGGGGACATCTCCCAGTTCACGAACACGATCGACAAGAAGGCCAAGGCGGAGAACGTGAACACCTATTCGCAGCGCACGCTGATGTTCTACATCGGGCTGCGGATCTGGGAGGCACATCCGATCTTCGGCTCCGGCTGGCAGTCGATCCGCGAGCCGCGGGTCTACTCGCCGTTCCTTGCTGCCGCCCATCGCCGCTTCCCGAATCAGCCGGAGCAGGCGTTCCCCTCGGCTGAGCACCGCTGGGGCGTCGACAACGCCTACATCCAGTCGCTCGCCGAGCTCGGGCTCGTCGGCACGGCCGTGTTCCTGGCGTTCCTCGCGACAGGGGTGGCGATGGGGATCCGCGGCTCCCTCCGCGCGCCGCCGGAAGGCGCTCTGCTCGCGCTGACGGGCCTCCTCTGGCTGCTCGTGACGATCGGGATCTGGTCGGGTCAGGGCCTCGTCGCCGGAACGGGATTCGCCGCCCTGCCGTTCTTCGGGCTCGGGCTGATCGCCGCGGAGCGCGCGGCGGTGAAGGCATGACGAAGGTGCTCGTCACGGGCGGCGCCGGGTTCATCGGCTCGAACCTCGCGAAGGCGCTGCGCGAGCGCGGCGACGAGGTGCGCGTCCTCGACAATTTCTCGACGGGCTCGCGCGCGAATCTGGACGGCCTCGGCGTCGAGATCGTCGAGGGCGAGCTGCGAAGCTACGAGCGGGTGCACAACGCGGTGCGCGGCGTCGAGGTCGTCTACCACCTCGGGGCTCTCGGCTCGGTCCCGCGCTCGGTGCAAGATCCGCTCACCTCGAGCGCGGTCAACATCGAGGGCACGCTGAACGTGCTGCTCGCCGCGCGCGACGAGGGCGTCCGCCGCGTTGTCTTCTCCTCCTCGACCTCGGTGTACGGGACGAGCGCCGCGCTCCCGACCCGCGAGGACGCGCCGCTCGACCCGATCTCGCCCTACGGCGTCGCCAAGCTCGCGGCGGAGCGCTATTGCAGCGCCTTCTCGCGCGTCTACGACGCGTTCGAGACGGTGGTGCTGCGGTATTTCAACGTCTTCGGCCCCCGCCAGAGCCCATCGTCGCAGTATGCGGCCGTCGTGCCGCTCTTCATCACGGCGATCGCCGCGGGCAGGCCGGTGACAATCCACGGCGACGGCGAGCAGTCGCGGGACTTCACCTACGTCGACAACGTGGTCGCGGCGACGATCGCGGCGGCGCACGCGGCCGGAGCAAGCGGACGGGCGTTCAACGTGGCCGGCGGCGACCCTGCGAGCGTCAACCGCGTCGCCGACACGATCGGCGAGATCCTCGGGCAGTCGTTCGAGAAGCACTTCACCCCCTCGCGTCCGGGCGACATCCGCGACTCGTGGGCCGATCTCACGGCGTCGCGTGAGGTGCTCGGCTACGAGCCGTCGATCTCGCTCGAGGACGGCCTGCGCCGCACGGCCGAGGCGCTTCTCGGCTGAGGAGGCGCCCGGCCCGGCCCTGGGGAGGGCTCAGTCGCTCGCCGCCATCTGCTGGAACGCGACGAACGACGGCTTCTTCTTCCCGGAGGCAGTGATCAGGCCCGACTGCCAGCCGTTGATGTTCGTGTCGTCCTTCAGCAGGAACCAGAGCATCATGTCCACGCGCGGGTTGCCGCGGGCGATCGCGAAGGCCTGCTTCAGGTAGGCGGCCTGCTTCGCCCAGGAGACGCCGAAGAGGGAGTCGGGAGGGTTCGTCTCGTAGCCGTACTCGGTGATCCAGATGCGCTTGTTCCCGTAGAGCTGCGTCACGAGCTTGATCAGCGTGCCGAGATTGCCGAGCTCGACGGACCCGCCCGCGCCGTCGGGCGTGGCGGGCGTCTGGGACGGCTTCCCGTAGTAGGGGTGATGCGCCCAGGCGTCGAAGGTGACGAGGCCGTCGGCCTTCACCGCACGGAGAAACGCGAGCGGCGAGACCGAGGGGCGGCTACTCGAAGGATCGTTGTTGCCGCGCGGGGCGGTCGCGCCGCAGGCAACGCGCTCCTGCGTCAGGCCCGTTCCATGAACGCCGTTGTAGATCGAGTTGCAGATCTTGGCGTAGTTGATCGCGCTCAGCATCACCCACTTCCTGCCGTCGCGCTTGTACTGCGGCTTCAGGAAGACCGGGTTGTTCGGCTCGTTCCAGGCGAGCCAGTCGCGCACCTTCGGCAGCTTCGTCCCGTCGGAGACGTAGGTGCCGCTGTAGCGGAGCGCGGCGGCATAGGCGAAGGCACGCAGCGCCGAGGCGTCGAGCGGAGCGACGTTCTGGCCCTTGTCGTGGTTCGCCCAGGCCGGGGTGCCGTAGATCGAGAACACGACCTGGATCCCGGCGCCCGCGAGCCGTTCGACGACCGAGTCGTAGGCCGACCAGTTGTAGGCCGGATCGGCGGGATCGGTCGGGTGGGCCGGCCGGCGGCGCGAGACGCCGAGCTTTCCGCCCCAGAAGAGCGTCATCCGCGCCACCTGCACGTGAAGCTTCTTGTAGAGCGCGACCGTGGTCGCGGTCGGGCCGTAGCGGAGCTGTGCGTCGTCGTAGATCCCGACCTGGAACGAACGCGACTGCGCCGCGGGCTTCGCCGCGCCCTGGACGAAAGCCGCGAGCAGCACGACCGCGGCGACCGCGATGTAGACCCGCATCAGGCTTCGACGGGCTCGCGGCCGAGAGACCGGAGCCAGCGCCGGAGCCCCTCGTCCAGGTCGATCTCGGGGGCCCAACCGAGGATCTGGGACGCCTTCGTGATGTCGGGCCGCCGCTCCTTCGGGTCGTCGACCGGCAGCGCCTGGAAGACGATCTCGCTCGCCGAGCCGGCGAGGCGGATGCAGGCCTGCGCGAGCTGAAGCATCGTCACCTCGTGGTTCGGGTTGCCGATGTTGACCGGCAGGTGCTCGTCGCTCGTCGCGAGCAGGTAGAGGCCGCGAATCAGGTCGTCCACGTAGCAGAGCGACCGGGTCTGCGAGCCGTCGCCGAACACCGTGATCGGCTTTCCCTCGATCGCCTGGTGGAGAAACGTCACGGTCGCACGTCCGTCGTTGCGTCTCATTTTCGGGCCGTAGGTGTTGAAGATCCTGGCAATCGCAGTGTTCACGCCCTGCTGGTTGTGGTAGGCCATCGTCAGCGCCTCGGCATAGCGCTTGGCCTCGTCGTATACACCGCGCGGGCCGATCGGGTTCACGTTGCCCCAGTAGGTCTCGGGCTGCGGGTGCACCTGCGGGTCACCATAGACCTCGCTCGTGGAGCTGATCAGGAACCGCGCCCGCTTCCACTTCGCGAGGCCGAGGGCGTTGTGCGTCCCCTGCGAGCCGACCTTCAGGGTCTGGAGCGGCAGCCGCAGGTAGTCGATCGGGCTCGCCGGGCTCGCAAGGTGGTAGACGAAATCGACGGGCTCGTCGATCCAGATCCCATCGACGACGTCCTGGTAGAGGAACGTGAACGCCGGGTCGCGGAGATGCTCGATGTTCTCGAGCGAGCCCGTCTCCAGGTTGTCCACGCAGATCACGCGGTGACCCTTCTCGATCAGGAAGTCGCACAGATGCGAACCGAGGAAGCCGGCACCGCCGGTAACAACTGAGGTCGTCATGCGCCCATCGTACTGACCGCCTCGGAAACCACATCAGATCCTCACGGACCGATAACCACAGGCGCCGCCTCGAAGACGAGGCCGCTGGCTAGGGTTCCGCCGTGACCTCAGTCGCGGCGCGCGAGCCCGAGGGGCGCGGCAGGTGGACGAACCTCTGGGTGCTCGGCGGGTTCTGCACGCTCGCCTTCACGTTCTTCGGGCTCCGGATCCTGATCGAGCCCGGGCACCAGTACGTCGGCCTGTCCGACGATCCGCAGATCTTCATCTGGTCGTTCGGCTGGTGGCTCCACGCGCTCGAGCACTTCCAGAATCCGTTCGTCGAGCATGTGCTCTGGGCGCCGAGCGGCGTGAACCTGGCCTGGGCGACGACGGCGCCGGCACTTGCGATCATCTTTGCGCCGCTCACGGCATCGATCGGTCCGGTTGCCTCCTACGACGTGGCCGCGGTGCTGATGCCGGCGCTCTCTGCATGGACTGCGTACCTGCTCTGCCGGCATCTCGTCGGCCGTTTCTGGCCGGCCGCGGTCGGCGGCTACCTCTTCGGCTTCTCGAGCTACCAGCTCGGGCACATGCTGGGGGAGCCGCACCTGACCTCGGTCTTCGCAATCCCCCTGATCGCACTCGTGATCGTGCGCGCGTTCGAGGGCGAGCTCGGGCCGGGCGCCCTGATCGTCCGCCTCGGGCCGCTGGTCGCGCTCCAGATCTACCTCTCGACCGAGATCGCGCTCACGGCGACCGTCTCGCTCGTGCTGGCGCTTGCGCTGGCGCTGCTCCTCGTGCCCGAGTGGCGGCAGCGCCTCGTCCGGCTGCTCCCCCCGCTGGCCGGTGCCTATGTCTTCGCGGCGCTGCTCGCAGCGCCGCTCCTCTACTACGCGCTCACAGACGTCCGGCTCTCCGGGTTCACGCCCCCTCAGGACTACACCGGCGACATCCTGAACTTCGTGATCCCGACGCACCTCGAGGCGGTGGGTGCAGGTTGGGCGCATGCGATCGCCCGCCACTTCCGCGGCAACATCATCGAACAGAGCGTCTACTCGGGCTGCCGGTACTGGCAATCGTCCTGCTCTTCGCACGTCAGAGCTGGCGGACGCCGCGCGGCCGTTTCTCTCGTGGTCTCCGTCGTGCTCGCGAGCTACCTCTCCTTCGGGCCCAGCCTGATCATGGACGGCCACAAGCTGGTCCCGCTCCCGACGCCGCTCGGTCATGAGACGCCTCGCCGTGCCAGGAGCGGGATCGCATCTCGTGCCGCTCTTCGACAACATCCTGCCCGTCCGCTTTGCGCTCTTCGCCTCGCTCGCCGGGGCCGTGATCGTGGCGATGTGGATGTCGACCGGGCACTCGCGGCTCGTCGGTGTCGGGCTTCCGGCGCTCGCGGTGATCCTGCTCATCCCGAATCCCGGGGCGGGCTCCTGGGCGACGACCTACACCGTGCCGGCGTTCTTCACGAACGGCGCCTTTCGCCGCTGCCTCGCTCCGAACGAGATCGTCTTGCCCGAACCGGTCGGAGCAGGCGGTCAGGCGACGCTGTGGCAGGCCGTCGACGGGTTCCGCTTCCGGATGGCGGGCGGCCGGCTCGCGACCTCGCCGCCTTCCAAGTTCCTGCATCCGCCTCCGATCGCGGTGGTCTCGATCGGTTTACCGATGGCGCCGAACCAGGAGTCGCTCCTGGGCAACTACTTCCGCGTGGAAGGCGTGAGCACCGTGATCGTGGCCCGGCCCGATCTCTCGACGTGGGCGCCGATCCTGAACCGGATCGCAAGACCGCAGGCGGTCGGCGGCGTCGTCCTCTACCGGGTCGGTGCGGGTGCGGGGTCATGCGACTGAGGCCGCAGCGCCGCGAGCAGGAAGCAGAAGGTCGCCACGAGCAGCCCGTTCCGCACGAGTAGCACCCAGACGCTCCAGTCCTGCCGACGGAGCCCGAAGCGGTCGGCGAGGTACTCGAGCTGGCTGAGCGACAGCGCCGCGAGGAACACGAGCGTGGCGTACAGCCCCCTGCGGCCTGCGGCGAGCGGGACGAGCGGGACGAGCCAGGTGAGGTACTGAGGCGAAAGCACCTTCCCGAAGACCACGAACCCGGTCACCGCGGCGGCCCACGCCGTGACGAGGCGTGCGTCCTCGTCGCGGCCGCGCCAGTAGACCCAGGCGACGATGAGAACGAGGGCGACCGAGACCACCGAGCTGATCGCGCCGACCGCGTCCGCGGTGAAACCGCCCAGGTCGATCGAGCCCGGCTTCCCGTTGATCCAGCCGACGTGATGGATCCCGAGCTTCGAGACGACGAGCAGGATCGAGGCGCCGAGGCTCTCGATCTGGAGATGCCGGCGAAGCTGCGTCCAGAAGCTGTAGCCGACCCCACCGGGGGCGAGCAGGAAGAACGGAAGGACGAGGACCGCCGCTGCGATCACGTAGGCGGCGCCCGCGCCCACGACGGAGCGCACCCGCCGCACCGCGATCGGCACCAGCACCGCCGGGTAGATCTTGATCGCGGTCGCCGCCCCGAGCAGGGCGCCCGTCGTCCGGTCGGAGCCGCGGAGGAGCGTGACGAGGGCAAGTGTCGTCAGAAGGGCCGCGACCGGGTCGTAGCGGTTCAGGAACACCGGGCCCATGCAGACGGGCGCAAGGATGATCGGCGCGAGCCGCCACGGGCTGAGCCCGAGCCGGGAGACGACCGCGGCCGAGCACAGCGTGAAGCCGACGCCGCAGGCCGTCATCAGCAGCTTGAAGACGAGCACGTAGTGGGCGTTCCAGATCAGCACCGGCAGGGCGAACACGGGGATCGCACCGGGCGGGTACTCGACGTAGAAATCGCGGTACGGGATCCGGCCGTGCAGGACGAGGGCGCGGCCGTAGCCGGCGTAGGTGCCGACGTCCCCCGGGTAGGCGTGGCTGAAGAGGCCGCCGTAGGCGACCGCGCACGAGAGGACGAAGAGCCCCGAGGCGACAACGGCCGTCCGGTCGGGTCGCCAGCTCACCACAGCGGCCAACCCTAACGCCGAAGCCTATGATCCGCGCCTGTGGTGCCAGCCTCCCGCCGCTCCGCCCCGCACGCGAACCCGGCCGAGTCGCAGCTCACCGACCGATACGCGGCGATCGCCGAGGCTTTCGACGAGCTCGCCGCGCGCCCTGTGGGCGGCCCCTCTCGGGGCTACCACGGCCTGATCCGCGCCGTCACGGAGGCGAACGTCCGGCCCGGCGCCTCCGTCCTCGAGCTCGGCAGCGGCAACGGCGACCTGCTCGCGGCGCTCGAGCCCGGCGAGGGAGTCGGGGTCGACGTGAGCGGCGGGATGGTCGAGCTCGCGCGCGAGCGGCATCCGGAGCTTCGCTTCGTCCAGGGGGCAGGCGAGGACGCCCGGCTCTCCGAGAGCTTCGACTACATCGTCCTCTCCGACCTCCTGCCCTACGTCGACGACCTGCTCGCGCTCTTCAAGAGCGTCGCGGCGCATTCGAACGGGGAGACGCGGATCGTGATCAACTCCTACAGCCAGCTCTGGCGGCCGGCTCTGGCGCTGCTCGAGCTGCTCGGGCTGAAACGGCGGACGCCGATTCGCAACTGGCTCACGATCGAGGACGCGCAGAACCTGCTCCAGCTCACGGGCCTCGAGACGGTGACGACGACGCGCCGGATCCTCTTCCCGCTCCGCGTTCCACTGCTCTCGACGTTCCTGAACGGCGTCGTCGCACCGCTGCCCCTGATCCGCCATCTCTGCCTGACCTGGTGGATCGTGGCGCGCCGGCGGCCACCGGACGAGCCGGAGCCGCTCAGCGTCTCGATCGTCGTCCCCGCGAAGAACGAGGCGGGGATGATTGCGCGAATCGTCGAGGAGACACCGCTAGCTCGGGACGGAAAGCGAGCTGATCTTCGTCGAGGGCGGCTCGACCGACGGGACACGCGAGGAGATCGAGCGCCAGATCGAGCGCCATCCCGAGCGCAAGATCGTGTGCCTTCGGCAGGCCGGCAAGGGCAAGGGCGACGCGGTGCGCCTCGGGTTCGAGCGGGCCCGCTACGACGCGCTGATCATCCTCGACGCGGATCTGACGGTCCGCCCGCAGGAGCTCCCCGCGTTCGTCGATGCGCTCGCATCGGGACGCGCGGAGTTCGTGAACGGCTCGCGGCTCGTCTACGACCTCGAGCCGGGGGCGATGCGCTTCCTCAACCTGCTCGGGAACAAGTTCTTCTCGCTCGTCTTCAGCGCGCTCCTCGGCCAGCCGGTCAAGGACACGCTCTGCGGCACGAAGGCGCTCAAACGCAGCCGCTACAAGGAGATCGCGGCCGGCCGCGCCTATTTCGGCGACTTCGACCCGTTCGGCGACTTCGACCTGCTGCTCGGCGCGACGCGGCTCGGGCTGAAGATCGTGGATGTGCCGGTGCGCTACGGCTCGCGCACCTACGGCGAGACGAAGATCTCCCGTTTCCGTCACGGGCGGCTGCTCTTCCAGATGGCCTTCTTCGCCTACAGAAAGCTGAAGATCGGGATCTACCGGCCTCGCCGCTAGCAGGCTGCCGTCGAGCGGCCGTCGAAACGGTAGAGGATCACCCCACCGACGTCGCGCGGCTTCGCGATCCGGTCGAGGGCCGGTCCCCAGGTCGAGAGGCCGTTCTCCTCGACGATCGCGGCGCTCACGGCCTTCGCCTTGATGTACGCGCGCAGGGAAGCGGTCTGACTTGCGACCGGCGGGTACCCGACCGAGATCTGGGCGATCGCCGGCGGATGCAGGAAGAGCGAGGGCGGCGAGGTCTGGAGCCTGCCCCCCGCGATCCGGTAACGGAAAGCGTCCATTGCCTGCCAGAGCGTCGCGTGGCCTCCCTCGCCGATCGGCTGCGGAAGGACGATCTCGTTCGGCCTGAGGCAGCGGCGGTAGGCGGAGCTCGTGAAGAGCTCGGGGACGCTGAAGCCCGTCCTGAACTGGCTCGAGCCGATACTCGGGACGAGAAGAAGGACGGTGAGGCCGGGAAGGAGCCAGCGGAGGACCCGGTGGGTCGTCGCGGTCATCCACAGCGCGACGAGGACGGCGCCTGCAAGCGAGGCGTAGAGCGCGAATCTGACCGGCAGGATGTTGTCGACAAGCGGGATGAGATGCGATCCCGCTCCTGGCACGGTCAGGCGCTCATGACCGAGCGGCGTCGGGAGCGGAAAGACCCGGTGGCCGTATGCGATCAGCTCCGGACCGAGTGAGAGGTACGCCGCGAGCACGAGTGCGACGAGCAGGAACCGGCCCCCGGAGGTCCGCCAACCGCGGCGGGCGTAGAGAACGACGATCAGGAGCAGTGGAAGCCCCACGAAGGCGCCCTGCTCGCTCAGGTTCCCCGGGTAGTGGGCGGCGATCCGGCCCGCCCAGCCCGCGCCGGACGCCTCGAGGCTCGTCGGGAGCACGAAGTTGAGGAGATCCGCCGTGTAGCGCGCCGGCGGCTGAAAGCCCGCGAGCCGTGGATACCGCAGCGAGTAGTAGAGGAGCGGTGCGCCGAGCAGCCCGGCGACGGCATAGGCGTATGCGAGCGGCGCGAGCGAGCTGCGGATCGGCCGGCGCATGGCCGGAGCCAGCACGAAGCCGAGCACGAGCGAGGCGGCGAGCACCAGCGTCAGGGTCAGCGCCAGCTCGGTCGAGGAGTAGATCTCGATCGCAACGAGGGGAGCGACCCTGAGGACCACGCCTCGTGCGTCGAGCTCGCCTTCGAGGCGCCGCAGGACGACGAGGGCGACGAGGGGAATCACGAAGACGGCAGTCAACTGCGGCTGGCCGAGCATGTGGCCGACGACGTAGCTCGAAAACCCGAACAGGTAGCCGCCGACGACCGACGGCCAGAGCTTTCGTGTGACGTGGCGGCAGAGCAGGAAAGCACTCCACGCGGAAACGGCCGGGAGCAGGATCGCGACGAGGTTGTAGGTCGCAACGGGCCCGATCAGCGCGGTCACCGGCGCAAACACGACTGCGAGCGCCGGCAGCGAGTTCACCCACGCGATGTTCACCCCGCTCGGGGCCCAGAGCACACGCTCGATGAACGGGTTCTGGAAGTGCTCGATCGCGTGGAGCCACCAGGCGAAGCCCCAGATCGGGATCTGAGGGTCGTCGGGCAGCCCGACATACTCGCGGCCGGAGCCGAGCAGAAGGGGGACGCCGAAGTAGGCGAACGCGATCGCGGCGTACAGGGCGAGAACCGCGAGACTCGCACGGCGCCCGACCCTCCCCGCCCGAGGTGGCGTCGCGGCGTGTTCCACTACTTGAGGCGCTGCATCCAGTCCGGCGGCACCCTGCCGGCCGGCCCCGGGACCGGCTGGTCCGCCGGATGCGAGTCCGGGGCGGCGAGCTCGGGCCCGTCGTAGTAGCTCTCCTCGGGGAACGACCAGAACCAGTCCTCTCCGGGCTCGAAGCTCTGGACGATCGGGTGCCCACTGGCCGCCGCATGGGCCCTCGCGTGCTGACTCGGCGAGGAGTCGCAACAGCCGACGTGGCCGCACTGGGCACAGCGGCGGAGGTGGAACCACCAGCCGGGCCCCTCGCCGGCAAGGCAGTCGGCGCAGCCGGTGCCGCTCGGCGGGACCTCCGGGTCGATCGCATGCTCGCTCACCCCGGGAACGGTAGCGGGAGGGTCACGCCGGGCCTCGGCCGAGGCCCGCGTCCAGCCCGCTCAGCCTCGCGAGCGGCGCGATCAGCGCCTGGGTCCCCTTCTCCCCGTAGCCCTGGGCGCGCGCGGCGACGTAGAGTTGCTCGGCGAGCGCAAGCCCGGGGAGCGCCAGGTTCATCCGGCGCGCTTCGGCGAGCGCGATCCCGAGATCCTTCAGGAAGTGGTCGATCTTGAACCCGGGCTCGAGATCGCCCTTCAGGATCCGCGGGGCGAGATTCGAGAGCGCCCACGACCCTGCGGCGCCCCCCGAGATCGTCTCGAGCGCCCGCTCGAGGTCGAGGCCGGCGCCGTAGGCATAGAGGAGCGCCTCGCAGACTCCGATCATCTTCGAGGCGATCGCGATCTGGTTCATCATCTTCGTGTGCTGCCCCGCCCCCGGGCCGCCCTCGTGGACGATCGTCTTCCCGAGCTTCTCGAAGAGGGGCAGCACCCGCTCGAACGCGGTCTCGCTGCCGCCGACCATCACGACGAGTGTCGCGTTCCGCGCGCCGACGTCGCCACCCGAGACCGGTGCGTCGAGCGACTCGACTCCGTGCTCGTTCGCCGCCGCCGCGATCTCCTGCGCGAGCGTCGGCTCGCTCGTCGTCATGTCGACGATCACGGAGCCGGGCGCGGCGGCGCTCAGGATCCCGTCGGCTCCAAGCGTGACGGCGCGGACATCAGCGGGGAAACCGACGATCGAGAAGACCACGTCCGACCCCGCCGCCACCTCCGCCGGCGAGTCGCACCAGATCGCTCCGGCGTCCACGAGGGCCCCGGCCGACGCGCGCGTGCGCGTGAAGACCCGTGCGGGGTAGCCGGCGGCAAGCAGATGCCCGCACATGGGCGCGCCCATCACGCCCGTTCCGATCCAGCCGATCCGGGTCTCGACGTCGGTCATCCGCGCAGCTTATTCACGCGCGAGCACGATGCGGCGTGAAGACATAGGATCAGCCGATGGCAAGGGGCCGCAAGGACGGCAAGCTGGACGCGCTGAAGGGCGTTCCGCTGTTCGCAGGCATCTCGAAGCGCGACCTCGCCGCACTCGGGAAGGTCGCCGACGAGCTCGACGTTCCGGCCGGGAAGGTGCTGATCGGCGCGAACGAGCCCGGGCGCCAGTTCTTCGTCATGCTCGAGGGCGAGGCCGTCGTCAGGCGCAACGGACGCAAGGTCAACACCCTCGGGGCAGGTGACTTCTTCGGTGAGATCGCCCTGCTCTCGGACCGTCCGACGACGGCCTCGGTCACGATGACCTCGCCGGGCCTCGTCGTCGTGATCACCCGTGGGAGCTTCAACCGCCTGCTGCGCGAGTCTCCGGCGCTCCAGCTGAAGGTGCTCGCGGCCGTCGTCGAGCGACTACCGGCCGACTGACAGACTGCGCGTAGCGCCCAGGATGGGCTTGGCGTACGTGGCGCTAGCTCTTCTTCTTCTTCTTGCCCTTCTCGTTCTCGTGATGGCCGTTGCGCTCGATCGCATTCTCGAGCGCCCGGCGCTCGGCCTTCTTCTGCTGCTTGCGGAGCTTCTTCTTTTGGGCGCCCATGTCCTCGCTGATGGTAGTCGCCTAGGGATGTCTGCGTGCGTCTGCGATCGCACGCACACGCGTTCGGATCGCGAGGGCGTTCCGTATTCTCTCGAGCTCGCGGCCGCAAGTACGTTCGTACCGTGAACGGAGCCGGCAGACGACGAGCTGTGACCGATACTCGGCCTCGTCGACGAACGGTACCCGTGGCGCGCGTGAGGAACGCACGAAGTAGTAGTCATGCTCGCCGTCGAGCGTCGGGTGGGCATATTCGATCCGATACACCCTGAAACCAAGCTCTGCGAGGACGGATCGAACCTCTCTCCCATCTTCGCTCGTGTCGTACATGAACAGCCGATTACTCGCTTCGATCGCCCCGGCGCGCAGCGCCCGGAGCCGGCCCGGGTCGAGTGAGCGCAACACGTCGAGATCGCTGCCCTGCGTATCGATCTGGATCACATCGACAGTCGGGATTCCGAGCTCGTCGCAAATACTCGAGAGACGTCGCGCCACAACGACCTCACGCCTGTCGGGCTCTGAGCGGCTCAGCCCGAGCTCCGGCGCGATCGATCGGTCGAGCTCGTTCAGCGAGTTGAGGCCGTGGTTCTCCGTATACACATTGAGCGTTCTCGAGCCCTCTTCCGAGGCTACGGCCGCCTCGACGACCGTGTAGTTGGGGAGATGGGCGCTCCGCCGGCGCAGCGTCTCGGCGAGGTCGGGCGTCGGTTCGATCGCGACGAACTGGATGTGCGGGTACCGCTCGGCAGGCGAGAGGGAGTCGGCGCCCTCATGAGCGCCGACGTCGAACACCGAGGCGATCGACCTGGGCCCACCGGCGCGTCTGATGAGACGCTCGATCGCTGACACCCTCTGATCCAAGCAGGCATGAGTCACCAGAGCAAGCGTCCGAGTCTCGGCCCCCGGGTCGAAGCGTCTCGAGCCCTACGCGCAAACCGGCGCCGCGACGGCTTCTCCTTGTTCTCAGCGCAGGTCCTTGTTCGACTCCATGTCGAACCACATCGCAAAGAGCGTGAACTGGCTCCCGGCGATCAGGAGCAGCGCGACGAGGACGATCGTCGCCGGGGTGATCCCGTGGCCCATCAGGCGCAGCACCGTCTCGACGAGGCCGAGCGCCAGGCCGAGGCCGGTCATCACGATCCCGAGGAGGTAGAAGAAGACGAGCGGATGGAAGTCGCGGATCACGTACTTCTCGCGCATGCGCCAGAAGAAGCCCTTCAGGAGCAGCCAGGAGATGCGCGGGACGACCTTGCGGATGCGGATGCCCGAGCGCTCGCCGACGTTGTAGATCGGGCGCGAGGGGACGTCGCGGACTCGCGCGTTGATCACGTTCAGGTGCACGAGCAGGTCGTTCGGGAAGCCGTAGCGCGTGTAGACGCGGTCGAGGTCGAGGCGCTCGAGGGCGTCGAGCGAGATCGCGGTGTAGCCGGCCTGGGAGTCGGCGACGTGCCAGTAGCCGGAGGCGATCTTCGTGAGCAGCGAGAGCACGGCGTTCCCGAGGTAGCGGCTGCGCGGGATCAGCTCCCAGGCACGGCCGCTGATCAGGCGGTTCGCCTTCGCGTAGTCGACCTCACCGCGGAGCACGGGGCCTGCGATCGTCTCGAGCTCGGCGGGATCCATCTGGTTGTCGCCGGCCATCACGACGGTGACGTCCATGCCCTCGGCGAGAGCCTGCTTGTAGCCGGTGACGATCGCACCGCCGACGCCGAGATTCCGCTCGTGTGAGATCACCTCGACGCGCTCCTGCCGGGTGGCCCGCGCGCGCTCCGCGGTTGCGTCGCGGGAGGCGTCGTCGACGACGATGATCCGGTCGACGTTCTCCGGGATCCCGGAGATCGTCTCGGCGACGAGGCCCTCCTCGTCGAACGCCGGCACGACGACCGCGACCGTCTTGCCTGCGATCATCCGTAGACGCGCACGCGGAACAGCACCCAGATCGCGCGGAAGCCGTCGCGCCAGGTGATCTTCTTGCCCTCGTCGTGTGTCCGGCCGTAGTAGGAGATCGGCAGCTCGTAGATCCGGAGCTTGCGGCGGCAGACCTTGCCGGTGATCTCCGGCTCGAGCCCGAAACTGTTCTCGCTCAGGTCGAGCGAGCGGAGCACGTCGATCCGAAACGCCTTGTACCCGGTCTCCATGTCGGAGAGGGTCGTGTTGAAGAGGATGCAGGTGAGGAGCGAGAGGAACCGGTTGCCGACGAGGTGCCAGAACAGGAACGCCCGCTGCGGGCGGCCGCCGCGCAGGCGCGAGCCGAAGACGACGTCGGCGACACCGCGGACGATCGGCTCGATCAGCTCGGGCACCTCGGCCGGGTCGTACTCCATGTCGGCGTCCTGGATCACCGCGATCTCACCGTCGGCAGCAGCGATCGCGGTGCGGATCGCGGCCCCCTTGCCCTGGTTCGGCTGCCGGATCACGATGGCGCCCGAGGCCTCGGCGATCGCGGCCGTCGCATCCGTCGAGCCGTCGTCGACAACGATCACCTGCGCGTCGAGGCCGAGCGCCTCGATCCGCGACAGCACCTCGCCGATCGTGGCCTGCTCGTTGTAGGCGGGGATGAGGAATGAAACCTTCACGCGCGCGGATCGTACTCGGCGCCCCCGGACGCCGAATCAGGCGGGGATCGGGCGCGCCGCGCGTAGGCCGACGACGAGCGCCACGAGCGCCCCGATGAGGAAACCGATTACAGCGCCGAATAGAACCGCATTCCGGGGCGTGCGCAACGTCGTCTTCAATGCCTTGGGCGGCGGCGGCACAATCTGGGTGGTCTCGACATCCCGGGCGAGGATGAGGTCCTGCTGGTTTGTCGTCTGCGAATCGATCGTCTGGCCCAGCGTAGCCTGGGCCTGCTCGAGTTCACTCACGAGCACGAGTTTGTCCAGCGGCTTGAGTGTCGAATGAGCGAGAACGGCGTTCAAAGCCTGAATTTGCCTCTTGAGGGCGGCGATGCGGGCCTTGAAGCTGGCGTCTCGGTGCTCGTAGGTCGCAAGCGAGGCCGTGACGTAGTTCGACTTCGTCGCCCCCTGGACCACCTCGGCGAACGCGGCCGCGGCTTCTTCGGCCTTTTAGGCTTGTTCAGCTTCACAGTGATCAGAATCAAGATGCTGTTCGTGTTCGTCGTGAAGCCGTCCCCTCTGCCCACCGTCGACGTCGTCACATGGCCCCTCAGCTCGCCCGGGTCATCCCGATCTTCGCTGCGACCTGTCGAGGGTGTCGGCGGAAGTCGCGAGCGACTGGATCTGGCCGGGCTCGACAGGTAGGGGAGCACATGCGACGTGCCGCCGGGGTTGAACACCTGAGGACGTGCGATCGTCGCGGAGGCACGTAGTAGCTGGGGCCACTGATCGCGAATAGACGCCGCCGATGACACGCCGACGACAAGCCCGCCCACGGCGATCCACCAATATGCGAGCACAGCATCCAGCCACACGCGGAGATCGATGTCGCGCTCGGCACCGGGATCCGTAGTCACCTGGTCGCCCGTCATGCGAGCGGCAGTCTAGTGGCGGCCCATTCCCATTGCGCCCGCAACCCGTCCTCGAGCAGGACCGAGGGCGCCCAGCCGAGCTCAGCCTTGATCCGCGTCGTGTCGGCGCTCGTCCGCCGCTGGTCACCGGCCACGAACGGGCGGCGCACCACATCGGCCGACCGGCCCGAGATCTGCTCGAGCAGCCCGATCGTCTCGTTCAGCGATGACTCGACGGCACCGCCGACGTTGTAGGTGCCGCTTCCGGCGGCCGCCGCCGCGACGGTGGCATCGACGATGTCGGAAACGTAGGTCCACCCGCGGGATTGGTCGCCGTCGCCGTAGAGCTCGAACTGTGCTCCCGAAGCGAGGGCGTTGACGATCCGCGTGAAAGCCATGTCCGGCCGCTGCCGGGGGCCGAAGGCATTGAAGTAGCGCAGGACGACATGATCGAGCCCGAACTCGCGCTCGTAGGCGGCGGCGAGCTGCTCGCAGGCGAGCTTCGTGATCCCGTACGGGGAGAGCGGCTGCGGGCGGGTGTCCTCGGCTGTCGGGAACCGCTCCGCCGCGCCGTAGACCGACGAGGAGGACGCGAAGACGACGCGGACTCGGTCGCGCGCCGCCGCCTCGAAGACCCGCTGGGAGGCGAGCACATTGCGGCGGAGGTAGGTCGGGAACACATCGCCGAAGCTGCGGACGCCGGGCTGGCCGGCGAGGTGGAAGACCGCGTGGTACCCGGCGAAGTCGAGCTCGTCCTCGGCCAGATCGAGCGTCTGGACGTCGAGGCCGCGCGCGTTCTCCTCTTTCAGGGCCGGATCGTAGTAGTCGGTGAAGCAGTCGATCCCGGTGACATCGTTGCCCTGCGCGGCAAGCGCCTCAGCCAGATGCGACCCGATGAACCCGGCCGCGCCGGTGACGAGGTACCTCATGCACTCCCAGCGTAACGGCCCGGTCAGGCGTTGCGGCCGGGGATCGGCTCGAGTGCTCCGTCCGTGCGCTCGAGGATCACCTGCGAGAAGAACCTGGTCATGAGCACGCCCTCCTGGAACTCGCCGAAGCGCGGCTCCGGGCGCTCGCCGCGCGCCAGCGCGAGCGCGAGCTCCGGGTAGCCCGAGCCGGCGGCGGTCGGCAGCGGGAAGCCCCCTCCGAAGCGAGGATTGACGTCGGTCACCGGAAGCGATCCGTCTGGCTCTCGGAAGCACTGGACGTTCGCCGGGCCCGGCGATCCCCATCGTCTCTGCGACGAGGCGGCCGTGCTCGATCAGGTCGGAGTCCTTGATCGTCATCCCCTTGATCGACTCCCCGCCCTTCGATTCGATCATCGTGCGCGGGACTGCGCCGAGACAGCGCCCCCCGAGGTCGGAGAAGACGTCGATCGAGAACTCCTCGCCGGTGCAGACCTGCTGGATCATCGACTCCTCGGTCGTTCTGCGAAGGAAGAAGTCGAGCTCTTCGCGATCCTCTGCGCGGTAGATGTGGCGCGAGCCGAAGCCGCGGCGGGCCTTCACGAGGACGGGGAAGGCGATCTCGCCGGGAAGCTCTTCCGGCAGCCAGGTCGGGGGGCTCGCAATCCCATTTGCCTCGAAGAAACGGCTCGCCCGGAACTTGTCCTCGCAGAGGGAGATCGTCTCGGGCCCGGCCAGGAGCACGAGCGCGCCGAGAGCGTCGCGGTGGGCGGCCAGCACGCGGTGGTCGAGGTCGGCGAGCGGAACGATCAGCTCGACGCCGTGCTCCTCGACGAGCGCGAGGAGGGCGGCGGCATACCCCGGGTCGCCGACGGCCGGCACGGCCGCGCGGACATCGGCCGCATAGAGCGCGGGCGCGAGCTCGTTCAGGTCGACCGCGACCGTGGTCGCACCGGCCGCTCCGAAGGCCTCGACGATGTCGACGCGCTGCCCAGCGCAGGTGAAGAGCACCACAGGCACCGGGCGGAACCTACACTCCGCACCATGCGTCGTCCGGTCGAGCCACACACCGCCATCGTCACAGGCGCAACAGGACAGGACGGCTACTACCTCGTACGGCGACTGCTCGAGGACGGCTGGACGGTCCACGCGGCCGTCCGCGACCTCGACGCGGCCGAGGCGGTGTTCGGGATGGAAAAGCAGCTGCGCCTCCTGCGCCGCGACATCCGTGACCCCGGCCCGCTACGCGCGCTCGTCGGCGACGTCCGGCCCGAGGAGCTCTACAACCTCGCCGGCGAGAGCAGCGTCAGCGCCTCGTTCGACGACCCCCAGGCGACGTGGGAGTCGAATGCGCACGTCGTCGTCCACCTGCTCGACGCGATCAGGCTCGACAGCCCGGCGACGCGCTTCTATCAGGCCTCGTCGGGCGAGATGTTCGGCTCGGTGCCCGGCGAGAGGGTCGTCCACGACGAGACCGCCGCCCTGAACCCGCAGAGCCCCTACGCCGCGGCGAAGGCGGCGGCGCACATGCTCTGCCGCAGCTACCGCGAGTCGTACGGGATCCGGATCGCCTGCGGGATCCTCTTCAACCACGAGTCGCGACGGCGCGGCGAGAGGTTCCTCTCGCGGAAGGTCGTCGACCACGTGCAGGACTTGCGCGACGGGATCGCCGACCGGCCTTTGACGCTGGGAAACCTGAAAGCACAGCGTGACTGGGGCTTCGCGCCCGACTACGTGGAGGGGATGCTGGCGATCCTCCGCCAGGCAGAGACGCGCGGGATCCCCGACCGGGCCGAGTCCTACCGCGACTACGTCCTCGGCACCGGCGAGCTCCACTCGGTCTGGGAGCTCGCAGACCGGGCCTTCGCGCTTGCAGGGTTCGAGCTCGACTGGGAGCTCGAGGGGGACGACCCGCTCGCCTGGTCGGCGCGCTTTGCCTCGTCGGGGAAGACGGCCGTCGTGGTCGACCCGACCTTCATCCGGCCCTCCGATCCGCAGGCGATCGCCGCCGATCCGAGCCGGATCGAAGCCGATCTCGGCTGGAAGCCCCAGCCGGGGCTCGATCGTTTCCTCACGGACATGCTGGGGACGCCGGCGAAGTTCAAGCTGCACTCGGTCTGAGCCCGACCAGACGTGCCTCGAACCGACAACGAGCGCCGCCGTCCCCAAGGGCGTTTCAGGCTATACCTGACCCCGCCTTCGGTCCCGAGTGAACTCCGCGATTTCCAGGGGCTTTCGTGTTGCCTGCGGGCTGCTGTCGCGTTCACAGCGGCTGCGGATCCTCGTGTAGGCAACACCGAGACGCGACCCTGGTCGGCATGGCGGCGGATCAGTAGACGATGAACGGGAGCCCGACGAGGGCAGAGACGCCGAGCAGAGCGAGCACGACGGGCCACGCGCGGCCGCGGAGGCGGTCGAGGGCGTAGCCGAAGCCGAGGGCCCAGGCGCCGGCGGCGGACAGCATGTAGGTCGCCTTCAGGAGGTCGCCGTCGTCCGTCCAGTAGCTGACCGCGTAGTACAGGTAGCCGACGATCCCGAGCGCGGGAAGCAGGGCGACCGCGAGCGCCTGCGGCCGGCGTAGTGAGGCGCGGGCCATCAGGAGCCAGCCGACGAGGGCGACGAGTGTCGGGATCAGGCCCAGGAGGGACTGGAGAACGAGCCGATGGCGCTGCCCGGCCGTCGGGCCCCTCACGGTCGAGCCCGTTCCGATGGGGCTGCCGTCGTGCCAGGCCCAGATGCCCCAGTAGTCGCCCCAGAGGCCGTCGTAGGTCACCGGGATCCAGCGCTCGAGATGATTCGAGCGGTAGGGCCTCGTGACCACGCCCGGGACCGCGAGGCCGAAGTAGAACGCCGAGGGGAGCGGAGTCGGCTGCGCGGGCTGGGAGAACTCGGGCTGGCCGCCGTAGGTGAGACGCTGGTGGATGTACCACGGCGCAGGGATCACGACCGCGAGGGCGAGAACGACCGTGAGCTCCCTCCACCGGCGCCCGGCGAGCAGCGCGAGGAAGACGGCGGCGACGGTCCACAACGCGAACGCACGCACGAGCTGTGCCGCTCCGAGCGTGACCCCGAGCGCGACCATGTAGCGGGGGCTCGCGAACGTGCGCACGCAGAGCCAGAGCGCGAGCGTCGAGAGCAGGAGCGACAGCGGTTCCGGATGGAACATCGCCTCGGTCTCGACGACGACCGGGAGCAGCGCCACGAATGCGGCCGCTCCGACCTCGATCCGGCGCCGGCCGGGCCAGAGCTCGCGGGCGATCGCCGCGACGAGCAGGATCGTCCCGAGCCAGTAGGCGATGTTCAGCACCTGCCCTGCGCGATCGGGGTCGCCCGAGCCGAGCTGCTTCGCGACCCAGTCGACCGAGCCGGCCAGGAAGTAGAAGCCCGGCGGCGTGTAGTACTCGCCGGTGTCGTGCGGGAGCTTCCAGCCTGGGAACAGGCCGTCCGCGTACTGCATATGTGCGGCCGCGTCGTAGCCGCTCCCGGTGGGGTAATGCGCTGCGTTCCAGAGCCCGAGGCACGCGACGGCCGCGCAGATCGCATAGAGCGGGCGCCGGCCCCGCCCGAGGCTAGTCAGCCTGCTTCCAGCCACCGGTCTCGCCCTTGTAGGTGCCGCCGAAGAGTGCAAGCGGTGTGCGGAGCAGGATCTTCAGGTCGACGGAGGGCGAGTGGTGCCGGACGTACCAGAGGTCGAGCTCGATCCGCTCGGCCCACGGGATCTCGGCGCGACCGTGGATCTGGGCCCAGCCGGTGATGCCGGGGTTCACGTCGAGCCGGTGGAGCTGCCGCTCGTCGTACCGCTCGACCTGGTAGCGGAGCGTCGGCCTGGGCCCGATGATCGACATCTCGCCGCGAACGACGTTCCAGAGCTGCGGGAGCTCGTCGATCGAGAGCCGCCGCAGTACGCGCCCGGCGCGGGTGATCCGCGAGTCGCCGCGATTCACTGCGTAGCCGGCGCCGACCTTCTCGGCACCGACGACCATCGTGCGGAGCTTCAGCAGCTCGAAGTCCCTCCCGTCCTTCCCCACGCGCGTCTGCCGGTAGAGAACGGGGCCCCTGTCGTCGAGCTTGATCGCGATCGCGGCGGCGGCCAGGAACGGGCTCGCGACGGCGAGGCCGAGCCCCGCGATCGTGCAGTCGAGCGTCCGGTTCACCTGGGCCCCTCGGCCGCCTGCCACGTCGCGGGAACCCCGCGACGCAGATAGTTCCACAGCGCGACCGCGGTCGCCCAGGTCACGAGCACGTAGTAGCGCGCGATCCCGACTCCGGCGGCGGCGGCGACCAGGAGCACGAGCTGGCCGGCCAGCACGACGTCGTACACCCATCCTTGTGTGACGAGCGCGAGCGAGGCCGCGAGCAGCAGGACGTGCAGGATCCCGCTCGCGTAGCGCAGATGACGGTGCGAGACGAGGGCGACGAGATACCTGGGTGGCTGGCGGCGAAGCATCTTGCCGTGCAGGACGATCAGCCAGCAGTGCTCGAACATGCGGACTTTACGGCGGTATTCGGTCTCGTTCGACGGCGTCGTCTTCTCACGGGCGACCGCCGACGGCTCGTACACGGCTCGCCGACCGCGCTGGACCATCAGGTAGGGCAGAGAGAGGTCGTGCCCGAACCGCGGGTCGACCTCGACGTAGTCGACGCGGCGAAGCGCATAGATCGAGCCGTTCCCGCCGGTGACCGAGCCGAGGCTCGACTCGGCGGTCCGCAACGCCATCTCGTAGCGCCAGTAGAGACCCTCCTTGTTCGACCCGTCGCCGGTATCGAGCCGCAACTGACCGCAGACGTAGGCCACGTCGGGATCGGCGAACGGCTCCACGAGCGCGCGCAGAGCGCTCGGGTCCCAGAGAGCATTCGCGTCGGAGAAGGCGACGATCTCGGACTCGGTCTCCCGAACGGCCCGGTCCTGGGCGGCGACCTTGCCACCGCGGGGGTTGCGAATCACCCTCGCGCCCGCGGCCTCCGCAAGCTCATCGGTCCCGTCGGTCGACGCATCCGAGGTCACCACGATCTCGAGCCGGTCGTCCGGGTAGTCGAGAGCCCGCAGGTTGGCGATTCGGCGAATGATCACCTTGGACTCGTCGTGAGCCGCGACGATCACGGCGACCTTCGGCAGCAGCTCCTCGCGCACCGGCTGGCGTCCGGCGAGCCGACCCGCCGCCTCCGCTGCGAGCGGGTACAGAAGCATGGGTCCAGGCAAGGGCGGCGAGCGATGCCCAGAAGATCACCTCGAGGGCGATCACGTTGGCTCCTGCGTCGGCAGCCGACTCGCCTTCGGGCCGAGAAGACCCCGGTAGAGCCGATCGACGTCGCGCACCAAGCGATCGACCGAGTAACGGGAAAGCACGTGCTCCCGGCCGGCCGCGCCGAACTCGTGCCGGAGCTCGGACTGCCGGCCGAGATCCTCGAGCCTGTCGGCAAACGCCTTCGTGTCGCCGGCCGGGACGAGGAAGCCGACGCGACCGCCGTCGAGCACGTCGACTGCTCCGCCGACATCTGTCGTGACGACGGCGCAGCCGGCGGCGAGCGCCTCGATCAGCGACACTGGGGTCCCCTCGTTCGCAGAGCTGAGAGCGACGACGTCACTGGCGCGGTAGATCGAGCCGACGTCCCGGCGAAAGCCGGTGAAGCGAACCGCGTCTCGGATCCCGAGCCGCTCGGCGAGCTGCTCCAGGCCCTCGCGGTTCGGTCCGTCGCCGACGAGGGCGAGCACCGCGTCGACTCCACGCCCGCGCAGGTCGGCGAACGCACGAAGGAGGTCGTCGACACGCTTGATCTCGGTCATTCGGCCGAGCCAGGTGACCAGGAGCTGATCCGGTTCGACGGAGAGCTCGTCACGCAGCAGCTCGCGCGCATTCTCCGGAGCGGCGATCCTCTGGTCGAGATCGAGCCCGAGCCTGACGATCACGAACTTCGAGGCGGGCGCGACCCCGAGCTCGACCAAGTCGTCGCGCACCTCGGGGCTCACCGCCACGAGCGCGTCCGTGCCGCGCGCGAGAAAGCGCTCGACACCGAGAAAGACCCTCGACATCAACGGGGAGAAGTATCCGGTGAGCACGTGCCCGTGGTAGGTATGGACCACGACCCCCGGCCTCGCGTGTCCCGAGAGCAGCGCCGCTGCGCGGCCGAGGGCCCCGGCCTTGGCGGTGTGCGTGTGGAGCACATCCGGTCGCTGCGAGCGAATCAGCCCGACGAGGCGAAGAAGGGCTGCGATGTCTGCGAACAGCGAGAGATTTCGCTGGAGCGAGCCGATGTAGAGCGGCTGCACCCCGACCTCCGACGCGACGTAGTCCATCGAGCCCTCGTTCTCGCCGATCCGTCCCGTCGCAAGCGTCGTCTCGTACCCCAGCGTCGCAAGACCCTTCGTCAAGTAGGCGACATGAAGCGTCGGCCCGCCAACGTTCAAGCGTGCGATCACACGGAGGACCTTGATCGCTCCCTCGCCGCTCGATGCCTCGAGCACCTCCGTGATCAATGCGCGGTAGCGCTCAATCGCCACCGTCCGGTCGCCCTCCCGTTCGACGTACACGCGCCCGTTCCGGCCGAGCTCGGCGAGCTCCCCCTCTCGGCGTGGCAGCGACGGATCGCGGCCGCCAGGAGCTCCGGGGAGGCGGGAGGCACGCGGACCCCGCAGTTCGCCGTCTCGACGACCTGCGCGGTCTCGCTCTCGGCGTCGACGGCGGCGATCACGGGCCGTCCGACTGCGAGGATCCCGTAGAGACGGCTCGGCACGACATAGCCCGCAAGACCGGGCGCGAGACCGACCACATGGACGTCGGCGCTCGAGAGCGACTCCGAGAGCCGCTCGCGGGGCTGGTAGGGAAGGAAACGCACGTTGTCGGCGCCGAGGCGCTCCGCCAGGCGCATCACCTCGGCCCGCCGCGCCCCGGAGCCGACGATCAGCACCTCGAGATCGTCGAGGTCGCGCAGGCGGTGCGCGGCCCGTACAAGCGTGTCGAGATCCTGGGCGTGGCCGACGTTGCCCGAATGCATGACGACGAACTTCCCGATGAGCCCGTTCTCGAGCGCCCAGTCGTTCTCCTTCTGCCGCGGCTCGAGCAGTGACACGTCGACCCAGTTGGGAATCACGCGTATCCGCTCGGGCGGCGCGCCCTTCGCCTCGAGGCGCATGCGCATCGTCTCGCCGATCGCGACGACCCGGTCGGCACGCCGGAGATAGAACGAGACCGTCCGGCGCAGCGCGCCGATCACGAGCGGGTTTCGCAGCCTCCCGAGGGCGCTCGCGATCTCTGGGAAGACGTCCTCGCAGACGACGATGAGCGGCGTGCGATGCCTGCGGGCGAGGAGGACGGCCGCCGCCCCGAGCATCGGCGGGTCGGTCATGCAAAGGACGACATCGGCGTCGCCCGCCTTCAGTCCCCGGACGACCGCGGCGCTCATGAACGTCAGGTAATTCAGGGCCCGGCCCGGAATGCGGGCCCGGTCGAACGAGGTCGACGGGACCCGCTCGATCGTGACGCCGTTTCTGATCACCAGCCGGGCGCGCTCGGCGTCTCCCTTGACGGCGCCCGTGATCACATGGACGTCGTAGTCGGCCCCGAGCGACTCGCAGAGCTCGGTCAGCAGGTGCGCCGATGCCTCCGGCCCGGGCCAGTAGTACTCGTTGAGGATCAGAAGCCGGGGTCGGTCACGACTCAGGGGTTCGGCCATCGCCCCAGGCTAGACGAGCGATTCGACGGGGTCGCGGTGCATCGTCGCCGTCCGGCGGAAGCTAACTTCCAGCCGGCTTGCGAATCCTGTTCGCCACTCCCGGCTACTGGCCCTCGACCGCCTTCGGGGGGCCGGTGTCGCAGACGCGCGAGCTGGCGCGCGGCCTCACGGCGCGTGGTCACACGGTCGAGGTGGTGACCACGAGCCTGGTCGCGCTCGGTCGGCGGCCGAACGCAATGACGCGAACAGCCGACGTCGACGGCGTGACGGTTCACTACCTGGGAACGCCGGTGCGCTACCGCTGGATGGGCGTGACCCCGACGATCCACCGCCGGCTCTCGGCGCTCGAGCGCCCGGACGCGCTCCACGTGTTCGGGTTCCGGGACTTCGTCGGCACGTTCGCGGCCGGCTGGGCACGCCGACAGGGGGTTCCGTACCTGTTCGAGGGGCTCGGGATGGTCCGGCCGATGTTGCGCAAGGTTGCGCTCAAACGTGCTGTGGACGGCTCGGTCTACCGGCCCGTACTTGACGGTGCAAGGCTGCTCGTTGCCGCCTCCTCGCGCGAGCGCAACGACTACCTCGACGCGGGTGTCGACCCAGACCGCATCGTGCTCAGGCCGATCGGCTTCCCTGCCCCGACCCCTCCCCTCGCCCGGCCCGGCCCGCTCCGAGAGCGGCTCGGGCTCGACGCCGCCGTACCGCTCCTGCTCTCGGTGGGTCGGGTCGCACCCGGGAAGGGGATCGAACTGCTCGTGCGGGCCCTTCCCGCCCTCAAGGGGACACACCTCGCGATCGTCGGCCCGGACGACCGCGGCACCACCGGCGATCTGGAGCGGCTGGCGCGGGACCTCGGGGTGAGCGATCGTGTGCACACTGTCGGGACGTGGCCCGCCTCGTTGCCCCTGCTCGAGCTCTACGGCGATGCAGACGTGTTCGCGCTCGCCTCCGAGTACGAGAGCTTCGGCGTTGCAGCCGCCGAAGCGGCCGCGGCAGGAGCTGCCTCGGTCGTCACGGATCGGTGCGGGATCGCCGAGCTCCTGTCCGACGACGCCGCGCTCGTCGTTCCCTTCGACCTCGAGGCGGTCTCCGTGGCGCTCACGAGACTCCTCGCGGATCCGGCACTTCGCGCCCAGATCGGTTCGCGTGCTCGCGCCGTGGCGGCAAGCTGGTCGTGGGCGCACGTTGCGGAGCTGCAGGAAGGCCTTTACAGAGAGGCTCTTCTTGGTTGACCTCGCCGTCGTCGGCCAGGACCCCGGTTTCGCCGGTGGGGTGCTGGCGCAGACCCGGGCGCTGTTCGACGCCGCCGAAGCGCTGGGCCGCGTTCCGGAACTGCACTATCTGCGGTACCACCGCCTGGACGAAGCTCGCCGGCCGGCAGGCCTCCGCGGACGCGGTGTCCGTCCGCTCGTCCCTGGCCTCGAGATTGCGAACGTCCTCGGGGCCGCTGCGGTGATCGCTACTCGAATCCGTCGTGCAGAGACGCGGTTCGTGTGTGCCGCAAGCGCCTCGAACGGGTTCGGCGCGGTTCTCGCCCGCAAGCCGTTCGGGTGCTGGATCAGCACGTCGCTCGCCGACGAAGCCGCGGCACGCCGGGACGGACGGACGCCGTCGCGTCGAGCCGCCCATGCCGCGAGCGCTCCGGGACTGAGGCTCCTGGAGCGGACGACCGTGCGTGAGGCGAGCGTGCGCTGGGCGATCTCACCCGCGACGCAAAGGTTGCTCGCAGAGGCCGCCGGCGTCCCCGAGGCGACGATCAGGGTCGTCCCGATTCCGGTCGACACCCGAGCGTTCAGGCCCCTTCCCGACGACGAGTGGGAGCGCGGGCTCGACGCGCCCGAGCTCGTGTTCATCGGACGGGGCGACGACCCCCGCAAGAACGTCGGCCTGCTGCTCGAGGCGTTCACCCTGCTCCGTTCGCGTCTTCCCGGCGTGAAACTGACGCTCGTCGGCTCGCCTCCGACGACACGACTGCCGGCGGACGCACGCGCGCTCGGGCCGGTGGGCTCGGTCGCCGACGTGCTTCGCGGCGCAAGCCTCTTCGTGCTGCCCTCACTGCAGGAGGGCTTCGGGATCGTCGCCGCCGAGGCACTTGCGTCCGGGGTTCCCGTACTGGTGACGCCCTGCGGCGGCCCAGAAGAGCTGGTTCGCGATTCAGGAGGCGGCGAGGTCCTCTCCGGCTTCGAGCCGGAGGAGCTCGCCGAGCGCGCACTCGCCCTGCTGACCGACCTCGACGCCCTGCGCAGGATGCGCCGGCTCGGCCGCGACTATGTCGATCGAGAGCATGACCCGGCCCGTCTGCGGGCGGCGCTCGCGGACGCTCTCGAGGAGCTCGGACGCGCCCCTTGAGGAATGTCTGGCGTGTCAAGGTCCGCGACCCCCTCGGCTACGCTCCCGGCTCATGTCTTCGGTCTCCTACGTGCCGGCGGAGCGGAGACGCCCGCCGGGGCGCCTCCGGCACTACCTCCGGATCGTCCAGGTCGTCGCCGGGGTCGAGTTCAAGCTCAAGTACGCGGACTCGGTCCTCGGGCTCGTGTGGTCGGTGATCAAGCCGCTCGCCTACTTCACAGTCCTCTGGATGGTGTTTGGGCGGCTGTTCAAGCTCAGCACGTTCCCGCATTACCCGCTCTTTCTCCTGATCGGGATCGTCTTCTACACGTTCTTCGTCGACGCGACGATGACCTCGATCCCGTCGGTCGTGGGAGCCGGCTCGATGATTCGCCGGATCTCGTTCCCGAGACCGGTCCTGCCCATCTCGACGACGTTGACGGCGGCGATCACGTTTGCGATCAACCTCGGTGTGGTCGTCGTTTTCATAGCCGCGAGCGGCATCACCCCGAGCCTGGACTGGCTGCTCATCCCTCTGCTGCTGATCGAGCTGTATGCATTCCTGCTCGGCCTCGCGTTCTTGCTCTCGGCGGCGTTCGTCCGGTACCGCGACGTGGGGCAGGTGTGGGAGCTCGTCGTACAGTTGCTGTTCTACGCCTCACCGATCATGTTCCCGGTCGGCTACCTCCCGCCCTGGTTCCAGTTCTTCGCCTTCCTGAATCCACTGGTCCAGGTGATTCAGGACATGCGTGCCCTGATCGTGGGCTCGCATCAGCCGCACGGCACGATCACCTCGGTCTACGGAACCTCGCTGGCGCGTCTCCTGCCGGTCGCGATCGCGTTTCTCGTGCTGGCCGGAGGGTATGCGTACTTCCGCCGGCGCGCACCACGTTTTGCGGAGGAGGTCTGATGCCGGCAATCGAGGTCAACGGCGTCGGGAAGACGTTCGAGATCCCGCACGACAGACAGACGTCGCTGAAGGAGCGGTTTCTCCATCCGTTCCATCGAACGAGCTACGAGAAGAACGAGGCGGTCAAGGACGTCACGTTCTCCGTCGACCACGGCGAGTGCTTCGGCGTGATCGGCCCGAACGGAAGCGGCAAGAGCACTCTGCTCAAGACGATCGCCGGGATCCACCTGCCGGACCGGGGCAGCGTCGTCGTCGACGGCCTGATGTCTCCGTTCATCGAGCTCGGCGTCGGCTTCAATCCAGAGCTGAACGCGCGGGACAACGTCCGTGTCAACGCGACGATGCTCGGGCTCTCGCGCCGCGAGCTCGCGGACAAGTTCGACGAGATGATCGAGTTCGCCGAGCTCGGGCGCTTCGTCGACCTGAAGCTGAAGAACTTCTCGTCCGGGATGGTCATGCGTCTCGCCTACTCGGTGGCGATCCAGGTCCCGTTCGACATCCTGCTACTGGACGAGGTGCTCGCGGTCGGCGATCAGTCCTTCCAGGACAAGTGCTTCGCGACGCTCGACGAGATTCGAGCGGCCGGGAAGACGATCCTCTTCGTCAGCCACGACCTCGGCTCGGTGCGCCGGATCTGCGATCGCGCGCTCCTCATCCACAACGGCGTCGTGCAGGCGCTGGGGCCGGCGTCCGAGGTCGCCGATTCGTACCAGGACCTCGGCGTCCATGCCTGAGGAGGGCGTCAACGTCATCGGCTACGTCCATACCCCATCCGGGATCGGGGAGATCGCCCGCCTCTTGATCGGAGCGCTCGATCGTGGCGGCATTCCGCACACCGTCATCCCCGTCGGGCCTCGACCGCTCCGCCGCCGGCTCGAGTCGACGCCTCCGCTCTATGACACGAATATCGTTTGCGTCAACCCGCAAATGCTTCCCGGATTGGTGGAGACGTTGGGCCGGGCACTGTTCAGGGATAGGCGCACGATCGGCTTCTGGTGGTGGGAGGTCGACCGGCTGCCGCCGGTGATGGGGTGGGCGAGCCACCTCGTCGACGAGATCTGGGTCGGCAGCGAGCACGTGCGCGGCGCGATCGCGCCGGGTGTGTCGAAGCCGGTGTACACCTTCCCCGTCCCGATCGTCCGGCCGAGAATCGAGGCGGTCGACAGAGCCGAGTTCGAGATTCCCGGCGGCCGCTTCGCATTCATCTTCTCGTTCAACTTCTGGAGCATCTTCGAGCGGAAGAACCCGCTCGGCCTGATCGAGGCGTTCTCGCGGGCATTCTCGCCCAACGAAGGGCCGGTCCTAGTGCTGAAGACGATCGGCGGTAAGAGCTACCGCCGCCAACTGCGCGATCTCCATGCTGCCGCAGCGAGTCGCGAGGACGTCATCGTCCTCGAGCAAGGGCTGCCGGCGGAGCGCTACCACGGGCTCATCGCCACGTGCGACGCATACGCCTCGCTCCACCGGGCGGAGGGATTCGGCCTGACGATCGCCGAGGCGATGGCGCTCGGAAAGCCTGCTGTCGCAACCGGATACTCAGGCAATCTCGAGTTCATGACCGACTTGAACAGCTACCTCGTTCCAACCGCGACCGTCCCGATCCCCGCCGGACTCGAGCCGTATGCCGCCGGGGGCGTGTGGGCCGATCCGGAGCTTGATGCCGCAGCTTCGCTCTTGCGCCGCGTCGTCGAGAGGCCCGAGGAGGCGCGCGCGAAGGCCGACCAGGCCCTGACGGACATCGCCGGCGAGCACGGCTTCGAGTCGGCCGCTGGGTTCATCCGCGGCCGCCTCGCCGCGCCGGTCGCACCTCGCGAGGTCCCGAGGGACACGGTTGAGCGGGCCGCATACGAGCTGATGTGGGGGCCCGACCTGGAGTTGGCTCGACCATGGGCGCGCCGGCTGCGAGGTGTGCTGCGACCCGTTCCTCCGGCCCTACGTCGACCACCAGCGGCGCGTGAGCGGACTTCTGCTCGAGGCGATGCGCGAGAGCGAGACCCGGAAGAGGTCGAACCAGATGCGTCAGACATCGCTTGAGGGCAACGACAGGCCTTCGATCGAAAGGACGCCGCCGGCTCAGAGGCCGTAGCGCTCGAACAGCTCGTCCGGCGGGATCGGGTCGACGGCGACGCGGCCCGCCTCCCACGCCTCCGCGTACGCCTTGCGCACGCCGGCCAGGTGCTCGTTGCGGAACTTCGGCAGATGCTTCGTGCGCTCGAGGAGCCGCGCCAGCGAGAACTGCAGGCGAATCTCGTCGTCCGCCTCGAAGTACGCTTCGCGCACCCACTTCTCGGCCTGAACGAGATGCGTCAGCCGATACACGTCGAGTTGCTCGGGATCGACTCCCCGGCGCTCCGCCTCCTCGAACAGATCAGGCATGCGCTCGAGATGCCAGAGAAGAGCCCACCGCAGCCATGAGACGTTCATGTTCACGACCAGGGCGGGCTCGCCGACCCACCACGCAGGCCGGTCCTGGAGTGCGGCAAGGGCGTACACGGACGACGGGACGCAGGTCGCCAGCGAGCTGAACGGCGCGCCACGCGTATCGATCTGGTACGCGCGCATGGCGTGGTCGCGACGGAACGCGCAGGCGTAGATCGAGGTGAAGAGATTCTCGTTCAGCCCGGCCACCTGGCGAAGCTCGGCCGCATAGCGGTTCGGCCCGATCTCCGATATCGGGGTCGAGTCGGCGGCGAGACGGGCGACATCGTCAAGCTGCTCGGGTTGGTCGAACCGTGTGTAGGCGTAGTTCATATATGCGATCTCGACGTCGGGATGCCGAGCGAGCCCCTCAAGAACATTCTCAACGGCACCGTCTGTCAGCAGGTCGTCGTCACCGAGAACCCAGATGTAGGCGCCGCTGGAGGCACGGGCCGTCGATCCAAAGCTGCCGAGCATGCCCACGTTCGCGCGGTTCCGGAAGGACGCGAAGTTGCGTTCTCCCCGGAACCGCGAGACGACGTCCGGGGTGTCATCGGTCGACGTGTTGTCGCAGACAACCACCTCGACGATGTCCCGCCACGCCTTCGTCACCTCGAGCAGCCTCGGCAGGCTGTGCCGAAGCCAGGGGGCTCGGTTGTAGGTCGTGATCGCGCACGTGAGAAGCGGCCTGCGTCGAACAATCGCCGGCATCGACCAGCCCGGTGGCGACCCAGCGGCGGTGAGGGCGTGGAGGACGTCCTCCGCATACTCGTCCCAGGTCCGGATGCGGCGATCGACGGCCTCGAGGCCAAGACTCTCGAGCAGCTCGAGATCGTCTGCGAAGGAAACCAGCCCAGCTTCGATCTCGGCCTCGTCGAGCATGTCGACAGCGAAGAACGCCCCCGCCCGGAAGCAGCTCTGCCATCGCCGAGCCTTCATGGCAGAGGCAGGGCCGTCCGTGCCACAAGCTCTCGAGCAGCGGAAGGCCGAAACCCTCCTCCCACGATGCGAACACGGTCGCCGATGCTTGCTCGTAGAGCTGCCGTAGCTCATCGTCGGGGACGTGGTCGACAAGCACTGCGTCCGCCTCCTCGGCCAGCCGCTCGATCTCGGCATTCAGGTCGCCGTACTCGGCTCGCCGGCCCGCGATCGTCAGTTGGATCGGCCGATGCGCGCGCCTCTGCGCTTTCGCGAGGGCACGAAGAAGGCGCGGGTAGTTCTTGCGGGGCTCCCACGTCCCGACGGCGAGCAGCCGAAGCGGCTGCTGATCGGTCTCCCGCGTCGGGGCGGCCGTCGCCCGGGGCGCATCGACGCTGTCTCCGGCGAGCACGCAGGGAACGATCCGCGGCACACGCAGCCCTTCGGACGAGAGGCAGCTCAGGAGATCCGGAGGTCACCGTCCACGAGATCGGCAGCGCGAGATCGACCGAGCCGAAGGTCTGCCAGAAGGCGCGCATGTTCTCGACCGCGCCCGGTGGGTAGATCTCGGGCATCTTGTCCGGAATCAGGTCGTAGAAGATCGCGGCGCAGCGCATCCCGAGCGACGCCGCATGGTCGGCGACGTTGGATCTCGGCGGCACGAACCGGAACGGTGATCTCGGGAAGCAGCAGCCACTCCCCCGACAGGTCGGTCGGCAGCTCCGGCGAGACCGGGAACTGCGGACCGTTCCACCTTCCGAGATTCTCCCGGCCGGCCTCGGAGATGACGGTCATGCGCCCCGCCGTGTCGTCCCAACCGACCGGGATGACCTCGACGCCGCGCCGCTGAAGCGCGGCGCCGAGCATCCTCGTCACACGCTGGATCCCCGAGTTGAAGGGCTGCTCCGCCGTCAGGCCCGTCCAGTAGAAGACCCGCCTGGGTCGTTGCGGCGAGCCCGCGACCGACAGCCGGGGCGCGACCGAACGGATCGCCTCGGCTACCGCGGCGCCCTCCGCGAGCTGGAATCTCGCGCGGACGCCCACGGTACGCGGCAGCACGCGCATCGCCTCGGCGAGAGCGGCATTCAGCTCCCGCTCCGTCCGGAAGAGCGCGACATCCGCCGAGGCCGCAACGTCGACCGGCGTTCCCTGCTCGGCCTCGAGAATCACGCGCATGCCGAGCCCTCGTGCCGCCTCGATGATCTCCACGAGCTCGGCGTGGCCGGCGGCGCTCGCGGCGGAAATCACCGCGGGAAGACCGTGGAGCTCCCCCGCGCCGGGCCGCGGAGGCTCTGGCACCTCGCGTGCGCCGGGGAGCAGGGCGCGGCTCTCAGGACGCCAGTGGAGCCGCCGGACGATGGCGATGCGGGGACTGATCTCGTCCGGAGCGAGCCCCCGGGAGCCCTCGATCATGACGACCTCACGGAGCACTGGCGCCTCCGTCAGCGCGCGCAGGACGTCGTCAGCATACTCGTGCCAGGAACGCAGTGGGCGCGCCACCGCCTCTTCTCTCAGGCGCCTGCGCAGCCCGGCGTCGTCCGCCAGTCGCTCGAGGGCCTTCTCGATCGCCGTGCCGTCGGTGGCCGGAACCATGATGCAGCCTCCGCCGCTCGCGACCTCCGCCATCGAGCCGTGGTCAGAGCAGAGGCAGGGTATCCCCTGCCAGAGGCTCTCGGCGATCGGCAGCCCGAACCCCTCGTAGAGCGACATGAAGACCGTCGCGTGTGCCGCCGCCACAAGCGCACGCGCGTCGCTGTCGGGGATGTAGCCGTGAAGGGCGATCCGCGTGTCCTGCGCCGAGAGCTCGGTGACCGCCTCCGCGACAGCCTCGTGGATGCCGCCGACGAGGTCGAGTCGCAGATCGAGGTCGGGCCTACGCGCGACAAGACGTTCGAACGCCCGCATCACCTCGAGCTGATTCTTGCGCGGCTCGACGGTCCCCAGAGTAGTGAAGCGAATCGGCGAGCCGGGCTCGGCGACCTCGACGGCGCGTGGGACTCCGACGATCTCCGCGGCGAGGGACGCCGCAACCACCTGCGGCAGCCTCCCCTCGTCGTACCCCTGCTGCGCCCACCAGGCACGCAGATCGGCCGCGGCATGGTCGGAGATCGGCAGGACGAGATCGGCCGCGACAAGCGAGCGAACGTAGCGCTCGTGCGCTTCCACCATGCGCTCGTAACCCGGCTGGCGCAGCGGGATCAGATCGTAAAAGATCGCCGCGGTTCGAAGACCGTAAAAGCGGGCGTAGTCGAACACGACCGGAAGCGACAGCGCCTCTTCGCCCTCCGCGTGCGGCACCTCCGGCAGCACCATCCAGCCTCCGTCGAGCCTGCCCGCGTCGATCGAAGCAAGATGAATCGGCACTCCCTCCTCCGGCAACTCGGGAAGCGCGGGGCCTTCGAAGCGTGCGAGTCCCTCCAACCAGCGCGCCTCCGCTCGGACGACGGCCTCCCTTTCAGAACACCAGCGGACAGGGATGAGCTCGTGCCCGAGGTCGAACAGCGCGAGCGCGAGGTTGCGGGTGACCCGTTGCACGCCGGTGTTCCGGTCGTACCGGCCGGTGTGATGGATCCAGTAGTAGAGCCTCATCTCGAGCTGCGAGGCTCGGACCGCCGCCGTCGACCGACCGCGACCGCTGCAACCGAGGCCACGGCAACCATCGCGAGCCGGGCCGATGCACTTCCTCCGGTGGAGCTACTCGAGAGGGCCGATCGCGTGAGCCGCTCGCACCTCCCGCCGGCGCGTGACAGCGCGGGATGCCTGTTTGCCGCCTCGACTGCGCGGCCGACTCGGACAAGTGCGGGCAGGCCAAACCCGCGAACCTCTGCCTCTCTCCTGCGGCGGCCCTCCGGCGAGAGAGCAAGCCGAACGATCAGCTCCATCCGCGAGCGCTCCCGAAGTTCGCGCAGGCGGCGGCTCGTCTCGGCGGGCGAGGGGCTGCGGCCCAGCAGAACACGATGCGCCTGTCTCACGAAGTCGTCGTCGCCGAGATCGGCGAAATCGAGCAGGCGCCAGCCGTCCGGAACCGACAAGGGTTTCGCCGTTACGACCGGCCGGCCAAGGGAAAAGAGACGAGCGGGCCGAACATGCCGACGAATCTGATCACAGCGCTTCAGGATGTCGGCGGCCGAGAGTCCGGTGACCTCGAGGATCGGATCGCTTTCGGCCTCTGGCGCGAACGAGGAGCCGGCAATGGTCGTGTCGAGGTCGCCTTCGGTCTCGGATCTCATCCCCGCGCCCAGTTCCGGAGCGCCGTCAAGCGCGGCTGCCCCGCCGAACTAGCCGGGCCAGGCGAGAGACGTCGCGGATCGGGGAGGTGACCCGCCAGGAGGTCGAAGCGTAGATGCTGGCGAGCTCCAAACGTCTCTCCTCCAGCGACCCCTGCGCCTCCTCGAGCGACCGCTGCGCCTCCTCGAGCGACCGCTTCGCCTCCTCGAGACGGCCTCGCGCGGCAACTCCGGCGGCCTCAGCGTCGACCAGTCGTTCTTGCAGGCCGATCTGGAGGGCGACCTCCCGGACCGAGCGCCAGTTGTCGAGTACGTTGGCCGGAGAGCGGAGTCGCGGTCCGAGCGCGTCCGCGTCCTCATCGCGACAGTAGAAACGATTGAGCCCGTCGAACAGGACGAGACGGTAGCCGGCTCCAAGAAGGGTCGGCTCCCACTCCTCGTGCGACGGCCGGCCCGCCGGGTCGACGGCTTCTACCAGCACGACCCTGGGCCGGTGTTGCTGCCAATCGGCCGAAGCAAGGACGTTTGCCTCCCAGCCCTCGACGTCGACCTTGAGGAAGTCGATGCCCTCCTCGGGCGCGAGCTCGGCGAAGATGCGGGCGAGCGATACCTGCTCGACCTCGATCGGCTCGAGCTCGGAGCCGACCAGCGGCGCGCGCGGGGTCGACCGTGCCGAGCCCGCGGACGGCGCTCGGGTAGAAGAGGAGCGGCCCTTCGGCCGCCGCCGACGGCGGCATGGAGATTGACGTCCCTGGTGCGCGAGGCGACGAGCTGCTCGTAGTCGCCGGGATCGGGCTCGACGTTCACTCCATGCCAGCCGCGCTCGTAGAAGTGGAAGGTGACGCTGTCCTCGATCGGACGGGAGGCCCCGACGTCCACGTAGAAGCCCTCAGCGATATCCACGAACGCCCGCTCGAGGACGACGTCCTCGGCATTTTGCGCATACGAAATCATCGGTTCCGTTACCGCGGCCTCGACGACGCCTCTCCGGAAGATCAATGTGCGCGGGAACCCTCACCATGGCAACGAAGCCTACCGCTCCCGCGATGACCCAAGAGGACGCATCCGGCCTTGCGTGAGTCCCTGCCCAGGGCGAACTTGTGACACCGACAACCGAGGCGGCCGACGGCCTGAGGCGTCCGCAAGGACGCTATCCTGCGCCCGTTGTCACGCCTTGGACCGATGCGATGTCACGCCGCCTGAAGATGTTCCAGTGGCCTCCCCGGGTCCGGCGTCGGGTGGCTACTCGACCGGATTCGGGGCTGTGACCGCGGGAACGTGATCATCGCCTCCAAGACAATCCTGTTCATTGCGGGCAGGCGAGGCCGCTGCTCGCCAGAACGTATGCATAGCTTCCGAAGCAGAGTGCGAAGCTGCCGTTGTTCACGGCTTTCCGGCACGTCGCAGCTCGGTGCTTCGATCGTGGTGACGGTGAACTGCTGGAACACCGGGACTTTCTGCTCGCGCTGCGCAGCGCGAGCTCCACGAGGCAAGCAGACGCGAAGGTCGTACGCGCCCGCGCGAGACTTTGGGCCGGTGACGATTCTGGTGGCGCCTATGAGCGCACCTACGGCTACTCCTGCTCACCAGCAAACAGGAACGGAGTCGGCCGGCCGCTGTACTGGCCGTGAAGGGTAATCCGGCCCCGATGCTCGTCCCCCACGTGCGCAAGTTGCGTGATTTCGGAGAAGCCGATCAGTTCGAGCGTCCTCGTGATCCAGACGATCGACGGGAAAACGGGTGAACTCAGGTCGTCGACGATCCCGCCGTCGTAGTTGAACGAGATCGTCGGCTTCGTCTCGAATCCCGGAAGATTGTAAAATTCGGACTCAAGGAAGACAGTCGCCCCGGCCTCGCAAGCGCTGGCGATGCGGAGAAGCTGCTCGAACGGGTACACAGTGTGGTAGAGCACGCCCAGGTAAAGGATAATGTCGAATCGGCCGAGTTCAGTGAATGACGGGCTCATCAGGTCGATCGCATAGAAGCTGAAGCGGGGCCGTAGGTGCCGGCGCATGTACTTGAGGCCGTCTCGATAGACCCCGTCGATGGCGGTCACGTCCGCCCCCAGCTGCTCGCATCGCAGCGCCATGTAGCCGTCGTTGCAGCCGATGTCGAGTACGCGCTTCCCGTCCAGGTTCTCCCTCGTGAGGCCGAGCCGACCGAACTCGGCGTCGAGCAACTCGAGCGACTTGTGGCCCTTCGACACGAGCCCGTTTCCGAGCTCGATCGAATGGAACCAGGTGATCTCGTCGACGGCGAGCACTCGCCGGATCTAGCCCTGCGAGTTCCCGCGTGGGGCGAATCGCATTCCGTATCGTCTGAGGCATGACGGCGTTTACAAGCTCGGGGATGCCCTCCGATGCGGTTTCCTCAAGGCCGCCTGCAAGCGGTGTCGTACCTGTTTCCGGCCTTGCCGAACCGGCCCCGGCTACTTCAGGCCCTGCAGCGGATGAGCAACGGGATCGAGTCGCTGATCACCCTGTTCACAAGCGACAGCCCGGGCTTCCACGATGACCTCGCTGTGGTCGATTCGTCCCCGTCGAGTTCCCGCTCGATCGAGACCACTCGGCGCAGCCAGCTCGCCGACACCGAGCACGGCTACTTCGGCGAGCCACGACCCTACTTCTGGGCTGCCGCGTCCACCGCCTGTTCGCGCCGGAACCCCGAGCGCGCTGAAGAGACTGTCGCTCAGGTTCGTCTCCGTATCCGGTTGGCATCGGGTGGGCTCCTCAAGAGCAGAGAGGGCGCCAATCGACGCCTCTGCACTCGAGAGGGGACTCTGCGATTCCCGGCGCCGCCGGCCGAGACGATTCGTCCGAGCAGCCATCGGCCGTTAGAATGCCGCGACTCGCTTCCTCGCAAGAGACGAGAGACGCATGCAACTAGCTTCCGACAGCACCGTGCCCGTGAGGGGCGACAGCTGCGTCGAAATCAGCGTCGTCGTTCCTGTCTACCGCTGTCTCGAGTGCCTTCGGGCGCTCTACGAGCGTCTCACCGCCGAGCTTCGGATCTTCGACGGTTCCTATGAGCTGGTGTTCGTCGACGATCGGAGCCCGGACGGATCGTGGCGGACGCTCCGGGAGCTGGCCGTCCACGACGGGCACGTGAAGGCTGTGCGGCTGAGCCGGAACTTCGGCCAGCACGCAGCGATCACCGCGGGCTTGTCGGAGACAACTGGCCGGTGGGTCGTGGTCATGGACTGCGATCTTCAGGACCGACCCGAGGAGATCCCCCGTCTTTACGCGAAGGCTTGCGAGGGGTTCGACATCGTGTTCGCGCGACGTGTGGGGCGGCGCCACCCCTGGATGCGGAGGGCCGCCTCGGCTACTTACTTCAGGGTTCTGAACGCCCTGCTCGGAACCGACCTCTCGTCCGAGTTCGGCAACTTCAGCATCATCTCGGCCCGCGTTAGGGACGAGTTTCTTGGCTTCAAGGACAAGGATCGTCACTTCTTGATGATCCTGCACTGGCTGGGCTTCGAGCACACGGAAATCGATATCCGTCACGACGAGCGGTTCGCGGGGGAGAGCGCATACTCGTTCTCGATGCTCGTCCGGTTTGCCATCGACGGCCTCTTCTTTCAGACCACGACCCTTCTCAGGTGGATCGTCTATGCGGGGTTCGGCGTTTCGATACTTGGGGCAGTCCTCGCGGTGCTGCTCGTCATACGCTATTTCGTCGGGCACACCTATCCCGGGTGGACGAGCCTCGGCGTCATCATCCTCGTTCTCAGCGGCTTCATCATCTCTAGCACCGGTGTGACTGGGCTCTACATCGGAAAGATTTTCAACCAGGTAAAGGATCGGCCCCTCTACGTCATCGACACCGTCGTCGAACCTGGGGCCGCCGACGTCAAGTTCGAAACCAGAAATGAAGGCGTGCGTCAACCCGCGCAGTCTGAATCCCATCGACTGGTAAACGCGCTGTGCCGCCACGTTGGCCACTTGCGTCACGACCCGCGCCCGGTCCGTCGCGAGAGCCGCGACGGCATCCTCCGCGAGCGTGGCGGCGATTCCCTTCCTGCGCACCTCGGTTGTCGTGAAGACGAGATCGATGAGCGCTTCGCCTTCCACGACCCTGGCGCCGACGAGGCCAGTAACGGCGCCTTTCGGCACAATGACCACGCCCTCACTGAGGCAGCGTCTCACCCAGATCCTGTACATCTCGGTGACCTTGCTCGGGTCGAACCGCTCGTCGCGCCTGAACCGGCTCGACGCGGAGAGCCGTTCTGAGAGATCTTCTAGCTCGGACAGATCCGGCCTTCCAGCAAGTCTTGTTGTCTCGCTCGATTTCTTCGGCGGCGCCGTCCGCTCGAGTTCGACGCGGATATCGGTGAGGCCGCCACCTGCTTCGATGCAGCGCTCGATTCGAACTGGATCGGCGCCTGGAACCACGACGAGGAGACAGTCGACGCCCGCGCGACGTGCGGCCCCTAGCACGTCGTCCAGTTCGACGTTATCGAGCACGGCACGCGATGTCCGCAAGCCAAAAAAGGTCGAGTCCCACTCGAGCGGGGTTATTGTCACGCACGCATTCAACCGTCTCGGGCGGTCGACTATCGTCCCAACTACGGCTTGTGCCGACTTACGACTTTTTTCCGACTGACTGAGAGGCTGAGGTGTCCACGGAGAAGATCCCCTTCAACCGGCCGTATGCGGTCGGAACCGAACTTCATGAGGTCGAGCAGGCGATCTCGAACGGCCATCTGTCGGGCAACGGGCCTTACACCAAGAGATGCACCGATTGGCTTGAGTCTCGTACGCTAGCCTCGCGTGCCATCCTGACGCACTCGTGTACCGGTGCGCTCGAGATCGCCGCTTTGCTCGCAGAGATCACCTGCGGCGACGAGGTGATCCTGCCGTCGTTCACCTTCTCGTCCACGGCCAACGCGTTCGTGCTACGCGGTGCGACCCCGGTATTTGTCGATGTCCGCGAGGACACACTGAACCTCGATCCCGGTGAGGTCAGGAAGGCGCTCGGGCCGAAGACACGGGCGATCGTCGCAGTCCACTACGGCGGGATCGTTGAGCTCGACGAGTTGTCCCAGATTGCGGCTGAGGCTGGCGTTTGGCTGATCGAGGACGCCGCCCAGGGACTGCTCGCCACCTATCGCGACCGCGAGCTCGGCACGTTTGGGCGCCTCGGAGCACTAAGTTTTCACGAGACCAAGAACGTGATCTCGGGCGAGGGCGGCGCATTACTGATCAACGACCCCGACCTCGTCGAGCGGGCCGAGATCATTCTTGAGAAGGGCACGGACCGAAGCAGGTTTTCCCGGGGCGAAGTGGACAAGTACACATGGCACGATGTTGGTGGATCCTATGCGCTGAGCGAGATCCTCGCGGCGTTCCTCTGGACTCAGCTCGAGGCCGCACTGGAAATCACGGCGCGGCGGCTAGAGATCTGGCACGCCTACCACGACGCACTTCAGCCGCTCGAGCAGGAACGTCTGCTGACGCTCCCCGTCGTGCCCGAGGACGTCACTCACAACGGCCATATGTACTACGTTCTGCTCGCGAGCCGTAGTAACCGTGATCGGTTTATCGCTCAGCTCGCGGAGTCCGGGGTACACGCCGTTTCGCACTACGTCCCGCTTCACTCCTCTCCGGCTGGTCTGCGGTTCGGTCGCTCTGTCGGCGATCTTCCGGTCACGATTTCCGCAGGAGACCGACTGGTTCGCCTGCCGATTTGGACGGGGATGCGCGGAGAACAGATCGAGCGCGTGGTGGACTCGGTCACCGAAGCAATCGCAACACTGACACCGATGCGCTGAGAATCTCCGTCGGGGAACGGAACTGGTGGGTGCAAAAGAGCGTTTAGCCCGGCCCCGGATCACGTCGAGGCGGCGTCGCCTTCGAGCAGCAGGTAGCTATGGAATAAGGCGAAGTCGTCGACGTACCGGACGGCGAAATGTTGGCCGAAGGCATCGAGGAGCTGTTCGCGTGTCCGCGGCCAGTCCCCCTGGTCTATCGACCAGAGTGCTCGACTGGCCAGGCGCGTGGTTTTTACGGGCTCCCACAAGAGAACATGCTTGCGCGTCACACGCCGCAGTTCGGTCAAGAGGGGATTGATCTCGGGTAAGTGATGTGCAACAGCCAGGCACATCGCGAAGTCGAAGCTGGCATCGGGGAAGGGGAGGAACCGGGCATCTCCGACGACAGTTGCCGCTCGGGGAAACCGCTCAGAGAGCCGCTCAAGCCTTTCTGCATCGAGGTCAACGGCCGTGTATACGTTCGTGTCGGGAACGAGGTCTGTAAAGAGCCCCGTCCCCGCGCCGACATCCACGATTGTCCCCGGGGCCAGTAGTGCAATCCTCGGGGTGAGCCATCGACGGATGACCGCGACCCCGGCGGCGAACTGCACAGCGTTGTAGACACGCCTGTCGTGCCGGAGCCTCGTGAACATGCGCAGAGGAAGTATGCCGTCCGGATGGGGCTCTGGAGCTCCGAGAGTCCGCCCATCAGACCGGCTACGCCCAAATGACCCAGACTCCGTGTGGTGGCACGACCTCATATCAAAGATAGCCTCGTCAACTCCGCTTGTCCTCCACGGAATCACGCTGCGGGTTCCTGAGCGTGAGGATTACCACCCACACACGCACATGCCCCGACTGGAGGCGGCCCCGCCGGAGCTCTCGGGACTGAAAGCCAGCTCCGCGAGGGCGGCAGATGCGTGGCCGCACGACGGGTGGGCGCACAGAAGGACCAGCTTGCGCAGATCAAACAGGCTTACGCGTGCACGGAAGTCTGCGTCGACACGAGGAAGATGGACCCCGCGTAGGTGTAGGAGAAGTAGTACAAGGATTGAACGAGGCAAGCAGGCCGGCGTCGGCGTACTCGTCGTACCAAAAATGCGGAAACTCGTGCCGGAATCCGTTGGCGTGAAGAAACCGGATCATCTTCTTGGCCGACCGAATAGGCATCAGGTGTGCGCGGGTCGGAAGTTGCCCATTGCAACGTCTGGCGGCTCGCATCGATGCCGAAGCTGAAGGCGAGGAAGGCCGCGGTGACTGCGAGTATGCGAGCTCCGCTTCAGCTTCGTCTTCGAGGAGACGAACGCGAGGCCAAGTGCGACGAGCATGAGCAGAAGTGTCGCCAGGTAGGCGCCGTGCCAGACGCCGTTGGCGGATCGTGCGAGCGAGTCGGAGCGAAAGAACCACAGAAGCGGGGCCAGTACCGCGGCCGCCGCCAGTCCACCGGTGAGGATCCTCCGCCCATCTCCGCGGCTCGTGCGGCCCGAGAATGCCTGCAACGCAGCCCGAAAGACAGAAGAGCGATGGCACCAGGAGCGAGCTGAAGTAGTACGACGTCTCGAAGGCTATCCCCCTCCCGACAATTCCCACAGAACGATGAGCGCGAACGACACTCCCGACCAGGCCGTCGCGGCCATCAGCAGACGCCGTGCGGGGCCGGCATGCAGCCGGCCGAACCTAAGCACGAGCAGTCCGAGCACCGTGACGAAGATCGGCGCGAAGAAGTAGGGCTCGACAGGGAACCAGACGTGCACGGGGACATGGCCCTCTCCGGTCGACGTGTGCATCGCGAACCGCACTTGCGGCATGAAAAGAGGACTCCCCGCCATGTCTGATCGCGAAGATTCCGCCGCACCCGAGGAGTGTGAGGCCCCCTGCCGCATATGCGACAAGGTCGAGCCCGACCCGGCGAACCCGGAAGCGCTGGTCCTCATCGCGCATGACCGCCCAATAGACGAGCGGGAGCCCGATCAGGTAGACGGTGTCCACGAGTCTCGTCGTCAAGAGCGCTGCGCTAAAGAATCCCGAGACGGCGAGGCTGGCGGCGCGGATGCGGGGGCCGCGCCGCTTCGGTATCGCAAACGCGAAGCTCGCAATCAGAAAGGTGAGGACGCCGCCCTCCACGTAGTCGTAGTGATGAGCGTTGTAGTAGAGCTGATTGCCCAATCAGGCCGATGTAGGCGCCCACGGGCCGGAATGCGTCCGAAGTAGCGCCTGCACATGACGTAGAGCAGAAGCCCGCCGGTCATGAAGAAGCAGACATGGACGATCAAGTACGCGGTCTCCGGATCGAAGAGCTGGTTCGCGAGGTAGCCCGGAACGATCCACGGAAGCCGCGATGCGTAATACGTCGATCCGAAAGCGCTCTGGATCTGATCGAAGTTCGTCCAGAGGGCCGTGTACAGCCACGGGTCGATGGACGGTACGGTGTTGTAGAGCGGCGCTTTCGTCCAGACGTACGCCGCCGCCGCGGCAGCGGTCAGAAGCGCAAGGGCGGCGACGTCGGCCGCGAGAGGGCGCGACGCCCCCTCGATCTCGCACTCGCCCGACAACTCCGACCTCGCCCTTCAGCTCGGCCGGCTCTGCTCCTGTCAACCCGCGGGACCCCATCCGAGGCGCAGATCGTAGCTCAGAGCCCTGGCGACGATGTCTTGCGACTGGGGCATACGAGTGGCCCGATCTGGCCCTGACGAAGAAGCGCAGCAGATCCAGAGGAGTCGAAAGCGACCAGATGCGCCCGTTGAGGTACATCCCCGTTCGAGCAGGCACCGTGGCTGTGTCGCCCGACATTCCGAGTTGTGCTATGAGCTCGGCCACGTACCAATCGTTGTGAATCAACGGTGGTCGAACTTCTCGACTGCAACGCCGGCACTGAACTCGAACGTCCTGCCAGTCCACCGAGCCCCGGGTCAGCCTCGAGAAGGGTGACGCGGCTACCACCGCGGGCAAGGATCATTGCCGCGGGAGAGGGCTGAAGCCGCCACCGACGATGGCCACGTCGATGCGCCCGAACACCGCCACCATGGTAGGCGGAACCCATGCGCACGGCCTCGGCAACCTGGCATGACCCCGTAACCACGATCCTCGGCCTCAACGCTCGCCTCACGGCCACCGGGGGCTCGCTCACGCCGGGACTCGGGCGGAAACGTCGCAGATCGGCACGCGCAGCATCCGTCGCTTGCCCAGTCGCTCGACGTGCGGAGTCTGCCCTCCCGGCCATGCCGCACTGAGTGACGGCGGGCTGCTCGGTTCGGCAACCGGCGGCTCCGCGTCGGTCTGTGATCCCCGATCCCGGACCTCTGCCTTCGATTCGGGTCGCCGGATCAGCAGGCCGACAGACGTCGAGACCGAGCTGCCCGATAGTCAGCTTCAGATGCGCGGGATCGTCGGGCGGATAGGGCGGCAGCGAGACCCACCGGTCGGCGGGTGCATCCATCGGCACGTACCAATTGGTGCGCATCTCGAAGCCGAGCGCCCTGATCCGCGCATGCAGATCGTCGAGATCGACTGTTCGGTAGACCGCCATGTGCCCGTAGTCGGCAGTGTGCTTGCGGGGAACCAACTCGAGCTCCGTCGTGTGCACCGACACGCCGCCGGGCGCGAGGTGATCCAGGGTGGCCACGACGAACTCGAGTCCGGCCCCCGGACTGCCGAGGTGCTCGAGCGCAGACGATGACCAGATCAGGTCGAAGGTTCCGAGATCGTCGGGTATGGCCTTCATGTCGAGAGACCGGGTGCGCACCTGCCGCTTCAGGATCTCGTCCGATACGACCGCCGGCTTCGAGAGCGCCTCCAGCCCGAACATGTGCTGTCCATCCGCGGCCCACCCCGCGGATCCGTCCGCGCTCGTGTCCCGATCCGTTGCCAGCACCCTGAGCCCGAGACTTGCGAGCGCGGCGGGAATCGGCTCCCTGCCGACGCCGAAGCCAAGCGCCTGCCGGCCGGGCCCGAGCCTCCCGTGCTGATCCGCGGCCCGGAGGATGTAGCAGAACTCCCAGAGCTTTCTGTGTGGGGGCTCTGCGAGCCGCTTCGGGTGGGGTGAATCCGCGCCGGCTTCCGGATACATCATCCGACGTAGACGCTGGAACTCCGGATGCGAGAACTGCGACGCAGAGACCACCTGCGAGACGACGTGGTCGAATGTCGGGGCCACCCCTGCGGCGTTGTGCCTCGAGACGTCGATGCGCGCGGCGGCTCTCCTACGCCTGGCCGCGACGCCTTCCGTCGATACGGGGATCATCCGATCGAGCCGCCGGCGGACGGCACCAAGGCATCGGTCGAAAGTACGTCCTCTCACAGCCCCGGCATCGGGCCGAGATGATAACCGGTTGCGTGTCCCGCACGGCCGGGTCACGGACGAGAACGCGGGCCACCGGCGCGGCGTACCTCCGGCCGAAAGCGCCGTCGAGCCAGAGACCGCCAAACGTGGCCGCATGCTGCGATTCTCGGCCTGAGCGGCGGTGCTTCGGGCTTGCCGCCCTGAAGACGCCGGGGGCGACTTCCAATACCCGCGAAAATATCGCGCATGGCGATAAGCTCCGCGACTTGTCTCCGCGGCAACCCCGAGCCGGGAGGGCAGCCCCATTCGCAACGAACCGCGATCATCGAAGGCGTTGCCGGCGCGCTCCGCACCGGTTCAGGGGCTCTGTAAGCCGCGGCCCGAGCCCCGTCCTCCCAGAGATAGCGATCCACGTCGGTTTGACTGAGATGCGGGACCTGCGGGATCGTCGAGCACGGCCGGGCAAGGCCGAAACGGTCGCGACGATGTGCGATGCGCTTGCCTACCGGGAACGGCGAGCTGGATGACCCGGTCGATCCGGCTGCTCGAGGTGGGGCTTCGCTGGCCACCCGAGACGTTCATCCAGCGGAAGCTCGCCGGGCTCGGCCGCCAGGGCGTGCACTCGACCGTCGCCACGGCGTTCTCCGCCGGCGAGGACCGGCGCAGCCGTGTGCCGGGGGTCGAGCTGGTCCGACTCGGCTCGCCGGGCGAGCCGCTCGTCGTTTCGGTCCTGCGGACGTGCCGCGATGCCGTCGTCCTCGGACTGCGAGACCGAGCGCTTCTTCGGAGGCTCGTTCGCACGACGCGGCCGCTGACGCTCCTCCGCAACGTCCTGCCCCTCGCTCTTGCCAGGCCCGACGTGCTGCATTTCGAGTGGGAGTCGCAGGCCGTCCGCTACCACGCGGCGGCCGACGCGCTCGGGCTGCCTTTCGTGATGAGCTGCCGCGGCTCGGGCGTCAACATCCATCCGCACGTGGGGCTCGAGCAGCTCGCCGCGGGCTACGCGGAGGCTTTCGCCAAGGCGGCCGCGGTGCACTGCGTGTGCGACGCGATCCGCGACGAAGCGGTCGGTTACGGGCTCGATCCGGCAGAAGGCGGTCGTGATCCACGCCGGCGTCGACCCCGGGTATCTTCACACCCCGGAAGCGTAAGCCGGCGGCGGCGCTGCGGGTGTTGAGCGTCGGGACGCTGCACTGGATCAAGAACTTCGAGGACGGGGTCCGCGCCGTTGCGCTCCTCGCGGCCGATGGAGTCCCGGTGCGGTACGAGATCGTCGGCGCCGAGCCGCCGCTCGGAGACGCTGCCAAGCCGACAGACCGGCCGCGGCTTCTCTACCTGATCCGGGAGCTCGGCCTCGAGGGTCAGGTGGAGCTGGTCGGCGAGCTCTCCCACCGGGAGACGCGCGACAGGATGCACGGGAGCGACGTGCTGCTCCACCCGAGCCTCTCGGAGGGGATCGCGAACTGCGTCCTCGAGGCGATGGCGTGCGAGCTGCCGGTCGTCGTGACCGACTGCGGGGGAATGACGGAGGCCGTGACCGACGGTGTCGAGGGCTTCGTCTGCCCGCCGCGGGATCCCGCGGCGCTCGCAGGCGCGCTCGGCCAGCTGTGGCGCGATCCGGAGCTCGCGCTACGGCTCGGCGAGGCCGGCAGACGCCGGATCCTCGCCGATTTCACGCTCGAGGCCGAGACCGGGGCCTACCTCGAGCTGTACCGGCGCGTGCTCGGGCTCGGCGATGCCTTCTCGCCGAACGGCGGGGCGGCGGCGCGTACGATCCTGCCGTGACCGCGATCCTCGGGTTGAACGCGTATCACGGGGATGCGGCGGCGGCGCTCGTCGTCGACGGCGTGCTCGTGGCCGCCGCCGAGGAGGAGCGGTTCAACCGGGTCAAGCACTGCGCCGGCTTTCCCGCGCTCGCGGCGCGCTGGTGCCTCGAGGACGCCGGGCTCGACCCGGGGCAGCTCGACCACGTCGCGATCGGCCGTGACCCGAGGGCGAACCTCGGCGGCGAAGCTGCGCAGGGTCGCGACGCGGCCGCCGAGCCTCTCGTTTGCCCGCTCGCGGGCCCGCAACGCCTCGCGCGTCGGCGGCTCTGCGTTGCGCACGACGCTCGCCGCAGCGCTGGATGTGCCCGAGGCCTCGCTGGGGGCGAGGCTGCACGCCGTCGAGCACCACCGCGCCCATCTGGCGAGCGCCTACTACGTCTCGCCGTTCGACGAGGCCGCCGTCCTCTCCCTCGACGGGTTCGGCGACTTCGCCTCGGCGATGACCGGCCGCGGCCGCGGGCACGGGCTCGAGGTGACCGGACGCGTCCTCTTCCCCCACTCGCTCGGGCTCTTCTACACCGCCGTCACGCAGTGGCTCGGCTTCCCGCACTACGGGGACGAAGGGAAGGTGATGGGGCTCGCGCCGTACGGCGACCCCGAGCGCTACCTGCCTGCGATGCGGCGGATCGCCCTCGCCGACGGCGACTCGGTTCCGGCTCGCGCTCGAGTACTTCACGCACCATCGCCGGGGCGTCGAGATGACCTGGGAGGACGGGTCGCCGACCGTCGGACGGGTCTTCTCGAGCCGGCTCGAAGACGAGCTCGGGCCGGCCCGAATGGCCGGGCGAGGAGCTCTCGAGCCGGCACATCGACGCGGCCGCGGCGCTTCAGGCGCGGCTCGAGGAGCTCGTGCTGCACGTCACCGGCGCGCTCGCGACGGCGAGCGGCTCGCGCAATCTCTGCCTCGCAGGCGGGGTGGCGCTGAACGCGGTTGCGAACGGGCGGATCCGGCCGGAGACGGAGTTCGACGAGCTCTGGGTGCAGCCCGCTGCCGGCGACTCGGGAACCGCGGTCGGCGCCGCCTTCCACGTCTGGCACGAGACGCTCGGGCGGCCGCGCACCTTCTCGATGCGCCACGCCTACACCGGGCCCGAGTACGGCGAAGAGGCGATCGCGACCGCGCTCGCGGAGGCCGGCCTCGACGGCGAGCGGCACGCCGACGACGAGCTCTTCGCCCTCGTCGCCGAGCGGCTCGCTGCGGGCGACGTCGTCGGCTGGTTCCAGGGCCGGATGGAGCTGGGGCCGCGCGCGCTCGGCAACCGCTCGATCCTTGCCGACCCGCGGAGCGCCGGGATGAAGGACGTGCTGAACGCGCGGGTGAAGCATCGCGAGCCGTTCCGGCCCTTCGCGCCCTCGCTCCCGTCCGAGGTGGCGGGGGACTGGTTCGACCAGGACTATCCCTCGCCCTACATGGTGCTCGTCTACTCCGTGCTGCCCGGCAAGCGCGAGCTCGTACCGGCGATCACTCACGTCGACGGCACCGGCCGGCTCCAGACGGTCGACGAGGAGGCGAACCCCCGGTACCGCCGGCTCCTGCGTGAGTTCGAGGCAGCGCACCGGGGTGCCGATCCTGCTCAACACCTCGTTCAACGAGAGCGAGCCGATCGTGATGAGCCCCGAGCACGCGATCGAGACGTTCGCGAAGACCCGGATCGACCTGCTCGTGCTCGGGAACTACGTCGTGCGCCGCGATGCCTCGGCGTACGCGGAGAGCAGCGACTCGGTCGCGACCGGCCAGGAGTAGGTCTCCTCGGCGACACGTCTCGCGTTCGCGCCGAGCTGGGAGCGAAGCGTCTCGTCGGCAAGCAGCCGCTCGAGCGCAGCGCGCAGCGCGCCCGCATTGCGGGGCGGCACGAGCAATCCGGTGACGCCGTCCTCGACCGCGTCCGCCAGGCCGCCGACGCTGCGTCGCGACGACCGGGCGGCCGTGGGCCATCGCCTCGCGCGCGACGACCCCGTACCCCTCGCGCCGCGAGGGCACGCAGACGACGGCGGCGCTCTCGTAGTAGGAGCCGAGCTCCGCCGGTGCGGACGAACCCGGCTGCATCGGGGACCCGGTCGCGCAGCGGCCCGTCCCCGACGACGACCCGCCGCAGCCCACGCGGTCGCCTCGAGCAGCTCGAGGATGCCCTTCTCCTCGCTGAGGCGGCCCACGTAGAGGAGGTGCGGCGGCTCCTCCGGCTCTCCGAGCTCGGCCGGAAGCTCGAGGCCGTTCGGGATCACGCGCACCGAGCGCGCACCGAGCGCGCGCGCGCCGTCGGCGAGGAAGCCCGAGGCCGCGACCACGACCTGGGCGCGGCGCACGAGCGGCCGGGCGAGCCTCGGCATTCGCCGAGCGAGCTCGAGGTCCGTGCCCCATACCTGCACGACGAGCGGCTTTCCGGTCGCAAGCGCAGGGAGCGCCGAGGGAAGCCAGTGCGCATGGACGACATCGGCCCGGCGCGAGGCACGCCGCGCCGCCCGGGCGAAGAGGACGAGAAACAGCGGCAGCAGGGCCACGAGCCAGGGACGGGCGCGCAGGTTCTGGGCGATCCCGTCACCGTAGGCGATCCCGAAGCTCGGGAAGTCGGCCGGCGAGACCACGTCCACCTCGACCCCGGCCGCACGAAGCGCCTCGACCTGCGCCGCGACGAACGCACCGGCGACATCGCCGGGCGACCTCGGGTACGACGTCGTGACGACGCAGACGCGCAATCTAGGTCGCCGCGCGCGCGGCCGCGAGCGCGGGCGCCGGCACGGCGCGCGCGGCACGGCGGGCCGGCTCCGCCTGCCCGAAGACGAGCGGCACCGCGAGCGGCGAGCGCCAGGAAGACGTAGACGTAATAGAACTGCATCGTCAGGTAGAAGAAGTTCGCTGCGAGCGTCCCGGCGAGCGCCGCCGTCCAGCCCCAGGCGAGGGGCCGCACCCTCGCCGCGAGCGGGTTGCCGGCGCGGGCGAGCGCGTTCCCGACCTGCCGGCCGACCGCGAGCCGCAAGAACACCCAGAGCAGGAAGAACGCGAAGAGCGACCGTTCCCACGAGCCCGGTCTCGACGATCAGCGAGACGTAGAACGAGTGCGGGCCCCAGTTGGTCTTGCCGGTGACTTGCTGGTAGTAGATCGAGAAGTTGTTCAGCCCGAGCCCGAGCAGCGGGTGGCTGTGCAGGATCTTCGGGATGAAGCTGTAGACCTGGAAGTGCGCCGACTGCGAAGCCCGCCCCGTCTGGATCCGCGAGCGGATCACGACCAGGAAGAAGTGGAAGCGCGAGACGATCACGATCGCGAGCACCGCGAGCGCGCCCGCGACCGGCGCGATCAGCGCGCGCGAGCGCAGGTAGCCGCGGTAGGGCAGGAGCAGGACGAGCGCCCCGACGCCGAGCCCGAGCAGGCCGCTGCGCGAGAGCGTCGCGATCTCGACGACGAGCATGAACCCGATCAACGCCCCGAGCTTCCGCTTCAGCCGGTGGCCGGCCTCGAGGCGCAGGTACATCGGCATCAGCACGAGCAGCGGGACGATCAACATGATCCCGAGGTGGTTCGGGTCGCCGGTCAGGGCGTTCGGGCGGTAGACCGACGAGCCGTTGACCGCGCCGTAGATGTTGATCTGGCTCGCGCCGCCGGTGAGCGGCGAGATCAGCAGCGAGTCGAGGTTCACGCCTGCCTGCGCGGTGACGAGCTGCGCCACGCCGTAGGCCGCGTTCGACCGCGATCCCGCCGACGAACCAGGCGAGCGCGCGCCAGTAGTAGGCGATCGCCGCGCCGCTTGAGCCAGGCGACCCCGAGCGCGAGGAACGTGAAGTGGATCCCGAACTTCACGAAGCCCTTGACGAACTGCGAGAGCCCGGCGAGCCGTGTCGAGGTTGTAGAAGCCGAGCAGGTACACGATCGCGAACACGAGCCCGAACAGCAGCAGCGTCGGCGCTCGTCCGCGGGAGCGTCGGCCGCGAGGTCGCCACGTAGGCGACGATGAAGCCGATCGCGAGGACGTCCGAGAGCGCGAGCGCCGAGCCGAACGCCCAGTGCACCTTCTCGAAGGTGCAGCAGAAGATCGTGGCCAGGAAGAAGAAGCTCGCGACCTTCCTCATTCGCTTCTTCTCCAGGGTATGGAGCAGGTCGGCCAGCTCCTGCACGCGCGTGCGGCGATCGAGCTTCGTCCGCCACTCGTCGCCGAGCTCGACCGGCTCGAGCTTGCCCTCGCGCCAGCGGTCGCGCATCGCAGTCGAGCTCGCGTGCGATCCCGTCGATGTCGTCCGGGGCGACGACGACGCCGGCGCCGGTTGCCCTGATCAGCTCCGCCGCGGCGCCGTCGGGCGGCACCACCGCGAGGATCGGGCGCTCGGCCGCGAGGTACTCGAACACCTTGCCCGGAGAGCACGCCCCGGCCGCGGCCGGCGGCCTCGGGGATCAGCAGCAGCAGCGCCTCCGAGTCTCGCTGCAGCTCGAGCGCGCGGCGGTGGGTGGCGTACGGGATCAGCTCCATCCGGTCCATGATGCCGGTCGCCCACTCGCGATCCGACGAGCGGAAGTCGCCGACGAAGCGGGCAACGACGCCGTCGACCCGCGAGAGCGCGGTCAGGAACGGCCGCGGATCGCGCTTGCCGAAGAACGAGCCGGCATGGGTGATCCGGAACTGCTCGCCCGGCGTGTACTCGAACGGCGCGAAGTCGGCGAAATCGGAGCCGTTCGCGATCGTCACCACCGGCCCGCGCGGATTGCGGGCGCGCACCTCCTCCGGAGATCGCCTCCGAGACGGCAACCGTCGCATCGGCGTTCCGCGCGACGAGCGAGGCGACGGCCTGCACGCCCTGCTCCTTCACCCGGACAGCCAGGCGCTGCGCGTCGCGATGCGGGTTCGCGACGATCGAGTCGCGCAGGTCGGCGACCCAGCGAACGCCGGTGGCGCGCTTCACAGCGGCGCCGATGAGGTGCACCGAGGGCGGCGGCGAGGTCGTGATCACCACGTCGATCCCCTCCTCGCGCACGATCCTGATCGCCGCAGGGATCGCGGTCAGGTTGTAGCTCACGTTCTCGTCGGGCAGGAGCAGCCGGCGGCTGAAGAGCGAGGCCTGGCGGACGTAGCGCTCGAGGCCCATCGTCCCGTGCAGCTCCTCGGCTGGCTTCCGCCCCTGCGGGCCGATGAACCTCACGCGGTGAACCCACGCGAGCGTCGGCGGCGGCAGGTCGTCGTCGCGATGGATCCACTTCGGATCGTCGGGGGCGAGCACGTGGGTCTCGATCCCGAGCTCCGGCAGGTGGGTCGCGAACTTCAGCGGGCGCTGCACGCCTCCGCCGCCGGCGGGCGGGAAATAGAGCGTGACGAGCAGCACCTTCATCGATTCACCGGGATGAGCTCAGGGGAATGAGCCGGTCGCCCTTCACAGCCCAGGTGGCACCGTACATGCGCGGGATCGCAGGGTCGCCGGTGGCGAGCCAGTGTGCGATCTGCTTCGCCCGGAGCGCCGGGTCGTTGGCCTTCGTGTTCGCGACGTGCGCGATCGGCGCCCCGACGACGTACACCGGAGCGACGGCCGCGATCTCGTAGCTCGTCGGGAGCGAGGCGATCACGACCGAGCCCTTCGGCAGCTTCTTCAGCTGAGCGAGCAGCGACGGTGAGAGCGCCGTTCTGTCGGTCGGGTTGAGCGGGCTCCAGTGCGAGAAGCCGTGCCAGGCGACCGGGAGCAGGAACAGGAACGCCCCGAGCGCGCCGAGCTTCCACTTCTCCAGCGGCCGGTCGCGGGCGAAGATCAGCCCCAGGACGAGCGCGACCGCGCCCCCGATCAGCGCGAACCAGGTGATCGCCGCCGGGCCGCCGTGGCGGAGCCCATAGGTGAAATCGCCGGGCCATTTGCGCTGCAGCAGAAGCCCCGCGACGAAGGCGAGCGGCAGCAGGAATGCCCGGCGCATCAGCAGCGCCAGGCCGCCGGCGAACGCGAACGGCAGCGGCACGAACCCGGCAGCCCGGCGGGACTGGGACAGCGAGACCGCGTTCGAGAAGCGGACGAAGAGCTCGGGTACGAGCATCAGCGCGAGGACCGCGACGGCACCGCCGAGCACGAACGCACCCCAGCGGCGGCGCGCGGCGAAACCCGCCAGCGGCACCATCGCGAGCGCGGCCACCGCGACCGCGCCGGTCCGGCCCGGCACGCCTGCGGCGAGCCGGAAGTGATGCACCGACGTGACGACGAGCTCGTTGCCGTAGTGGGCGAGCGTCTTTGCCTGAACGGCTGCGCTCGGATTGACCGAGAGTGTCTCGTCGACCACCGGTTTCAGCCAGAGCACCGTGAGCCCGACCGGCACGACGGCCGCCGCGATCCCGGCCCACGAGCGCCGCCACTCGGGCCAGCGGACGAGGGCGTAGGCGCCGAGCGGGATCAGCGCAAACAGAGCGTAGGTCGGATGCACGAGCGCCAGCGTTCCGAACGCGACGGAGACCGTGGCCAGGTCGACCCGCCGGCCCGATTCGGCGTAGGTGAAGTAGAGCGCGAACGCGGCCGGCACCATCAGCTGGCGCGAGGCGGTCGCGGGCAGCGCGAGCGAGACGTACGAGCCGCCGTTTCCCGCGGCGAAGCAGTAGATCCCGAGCGACGCGGCGAGCACGCCGAGCCCGCCCGCGGCCGAGCGGAACACGGCGAGGCCGGCCTCCCAGGCCACGAGGCAGGCGATGGGCACGAGCACCGAGGCCTCGCGGTGGATGACCACCGACGGATCGAGCCCCGAGAGCTTCGCGACGAGCGCCAGGAACCCGTGCCAGAGCGGGAAGGCGTAGCCGGGATGAAGCCCGCCGTGAGCGAGCTCGTCCACCGAGCGGAGGTGCAGGTGGGAGAAGTCGAGGAGCTTCCTGACGCGGCCCTCGTGGAAGAGGGCGTCGCCGACGACCGCGCCCTCGACATGCCAGAGCGCGATCCCGAGCACAGCCCCGCCCACGAATACGCCGGCGCGGGTCAGCCCGGTCGCGTGCGTGTCGCCGTCCGGTGTGGGCTCTCGCCGGCGCCGAACGCCTCTCGATGCGCCGACGAGGGCGGCGACGAGCCCGATCGCCCCCAGGACGAGACGGCGAGCGAGATCGTCCCATGGACGATGAACACCGCAGCCCAGGCCAGAAACAGGCAGCCGAACGCCCAGACGAAGCCGGGCGAGGTGCCGCGCTGCCCGAGCGCCCACGCGACGAGGTAGCCGGGAAGCAGCACGATCCCGGTCGCGAAGGCGAGCCTCACGTACTCGGAGATCATCTGGCCGGCCTCCGTCGAGCCCACGACTTCGAAGCAGCGCCTGCACGTCGCCCGAGGCGAGAAAGCTCGCGCCGTCGCGATAGGCCTTGCCGCGCTCGCCGCGGAAGACGAGCGCCCGGGCCCGGAGCGACCAGAGCAGGAGCAGCCGCGCCCGCGCCGCCTCGCGCGGCCCCTTGTGCTTGTCGAGGTAGCGGAGGATCCCGCGCAGGTTCTCGTTGTACAGCCGCCCGCCGTGCGAGGCGCCGCCGACGTGCACGACCTCGGCCACGGGCGTGAACCACACCTCCCAGCCGGCGTCCCGGAAGCGGGCGAGCCAGTCGGTCTCCTCGCTGAACATGAAGAAGCTCTCGTCGAAGAGCCCGACCTCGTCGATCGCCTCACGTCGCACGAGCAGCGCCGCCCCCTGGAGCGACTCGACGAGCCGCGGGACGTCGTGGGGGAAGCCGCCGCCGTAGAAGGCGTTCAGCGCGTCGGTGCTCGGGCCGAGCTTGCGCAGGAACAGGTACTCGGTCGCGAGGCGCCAGAGCGTCGGCTCGCCGCGGACGGAGCGCTGCAGCGTCCCGTCCTCGTTCAGCAGCCGCGGCCCGACGACCGCGGCCCGCGGGTGCGCATCGGCGAACGCGACGAGCCGGTCGAGCCCGTCGCTCTCAACCCAGGCGTCCGAGTTGAGCAGGAACACGTACCTGCCGCCGCCCGCGCCGATCCCCGTGTTGTTGCCGCCGCCCATCCCGCGGTTCTCCTGCTCGATCACCGTCACCCCGGGGAACCGCTCGCGCACGAGCGCCGGGGTGCCGTCGGTGGAGCCGTTGTCGACGACGATCGTCTCGTGGCTCGAGACGGAGGCGAGACAACGCTCGATGTATGCCGCCGCATTGAAGGTCACGACGACGACCGAGACGTCATCAGCCATCCGCAACCGGAACCGGAGCCCGCCTGGCACCCTCCCAGAGGATCACGACGAGGCCCGGCAACGCGAGCAGGAGCGTCATCAGGAAGAAGATGAAGCCCGTCGCGAACGCGGCGTCGGAGTCGACCCCGATGCGCGTGAGGAAGCTGACGAAGAACGCCTCGCGCACGCCGGCCCCGTTGATCGTGAACGGGACGAGCATCACGAGGAAGAGCAGCGGCCCGAGCACGACGTAGGGCCGCAGCCCGAGCTCGACCCCGACGGCCCGGCCACCGGCCCAGATCGCAGCGATCCGGCAGAGCTGGGCGAGCGTCGTGATCCCGGCGACCGTCAGCAGCGTCCGGGTGTGATGGCGGTAGCCGTGAATCCCTTCGTAGGCGGCGCGGACGACCGACTCCACTCGGGCGCGACGGAGGAGAGGCACTGCGCGGCGCAGGTGCCGGCGAAGGCGCGCCGAGAAGACGACGAAGCCGGCGACGATCGTCCCCACCACGAACACCGCCTCGACCCAGAGGTACGGCCCGACGGGGTAGTGGCCGAGCGCCAGCAGAAAGCCGACCGCAACGAGGACGAGCGTCACCGCGCCGCCGATCGCCCGCTCGAGCACGACCGACCCGGCGATCGGCGAGCCCTCGCCGGGGTGGCGCTTCGTCGTCTCGAAGATCCGCGAGGCGTCGCCGCCGACGCCCGTCGGGAGCACCTGCCCGACCGCATAGGAGACGAAATAGGCGCGGGTGAGCCAGAGGAGCGAGTCCTCGATCCCACGCGCACGGAGCAGGAGCTTCCAGCGGTAGGCCTGAGGCGGCACCGTGATCACGGTGAGGAACGCCGAGAGCGCGAGCCACCCGATGCTCGCATCCGCCAGGGTGTGGGCCGTCTGGCCGAGGTCGATCTTCGAGACGATGTAGGCGGCGGCGAGGCCGGTGACGAGGATCGTGCCGACGATCCGGACCGAGCGATTCTTCGGGCTCAGCCGCCGGCGGAGGGCGGCCAGGCCTACGTTCGGAGGAGATTCGTCATCTGGCACTCGTGCTCGCGACATCGGCGTGGGCGACGGCCTGCCGGTAGGTGCCGTCAGGAACGCGGCCGGCAGAGGGGGCCGGCGCATCCGCCGTCACGAAGCGTATGTGCTGGGCGGCGGCATCGGCCCGGGCAAGAGCCTCGGCCGGCGTCGCACCCGCGGCGAGCACCGCGCCGGCCCGGTCGGACGAGCGCCGGAGCAGCCCGAAGACGTGGCCGCGCCTGCGATAGAGGCGCGTCGAGATCACGCCCTTCTGGCCGTCCGGAACCTCGATCGACTCGAGCTCCCCGAACGGCGCGACCAGGAAGCGGGTCGCAGCGGCGGCGACCGACGGCCGGAACGCGCCGACGACCTCCCCCGGGTCGAGCGGCCGGCCGAGCGCGGCCGCAAGTGCGAGCGCGTTCAGGTCGATCCCCGTCACGAGCTCGACGAGCTCGGCGTCGTGCCCCCCGGCGAGGCGCGCCGAGACCTCGATCACCTCAGCGCCTCCACGGCTCATCCGCAGCTGGGTGAACGACGGCCCCTCCTCGATCCCGAGCGCCTCGACGGCGCGCCGCGTCACCTCGGCCGCTGCCGCCGCGTGCAGCGACGGCCAGCTCTGGGCGAGCGGGACGCCGAACGCCGGCTCGGGAGCCGAGGTGCGGTCGACCACCGCGAGCGGCAGGAACTCGCCCCCTGCCGAGAAACCGGTCACCGTCACCTCGTCCCCGTCGACGTACTCCTCGACGAGGATCGCGCTCCGGGACGCCGCCCGGGCGACGACGAGGGCGCCGGGAAGCTCCGAGCGGCGCCGGACGATGGACAAGCCCCGCTCTCGCGTGCGGTCGGCGGCCTTCACCACGAGGGGAAGCGGCAACTCGATCTCACTCTCATCGGCGACGAGCTGCCAGCGAGGCTGCGGAATGCCGGCACTGTCGAGTGCCGCGCGCTGCCGCGACTTGCTCGTCGCGAGGATCGCCGTCTCCGCCGTGACGGGGTGGGCGAGCCCGAGCTTCTCGGCCACACGGGCGGCGACGGCGACCGATTCGTCTGTCCCCGGAGCGATCAGGCCCGTGAGCGGCAGCGCCGAGGCGAGCCGCTCGACGGCCGTCTCGTCCTCGATCGAGACGATGCACCGACGGTCCGCGAACGCGAAGCCCGGCGCCCCCGGGTCCCGGTCGCAGACAGCTGTCCAGATCCCGTTGGCCCGCGCGGCCTCGAGCAGGCCAAGCTGCGCCGGCCCTGCCCCGAGGACGAGCAGGTACCCCACACGGTCGGGCGGTTTCGCGGCCACTCGCCCATTGTCACTGCCGGGGGCGACGGCGGACCACAGCGAGGGCGCGGAGACCCGCGCCCTTCGCTACCCCGCTCCCAGCTCAGCGCTCGTTCGCGGGCACCCGGTCGAACCGGTAGTGGGCGTCGAGCCGCTTGGTCTCGGCGACGATCCGGGCGATCGCGGCGGCCTTCGCCTGGCGGGCCGACGTGCGATGGGCGGCCACGCTGTAGTGGGTGTTCGAGGCTGTCGGCGAGCCGCCAGGGTCTTGCCAGCCTGCGAGGGCGGTGGGGGCGAGTGAAGCGGCGGCGATGAAGGAAGCGAAAAGGACTCGGGTTGGGTGGGACTTGGTCATCTCTTGTGCCTCCTGGGCTTCGGCGGTTGATCGATGCCTTGCTGACCGTATGTCCGAGCGGGAGCGGCGTTGATGACGCCGGTTACACGACGTGTGTGCCGGTCGTTACACAACGCCTCGATCCGGCGAGGTCCCGTTTCAGGCATGCTCGACGCGAACCGTTCGCAGCGCCACGGAGGCGTGCCGCCGGAGCGCCACCGCCCCGGCGACGAGAAGGCAGGCTCCGAGCGCCACGAGCGCGCCGATCGAGGCGTCGATCCAGTTGAAGCCGGACCGAGGGAATCCCGCGGAGTCCGTGAACGCCGGCGTGTTCTTCGCCTCGCTTGCCGCCTCGAGCCTCGCGATCTTCGCGTAGGCGGGGGTGAGACCGGGATCTTCGCTATAGGTCGCGTCGAACGGCGCCCCGTTCTTCGCCTCGCCCTGCGGCACCGGAGTCTGCGGGGTCGAGGTGGTGTAGCGGACACCCGACCGGGACGCGGCGTAGGGGGCGGTGAACGGGGTGAGGTTCTTCGCCTCGCCCTGCCCGGCGGGCGACACCGGCGCGGCGACCGCGCATGGAGCAAGGCACGCGGCGCCGGCGAGTGCGGCGACGGCGATCCGGATCGGGTTCGACGTGCTCATCTTGGGCCTCCTGTGACTGGTTTCGGCGGTTGGTCGATGCCTTCCGACGGTAGGCACGTCCCGGGGCGGCGTCGTTGTCCGGCACGACGCGCCTTCTGTGACCGCCGTCACACACCGCCGTGCCTCGAAATGGCTGGCGGGGGCCCAAAGAGGGCACGGCGGGGACCCGAGCTGGATCCCCGCCGTGCGATTCGCTACGCCGCCGCTTCGAGCTCGTGTGTCAGCTCGAGAGCCTGCACCCGGCTCGGGCGAAGGCTGCGGATGAAGATCGCTGCAACCGCACCCACTGCCACGACCGCAGCCCCGACATACACCGCGTCGCTTGTTCCCTTGACAAACGTCTCGGCGGTGCTGTAGCCGCCCGCATTCGCGAAGATCGAGCCCAGAACCGCGACCCCGAGGACACCGCCGAGCTCACGGATCGCGTTGTTCGCGCCGGAGGCCTGCCCCTGCTCGATCGGGCGGACGGTGGAGAGGACGACGTTCGCAACCGGCGCGAAGAAGAGCGCCATCCCGGTTCCGGAGACGATGAACGGGAGCACGATGTTGCTGTAGGGCAGGGTCGTCGTCGTGATCGCGGCGATCCACGCGAGCCCGATCGCCTGAAGCGCGAGGCCGGCCGCCATCAGGCGGTGCCCGCCGACGCGGTCGGACATCGCACCGGCGATCGGCGCGACGAGCATCGGCATCGCCGTCCACGGCAGGATCCGCACGCCCGAGTCGAGCGGCGAGTAGCCCTGCACCGTCTGGAAGAACTGCGCGAGCAGGAAGATCGAGCCGAACATCCCGAAGGAGAAGAGGAGCGACGCGAGGTTCGCGAGCGCGAAGGCGCGGTTGCGGAAGAAGCGCATCGGCAGCATCGGCGTGGGCGCCCGCAGTTCCCAGAGGACGAAGAGCGCCAGCACGACGAGCCCGCCGAGGATCGCGCCGAGGATCGCGGGGGAGCCCCAGCCGAGCGCGTTCCCACGGACGAGCCCCCACACGATCCCGAGCAGCCCGACGCCTGCGAGCACGACGCCCGGCAGGTCGAGCTTGTCCCAGGGCCCGCGGCTCTCGTCGAGGCGGAACAGGACGAGCGGGATGAGGACGATCCCGATCGGCACGTTCAGCCAGAAGATCCAGTGCCATGAGATTCCCGAGACGACGGCGCCGCCGACGAGCGGGCCGAACGCGACGGCGAGGCCGGTGATCCCGCCCCAGGCCCCGAGCGCGAGCCCGCGCTTGTCGGCCGGCACGGCGGAGGCCAGGATCGTCAGGGTCAGCGGCATCACGATCGCGCCGCCGACGCCCTGGAAGGCACGGGCGATGTCGAGCGCGAGGATCGACGGGGCGAGCGCGGCCGCCGCAGAGGAGACGGTGAAGATCGTGAGGCCGATCGCGAGCATCCGCCGCCGCCCGAAGCGGTCACCGAGTGCGGCGCCCGTGAGGAGCAGCACCGCGAAGGTGAGCGTGTAGGCGTTGACCGTCCACTCGAGCCCCGAGAGCCCGGCGCCGAGATCGTGTCGGATGACCGGGAGCGCCGTCGTCACGACGAGGTTGTCGAGCGTGACCATGAAGCCCGCGGCCGACGTGAGCAGAAAGACCCAGAGCAGTTTGTGATTGTTCCTTATTTTGTGACTCATCACTTACCTCCGACTGAAAAAAGAGTTAGCTGTCCTTACCCAGCGCGTCGCACAGGGCCTGCGCCCACGGCTCGGCTCCGTCACCGAACTGCCCCATCGAGGCGAACACATTCAGGAGCATCCCGGTCGCGAAGAACCGCCCGACATGCTCCGGCGGAAGCCCTGAGACCCGCTGGGCGTAGGCGACGAGGTCGCCGAAGCCCTGGCGGACGACCTCGCGGATCTCCGGATCGTCGCAGGCTGCGTAGGCCTGCATCTGGGACCGAAGCCGTACGGAGTCCGTCTGGAGCTGATTGACGTAGGCCTGACCCATGGCCTCGAGTGCCTCGGCGCCGCGATGCCCCTCGGCCGCCCGCTGGAACATCTCGAGCGTCTCCCGGAAGCAGCGTGAGACGACAGCCCTGAAGAGCTCCTTCTTCGTCCCGAAGAGCCGGAAAACGTAGGGCTGCGAGATGCCGGCGCGGCGGGCGATGTCCTCGGTCGAGGCCCCGTGGAACCCGCGCTCGGCGAACTCCAGCATGGCCGCATCGAGGATCTCCTCGCGGCGCGCGTCCTTCGTCTTGCGTTCTGTCGTAACGACCACGCCCAGTAAGTTAGTGATGACTCACAAGCTTGTCAAGTGCCTCGGCGACGCGATCGAGGTCGGACTCCGTGAGCCTCGTGTGGAGCGGCAGCGCAAGCGCCGTCGCGAACGCATGCGCGGCGCCGGGAAAGGTGCCCTGATCGGAGTAGGCGGCGAGGAGCGGCAGCGAGAAGGTGCCGATCTGGCACTCGATTCCCTGCGCCCGGAGCCCCGCGAGCACCGCGTCGCGGCTCTCGACCTGGACGATGTAGGCCTGCCAGCCGTGCACGTCGCCCTCGTCTGCCGTGGGCAGCGTGACGGGCAGGTGGGCGAGCCGCTCTGCGTAACCGGCCGCGACCCTCGCCCTCGCCGCAAGCAGCTCGTCAAGCCGGCGGAGCTGGGGCAGTCCGACCGCGCAGAGGATGTCGGAGAGCCGGTAGTTGAGCCCCGGCGCCGGCATGTCACCGTCTGCCAGCGAGCGCCAGCCATGGTTTCGGAGCTGCGCCATGATCGAGGCGACCTCGTCGTCGTCGGTCGTGATCCCGCCGCCCTCGCCGGTCGTGACGATCTTCCGCGGATGGAAGCTCTGGCACGCCACCAGGCCGAGCGACCCGCACGGGCGCCCCTTCCGCCTCGCGCCGAGCGCGCCCGCCGCGTCCTCGACCACGAGCAGGTCGGGCAGCTCCTCCATTCGCGCCGGGCGGCCGAAGAGATGCACGGGGATCACGGCTTTCGTCCGCGGCCCGACCTCGATCCTCGCCGGATCGATGTTCATCGTCACGGGGTCGACGTCGACAAGCACCGGGCGCAGGCCCGAGAGCGCGACGACGTTCGCGGTCGCCGGGAACGTGTAGGCGGGAACGATGACCTCGTCGCCGGGCTCGAGGCCGAGCGCGAGCACGGCAAGATGCAGCGCCGCCGTGCCGGAGGAGACGGCGAGCGCGTGGCGCGTCCCGGACGCGGCGGCGAGCTCGCGCTCGAACTCGGCGACGACCGGGCCCATCGTGAGCTGGCCGCTCTCGAGCACCTCGGTGACGAGCGCGACCTCCTCGCCGCCCGTCTCCGGCCGGGCGAGACGGACGGTCTCTACCGGCTCCGGTACCACTCGATCGTCCGGGCGAGACCGTCGTCGAGCTCGACCTCCGGCTCCCAGGCGAGGAGCTCGCGGGCCTTCGCGACGTTCGGAATGCGGAGCTCGACGTCGACGTAGCCGAGCGGGGCGAACTCGATCTCGCCGGAGCAGCCGGAGAGCCGGATGATCCGCTGGGCGAGGTCGTAGATCGTCACCGACGAGCGCGGGTTGCCGATGTTGAACGCCTGGCCGACCGCTTCGGCACGCTCGAGGCAGGCGAGGACACCGCTGACCATGTCGGTGACGTAGCACCAGGCGCGGATCTGCGAGCCGTCGCCGCGAACCGTGAGGTTCTCGCCTGCGAGCGCCGCCTCGATGAACGCGCGGATCGCACCGCCGCCGATCTGGCCGGGCCCGAAGACGTTGAAGGGATGGACGGTCACGGTCGGGAGCCGAAGCTCGTCGTGGTAGGCGTGGGCCATGTGCTCGCCGGCGAGCTTCGAGACCGCATAGGTCCAGCGCGCCTCGCCGACCGACCCGATCGTCGAGACCTGCCCTTCGGTGACGTTGTAGGCATGGGTGCCGAAGACCTCGCTGGTCGAGAAGTCGACGAAGCGCTCGACCGTGTCGCCGGCGGCGAGCGCGGCCTCCAGCGCGTTGTAGGTGCCGATCACGTTCACGCGCATCGTCCTGACCGGGCTCTCGAGCACGGTCTCGACACCGGCGATCGCGGCGCAGTGGACGAAGTGCGTGGCGCCCTGCGCGAGCTCCTTCAGGTGAGCGCCGTCGAGGACGTCACCCCGGTGGAGGGTGAAGTTCGGGTGGTCCGCGAGGTCGGTGCCGGAGAGCGCATCGCGATGGAGGTTGTCCACGGCGACGATCTCGTTCCGGTCGACGAGCTCGCGGGCGAGGGTCGTCGCGATGAAGCCGGCGCCGCCGGTGATCAGGATCCGTTTCCCTTCCAGCACGACGGCGAGTCTAACGGCGCCCTATCGTGCAGCCCGATGGATCCCCTCGTGAAGGCCCGTGCCGAGGCCGAGGCGCTCCGGTCGGTTTCGGCCGCTTCCGAGCGCGGCGGCGTGCGGAATCGGCTGTCGCAGGCGGCCGAGCCGCTCGCGCGGGCCCAGCGGGCGTTCAACGACGCCGTGCTTCGCCTGGCGGATGTGCTGTCCGAGCGGGTGGACGAGGCGGCGGCCCGGGCAGGTGAGGCCGAGCGGCGCAGCCGGGAGCTCGAGGAGCGGTTGCTCCGGCTCGAACGGCGCGGCGGCGACGGTGGGCCGCGGACGGTGGCGGCCCAGCCTCGCCAGGACGCGATGCCGGACTACTTCGCCTTCGAGTCGCGGATGCGGGCGCCGACGGCGGAGGTGCGGGAGCGGCAGCGGCCCTACGTCGAGCTGCTCGCCGGATCCCCGCCGGTGCTCGATCTCGGGTGCGGGCGTGGGGAGCTGCTCGTGCTGCTGCGGGAGGCAGGGGTCGCAGCGCGGGGTGTGGACGCCAACGGCGACATGGTCGCGTTCGCGCGCGGGGAGGGTGTGGAGGTGGAGCAGGCCGACGCGCTCACGGCCCTCGAGGGTGTCGAGGCGGAGACGCTCGGGGCCGTGACGGCGCTCCAGCTCGTCGAGCACCTCCCGCCCGCCGCGCTCGTGCGGCTACTCGGGCTGGCGGCGTCGAAGCTCAGGCCCGGCGGGCTGCTGCTCCTCGAGACGATCAACCCCGTCTCCCCCCAGGCGCTCCGCAACTACTTCGCCGATCTCACGCATGCACAGCCTCTCGTCGCGGAGACCCTGGAGCTGCTCGTGCGTGAGGCGGGGTTCCCGGAGGTCGAGGTGCGGTTCCTGAATGCACCTGTCGAAGGGCTGCGCGAGCTCGAGCTGCCGGCCGGCCAGGAATGGGACGCGGCCCGCTCGGCGCTCGCTGCGAACCGTCGGCTGCTCGGCGAGACGCTGTTCGCGCCACTCGACTACGCGATCGTGGCGCGGCTCGGCGCTTAGGTGAGGAGCGCCACGACCTCGCGTGTCCGGATACGCGAGCAGGGCAGCTCGCGCCCCGAAGCAGACGATCTCATGGAGCTCCTCGTCTAAGGTCGCGGCGGATGAAAACGGTTCTCTTCGTCGGCGCAGGCCGTCACCAGCGGAATGCGATCATTCGCGCGAAGGAGCTCGGCCTGCGCGTGCTCGCGGTCGACCGGAACAAGGACGCGCTCGGCCTCGCCGAGGCCGACGTCCGCTTCGTCGTCGACTTCTCGGACGTCGAGGCGGTACTGGCGGCGGTCGCCGATGTCGAGTTCGACGGCGTGCTGACCGTGTCGGCCGATCGCGCGGTGCCGGTGGTGGCAGCTGTCGCCGACGCGCGCGGGCTGCCGGGAATCGGCACCGAGACAGCGCACCTGATGACGCACAAGGTGGCGATGCGGCGGCGGCTCGCGGAGGACGGCGTGCCCCAGCCGCGGTTCGCGGCGCTCCGGATTCTCTCCGAGCGGTATCGCGCGGCCGAAGAGGTCGGCTTCCCCGCGGTGCTGAAGCCGGCGGACTCGGGCGGCCAGCGCGGGATCTTCGTGGTCGAGTCGGTCGGAGAGATCGAGGCGCACCTACACGAGGCGCTGTCGGCGTCGCCGACCCGGGAGGCGATCCTCGAGGAGTTCGTCGAGGGCACGGAGATGAACGGGATCGTGATCGCGCGCGCCGGCGAGGCCTCGACGCTCACGCTCTCGGATCGGCTCCGCCCTCCCGGGATCGGGTTCGGGGTGGGCTGGATCCACGTGTACCCGCCGACGGTGCCCGCCGAGCAGCTCGCCGAGTCGGAGCAGGTCGCCTCGCGCACGGTGCGCGCGCTCGGGCTCGGCACCGGGATCGCGTTCCCCCAGCTGATCGCGGCACCGGACGGCCGTGTTGTCGTCGTCGAGGTGGCGGCGAGGATTCCCGGAGGGCAGATGTCGGACCTCGTGCGCCACGCGGTCGGAGTCGATCTGGTCGAGGTGCAGCTGAGGATGGCGCTCGGCGAGGACCTGCCGGACTCGCTCGTGACCCCGGCGTTCCGCCAGCCGCTCGCGATCCGGTTCCTGACCGCCGCGCCCGGGCCGCTGACGCCCGGGCGGGTGACCCGCGTCGGGTCGCTCGAGAAGGTGCGCGCCTTTCCCGGAGTCGTCCAGGCCGACACCTACCTCGTCGAGGGCGAGGTGATCCGCCCCGTGCGCCTCGACGGCGACCGCCGTGGCTACGTGATCGCGGTGGCCGACACGAACGTCGAGGCGCTCGATCGCGCGGAGGCCGCCGCGCGGCTGATCGACGTCGAGGTCGAGCCTGTCGAGCCGGCGTGAGCTCCCGCACCCGTGTGACACTTCCCGGCATGCCCGCGTTGCCCCCGATCGCGAGCCTTCCAGATTCTTCGACCCGCCGTGCGGGACGTCTCGCGCGAGCTTCGAGCTCTCGCGTGCGCCGTCAACCGCGCCTCGGCTCTGTGGAGAGATCGTTCCGATGTTGGTACAGACGCGGGCCCTCCAGACCCGTAGAATTGTCAGTGAGGGTGGCGGGAAGGCTTCCCCACCCAGGGTGGGGCTCTGTCTGCGGGGCGGCGGTTCGAGACACGGCCATGTTGGACGGCCGGCGGCGATGAGCTGCGAGTTCTCGCTCCACCACTACCGCGAGCTGCTCGAGGCGGCGAAGGCAGGCGGCTACCGATTCGCCGGGTTCGACGCGGCTCCCGAGCCGGGGGCGCTCATCCTCCGCCACGACGTCGACCTCTCACTCGAGTCCGCCGTGGCCCTCGCCGAGATCGAGGCCGAGGCCGGAGCCACGTCGACCTGGTTCCTGATGACCCGCTCGATCTTCTACAACCTCGGCTCGCCCGAAGGCGAGCGCACGATCGCCCGCCTGCGCGAGCTCGGCGGGCGGATCGCCCACCACGCCGTCTGGCCCGAGCTCGACCTCGACGACCGGTTCGAGCCTGTCGTCGCCTGGCACAACCCCGATCCCGAGTACATGACGGCGCCGATCGAGGGCGCCGTGAATGTGATGGCCGAGCCGTGGTTCGATCCCGGCCACTACCGCTCGGACTCGAACCAGCACTGGCGCCACGGCTGCCCGCACGAACAGCTCGCGCGCGGCGAGTTCGAGTGGCTTCAGCTCCTCACCCACCCGGAGATCTGGGCCTACGACGGCACGACGATGGGCGAGACGATGCGAACGTTCCTCGATGCCGATCGCGAGGCGCGGCTCGAGCACCTCCGTGACGACCGGATCGATCTCGGATGAAGCCGATCACGGTCGTCGTGACCGCCTCGGGCGCTCCGGGCACCGCAGCGCTGCTACGCAGCCTGCGCGAGAACGGCGAGCGCGAGGTTCGCCTCGTCGGCACGGACATGAGCGAGCGCTCGATCGGGCGCCACCAGTGCGATGTGTTCCACCTCGTCCCGGCCGGCTCCGACCCGTCGTTCCCGGACGCGATCGCGGAGATCGCCGAGCGCGAGGGCGCCGCCGCGGTCCTGCCGCAGTCGTCGTTCGACCTCGAAGGCCTCGCAGGCTCGAGCCACCTCGGCGGTGCCGCTGTCCTCGTCTCCTCGAAGGACGCGATCCACCGCTCGAACGACAAGGCCGAGAGCTACGCGTTTCTGCGCCGGCTCGGGCTGCCCGCACCCGACTTCCGGCGGGTCAAGGGCGCCGCCGAGGTCGAAGCGGCCGCACGGGAGCTCGGGTATCCGGAACGCCCGGTCTGCTTCAAGCCGGTGTTCTCCTCGGGCTCCCGCGGTTTCCGGATCCTCGATCCGACGGTCGACCGCGCCGACCAGCTGCTGCGCGAACGGCCCGGGTCGGTGTCGATGCTGCTCGAGGACGCGGTCGAGATCCTCGCGTCGGTCGACGACCGCACCGATCTACTCGTGATGGAGCTCGCGACGGGACCCGAGCGGACGATCGACGGCATCGCCAACGGCACCGAGATCGTCCTCGGACACCCGAAGACGCGCGAGGCGATGCGGGCGGGCCTCGCGATGTACTTCGTCACGCTCGAGGATCCGCAGCTGATGGCGCTCGGCAATGCAATCGTCGCCGAGCTCGGGATCCAGCACTTCTTCAACATCCAGCTCGTCGGAAACCACGTGATCGAGATCAACCCGCGGATCTCGACGATCGTCTACCAGGACGACCTGAACCTGCCCTATCTCGGCGTGAAGCGGGCGATCGGCGAGGTGTCGGACGACGAGCTTCGGGCGCTCGCACCGCGCATCCGTCCCGGACGAACGGCCCTCCGCTATTTCGACCAGCTCGAGTTCGATGCGGGCTGACCGCGGCGGGCGAGCGGCCGACCGGACACCGCCGGAAAGAGCTCGGACGGGGACAGTCCCCCGGACACGTCCCGAGTCGAGATGACGCTTCGGGTCACGCATGCTCCCGTCAACGTGGCGGGGATCCCGTGGGAGAACGTGCAGGCCCAGCGCCGGAAGGGCGTCGACGCACGACTCGTCGTCTTCAACCGAGGGAAGCTCCATCCCGAGGCCGACATCTCCCTCGAGCGCAATGGCGCGCTCCCCCACCGCCTCGCGACTCAGTTCGCAGCGCTCGGGCGGCTCCTTCCGGAAACCGACGTCTTCCACTTCTACTTCGGGCTGACCCTCGTCCCGCCGTCGCTGCAGTTCCCCATCCTCCGCGCCGCGCGCAAGAAGAGCGTCTTCCACTATCTCGGATCGGACATCCGCGGCAAGCGGCCCGAGGAGCTGCGCGACGGGAAGCGCGCCGGCGCCGAGATCGTCGGCTCCTACGCCGCGCTCCGCTGGGTCCCCGAGGCCCGCGTCGTCCCGCCCGGCCTCGAGCTGAGCGAGTTCGACCCCGCCCCCCCGACCGACAACCCGAAGCCGCTCGTCGTGCACGCACCCTCGAACCGCGAGAAGAAGGGCACCCGCTACGTGATCGAGGCATGCGAGAAGCTCGAGCTCGAGCTCGACATCGTCGAGGGCGTGCGCCACGACGAGGCCCGCGAGCGCTACGCACGGGCGGACATCGTCGTCGACCAGCTGAACGCGGGCTGGCACGGCGTCTTCGCGCTCGAGGCGATGGCGCTCGGCAAGCCGGTGATCGCGCACCTCGACGAGGAGACAGTCGAGCAGAGCGCCGCGGGATACGGGATCCGCGTCCCGATCGTGCCTGCGACGAAGGACACGCTGGTCGAGGCCCTCCGCCCGCTCGTCGAGAACACTGCGGCCCGCCGTGAGGTCGGGGCCGCAAGCCGCGCGTATGTCGAGCAGGTCCACGACATCAACCGGATCGCCGACCGCCTGCTCGCAATCTACGCTGAGCTCTAGGTGAGCTCTCTCAGCACGCTTTGCCGGCACACCAGGGCGCTTGCGGCCCCTCCGCGAAGCGGAGCAAGGTGCCTGACACACTGCCGGACGCGAAGCGTCCGACCTTCCTCTAGCGCGGCCGACGGTACCCGCCGGGCCTGTAGCAAACGCCTGCAGAGGCCGCGCTAGGTGCTTGCCCGCGAACTGAAGCGGCTGGGCGGCCAGTCGGCGATCTACGGCCTCGGGGGGATCGTCTCCCGGCTGATCGCAGTCTTCCTGCTCCCGATCTACACGAGCTATCTCGGCACGAAAGGCTTCGGCCAGATCGCGACGATCGTCGCGCTTTCGAGCGTGCTCGCGATCGTGCTCCGCCTCGGGATCACGAGCGCGTTCTTCCGCTTCTACTTCGACTCGGAGCACGAGGACAGGAAGACGCTCGTCGTCCGCACCTCGTTCTGGTTCACGATGGGCATGGCGACGCTCGGGCTCATCCTCGGCTTCGTCTTCGCGCAGCCGCTCGCCGACTGGCTGAACCTCAGCCCGGCACTCGTCCGGGCCGGGTTCGTCGGCCTTTGGGCCCAGATGAACTACGCGCAGGTGACGGCGCTCTTCCGCGTCGAGGAGCGCCCGGTCGGCTTCGCGATCGCGAGCGTCGCGAACGTGCTGATCACGATCGGCTCGACGATCGTGCTCGTCGTCGGCTTCCACAAGGGAGCACTCGGAGCCGTGATCGGAAACTTCATGGGGACGCTCACCGTCTACTTCGCCCTGCTCGCCTACCGTCGTTACCAGCTCGGCTTCCAGTTCGACCGCAAGCTCCTCCGAGCGATGAACCGGTTCGGCCTCCCACTCGTCCCGTCGGCGCTCGCCCTCTGGGTGATCAACCTGATCGACCGCCTGTTCATCAACCGCTACAAGGGCCAGTCCGAGGTCGGGATCTATTCCCTGGCGGTGAGCATCTCGTCGGTGATCGTGTTCCTGCTGACCGCCTTCCAGCTCGCCTGGCCCGCCTTCGCCTACTCGATCCGCGACGACACCGCGGCCAAGCGCACCTACGCCTACGTTCTCACCTACCTGCTCTTCGTCACCTGCTGGATGTCGCTCGCGTTCGGCTCGATGGCGCCGTGGATCGTCCACCTGATCAACCCGAAAGGCACCTTCGCGCGCTCTGCCGAGGCCGTTCCGCTCCTCTGCTTCGCGACCGCGGCGTACTCCGGCTACTCGGTGCTCGCGATCGGGATCGGCCGGATGCGCAAGACGCAGCTCAACTGGGTCGTGACCGGCGTCGCAGCGCTCGTCAACATCGTGATCAACATCGCGCTGATCCCCGTGTACGGGATGATGGGCGCCGCCGTCTCGACGCTCGTCGCCTACCTCGTGCTCTTCGCCGGCATGTGGTTCCGGAGCCGGCAGGTCTACCCGGTCAACTACCAATGGCGGCGGATCCTGACCCTCGCCGGAGTGGCCGGCGGGCTCACCGCGATCGCCTGGGAGATCCACTCGCTCCCGGTCGCGATCGGGCTCACGGCGCTCTATCCGCTCCTGCTCCTGCCGCTCGGCTTCTACCTGCCGGCGGAGCTGACCCGCCTCCGCCGGCTCGCGCCCGGCTAGAAGACGAAGCAGGCGTCGTGCGACGACGTCGAGACCTGCACCGTGTGCAGAAGGCTTCCCGCCGCGTCGAGCACGCAGAGCGTGCCCTGGGCAAGCGACGGGGTGAGCACGAGCCCGCCCGGCCCCGACTGCACGTTGTACGAGCCGACGGGCACCCGGGTCTCGCGACGGATCGACCCGTCTGCGAGTGATTGCACCCGGAAGGTTCCGGCCACGCCGCTCGTGACGTAGGCGACGCCCTTGCCGAAGGTGACGTGCTGGGGCCCGGGATCGGCCCGGAGCGGGCGAGAAGCCCGGTCGCCGGCGAAGATCGCCATCTCACCGGCGGTGCCGGCCGTCACCCAAACCTGCCGCCCGTCGGGGAAGAACCCGACGTCGTGTGCGAGGAACGGCGGCGAGACACGGCGGACGGAACGCGGCCGCCCCGGATCCGACACGTCGACAACCGCCACCTCATGCGCACTCGACCCGAGCGACGTCCAGAGCGTGCGGCTGTCGGGAGCGAGCGAGAGGTGGCGGGCCGGGCCGCCCAGCTCGACGCTGCCGAGCACTCTCCCATGCCGAACGTCGACCGAGGCAACAAGCCCACGATCCGAGTCGCTGACGAAAGCGTGGACACCGTCGGCGTGACGGGCCGTGTAGCGAGGCGCCGCGAAGCCGTGGAGCTCGTGGCGAACCGCGCCTGCCCGGCCGTCGACGATCGAGATGAGACCGCTCCCGGTGTGACACACGAGCGCAAGCCCGCGGCCGACCCGCTCGATCGACTTCGGGCCGGCCGCGACGGGAATCGATCCGAGCACGCGACCGGCGGCGAGGTCGACGATCGCGATCCTCGACTCGGTGTCACAGGTCACGAGCCCGCGCGGCGAGGTCGCTCCGAACGCCGAGCCCGCCCGGAGCACGAACGGAGCGGTCGCGAGTGCAAGGAATCGGCGGCGGTTCACGGCCCGGGCACCGCCAACGGGATCGTCTCGTGGAGGCCGTCACCCGAAGCCGTGAGCCGGAAGCACCCCGTCCCGGGAAGCCGCAGTTCCGTGCGGACGATCCGCCAGCCACTCCCGGCGCGAACGGTCAGCCGCGCCGTGAACCTGAGCTGCCGAGGAATGCACGTGACGCCCAGCTTGTCGACGGAGCAGTGGATCGCCCCCTGGCTCGAGAAGGCGAGGGCTGCGCCGGCCTTCAGGGGGCCGCCCGTGAACGTGACCCGGCCGGGGAACGATGGAGAGACCGCGACGAGAGCCCGGTGCAGGTACGCGCCGCTCGAGTCGGTGAAGTCGCCGTCGCGTGAGATCGCGGTGCGGTACGAGCCGGCGACGAGATAGACGGGGCCGGCCGCAAGGCCTCGCGGGACGATCGATCCACCCCACGGCACGAACGCCCGCTCGGCGCGGGCGAGGGGAGCCGGCAGGGGCTGCTCGAGCGGCATCGATGGGCAATGCGGATTCCAGGGGTCCCGCGCGGCGCCCGCGGGGCCCACGAAAGAGAGCACCGAGACGAGCGCCGCCAGAAGAAGCCGGCCGGCCATTCGGCGCAGCCGTGACAGGCGACGAATGACTCCGCCGCACAGGACGAGCAGTTGAAGGCTTCTCCGGGTCATCTGTCCCTCCTCGATCTCCCCTGATACGACCCCGGGTGTCGGGGAGGTCCCGCGGACCTTTCGAGCCCCGGAGGCGTAGAGGGAGGAGATGGACCTCATGGGCACGACCGCTCGTATAGTCGGAAGCGGATGGCCGATTCGGCTCGCCAGGAGCGGACCTGGGTTCGCGAAGCCAGGGAAGGCTCGGCCTCGGCGATCGAGGCCCTGTTCCGGCTGCACTGGCCGAGGGCATACCGGGCCGCCTTTCTCGTCGCCCACGACGCCAGCGCCGCCGAGGACATCGCCCAGGAGGCCTTCCTCGCTGCGATCCGCCGGCTCGACAGCTTCGAGCGAGGCCGGCCGTTCGGCCCCTGGCTGCACCGGATCGTCGTCAATCGGGCGATCGACTGGACGAGAGCACGCCAACTGCGCGGCGAGGCCGGCCTGGCCGAGGCCGAGGCGCCCGGCCACGTGCCCGAGCTCTCGGACGACACGCTTCTGGCGCTCGCAGCGCTCACGCCCGAGCATCGAGCGGTGATCGTCCTCCGTTACGTGCTCGGCTACTCGCCCGGCGAGATCGCCGGGCTGCTCGAGCTGCCACGCGGGACCGTGAACTCACGCCTCCGCCGGGGGCTCGACACCCTCTCGGAGAGGTTGCGCTCGTGAGACGCGAGCTCGACGCGATCCCTGTCCCGGACGAGCCCGGCGCCGAGTCACGGACGTGGGAGGTCGTGGCGCGGGCATTCGCCGAGCGCGAGCCCGTGCCGCCCGCGGCACCCCGGCGCCGCGTGACCTTCCCGGCCCTTGTCGCCGCGGCTGCAGCGAGCGCAGCGATCGCGATCGCCGTCACGCCGGCCGGATCGGTGATCCTCCACTCCGTGAGGCAGGCCGTCGGGCTTCGCAATGCCGCACCGGTGCTGACCCGGCTTCCCACCTCAGGGCCGATCCTCGTCTCATCGAGCGCCGGACCATGGATCGTCCAACCCGACGGGTCGAAGCGCCTGCTCGGCCGCTACAGCGAGGCCTCCTGGTCGCCGCACGGCCTGTTCGTCGCGGTCACGCGGAAGCACGAGCTGCTGGCCGTCGACCCGAAGGGGAACGTCCGCTGGTCGCTCGCTCGTTCGGGCCGGATCTCGCTGCCGCGGTGGGCACCCGACGGATACCGCATCGCCTATCTCGACGGATCATCGCTCCGGATCGTCGCGGGTGACGGGACCGGCGACCACCTGCTCGACGCCCGGGTTGCCCGGGTTGGGCCGGCCTGGCGACCGGGCGCAACGCATGAACATGTCCTCGCCTTCGTCACGGCGTCAGGCCGGCTCGTGATCGTCGACGTGGACAGCGGGGCCGTCCTCGCCCGGCGGCAGCTTCCGGGCCTGCCGAGCGGGCTGCTCTGGTCATCCGACGGCCGGAGGCTCGCGGTCCTCGCACCGCACGAGCTGACCGCTTTCGGGCGAGCGGGGAACCGGCTCGCTTCGATTCACACCGCCCGGCCGCTCGGAGCAGCGAGCTTCGTCCCCGGCTCGCACCGGCTGACGGTGGTCCTCGGCGGCGCGCGCAGCGATGCTGCGACCTTCGATCTCGACGGGCTCCGCGGACGGCCGGCGGAGCTCTTCTCCGGCAGCGGCCACTTCAGCGGGCTTGCCTGGTCGCCCGACGGCCGGTGGTTGCTCCTCGCCTGGCCGACGGCCGACCAGTGGGTCTTCGTCCCGGCGGGCGACGGACGGATCGACGCCGTCGCCGGGATCGCCGGCCAGTTCTCTCCGGGAGGCCGCAGCCGGCCGCCGAGCCTCGACGGCTGGTGCTGCGACCCGGGCTGATCAGCCGTCGAAGACCGCGGTTGCGGCCGCCTCGGCCCGGCGCAGGGCGAGCGCGCGGTTGATCGCGTTCACGACCGCCTCGAGCGAGGCCGTGGCGATATTCGAGTGCAGGCCGACGCCCCAGACGGCGTCGTCGTCCACGTCCGCCTCGACGTAGGCGGCAGCCATCGCCGACGCGCTCGCGGCCATCGCATGCTCGTGGTAGTCGCGAACCCTCACCGCGATCCCGAAGCTCTGCTCGAGCCCTTCCACGAGCGCCGCGATCGGGCCGTTGCCCTCGCCGCGAACCTCCTGCGGCTCGCCGTCGACGAGGATCTCCGCCGTGATCCGGTCGGTCTCGGCGCTCTCGAGCGTGTAGCGGCCGAGCTTGTAGGGCTGCGAATGCGCGAGGTAGTGCTCCTCGAAGACCGAGAGCAGCTCACCGGCGGTCAGCTCGTCGCCGCGCGCATCGGTGATCGCCTGCACCTTCTGGGCGAAATCGACCTGGAGGCCGCGTGGCAGCTCGAGGTGATGCTCGGTCTCCATCAGATAGGCGACCCCGCCCTTGCCGGACTGCGAGTTGACGCGGATGATCGCCTCGTAGGTGCGGCCGAGATCCATCGGGTCGACGAGGAGATACGGCACGTCCCAGAGCTCCGAGTCGGAGCGCTGCTGTGCGTACATGCCCTTCTTGATCGCGTCCTGGTGGGAGCCCGAGAACGCCGTGTAGACGAGCTCGCCGGCGTACGGATGACGAGGATGGACGGGCAGCTCGTTGCAGGCCTCGACGATCGCCTTGGCCTCGTCGATCCGGGACAAGTCGAGCCCGGGATCGACGCCCTGGGTGAAGAGATTCAGCGCGAGCGTCACCAGATCGACGTTGCCGGTGCGCTCGCCGTTTCCGAAGAGCGTCCCCTCGACGCGCTGGGCGCCCGCCATCAGGCCGAGCTCGGCGGTCGCGACGGCGGTGCCGCGGTCGTTGTGCGGGTGGACGCTCAGGATGATCTGGTCGCGCGCGGAGATGTGGCGCTGGAACCACTCGAGCCGGTCTGCATAGACGTTCGGCGGGAAGGCCTCGACGGTCGTCGGCAGGTTGATGATCATCGGCTCTGCACTCGTCGGCCCCCACTCCGCGATCACGGCCTCGCAGATCTCGAGCGCGTAGTCGTCCTCGGTCCCGTGAAAGCTCTCCGGCGAGTACTCGAACTCGATCTCGGTATCCGTCTGTCCCGCGAGCTCACGGCAGAGCGCGGCGCCGCGCACCGCGAGGCCCGTGATCCCGTCTTTGCCGAGCCGGAACACGACCCGCCGCTGGGTCTCGGAGGTCGAGTTGTAGAGGTGGACGATCGCGCGCCTTGCGCCGTCGATCGCCTCGTAGGTGCGCTCGATCAGCTCGGGTCGCGCCTGGGTGAGCACCGCGATCGTCGTGTCGGCCGGAATCCGGCCCTCTTCGACGAGGCGCCGCACGAAGTCGAAGTCGGTCTTCGACGCCGAGGGGAAGCCGACCTCGATCTCCTTGATCCCGAGCTGCACGAGCAGGTCGAACATTCGCTGCTTGCGCTCGGCGTCCATCGGCTTGATCAGCGACTGGTTGCCGTCGCGGAGATCGGTCGAGCACCAGATCGGCGCGCGGTCGACCACCCGATCGGGCCAGGTCCGGTCGGGCAGGTCGACGGTCTCGTACGGGCGGTACTTCCAGTAGGGCATGGTCATCAGAGCTCGCTCCTTCGTGATCGGACAGACTTCTCCCGGCTTTCGCTCGGAAGCAGGGCACGGGTATGTCGTCGCATCGCTCCCCTAGCGGGGAAGGAGCAGGGCAAGCGCAAGGAGGCCCGTCGGGCCCGAAAGGGTTGCGCGTGTGCCGGTGACCATTCCTTCAAGGATAGCCGCAGGCACCGAAGATCGCAAAGAGTGAACCGGAGAGGGCGAATCGACGTAGTTACGGGTGTGGCTGGCTCCTCTTCCCCGGTCGTGCTCGTCTCCCGTTCGGAGCGCGCGATCGGGAGCTGGCGGGAGCTCTTCGCAATCGACGATCCCGAGCTGCGCAACGACTGGTCCCGGGCCTACCTCGAGCGGCTTCGCTGGCCGGAGGGCGTCCGCTGCCCGCGCTGCGACTCGCGATTCGCGGCGCCGGTGGCGAGCCGGCACCAGTTCGACTGCCGGGAATGCCGCTACCGCTTCAGCGTGACGTCGATGACCTATCTCCACGACTCGGCCGTGCCGCTCTGGAAATGGCTCGTCGCCGTCTCGTTGCTCGTCGAGTCCGAGGACGGCTTCCCTGCCCACCGGCTTTCGGCGACGATCGAGGTCAGCTACAAGACGGCCTGGTCGCTCGAGCACCGGATCCGCGCAGCGATGAGAGCCGACAACGAGGGAGCCGCACCGAACGGCGTGTCGGAGCCGGCGCGAAGCTATCACCAGGTGAGCCCGCGCTACCTCGAGGCTTACGCCGCCGAACGGGCATGGCGAAACCGCCACAACTCGAGTCCTGACGCCTTCGCAGACGGGCTGCGGACCCTCCTCCGCGCGCGCCCAGAGTCACGCTGACGGATCGACAATAGTTCTCCCAGGGAGACTATTGCGTCCGGCCGGAAAGAAGCAGAGACTTCACGGCGGCGTCGGGCGATGGCTACCCCGGGGCCGGCGGTCGGGTCGGCTGCCTATCTGAGTGGCCAGAGGAGGACCAATGGCGAATAGCTTGAAGATCAAGGTGAACGGGCTCACGCACGGCGTGAGTGCGAGCCTCGATACGCCCCTCCTTTACGTCCTGCACAACGAGCTCCACCTGCATGGCCCGCGCTTCGGCTGCGGTCTTGCGCAGTGTGGCGCCTGCTCGGTGCTGCTGGACGGGAAGGAGATCCGCTCGTGCGTGACCCCGGTTGCGGCGGTGAGCGGGAAGAGCATCACGACGCTCGAGGGCCTGCCGGCCCTCTGGGCGGCGCAGCGGGGCACCACTGCTGCCGCGCCGGCGCTTCATCCGTTGCAGCAGGCATGGATCGATGTGCAGGTGCCGCATTGCGGCTATTGCCAGAACGGAATGATGATCCAGGCCGCGGACCTCTTGGCGACGACGAAGAACCCTTCGGAGGACCAGATCCGCACGGCGATGAACGGCCATCTGTGCCGCTGTCGGGACCTATCCGAGGATCCTGACTGCGATCCAGCAGGCGGCCAAGGTCATGGCAAAGGCAGGTGCGTGATGACGGGTCTTCTGCACGAGAAGGACTTCTCTCGTAAGACATTCCTGAAGGGCGGCGGGGCGCTGATCGTCGGCTTCTCGCTCGCCGGCTCGGCTCTCGCCGGGAAGGCCGGAGCGACGCCGTCCCCGGCGGGCTACAACCCGGACGCGACCCAGATCGACGCGTGGATCACCGTCGGTGCCGACAACACGATCACGCTCAAGACGAGCCAGATCGAGGTCGGGAACGGGATCACGACCGGCTTCCTGCAGGTGCTCGCCGAAGAGATGAGCGCCGACATGTCGCAGATGCGGTACGGCATGTTCAGCAAGGCAAGCCTCGACGTCGTCGACACCTGGCTCGCCGTGAGCTCGGGCGGCGAAGGGGGCTCGAACGCGATGTCGGGCACCGGGCCGAAGGTCCGTAACGTGGGCGCCATCGCGTACAACGCGCTCTTGAACATGGCCTCCGCGAACCTCGGCGTCCCGGTTGCGAACCTGTCGGTCAAGGGCGGGGTCGTGAGCGGCGGCGGCAAGACCGTCACCTACGGCCAGCTCGTCGGCGGCAAGCTCTTCAACCTGACGGGCGGCAACGCGTCGCTCCAGCCGGGTGTCGCGCCGGCGAAGCCGATGTCGGCCTACACGACGGTGAACAAGGACCCGAACCCGGTCACCCGGATCGACATTCCGGACAAGGTGACCGGCGAGTACACCTACGTCCAGAACGTCCGGATCCCGGGGATGCTCCACGGTCGGATGGTGCGGCCGCGTGGCCAGGGTGCGTATCCGTACAACTCGGACGTGCCGGTCAGCGTCGATGCGACCTCGATCGCGCACATTCCGGGCGCGAAGGTCGTGCAGGTGAACAACTTCCTCGGCGTGACAGCGCCGGCGGAGTACGACGCGATCCAGGCTGCCGCGCAGCTGAAGGTCGTGTGGAACACGAACCCGATCCTCCCGGGCACCGGCAATCTCTGGGCCCACTACCGTAAGCTCGACTCGGCGGGACAGATCGCGGCGACCGTCCCCACGAACAAGGGCAACGTCGACCAGGCGCTGGCCTCGGCCGCACACACCGTGTCGGGCAGCTTCGCCCATCACTACCAGGGGCACATGCCGATCGGGCCGAGCTGCTGCGTCGCGGATGTCACGGCGACGAACGCGACGGTCTGGAGCAACACCCAGAACGTCTACGGGCTCGTGACGGACCTACAGAACGTGCTCTCGCCGCTTCAGGCGAACCAGATCCGCGTGCTCTTCTACGAGGGCGCGGGCTCGTTCGGCAACGGCTGTGTCGCGTTCGACACCGCCGAGTCGGCGTGCATCATGTCGAAGGCGGTCGGTGCTCCGGTCCGCCTGCAGATGATGCGCTGGGACGAGCACGGCTGGACGCACTACGGCCCCGCGATCCTCTACGACATGCGGGCAGGCGTGGACGCGAACGGCAACATGGTCGCCTACGAGGCAACCGGCTTCAGCCAGGGCGGAACCTCGCTCTACACGGGCCGCGAGCTCCTCGGTGCGGGCCCCGGCTCTCCGTCCGCAGCGGCCAACGCCCTCCCGACCTCGGTCGCGGGCAGCGGCACCGTCTCGGAGAACCTCTCGCCGTGGATGAACGTCACGAACACGAACTACAAGTTGATCAACAAGCCGATCAACTCGACGATGGGCATCCTCCACTCGAGCGCACTCCGGGCTCCGGGAGCACCGCAGACGGTGTTCGCCGACGCCCAGACGATGGACATGCTCGCGGTCGCCGCGAACATGGATCCGCTCGCCTTCCGCCTCCAGAACATGCTGCCGGACTCGACGAACCAGCGCTGGTCGGCCGTCCTCCAGGCAGCAGCGGCGGCGGCGAACTGGAAGCCGAAGGTCTCCGGGACGAACCTCGGCAAGGGGAACATCGTCACCGGACGCGGCATCGCAAACGGCCACCACGGCGGGGCGTACGCAGCGGTCGTGGCCGACGTCTCCGTGAACAAGAAGTCCGGCAAGATCAGCGTCACCCATCTCTACGGTGCGCAGGACTCCGGCTTCGGGATGAACCCCGACCTGATCTACAACCAGATGGTCGGCAACCTCATCCAGTCCACGAGCCGGGCACTGTCCGAAGAGGTCACGTTCAACAAGAACCAGGTCACGAGCATCGACTGGGTCACCTACCCGATCCTCCGCTTCGCGGATGCGCCGAAGCTCACGACCGTTCTCGTCCAGAGGCTCGACCAGCCGTCACTCGGCTCGGGCGAGCCCGTCACCTGCCCGACGATCGGAGCGATCGCGAACGCATTCTACGACGCGTGCGGGACTCGCATGCACGAGGCTCCGATGTCGCCCGGTCGCGTCCGGGCGACACTGAAGGCAGCCGGCATCAGCTAGCAGCAACACCGACGTTCGCCAGGAGCCAGGGCCCGGAAAACCGGGCCCTGGCTGTTTCTTGCTTCAGCGAACTCGTGCCCGCAGAGCCTCGCGGTCGGGGACGATCACCCGGCCGCGGCGAAGCTCGACGATTCCGCGCTCCTCCTCGTCTCGGAGCACCCGGTTGACCGTGGCACGGGCCGTGCCGGCGAGCTCGGCGATCGCTTCCTGGGTGAGCGGGATCTCCACCTCGGCCGCCGACCCGGAGTAGAGGTCGGCGAGGTCGGCGAGCCGCCTGAGCACACGCCGTTCCGCCGGCACGTAGAAGGCCTCGAGCAGGCGCTCGTTCATGATCCTCACCTCACCGGCGAGGAAGGCGATCAGTGCCTGGTTGATCGCCGGGTACTGGGCGCGGAGCCGCTCGAAATCGGCGTGGAACACCGAAAACGTCTCGGCATCTTCGAGGGCTGCCACCGTCGCCGACCGGTTCGCCCCCTCGACGATCACCGCCATCTCCCCGAAGCTGTCTCCCGGCCCGCGTACCGCGATCGTGACCGTGTCGCCGAGCGGCGACATCACCCGGACGGCGAAGCGGCCCTTCGTCACCAGGTGCATCGAGTCGGCGGGGTCGTGGCGGTGGAAGACGACCTCGTTCCGACCGAAGCTCCGCCGCCGGGCGACCGAGAGCAGAAGCCGAACCTCCTCGGCCGGAACGCCCTCGAGCAGCCGCCACTCCACCGTGGTCACCCGATCGCACGGTAGACCTGGAAGACCTCCGCGAGCTCGCGATTCACGTTCGTGCCGTGGATGCGGGCGAGGCTGCGGATGTACTCCGAGTCGGCGTAGCGGCGGTGTTGCTGGGAGGCGTACTGGTCGAGGGCTGCGACCTTGCGGTCGAGGTGACGCGCTTCGAGCGAGATGTAGGCCTGGTAGGCGAAGTCGAGGTTGTTCCAGGGGATCTCGTACCCGAGGATCGTCGTGCGCTTGAAGGCCCGCAGCCCCTCTGACGCGATCGCCTGGTGGTCCTGGTGGATGTCGTGGAGGGAGGGCTGGAAGACGACGTCCGGCTCCCAGTCGTTCCAGATCTCGATCAGGAGCTCGAGGATCTGCTGGCGGTGGTCGGGGAAGGTGCGGACGTCGAAATCGTGGACGGTGAGGTTCGCGGACGGGATTCCGAGCTCGGCGGTCGCGGCGGCGACCTCGTGGCGGAGCGTGTCCGGCGGGAAGCCCTCGGGGAGCGACCTGGTGGCGATCGAGAACGCGACGTAGCGGACGTCGGCGCCGTCCTCGACGAGCCGGGCCATCGTGCCGCCGCAGCCGAACTCGCCGTCGTCTGTGTGGGGAGCGAGGACGAGCGCGCGCTTCCAGCTTCCGATCACGCTTTCTCCGGCTCCCGGTAGGCAACGGCGCTCAGCGCAAGCGCCGCCCAGAACAGGGGGTCTTCGATCAGGGCGTTGTAGAAGAGGCTGTGCACGAAGATCGCGACCAAGGCTAGACCGAAGACGAGACGCGCGCGGCCGGTGGGGGAGCGGCCGCGGTTCCCACGGAACGGGATGATGAACGTGCACGCGACGAGCCAGATGAGCGCGGCGAGACCGGGGATCCCTGTTTCGGCGGCAACGGTGATCGGCGCGGCGTGGGAGGCACGGCCCGCCTTGTGCGTCGCCTTCCCGTAGGCAACGCTGAACCCACCGGTTCCGACCCCGATCACGGGATGGTGCGCCGCGATCTTGATCCCGGTCGTGACGAGCGGGGCGCGGCCGTCGGTCGCGTGATGGATCCCCGCCTTTCCGATCACGCGGTGGCGGAGCTGCGGCACGCCGAAGGTGAGGCCGACGAGCACCGCTGCGGCAAGCGCCAGCGGCAGGATCGCCTTGCGGCGCCAGAGCACGATCAGCGCCACGGCGATCCCCGCGGCGAGGGCGACGAAGCTCGACTGCGAGAAGGAGGGCAGGAGGCCGATCAGGGTCACGGTGGCGAGCCCCGCCGCGATCCACGCCTGGCCGCCGCGCACGAACAGGACGAGCACGAGGCTTGCCAGGATCGCGACGACGAGGAAGCGGCCGTAGATCGACGGGTCGTAGAAGACGGAGTTCACCCGGAAGTACCAGCCGACCGGCGCGTAGGCGTTGTCGACGTTCACCTTCGGGTTCCAGTAGATCGTCCGGGTCAGGTATTGCTCGACGCCGATCGCCGCGAACACGGCCGCCATCGCGACGAGCTCGACGTACAGCACCTTGACCCAGCCGATCCGCCAGGGAAGCCGGGCGAGCGCCGCCGCGATCAGCCCGAGCGGGAGCATGTAGAAGAGCAGGTAGATCGCGCCGTCGCGGCGGCCCTCCGACCAGAGCAGGCAGATGCCCGACCAGCCGATCAGCAGTGCGGCGGGCCAGGCGAATGCCCCGAGCACCGGCCGCTCACGGTCAGGCGGAGGGGCGGGCTCCACCGGCTCGCCTGCATGCCGTCCGCGGGGCTCGAAGATCTTGCCGGCACGCCACCTCGCGAACCGCTCCGGGAAGACGATCTCGGCTCCGAGCGCGACCGCCGCGCCGGCCACGACGAGGTAGAGCGGGAGCAGGAGGTTCGCCTTGGTTGCGCCGACCGACACCGGGATCCGCGCCGGCGCGCAGGCGAGGACGGCCACGGGCAGCATCCAGGGAACCCGGATGAAGAGCCAGCCGGCAAGCGCCGCGGCGGCGATCCCGGCGACCGCGGCGGCGGCGAAGGCCCGGTGGTGTCCCGAAGGGGCGAGCTCGAGCGCGAGCAGGCCGCAGCCGAGGGCCCAGGCCACGAGCCCGCCGCCTCGCAGCCGCCGCGTCGGGGCGACGAGCAGGAGCGACAGCCCGAGCGCGCCGACGAGCCCGCCGAACCGCACGACGTCGGCGCTCATCCGACGGTCACGGTCGCCCTGGCGGTGTGACCCGAGGCGGTGACGTACAGGCTGTAGGTGCCGGGCCTCCGCGGGGCGCGCAGGCGCAGCGTGTGCGGGCGTTGGGTGCCGCGGCCGCGGTCGAAGAGCCAGCTGATGTTCTTCGCGTCGGTGAGGACGAAGACCGCGAAGCGCCGGTTCCGGGTGGCCGCGATCTCCGTCCGGCCGAGCGCGATGTACCGGATCGTGACGACCGCGAAGGGGAAGGGCTTCGAGCGGTTCCCGGCGACGTCCTGGGCCGCGATCGAGAGGACGTATCTCCCCGGCGGTTGGAGGACGCCGTCGACCGTCCCGCCCCATTTCAGCGTTCCCCGCTCCTTCGGGCTCTTCGTGAACCCGGCCTGGCGGCTGCCCACGAGCAGGACGGCGTGGGCGGGCTCGCTCAGCACGTAGGGCACGCGGAAGACATCGTTGCGGCGGTCGCCGTCGGGCGAGATGTGCGTGTACACGCGGTGCGGGACGTGCGTGACCGACGGCGGGACCGTGTCGAGCACGATCGGGTTCGGGAGGGTGATCGTCCGGTGGTCGCCCGTGAAGCGGATCACGGGCCTGTAGGTGCCGTCGGGCACGATCGTCACCCCGTCGTCGGCGGTGCCGTCCCACTGCAGCATCACCTCGCCCTTGGGGAAGGTCCTCCCGGCGACGATCGTCGAGACCGGCTTGCCGTTCCGCTCCATCCAGACCTCGATGTGCTGCTTCTTGCGGAGCCTGAAGTCGATGTTGACCGCCTGGTAGGGGCAGTTCTTCGGATTGCAGGTCGGCGAGAAGGTGTGCTCGGGGACGATCTTCGTCCCGTAGATCGGGCTCAGCTCGGTCTTGGCACCCTCCGTGAGGGCGAACGCGACCGCAGTCGCAGCCAGGAGTGCGACGCAGAACGCGGTCGAGAGCACCCGGGCCACGGCCCGGTGATTCTACGCCGCCTCCTGTGCCGCGAGACGCCGCAAGCGCACGTTGTAGAGCAGCCAGAGGACGAGCGCAACCGACATTGCCCCGAGCATGATCGCGATCACCCAGTTCGCCTGGGGCACGCCGACGAGCTTGATCCCCGAGAGCAGCAGCACGACTCCGAAGCCGATCCGCAGTCCCTGCTCGGGAACCCTGATCGAAAGGTGCGAGCCGACCAGCACGCCGGGAATCGACCCGGTGAGGAGCCAGAGGATCGCGTGCTTGTCGACGTCGCCGTGGAGCAGGTGCGAGATGCCGGCGACCCACAACAGCACCGCCGCGTGGAACATGTCCGTCCCGACCATCTTCGAGGCGGTCAGCGGGTAGGCGAAGAGCATCGCGAGCCCGAAGAAGGTGCCGGAGCCGACCGAGGTCAGGCCGACGACGAACCCGCCGAACGCGCCGATCGCGATCGCGATCGCCTTGTCCCGCGTCGAGAGATGAAACGGCGCGTCGCTGCTCGCCGCCTTGATGAAGGTGCGGGCCAGGAAGCCGGTGCCGCCGAGAATCAGGGCGCCGCCGACGATCTTCTGGAAGTTGCTCATGCTGTTGTCGCCGACCGTGTTCGCGACCTCGACGCCGACGAGCGAGAGCGGCGCCGAGCCGATGAGCATCCAGAGCGCGAGCCGCGCGTGGACGGTGCCGAGCATCCGGTGACGTACGGCGCCGAACGACTTGAACACCGCCCCGTGGAGGATGTCGGTGCCGACCGCGACCTTGGCGTCGAACCCGAAGAGCAGGATCAGGATCGGCGTCATCAGGCTCCCGCCGCCCATCCCGGTCATCCCGACGAGCACCCCGACGAAGAGCCCGGCGAGCGTGAACTGCCAGGTCACGCGAGCCCCCCGGCTCGGCAGGCCGTCTCAAAGCCCGTCCAAACCCGGGTCCCCCGCCCTAGGGTGGGGACGCACCCCTCCGCCCTCGAGATCAATTCTAAGCGCCGAGGTGTGGCACGTCTGTGCCAACTTTGGAACGGTTTCTCCACAGAAGCGCTCCGCCGGGCGTCACCGCCGAGGGCCGTTGCGCGACGGCGCCCTCACGCCGCCGGCCGCGGAGGGATCGGGCACGAGACGAAGGGGCGGCCGGTGAGCCGGCGGCCGAGCTTGTAGGCCTCGCAGCCCGTGCAGAAGCCCGTGGTCGCTGCGAGGAGCGCGAGAGCCGCAACGAGCAGCCCGAGGCCGACGCCGAGCGCCGTCACTCCCCCGGCGTAGGCGAGCGTGGCGGCGCAGAGCACGGCGAAGCCGACCATGTTCGCCGCCCGGGGCGGCCGGGAGTCCTCCAGCGCCCCCTCGCCGAGCCGCGGCTGGATCAGCTCGAAGTATGCGAGGCACGGGAGGCACCAGCGTCGCCCGAGCGTCAAGCCGAGCGCAAGCTGAAGGGCAAGGAGCGCGAGCAGGAACCACCAGCCGGTCGCGACCGCGAGCAGCGAGACGACTCCGACCACCGTCTGGTTGAAGCGCGGCGCCCGGGAGTCGATCACCGCGAGGTCGCGGTAGGGGTCAGCCGCCCGCGTCATTCCGCGGTCAGGACCATCCCGGCCGCCACGGTGTCGTTCGTCGCCTCGTCGATCAGGATGAAGGCACCGGTCGCCCGGTTCCGCTCGTACGAGTCGACCGCGAGCGGCTCGGCCAGCCGCAGCCTGACCACGCCGAGGTCGTTCAGCTCGAGACGCTCCGGCGAGTCGCGGTTCTCGAGCGTGTGCATGTCGACGACCGAGACGATCTCCTCCACGATCGCGCGGGAAGCCCGCGTCGTGTGTTTGACGGCGAAACGCGAACGCGGCTCGAGGGGGCGCTCGCTCATCCAGCAGAGCTCGGCGGTGAGCTCACGCGCGACGATCGGCGGGCGCTCGGGATCGGCGAGCATGTCGCCCCGGGCCACATCGACGTCGTCTTCGAGGAGGATCGTCACCGACTGCGGAGCAATCGCGGCCTCGAGCGGGCCGTCGAAGGTCTCGACGGCTGCGACCCTCGTCCGCCGGCCCGACGGCAGGACGACGACTTCGTCGCCGGCCCGCCAGACCCCGCCGGCGATCTCGCCGGCGTAGCCGCGGTAGTCGTGGTGCTCGTGCGACATCGGGCGGATCACCCATTGCACGGGGAAGCGCCTGTCTTGGACGTTTCGGTCGGCCGCGATCTCGATCGACTCGAGATGCTCGAGCAGCGTCGGGCCCGTGTACCAGGGCATCGATTCGCCGCGATCGACGACATTGTCGCCCTGAAGCGCCGACATCGGGATCGCGCGCGCGTCGTGGAGGCGGAGACGGTCGGAGAGCGCGCGCAGGTCGGCCTCGATCTCGCCGAAGCGCTCCGCGGAGAAGTCCACGAGATCCATCTTGTTGACCGCAACGACCACGTGCGGGATCGCGAGCTGCGCGGCGATGTAGGCGTGCCGCCGCGTCTGCTCGACGACGCCGTTGCGCGCATCGAGGAGGATCACGGCGACGTCGGCGGTCGAAGCTCCGGTGACCATGTTGCGGGTGTACTGAACGTGCCCGGGTGCGTCGGCGAGCTGGAAGCGGCGGCGCGCCGTCACGAACGAGCGGTAGGCGACATCGATCGTGATCCCCTGTTCCCGCTCGGCTCGAAGCCCGTCGGTGAGGAGCGCGAGATTGACGTACCCGTCACCCCGGCGGAGGGAGGTCTCCTCGATGTGCTCGAGCTGGTCGGCGAGGATCTGCTTCGTGTCGTACAGGAGCCGCCCGAGCAACGTCGACTTGCCGTCGTCGACGGAGCCGGCGGTCACGAGCCGGAGCAGCTCCGACTGCATCATCTGCTCGGAAGTCGCCATCAGCAGGCCTTTGGCCTTGCCCTGTTGTGACGGATGTTGGCTAGGCGCCCTTCAACGCCGGAGCCGGGCATGCCCCGGCGGGAGGCACGGCCCAGGCGGAACTGGCAGTCACTGGGAGGAGGGGGCTCGTGGGGGAACCTCTTTGGTTCTCCCACGGTTCTAAAAGTACCCGTCACGCTTGCGGTCCTCCATCGCGGCGTCGGAGACCCGATCGTCCGCACGCGTCTCGCCGCGCTCCGAGATCCGCGTTGCGGCGATCTCCTCGACCACCTCGTCGATCGTGACCGCGCGCGACTCGACACCGCCCGTGCAGGTCATGTCGCCGACCGTCCGGAACCGGACCCAGGCCTCGAACGGCTCCTCGCCGGGAAGCCGCTCGACGTGGTCGGAGACGGCGTAGAGCATCCCGTCGCGCCGGAAGATCTGGCGCTCGTGGGCGAAGTAGATCGACGGCAGCTCGAGGTTCTCGCGGGCGATGTACTGCCAGACGTCGAGCTCCGTCCAGTTCGAGATCGGGTAGGCGCGGATCTGCTCGCCCTTCCGGATCCGGCCGTTGTAGAGGTTCCAGAGCTCGGGGCGCTGGGCGCGGGTGTTCCACTGGCCGAAGTCGTCACGGAAGCTGAAGATCCGTTCCTTCGCACGGGCCTTCTCCTCGTCACGCCGGGCGCCGCCCATCGCGGCGTCGAAGCCGTGCTCCTCGATCGCGTCGAGGAGCGTCGTCGTCTGGAGCCCGTTTCTGGAGGAGCGCGGCCCGGTCTGCTCGGCGACGCGACCGCGGTCGATCGAGTCCTGGACGTGCGCCACGATCAGCCGCTCACCGAGCTCCTCGACGCGGCGGTCGCGGAACTCGATCACCTCGGGGAAGTTGTGCCCGGTGTCGACGTGCATGACCGGGAACGGGAACCTCCCCGGATGGAAGGCCTTCTCGGCGAGACGGAGCAGCACGATCGAGTCCTTGCCGCCGGAGAAGAGCAGGACCGGCCGCTCGCGTTCGGCGGCGACCTCACGCATGATGTGGATCGCCTCGGATTCGAGCTCGTCGAGATGGGAGAGGGTAAACGGGGCGAGCGTGGCGCTCATGCGGCCACCTCGTCGGCGATGAGGCCGAGCTCCTCGAGCTTCGCGAGGACGACGGCTGCGCTCTCCTCGGGGCTGCGGCCTTCGGTGCTGAGGCGGAGCTCGGGATTCGACGGCTCCTCGTAGGGATCGTCGACGCCGGTGAAGTCGCGGATCTCGCCGGCATGGGCCATCGCATAGAGGCCCTTCGGGTCGCGGCGCTCGCATTCGGCAAGCGAGGTCGCGACGTGCACCTCGACGAAGGCGGCATGCTCCTCGACGAGGGCGCGGGCCTTCTGCCGGGTCTCCTCGTAGGGCGAGATCACCGAGACGATCACGGCGGCGCCTGCCCGCGCAAGCCGGGAGGCAACCCAGCCGATGCGCTCGATGTTCGTATCGCGATCCTCCTTCGAGAAGCCGAGCCCCTTGGTGAGGTGCGTGCGGACGACGTCGCCGTCGAGCCGGTCGACAAGCGCGCCGCGCGCCTCGAGGTCGCGGGCGACGAGGCTCGCGATCGTCGACTTCCCGGCGGCGGAAAGCCCTGTGAGCCAGAGCACGAAGCCGTTCACGGTGCGACCTTCTCCGTTCCGGTGGTCGGCAGGTGGAGCCCGCATTCGACCTTGTCGGAGCCCGTCCAACGGCCCTCTCGCCCTTCGCCCGCCTGGGTGCAGTGTGTGCAGCCGATCGAGGCGTAACCGCGATCGTGAAGCTCGTTGTAGGGAAGGTCGCGCTCACGGATGTAGTCCCAGCAGCGCGCGTCATCCCAGTCGGCGAGCGGGTTTGCCTTCCACAGCTCGTGCGCTTCGTCCCAGCCGACCTTCGGCGCGTTCGCGCGGGTCGGCGACTGGTCGCGACGCATCCCGGTGATCCAGGCGTCGAGCTCGCCGAGCGCCCGGTTCAGCGGCTCGACCTTGCGGATCGCGCAGCAGAGGTCGGGCTTCCGCGCCCATAGGGCCTCGCCGTGGATCTCGGCCTGCCGGGAGAGGGTCGGGCCCTCGTAGATCTCGACCTTCGTGCCGTAGCGGCGCTCGACCTCGCGCCAGACGGAATAGGTCTCGGGGAAGAGCACGTGGGTGTCGAGTGCGAACACGCGGGCGTCAGGATCGATCGAGAGGAGCATGTCGAGCAGGACCGACTCCTCCTTCTGGAACGAGCATGCCAGGGAGACACGGCCAGGGAACGCGGCAAGGAACTCGCGAAGGATCTCCTCCGCGGGCATCGACTCCCAGTCGAGCTCAGGAAGCTGCGGCCGGCTCGCCACCGAGCAGCACCTCCTTCAGCGTGTCGCCGCGGAGCCCGAGCCGGAGCGTCTCGAGCGAGATGACCTCCTCGGGGGGGATGTTCCCGAGATTCACCGCGGGGCCGAAGTGCTTGATGAACCACGCCTGGCTCGCCTTGGTCGGGGCCTCCCAGAGGAGATCGTGGAAGTCGATCTCGTGCGCGATCTCGTCGACGAGGCCGGTGCGCATCTCGCCCGAGGGGCGGAAGATGCCGGCGGTACCGCCCTCGCGGCTCTCGGTCACGACCTTCCAGGCGCCCGCGGCGAGCTCTTCCTTGATCCACTGCACCCATTCGTACGGGGCGAAGACGACCTCGGAGTCCTTCGAGCCGACCTCGGAGAGCACGGTGAAGTCGCGTGCGAAGTCGGCGATCAGCTCGAGCTTGCGCTCGCGCGGGATCTCGACGGTGCCGTCGGAGATCTCGACATGATCGATCCCGAGCCCGCCGAGCCAGCTCTTGTACTCGTCGAGCTGGTCGCGCAGGTAGACGACCTCGAAGAAGGTGCCGCCGAGGACGATCCGCTTGCCGGCGCCGGCGAGCACGTCGAGCTTGCGAGACAGGTTGGCGGTGACGTAGGCCGTCCCCCAGCCGAGCTTGACGATGTCGATGTACTCGCCGCTCATCTCGAGGACGTCTTCCCAGCCTCGCGGGCCGAGCCCCTTGTCGATCACGTGGGTCAGGCCGCCGTCGCGGCTCAGGTTCAGGTCAAAAGCGGGCAAAGATCTCCTCCAGCTTCTCGTTGGCTGCCGCCTGGACGTCGTGGTAGAGCGAGCCGCCGTGAGCGTCGATCCCGACCGTGAGCGGACCGAAGTCCTTGACGCGGAAGCGCCAGAGGCACTCGGGCATCAGGTCTTCCCAGGCGACCTCCTCGATCTCCTCGATCTGGGTCGTCTCGAGCGCAGCAGCGCCGCCGACGATCGCGAAGTAGACCATCCCGAGCCGCTGCATCGGCTCGATCGCCTCGTCCGGAAACCCGCCCTTGCCACAGATCGCGCGCACGCCGTAGCACTCGCCGAGCGGCTCGGTGAACCGGACCATCCGGGCGCTCGTCGTAGTGCCGATGCAGATCTTCTCGTAGCGGCCGCGCCCGTCGCGATCGACGCCGAGCTTGCGGACGTTCGGCGCGGTGTGGAGCAGGAAGGCGCCGGCAAGGTCGATCGGCGGCTCGACTCCCTGGTCGAAGATGCGGACCTGCGTACGGTCCCGGATCCCGATGATCTGCCCCTGCACGGTCACCTCGTCGCCGGCGCGCAGCTTCAGGATTTCGGCGGGATCGGTGACCGGGAAGGTCAGCTCATGGACAGCCACGCCGCACCTCCTGTCCGGAAAAGACACCCGAAACGCCGAGCCCCCACCCTAGGGTGGGGACGCACCCCTCCGCCCTCGAGATCAATTCTACCGGGCCGGAAGGGTCGCGCTTCGTACCAACTCTGGAACATCTTCCCCACCGCTCAGGCCTCCCGGTCGTAGTCGATCTCGCCGGTCGGCGAGATGTGGGCGCTCGCGCGGCGGGCGGCCCAGCACTGGTAGTTGACGGCGACCGGGTTCAACGTCATGTGCGTGTCGGCATGCTCGATATGGCACTGGAGCACGGTCACGTCGCCGCCGAGACCCATCGGGCCGATGCCGGTCTCGTTGAGCAGGCCGTAGAGCTCGTCCTCGAGCTCGGCGACGAGTGGGTCGGGGTTCCGCGTCCCGATCGGCCGCATGATCGCCTCCTTGGCGAGGTACATCGCGTAGTCGGCCGAGCCGCCGATCCCGACGCCGACGATCCCGGGCGGGCACGGCTTGCCGCCGGCCCCGACGATCGACTCGAGCACGAACCGCTTGATCCCGTTCACGCCGTCGGCGGGAACGCACATCTTCAGGAAGCTCATGTTCTCCGAGCCGGATCCCTTCGGGACGCACTTCACGTCGAGCCCGTCCCAGGCGGTGACGAACTCCCAGTGGACGATCGGCAGCCGGTAGCCGATGTTCGGCCCCGTGTTCTCGCGCGTGAGCGTGTGCACCGCGTTCGACCGCAGCGGATGCTCGATCGTCGCGCGCGCCGTGCCGACGCGCAGCGCTTCGTAGATCAGCGCCGGATGGAGCGGGAAGCCGTCGCCGACGCGGCAATGGTAGACGGCGATCCCCGTGTCCTGGCAGACGAGGTTCTGCTCCGAGTCGGCGATGCTCACGTTGCGGTGGATCGTCTCCAGCACGCGCTTGCCGGGCACCGAGGTCTCCTGCGCGCGTGCGGCACCGAGAGCGTCGCGGAGATCCTGCGGAATGTCCTTGAGCGCCCAGACGTAGAGATGTGCGGCGACATCCTCGACGAGACCCTCGAGGTCGGTCTCGACGGCGTTCATGCCGCCTTCCCGGCCGCGGCGCGTCCGGCCCGCCGGCCGAAGACGACGCATTCGAGCAGCGAGTTGCCCATCATCCGATTCCGCCCGTGGGTGCCTCCGGCGATCTCGCCGCAGGCATACATCCCCTCGAGCGTCGTCTCGGCCTCGCGGTCGATCACGAGCCCGCCGTTCTGGTAGTGGAGGACGGGGTAGGTGAGGATTCTCTCGGCGAGCGGATCGATGCCGGCGGCGCGGTAGCGGCGCAGCATGTACGGCAGGGAAACGACGGCGTCGGCCTCGGGGATGCGGGTGGTGTCGAGGTAGACCGCGGGCCGCCCGTCGGGCGTCTCGACGCCGCGGCCGGCCGCGACCTCGTCGACGATCGCCTGCGAGACGACGTCGCGCGGCCCGAGCGAGTCGGTGAACTCCTCGCCCTCGGCATTCAGGAGCACCGCACCGTAGGCGCGCGTGGTCTCGGGAATCGAATAGCCCTGCATGTTCGCGGGCCACGCACCGCCGTTCGGGTGGTACTGGAGCGCATCGAGATCGCGCGACTCGGCGCCGAGCCCGAGCGCGATGCGCGTCACCTCGCCGGTTGCATTCGGATGGTTCGTCGAGAGCTCGCCGCGAGCCTGGGCCTCGGCATAGCAGCGCCCACCGGCCGCAACCACAACCGTGGCGGCGTCGATCGTGTGCTCACCGCAGACCGCGCGCCAGCCGTTTGTCACCGGCTCGAGCGTCCGGAGGGGCGCGTTCTCGAACGAGGTGCCTGAGCCGCCCTCCCACGCCTCGCGAAGGCCCCTCGTGATCGCGTGACCGGTGCGGTCGCCGACCTGGAGCAGGCGCTTCTGCGAGGCGCCGCCGCAGCGGGCGAGCCGATACCCGCCGTTCTCCCTCGTGAACTCGACTCCGAGCTCCTCGAGCCAGTGGATCGCCCCGGGCGCCTCGGTGGTCAGCACCTCGACGAGCTCGCGGTTCGCCGTCTCGTGCGAGGAGCGCCAGACGTCCTCGGCGTGCTGCTCGGGCGAGTCCTCGGGACCGAATGCGGCCTGGATCCCGCCCTGCGCCTTCGAGGAGTTGTTCGCCTGGAGCGAGCCCTTGGTCGCGACGGCGACACGCGCGCCGGAGCGTTCCGCCGACACGGCGGCCGCGAGGCCCGAGGCACCACTGCCGATCACGAGCACGTCGAAGAGATCCTCGGCGGCCATAGCCGCAACCCTACCAGACTAGCCTAATCGTACGAATCAAAAAGACTTATCAATAGATCGAGCGGAGCATCCCTTCGATCTCGTCGGGCGTGGCCGAACGGGGATTCTGCTTGTTCCCCATCCGCCCGGCCGCCATCACCGCAACCGCGGGCAACTCGCCCTCGGGGACGCCGAAATCGGCGAGACATTCGAAGCCGCCGAGCCGGGCGAGCTCCTCGACCTTTGCGGCCGGATCGTCCTCGGCCCCGATCGCCGCTCCGAACCGGGCCACCGCTTCGGGGACGATCGGCGCGTTGAAGCGGAGCGCGGGCGGGAGCGTGAGCGCGTTCATCGCCCCGTGCGGAAGCCCGAACGTGCCGCCGAGCGCCTGCGCCATGGCGTGTCCGAGCGCAAGCCCGGCGAGCGAGAGGGCCTCGCCGGCCGCCGCCGCACCGTAAAGGAGCCAGCCGCGGACCTCTCGGTCCTGCGGCGTTTCGACCACGCGCGGGAGCCAGTTCGAGATCAGCGTCGCACCCTCGAGCGCGCGCTCGTCGCTCTCCTCCGTCCGGGCGCCGTAGAGGGCCTCGGCGCAATGCGCGAGCGCATTCAGGGCCGTGCCGACGGTCAAGTCCAGCGGCAGATCGAGCGTCAGGTCGACTTCGTAGACGACTCCCGCAAGCCGGGCCCCGCCGCCGCCGCCAACGATCCGCCGCGACGGATCGCGGATTCCGAACCCCGTCGCCCACTCCGCGCCCGAGTACGTCGTCGGCACCGAGACGAGCTGGAGCTCCGTACGCGAGGAAGCCGCCTTCGCGGTGTCGATCGCCGAGCCTCCACCGATCGCGAGCAGGCCGTCGGCGTCCGGCGGGACCTCGATCCGATCGGACGGGACCTCGGCCCAGCGACCTGCGAGCTGAAGCTCGACAACGGACTCCCAGCGCCGGCTCGCAACGAGGAACGGCCGGTCGATCCCGAGCTCGCCGAGCACAGCGGGCAGCTCCTCGAGCGACCAGCGAACGATCACCCAAGCCGCTCGCGCGCGAACTCGACAAACGTCTTGGCGGCGCGTGTCTCGGCACGCCCGGCGGCGCGTACGAGGTAGATCTCCCGCTCGAGCTCGAGCCCTTCGACCCGAGCCTCGGCGAGCGTCCCCGCGGTGAGGTCAGACTCGATCGAGGAGCGCGAGATGAACGTGACGCCGTAGCCCGCCCTGACGGCACTCGTCGCGGATTCCTGCAGCCCGAGCTCGATCCGGACGTCGAGATCGCGCAACCGCTTGCCCACTCGCTGCAGCTCGTCCTCGATCAGCTGCCGGACGCCCGCCCCCTCCTGCATCACGATCAGGCCGGCGCCGCGCAACTCCTCGAGCGAGATCGTCCGCCCGGCGAACGGATGCCCGGACGGGCAGGCGAGGATCACCTCATCGCGGAAGAACGGCTCGAAGACGACGCCGCGATGCCGCCGTGCGGCTCCGACCACGCCGAGCTCGAGCTCGCGCGCTGCGACCCGGTCGACGATCGTCCCGGTGTCGAAGACCCAGAGAACGACGTGCAGCCCCGGATGTGCGGCCCCGAACTCGCACAGGAGCTGCGCGAGCACGATTCCCCCGGGCCCCGTCGAAGCGCCGATCTCGAAGGCACCCTCGAGCTCCTCACCCGCCTCGTCGGCGACCTCGGCGATCACCTGCTCCTCGAGGGCAAGGAGCCGTTGTGCGCCGCGATAGAGCCGCATTCCCGCCTCTGTTGGCTCCACCCTGCGACCCGAGCGGTCGAGGAGCTTCGTCCCGAGCCGCTTCTCGAGGGCCTGGATCTGCAGGCTCACCGCCGGCTGAGTGACACCGAGCCGCTCGGCCGCCTGCGAGAAGCTCCTCCGTTCGACAACGGCGCAGAAGGCTGAAAGCTGCCGGGTATCCATAAGGACACCTTATACCGCAGTTCGCAGCTCGAGTCGGTTTCCGAAGGGATCATGGGTGAAGAGGCGATCGACGCCGGCAATCTTCGTGTCGTCTTCCCACTCGACCCCGGCGGCGCTGAAGGCGGCCCTGACGGCACCGAGATCCGAGACGACGAGGCCTGGATGGGCCTTGCGCGCAGGGGCGAAGTCGATCTCGACGCCGATGTGCAGCTCCTGAGCACCCGCCTGGAACCAGCAGCCGCCCCGGGCGCGGATCGGCTCGGGCTTCGGCAGCTCCTCCATTCCGAGCAGCCCGCCGTAGAAGCGCCTGGCCTCGGACTCGCACCCGGCCGGGGCCGCGAGCTGGACGTGGTCGATGCCGGTGACCGTCATCCCCGAAGCTTTACCATCGAAGGGTGGCGGCCGAGCAGCTCGAAGACACGCTCGTCGGCGGTTACCGACGACTCGCGGCAGAAGCCCCGAGCCGCCGGATCGATCTCGAGCTGCGCGCTCTCGACATCGTCTTCGCCCTGTCTTTCGGACTGGTGCTGCTTCCGTTCGCGGCGATCATCGCCGTGCTGATGCTCCTGACGAGCGGCAGGCCCATCCTCTACTCCGGTGAGCGGGTCGGGCAAGGGGCCCATTTCTTCCGGATGCGGAAGTTCCGGACGCTCACGCAAGACGCCGAATCGCGGCTCGGGCCCTACCTCGGCGAGGAGCTCGTCCGCCGCACCGAGCTCGAGTACACGAGCGTCGGGCGGTGGCTGAAGGCGACGCAGCTCGACGAGATCCCCCAGCTCTGGAACGTCCTGCGCGGCGAGATGTCGTTCGTCGGGCCGAGGCCGATCCGGGCGCGGTTCTTCGCCGAGCTCGCGAACGACCTCCCGGCCTACTGGCAGCGCCTCGTCGTCCGGCCCGGGCTGACCGGATTCGCGCAGGTCCGCCGTGGTTACGAGACCTCGATGGCCGAGAAGCTCGCGCACGACCTGGAGTGGATCGCCGACCGGTCGGTGCCTCTCTACCTCCGGACGCTCGTCTCGACGGGCATCCGGGTGATCGGGCAGACGCTACGGGGCGGGTGAGACGAGGTTCGCCTGGATGATCTCGAGGCAGCGGGCGAGCGCCGCCATGTCCGCCGGATCGATCCCGGCGAGCACTCGTTGCTGCAGGCGGATCACCGCTCCGAGCAAGCGGGCGTGGAGCTCGGCGCCGGCGTCCGTCAGCTCGAGGCGGCGCACGCGGCGGTCGTCCGGGTCGAGCTGGCGCCGGACGAGCCCCGCCTTCTCGAGACGATCGACGTGGTGGGTGATCGTCGCCCCCTCGAGATGCACGTGAGTTGCGAGTGCACCCTGGGTGACGCAGCCGACATCGGCAAGCGCGCTCAAGACGACCCAGCTCGGGAGCGTTGCGCCCTCGGCCGCGAGCATATCCTCGAATGCCTCGCGCATCGACTTCGCAGTGAAGACGAGCTGGCGGCCGACGGGCTCGAGGGTCTTCGGCCGCTTCACCATTTCGTTAGATCATAAACGATTTGACATCTCACGGCCTAGGGGTATCCTCGCTCCCATGCTGGAACGCCTCGCCCATCTCGTCGTGCGCCGGCGCTGGATCGTGATCGGGATGTGGATCGCGCTGACGGTGTTCGGGATGTTCTCGGCCGCCGCGGTCTCGAACCGGTGGTACCAGAGCTTCTCGATCCCCGGCTACTCGGCCTACGAGGCGAACCAGCGCGCGCTGAAGACGTTCGGGACCGGCGAGCAGGCGCCGCTCGTCGCCGTCTTCCACACGAGCCGCGAGATCACGAAGCAGGCAGGTGTCGCGAAGGCGATCGCGGCCGCAGCGGCCGTCAATCCGGGCTCACGCGTGTCGTCCTACTGGTCGACCGGCAGTCGGATCTACGTCTCGAAGGACGGACACACGGCCTTCGCCGAGATCTATCCGCCCGGGAACACCGGCTTCACGGCGACGACCCACATCCCGGCCGTGCGCGCGAAGCTGCTCGCCGACACGCCGCACGGGGTTCAGGCCTACCTCACCGGCCGCGACGCGCTCGAGGCGGCGTCGTCGGGCGGGAACGGCCCGAGTGTGCTCACCGAGGCGCTGATCGGCGGGCTCGGCGCGCTCGTGATCCTCTTCTTCGTCTTCGGGACGCTGCCCGCGGTGCTGATGCCGATCGTGGTCGCGATCGCCTCGATCCTGAACACGTTCACGCTCGTCTGGATCCTCACGTACTTCACGAACGTGTCGATCATCGTGCAGTTCCTGATCGCGCTCGTCGGGCTCGGCGTGGCGATCGACTACGCGCTCCTGATGATCTTCCGCTTCCGAGACGAGCTCCGCGAGGGCCAGGACGTGGAGACGGCGATCGTGCAGACGATGACGCATGCGGGCCGCTCGGTGATCGTCTCCGGCTCGACCGTCGCCGTCGGGCTCCTCTCGATGGTCTTCCTGCCGCTCCCGTTCATCCGCTCGATCGGGATCGGCGGGCTGCTGATCCCTGCGGTCTCGGTGATCGCGGCGATCACGCTGCTCCCCGCGCTGCTCTCCGTGCTCGGCCAGAAGATCAACAGCATCAAGGTGCTGCCGAAGCGCCTCCTCGACACGGGCCATCCGGAAGACGGCGCGTGGGGCCGCTGGGGACGCGCGGTCACGAAGAGGCCGTGGCCGTACGCCCTGATCGGCCTCACGATCGTCGGGATCCTCGTCTTCTACGGGCTCAAGCTGAACCCGAGCGAGGCACAGGTGAAGGACCTTCCCGGCGCGGGTGACGCGATTGCCGGGCGCACGGTGCTCGCCGCCGCGGGGATCTCCCCCGGCGTGATGAAGCCGTTCGTCGTGCTCGTCGAGCACGGCGGCCCGACCGGCCCGGTCGTGACGACGCTCCGCCGGACGCCGGGTGTAGCCGGCGCGGTCGCACCGACCGGCCCCGGCTGGCAGAGAAACGGCGACAGCCTCGTCGAGGCGTTCCCGAACGTGGACGGCGCAGCGAAAGGCATCCGGCCGATCATCAGCCAGATCAAGGCCGAGCTCAAGGGCACCGACGCGACCCTCGGCGGAGTCGCCGCGGAGGATCGCGACTTCGTCTCGGCGGTCTACACGAACTTCCCGTACGTGCTGACGTTCGTGGTGCTGCTCACGGTGATCCTGCTCACGCGCGCATTCCGCTCGCTCGTGCTCGCGATCAAGGCGGCGGTGCTGAACCTGCTCTCGCTCGCAGCCGCCTACGGGATCATCGTGATCATCTTCCAACTCGGGCACGGCTCCGAGACGCTCTGGGGCGTCCACGCGACCCAGTCGATCATCCCCTGGATCCCGCTGATGATCTTCGCGTTCCTGTTCGGTCTCTCGATGGACTACGAGGTCTTCATGCTGACGCGGATGCGTGAGGCCTACGACGAGACCGGTGACACGAACACGGCGATCCAGCTCGGCCTCGCGCGCACCGGCAAGCTCGTCACGAGCGCAGCCCTGATCCTGATGTTCGCGTTCCTCGTGCTCTCCTCGAGCCCAGGGGTGGACATCAAGCAGTTCGGGATCGGCCTCGCCGCGGGGATCATCTTCGACGCGACCGTGATCCGCGCGCTGCTTGTGCCGTCGATCATGGCGATCCTCGGCCGCTGGAACTGGTGGCTGCCCTCGGTCGCGGCCAGAGCGCTGTTCGTGAAGAAGAGCTCCGTCAAGCCCGGCACCGAGCCTTCGGCCGCCTAGCGCCGTGGCCGCTCGCGGCCCCTCCGCGAAGCGGAGCGCGGCGCCGGCAAACCAGGCGGCCGCGCAGCGGACGAGATCCCGTGCGGCCGAGAGGCCGCACTAGACTCGATCCCGTGTGCGGGATCTGCGGCATCGTCTCCTCGAAGGGGCGGATCGACCGGAAGCGGCTCGCCGCGATGTCGGCGACGATCATCCACCGCGGACCGGACTCGGAGGGCACGTTCGTGAAGGGCGGTGTCGGCCTCGCGGCGCGGCGGCTCGCGATCATCGACCTCGAGGGCGGCGACCAGCCGATCTCGAACGAGGACGGGAGCTGCACCGTCGTCCAGAACGGCGAGATCTACAACTTCGCGGAGCTGAACCGCGAGCTCGAGCGGGCCGGGCACCTGTTCCGCACCCGCTCCGACACCGAGACGATCGTCCATGCGTATGAAGAATGGAGCCTCGGCTTCGCCGAGCGGCTGCGCGGGATGTTCGCGATCGCGATCTGGGATGCGAAGCGGCGGCGACTCGTGCTCGCGCGCGACCGGTTCGGGATCAAGCCGCTCTACTACCGCGACCTGGACGGCGAGCTGTCGTTCGCCTCCGAGCTCGACGCGCTCCCCAGGGGCGAGCTCGATCTCGATGCGCTCGAAGCCTTCCTCGCAACGAACACGGTGCCGGCACCGCTCTCGATCTTCCGCGAGAGCCGCAAGCTGCTCCCGGGCCACGTGCTCGTGTGGGAGGCAGGGGCGGTGTCTACCTCACGATTTGCGCGGCCGGGACCGCTGCCGGAGCGGGCCGACGACGAGGCCGAGCTCGTCGAGGAGTGCCGTGCCCGCCTGCGCGACTCGGTGCGGGCACATCTCGTCTCGGACGTGCCCGTCGGGGTGCTGCTCTCGGGAGGTGTCGACTCGGGGGTCCTGACGGCGCTCGCCGCCGGGGAATCCTCCGAAGCCGTGCGAACGTTCTCGATCGGCTTCGAGGAGCAGTCGTTCGACGAGCTGACAGGGGCGCGCGCGGTTTCCGCCCGGTACGGGACGCGGCACCGGGACCTCGTCCTGCGGCCGGATGCGGCCCTGCTCCTGCCGGCCCTGGCAGCTGCCTTCGACGAGCCTTTCGCAGACTCGTCCGCATTGCCGACCTATCTCGTCTCTCGGCTCGCCGCGGAAGATGTGAAGGTGGCGCTGTCCGGCGAAGGCGGCGACGAGCTCTTCGGCGGCTACTACACCTACGCCGCGGACCTCCTGGCGGAGCGGTTCGGACGACTCGCCTCGCTCGCCGGGCCGGCGGTCGAACGGCTGCCGTCCTCCTCGCGGCGGGCGAGTTTCGACTACCGCGCGAAGCGCTTCGTGCGGGCGGCGCACCTACCGCCCCTCGAACGGCACGAGGGCTGGAAGACGATCTTCTCGCCGGACGCGCGCGCCGAGCTGACGGGGCGCACGCACGCATGGGACCCGCTGGCGCTCGAGCGCGCGCGGTTTGCCGAGACCGAGGGCTCCGACCTGCTGGCCCGGCTCCAGGACGTCGATCTCGGCGGGTATCTCGCCGACGACCTGCTCGTGAAGACCGATCGGGCCTCGATGGCGTGGTCGCTCGAGACGCGCGTCCCGTTCCTCGATCCGCTGGTCGCGTCGTTCGCCTTCTCGCTGCCGAGACGGCTGAAGGTGCGCGGGCTCGACAAGAAACGGCTGCTGCGGAAGGTCGCCGAGCCGCTGCTGCCGAGGTCGGTGGTGCACGGCCGCAAGCGCGGGTTCTCGATCCCGGCCGCCGCGTGGCTGCGTGGCGGGCTCGAGCCGTTCGCCCGCGAGACGCTCGCGGCCGATGTGCTGCGCAGGCAGGGCTACCTGCGCCCGGAGGCGGTGACCGCGGTGCTCGACCGGCACGTGAGCGGCGGCGAGGATCTCTCGCGGCAGCTCTGGGGGCTGCTTGCCTTCACGCTCTGGTACGAGCGGCACGTCGAGGGAGTCACCCGCGAGGTTGCGGTCGAGGCGCTGGTCTCGGGTTGAGCCCCGGTCCGGGATCCCGCCGCCTCCCGGAAGCGGCGACCGTTACGACCGGCGCTCGCGCATGCTCGCCCGGCCCTCACGACGGGCCGAAAGCACATGTCCAGGATCGGCGGTCGCCGGGCTTCCGGACTGTCAGTTTTCGGGTACCCACCTCCCGCCCCAATGCCGTCGAGGCTACACGGCAAGGTGTGACGCGCGGGTACCGGTTTGTCCACAGGAGGCTGCGGTGAGGGTCTGGATCGACATGACGGCGAGTGCGCATCCGCTCGTCTTCCGGCCGCTCGTCGCTCTACTCGAGGCACGGGGTGACGAGGTCGAGATCACGGCTCGCGACTACGCGCAGACGCTGCAGCTGATCGAGCAGCACGGGATGACGGCGACGACGATCGGCCATCACGGGGGTCGCTCGCGGCTCGGGAAGGCACGGCAGCTCTCCTCGAGGCTCGGGGCGCTTCGGAAGTGGGCCAAGGGGCGAGACTTCGAGATCGCGCTCGCCCACGGGTCGCACGAGTTGGCGATCACGGCGCACCGGCTCGGGATCCCGAGCTCGACGACCTTCGACTACGAGTGGGCGTGGCTCCAGCATCAGCTCGGCTGCCGGACGGCGACGAAGGTCGTCGTGCCCGACTCGATCCCGGCCGAGCGGCTTGCCCGCTACGGCGCGGTGCCGCCGAAACTGCTCTTCTACCCCGGGCTGAAAGAGGAGTACTACCTCTCGGACTTCGAGCCGGATCCGGCGGTGCTCGCCCGGTTCCAGCTCGACCCGGCACGGACGCTCGTGGTGCTGCGCCCGCCGCCCGACGTGTCGCTCTACCACCGCCACTCGAATCCGCTCTTCCCGCAGACGCTCCAGCACCTCGGCCGCCTCGAGAACGTTCACGCGGTGGTGCTGCCCCGCACGGAAGAGCAGCGCGACTACGTCCGTTCGCTCGAGCTCGCCTCGGTGATCGTGCCGGAGGAGGCGATCGACGCCCAGAGCCTGATCGCGTTCTCGGACGTCGTCGTTTCGGCGGGCGGGACGATGAATCGCGAGGCCGCGGCGCTCGGGGTGCCCGTCTACACGACCTACGGCGGACGGCTCGGCGGAGTCGACGAGGCCCTGATCCGGGACGGCCGGTTGCGGCCGCTCACCGACCCACGCGCACTCGATCTCGGCAAGCGGGCGCCCGGCTCCGGCGAACGGGTGCTCCGGGATCCCGCGGACCTACTCGCGCTGCTGCTCTCGGCCCGATCGGCCTGATCCGGTCGCGCGGCGACGTTCGGCCCACAGGCGAAGCGGCCGACCAGTTCACCGGCTCCGATGCGACGTTTGGCGAGGCCGCACTAGGCGACGGCGAGACCGGAGAGCACGTCGAGCAGATCCGCTCCGTAACGCTCGAGCTTCGCCGGGCCGACGCCCGGCACTCCGGCGAGCTCGTCGAGCGAGGCCGGACGCGCGTCCGAGATCGCGACGAGGACGCTGTTGTGGAAGACGATGTACGCGGGGACCTCCTCGAGCTTCGCCCGCGACTTGCGCCAGGCGACGAGCGCGTCGTAGAGCGCGGGATCGTCGGCGGTCGCGACCTCACGAGGGGCGCGAGACTCGGGCGAGGGCCCGTGCAGCTGCGCGCTCAGCCCGAGCTCGGAGATGAAGGCGCTCGGCCGCTTCGACCAGGTGATCGCCAGGAATCGCCGGGCGCGGGTGATCCCGACGTAGAACAGTCTGCGCTCCTCGGCCTCGTCCTCCAGGGTGCGCGCGAGCTTCGACGGGAGCTCCTTCTCCTCGAGCCGCGGCAGGAAGACCGCGTCGAACTCGAGGCCCTTCGCACGGTGATAGGTCATCAGCTGCACGCCGCGGGCGCTCTGCCCACCGGGATCGAAACGGTTTCGCAGCTCCGCGGCGAAGCCGGAGCAGGTGAGCTCGCCGTCGTCGAGCTCGACGGCAAGCCGCACGAGCCGGGCGAGATCGGATTGACGGGTGAGCTCGCGTTCGCCGAGCTTGTCGGGAATCGAGGCGAGCATCCCGGCCTCCTCCGCGAGCTGCCGCACACGCCGCGCAACGCCGATGGAGCCGTCGCGGTCGAGGAGCTTCAGCAGCCGGCGGGCGGCGTCGCGTTGAACCAGCGAGGAGCCCTGGAACGGGATCCCGGCGTCGTGAAAGGCCTCCTCGAAGTCTGCGAGGCGCGCGTTCGTGCGGGCGAGCACCGCCATCTCCTCGAACGGCGTCCCCTCGGCCTCGAGCCGTTTCGCTTCGGCCGCAACCCAGGCGTCCTCGTCCTCCGGAGCGGCGAAGCGCCGCGCGACGGGCGGCGGTCCCGAGGGCTGCGTCGCCCTCAACGTCTTCTCGGCCCCGCCGAGGAGCGGGACGAGCCGGTTCGCGAGCTCGAGCACCTCGGAGCTCGAGCGGTAGTTGCTCTCGAGGCGCACGACGGTCGCGGCCGGGAACCGCGCCTCGACCCCGAGCAGCCAGCGCGGCGAGGCGCCCGTGAACCGGTAGATCGACTGGTAATCGTCGCCGACGACGCAGAGATCGTCCCTGTCGCCGAGCCACAGGTCGAGCAACGTCTGCTGGAGGAGGTTGACGTCCTGGTACTCGTCGACCGTGAACGCACGGTAGCGCTCCTGGAAGGTCGCCCTCACCTCCGCGTCGCCCTCATGGAGGCGTACGGCGAGCTCGAGCAGATCCTCGAAGTCGATCTCGCCGCGTGCGGACTTGCGCCGCTCGTACTCGCCGTAGACCCTGTCCATCAGGTCGGCCGGGATCGGCGGGGCGTGATCGCCGAGGGAGCCCCGGTAGCGCTCGGGCGGAATCCGCTGAGCCTTGGCCCACTCGATCTCGGTCGCGAGATCGCCGGCCGGCCGGAACTTGAACGGCGCCGGGAGCGTGTTTGCGATCTGGCGGAGGAGCAGCGCCTTCGTCGGCAGGATCCGTCCGACCGAATCGGGCGCGAAGTGGTGAAGCTGGGCGAGCGCCGCGGAGTGGAACGTGCGCGCGACGACGCCGGACACCCCGAGCGCGGCCAGGCGCGACTTCATCACCCCTGCAGCCTTGTCGGTGAAGGTGACCGCGAGGATCTCGCCGGGCCGGAAGGCTCCCTCGGAAACCTGGATGCGCGATCCGGCGCGTGATCGTGGTCGTCTTCCCCGAGCCCGCGCCCGCGAGAATGCAAACGGGCCCCCGGACTGCCTCGGCGGCGCGCCGCTGCTCGTCGTTCAGGCCCTCCAGAACCTCCATCCGGCCACCCTACCCGGGCCTCCGGCCGAAGTCTGTGACAGATGCGTGCGCGCTAGTGCAGCGTGTCTTCGAGCACCGCGTCGGAGGCGATGCGCTTCGGCACGGCGACCATCAGACGGAGACGCGCGGTGACCCCGAGCACGTCGTTCTCCGCCACGAGCGCCTCGAGCTCGGCGAGCTCGTCCTCGAGCCAGACCGGATCGATCGGCGAGCGTGTCGCCCGCATGATCTTCGGGTGCTTCGTCTCGTCGACCTCCTCGTCGGCGTTCCAGAGCACCTCGTGCATCTTCTCGCCGTTCCGGGAGCCGACGAACTCGATCCTGATCTCGTCCTCGGTCCGCCCCGAGAGCTCGATCATCTGCCGAGCGAGGTCGAGGATCTTCACGGGCTGGCCCATGTCGAGGACGTAGACCTGGCCGCGGCCGCCCATCGCCCCGGCCTGGATCACGAGCGAGGCGGCCTCCGGGATCGTCATGAAGAACCGCGTCATCTCGGGGTGGGTGACCGTGACCGGGCCGCCGCGCTCGATCTGGCGGCGGAAGATCGGGATCACCGAGCCCGACGAGCCGAGCACGTTCCCGAAGCGGACTGCGACGAAGCGGGTCGCCACGTCGTCGCGGTGCGCGAACGACTCGACGATCCACTCGCAGACGGCCTTCGACTGGCCGAGCAGGTTCTTCGGCTTCGCGGCCTTGTCGGTCGAGATGAAGACGAAGCGCTCGACGCCGAACTCGACGGCGACCTGCGCGATCACGCGCGTCGCGAGCACGTTGTTCGTCACCGCCTGGATCGGGTTCGACTCGAGCATCGGCACGTGCTTGTACGCGGCGGCGTGGAAGACGACGTCGGGCGGGTAGCGCTCGAAGACCTGGCGCATGTTCGCCGCGTCGCCGCAATCGGCGAGCACCGGGATCACCGCGGTGAAGTGCCGCTCGTCGACGAGCTCCCGCTGCATCTCGTAGAGCGCCGACTCGGCCTTGTCGACGAGCACGAGCCGCTTCGCCCCGAGCTGGACGACCTGGCGGCAGAGCTCGGAGCCGATCGAGCCGCCGCCGCCCGTCACGAGCACGACGCGGTCTCGGATGTAGCCGGCGATCGCCTCGAGGTCGACCTCGACCTGCTCGCGGCCGAGCACGTCCTCGACCTGAACCGAGCGGATCTGCACGGCGAGGTTCACGTCGCCCGCGATCAGCTCGTGCAGGCCTGGAAGGGTGTTGACCGGGATCCCCTCGGCGCGTGCCGTCTCGACGATCTTCCGGCGAAGCTCGCCCGGGGCGGACGGCATCGCGATCAGCACCTCGTCCGGCCGGTGGTCACGGATCACGTGCCCGAGCTCGTCGGTCGTGCCGAGCACTCTGACGCCGTGGATGCGGAGGTTGCGCTTGCCCGGGTCGTCGTCGACGAAGCCGACCGGGGTGTGGGCAAGCCGGGGGTTGCGCTGCATCTCGCGGACGACGAGCTGGCCGGCGTCGCCGGCACCGGCGACGAGGACGCTCCTTGCCGCGTGCGACGACCCCGCCTTTGGGGCGCTCGATCAGCGAGCGCGCGAGGAGCCGCGTGCCGGCGACGAACGCCAGCAGCAGGAGGTAGTCGAGCGCGACGATGCGCTTCGGCAGCGGCGAGGTGTCGTTGGGCGGGATCGCGTAGAGCACGAGGTCGGAGAGAAGACAGGCCGCCGTCACGCCCTGGAACGCCCTCCACATGTCCTTCGTGGACACGTAACGCCACCAGCGATTGTAGAAGCCGAACACGACGAAGACGCCGAGCTTGATCCCGATCACGGCCGCGAACACCCCGAGCGAGAGGAAGTTGCGGTAGTAGGCCGGGACGTTCTGGCTGAAGCAGAGGAAGAACGCGATCCACCAGGCCGCCGCGATCAGGACGCCGTCGGCGACGAGCTGCCAGACGCGGTGCCTCGTGAACGGGAACGCGATCATGCGCTGACGAGGCTCGACGCCCGGCGGAGAACGGCGACGACCTCCGCCTGCTGCTCCTCGGAGATCCCGCCCCACATCGGCAGGCACAGGTTCTCGCGTGCCGCCTTCTCGGTCTCCGGGAACGTCGCCCTCCGAGTAGCCGAGGTGCCGAAGTGCCGGCTGGAGATGGAGCGGCGGCTGGTAGTAGGACGCGAACCCGATCTCCGCCTCTTTCAGCGCCGCGGCGAGGCGGTCGCGCTCGAACGAGCGGATGCAGTACATGTGGTAGACGTGGCCCGGCTCGTCGGCAGGAAGCTCGGCGACCTCGCCGAGACCGAGCTCCTCGTATCGCGCCGCAGCCTCGCGGCGGGCGGCGTTCCAGGCCGGGAGCTGCGGCAGGAAGATCCGGAGCATCGCCGCCTGCACCGCGTCGAGCCGCGAGTTGTAGCCGATCAGGTCGAAGTCCTTCTTGTCGCGCGAGCCGTGGAAGCGGAGCATCCGGATCCGGTCACCAAGCTCGGTGTCGTTCACCGAGACGAGACCGCCGTCGCCGAGCGCGAAGAGGTTCTTCGTCGGGAAGAAGCTGAACGTCGAGGCGATGCTCGTCGCGATTCCCAGCGCACCGAAGGCCTGGGCCGCGTCCTCGACAATCGGGAGGTCGAGGGCACGAAGGTCGTCCACGGCGGCCGGCCGGCCGAAGAGGTGAACGGGCATGATCGCCTTCGTCCGCGCGGTGATCCGCCGCGCGACGTCGGCCGTGTCGAGGTTCAGCGTCGCCGGATCGATGTCGGCGAAGACCGGGGTCGCGCCGACCCTCGAGATCGCCTCCGCGGTCGCATAGAAGGTGAAGGCAGGGCAGATCACCTCGTCGCCCGGCCCGATCTCGAGCGCGTCCAGCACCAGCACGATCGCGTCGGTTCCGTTCGCGACCCCGATCGTCTGCTCGACGCCCAGGGCCTCGGCGGCCTCGCGCTCGAAGCCCTCGACTTCCGGGCCGAAGATGAAGCGGCCGCTCTCGAGCGTCCGCTCGAACGCCGCCTTCAGCTCCGGGATCAGCGGCGCGTACTGCGCCTTCACGTCAACGTGTGGAATCGGCACTGCCGGTCATCGTAATCGACCGGCGCCGCCGGATCACGAGGACAGCGGCGAAAACGACCACCGCGAGCACGACGAGCACGTCCACGTAGACGAAATCGTGGTGCACCGAGCTCCAGCTCGACCCGACCGCCCAGCCGATTCCGGCGACCACCGCACAGAAGAAGGCGATGCCCGCTAGTGCCGAGAGGATGAAGCGGCGGAAGCCGATCTCGAGGATTCCAGCGGGGATCGCCACGAACGAGCGGACAAGCGGCGTCGCGAACCCGAGCGGCACCGCCACCCCCTGGAAGCGCTCGAACCAGCGCTCGGCACGGGCGATCCGCCCCGGCGTGATGTGGATGTAGCGGCCGTAGCGCTCGAGCAGCGGATGACCGCCGCGCACACCGATCCACCAGCCACCGGCGGCGCCGAGCGTGTTGCCGACGATCCCGGTGACGACGACCGCGAGATACGCCGGGAGCCCCGATTTGAACTCGTGCCCGAAGAGCGAGATGTGGCCCGCGATCGCGCCCGAGGCGAGCGCTCCGCCGTACAGCATCGTCACCTCGCTCGCCGCCGGCAGTACTGCCGCAACGGTCATGAGCAGGAAGACGGCGACGAGCCCGTGGTTGCCGATCAGCGAGGTCACGAGCGCGAGGCTACAGGGCGGGTCAGCGATGCACCGCGAACGGCGCGGTGTAGGACGCCGTCCCGACCGAGCTCGTGTCGGTGACGACCGCAAGGTAGGAGCCCGGCGGGGCCTTTGCGCCGCCGCTCAGCGTGCCGTCCCAGGCGACCGACTGCGGGCCTGCGGCGAGCTGGATGGCGGGCAAGGTTGCGACCTGCGTCCCGTTTGCTGCCTCGATCTGGAGCACGACCGAGGCGGGCCGGGAGAGCGTGAAGGCGGCGTGGACCCCGGCGCCGGCCACGACCGAGCGAGGGACGGAGAGCCCGGTGAGGGTCTCGTCGAAGGCGAAGGTCTGGTCGGCCGTGGAGGCTCTGTTCTGGTCGTCTACTGCCTGCACGTTCCAGTGCCAGATCCCCTCGGTGTCGAGCGCGGTGAAGGTGAAGTGATAGGTGCCGGGCTGGCGGCTCCCGGAGTCGATCGGGTGGCTCGTGCCGTCCGGGGCGATCAGGACGGCGGTGACGGCAGACGGGTGGGTGATCCGGTAGGTCAGCTGCACCCCGGCGGCGGCGTTGCTCTTTCCGACGAGGGCGGGCACGGGCGGAAGCGCGTAGACGCCGGCGTACTGGACGAGCAGCGCCTCCTTCACAGGCACCTGCGTCGAGCCCTGCTCCGGCCGCGTGAGCGGCTGCCCGTCGAACGCGGCCTCGACGAAGCGTCCGAACTGGAGACCGGCCGCCGTGACCGCCCCGAGGCTCGCCATCGTCCTCGCCAGCTCGTACGTCGTCATCCCGACGCTCGAGCCGGGCCGTCCGCCCTCGACTGCGACGAGGAGGACGTGCCCGTCGGGAAGCTGGCCCACCGCGGCCCGCGCTTCCCTGGTCGTGAGATCGGCCTCGTCGAAGTTCTCCCCGGTGGCGAAGACCGGCTTACCGCCCTTCACGAGCAACGGGCCGCCTCCGAGTGCCGAGACCACGGAATGCCAGGAGTCGGGAAGGATCAGTCGCACCGTCACCTGCGTGCCCTGAGGCGCTTCGGCCTGGAGCTTCGCCGCCGCGGCCCCCGTCGCGACGAGGACCGCGCCGTCGGGCGGGATCGGGACCGAGCCGGAGGTCACAGTGGTGACCGGCGCGGTGAGGTCGGTGTCGATCGCGGCCGAGGGGAAGGGCTCGAGCACGACCTCGGCCGCATTCTGGAGATCCGGGGTCGCGGCGCCGTATGCCGGGGTGAAGAGAACCGCCTGACCCGACCGCGGCTGCTGGTTCACACCCGCAAGCGGACGCCGCTGCCCGGTTCCCTGCCATGTGCCGCTGAACGAGATCCGCCCGACGTGCATCCCGCCTGCGGCGTCGAAGCCGATCGAGGAGTGAGCCGGGGTAGGCGTGTGCTCGAGCGCGCCGTCGATCATCACGATCCCTTCCGGCACGGCCTTCGCCCCGCTGAAGAAATCGCCGTTGACACCGGCCGCGACCGCGTTGCCGGAGACCGACTCCTCGAGCTGGGTCATCGTCTGGCGCGGCCCTGTCACCGTGCCGCCGCCGAGAACGGGCCCGATCGTGGTGAGCCCGACAGGCGCGGGTGCGGTGATCACCGTGTAGGCGACCGGCCCATGGGAGGTGAGCTCGAGATGCTGCTCGGAGCTCACTCCCGGAAGCAGGGGTACCGGCGTCGCCGAGGCGAGCGGCACGAGCAGCACGGCGAGGAGACCGCAGGAGAGGACGAGACGCATGACCCCGATCGAGGCTAGCCGACGCTCTAAGAGGGTTTCGTTAGGACGGGATCAGTTCCAGACGCGAACGTCGCGGTAGAGCGTGTCGCGCTGCACCGGGATCTTCCCGAGCCCCTTGATCGTGCGCACGAAGTCGTCGGTCGAGGCGCGGTAGGTCGTGCCGGCGGCGGAGACGACGTTCTCCTCGATCATGATCGAACCGAGGTCGTCGGCGCCGAACTCGAGTGCGACCTGGCCGATCTTCATCCCCTGGGTGACCCAGCTCGACTGGATGTGATCGATGTTGTCGAGATAGATGCGGGAGACCGCCTGGGTGAGGAGGTAGTCGAACGAGGTCGGCATCGTCTCGCGCGGCACGAGCGCGGCAAGCCGGTTGCCGTCGTTCTGGAAGGTCCACGAGGTGAACGAGCGGAAGCCGCGGGTCTCGTCCTGGAGGTCGCGGATGCGGCGCATGTGCTCGACGCGCTCGGCGAGCGTCTCGACGTGGCCGTACATCATCGTCGCGGTCGTCGACATGCCCAGCCGATGGGCGTGGCGCATCACGTTCAGCCACTCGGCGGTCTTCGTCTTCTTCGGCGCGATGAGCTCGCGGACCCGGTCGACGAGGACTTCGCCGCCGCCGCCGGGGATCGAGTCGAGGCCCGAGTCGCGGAGCCGGGTCAACGTCTCCGGGACGGAAAGCTTCGAGCGGCGCGAGATGTGTTGGATCTCCGGCGGCGAGAGCGCGTGGAGGTGAACTGTGTAGCGAGCCTTGATCGAGCTGAAGAGATCCTCGTAGTACTCGATCCCGAGGTCGGGGTGGTGGCCGCCTTGCATCAGAAGGCCGGTGCCCCCGAGGGCGAGGGTCTCCTCGATCTTCTTGTAGATCACCGGCTTCGGGAGCAGATAGCCCTCGCGCCGGTCGCCCGGGCGGCGATAGAAGGCGCAGAAGTCGCAGTCGGTGACGCAGATGTTCGTGTAGTTGAGGTTCCGGTCGACGATGAAGGTGATCCGGTCGGGATCGGTGCGGCGGGCGCGCAGCTCGTTCGCGGTGCGGCCGACGGCGATCAGGTCGCGCGACTCGAGGAGCGTGAGCGCGTCCGCATCGTCGATCCGTCCGCCCGAGAGGGCCTTGTCGAGGATCGCGCCGGTGCTCATACCGTCGCTCCGGCGGTCACGAAGCGGAGCTCCGGCACCTCGTCGAGCTCCCCGGCATCGCGGGCGAGCTCGAGGAACGTGTAGAGCCCGGCGCGCTCGCGTGGCCCGAAGCGGTAGCGGAGCTTCTCGAAGTAGCGGGCGAGGAAGCCCGGTGGGTAGCCGTAGAGCGCCGAGGACTCGAACGCGAGCTGCTCCGGCTCGTTGCGCGCGGCGCGAACGGAGGCGACGAGCGCCTCCTCGAGCTCGAGCAGCCCGGGGTGAGCCGGAAGCGGGACGGCCCAGACGGCAAAGACCATCGGCAGGCCGGTGCGCTCGAGCCAGAGGCGGCCGAGGTCGTGATGTGGCGTCGGATCCTCGAATGCCGACTTGAGCGCGGCGTCCCCGATCAGGAGCTTCGCGTCGGCCTCCTCGCCGAGCGGGACATGCGAGGCCCCGGGCACGAGCACCTTCGTGAGCACGACGGAGGTGGCCGACTCGGGCGTCACCGCGACGGATCTGATCTCGGCGAGCGGGACTCTCGACACGAGCTGGATCGAGTCGACCGCACCCTCGCTCGAGACGCAGAGCCGGGGCAGGAGCAGAAGCGTGTCGGCGTGGCGGGCGTACTCGATCGACGAGATCGGCGCGACGTCGATCTCGCCGTCGATCAACCGCCGGTTGAGCTCCGTGGGAACGCCGCTGACCTCCTCGTACTCGGCCTCGACGCGGTAGAAGACCGGCGCCATGTTGACGTAGGAGATGCGGCCGAGCCGGATCACGGGCGACCCGCCGACGCGAGCGTTACCGCAGCAGGGGTGGCCGTGACCGACGTGCCCGAACGGGCCGGGCCACCCTCTCGCTCGCTGTCAGTTCTCGGGGACCCACCTCCCGCCCCTGATGCCGTCGAGGCTACCCCGAAAGGTGTGACGTGTCTGTACCGGTTCGTCCACAGGGGACCGCTCGGGACGGGAGCGAGCCGGGGCGCGCCGGCCGTGGACGGCAGCTCCGTCGAGGTCGAGCACCGCGTCATGCCTCCCACGCGTCCCACCGCCGCACCTCGTTGTAGAGCGTGTCGCGCTGCACCGGTATGCGCCCGGCCGCGAGCACCGTCCGCACGAGCTCCTCGGTCTTCTGCTCGGTGCCGGTCGTCGAGCCCGCGGCACGGAAGATCTCCTCGCGGACGATCGTGCCCTGGACGTCGTTCGCGCCGAAGTGGAGTGCGATCTGCGCGACCGGCATCGTCAGCGAGATCCAGTAGGCCTTGATGTTCGGGATGTTGTCGAGCATGAGGCGCGAGACCGCGAGCATCTTCAGGTCCGCGGCGCCGGTCTGGAAGGCGAAGCCGCGGCGCTCGAAGACGGTGTTCGCGGGATGGAACGCGAGCGGGATGAACGCGAGGAAGCCGCCGGTGCGATCCTGCTGGTCGCGCAGCCGAAGCAGGTGCTCGATGCGCTCCTCGTAGGTCTCGACGTGACCGTAGAGGAGCGTGCAGTGCGTCGGGATCCCCATCCGGTGGGCTGTGTCGTGCACGTGGAACCAGGTCTCCGCGGGCTCCTTGCCGGGCGCGACGAGACGCCGGACGCGATCGGCGAAGATCTCCGCACCGCCGCCCGTGAGCGCGCCGAGCCCGACCGCCTTGAGCTCGCGCAGCACCTGCTCGTGCGTGAGGCCCGAGAGGGTCGTCATGTGGTGGATCTCGGACGCCGTGTAGCACTTGAGGAACACGTCCGGAAGCGCCTCGTGGAGCTTCGAGATCGTGTCGCGGTAGAAGTCGAAGGTGACGTGCGGGTTCTCGCCGTTCACCATGTGGATCTCGGTGAATCCGGTGAGCTGTCGCTGCGCGAGGGCGTCGGCGACGAGCTCGTCGGGCGTGATCGTGTAGGCCTGCTCCTGCTTCTGGGTCGCCGCGAAAGCGCAGAACTTGCACTTCACGCGGCAGACGTTCGTCTGGTTCAAATAGACGTTCTGGACGAAGAAGACACGGTCGTCGCCGCCGCGCACACGGCGGGCGAGGTCGGCGAGCTCGCCGACGGCGAGCAGGTCGTCGGACTCGAGGAGTGCGAGCCCGTCGTCGAGGTCGAGACGCTCGCCCGCCTCGACCTTCTCGCGGATCAGTGCCAGCGTGGTGTCGACGGCGACCGCCATCAGGACGCCCTGTCCACGACGGCGTAGGTGAGCGACTCGAGCTCTTCGCGATGGGCCGCGCCCGCGACGAACGAGCGGGCTTTCGCCGCATAGTCGAGCGCGGCCTCGCGCGAGCGTACGAGCGCATCGGTGCCGGCGACCCGGACGAGCGCGCCGTCGAGCGGCCCGCCCGCCAGAGCGCGCCGGACGACCTCGTCCTGCTGAGCCGCAAGGAGGAGCGGCATCGTCGGCGTTCCCTCGCGAAGATCGGTGCCCGGGATCTTCCCCGTCTCCTGCGTCTGGCCGGCGCAGTCGAGGATGTCGTCGGCGATCTGGAAGGCGATCCCGAGCGCGAGACCGTAGGCGGCAAGATCGGGGTCGCCTCCTGATCCGAGGCGGCAGGCCGCCTCGAAGAGCTTTCCGGTCTTGAGCGCGCAGCGGTCGAGGTAGGCATCGATCGAGGTCTCGGGACGGTGCGTCTGCGCGCGCTGCATCGCCTCGCCCCGCGCCAGCGACAGGCAGGCATCCGCGAGGACGGCGACCGCCGCCGAGTCTTCCGTCTCGGCCAGCTCGGCGAACGCGCACGCGAAGAGGTAGTCGCCCGCCGAGAGCGCCGCGCCGGCGCCGAAGACCGACCAGGCCGAGGGCGCGCCGCGGCGCATCCGCGCCCCGTCGACGAGGTCGTCGTGGACGAGCGTCGCCATGTGGACGAGCTCGGTCGCAACGCCGGCGGAGACGAGCAGCTCGCTCTCGCCGTCGGAGGCCGAGAGGAAGCAGAGCAGCGGCCGCAGCCGTTTGCCTCCGGCGGCAAGCGCCTCGACCGCCACGGCGGAGACCGCCCCGTTCCGCCGTCCGACGGCCCGGGCGAGCCGCGCCTCGAGCACGTCCATGTACGCGGCAAGGCCCGGAGTGGCGCCGACGGACGCCAGGGCGTTCACGCGGCCACTCCCGTGTGCAGCGCGATGATCGAGCCTGCGAGCAGACGGAACTCGACCGGCTCGAAGCCCGCGCGCTCGAGCAGCGCAGCGAGCTCCTCGGCCACCGGGAACCGCACGACCGAGGCGGGAAGGTACGTGTAGGCGGTGCCGCCCGGGAGCACCCGGCCGAGGAGCGGGACGATCCGGTCGAACCAGAGCGAGAAGAACGGGCGGAGAACGCCGCGCGGCCGCGTGATCTCGAGGATCGCGAGACGGCCCGCCCGGCGCAGGACCCGGCGGAGCTCGCCGAGCGCAAGCTCGCAGATCCGCGACGTTCCGGACGCCGAAACCGACGGTTGCCGAGTCGAAGACTCTCGTCCTCGAACGGAAGCGCGAGCAGGTCGCCCTCGACCCAGTCGAGCTCGGGCGCCTTCCGCCGAGCCCGCTCGAGCATTCGAAGCGAGAAGTCGAGCCCCGTCACCGATGCCGCACCGGCGCGCAGGTCCGCGAGCGCCAGGTCGCCGGTGCCGCAGGCGCCGTCGAGCACGCGATCGCCGGGCCGGACGACCGACGAGGCGGCGAGCCGACGCCAGCGCAGATCGAGCCCGGCGGTCATCACGCGGTTCATCGCGTCGTAGACCGGGGCGATCCGGTCGAACATCGTCCGCACGGATTCAGGCGCGAGCGTCACGGCTCTCCTCTCCCCAGCGCTCGGAAAGCGCGTTCGCGAGCCCGACCTGGTCGAGCATGCGGGCGACGACGAAGTCGACGAGGTCGTCGATGCTCGGCCGGCTTCGCGTAGAAGCCGGGCTCGAGCGGCAGGATCGTCGCGCCCGCCCGGCGCAGCGTGAGCATGTTCTCGAGCTGGATCGCCGAGAGCGGCGTCTCGCGCGGGCAGAGGACGAGCTTCCGCTCCTCCTTGAGCGCCACCGCGGCGGCCCTGTGGATCAGGTTCTGGCTCATGCCTCCGGCGAGCGCGCCGAGCGTTCCCGACGAGCACGGGCAGATCACGTAGGCGTCGACCCGCGAGGAGCCCGAGGCATAGAGCGAGTGCCAGTCGTTCGGGTCGAAGACGGTGACCGATTCGCCGCGCTCGCGCGACGAGGCGCGCGAGCACCTCGTCACGCGAGAGCAGGGCGTCGTCGTAGAGCTCCGTCGCGAGCACCTGGATCCCTGCGGCCGACGCGCAGAGGCCGACCTCGCAGCCGCCGGCGGCGAGGGCTTCGATCAGGCGCCGAGCATACGGCGCTCCCGACGCGCCGGTGATGCCGACGAAGACGCGCATCACGACAGCCTATGCGCAGGCTGCGCGTCTCTGGGCGGCTACTTGGGCCCCTTCGACGCGTCGAGGAACACGGCGAGCTGGTGAAGCTGGGCGTCGGTCAACGCGCCTCCGTACTGCTTGCCGAACTTCGGCATCACGTTGTTCCCCGATTTCGACGGGTCGGCGACGTACTGCTCGAAGAACGCGACACCCTGGCCCGAGGCCCCGATGTTGCTCAGATCCGGAGCGCCGGCGTTGCTGCTCCCCTCCCCGAGGTAGGTGTGGCAGTTCATGCAGCCGACCGAGGCGAAGAGAGTCGCGCCGGCGACCGCGGTCGGGTTCTTCGCGAAGCCCTGCTTCACCGCCCAGCCCGGGACGTTCTTCAGGAGCTCCGATCCGAGCGCCTCCTTCGCGGTCGCGCCGCGGTAGGTGAGGATGCCCATCGAGATGATCACGAGCACCGCCGCGACCATCGCGACCGGGCGCCTGGCGGGGTGGCGTTCGGCGCGCACGTCGAGGAACGGCATCGAGATCAGCAGCAGAAGCAGGATCGTCGGGATCCCGACCGTGCCGAGGATCACCGTCGACGGCCACTTGAAGATCCGCAGCAGGTAGAAGAGGAAGTAGAAGTACCAGTCGGGCCGCGGGACGAAGCTGAAGGTGCCGGGGTCGGCCGGCTGGTCGTAGAGCTTGCCGAGCAGCCCAGAGGCCGTGCTCGCGTGGTCGCCGGGAACGGTCCACTTCCAGATCACGGCGAGCGTGATGATCACGATCACGACGACGAGCGACATGATCGTGTCGTGCAGCATCGCGCCCGGGAAGAACGGCTTCCCGCGCTCCCGAACGTCCTCCTTGTACTGCTTGAAGACGCGCTGCCGTTCGGCGATCCGGTCGTTAGCCACCCGTGCCCCGTTTCACGGCCTGCTTGCGAGGCCTCGGGCGACGCCGAGCCGTTCGGGCCCGAGCCGTTCTTCGACGGGGGCGGGTACGGGCCGGAGCCGGCGGCCTCCTTCGACCAGGGCGGCGAGGTGACGCCGAGGCGGATCACGAGGTACATGTGGAGCGCGATCAGCCCGCCGATCGCCGCCGGCAGGATCAGCATGTGGATCGAGTAGAAGCGGCTGATCGTCGTCGCATTGATGTAGGTGCCGCCCTGCAGGAACTGCGCTAAGAACGGGCCTAAGAACGGGGCCGTGCCGTTGAGGTTGATCCCGACGACCGTCGCCCAGTACGAGGTCTGGTCCCACGGCAGCAGGTAGCCGGTGAAGCCCTCGGCGAGGCCCGGAGGCGAGCAGCAGCACGCCGATGATCCAGTTCAGCTCGCGCGGGTACTTGTAGGCGCCGAAGAGGAAGACGCGCCCCATGTGCAGGAACATCAGGATGATGAACACCGACGCGCCCCACTTGTGCATCCCGCGCACGAGCCAGCCGCCCCAGACGTCGTTCGTGATGTGCTGGATCGAGGGGTAGGCCGTGGTCGTGCCCGGCTGGTAGTACATCGCGAGCACGATCCCGGTCACGGCCTGGATGGCGAACGCGGTCAGCGTCGCCGAGCCGAGCGTCTGGAACCAGTTGACGTCGCCGCGGGACGTTCCGGAAGAGGAAGTACCGGATCGCGCCGACGAGCCCCGACCGCTCCTCGATCCAGTCGAGCGGATAGAGGATCTGCTCCTGTGCTGTGGGCTTCGTGCTCGCCATCAGTGAGGAGGTTGGATCGGGTACAGCCAGGACTCGAGGCCGGTCACGTGCTCCCCGGGGAACGTGTAGGTCGTCGCGTAGATCTCCGCCTGTGCGCCCTTGTTGACCACGTGGGAGACCGAGAACGGCTTGCCGATGAAGAGGTGGTCGTTCACGATCGAGAACGAGTAGCGATCGAGCGCGCGCACCGGAGGCCCGGCGATGCGGTTGCCCTCGGTGTCGTACTGACCGCCGTGGCACGGGCAGCCGAACCCGGAGGGATTGACCGGGATCATCGTCACGTCCTTGTAATGCGTCGTCTTCTTGTGGTCGACCTCGCCGTTCGGGGCGACGGGACAGCCCAGGTGGGCGCAGTGGTTCGAGATGACGGTGAAGCTCGGCTGGTTCTTGAGGAAGCCGTTGTTGCGGATGAATGCCGTTCGCCGCGAGACGTCGCCCTCTTCCGGGTTCGACACGAAGGTCGTGATCACGAAGCTGCCGTCGTCCGGGAAGTCGGAGATCGGGCCGACGTCCTGGGGCTTCACACCCTGCTTGAGGAACGCCGGGCCGATCGCGAAACCGAGCACCGGGAGCGTGACGAGGCCGCCGATCACGAGCTCCGAGCCCCAGCGTCGTGCCCTCGAGGAACACCGAGCGCGAGACGGTGTCCTCGCCTGTCGGCGTGCGGGCGGGGCGCGGCACCGCGGCAGGCGCCCGCGGCAGCTTCTTCTCCGGCTCGACCGCCGGCGCCTTCTCGGCGAGCTCGCTGCCGCGCGTCAGCTCCCTGACCCAGAGGACGAGGAAGAGCACCGCGATCGCGGCGCCGACCGCGACGATCCACCAGGAGACGACGAAGCCGACGAGCAGCACGACGACCCCCAGGGCAAGGCCGACGGGCCATAGGCTGGGGCCGGGAGCGTGCGGGTGTTCGCGGCTCGGTTCCAAGTCGCTAGCAACAAATATCACAAGCGGTTGCTTTTTGTGACGAAAGCAACCAGGGCCTGAAACTATGCCGAAACTCGGCCCGGCGTGCTGCGGGAGCGGGTCAGAGCCCGTACTCGGACCACCGCCGGTCGACGAGCGCACGGATCTCGGCGCTCATCTCGATCTCGGCCGGCCATTCCCGGGCGGCCTCCTCGGGCAGCTTGGCGGTTGCGTCGATCCCGAGCTTGCCGCCGAGGAACTGCCGTTCGGTCGCGTGGTCGAGATGGTCGGCCGGCCCCGAGGTGAGGACGACGTCACGGGCCGGATCGACGTTCGCGCCCGACGTAGAACGCAACCTGCGCGTAGTCGTGCGGATCGACATGTGCGTCGACCACGATCACCATCTTCGTCAGCGACGAGCAGCCCGAGCCCCCAGAGCGCGTGCATCACCTTCCGGGCGTGCGCCGGGATAGCTCTTGCGGATCGAGACGATCACGCAGTTGTGGAAGGCGCCCGCGACCGGCAGGTCGTAGTCGACGATCTCGGGAAGCGTCGCGCGGATCGCAGGCAGGAAGATCCGCTCGGTCGCCTTCCCGAGCCAGGCGTCCTCCGCCGGAGGCTTGCCGACGACGATCGACGGGTAGATCGCCTCACGCCGCATCGTCAGCGCCGTCAGGTGGAAGACGGGGAACGGCTCCGCCGCGGTGTAGAAGCCGGTGTGGTCGCCGAAAGGGCCCTCCTCGGCGGTCTCGCCGTGCTCGACGTAGCCCTCGAGCACGATCTCGGCCGCCGCCGGCACCTCCAGGTCGACGCTCACGCCCTTGACGAGATCGACCGCCTCGCCGCGCAGGAAACCGGCGAACATGAGCTCGTCGATGTGCTTCGGCAGCGGCGCGCTCGCGGAGTAGGCGGTGATCGGATCGAGGCCGAGTGCGACTGCCACCTCCATCCGCCCGTCGCTCGCCCGGAAGTCGGCGCGGCCGTCCTTGTGCAGCTGCCAGTGCATCGCGGTCGAGCGCGGGCCGAGCACCTGCATCCGGTACATGCCGACGTTCCGGGCGCCGGTGCGGGGATCGCGGGTGATCACGGCCGGGAGGGTGATGAACGGGGCGGCGTCGAGCGGCCAGCAGGTCTGGATCGGAAGCGCGCCGAGATCGATCTGGTCGTCGCGCAGCACGACCTCCTGGCAGGCGCCCTTACGAACCGTGTTCGGGAGCGAATCGGCGATCGACTTGAGCTGCTTGAGGCCGCGGAGCTTGTCTACGAGCCCCGCGGGGGGCTGCATCTCGAGCACGTCCGCGAGCTTCGCCCCGACCTCGTCGAGGCTTGCGACGCCGAAGGCGAGGCACATGCGCCGTTCGGTGCCGAACTGGTTCACGAGCAGCGGGTGATTGCCGCCGGGGCGCTCGAACAGGAGCGCAGGCCCGCCGGCCTTGACCGTCCGGTCGACGATCTCGGTCACCTCGAGATACGGGTCGACCTCCGCACCGATCCGCCGCAGCTCACCCTCCCGCTCGAGCAGGGCGATCCACTCACGCAGATCGGCGAGCGCCACTAATAGGAGCCCGGACGGCGCGCCTTGCGCCTGTGACCGACGGCCTTCGTGAGCTCACCGAGGCCGATCACCCCGAGGAAGACAAGGCCGACGATCAGCATCGCCGTGATGATGTTGAGCCCGTCGCTGGCGGCGTCGAAGATCACTGCGGGATCGTACCGGCGCCCTGGAGACTCGACGGCTCGATCCGCGCCGAGTGCCGCTCGAGCGCGACGGCGACGTCGTCGTTGGAGGGATCTCCGCCGAGCGACCTGGCCGCGGAAACCCAGGCTTCGCCGTCGCCGGCCTCCCCGGAGGCACGCAGCGACGCGCAACTCGAGATCAGCTCGGCCATTGCCGCCACCGCTCCGACCCCGCCGGCCTCGGAGATCCGCACGAGGCCGTGTGCGTAGAGGTAGTCGCCGAGCAGCACCCGCTCGCTCTCCTCGCCGGATGCGAAGAGACGGGGCTTGCCGTAGTGGACGAGGTAGGCCTCGTACACGGTCTCGAGGCCGATCGCGAATGCCGCGGGCGCGAGCGTGGAGAACACGGCGAGCGGCTCTCGCTCCTCCGCGGGCCGGAGCGCGGCGCCCCACAGCGGGCTCTCCGCCCGAGCGTCCGCCACGATCGAACCGAAGGAATCCATGCCGCCAGTCTGCCTGCCTGGCGCGCGAAACGGACGGATTGCTTGCGAGGGAGACCGTCACGAGACGCGAACCCCCGGTGCACGGCACCGATCTTCGGGCCGCGGATGCGCATCGACAAGGCACTTCGCGGTACGGAGCGAGCCCGTCGGGCGGTGCATGGCACCGGTGTTTTCGGTGGGACAGGCGGCGTCCGTTCGATCTTTAGACTCACGGGCCATGGCGGAAAGGGGCACGGTCACCTTCTTCCTGTACTTCGACGACGAGGCGCAGGCGGAGCAGGCTCGTGCGGCGCTCCTCACGGACGGTTTCTCGCCGTTTCCGATCGATCCGCCCGAGGAGGACGACCCGGCCTGGTCCGTGCTCGCGGACAGGGAGATGACCGACTCGGAGATCGAGGGCTACATCGCGCAGGTACGCAGGATCGCCGCGGCGGCAGGAGGGCACCTCGACGGGATCTCGACGCCGTGGCCGGGCCACCCGGCCGGGTCGCCGCCTCGCCGAGGCTGAGCAGATCGGTCGGAGCAGCGCGGCTCAGGCGACCGCGGCGGCGACCGCTGCGATCGTCGCGTCGATCTCCGTCTCGCCGTGCGCGAGCGAGGGGAACATGCACTCGTACTGGCTCGGGGCGAGGTAGATCCCGTCGCCGAGCAGGCTGCGGAAGAGCTCGCCGTAGCGCTCGGTCTCGAGCGGCCGCATCCGGGTAACCGCGGGCATGGGCTCCTCGCCGCGCAGGAACAGCGTGAGCATCGCTCCGACCCGCTGGACGAGCCCGTAGGGCGCAAGCCCCGCCTCGAGCCGCGCGCCGCGGCGCTCGAGCTCGTCGTAGACCGCGGGATCCCGGAGTCGCCGCAGGACCGAGACCCCGGCGGCGGTGGCGAGCGGGTTCCCGGAGAGCGTCCCCGCCTGGTAGACCTCGCCGCCGGGCGCGAGGCGCGACATGATCTCGCGGCGCCCGCCGAAGGCCGCAAGCGGCAGCCCGCCCCCCACGATCTTCCCCAGGATCGTCAGGTCGGGCCGGACGCCGTAGCGCTCCTGTGCCCCGCCCCGCGCCACCCGGAAGCCGGTGATCACCTCGTCGAAGACGAGGAGCGCTCCGGCGGCGTCGCAGAGCGCACGGAGCGCCTCGAGGAAGCCGGGCTCGGGCGGCACACAGCCCATGTTCCCGGCGACGGGCTCGACGAAGATCGCCGCGAGGTCCTCACTGTGCCGTTCGACCGCGGCGGCTGCCAGGTCGATGTCGTTGTAGGGGACGACGACCGTCTCGGCGACGACGGCGCTCGGAACGCCGGGCGAGGCCGGAATCCCCAGCGTCGCAAGCCCGGAGCCGGCCTCGGCGAGAAACGAATCGGCGTGGCCGTGGTACCCGCCGGCGAACTTGATCACCCGGGAGCGGCGGGTGTGAGCGCGCGCGAGCCGGAGCGCGGACATCGCCGCCTCGGTCCCGGACGAGACGAGCCGCACCTGCTCGATCGAGGGCACCGCATCGGCGATCTCGGCGGCGAGCTCGACCTCACGCTCGGTCGGGGCTCCGAAGCTCGTCCCGGCAAGCGCGGCCTCCCGCACCGCCTCGACGGTCTCCGCGTCCGCGTGGCCGAAGACGAGCGGCCCCCAGGACTGCACCCAGTCGAGCAGCCGGCGGCCGTCGGTCGTCTCGAGATAGGCCCCCTCCCCGCGGCGGACGAAGAACGGCTCGTCGATCCCGACCGCCCGCATCGCACGGACCGGGGAGTTGACGCCGCCGGGAATGAGCTTTTGCGCCTCGTACCAGAGGCCGGAGCTGACTTTCAGGGGCATGTGGGCGTCAGAGCCAGGAGGCGAGCTCCTTCGCCCAGTAGGTGATCACGATCTCCGCGCCGGCCCGGCGGATCGCGGTGAGCGACTCGAGGGCAGCCGTCCGTTCGTCGAGATGCCCGGCGGCAGCCGCCGCTTTCACCATCGCGTACTCGCCGGAGACGTTGTAGGCCCCGACGGGAAGGTCGAACCGCTCGCGGACGGCCCGGATCACGTCGAGGTAGGGAAGCGCCGGCTTCACGAGCAGCACGTCGGCGCCCTCGGCGACATCGAGCTCACACTCGCGCAGCGCCTCGCGGACGTTGCCCGGATCCATCTGGTAGCCGCGCCGGTCGCCGAACGAGGGCGCCGAGCCGGCGGCTTCGCGAAACGGCCCGTAGAACGCGGAGGCGTACTTGGCGGCATAGGAGACGATCGGCGTCTCCGGGAGCTCCGCGCGGATCGCGGCGATCCGCCCGTCCATCATGTCGCTCGGGCAGACGACGTCGGCGCCCGCCTCGACGTGGGAGACGGCAGTGCGGGCGAGCAGGTCGAGCGAGGCGTCGTTGTCGACCTCGCCGTCGCGGATCACGCCGCAGTGCCCGTGCGCCGTGTACTCGCAGAGGCAGACGTCGGTGAGCAGCAGCAGCTCGGGGAAGCGCGGCCGGACCGCGCGAAGTGCCTGTTGGACGATCCCGTCGTGCGTCCAGGCGCCGGACCCGTCGTCGTCCTTCTCCTCGGGGATCCCGAAGAGGATCACGGCCTTCACGCCGGCGCGCAGCAGCTCCTCGCACTCGCGAACGGTCCCCTCGACGGTGTGCCGCGACATGCCCGGAAGCGCTTCGTTCGGGAGGGCCGCGGGCGCGACGAAGAGCGGCATCACGAGGTCGTCGAGCGAGAGCGTCGTCTCGCGCACGAGCTCCCGGAGCGCCGGCGTCCGGCGAAGCCGGCGAAGCCTGGTTTCGGGGAACGCGCTCACATTCACAGGGTACGGCAACACATCAGAGCGGCCGACGTCCGTGCCTGTAGTGGGGCGGCGGGTCATCCGACTTTCTCGGGATGCACGGGCTCCGGTAACTGCTCGACCTCGACCGGGATCGCGCCTCCGCCCGCCCAGGGCTCGAAGTGGATCCGCTCGGCGAAGAACTCCCACACCGCACGCCCGACGGCCAGGATGGGCAGGGCGATCAGCGCACCGACGAGGCCGTCGATGTTCGTGCCGGCGAGCAATCCGAAGATCACGAGCAGCGGATGCAGCCGGAGCACGCTGCCCATCACTTTCGGCACCACGACGTGTCCCTCGATCTGGTGGATCCCCAGGAAGAGGAGCACCACCCAGATCACCGAGAAGGGATGGACGACGAGCGCGTAGATCGCGGGCGGGATCGCGCCGAGCCACGGGCCGAGGTAGGGCAGCACCTCGGTGAACGCGACCCAGGCTCCGAAGAGGAGGGCGTAGTTGTCGGCGCCCGGGAGGAGCCCCGTGACGCCGAGGATCCATAACCCGATCCCGGCGCTCGCACCGATGATCAGGCTGAGGAGGATCTGCCCTCGGATGTAGGAGACGAGCGCGTGCTCCATCCGCGAGATGAGGGGCCGGCCGCCGTGCGGCGGGAACCGTCGGTCCACGCCGCGCGCGAGGCGCTGCATGTCGAGGAGCATGTAGATCGAGACCACCATCACGAGCACGCCGTCGAAGAGCGCCTTGCCGATCGAGATCGCCGCGCCCTCGACGAAGTTCACGATCCGGTGGGTGTAGCGGCCGACATCGCGCTCCCGGATCCGCTCCACGAACCGGTGACCGCTCTTCTCGATCTTGATGCTCCGCAGATGGTGGCGGTCGAGCCATGCCTGGAGCCGGTTGACGTCGCGGTCGGCGGAGGTGAGATGGGTCTGTCCGTGGTGCGCGGTGAAATAGTCGTTGAATCGCTCGGCGGCGGTCTTCGTCTGGCTGACGACCACCGTGCCGAGCGCAAGCAGGATCACGAGGAGCGCCGCCGCGAACGTGAGGTACACCAGTGCGACCGCAACGCCACGCCGCACCTTGAGCGCCCCGAGCGTCAGCACGATCGGATCGAGGAGAAGCGCGATCAGGAGCGCGACCAGGAAGAGGAAGAGCGTGTGAGCAACGGCCTGCCCGAACACCCACGCGAAGAAGACGCCGAGCGGCAGCGCAACGAGTTGGATCCACCGCGGGATCTCGATTTGCGGCGGTGGGCCGGCCGGAGCACTCACGGCCCCGATCGTACAATGGGGCACGGCAGCGCACGTGCCCGCCCGCCCGCCTGGGACTGGTCACCAGGGGAGAATGGCGCTCTGGTACTCGATTTCGACGCCGTTCCACGCGCACCGCGTTCGGTTACCCGGTTGAACGCCCACCCCGGGTCCGGTACGGTCATCCCAATGTCGCCGCGCCCGGCCCCGGGGCGGGCGGCGCGTTCCCGCCGTCATCGCACGGATGCCCGGAGGCGCCGTCTTGCCCTCATTGCCGCTCTTGCCGTCGTCGCCGTCGGGACGCTCGTCGTCACCGCCTTCGGCAGCAGTAGCGATCCAACCGCAGGGATCAACGCACCTGCAAGCGCCGCGCGCCTGCTTCCGGCCGGCCCGCCGACGCCCCAGGCCCTCGCCCGGCTCGGGGCGCTCACGATCGACCTCCCGGTGAACCAGAGCAGGCTGACCGCGATCGGCTACCACCCTGCCGCCGACGGTGCCCTCGGCCTCACGCCGCTCGGCACCCAGGCGAACCAGGGCCTCCTCCGCCGCTTTGTGCACGCGATCTTCGGAGGCGGCTCCGGCTCCCCGCACTGGTACCAGCTCCCCGGCGGCGGCGGCCCGGCGACCTCTGCGCTCGACGTCGGCGCGGCGCCGGGTACCGACGTCTACGCGCCGATCGCGGGCACAGTGGTGGGAATCGAGAAGGTCGTGATCAACGGACAGGTCCACGGCCAGCGGATCGACATCCAGCCCACCTCGGCGCCTTCGCTCGTCCTCTCCGTCTCGAACATCGCGGTCGATCCGTCACTCGTTGTCGGGGCGGCGGTCACGACGGGCAGCACACGGCTCGGGACGCTCCTCGACCTCTCGAAGGTCGAGACCCAGTCGCTCTCGCGCTACACGAACGACGCGGGGAACCACGTGCTGGTCGAGGTGCATCCGGCCGCCACGCTCGCGGTCAGGTGACCCGGCCGAGCAGCTCGGCAAGGCTTCCTGCTTGAAGATCCTCTTCGTCGGCGACGTGTTCGGCGCGCCCGGCCGGCGCGCGATCGAGTCGAGGCTCGCCGCGCTGCGGGGGGAGCTCGGCGCGGACTTCTGCATCGTGAACGGCGAGAACGCCGCCGACGGACGCGGGATCACGGCGAAGCTCGCGGAGCGCATCCTCGCCGCGGGAGCCGACGTGATCACGCTCGGGAACTGGGTGTGGGGCCAGCAGGGTTTCGCGCCGTATCTCAACGGCACCGACAGGGTGCTTCGACCTGCGAACCTCTCGCCGCGCACGCCCGGCCGCGGGCTCACGGTCGTCGACCGGGTGGCGGTGATCAACCTGCTCGGCGAGATGACCCTGAACCCATTCGAGAACCCGTTCCTGGCCGCGGACCGCCTCGTCGAGGAGGCGCTCCGCGAGACGCCGGTCGTGGTCGTCGACTTCCATGCCGAGGCGACGAGCGAGAAGGTCGCCCTCGCCCGTTACCTCGACGGCCGCGTCACCGCGGTGCTCGGGACGCACACACATGTCCAGACGAACGATGCGCGCGTGCTCGCCGGGGGCACGGCCGCGGTGACGGATGCCGGGATGACGGGGCCGCACGACTCGGTGATCGGGAGCCTCCCTGACGGGCCGATCAAGCGGTTCACGACCGGCCTGCCGGTGCGACTCGAGGTCGCTTCCGGAGACGTCCGGATCGAGGGCGTGCTCATCGAGTGCGGAGCCGACGGCCGGGCCACGAGCTGCGAGCTCGTGCGCGTGCCGGTCGAGCCCGACTAGGCGATCGCCAGCGCTCCGGGAAGCTCGTCCTCGGCGGGCACCGTCACGACCGCCTCGGCCGTCCGCGGCATCAGGAACGCGATCGCGACGAAGGGGAAGAACCACACGAGGTAGTGGTAGATCCAGTAGGTGAGAACCGACTCGAAACCGATCAGGAGTGCGGCCGAGAACGCAGCGATCTGGAGCGGCGTGCGATTGCGCGGCCAGCGGTAGAGCGCGAGCGCCCCGACGACGAGCAGCGCCTGGAGGATGTTCTGGAGCCAGTGGAGGTCGGGAAGCCCCTTCGCGTGGTACTGCCGCCAGTCCCAGATCGAGAACGGGGCGGAGCGGCCGAACTGGTAGCCGAACGTGTGGTGGAAGAACACGGTCGCGGCATGCACCGGCGCGCCGTCGAGCAGCAGGATCGAGAACGCCGCCGCGGCGGCGACGAGCGCACCCGCGACGAAGCGCAGGCGGGAGCGGTTGTCCCGCGAGTCCGGGTAGCCCGACCAGAGCGGGAGCAGGACGAGCGGCGAGAACTTCACGAGGGCACCGAGCATCCCGAACGCACCCCGCAGCGCGGGCGAGCTCAGGAAGTAGAAGCCGAAGATCAGGAGCGCCGGCTGGATCATGTCGTTCGTGTTCGAGCTCGACGCATACTGCGAGAAGGGCCAGGCAGCCCAGGCGAAGGCAAGCGTGGCGGCGAGCCTCGACCCACCGAACCGCCGGCCGACGAGCCACAGACCGATGAGGCACAACGAGTCCCAGAGCACCGAGGTCGCATGCGCCGCCGGGAGCGTGTCCCAGACGCCGCTCCAGCCGAACGCGAGGTAGCCGGGAAGGTAGGCCTCGTAGGAGACCGGACCGTAGGTGTCGCCCTGCGCATCGGCCGCCTCGCAGCGGCCGTTCGTCTGGATCCGGTTCCGGATCTCTCCCGAGGCGTCGGGTGGGCCGCACGGGGGCCGGGTGCCCTCGATCGGGAAGTTGCCGTAGGGGACCTGGCCGGTGGCGATCCGCTCGGCCCCGATCACACCGGAGAGGCCGACGTCGATCACGTTCGAGTGCTCGATGTTGAGCGTCGCGCGGAACCCGGCGAGGAACACCGTGGCGCCGACGAGCACCCAGACGGGCCAGACACTCGAACCGCGAGGTGCCCGTCCCGTCCGTCCGATCCAGAGCGAGCGGACGAGCAGCCAGGCGAGGCCCGGGTAGATGAGCGGCATCGCCGCGAAGATCCTCCCGCGGTTGAAGAACCAGAGCGAGACCGAGAACGAGAGCATCATCAGCAGGTCGAGGTTCCGCAGCGAGAAGAGGCGGCGCCAGTCGGCGAGGCCGATGAGGAAGGCCGCACAGAAGCCCAGCCAGACCGTGTAGGAGTTGATCATCGTCCCGCCGAAGGCGCCGTTTCCGCCTCGGGCCATCCCCCAGGCGACCTGGGGCCCGGCCCAGGCCGTGAGCACCGAGCCGGTGACGTCGTCGATCGTCCCGGTGACCACCTCTCCGGCCTTGCCCGAGTAGACGCCGACGGTCCAGGTGCCCTTCGAGTAGCTCGTGTCGATCGTCGGGTGCGGTGGGTAGCGCTCGAGCCATCCCCTCACCTTCGCGTCGTGCAGGAGGATCTGCTCGGCCTCCTTCCCCGTCAGCCTGGCCTTGTGTTCAGAGCTCGGCGGGGAGACATCGATGTGAAACGGATCGGTGGTCGAGGCCGCGGCGGGCATCGGGGTCGTGGCTGTCCCCGCGGCGTGTGCGGCCGGGGCCAGTGCGACGGCTACGAGCGCAACGGCCGCGAATCTCAGCGGCGAAACGACCAGAGCTTGTTCCCGAGGAAGTTCAGCGGCGTGACGATCACGATCGCGATCGCCTGCGCAGGGATCTTCCCGACGCCTCCCGAGACGAGCAGCGTCAGCACTCCGAGATTGGCGGCATAGACGAAACCGGAGACGACGAAGAACCGCATCCCCTGATAGCCGAAGTGCCCTCGCTGGGCCCGGAACGTCCAGTGGCGGTTCCACCAGTAGTTCCAGCTCGCGGCGACGACGAAGGAGACGCTCGCCGCGGCAAGGTAATGCAGGCCCGCGTTCTTGAGCAGGAGGCTGTAGACCCCGAGGTTGACGAGGTAGCCGCTTCCACCCACGATCCCGAACTTCGCCACCTGGATCCAGTTGGCCGGGCGAAGAAGAGCCTGCACTGTGCGGTTTCCACGCACGCGATGTTCGAGTACGGCCACTCGAATCGAGGCTAGCAGGGGCATCACGGGGCATTCGTTAGCGTTCGTTGCGGATGAAGGGAACGAAGCTGGCCGGAACCGAGGCCAGCAGACGCGGTCCTGCCGGGGTGCGCTCGAGCAGGCAGAGCTGCTGGGAGCGGCGGCCCGTCCGCAGCGGCAGGACGATCCGACCGCCTTCTCGGAGCTGGGACCAGACCGCGGAAGGCACGTCCGGCGTGGCCGCTGCGACGGCGATCGCGTCGTACGGCGCGAACGCGGGGAGCCCGTGGGCACCGTCGCCTTCGTGCACCGGGACGCCCCCGTACCCGGCGCCGGCAAGCGCTTCTCGCGCGTTCTCGGCGAGCTCCGGGATCCGTTCGATCGTGTGCACCTCGGCTGCGAGCTCCGACAGGACCGCGGCTGCGTAACCCGATCCGGTCCCGATGTCGAGAACGCACTCGTCGCCGGACAGCTCGAGGGCCTCGCAGGTGAGCGCGACGATGTAGGGCTGGGAGATCGTCTGACCGTGCCCGAGCGAGAGGGGGCGATCGTCATAGGCGCGTGCGCGAAGCTCCTCGGGGACGAAGGCCTCGCGCGGGACGCGCTCCATCGCGTCGAGCACGCGCTCGTCGCCGATCCCGCGACGGATGAGCTGACGGTCGATCCAGGGCGGCCGCGAGCTCAACCTATGCAGCCGCTGCGACGGCGACTCCGAAGTGTGCGAGCAGGAGCCCCTTGATCGCGGTGATCGACGTCGGGGGCTCGGCGAGGCCGACCGTGAGCATCGGGACCTCGGAGTCGGCCCTCGCGAGCGAGCCGTGGCTGCCTCCTCCGAGGTGGTGGCGCCCCGCAAGGTCGACGAACTCCCACCCGTCGGCGGCAGAGACGAGCACCTCGCCGGAGTTCGGGTTCCGGAGAGCCCCCTCGGCGCGAGCCCGCCCGTCGGGGTATTCGTCGAGGATCGCCGCATCCTCGACGCCCTCCCGGCGGACGACCACCTCACCGTCCTCGAGGAAGAGCACCAAGTCCACCGACGGCTCGCCGTCGAGCGCGAGGGCGAGGCGGCGCGGATCGTCGCCGTACAGCATCGCGGCGCGGTTCGAGGCGGCGACGAACGCTCCCGGCACCTCGAGCCGGGCGGTGTTCGCGATCGGCGTCTGCCCGTGATCGGAGCAGAGCACGACGGCGTAGCGCTCGAGGAACGAGTCCGGCCCGCCTGCCGCTTGAAACAGGGCCGCGATCGCCGCGTCGGCCCGGCCGAGCGCCTCGTGGGCGGAGTCCGGCCCCAGGGCGTGGGAGGCGTAGTCGTAGTCCGGCAGGTAGTGGACGAGCAGGTCGAAACCGTCTCGCGTCACGAGCCAGCGTCCGATCCAGGCCGCGTAGCCGTCGATCGAGCCGAGGGAGCGGTTCAGGAAGGCGATCGGCGCGCCGGTGCGATCGGACTCGTAGACGCTGTAGAAGAAGAAGCGCTTCGGCCCGTGGACGGGTGGGAAGCCCGGGATCGAGGAGAGGTGGCGGTTGCGGCCGCGGTAGGTCGTGATGTTGATCGCCGCGGTCGTGAGCCCCGCGTCCTCGAGCGCTTCGTAGATCGTGTCCGTGCTCCGCAGGAGATGACGCTCGTTGAGGTTCACGACCGTGTCACGGACCCCCTGTACGAGGCCCGAGGCCCGGAGGGCGGCGAACGACGACCCGTACTCGACGATGCGCTCCTCCTCACGGTTCCACCAGATGAGATGGGGGATTCCGTGATGCTCACCGTGGCCTCCGGTCGCGATCGAGGCGAGGCAGACCGGGGTGAGCGAGGGAAAGGTCGAGACCGCGCGGCGGTAGCTCCCGTTCTCGAGCAGGAAGCGCAGCGCAGGAGCGTCGGTGGCTTCGAGCATCGAGGGCGTGAGACCGTCGATGATGATCAGGACGACTGGTTTCGGGGCCGTCGAAGGCGACACGAGCCGATCAGTCGCGCGCCAGCGTCCGCAGGCCGGCGTAACGCTCCGGCGTCTTCCGTCGCAGCCGGATCGCGAGCAGCGGCATCGCAACCGCCTCGAGCACCCCCGCCACCGGAATGAACGCGATCGCAGCGCCGGCGATCGAGACCACGCCGACAAGCAGCGCGACTCCGGCGCGCGTCCCGCCTCGCCTCAGCGCTCCCGTGGCGACGATCGCCGTTCCGAACGCTCCCGCCACGGCACCCGCGCCGCCCGCGAGCGCTTCGGGCCAGGCGAAGACGGCGATCCCGATCGCGACAGCGGCGACCGCGCCGATCGCGGCGGCGAGAGGCCAGCGCAGCACGATCCCGGCGGCGAGCATCCCGAGGGCGACGCCGATACCGGCGAGTACGCCGATCCAGTACCAGGCACCCATCAGGCTTCGAGTGTACTCGGCACGGGGGTGCAGCCAGCACCGGGGTGGAGGGCAGCACGGGGACGGCGGCGCCTGACGATCGGCCTCGCCCAGGGTTGGCTCCTCGAGGGTCGTGTCGCTCTCGTGCTGCCCCGCTCCCCGAGGAGCAACTGTTCCAATGTTGGTACAGACACCCGCCTCCACGCCGCCTAGAATTGGCAGTGAGGGTGGCGGGTTGGCTTCCCCACCCAGGGTGGGGCGTGCGCCCTTGTTTCCGTTTCGCCGACGTCCACCTGGAGGTGGGTGCGGGGGCCGGTAGCGGTCACAGGCTCGGTGGTTCGCCGCGGCCGCCGCTCGGGGCACCTGCCACCGGCTCGGTGGTTCGCCGCTTCCGCAATCATCCCGCGCGATGCACCCGATCGCGGCCCTGCGCCGCCTCCCGCGCTACCCGCTCGAGGCGTTCCTCTGGACGCGCGCGCTGATCTGGGGCGGGACGCTTCTCGCCTACCTCGTCTTCGAGGCCCAGTACGCCCAGCCGCTCCATACGAACGGTGCCGAGGACGTGGTCGAGCACGACGTCGGTTGGGCCGTCGACGTCTGGGGACGCTGGGACAGCGGGTGGTTTCTCGGGATCGCGCATCACGGCTACGCCAACCCGAGCCACTCGACCGCGTTCTTCCCGGCCTACCCGCTACTCGTCCGGGGCGTCGGCTCGTTCTTCCTGGGGCACGACCTGCTCGCCGGCGTGCTCGTGTCGCTTCTCGCCTCCCTCATCGCCTTCGTCCTGCTGTGGAGGCTCGCGACCGGGCTCATGGAGGAGCGCGGTGCCGAGCGGAGCGTCCTCTATCTGGCGATCTTCCCGACGACGCTCTTCCTGATCGCCGTCTACAGCGAGTCGCTCTACCTCGCGCTCACGGTCGCAGCGTTCCTCGCTGCGGTCAGGGGCCGATGGACGTGGGCCGGGGTCGCGACCGGGCTTGCGGCGCTCACGCGGGTCTCGGGCGTGATCCTGCTGCCGGCGCTCGCGGTGATCGCGTGGCGCTCGCCGAACCGGCGAGGTGCACTCGGCCGGCTCGCGCTGTCGATTCCGATCATGGCCCTCTGGCCGATCTACCTCGGCCTCCAGTACCACCGGCCCTTCGTGTTCCTCACCGCGCAGCGCTCCGGCTGGGACCGTCATCTCTCCTCGGCCGGCCCGCTCGGAGGCGGCTGGGACGCACTCGTCGCAGGCTGGCGCGCCGTCAGGCAGCTCGTCGCAGGCTCGGGTCACACCTACTTCTCGAACCCGGATCACAGCGCGATGTACTACGCAGGGCTGAACCTCGAGCAACTTGCCTACGCGGCGGGGCTCGTGGGCCTCGGCGTCTGCGCCTGGCGGCTGCTCGGGGCCGCGTACGGGATCTTCGTGCTCGGGAGCCTCGCCCTGCCCTTCTCCGACCCCGTGCCGATCACGCCGCTCCTGTCGATGCCGCGGTTCGCGCTCGGCGTGTTCCCGGTGTTCCTCGTACTCGGCAAGCTCGGCGCGAGACCGAGGTGGAACACCGCGATCCTCGTCTCTTTCACGCTGCTCCTCGGGATCAACCTCGCCCGCTGGGTGCTCTGGATCTGGGTCGCCTGACCGGGCTAACGGAGGACGTCGAGGGCATTTCGCTCGGCCTCAAACGCCGCTTCGGACACGTCGCCCAGGTCCTCGCCGTCAGCCTGAAGCGGGAGCGGCCGGTCGCAGCTCACCGTGAAGCTGTCGAGATCGTGGCCCGTCAGGACGCGGGAATCGTGGGCCAGCTTGCCGCGGAAGCCGCGGAAGGCGAGGCCCGGGATCCAGCTCGGTTTCACCTCGCGCGCGGCGACGAAATCGAGGCCGGTCTCGAACTCGGCTGCGCCCGAGACCGTGACCGCAACCGGCCCGGCGTAGGTGTAGGGGCGGCCGTTGTTCACGAGAAGCGAGGCAGCCCGGCCGTAGCCGTCGATCGAGAGCGTGGGCTTCAGCCGGAACCTGTTCTCGACGATCACGCCGATCACCGTCGCGGCGAAGATCGCGTTGCCGGCCCTCCGTCCGTCGCCGTCACGGCCGCGGCGGTCGATCCGCCGGACGGCCTCGGCGTCGAAGCCGATCCCGGCAGAGAAGCAGAAGCGCCGGCCGTTGACCCGGCCGAGGCTGATCGAGCTCGTCCGGCCGGCTTCGAGCGCCTCGCCCGCCCACGCGGCCGCCGCCACAGGATCGCGCGGGAGCCCGAGCGCGCGGGGAAAGACACTCGCCCCACCGCCCGGCACGAACCCGAACGGGAGCTTGCCCGCCGCACCGTTGATCGCTTCGTTGTATGTGCCGTCGCCCGAGAAGACGACGACGGCATCGGCCTCCCCGACAGCGCCGGCTGCGAGCTCGGTTGCGTGCCCACGACGCTCGGTCTGGCGTACCGCGACCTCGGCGTGGCGCTCGAGCGCCGCAGTCACCTCCCCGACGCGCTGCCGGGTCACCTCGGTCGAATATGGGTTGACGATCAGGACGATCCGGCGCACGCGCCGAATCGTAGAGCCACGCTCAGCGTTGGAACAGGCTCAGCCCTCGGACAGGGGTCAGTGAGCCGCGCCGCCCGAGTACTCGCCGCCGGAGCCGTTCGTGTCCGACGTCATCGCGAGCCAGACGAGGATGAAGATGTCCACTACGATCGCGGCGATCGCGAGGCCCATGATCCATGCCTGGTTCATGCTGAACGTGAGGCCGACGAACACGGAGGCGATCAGGGCCGGGACGCCGAACCACAGCATCCAGCGCTTCTGCTCGGCCACGTGCATCTGCTGAACCGAATGCTCGTGAACGGGCACGAGAGAGACAGCGGGGGCATCACCAACGGCTGCGGCTTCGGTAGTCGCGACTGCGCTCATTACTCACTCCTTCAAAGGTCGGCGATCAGAGGTAGGGCGCAGTCTGCGCGCCACTATTGAGGCCGCAATTAGTAGCACATGGGGTTATTTCGGCGAGATTGGAACCGACCTGAAATCGTGCGGAATTGCACGAGCGTTGCCTTTGTGCGAAAGCGCACGATTTCGGAAATCGCCGGTAAATGCGCGGGCGAATGTGACGAACGGCACGAGCGAGGCACGCTCCCGAGGAGCTCCACGGGACATAGAGTCCGCCGGGGCGTTCGGCCCGTTCGCGCAAGCGGGAAAGGAGGCGTACGCGGTGTCTGGGTCACTGGTTCAGCTCGAACTTCCCGTGCAGGGGACCGACCGAGCGAAGGCCTTTTGGAGCGGTATGTTCGGCTGGTTGTTTGGCGATTCCGGAATGCCGGAAATGGACCTCGGAGGGCGCGCTGAAGACAAAAGCCCGAACCCGCATCTCGGCGGGCCCACCCGCTCGGCTGACACCGAGGGGAACGACGTCGGCGGTCTCCAGAGCTACGAGCCGGCCGCCTGATGGCAGCCGCCGCGGGCTGACGCTCGTCTCGTGAGCCACGGCACAAAGATCTGGGCCGCCCTCTGGGCGGTCTACATCATCTGGGGGTCCACCTACCTCTTCATCGCGATCGCGGAGGAGACCCTGCCGCCTCTCCTCGCGGTCTCGACCCGGTTCATCTTCGCCGGTGCGATCATGTCGGCCGTCGTCGTGAAGCGCGGCGGCACGATGCGGATCTCGCGGCCCGCGTTCGCCTCGTGCGTGATCATCGGCTGCCTCCTCCCGGGTGCGAACGCGGTGTTGTTCTTCGCGGAGCAGGACGTGCCGACCGGACTCGCGTCGCTGATCATCGCGTCGGTGCCACTCTGGGTCGTCGTCCTGAGGCTGCTGCTCGGAGATCGCATCCCGACGCCGGTGCTCGTCGGGGTCGGGATCGGGTTCGCCGGAGTCGCCGTTCTCGCTCAGCCCGGAGGCGGAGCGACCACGCTCGGGCTCGCGTTGTGCCTGCTCTCCGCCGTGATGTGGTCGGTCGGCTCGGTGGCCTCGAAGCACCTGACGATGCCGGCGGACGCGTTCGCCGCCACCGCGTGGGAGATGCTCGCGGGTGGCTTCGTGATGCTGCCGTTCGGCCTCACCTCGATCGGATCGATCTCACCGTCGACCTCGTCGATCCTCGCGTGGCTCTACCTCGTCACGATCGGATCGGTCGTCGGCTACACCGCCTACACGTGGCTGCTCGCGAACGCCCCGCTCGGGCTCGTCTCGACATACGCGTACGTCAACCCCGTCGTCGCGATCCTGCTCGGCCTCCTGTTCCGTAACGAGCAAGTGACGTGGCGGATCCTGATCGGAGCCGCGATCGTCGTCTCGGCGGTCGCCATCGTCGTGCGGAGGGAGCCGCCCGTGGCAACTCAGCCCGAGGAGGGCGTCCGCTAGCGGCCCGCGATCTCGCCGAGACCGACGATCTCATCGGGCCCCACGGGGGCCCTCGCGCAGCTCCCGGCCCGTGGCGTCTCGAAGTGCCGCCACGACCGCGGCGGTCGAGACGACGGTGGGCGGCTCTCCGACGCCCTTGACGCCGTAGGGGGCGTTCGGATCGGGATCCTCGATGATCACCGTGTCGATCGCGGGCATGTCGAGCGCGGTCGGGATCAGGTAGTCCGTGAAGCTCGCGTTCGTGATCAGGCCGTCGCGGGTCTGGATCTCCTCCATCAGCGCCAGCCCGAGGCCCTGGGCGATCCCGCCCTCGATCTGGCCCTCGACCGACTGCGGATCGACGGCACGACCGACCTCCTGGGCGGCTCCGATCCAGACGACGCGCGTGAGCCCGAGATCGACGTCGACCTCGGCGACGACCCGCATCGCGCTCACCGCGAAGGAGACGTGTGCGCGCTCGCCGGTGATCTGGCCGGTCTCGGGGTCGAGCGGGCTCGTCGGCACGTGGCGGTAGATCCGCTCGACGTCGACGTCGCCTCCTGCGCGCTCCGCCTGCTCGGCAAGCGCGGCACGGCAGGCGTCTCGCACGGCACCCGAGACCATCCAGGTCTGGCGCGAGGCCGAGGTCGAGCCGGCGGAATCGACGCTGGTCGTGGACGGTGGGGCGAGACGCACGTCGTCGGGTCCCGAGCTCTGTCCTCGCGACCTGGAGGATCACGTTCGTGACCCCCTGGCCCGCATCGGCGGCGGCGCAATGCACCTCCGCCGAGCCGTCGGCGAAGAGACGCACGCGCGCTGCGCAATAGTCGTCGAAGCCCTCCGAGAAGGCGATGTTCTTGAACCCGACGGCGAAGCCCGTGCCCCGGCGGATTCCCTCGCCTCGGGTCGTGTTTCCCGCGCCCCCGGGCAGCCGGAGCGGATCGCGCGGCAGCGGCTCCGGCGGCGGCGGTTCGAGCGCCGCGGCGGCGCGGATCACCTCGGCGGTCGGCAGGGAGCAGTCGATCCGCTGGCCGGTCGGCAGCGTGTCGCCGGGGCGAGGGCGTTGCGAAGCCGCAGCTCGACCGGGTCGAGCCCGAGCGCCGCGGCGAGCTTGTCCATCTGGGCCTCGCCGGCGAAGCAGGTCTGCACCGCGCCGAAGCCGCGCATCGCCCCGCAGGGCGGATTGTTCGTGTAGACGACGGTCGCCTCGAGCAGCGCGTTCGGCACCGAGTAGGGGCCGCAGGCGAAGGCGGCGGCGTTCGCGCAGACGGCGGTCGAGCTCGAGGCGTAGGCGCCGCCGTCGAGGAGGACGCGCATGGCGACCGAGACGAGCCGCCCGTCCCGTGTTGCCGTGTGCTCGCCCACATCCGCGACGGGTGCCGATGGACGTGGCCGGTGAAGGACTCCTCGCGGCTGTAGACCATCTTCACGGCGCGGTTCGTGTGCAGCGCGAGCAGGGCCGCGTGGATCTGCATCGAGACGTCCTCACGGCCGCCGAACGCGCCGCCGACCCCGCCGAGATGAACGCGCACGCTCTCGAGCGGCAGCCCGAGGCACGGCGCGATCTGGGCCCGATCGACGTGCAGCCATTGCGTTGCGACATGGATGTCGACCCCGCCCTCCCCATCCGGGACGGCGAGCCCGGACTCGGGCCCGAGGAACGCCTGGTCCTGGATCCCCGTCTCGTAGACCCCCTCGACGGAGACCTCGCCGGCAGTCGCCGGATCGCCGTGGCGGACGACGAGCGTCCGCACGACGTTCGGACGTGGATCCTCGGTGTAGCCGTGGCCCTGGGTGGGGCGATCCGGGTGCAGCTCGGGGCCGGCTGTCGCCCGCTCCATCTCGGCGATCGGGTCGAGCGGCTCGTAGTCGACTGCGATCTTCGCGGCGGCGCGGCGTGCCTGCTCGGGGTGGTCCGCGGCAACGATTGCAACCGGCTCACCGAAGTACCGCACACGGTCGATCGCAAGCACGGGCTGGTCGCGGAACTCGAGGCCGTAGTGCTTCTCGCCCGGCACGTCCGCATGGGTGAGTACAGCGTGGACGCCGGGCATCGAAACGGCCTCGGAGATCTCGATCGCGCGGATCCGCGCATGCGCATGCGGGCTCCGTAGTGTCTGGCCCCAGAGCATGCCCGGCGCCGTGAGGTCGCTCGAGTACGCGAACTCCCCCCGGGTCTTCGGCACGCCGTCGGCGCGGGGAACGACCTCGCCGATCCGCCCGAGCGGGACGCTCGCGGGGATCGCGGCCGTGCTCATGAGCCCTCCCGAACAGGGGCTCCGCGGCTCGCGAGGTCGAGCACCGGAACCGTCTCCACGCTTCCCCGCCGCCCTCCCGGGCAGGGCTCGAGCGCAGCTCTCTCGAGCGCAGCTGTCTGTGACGAAACCGTCTGCGACCCGGCCATCTCGCTTCGGGGCAGCCCAAGCGGGGCGGCCCCGAATCGCTCCCCGCCCTGGGTGGGGAATAGGACCACCCTCCACCCGCCAGGATCATCACCCACCGAGCGCTGGGAGCGCAAGGTGTCCTTTGCACCAATGTGGTTACACCTACCGGCTCGAGCAGACGGCGGCGGGTCGCTCGGCCTCGGCTTCACGGGTCTCATCCCGACGAGCGCTCCGCGGCCAGGCGCACCGCATCGAAGACCTTCTCGTAGCCCGTGCAGCGGCAGAGATTGCCGGACAGCGCCTCTCGGATCTCGTCGTCCGACGGGTACGGCGAGCGAGCGAGCAGATCGGTCGCGGCGACCACGAGACCCGGGGTGCAGAAGCCACACTGCACCGCACCCGCCTCGACGAAGGCCTGCTGCACCGGATGCAGGACCTCCCCGTCGGCAAGCCCCTCGACCGTTGTCACGTCGTGACCGTCGGCCTGCGCCGCAAGGACGAGGCAGGCGCAGACCAGCACCCCGTCGAGCAACACCGAGCAGGAGCCGCACTCGCCCTGCTCGCACGCGTTCTTCGAGCCCGGATAGCCGAGCTTCTCGCGCAATGCGAAGAGCAGCGACTCGCCCTCCCAGCAATCGGCCTCGGCCCGCTCGCCGTTCACCCGCAGCTCGATCCTCACGACATCGTCCTCTCGAGCGCCCGCACCGCGAGCACGCGAAGCGCGTGACGGCGGTAGGCCCCGGTGCCGCGCACATCGTCGATCGGGGAGGCGGCGGCGGCGACCTTCTCGGCGAACGTGTCGGCCTCGGCGCGGGGCGCCGTGACGAGCACCGGCCGGGGCCCGGCCGACCCGAATGACGCACGCAGCTCCTCGCCGGCGGAGAGCGCAAGCGAGACCACCGCGATCACCATCGCATTCCGCGGGCCGACCTTCATGAACGTCTGGGGCGCCCCGGACGGGCTCACCCAGACCGCGGCGATCAGCTCGTCCCGCTCCAGCACGGTTCGCTTCACGCCCTTCACGAACTGCCCGAGCGGAACCCGCCGCGAGCCGCGCACCGACATGCACTCGACCTCGGCGCCCTCGATATGGAGCGGCGGCAGCGCATCTCCGGCCGGCGAAGCGGTTGCAAGATTGCCGCCGATCGTCCCGCGGTTGCGGATCTGCGGGGAGCCGACGGTGCGAGAGGCTTCGGCGAGCGAGGGCAGGAGCGTCGCCAGTTCGGGCACCATCGCCTCGGCATAGGTGAGCCCGGAGCCGAGGCGGAGCGAGCCCTCGGCGCGCTCCCAGCCGCGGAACTCGCGCACCTCGTTCAGGTTCAGCACCACTGCCGGCCGCGCGCGATCGAAGTTCAGCGCCACCATCAGATCCGTCCCACCCTGGATCGGAATCGCCTCGGGATGCTCTGCCTTCAGCGACAGCGCCTCGTCGAGGTTTCGCGGGGTCAGGATCTCCATCGTCGGAACTGTACGGTTCGAGTCGATGATCCTCTCCGGCGCCCGGATCGTGACCATGGACGCCGCCGCCACCGAATACGAGCGCGGCTGGATCCGCATCGAGGAGGGGCTCGTTGCCGGGCTCGGCGACGGGAGCCCGCCCGGCCCCTCGGACGATCTCCACGGCGCCGTTGTGACGCCGGGGCTCGTCAACACGCATCACCACCTGTACCAGACCCTCACACGCGCGCGGGCACAGGACGCCGATCTCTTCACCTGGCTGCGCACGCTCTACCCGGTCTGGGCCCGGATCGACGACGAGATGGTCTACGCGGCCGCGCGCACCGGCCTGGCCGAGCTCGCGCTCTCGGGCTGCACGACCGTGTTCGATCACCACTACATCTTCCCGCGTGGTGTGTCCGGGTTGATCGAGGCGGAGCTGACGGCGGCCCGGGAGCTGGGCCTCCGGATCGTCGCCTCACGTGGGTCGATGGACCTCGGCGTCTCGGACGGGGGCCTGCCGCCGGACAACCTCGTCGAGAAGATCGACGAGGTGCTCGCCGACACCGAGCGCCTCGCGGGCCTTGCCGACGGGGCGATGGTGCAGATCGCGGTCGCGCCGTGCTCGCCGTTCTCGGTCACGACCCGTCTGATGGAGGAGTCCGCCGCCGCCGCACGCAGGCTCGGGCTCGTGCTCCACACGCACCTGGCGGAGACGAGGGAAGAGGACGCCTACTGCCGCGAGCTCTACGGCTGCACGCCGGTCGAGTACCTGGAGCGGGTCGGCTGGCTCGAGGGCGACGTCTGGTGCGCCCACTGCATCCACCTCTCGCCCACCGAGATCGAGCGCTTCGGCACACATGGGGTCGGGGTCGCGCACTGTCCGACCTCGAACCTCCGGCTCGGCGCGGGAGTCGCCCCGGTGCGTGAGCTGCTCGATGCCGGGGTTCGGGTCGGGCTCGGAGCCGACGGCTCCGCCTCGAACGAGCGCAGCGATCTCTTCTTCGAGGCCAAGCAGGCCCTCCTTCAGTGGCTCGCGGCCGAGGCGGCCCCGGAGCGATGTCGGCGCGGGAGGCCCTGCGACTTGCCACCCGGGGCGGCGGGAGCGTCCTCGGACGCGATGACATCGGCTCGCTCGAGCCGGGGCGGCGCGCCGATCTTGCGATCTGGCGGACGGACGGGCTCGAGCTGGGGGGAGCCGAGGATCCCGTCGCGGGCCTCGTCTTCGCAGGCCCCCAGCGGGTCGACCGGCTGCTCGTCGGCGGCGACGACGTCGTGCGCGAGGGGCGGCTCGTCAACGCCGACGAAGCCGAGATCGCCCGCGCTCACCGGGTACAGGCAGCGCGGCTCGCGGCGTGACCTGGTCGCCCGGCGACGTCGTCGTCTACCGCACTCTCGCCTCCGACGGCCGCTACCACTCGGGGCTGCCGCTCAGCATCCTCCACGACGGCCCCGAAGCGGTGGTCGGGACGCTCGGGCACGGGACGGTCGTCTCGCGACCGGTCGCCGCCGACGGGCGCGACCTCCGGACGCTTCCCCTCTCCGAACGGTGGGGGCCGCGTGTTCCGCTGCTGCGCCCGTTTCTCTTCCAGGAGGGCTCCGGGAGGCTCGTGATCGTCTTCCCGCGCGGCCGGGCCTACTCGATCTGGATCTTCCGCGGCCCGGCCGGCGTGATCGGCTGGTACGTCAATCTCGAGGATCCACCGGTGTTCGCCGGCCGGACGATCTCGACGCGCGACCACATCCTCGATCTCTGGGTTCCCGCGGAGGGCGGCGAGCCGCGGTGGAAGGACGAGAACGAGCTCGAGGCGGCAGTCGCGGCCGGCACGAGGACGAGGACCGAAGCCGAGGCCTACCGCGCAGAAGCCGAGCAGGTGATCCGCGAGCGGCCCTGGCCGACCGGCTGGGAGGACGCCGAACCCGACCCCGGCAGCCCGGCGCCGGAGCTTTTCGACGGCTGGGACGTGCCGTAGAGTCGGGGGATGAGCATCTCGACACACGTCCTCGACACCGAGCGCGGCGCCCCCTCCCCTGGAGTGCGCGTCGAGCTCTGGCAGGAGGAGAACCTGATCGCCGCCGCCGACACCGACGAGGAAGGGCGCATCCGCGGGCTTTCGGAGGCGGGTCCCGGCAGCTACAGGCTCGTCTTCTACCCGTTCTCGCCGTTCTTCCGGCGCGTCGAGCTCGAGGTCGAGCTCGGCGAAGGCCACCACCACATCCCCCTGCTCGTCTCCTCGTACGGGTGCGCGACCTACCGCGGAAGCTGACCGTCGAGGAGCTCGCCGACCTCTTCGAGGGCCGGACGCGATTCGTCGAGCGGCTCGCGGAGCTGGAGGACCCGCTCGGACACGCTCGCGAGCTCGCGGCCGAGCTCTCCGACGAGGAGAAGAGGGAGGTTCTCGACGCTCACCCGGCGATCGGAGCCAAACGCCTTTCGAGTCGTTCGGCCGCCGAGCAGGGAAGCGACGAGGCGCCGGCGCTCGAGGAGCTGAACCGCCGCTACGAGACGCGCTTCGGCTTCCGCTTCGTGGTCTTCGTGAACGGACGCCCGAAGAGCGAGCTCGTGCCGATCCTCGAGGCGCGCCTCGAGCGCACGCGGGAACAGGAGCTTGCGACGGCGCTCGACGAGCTCGTCGCGATTGCGGAGAGCCGATGGCGGCATTCCTAGCGCCGAGCGACTACTGGTGGGGTTGGGGCGACCTCGTCTTCCGCTGGCTGCACGTCGTGGCCGGGATCGCGTGGATCGGCTCGTCGTTCTACTTCATCGCGCTCGACAACCACCTGGAGCCGCCCGCCGACCCGTCCGACGCCGCCCGCGGAGTCGGCGGGGAGGTCTGGGAGATCCACGGCGGCGGCTTCTACCGGATCGAGAAGTTCCGCGTCTCTCCCGAGCGGCTCCCGGAGAGGCTCTACTGGTTCAAATGGGAGGCCTACACGACCTGGCTCTCCGGCTTCGTGCTCCTCGTCGTCGTCTACTTCGCGCATGCGTCGAGCTTCCTCGTCGATCCCTCGGTCGCCGACCTGACGACGTGGGAGGCGATCGCGATCTCGGTCGGCGGGCTCGCCCTCGCCTGGCTCGTCTACGACGGCCTCTGCCGGCTCCTTGCCGGCAACGACCGCGCGCTCGGGCTTGCCGTCAGCGCGTTCGTCGTGCTCGCAGCCTGGGGTTCGGCCCAGCTGCTCGCACCCCGCGCCGCCTACATCGAGGTGGGGGCGATGCTCGGGACGATCATGGCCGCGAACGTCTTCTTCGTGATCATCCCGATGCACTGGAAGCTCGTCCGCGCCAAGGAAGCCGGGAAGGAGCCCGACCCGGCGTGGAACGCCCGGGGGAAGCAGCGTTCTGTCCACAACAACTACCTGACGCTGCCGGTGGTCTTCGCGATGCTCTCGAACCACTTCCCCTTCACCTACGGACACGACAACGCGTGGCTGATCCTCGTCGCGTTGATGGCCCTCGGCGTCTGGATCCGCCACTTCTTCAACCTGCGCCACCGCGGCCGGAACGCCTGGTGGATCCCGGTGAGCGCCGCGATCGGGCTCGTCGCGCTTGCGATCGCGATCCGGCCGTCGTCCCCGGCGTCGAGCGCCACAGGGCCGCCGCCGAGCTTCGCGACGGTGCAGGCGATCGTTGCGAACCGGTGCGCGCCGTGCCATTCGCTCGCGCCGACGGAGCCCGGGTACAGCTCTCCACCCGCCGGGATCGTGCTCGAGACCGCCGCACAGATCAACGCGAATGCAGCGCTCATCCGCTCGGTCGCGGTCGACTCGCAGGCGATGCCGCTCGGCAACGCGACCGGCATGACCCAGGAGGAGCGGGACACGCTCGCGCGCTGGCTCGCGTCGCGCTGAGCCCGGATCGAGCGCGTGACCGCGGAGCGTTCGGACGGCCGGGGTGGAAGCGGACCTTCCGCGCTCAGACCGACTCGATCCAGGCTAAGTTGCGTCGCGTGCTCGAGATCGTCGCCGCCGGTTTCAGGTTCCGCGCCCGCTTCGAGGAGCTCGAGGCCCCGGCGACTGTCGCGGCGTTCAAGGCGACCCTGCCGTTCGAGGACCGGATCATCCACTGTCGCTGGAGCGGTGAGTCGAACTGGATCCCGTGGGGCGACCGCGAGCTCGGGATCGGGGCCGAGAACGCCACCTGCTACCCGGCGCCCGGGCAGTTGCTCCTGTACCCGGGCGGCGTGAGCGAGACCGAGCTGCTCTTTCCTTACGGCCACTGTGCGTTCGGCTCGAAGGCCGGGGCGCTTGCGGGTAACCACTTCGCAACGATCGTCGAGGGCGGCGAACGTTTCGCCGAGCTCGGCCGCCTGACCCTCTGGGAGGGTGCTCAGCCGATCAGCTTCCGCCTCTCGGCGGCTGAGCTCGGACTTCCGGAAGGCTCCGCAACTGGCCACGCGGACGACGTCGGTGCCATGCACCGATCTTGGCGCGCGGCAAACGCCCTTCCCGAGCGAAGAAGCCGGTGTCAGCCGGGTGTCGCGGCGCCGTGAGCGGCCGAGCCGGTCGCGGCGCCGCCGGCCATCAGCAGGCCGATCTCGTCGATGCTCGCGCCGGGGGGCACTTCGCCGGCGATCACGCCCTCGTAGATCACGTCGATCCGGTCGGCCAGCTCGAGGATCTCGTCGAGATCCTCGCTGAACATCAGCACGGCGGCACCGCCGACCGCCGCTTCGCGAAGGTAGGCGCGAACGGTTTCGGTGGCGCCGACATCGAGGCCCTGGGTCGGCGAGGCTGCGATCACGACACGCGGGTTGCCCGAGAACTCCCGGGCGATCACGACCTTCTGGAGGTTGCCGCCGGAGAGCTGGCGCGCAGGCAGCATCGGTCCCGGCGTGGCGATGTGGTACCGGTCGATCAGCCGTACCGCGCGGTCGCGGATGCGGCCGAGTATCAGCAGCGGCCCTCGCGAGAGCGACGGATCACGGTACGAGCGAAGGATCAGATTCGAGGCGATGCTGAGGCCCGGCGCTGCCCCGGTCGCCATCCGGTCCTCCGGGACGAAGGCGATCCCGGCGCCGAGCGACGCCTGCGGATCGCCGAGACGAAGCGCCTTCCCCGCGACACTGATCGCACCCCTCTCGGGCGCACGCAGCCCTGCGATCGCCTCGGCAAGCTCGCGCTGGCCGTTGCCCGCGACCCCGGCGACGGCCACGATCTCGCCTGCACGAACGACGAGCGAGACCCCCCGCACCGCGGGCTCGCCGCGGCTGCCCGCAACCCAGAGATCGTCGACCTCGAGCATTGCCTCACCCGGGTCCGGGCGCGCCTCCCGCACCGGGTCCGCGAGCTCGCGGCCGACCATCAGAGCGGCGAGCGAGCGGGGCGTCGCGTCGACCATCGCCGCGGTCGCGACCGAGCGACCGCCACGGAGCACGGTAACGCGATCGGACACGGCCTTGACCTCGTTCAGCTTGTGCGAGATGAAGATCACCGTCCGTTCGTCCGCGACCATCTGCCGCAGGGTCGCAAAGAGCACCGCGGCCTCCTGCGGCGTCAGCACGGCGGTCGGCTCGTCGAGGATCAGGATGCGCGCGTCACGGTAGAGGGCCTTCAGGATCTCGACGCGCTGCTGCTCGCCGAGCGAGAGCTGCCAGACGCGCGCCTTCGGGTCGACGTCCATGCCGTAGCGGTCAGAGAGCTCGCCGACCTTCGCCTCGATCCGGCCCGGGTCGATCCGGAAGGAGGAGCGCGTGCCGGGACGATGCTCGCCGAGCGCCATGTTCTCGGCGACGGTGAACGTCTCGACGAGCCGGAAGTGCTGGTGCACCATCCCGATCCCGGCATCGAGCGCCTCACGCGGATTCTCGAACCGGACCTGGTCGCCGTACAGCACGATCTCGCCTTCGTCCGGTCTGTAGAGGCCGGTGAGGATGTTCGACAGGGTGCTCTTGCCGGCGCCGTTCTCGCCGAGCAGCGCGTGAACCTCGCCGACCGCGGCTTCGAAGTCGACCGCGTCGTTCGCGACGACCCCTGGAAAGCGCTTCGTGATCCCATGCATGGCCACGGCGACCCCTGTCGGGATCGCCGTGGCCTCTTGCCTTTCAGTCGACGCGTCGCTCATCGCGACAGCGGGCTAACCCTTTGCGCTTCCGATCACGCCTTTCACGAGCCAGTCCAGCGAGTAGAGCTGGTTCACGGTCAGCTTCACACCGGGCTTGACCATGAGCTTGCCGCTCTGGTCGTACAGCGGCCCGGTGAACTCGTAGAACTTCCCGGACTCGATCGCCGCCTGCTTCGCTGCGATCAGCGACTTGGTCTTCGCGCTGACACCGGGACCGTACGGGGCGAGCGCGGTGAACCCGTCCTTGATCGAGCCGTAGTAGAAGCCCGGCTTCCAGGTGCCGGCCATCGCCTCCTTGACGCGCTTCAGGTAGTACGGGCCCCAGTTGTAGACCGACGCCGTCAGCCACGACTTCGGGGCGAACGACGAGGAGTCCGAGTCGTACCCGACCCACGGGATCCCGTGCTCCTTCGCGACCTGACCTGTGGCGGTCGAGTCGACGTTCTGGCCGAGCACATCGGCGCCGGCGGAGACGAGGCTCTCTGCGGCCTGCTTCTCCTTCGCCGGGTCGTACCAGCTGTTCGTCCAGACGAGATGGACCTTGGCCCCCGGGTGTGTCACCTGAGCGCCGAGCGCGAACGCGTCGGCGTGGCGCAGCACCTCGGGGATCGGGAAGGCGACGACGTAGCCGATGTTCCCCGTCTTCGAGGCCGCCCCGGCCGCCATGCCGGAGAGGAAGACGGTGTCCTCGGCGGCTCCGAAGTACTCCGCCAGGTTCGGGGCGGTATCCGTTCCCGTCGCCTGCTCGAAGATCACGTTCGGGTACTTGGCGACGAACGCCTTCGACAGATATCCGTAGGACGTCGCAAAGATCATCTTGTAGCCCTGCGCGACCAGGCTCTGAACGGTCTGGGCGAACTGGGTCCCGACGGCGATGTTCTCCTTGTAGGTCGTCTGCACCTTGCTGCCGAGTGCCTTCTGCACGTAGAGCCGCCCGTCGTCGTGCGCCTGAGACCAGCCTCCGTCGTTGTGCGGCCCGACATAGATCCAGGCCACCTTGTACGGCGTCACCGAATGGCTCGCCGCCCCTGCGCCCGTCAGCGCAAGCGCCAATGCCAACACTGCCAGCGCCAGCGCGCCGGCCTTCGCTCTCCCTCTCATACTGCTCCTTCCTCGACCCGTCCGCGGTAACAGAACCACTCGCGACTATAGGGAATCGCGTTCTTCGGTACTAGACCCTTTGACGCAGTTTCCAGCACTCGGTTTGAGGCCAGGATCGACCGGTGCCCGCCCCCTGTGGACAACCGGTACAGACACGTCACACCTTTCCCGCTAGCCTCGACGGCATCAGGGGCGGGAGGTGGGTCCCCGGATAAGGACAGCTCGAAGAACCTTGCGTGTCGCTTCTGGGCCTGTCGCTTCTGGGCCTGTCGCTTCTGGGCCTGTCTATGTCCGGCGTGCCCGTTGAGCCGGTGGAGTCGGTCCGAGACCGGCGCGGGCTCCCGAGCGGGAGGCCCGGAGGACGGGCTCAGTGTGTGAGCGCTGCAGTGACCGGAGCCTCGACGCTCCAGGGGAAATCGATCCAGCGGTCGGTGCGGCGCCACACGTACTCGCATCGCACGGACGTCCGCGGCTTCTCGTAGAGCACGGCGCAGCGCGTCTCGGCGACCTTGCCCTCGAGGAACCGCTTCACGAGGGCAAGCGTCGCGCCGGTGTCGGCGACGTCGTCGGCGATCAGCACCTTCGTCTCGGAGAAGTCGACGAGATCGGGCACCGGCGGAAGGAGCATCGGCATCTCGAGGCGCTCGTCGACCCCGGTGTAGAACTCGACGTTCATCGTGAAGGTGTTCTTGACCTCGAGCGCATAGGACAGCGCGCCGGCCACGAGGAGACCGCCACGAGCGATCGCGAGAATGATCTCGGGGCGGTAGCCGTCGACGTGGACGAGCTCCGCCAGTTCGCGAGACCCCGCACCGAGGTCGGTCCAGGACATCGTCTCGCGCCCGGGCTCGCTCATCGCGCGATCCTATCCAGTGCCGACGCGAGCGCGGTGACGGCGAGCTCGATGTCCTCCGCACTCGAGAGCTCGTCGGGCGAGTGACTGATTCCACCGTTCAGGCTGCGGACGAAGAGCATTGCGGTGGGCACTCCCGCGGCCGCCAGGATCCCCGCATCGTGGCCGGCGCCGGACGGGAGCTCTGGAGCCCCGGGCACCGCGGCGCGCAATGCCTCGAGTGGAGCGCCGCTCATCACGACCGGTTCCACCCTGCGGCTCGGCACGAACCCGACGGCGGCGATCAGGGCCTCGAGCTCGGCGGAGGAGGCGGCACGCACGTCGATCGAGGCGACGGCTCGCGCGGGGATCACGTTCGCGATGCCCGGCTCCACCTCGAGCCGGCCCACCGTGGCCACGGTGCCGGGAAGGGCGGCCGAGCGGACACGGAGCACGAAGTCCGACGCGGCCACGAGCGCGTCGTCCCGCACGTCCATCGGGGTGGTCCCGGCGTGGTCGGCCCGTCCCGCGAAGACGACCCGCCCCTGCGCCTGGCCGAAGATCGCGGAGACGATCCCGAGCGGCTCTCCGGCGCCGGCGAGCACCGGGCCTTGCTCGACGTGCAGCTCCAGGTAGGCACGCGGCAACCGGCCCGCCTCGACGCAGGCCTTGCTGCCCGCACACCCGCGTTCCTCATCGCGGAACGCGACAACCGCGAGGGGCGCATCGGTGAGACCAGCCGCCTCGACGGCGGCGACCACCCCCAGGGCACCGTCGAAACGGCCGCCGTTCGGGACGCTGTCCAGGTGGGAGCCCGACCAGACCAGAGCCTCGCCCCGCCGGCCGAACGTGTTGCCCGCGCCGTCCACCTCGACCTCGAGCCCCGCCTCGGCGAGCCAGACTGCAAGCAGCCGGTGTGCTGCGTCCTCCTCGCGGGAGCCGCCGATCCGGGTCGCCCCGATCGCATACAGCTCTTCGAGGCGTTGGAGGACGCGACTCATCGGCGCATTCTTGCCACGTTCCGCCGCGTCCGGCTCGTGCTTCGTACGGCGAGGTGCGACAGTCCGGTGGATGAGGCTTGCGCCGTCCGCCTGTCTCGCCGTCGCGAGAGCCTGAGCGGCGGTTCGGGGTCAGCCCGGGACGCCGCGTAGAAGCCGCCAGCCCGCAAGCGGGAAGAGCGCGCTGAGCGCAAAGCCGGCACGCCAGGACGTGCCGCCGACGAAGGCACCGAAAGCCACCGGGAAGATCGATCCTGCAATCGCGAGCGCGGTCTGCTGCATCCCGAGGCCCGTTCCGCTGCGAGCGTAGCCTGCCGTCTCGGCCACGGCCGCGAACGAGAGCCCGTTCCAGCTGATCGTCACGCAGCCCATCAGGACGAGCGCCGGTACGAGCAGTCCGAGCGGGGCGTCGAGCAACACCGTGCACAGGACGACGAGCACAGCCGAGCCGACCGCGATCCGGCGGAGCGGCCGGATCCGGCTCTGCATGAGATCGGACCAGCGGCCGGCGCCGATCCTCGTCGCGATCCCGAAGACGTTCAGGACCGCGAGCACCGCTCCGGCGCCCGCGGTCGACATCGCCCGCTCGGCATGAAGGAAGACCACGAGGAAGCCGACGAGGCAGACCTGTGGCTCGAGCAGGAATGCGCTTCCGGCAGACACGAGCCAGATGCGGCGGTCCCGAAGCGGTTCGGCCCCGGTGGCGCGCGCTTCCTGTGCGGCCGAGGCAGGCCCCTCCCGGAGAACCACGAGGCCCGCAACGGCCCCGGCGAGCATCACCGCAGCGAGCGCCAGGAGCGCCGGCCGGGTGTCCTCTCCGGAAGAGATCGCCGGCAGCACGATCGCGACCCAGGCACCTGCGATCGGAACCGCAGTCTGACGCAGGCCCAGCGCGAGACCGCGATTGCGCGCGTCGAACCAGTGCATCACCGCGCGACCGCTCGCAGAGTTCACGCTCGCACCGAAGCCGCCCGCGAGGAAGAGCAGCGCGAGGAACGCAGGGAACGAACTGACAAAGGCACTTGCGGCGACGCAGAGAGACGCCGCACCGAGCCCGGTCGCAAGCACCGCCCGCTCGCCGACGCGATCGGCTGCGCGGCCCCACGGGTAGAGCGTCCCGATCGAACCCAGCGTGGGCGCGGCGAGCATCAGACCGACCTCCGTGAGCCCGAGCCCGAAGCGCATCCGCAGCTCGGGCGCGAGCACCGCGATCCCGAACAGCAGCGATGCGTACCCGGTCTGGGCGAACGTCCCGGCGGCGAGGACGGCCCACCGGTACCGGCTTGCGCGCGGGTCAGGCGTAGTCGGCGCTGACACCGGAGCCGGACCGCCGCAGGAGCTCGTCGACGGCGCGCCGACCGACCTCGCCGTAGTCACGGGTCAGCTCGTTCACGTACATCTCGACGAAGCGATCGGCGGTCTCGCGATCGATCCCGCGCCCGAACCGCTCCGCGTAGGCGAGCGCCTCGTCGCGATGCTCGAGGCCCGTCCGGATCGCCTCGCCGAGCACGGCCGAGACGTCCGGGAGGCGATCGCCGAGGTCGCGCCGGGCGGCGTTGACTCCCAGCGGCAGCGGCAGGCCCGTCTCCGCCTGCCACCACTCGCCGAGATCGAGGGCCTTCGCGAGGCCGGAAGCGGCGTAGGTCAGCTGGCCCTCGTGGATCAGCAGCCCGGCCTCGGCGCGGCCGGAGGCGACCTCGTCGAGGATCGCGTCGAAGGGCAGCTCGCGCACCCGCAGGCCCGTGCCGAGCGCGAGCCCGAGCGCGAGATAGGCGGTCGTCAGGCGCCCGGGGATCACGATCTCCTGCTCGCTGATCACGCCGAGGTCGGTCTCGCCGCGGGTGACGAGAATCGGCCCGTACCCGATCCCGAACGAGGCGCCGTGCGGCAGGAGGACGTAGCGATCCGCGACGCTCGCGTAGGCGCCCATCGAGATCGCCGTCACCTCGAGCCTGCCTTCGAGCGCCCATTCGTTCAGCGTCTGGATGTCCGAGACCACCTGTTCGAGCTGGAGCCCGCGGGTGTCGACCCGTCCGGCCTCGATCGCCCAGAACATGAAGGCGTCGTCCGGGTCAGCGCTATGTCCGACGCGGATACGCACGACGTGCCACGCTACCAACGCCCCTTGCGAGGACCTCTCTTGACCACGCACACGAAACCCGGCACTGCCGGCCGCCTGCGACCCCTCCGGGGAGCGGAGCTCGGCGCCCAGCCGACAAATCCCGGCGCGGCCGCCCAGGCCCGCCCACTTGAGGCAGACGATCCGAAAGGCGGCGCTCGATGACCCGCCCGGTGCTCTCCGACACGATCCAGGACTACCTCAAGGGGATCTACAAGCTCCAGGAGGCGGGCGGCCGCGCGACCGTCACCGCTCTCGCCCGCGATCAGGGCGTCTCCCCTGCTTCGGCCTCGGTGATGCTGAAGAAGCTCGCGGCGCTCGACCTGCTCGAGCACGAGCCATACCGCGGCGCCCGGTTGACCCCGGACGGCGAGAGGGTCGCCCTCGAGGTCATCCGCCACCATCGGCTCCTCGAGCTGTATCTCGCCCGCACGCTCGGCCTCAGCGTCGAGGACGTCCACGACGAGGCCGACCGGCTCGAGCACGTGATCTCGGAGGAGCTCGAAGCGCGCATCGACAAGGCCCTCGGGTATCCGACGCACGACCCCCACGGCGATCCGATCCCCGACGCGAACCTCGAATGGCCGGCGGCGAAGCGGAGCAGGGTCGGCGGTCCGGGGGAACCGGGAGGTTCCCGAAGCTGAGCTCGGAGAGCAACCCGGGCGGTCTCCCCGGCCGAACGCGGCGCGCGACATAGAATCGCGCCGTGAGCCTCCGCGAGACGATCAGCTCGGCGTTCTCCTTCGGGAAGAACCGCAAGCTCGAGCTCGGAGCGCAGCATCTGATCACCGAGCACCACAAGGGCCGTCCGCTCGACGAGATCATGAAGGACTCCTACATCGTGAACCTGCTCTCGCCGAACCAGATCCCGCAGCTTCTCGAACGCCCCGATGTGCTGAAGACCTTCGGCGACGACCTCGTCGCGCAGCAGCTCGGCTCGTCCCAGGCCTAGATCTCCGAGCCCACGCCGCGTTCACGGGCGAGCTCGAGCACGCGCGCGCCCACGGCCAGATCCCAGGCCGCCATCCCGTTCGACTTGAAGAGGACGATGTCCTCGGGAGACGCACGGCCGGTGATCTCACCCGAGACGACGTCCTGGAGCTCGTGCACCTCGAGCCAGTCGAGCACGCCGCTCTGCACCGGTTCGATCAGGTCGCCCGACTCGAGGAGCGACTGCTCGCGCGAGTCGCAGCAGACGAACGCGGCCCGCTCGAGGACGCCGTTGTCGAGCTCGCGGTGGGTCGGATGGTTCGCGCCGACGGCACAGACGAGGGCGCCGTCGCGAAGCCACTCGCCTCGAAGCACCGGGTCCTTCGAGGTCGTGGCGGTGACGACGACGTCCGCATCGGCGGCGTCCCGGTGCAGCTCGGCCGGCTCGCAGTCGTTGGCACGGCAGAACTCGGCGAGCCGCCCGGCGTTCCGGCAGAAGACGACGACGCGCTCGATCGCCGGGAGGGCGGCCCGGATACACGTGACGTGCGAGGCTGCCTGCCGCCCGCAGCCGATCACGCCGAGGCTCGATGCTCCCTCGTGGGCGAGATACCGGGCAGCCACACCCGACGCCGCAGCCGTCCGCAGCCGACCGAGCCTGTCCGCCTCGATCACCGCGTCGAGCCGGGTCGGCTCCGAGAGCGAGAAGAGCAGCACGACAAACGGCGTCCCCGTCTCCGTCCATGCATACGACTTGAGCCCGGCGTAGCCGAGCTCGGAGTCGACGCAGGCCATCACCGCGTAGTCGCCGTCCTCGAGCGGCAGCCGCGTCCGGGGCCGATTGTCGACGACGCCGCGCGCGAGCCGCCGCAGCGACCCCTCGACCGCCTCGAGCGCATCCGCGGGCGTCAGCAACTCCTCCACGTCCTCCTCGCGGAGGTAAAGGGCGGCCACCTAGTGCGGCCTCTCGAAACGTGTCGCCTGGAGCCCGGTGGGCTCGCCGGCCGCACTCTCAGGTCGGCCGCTTCGCATCCGCAGAGGTGCTCGGCACCATGCTCCGCTTCGCGGAGGGGCCACACACGGCCCGGGGTACCGGGGTTTCGGGTCGCGTGTCGTGAGAAGGTGCACTAAGCCAGCTGAGCACTGATGCCGACCTCGGCGCCGGCGCGCTTGAGCAGCGCGGAGAAGGGGCAGCCCTCGTCGGCAAGGCGAACGCCCTCCTCGAAGCGCGCGGCGTCGATGCCGGGCACCGAGGCACGCACCGTGAGGTTCGAGCCGACGATCTGGTGACCCTCCCCTTCGACCTCGTCCATCACGATCTGGCAGGACGCCTCGAGCCATTCGGGCGGATGTCCGAGCCGGGTGAGCTCGCCCGCGAGCGAGCTGGCGAAGCAGCCGCCGTGGGCGGCGGCGAGGAGCTCCTCCGGGCTGGTCTTGCCTTCCGGCTGCCCGATCCGGCTTGCGTTCGTGTACGGCAGGGCGGCGAAGGCGCCCGACGAGCCCGCCGTGATCAGGCCCGAGCCACGGGCGAGATTGCCCTTCCACGCAACATCGGCGATGCGTTCGATTCTCGGCAAGTCAGCTCTCCTCTGGGTATGTCGCAGGTGTGCCGTCAGGGTAGTACGCCTCGGCAGGCGAGCCCGCGGGACGGAAGACCCCGAGCAGCCGCAGCTCGAGATCGCCTGCGTTCTCGAGACTGTGGACGATCGTGGCCGGCAGGTGGACACACGACCCGGCGCGAAGCGCCGATGCCGTGCCGTCGATGTGCAGGACACCGTGGCCCTCGAGGATGTAGAGCACCTCGTCGTACCGATGGAAGTGGTCCGGTGCGCGGCCCGGCGGGACGAAGCCGATGAACTGCGTGACCGACGGACAGCCGCTCGCAGGCGTGACGCCGAGCGTGAACTGCCTCGCGGCAGTCGCGCTGTGACGGCCCTCCGCCTCGAGGTCGACGACCGCGTGCGAGCCCGCCGCGACGGGCTCCGGGTCGCGCACGAGCACGGAGAGCAGCTCGACCGGCGAGTGGGCCTCGACCGACCACGGCGTGCCTCGACTGACGAAGGCCCCCACCCCCTGGTGCACCGGAATGTGGGCACCGTCGAGCACGAGCGTCGCCGACCCCTGGAGCACGAAGATGACCTCGTCGGCGGCACCGTCGACCCGGGCTCGCGACGTCCCGGCCCCGAAGGCCAGGACCCGCTGCACAAACTTCTGGCACCCGGAAGCGTCATCGAAGTACGGAAGGATTGCGACCGTGTCCCCGGGGACCTTCTCGGCCACGACGCTTTCACGAGGAATCGAGAACACCACGAACGAATCTAATCGAACACACTGCGGCTGAACGGAAACAGGCGGTGGGCGGTTGTAACCCGCAGCGGCAACCGCGTAGGATCTGGCGCCTGTTGAACCGCGGTCTCTCCGAGGCCGCGCGAATCCCCCGCTACACCAACGAAATCGCTTCGGCCCGCGGCAGACCGTCGGGTCTCGGCCAGAAGTCGTTCAAGGAGGCTTGATGGTAAGAAAGGCAGCACTCATCGTCGCCGGAGCCGCGTGCGTGTCCCTCGCGCTCGTCGTCTCGGGCGTCGCGAGCTCGGCCGTGAAGTCGCAGGCCGCGGCTCCCGCCGGCAACTCGTGCGCGAACCCGATCCAGATCGGGATGATGGGCCCGTTCACAGGGCCCGTCTCCTCGATCGGCGACGACCAGCTCCACTGGGCGGAGTTCTTCGCGGCTCAGTGGAACAAGAGTCACCCGATCAAGATCAACATCGTCCAGGGCGACACGCAGCTCAACCCGGCGATCGCCTCGACCGTGGCGCAGTCGTTCGCGTCGAACTCGAGCATCGTCGGCGTGATCGGGCCCGCGGGCAGCGACGAGGTCACCGCGTCGGCTCCGATCCTGAAGAAGGCGGGCCTTGCGTTCGCCTCGGGCTCGGCCACCGGCGTCTCGCTCACGGCCGGCGCAAACAAGGGCTACTTCTTCCGTGACGTGCCGAACGACGGTGTGCAGGGCCCGACCGACGCGGCGTACATGATGTCGACGCTCGGCGTCAAGAAGGGCGGCAGCGTGATGGTCGTCGACGACCAGGAGTCGTATTCGACCGGTCTCGCGGACATCGTCCAGGCGAAGCTCAAGTCCGACGGCGTCAACGTCGACCGGGAGTCGGTCAGCCAGAAGTCGACCGACTTCTCCTCACTCGTGGCCAAGGTCTCGAGCTCGACGAAGGTCGTCTTCCTGCCCTTCCAGCTCGCCTCGGAGGCGCAGCTCTTCGCCCAGCAGCTGAAGTCGCAGGGCAAGTCGGCTGTCGTCTTCGGCAGCGACGGCACGTTCGACTCGTCGAAGTTCAACGCGAGCGGAAACTACGTCTCGTTCTTCGCCCCGGACGTGACCACGATCAAGGCCGACGCGGCCACCGTCGCGGCCTACCACAAGCAGTTCCCGGGCGGCACGAGCCCGTTCGGCGCCCCGAACTACGTCCTCGCGCAGATGTACGCGACGGCGGCAGTGAAGGCGTGCGGCGGCTCCACGAAGGGCACGATCTCGCGCGCTTCGATGCGTTCTGCCTTCGCCAAGGTGAAGCTCCCGAACACGATCCTCGGGACGCCGGTCTCCTTCACCTCGACTGGGGACCTGGCGAATGCCAAGTTCCACATCTTCAAGATCGAGAACGGCAAGTACGTCACGGTCGCGTAGTTCGTCGTATCGTGGGGGCACGGCAACCGCCGTGTCCCCACGGGCTTCCCCCGGATGAACTGGAACCTCTTCGTCACCGAGCTCGTCTCCGGTCTCGTCCACGGCTGCGTGTACGCCCTGATCGCCCTCGGCTACTCGATGGTGTACGGGATCCTGAAGCTCTTGAACTTCGCGCACGGCGACATCTACATGGTGGGCGCCTTCATCGGCTACGGCGTGCTCACGATCTTCGGCGGGGCGTTCGCGCTCTCGATCCCGATCTTCCTGCTCCTCTTCTTCATGTTCTCCGCCGCAATGCTCGGCGGCGGCGTGCTCGGGGTGGTGATCGAGCGCTTTGCCTACAGGCGGCTGCGTGATGCGCCGCGAATCGCGCCGCTGATCACGGCGCTCGGCGTGTCGTTCTTCATCGAGAACGCCGCCCTGCTCCTCGTCGGGGCCGACTACCAGAGCTTCAACTCGTACTCGTGGAAGCCGAACTCCTCGGGCGTCGGAGAGCTGTGGGCGAGAGGCTTCACCCTGCCTTCGGGCGTCCACGTCGCGCTCGCGCAGATCATCGTCATCGTCGGCACCTTCGTGCTGATGGTCGCACTCACCTGGTTCGTCGCCCGCACCCAACTCGGTCGCGCGATGCGCGCCGTCTCGTTCGACCGGCAGGCCGCCGAGATGATGGGGATCGACGTGAACCGTGTGATCATGGTGACCTTCTTCATCGGCTCGGCGCTCGCCGGCGCCGCCGGGATCTTCAACTGCCTCGTGTACCAGCAGCTCTGGAACTACATGGGATTCGCCGCCGGCCTCAAGGCCTTCACCGCAGCGGTGATCGGCGGCATCGGCAACCTGCCGGGCGCGGTCCTCGGTGGACTCACGATCGGGCTCGCCGAGTCGTTCACGATCGGCTACGTCTCCTCGACGTTCTCGGATGCGATCGTCTTCGTGCTCCTGATCGGGGTCATGCTCGTGCGCCCGAGCGGGATCCTCGGCAAACCGGCGCTGCAGAAGGTCTGAGATGACGGGAACCGCCGCCGAGGACCCGCAGAGACCGGCTCCGGCGATCGGGGCCGACGAATGGGTCGCCTCGCACGAGGGCAGGCGTGACGCCGGCAGCGGGATCACGGGCGCGATCCGTCGCGAGGTCGAGCGCATTCCCGTGATCTGGTACTACGTCGCGTTCACGATTGCGGCCGCATGCGTGCCGTTCTTCACGAACAACGGCTACGTGCTGCGGGTCGGCTTCGACACGCTGATCTACATGCTTCTGGCGCTGGGGCTGAACGTCGTCGTCGGCTTCGCCGGGCTGCTCGATCTCGGCTACATCGCGTTCTTCGGCTTCGGCGCCTACGGGTACGCAATGCTCGCCTCCTCGCAGTTCGGGCTGCACTGGCCGACGCCCGCGATCCTCGTCGTCGTCACCGCGGCGACCGCGCTCCTCGGCTTCCTCGTGGCACTCCCCTCGCGACGCCTGCTCGGGGACTACCTCGCGATCATCACCCTCTTCTTCGGCCAGCTGTTCGTCACGGTCACCCAGAACGGCGAGAGCATCCCGATCCTCCGCTTCATCAACCACGGCAACATCACGAACGGGCCGAACGGGATCGCGAACCTCGACCCGTTCCACCTCTTCGGCCATCAGCTCGAGACGCTCCGGAGCTACTACTGGGTCGCTCTGTTCTTCTTCATCGTCGTGCTGACGGTGGTGTACCTCGTGAACGTCTCCCGGACGGGCCGCGCGTGGCGCTCGCTGCGCGAGGACTCGCTCGCGGCCGAGCTGATGGGGATGCCCGTGAACCGTCTGAAGCTCTACGCGTTCGCGTTCGGCGCGGCCGTCGCCGGGCTCACGGGGACGCTCTTCGCCTCGCTGAACACTGCCGTTTTCTCGAGCGACTTCGACACGCCGGTGCTGATCCTCGTCTATGCGATCCTGATCCTCGGCGGCGCCGGCAGCCTCGGCGGGGTGATCCTCGGAGCGCTCGTCGTGAACATCTCGCTCGAGCTCCTCCGCACGCCGAATCACGCAACCTGGATGTTCTTCATCCTCGTCGTCGGGACGCTCGTGGCGAAGCTGCGGCCCTGGTGGGTGCTCGGCGCGGTGCTCGCCGCCACGGTCGCCTTCGGATTCGTGTTCTACGGGATCGTCGATGCGATCTGGCCCGCGGGGACGACCGGCCACGGCGGGGTCGGCGGCGAGCTCGGGCGGCTGCTCGACCACTGGATCCCCGTTCCCGGCAACCCGGAGACACAGATGACCGTCGGAAACTGGGGTTTCGTCCTACTGGTCGTCCTGATCCTCGTGCTCACGGTCGTGCGCCCGCTCTATCGGAACCTGCTGCTGCCCGTGGTGCTGTACCTGTCGGCGTTCGTGTGGGATGTCCGGCTCTCCACCGAGCCGAGCACGACGCGCCTGATCATGATCGGCGTGATCCTGATCGTCCTGATGAACGCACGCCCCCAGGGCCTCGTCGGCCAGACACGCGTGGAGATCGTCTGATGACCGAGCCGCTCCTCGACCTGCGCGGGATCTCGAAGAGCTTCGGCGGGCTCACGTGCATCACCGAGCTCGACCTGCACGTCAATGAAGGCGAGATCGTGAGCGTGATCGGCCCGAACGGTGCCGGGAAGACCACCCTCTTCAACCTGATCACGGGCATCTACAGGCCCGATTCGGGAACGATCTCCTTCGACGGGCAGAGCCTCCTCGGGCTCGAGCCGCACCAGATCGTCGGCCGCGGGGTCGCGCGAACCTTCCAGTCTCTGCGGCTGTTCCTGAACATGACCGTGAAGGAGAACGTGATGGCGGCCGCCTACGCGCACACGAACGCCGGGATCCTGCGCTCGGTCCTGCGCACGCCCGGGATGCGCCGCGAGGAGCGCGAGATCGAGAAGCTCGCCGAGGAACGCCTCGCGTTCTTCGGCGACAGACTGATGGGCTACCGCTGGAACCAGCCCGCCTACTCGCTCTCGTACGCGAACCGGAGGCGGCTCGAGATCGCCCGTGCGACGGCGACGCGGCCGCGGCTTCTCCTCCTCGACGAGCCCGCGGCGGGGATGAACCCGGTGGAGACCCACGAGATCGCCGAGCTGATCGGGCGGCTGCGGGAGCAGGGCGGGTTCACGATCCTCGTGATCGAGCACGACATGCACGTCGTCGAGGGGATCTCGGATCGCGTGATCGCGCTCGACCACGGGGTGAAGATCGCCGAGGGCTCGTTCGACGCGGTCGCGACGAACGAGCGGGTCGTCGAGGCCTACCTCGGGCTGAAGGCGACGACGGCCTCGCAATGAGCACGAACGGCGACACGCCACCGAGCCGCTGCTCTCGCTGGCGGCGATCGACACCTTCTACGGCCCGATCCACATCCTCCAGGGTGTCGAGCTGCAGGTCGGTCCCGGCGAGCTCGTGTGCCTGCTCGGGGGCAACGCATCCGGCAAGTCGACGACGCTGAAGACGATCCTCGGGGTCGTCAACCCTCGACGTGGGACGGTCTCGTTCGCAGGCGAGGACGTGACGAAGCGCCCGACGAACTACCGGATCCGCCGGGGAATGGCGATCGTCCCCGAGAACCGCCGGCTCTTCGCACCGATGACGGTGCTCGAGAACCTGAAGATGGGGGCCTACCTCCGCGGCGGCGGCGAGGCGGAGGACTACGAGCGCGTCTACCAGCTCTTCCCGCGGGTGTACGAGCGGCGGACGCAGCTCGCGGGGACGCTGTCGGGCGGCGAGCAGCAGATGGTCGCGATGGGTCGCGCGCTGATGTCGCAGCCGAAGCTGCCTGCTGATGGACGAGCCGTCGATGGGGCTCGCGCCGCTGCTCGTCGAGAAGAGCTTCGAGATCATCAAGCAGGTGAACGACGAGGGCGTCGCCGTGCTCGTCGTCGAGCAGAATGCGAACGTCTCGCTCTCGATCGCCGACCGCGGCTACGTCCTCTCGACCGGGCGGGTCGTGCTCTCGGGCAAGGCCGGCGACCTGATCGAGAACGACGACCTGCGGAAGGCCTACCTTGGTCGCTGAGGCCTCGGCGTCCGCATCGGTGGCCGGCTGCCGCTCGCGGTTCCCGATCTTCGAGCGGCTCACCTACCTCAACTCGTGCTCCCAGGGCGCGCTCTCGGATTCGGTGCGCGCGGCCTACGCGTCCTACCTGACCGACTGGGACGAGAAGGGTGCTCCGTGGGAGTACTGGATCGAGCAGGCCGAGGCGGCACGCACCACGTTCGCACGACTCGTCGGCGGCGGGCCCGACGAGGTGGCGGTGACGACGTCTCTGTCGGCCGGGGTCAGCTCGCTCGCCAGCAGCTTCGACTGGAGCGAGCGGCCGCGGGTGGTCATCTCGGACCTCGAGTTCCCGACGGTGGGGCAGATCTGGCATGCCCAGGAGCTGCGGGGTGCAGAGATCGTGCACGTGCCCCAATCCGACGGCGTGATCCCGGTCGAGCGGTTCGAGGAGCTGATCGACGAGCGCACCGCGCTCGTCTCGATCACGGCCGTCTGCTACCGGAACGGCGCCCGGCTGCCGGTCGAGGAGATCGTGAAGCTGGCGCACTCGCGCGGAGCGCTCGTCCTGCTCGACGCCTACCAGGCGATCGGCTCCTACCCGATCGACGTCGCGCGCGCTCGGCGTCGACTTCCTCGGCGCCGGCGCGCTGAAGTACCTCCTCGCCTCCGCCGGGCTCGGGTTCCTCTGGTGCCGCGGCGAGCTCGCCGGCAGGCTGCTCCCGACACAGACCGGCTGGTTCGCGGACAGGAACATCTTCGAGATGGACATCCACGACTACTCGCCGTCGCCGACGGCCCGCCGCTTCGAGTCCGGCACACCGCCGATCCCGGCGATCTACGCGGGCATCGCCGGAATCGAGCTGATCTCGGAGATCGGGATCGCCGAGACTCGAGTCCACGTGACCGCGCTGAACGAGCGCCTGATCGCGGGAGTGGACGAGCTGGGCGGAATAGTCGCGACGCCACGGGATCCCGCAGCAGCGCGGAGCACTCGTCTGCATCGCCTCCACCGACGCGCCGGCACTCGTGCGGGCCCTCGGCGAGGAGCGGATCGTCACCTCGTCTCGGGACGGCAACCTCCGCATCTCCGCGCATGCCTACAACGTCGAGGGTGATATCGACGCCCTCCTCGACGCCCTCGGGCGGCACCGTGGGCTTCTCCGGCTGGGCGTGACGGACGCCCCCGCAATGAGCCTCGATTTGCGCTAGAACCTGCCTGTGCTCCCCCGCGAAGTTGGATATGCACGCCCTGCGAGCCTGAGCGAGGCGCTGGAGCTTCTCGGCTCGAACGACGGAGCTCGGGCGCTGGCCGGCGGGCAGACGCTCGTCAGCGTGATGAAGGCGCGGGCCGCGTCCCCGGACGCTCTCGTCGACCTGAACGGGCTCGAGGAGCTGAAGGGGATCGAGCTCGGCTCGGACGGCGGGCTCGAGATCGGCTCGATGACGACCTACACCGAGATCATGGAGAGCGCAGAGGCGCGCGCCCGACCGATCCTCGGCGAGGTCTGCGCGCAGATCGCGGACGTGCAGGTGCGCAACCGCGGAACGATCGGCGGGAACATCTGCGCGAACGACCCGACGAACCACCTCCCGCCGCTGATGGTCGCGCTCGGGGCCGAGATGAAGATCTCCGGGCCGGACGGCGAGCGCACGGTGCCGGCGGAGGACTTCTTCCTCGGCGTCTACATGACGGCCGCAGGTCCCGGCGACGTACTGACCTCGATCGTGATCCCGCCCGGCCGCCGCGACGGGTTCGCGTCCGTCACGATCGGGCGCGACGGGACCTGCCTCGTGAACGCGGCGGTGTCGCTCGACGGCGGCCCGCGGATCGCGGTCGGCTGCGTCGACGCCGTCCCGCATCGGGCCACCGACGTCGAGGCGAAGCTCGACGGCGACCACGGGATCGATGCCGCGCGCGCCGCAGCGGCCGGGCTCGGAGCGACCCTCGACCCGCCCGGCGACGTGCACGCTCCAGCGGAGTACCGCCAGCGGCTCGCCGAGGTGGTCGTAGCCCGCGCGATCGCGCAGGCAGGCGCGAGAGGCGGCGCATCGTGACCGCGATCGAGACTTCGCTCCGGATCACCGTCGAGGTGAACGGCGCGAGCTACGAGCGCGAGGTCGAGGCGCGCCGGCTGCTGATCCATTTCATCCGCGACGACCTCGACCTGACCGGCAGCCACATCGGCTGCGACACCGGCAACTGCGGCGCCTGCAGCGTGCTGGTCGACGGAGTGCTCGTGAAGAGCTGCATGATGCTCGCCGTCCAGGCCGACGGCGCGAGCATCGAGACCGTCGAGGGGCTCTCCCCGGACGGCGAGCTGACCCCGCTCCAGCAGGCCTTCCACGAGCACCATGCGCTTCAGTGCGGCTACTGCACGCCGGGGATGCTGATCTCGGCGACGGCGCTCCTCGAGAAGAACCCGAAGCCGACCGACGACGAGATCCGCAAGGGCCTGCAGGGCAACATCTGCCGCTGCACGGGCTACTGGAACATCATCAAGGCGGTCAAGGCAGCATCCGGGCAGGAGGTAGAGGAATGAGCGAGACGACGATCGCGCCCGAGCAGGTCGAGATCGCGGCGCCGGCCGAGGAGTGGAAGGGCCAGAGCATCCCGCGCAAGGAGGACCGCCGGCTCGTCCAGGGCGAGGGCGTCTTCGTCGACGACATCAAGCGCGCGAACATGGGCTTCGCGCACTACGTCCGCTCGCCCTACGCCCACGCGGTGATCAAGTCCGTCGACGTCAGCGCAGCGCTCGCGGTGCCCGGCGTCTACGGGACGCTCACAGGCGACGAGGTCGCGACCCTGACCGACCCGTTCTTCCAGCTCTCCACCCCGCCCGGAAACGAGATCAAGGACTACGCGCTCGCCGTCGGGCGGGTGCGTTTCGTCGGCGACCCGGTCGCGATCGTCGTCGCCGAGACGCGGGAGCTCGCGCGCGATGCGGCAGAGCTCGTCGAGGTCGAGTACGAGCCGCTGCCGGTGATCGTCGATGCGCGCACGGCACTCGATCCCGACGCGCCCGTGCTCCATCCGGATGCCGGCTCGAATCTCGTCTGGGAGGGCACCTACGAATGGGGAAGCTGGGACGAGGCTGCAGCCGAGGCCGACCGGATCGTGAAGATCCCCGAGCTCCACTTCGACCGCTTCAACTCGACTCCGCTCGAGACCGACGGCGCGCTCGTCGAGTACAACCGCGGCACCGGACAGTGGACGATCCACTGCAACAACCAGTTTCCGGGATTCGCCGCGATCATGATGGGCCCTGCCATGCGCACCGGCCTCGACAAGATGCGCTTCGTCACCCAGGACATCGGCGGCGGCTTCGGCAACAAGATCACCTCGCACCCGCAGCTCGTCGCGATCTGCCTGCTCGCCCGGAAGCTGAACCGCGCGATCCAGTGGACGGAGTGGCGCACCGAGTTCCACATGACGATGTCGCACGGGAACGAGCGCTACTTCCGGGACGTCGAGGTCGCCGTGAAGGACGACGGCACGCTGCTCGGGTTCCGGACGAAGGCCCTCGACGATGCAGGGGCGTTCACCCGCTACGAGCCGCTCGGCGGCGTGATCTGGGCGCAGGTGACACCGGGCATGTACCGGTGGCGAAACATCCGGCTCGAGTTCACGCAGGTGGTCACGAACAAGGCGCCCTGCTCGCCGAACCGCGGGTACTCGCGGATGCAGCACCTCTGGTTCACCGAGCGGATGATCGACATCGTCGCCGCCGAGCTCGAGCTCGATCCGGTCGAGGTCCGCAAGCGCAACTACATCCGCGCCGACGAGATGCCGTACACGACCCCGAACGGCTGCGTCTACGACTCGGGCGACTACGCGGGAATGCTCGACCTGGCGCTCGAGCTGATCGGCCACGAGTCGATCTCGGCCCGTCGCGCCCAGGCAGAGGCCGGCGGCAAGCTGCTCGGCCTCGGGATCGGCTCCACCCTCGACAGCGGCACGAACAACTTCGGGCAGTCGCGCCTGATCAACCCGGAGCTCCAGTTCTCGGGCAACAACGAGGTCGCGACGGTGAAGCTCGACATCTTCGGCGAGATCGTGGTGACCCTGGGCACGACGCCGCAGGGGCAGGGGCACGAGACGGTCACGTCGCAGGTGGTCGCCGACATCCTCGGCTGCGACCCGGGCTCGGTGAACGTCCGTGTCGGCCACGACTCCTACTGGAACTCGCACGCCGGCTTCTCCGGGACGTATGCGAGCCAGTTCGCGGTCACGGGGCTCTCCGCCGTGAAGGGCGCCGCCGACGCGCTCGCTCTCGACATCAAGATGCTGGCTGCCGGTGTGCTGGGCGCCGACGGGCCCGAAGGGATCGTGCTCGAAGGCGGCTTCGCGAAGCGGGCCGACAACCCGGAGGCCGCCCTCCCCTTCTTCGCCGTCGGCGCGATCGTGAACGCGAACAACGCCGTTCTCTCGGAGGAGGCCCGCGAGATCACGCTGAACCAGCGCTACGTCTACGTGCCTCCGTTCGAGCTGCCGGACCTCGAGCGCAAGTACGGGAACCTGACGCTCACCTACGCCTCGCAGGTGCACGTCGCCGTCGTCGAGGTCGATCGCGAGACCGGCGCGTACGAGATCGTCGACTACGCCGCGGTCGACGACTGCGGCACCCGCATCCATCCGCAGATCGTCGAAGGCCAGGTGATGGGCGCTCTCGCCCACGGGATCGGCGCCGCCACGCACGAGACGTTCACCTACGACGAAGAGGGAAACCTGCTCACGCCGAACTTCTACGACTACCACGTGCCGCACGCGATGGACATCCCGCCGCTGCGCACCGGCGCGATCGAGTCGCCCTCGCCGTTCAGCCCGCTCGGCACGAAGGGCATGGGCGAAGGCGGAGGCGCGGCGATCCACGCTGTCTGCGCGGCCCTGCAGGACGCGCTCCGGCCGGTCGGGAAGCCCATCGTCTCCGATTCGTGCAACCCTCCCTTCCGCGTTTTCGAGCTGATCCAGAACCCCGAACGCAGCCGGCTCGGCCTCGAGGTCGCACCCGCATGAGAGACGGCGTCATTTGAAAACCGAGGGGGAGCGCTCCTTCGGGGTCAAGCGCGAGGTCGTCTGGGACGTCCTGAACGACCCGGCCAAGATGGCCGAGTTGATGCCGGGCGTCCAGTCGTTCGAGGTCGCAGACGACACGCACTGGCGCGCGAACGTGAAGATCCCGCTCGGGCTCGGCGCCCTCGCGATGACGATCGACTTCGAGAAGACCGAGGAGCGCGCGCCCGAGTTCTCGAGCCTGCACGCGAAGGGGAACGGGGTCGGGGCAATGCTGAACATGCAGACCTCGTTCACGCTCGAGCCGCTCGAGGACGGGACGAGGATGCTGTGGTCGGCCGAGGTGAAGATCGCGGGGCCGGTCGGAGCAATGGGACAGAGGGTGTTGCAGCCGATCGTGAAGCAGCAGGTGAACCAGGTGCTGACCGCGCTCGACAAGCAGGTGACGGCGGCAGCGCAGGCCGAAGCGCCGCCGGCGGCCGCGCCCGACGGCGCGACACCGGCCGAGCCGTCGTAGAGTAGGCCGGGTGGCAACACCGCTTCGCATCGGGCTGATGCAGCTCACGATGGAGCCGCTCGCGGAGATGCTCGAGACCGCACGCGAGCTCGACCGCGGCGGCTTCGACACGATCTGGCTGGCGGAGGCCTACCCGTGGTGGCGCAAGCACGGGATGGAGGCTCGCTCCTCCACGGTGCTGTCGGCGCTGATGGCGCGGGACACCGAGCGGCTGACGATCGGCTGGGGGATCATCTCTCCGTACACCCGCCATCCGGTTCAGGTCGCGATGGACGCGCGGATCGTGCAGGAGGCCGCTGGGCCCGGCCGCTTCATCGTCGGCTTCGGCACCTCCAAGATCTTCCTGAACAACACGAAGCAGGGCGGCCCGCCTTCCGAGACGAAGCCGCTCGCGCACATGCGCGACTCGGTCGCGATCGTGCGGGGCGCGCTCGGCGGCGGCCGCTTCGACTACGACGGCAAGGCCTTCAGCGCCGACCTCCCTGCGATCCAGCCCGAGGCGGGTGCGCCCGACTGGGACGTGCCGGTGTACGTTGCCGCGACGGCGCCGATGATGCAGCAGCTCGGCGGCGAGATCGGCGACGGGCTGCTGACGCCCTCGATCACGACGCCCGCTTTCGTCCGCTACACGCGGGGGAACGTGGCAAAGGGCGCAGCGAAGTCAGGGCGCGATGCGGAGGCGGTCGACGTCGGCTGCACGATCGTCGCCTCGATTCACGCGACCGACCGCGACACCGGCCGCGACGGCTCACGTGAGATCGCCGGCATGTACCTCGCGAACAAGTTCCAGAACATCCGCGGCTCGGCCGACACGCTCCTCGACCTCGCGGAGATCACGATGGAGGAGCTCCAACCGGTGGCCGAGGCAATGGAGGGCGGCGGCCGCCTGGCAGCCAAGGCCGAGGTCACGGATTCGCTTCTCGACCGCTGCAAGCCGATCGCCGGCACCCCCGCCGACTGCATCGCCGCGATCGAGGAGTACAGCGAAGCCGGTTGCTCTCACATCATGCTCGAGCTCTGGGGCGCCGACCGCCACGAGCAGATCCGGCTCTTCGCGGAGTCCGTGCTGCCTCACTTCCGTTGATGACCGAGCTCGCGATCAACGAGGATCGCCTCGTCGATTGGGCCTCCCACGCAATCGGGACGCCGAGCTTCACCGGCGCCGAGCAGGCGATGGCCGAGCTGATGGCCGGGACGTTCGCCGAGATGGACGGCCAGGTGCAGTGGCAGCAGGTCGAGGATGGGCGCGCGAACGTGCTCGGAACCTGGGCGGGCGAGGGCGGCGGCCCGACGTTGATGTTCAACGGGCACATGGACACCTCGTACTCGGGGCGCGAGCCGTGGCTCGCGGGGGTCCCCGGGTTCCAGCCGAGCGCGTTCGTGAAGGACGGGCGGCTGTTCGGGCTCGGGATCTCGAACATGAAGGGCGCGCTCGCCTGTTACGTCGAGGCGGTGCGCGCGCTCCGGGACGCCGGCGTGCGGCTGCGCGGCGACGTGATGGTCGCCGCGGTGTGCGGTGAGATCGAGAAAGCACAGTGGGGTGACGCGCAGGGCGCCGAGTACCGCGGCTACGCGGCCGGTTCGCGGTTTCTCGTCTCACACGGAGGGGTCGCCGACATGTGCATCCTCGGCGAGCCGACAGAGGGGAAGGTCGTGCTCGGCCATTTCGGCTCGCTCTGGCTCCGGATCTCGACGACCGGGAACTTCATCCACACGGCCTTCAGCGAAGGCACGCGCGACCGAAACTCGATCCTGCGGATGCGCGAGGTGCTCGAGGCGGTGCTCGACTGGATCCCTGCGTGGGAGGCGAACCCGGCAAACGCGTACCGGGGAGTGCCGGCCGTCGTCGGTGTCAGCGCGATCCAGGGCGGTTTCGGCTGGCGCGTCTCGAGGACCCCGCATCGCACGGATCTCTTCCTCGACGTGCGCGTGCCGCCCACGAAATCGATGGCGGCCGCGCGGCGCGAGGTGCTCGAGATGGTGCGTGCGCTCGCGGCGCGATTCCCCGACTACGGGGTGGAAGGCGAGGTGTACGTGACCGCGCCGGGCGCGGAGATCGAGGAGGGTCATCCCCTGATCGCGGCGATCGACGCATCGCACTCCGAGGTCTTCGGCTCCGTTCCCGAGCGCGACGTGACGCGTTGGTTCTCGGACGCCTCGGCGCTGACCCGCGCCGGGATCGCGACGGTCAACTACGGCACCTCGACGGGCCTACTCGACACGACCGACGGCGAGAACCTCGACATCTCGCGGCTCGTGCAAACGGCGCATGTCTACGCCCTGGCTGCGATGAGAGTGTGCGGGGTCGCCGGATGAGGCTCGTCACCTACGACGGCGGCAAGGTCGGCCGGATCGACGGCGAGCGGATCGTCCGGCTCCGGATCCCGGACATGCGCTCCTATTTCGCCGAGAGCGGCGCCGCCGACACGCTCGAGCACACGATGCTCGCCGATGCGACGCTCGAGGCGCCGATCGTCCCGAAGAAGTTCTTCCACACCGCGGGCAACTTCCGGGAGCACGAGGAGGAGTCGAAGCAGGTCGGCTGGGAGCACGAGATCGCGCCGTGGATCGTCTTCTTCCAGAACGTCGATGCGATCGTCGGCCCGGACGAGCCCGTGATCTACCCGGAGCACCTGACCGAGGAGCTCGACTACGAGCTCGAGCTTGCGGTCGTGATCTCGAAGCCGGGCAAGTGGTTCTCTGCCGAGGAGGCGGCGGACTACATCGGAGGCTACGTGATCTTCAACGACATCACCGCGCGCGACATCCAGCGGCGCGAGATGCGCTCCGGGGTGTTCTCGTTCTGCAAGGCGATCGACACGTTCTGCCCGCTCGGGCCGTGGATCGTGACGCCCGATGAGATCCCCGATCCACATGATCTCGCGATGACGCTGCGGGTGAACGGCGTTGACCGGCAGGTCTCCCATTCGAGCCGGATGTCCGTGTCGATCCCGGAGATCCTCAGCCACTACTCGGCGCTCGGCTACTCGGCGGGCGACGTCGTCTCCACAGGAACCGTGTCGGGCGTGGCCGGGTTCAGCCCGGATGCGGCCTCGCTCTATCTCAGGCCGGGCGATGTGATGGAGGCCGAGATCGACGGGATCGGCGTGCTCCGGAACCCCGTGATCTCCTGGCATGAGGGCCACGGCGAGCCGGCCCCGCCGCGGGTCCGCTGGTGAGCTGGCCGCTCGACGAGACGAAGCTCGACCGAGTTCGGGCGCTGATGGCGGAGGCCGAGCTCGATGCACTCGTCGTGCGAGCGCCCGACAACGTCCTCTACCTGACGAACTTCTGGGCGATGAAGGGCTACGACGCCTGCGTGTTCCCGCGCGAGGGAGAGCCGGTGCTGCTCTGCCTCGAGGCGTCGCTCGACGACGCCGCGCGGAGCGCATGGACCCCGGATGTGCGGGTCGTCCGCGGCTACGACGAGACCGACCCGCGGCCCCCGCCCGCGCGGACGCTCGAGCTCGCGATCGAGGCCGCGCGCCCCTACGGCCGGGTCGGGATCGAGCTGTCGCTCGGGACCCAGGCGTCGGACCGGATGGTCGGCGAGCCGACGACCTTCACGAAGGCGTGGTTCGACGCGTGGCCCGGGGCCGCCGACTCCGGATCGGTGCTCACTGCCGCTCGGGCGATCAAGACCCCGCAGGAGCTCGAGCGGATGCGCCTCGCAAACGAGATCTGCGCGGCGGCGATGGAGCACGTCACGAGCGAGCTCCGGCCGGGGATGAAGGAGAGCGAGGCTGCGGCGATCTGGCTCGGGTTCGTCCACGGCGAAGGCACGGGCTGGCAGGGGAAGGTCGAGCTCGCCCTCGGGTTCTCGCTCGTCTGGTCGGGCCAGGGGATCCGGACGTTCACGGCGACCGGCGACCGCCCCGTGACAGGCGACGAGCCCACGCTCTTCGAGATCTGGGTCTGCGCCGACGGGTACTGGTGCGATCACACGAAGCTTGTGTGCCCCGGCGAGCTCCGCTCCGATTACCGCGAGCTCGAAGCGGGCCTGCTCGACGTGTACGGTCGCGCGGTGGCGCACTGTCGTCCCGGCGCGAGCTTCGCCGACCTCGACCGCCTCGTGCGGGCGGGGATCGCCGAGCTCGGCTTCCCGGGCCAGCCGTCGCATCCGATCTGCCACGGCGTCGGCGCGCGGGCGCACGAGCCGCCGTACGCCCATCAGGCGGGCGGCGGGGAGATCACCGAGGGAATGGTGCTCGCGATCGAGCCGGGGTGCTACTGGGAAGGCGGCGGCGGGTTGCGCGTCGAGGACAACTTCCTGATCGGTGCCACCGGGGCCGAGAAGCTCTCGTCGTTCCCTGATGGAGTCGTCTGCGTATGAGCTCGGCGGACACTTCCTCGGCCCCGGACTGTGGAGAACAATTGACAAAGTTGGCACAGACAGCGGCGCGGGGAGCTCGTAGAATTGTCAGTGAGGGTGGCGGGTTGGCTTCCCCACCCAGGGTGGGGCTGCGTCCCGGCTCGCGGCGATTTTCCCCGCGGGGCAGGCCACGGGCGATGGAGCAGATCGCGTGAACGAGCTGATCTGGACGGGCGCGCTGAACGACCCGTACCGGCTCGGGGGACGGGTCGGGCTCTACGACACGACCCTCCGCGACGGGGAGCAGACAGTCGGCGTCGTCCTCGACCCGGAGCGGAAGCTCGAGATCGCGCGCCTGCTCGACGAGCTCGGGATCGATCGGATCGAAGCGGGGTTCCCCCGGGTGTCGGCCGACGACTGGGAGGCCGTCCGCCGGATCTCCGCCGCTGGACTGCGAGCCGAGATCTGGGGGTTCTCGCGTGCAGTTCCCGCCGACCTCGAGGCGCTCACCGAGCTCGACGTCCGCTTCTCGGTGATCGAGTCGCCGATCTCCGATCTGAAGCTCGACGCGATCGGCGTCTCCCGGGAGAAGATGCTCGACCGCATCACGAGCGCGATGCAGTTCGCGGCCGGGCACGACATCCACGCTGCGTTCTTCGGCGTCGACTCGACCCGGGCCGAGCCCGAGTTCTACCGCCGCGTCTACTCGAGTGCGGTCGAGGCCGGCGCGCGCGAGGTCGTGGTCGTCGACACGCTCGGGATCGCCTCGCCCGAGGCCGTCGCCGAGCTCGTCGGCTCGACCGTCGAGCTTGTCGGTCCCGGCATCCCCGTGCACTTCCACGGCCACAACGACTTCGGCGTCGCGACCGCAAGTGCGGTCGCCGCCGTACGCGCCGGCGCCGCCTTCGTGCAGGGAACGATCAACGGGATGGGCGAGCGCGCGGGGAACGCGAATCTCGGCGAGGTGGCCCTGACACTCCGAGCCCTCTACGGCGTCGAGACGAACCTGCGGCTCGACCGGATCCGCGTCGTCTCCGAACGGGTCCGCGAGCTCTCCGGCTATGAGCTCGAGCCGTGGAAGCCGGTGACGGGTGAGACGCTCTACCGCCGCGAGAGCGGCGCGGTCGCGAGCCAGTTCCACGATCCGCCATCGATCGAGCCGTACTCGTCCGAGCTCGTGTCGGCTGAGCGCTCGATCGTGCTCGGCAAGAAGAGCGGGCTCGACTCGATCCGGATCAAGGCTGACGAGCTCGGGCTCGACGTCCCCGAAGAACGCCACGCCGAGCTCCTTGCCGCGGTGAAGGAGCTCGGCACCTCGGAGCGCCGGCTCGTCACCGACGAGGAGTTCGCCGAGCTCGTCCGGCGGCAGCCGGGGTGATCCAACGAGTCTGCGTCGCGGGCTCCGGCGTGATCGGAAGCCTATTCGCCGGCCATCTCGCCCAGGTCTGCGAGGTCTCGGTGCTCGCGCGGCGCGAGGAGCACGCCCGCGCCCTGAACGCGGACGGCCTCCACGTCACCGGCCGGGCCAACCTCCACGGGCTGATCACGGCGGCGACGAACCCGGCCGACCTGCCCGACCCGGACCTCGTGCTCGTCTGCTGCAAGGGAACGGACCTCGAGTCGATCGGATCGACTCTCGAGGGGCAGTTCGCCGGAGCGACCGTGATGACGACCCAGAACGGGCTCGGCGCCGACGAGATCGTCGGCCGGCACGGCGACTGGCCGATGCTGACCTCCGTCACGTTCATGAGCGGGACCCGCCACTCGGACACGAGCGTCGAGTACATCCTCGACACGGCCACCTGGATCGGCCCGAGCCGCGGCACGACCGGCGACCACGCCCGCGCGGTCGCCGAGCTCGTCCGCTTCTCCGGCCTGAAGGCCGAGGGCTTCGACGACCTCGGCCCGATGCAGTGGTCGAAGCTGATCTTCAACGCGACCGTCAACGCGGTCGCGGCGCTCACGGGCCTTCCGCACGAGCCCCGGTTCGCGCAGCTCGACGAGCCGGGCGACCTCGGCCACCTGGTGCTCGCCCTGATGGACGAGGGCAAAGCGGTCGCCGCCGCGGCCGGCGTCGAGCTCGCCGAGGATCCCTGGGAGATGAACGTCCATGCAACGGAGCGCGGCTCACGGCACTATCCCTCGATGCTCGAGGACGTCGAGGCCCACAGGCCGACCGAGATCGACCTGATCACCGGCGCGCTGATCCGGGCCGGCGAGCGCCACGGGGTCGAGACACCGCTCCACACCACCCTGTACCGGCTCGTCAAGGCGAAGGAGGCCTCGTGGCAATGAGGGTCTGCATCGTCGGCTGCGGTGCGGTCGGGTCACTGTTCGCTGCGAATCTCGGGACACTCGACGACGTCGAGGTCTGGGCCTACGACCTCGCCGAGGATCACGTCGCGGCCATCAACCGCGACGGGCTGCGGCTCACAGGCGCCGGAGAGGTCGTCGGGAAGGTCAACGCCACCGCCGATGCCGCGCAGTTACCCGGGTGCGACTTCGGGATCGTCGCCACCAAGGCGATGCACACCGACACCGCGATCGCCTCCACTGCCCACGCGTTCGCAAACGGCTCTGTCGCGACTGTTCAGAACGGGATCGGCAACGAGGAGGTGCTCGCGCGCCACGTCGAGCGGGTGATCCGCGGCACCACGTTCCCGGCCGGGAAGATCACCGAGCCCGGGGTCGTCCAGTGGGACGTCAAAGGCGCGACGACGCTCGGCCCATTCGAGCCGAAGCCGGCTGCGGACGCCGAGATCGAGCGCCTGGCAGACGCCTGCACCCGCGCGGGAATGCCCACCGACGCGGTGGCGGACGCCCGCGGCCCGCAGTGGCGCAAGGTGATCTTCAATGCCGCAACGAACCCACTCGGCGCCCTGACCGGGCTGACGCACGGGCGGGTCTGCGAGCAGCCGGCCCTCCGCGCGCTCGCCTCACGGCTCGTCGACGAAGGCAAGGCGGTCGCCGCCGCGCAGCAGATCGAGCTCGACTCCGACCCCGAAGACCTGATCGACTACGCTGCCCGACCCGAGGTCGCCTACGGGCACAAGGCCTCGATGCTCCAGGACGTCGAGGCCCGCCGTCAGACGGAGGTCGACTTTCTGAACGGGGGCATCGCGGAGTTCGGGCGCCGCTACGGTGTGCCGACGCCCGAGCACGAAACGATCTGGGCGCTCGTGAAAGGGGTTGAGGCAGGTTGGAAGCAGTGATCCAGACGGTCCCGGCAGAGGACGTCGCGCGCCGCTACAAGCTGACGCGCCAGGCGCTCGAACGCGACGGGCTCGACGCCGCGATCGTCGCCGGCTCGGAGTACACCGGCTTCGAGGGCGCCGTCACCTATCTCTCGGGTTTCGTGATCGTCCACCGTTACGCCTACGTCCTGCTCCCGCTCGAGGGCGATCCCGCGATCGTCTTCCCCCGCGAGGCCCGTTATGTCGGCGAGCACGGCACGACCTGGATCGACGAGCAGGTGTTCGTCGACCGCCCGGGGGAATGGCTCGCAGACAGGGTCCGCGGCAAGCGCGTCGGCGTCTACGGGCTCGACTACGCGATGACCGTCCGCGATTACAGCGCCCTCGCCCCGGCCGCCGAGCTCGTCCCCTGGGACACGGCCTTCGACCACGCGCGAGCGGTGAAGAGCGAGTTCGAGCTCGACTCGGTCAGAGACAGCGTGCGGATCAACACGGAGGGCTTCTGGACGTTTCTCGACGAGTTCGAGCCCGGGCGCACGGAGCGCGAGATCCTCGCGCCGTGCGAGAGCTACTTCGTCGCGCAGGGCTGCGGCCGCCAGACGATGGACATGGTGCTCGTCGGCGAGAACGGCTCTGCCCTCCCGGAGTTCAAGATCGCAGGCGCCCGGCCGATCGCGCGCACCGACATGGTGCTCCCCTCGCTCGAGGTAGCCGGGCCCGGCGGCCACTGGGTGGAGGTCTCGCGCGCGATCTGCGCCGGCGAGCCGAGCGACGAGACGAAACGGATGCTGGAGGCCTACGACGAGTACTACGCCGTCGCCCCGAGCGTTCTTCGCGAGGGGTCGACGGCGCGCGACGTCCATCGTGCAGTCTCGAAGGGATTCATCGATCGCGGCTGGGCGCTCGGCCACGTCACCGGCCACTCGATCGGGATGACGATGATCGAGTTCCCGAAGATCGGCGAGAACGACGAGACCGAGCTTCGTGCAGGCATGGTCTTCTCGATGCACCCGCATGTGATCTCCGACGATGGGCAAGCGTGCCTCTACATGCAGGACACCTGGCTCGTGACCGCCGACGGGGGGGTCCCGCTCGCCGAGCTCCCGATGAGGATCTACGACGGCACGGAGAGCCGCCCGTGACCGAGCCGAAGCTCTCCGAGCCCGTCCTCGAGGGTGCCGGCGGCTCCGATTACGAGCGCTACCTGCGAACCGACGAGCTCCTGGCCCTGCAGAAGACACCCGAGGAGTGGGCCCACCGGGACGAGCTGCTGTTCCAGACGGTTCACCAGTCCTCGGAGCTCTGGCTGAAGCTCGCGACGACCGAGGTCGCCGAGGCCACGCGCCTGATCGGCGAGGACAGCCTCGCCGCCGCGATCCGCCTGCTGCGACGGGGCGTCGACTGCCTGAAGATCGTCACGCAGGCACTCGACATGCTCGAGCACCTCTCGCCCTGGGAATACCAGGAGGTGCGGAAGGTGCTCGGCCACGGCAGCGGATTCGACTCGCCCGGCTTCCGGGTCGTGCAGAAGATCACCCCGCCCCTCGGCGCCGCGTTCCACGCCGCCCGCGAGCGTGCGGGCCTCACGCCGGCCGAGGTGTACACCCTCGGGCGCGAGCACGAGGACCTCTACCAGCTCGCCGAGCTCCTGATCGAGTGGGACGAGCGCGTCGTCGTCTGGCGGGCGCGGCACTTCGTCGTCGTCGAGCGCATCATCGGCGGCTCGGTCGTCGGGACACAGGGAACACCGGTCGAGGTGCTCGGGAAGCTGATCCACAAGCGCTTCTTCCCCGACCTCTGGGAGCTTCGCAACGAGCTGACCGCTTTGGCCGAGTGAGCCCCCGCGCAACTCTCCACGAAAGTGGCGCCACCGGCGCTTGTCGCCCCTCCGAGAAGCGGCCGACCTACCTCTAGTGCGGCCGCCAACACCAGCACGTTTCGTGAGGCGCCGAGATGGGCCGCACTAGATGACCTGGCCGCGAGTCTCGCTCGGCTGCGGCAACTTCGGCGGCATCGGCTCCGCGCCCGCGTTCTTCGGGCAGGGGAACTCGGAGGAGGAGGCGTTCGAGATCATGGATGCCGCCTGGGAGCACGGGATCCGCTGGTTCGACACGGCAGACGCCTACGGGGGCGGCGCGAGCGAGTCGTTCATCGGCCGCTGGCGGGGGTCACGCCGGCCCGAGGGGCTGCTCGTCACCACGAAGGTCTTCAACCCGGTCACCGGCGACGACGGCCGGGGCCTTGCTCCCGACCGGGTCAGGCGTCAGGTCGACGGCAGCCTCGACCGGCTCGGCGTCGAGCGCATTGACCTCTATCTCGCTCATGACCCGGACCCGGAGACACCGATCGCCGACACGATCGGCGCCTTCGAGGAGCTCGCCGGCCAGGGCAAGATCGGCGCCTGGGGGCTGAGCAACTTCTCGGCACCCGAGCTCGAGGACGCCCTGGACCATGGCCGCCCGGCCCTCGTCCAGAACACCTACTCGCTCCTCGAACGCGCCGACGAGACCGACGTCCTTCCGCTCTGTGCCGAGCACGGGATCGCCTACGTGCCGTTCGGCCCGCTCGCGGGCGGATGGCTGACCGGCCGCTACCGCCGCGGCGAGCCGTTCCCGGCGGGATCGCGCATGACCCTTCGGCCGGGCCCTTACGAGCAGTTTCTCGCGGACGACGTCTTCGACGGCCTCGACCGGCTCGAAGCGGAGGCGGAGGCACTCGGCGTCGAGATGGCGACCCTCGCCTTCGCCTGGGTTCTCTCGAGCCCGATCGTGACCGGCGCGGTGTGCGGGCCGTCGCGTCCCGCCCACCTCGAGCCGGTGCTCGCGGCGCTCGAGCTTCCGCTCACGGTCGAGCAGCGCGAGCGCGTAGGCTCGTTCTTCGAATGAGCGCCCTCGTCCTCGGCGAACACGACGTCCAGCGGCTCCTGACGATGGACGAGTGCATCGCGGTGATGGAGGACGTCCTCGCCGCACTCGCCCGCGACGAGCTCTACAACCCGCTCCGCTCCGTCGTCCGCCCGCCGGATACGACGACCTTGATGGGCCTGATGCCTGCCTACCGCGGGGGCGACACCCCCGTCTACGGGCTGAAGACCGTGTGCATCGTGCCCGGGAACTCGGCGCTCGGGCTCGATCCGCACCAGGGGTTCGTCGCGCTCTTCGACGGCGAGACCGGACGGCTGCAGACAGTGATGCACGCGGGCGCGATCACCGCGATCCGCACCGCCGCGGTATCCGGCGTCGCGACGAAGCTGCTCGCCCGTCCCGGATCCAAGACTCTCGCGATTCTCGGTGCAGGCATCCAGGGACGCTCGCATCTCGAGGCGATGCGGGCCGTGATCCCGTTCGAGGAGATCCGGGTCTGGAGCCGGACACCGGGGCACGCAGCCGAGCTCGACGGGGTTACCGAGGCGGCCTCCGCCGAGGAGGCCGTGCGCGGCGCCGATGTCGTCGTGACCGCGACCGCGGCACGCGAGCCGATCGTGCAGCGCGACTGGCTCGCCGAGGGCGCACACGTCAATGCCGTCGGCTCGAGCATCAGAACGACGCGTGAGCTCGACACGCAGACGATGGTCGACGCGACCCTCTTCGTCGACCGGCGCGAGTCGATCGTGAACGAGGCCGGCGACTTCCTGTTCCCCCAGCAGGAGGGGGCGATCGGCCCGGAGCACATCCGTGCGGAGCTCGGCGAGCTCCTGATCGGCGCCGCGCCGGGGCGAAGCTCCGACGCCGAGCTGACGGTGTTCAAGTCGCTCGGGATCGCCGTCGAGGATCTCGCAGCGGCCGAGCACGTCCTCGCCCGTGCACGGGCCGAAGGGGTCGGCATCGAGGTCGACCTCTGATCCCGCTCGAGGAGATCCTGCTCGCTCGGGACACGATCGCCGGCATCGCCGTCCGCACGCCGCTCGTCCGGCTCGACGTGGATGCCGATGCCGAGATCTACCTCAAGCTCGAGACGCTGCAGCCGGTCAACTCGTTCAAGATCCGCGGCGCCGGAAACGCCGTGCTCCAGGCAACGGACGCGGAGCTGGCCGCCGGCGTCGTCACCGCGAGCGCCGGGAACATGGCCCAGGGTGTCGCCTACGCCGCGCGAATCCGCGGAGTGCCGGCCACGATCGTGGTTCCAGACGGGGCACCCTCGACGAAGGTCGCCGCGATCGAGCGCTTCGGAGGCAAGGTCGTCTCGCTGCCGTACGACGACTGGTGGCGCGTCCTCGTCGAAGGCCGCTACGACGGCGCCGCCGGCCTGTTCGTGCATCCGGTCGACGACATCCGGGTGATGGCCGGCAACGGCACGATCGGGCTCGAGCTGCTCGAGGATCTTCCGGATCTCGACGCCGTGATCGTCCCGTACGGCGGCGGCGGCCTCGTGACCGGGATCGCGAGCGCGGTGAAGGCCACGCGGCCCGATGTCCGCTTCTTCGCTGTCGAGCCCGAGACCGGCGCCGCGGTCAGCGCGTCGCTCGCGGCCGGCGCTCCGACTGAGATCGACTATGTCCGCTCGTTCGTCGACGGGGCCGGCGGCCGCTCTCTCATCCCGGGGGTCTGGGCCCACGCCCGCGACCTGCTCGACGGCGCGTTCCCCGTCCCGCTGGACGATGTAGCCGCTGCGATCCGCACGATCGCCGAGCGGGTCCGGGTGATCGCCGAAGGCGCGGGCGCGTTGGCCGCTGCTGCAGCGATCTCCGGCCGCGCCGGGAGCGGGAAGATCGTCTGCATCGTCTCCGGCGGCAACATCGACCCGAGGGTGTTCGCCAGGATCCTCGAGGGCGAGACGCCGTGAGCGATACTGCGGGCCGATGTGCACGACGACCTTCGACGTCGAGGCGGCCCGTTCGCGGTTCTCCTCGCTCCGTTCCGGCTTCGCCTTCCTGGACGCACCGGGCGGGACGCAGGTGCCCGACGAGGTCGGGGACGCGATCGCCCGGGCGCTCCGCGACGCCTCGGGCAACCTGGGCGCACCGTACGCGACGGGCCGGGCGGTCGAGACGATCCTGGAGGGCGCAAAGGCGGATGCCGGTCGTTTCCTCGGCTGCCTGCCTTCCGAGGTTGCGTTCAGCATGAACATGACGACGCTGAACTTCGCGGTGACCCGCGCCGCCGGCCGTGACTTCCAGCCCGGCGACGAGATCGTGACGACCGAGCTCGACCACGACGGCGGCGTCGCCCCCTGGGTCGAGCTCGCCGCCGACAAGGGGCTGAAGGTCGTCGTCGCGCGCGCCGCCGACGAGCTCACGATCGACTACGACGACCTCGAGTCGAAACTCTCCGACCGGACGCGAGGTCATCGCCTTCGCGCTCGCCTCGAACGCAACCGGCTCGGTCGCAGACGCAAAGCGGATCTGCCGTCTTGCCCGTGACGCCGGCGCGCTTTCATGGATCGACGCCGTCCACTACGCGGCGCACGAGCCGGTCGACGTGACGGAGCTCGGCTGCGACGTGCTCCTCTGCTCGCCCTACAAGTTCTGCGGCCCGCACCTCGGGATGGCCTACCTCCGCACCGAGGTCGCGGAGAACTGGCGCCCGTACAAGGCGCGCCCGTCGTCGTCGAAGCCGCTCGGGCGGAGCTTCGAGACGGGAACGCTGCCCTACGAGCTGCTCGCGGGCTTCCAGGCGACGATCGCCTACCTGGACTCGCTCGGCGGCCTCGCACCCCTTCGCGACTACGAGCGGGCCCTCGGCGAGCGCTTCCTCGCCGGTCTTCCGGACTCGGTCACGCTCTACGGCCCGCCGACGATGGAAGGCCGCGTGCCCACGTTCCTACTGAACGTGGCCGGCGTCGAAGCCGAGACCGCCGCGCGCAACCTCGCCGAGCGCGGCTTCGGCGTCTGGTACGCCGACAACTGGTACTGCGTCTCGCTCGCCGACCGCCTCCCGCCGAGCTCTCTGCGCATCGGGTTCATCCACTACAACACGGCCGACGAAGTCGACCGCCTGCTCGGCGAGCTCTCCTCACTCGCCAACTGAAGAGCGAGGCTCGACTCTGCGGGCGGCGGTTCACCCGCGAGGACGCCCGAGGGCTGCCGCCGGCGTCGCGGCACCACCGGACGCGCCCCGATCCTCCTCGACGACCCTCGTTCGACCCGGCCTCGGAATCTGACGCGTCCAGCGTCGTCTCTCGCCACATGTCACGTGCGACGTCGAGATGCGCGCGATATGACACTTTCCCTGCAAACCGAGGGTTGTGACTCACAGCGTGACTCAGTACGAGGCGAGGCGCGTGAGCCTCGCCCGCTAAGACCGTTCCCGCAGCAGGGTCTCCATGCGGTCGAGCCGCTCGTTGATCTCGCGAACGTCGGCGGCGGTCGCCGGGGCGTGACCGCCCGCGGTACGCCTTGCCCGCTCCTCGGTGGCCCGCCCCACGAACGAGCTTGTGATCGCCGCTGTGATCACGGACAGGAAAGCGAGCCCGAGCAGCATCACGAGCGCGGCCACGATCCGCCCGGAGGTGTTGGTCGGGACAAGGTCGCCATACCCCACCGTAGTGACCGTCTGGACGGACCACCAGAGCCCCGCGCCGACCGTCTTGAAGTTCTTGTGGTCGATCGTCCTCATGAGCACGCCAAAGACGACCGTCGCGATGGTCGTGACCGTCGCAATGACCGCGGCACCACCGCGTGGCGTCTGGGCACGCGCAAGGGCGCGGTCGAACCAGCGCTCCAGCCGGGTTTCTTCCTCCATCGGCTCGGCGTTCGCTTCGCGGCTCGCGTCTCCTACCCGCAGAAGCACTACGGAACGCCGGGCGCATTGCTCACGACCCCTCGTCGAAGCGACTCGAAAACTTAGCCCTTCGGTCTCGACGGCTCGCCAAGGGCGGTACGCACCCAGTCGTGCTTGCTGCCCGGATCAAGCTCGGCGAGGAACTCGGTGCGCGATCCCTCCCGGCTGACGCTTCCAGCGTCGCGTGTCTCCGTCTTGGCAACGAATCAGCACGAGCGCTCCATGCGCTCCGGCGCGGGCAAGGATCGCGTGGGCAGCTTGCTCGTCCGATCCAACGTGCGACGTGTGTACGTGGACGGCGTGGGCGAACCGCTTACCGCCGTTCAGCGTCGAGACCAGGCCCATCAAGCCGACCATCCACGAGAGGGAGAGATGGATGACTGCGGCTCCGACGCCTCGGGCGGTGATGACACGAGCCTGGGTGAGCTTCAACGAGCCGTCCTTGTTGCCCCCGACCACGAACGCGCTCACCTGTCCCTTGCGCGCCTTCTTACGGAACCCGCCCCCGAGCGATGACACCGCCTCCGACTTTCGGCGTTGAGCCACGGTTCTCAAGGGAACCGTGACGGTTACGCGCGTCCGAGCGCTCCTTGCACGCGAACGTGGCTATTTCGCGGTTTGACCGCCGATAACTTGCTGGCGGTCACCGTCTTCGAGTTGACGTTCAAGCTCCGCGATCCGACGTTCCTGCTCGGCTGAATCCTTGGAGCGTTGCTCGTGCCTGATGTGGGGCGGCGGGAGAAGAAATCGAGTTCCGAGGTACGGGATCCCGCGCGTCGCGGTGAGCCAGATCGAGACCGTCAGCGGCCAGACGATCGCGAACAACGCCCCAATGAGGAGTCCCCAGATGACCTCGAACGACGTGAATCGCTCCTGCGGCTCGAAGCGGGCCTTGTCTGCGAACACCCAGGCCGCTCGCCGCCACGTCGTCGCTGCGATCACGAGGTATGCAACGAACACGAGAGCCCCGAGGAGCCATCCGACCGTCGTCACCGCTCACGCCATCCGGCCGCAACACCCATAGCGCTTACGACTACCTCGTTCAGAGTGGCGCTGACCTTCACGCACAATGTCACCGTACCCCAGGCCCGCCCGCCCAAAGCGACAGCCGGAGTCGCGCTCGCCTGTCCGAGGGATGCCTAACGTCGAAATGCACGTACCGCCCGCGGTCGGCGACGCCTTGTGCTCAACCTCTCAATCACCGAGGATGGATGGATGACGGCCTGCATGACGCGGCCGCGTTCGGCGATCGCCTCGGCGAGCCGTCCGGCGGCGATGTCGACGTCGGCGGCGGCCCGGTCGGCCTCCTCGTGCAGGACGCCGATCAGCGCGTCGAAGTTCTCGGTGACGTACTCCCGGATCGCGGCGTCGGCGTCCCTGATCGCGGCGCGCACGCCTTCGAACCGTTCGTTCCACGGCTCGCGCTGGCGCGCGGCGGCCGCCTCGAGCTCGGCTTCGGCCTGGCGGCGCTCCTCGCCGGCGCCGGCCTCGCCGGTCGCTGCCCGCCGTTCGAGCTGCGCGATGCGGCCGCGGGCCGCAGCGATCGCAGCCGCCGCTTCGCGCTGGTCACGCTCGAGCTGAGCGAGCCTCGCCTCGGCGTCGGCCCCCGCGGCGCGGAGCCTCGCCAGCTCGGCGCTCTCCGCGTTCGGCTTCGGCTTCGCCGCCGTCCTGGCGCCGATGGTACGCGGGTCCCTTCGATCAGCGGGAGATTACGGACTCGACACCGGGGAACGAACGCACTCTCGACGCGGTCTCACCCACGTCGTGGGTTCCGTTCACCGTCACGATCATCGAGTCGGCACCAGCATCCGCAGGGATCGCGTGCTCGCCCATCGCGAGCGTGGAGATCCCAGGAACGAACATCAACCTTCTCCCGGCCGGATCTGCCGCAAGATCACGCGCCACGGCTCGTTCCTGCGCTGGCGTAGCTCTGGGATAGCGGGCGAAGGTCACCGTCAGTGCGGAATGACGGTCGGCACGCTCGGTTCGCAACACATTCCAGACCACGAGTAGGCCAGCTAAGCCCAGGACGGCGACAAGCAGGCTCCGACGCGCCATCGTCATGCGCGACGAACTCTAAACCCGGACGGCCAGCACGAGGCGCCGGCAGCGCGTCTAGCGTCTCGGGGTGGTCGGGCTCGCGCGGCCGGCATCGTCGCGGCGAACGGGACCGAGCGCGGGGCCCCTCCCGCCGCAGCGACCGCGCAATGGGGCCGGGCGAACGCCGTCCGAGTCAGGACGGACCGCAGCCGCCCGGCCTCGGTCGCGATGCAGTGGGCACGCGAGCGCGCTTCGCAGCGACGCCCCGAAGATCTGGGGCACTACTAGGGCACGAGCGGCGCAGCCGACTGCGGATGGCTCTCGCCGGAACCCGCGTATTTCCAGGGTAAACGTGAAGTGCGCCCGGGAGGATTCGAACCTCCGGCCTCTGCCTCCGCAGGGCAGCGCTCTATCCCCTGAGCTACGGGCGCGGGGAGGTCAGTGTATCCGCGCGGGGCGGCCCGCCACTGTGAGCTCGGCGCCCTCGGGAACCTCGACGCGGACGTAGGCAAGGGCGAGGCCCGGGACGGAGCTCGTAACGCGGCCGACGACGCGCTCGCCGTCGCTCACCTCGTCGGCCTGTCTTGCGGCCTCGCCGTCGAGCTCGAGCACTCGGAGCGAGCGATTCACGTGGCCGCGGTGATGGAGGCGTGCGAGCGGCTCCTGGCCCGGGTAGCAGCCCTTCGTGAAGGAGACGGCCCGCTCGTCGAGGCCTGCCTCGGCCGGCAGGATGCCCTCGTCCAACTCGCGGCCCCAGCGCGGCGTGCGCGCCAGGATGCGAAGCCGCTCGAGCTCGTCGTCCGCATGCTCTGCCGGGAGCTCGCCGTCGAGCACCTCGACCGCCGGAACTCCGTAGTCGGCGGTGGGAATCCCGCCGGTGCCGCCGAGGACGATCGCCGAGGTGTGCTCCTCGGTCTCGATCTCGCACTTGGAGGCGAAGCGCATCCGCGTCATATGAGCGCGAACGGCCTCGCCGAGCTCGGGCTCGGTCAGGAGCAGGAAGTCGTCTTCGCCGCGCCGCCACACGAGAAGCGGCGCGATCACGCGGCCCTTCGGCGTCAGGATCAGCGCCTCGCAGGACTCGCCCTCGAGCACGTCGTTCGAAACGATCCGCTGCAGGAGACCGGCGGCGTCGGGCCCGCTGACCCGGACGAAGGCGCGAGGCCTGATGTACGTTCGAGTGGCGACTGTACCCACCTCTCTAGTCTAGGCATCGTCTTTATTCTGGGCACGGTGTTCCGGTCGAGAGACGAACGCAAGGTGCGTGAGGCCGGGATCGACCCGGCCCGGCTGCCGCCCGGCCAGCACATGACCGTCAAATGGCCCGTGCTGCATGCCGGGAGCGTGCCGCACGTCGACCTTGCCACCTGGACGCTCCGGCTCCACGGCGAGGTCGAGGAGGAGGTCGTCCTCGACTGGGCGCAGTTCAACGCCCTCCCGCGCATGAGCAACGTCCAGGACATCCACTGCGTCACGCGCTGGAGCAAGTTCGACACCTCGTTCGAGGGCGTCCACTGGTCGGAGCTCGCGAAGCTCTGCAGGCCGCTTCCCACGGCCCGGTTCGCGGTCGCGTGGGCCGAGCACGACTTCAGCGCGAACGTGCCGCTCGCCTCGATCGAGGATCCAGAGGCGCTCCTCGCCACCCACGGCGACGGCGAGCCGCTCACGCTCGAGCACGGCTATCCACTCCGGCTCGTCGTCCCGCACAAGTACTTCTGGAAGAGCGCCAAGTGGCTGCGCGGAATCGAACTGCGCTCCGAGGACCGCCTCGGTTTCTGGGAGCGCTACGGCTACAACAACGATGCCGACCCGTGGCTCGAGGAGCGATACAGCTTCTAGGAGCACCGGCTCTCGAGAAATCACCCGATCGAGGGACTTCAGGGCCCGGACGGCCGATCCGATGAACTCCTCGACGCAACCCAACCCGTCCGTATGACCAGGAGAGCCGGCCACATACCCGCCGGCTCTTCTGCTGTCCAGGCATCGAGGGACCGGCTTGCCGTTTAGCATCGAGCAGGAATGACGACGGTCGTGCTCCCGACGCTCGCCGTCGCGGCCTCCTGGCTCCTCTTCGGGGTTGTGATCCTCGGGTGCGGCTTCCTGACTCGAGCCGCGCTTCTCGGGCTGTTCTCGAACGAGCGCGCCGGCCGGCCGCAGGGCGCCGACCTCTGGATCGGCCTCGCGGTTCTGCTGCTCTACCTGTTTCTCTGGAACCAGTTCGCCGCGATCACCTGGGCCGCGTGGATCGCACCGGCCATTGCCGGCGTCCCGGGCGCGGCGCTCGGGGCGGCGCGGCTATGGGACATTCGGAGAGCACGGCTGCGGTGGTGGGTGCCCGTCCTCGTTGTGCTCGGCGTGGCCTGGACGGCCAACCAGGCGCTCGGGCCGGCCGAGGACTACGACTTCGGCCTCTACCACCTCGGGATCATCCGCTACGCCGAGCACTTCGCAGTGATCCCCGGGCTCGCGAACCTTCACAGCCGCTTCGGCGCCGCCGACGGACACCTGCTCCTCGTCGCCTTCCTCGACCACGGCCCCTGGGCGGGCGCCGCGGCGCACCTCGTGAACGGCCTCCTCGCGGCGATGCTCGCCGTCGATCTCGGCTCACGCTTCGTGCGACGCGGGACCGCCGGCGGGCTCGCGTCGTTCACGCGGAGAATGGCGCTGCTTCTCGTCCCGGTCCTCGTCGCCGGCGTCGTCAACCGGCCGGCCCACCTGCTTTCCAGCCCCGACCTCGACTTCGCAGCGTTCGTGCTCGTCCTCGCAGGGATGCTGCACCTGGCCGAGGCGGTCGAGCGAGGCTACGCGCCGACCCCGGTGCTCGCGGCGGGCGCGGCCCTCGGAACGGCCGCGGCGACCCGGCCGCTCTACTGGCTTCCGGTCGCCGTCGCGGTCGGGCTGCCGCTGGTTGCCGCGCGGCGGGGACAGACCGGGCGGGTCGTCCGCAGCGCGGCCCTCGCCGGAGCGTTGCCGGTGCTCCTCTTCGTGGCTGTGAGCGCGCGCCAGGCGGTGCTGTCGGGCTTCCCCTTCTTTCCCGCAACCGCGTTCAAGCTTCCGGTGGACTGGCGCGTCCCGCTCCACGTCGTGATCACGCAGAACACGGCCAACCACGCATTCGCGACGGGATCGACCCACCCGCCTGCGATCGTCGTCCGCTCCCTGTTCTGGATCCGGCCCTGGCTGACACAGAAGTCGCTCGACCCAGACGTGGTCCTGCCGCTGCTCCTGCTCGCCGGGCTGATCCCCGCCGCGGTCTTCGGATCGGACCCGGAGCGGCGGCGTCGGCTCGCGCCGATGCTTGCGGTCGTGCTCCCGAGCCTCGCATTGCTCGTGGCGTGGTTCCTGCTCGCTCCCGACCCGCGTTTCGCGCTGGCACCACTCTGGCTGGTGCCGGTCGGGATCGGCGCCTGGGCGCTCCCGACAACGCTCCAGCGCCCATCGCTCGCGGTCGTCCTGGGCGGCGCAGCCGGCGCCACGGCGGTCGCCCTGGTCTTCTTCAGAGGGTCGTGGCACGAGCCGGTACCGCTCGCGCTCGTCATCTCGCTGGGAGCCGTTGTCCTCGTCCGGCTCGCCCACCGCCGCCCACCCGGCCTTGCCGAGGGAGCAGCCCTGGCCGGCCTCGGCGCCGGGCTTGCGATCCTCTTCACCCTCCGTCCTCTGAGCGTCGTGCACGCCACTCCCGGCGGCCCGCTCGGCACGCCGCCGAACCCCGTGCCGATCCTCAAACCGATCAGGAGCACCGCCGGCCTGCTCCTGACGAAGCCCGTCGGAAGCGATCAGTGCTGGGGCGTGATCCTCTGCGTCCCGGGTCTTTCGGAACCGGCCGTCGCCAAGCGGGGCTCGGCGACCCAGGACGGGTTCAAGGCGACACCTTGAACGGCGAGGGCGCCGGCTCGCCGGCGCCCTCGCTGAACCAACAGACGGATCGGAGACCCGTCGTCCCTACATCATCCCCGACATGTCGGGCATGCCACCGCCGGCACCGCCGGCGCCGTTCTTCTCCGGGGCGTCGGTGACGATCGCCTCGGTGGTGAGGATGTTCTTGCCGATCGACGCGGCGTTCTGCAGCGCCGAGCGGGTGACCATGGTCGGGTCGATGATCCCGTTCTTGACGAGATCCTCGACCTCGCCCGAGTCGACGTTCAGACCCTGGCCGGGCTTCGCCGAGCGGACGGACTGGATCACAACCGAGCCCTCGAGCCCGGCGTTCGTCGCGAGCTGCCGGAGCGGCTCCTCGAGCGCGCGGAGCACGATCTGGGCACCCGTCTTCTCGTCGCCCTCGAGCGAGTCGAGCAGCGAGGTCTTGACCTTGTCGGCCGCGTTCAGGAGCGCGACTCCGCCGCCGGGGACGATGCCCTCCTCGAGCGCGGCACGCGTCGCCTGGAGTGCGTCCTCGACGCGGTGCTTCTTCTCCTTCATCTCGGTCTCGGTGGCTGCACCGACCTTCACCACCGCGACGCCGCCCGACAGCTTCGCGAGGCGCTCCTGGAGCTTCTCGCGGTCGAAGTCGGAGTCGGTGGTCTCGATCTCGGCCTTCAGCTGCTTGATCCGGGCCTTGATGTCCTCCGAATCGCCGGCGCCGTCGATGATCGTGGTCGAGTCCTTGTCGACGACGACCTTGCGGGCCCGGCCGAGCTGGGCGAGCTTCGTGTTCTCGAGCTTGAGGCCCATCTCCTCGGTGATGACCTCGCCGCCGGAGAGGATCGCGATGTCCTCGAGCATCCGCTTGCGGCGGTCGCCGAAGCCGGGCGCCTTGACGGCGACGGCCTGGAACGTGCCGCGGAGCTTGTTGACGACGATCGTCGCGAGCGACTCGCCCTCGACGTCCTCGGCCACGATCAGCAGCGGCCGGCCGGCCTGGATGACCTGCTCGAGCAGCGGGAGCAGGTCCTTGATCCCGCCGAGCTTCTGGTTCGCGATCAGGATGTACGGGTCGTCGAGCACGGCTTCCATGCGCTCGGCGTCGTTCACCATGTACGGCGACAGGTAGCCCTTGTCGAACTGCATGCCCTCGGTGAACTCGAGCTCGAGGCCGAAGGTCTGGCCCTCCTCGACGTTCACGACGCCGTCCTTGCCGACCTTCTCGATCGCGTCCGCGATCACGTCGCCGATCTCGCGCTCGCGCGAGGAGATGGTGGCGACGCGGGCGATGTCTTCCTTGCCGTTGATGTCGACCGACTGCTTCTGCAGGTTCGCGACGATCGCCTCGACGGCCTTCTCGATCCCGCGCTTGAGCGCGATCGGGTTGGCACCGGCCGAGACGTTCTTGAGACCCTCGCGAACGATCGCCTGGGCGAGCACGGTCGCGGTGGTGGTACCGTCGCCGGCGACGTCGTTCGTCGCCGTTGCGACCTCGCGGACGAGCTGGGCGCCCTGGTTCTCGAATGCGTCCTCGACCTCGATCTCGCGGGCGATCGTGACGCCGTCGTTCGTGATCGTCGGCGCGCCGTACTTCTTGTCGAGCACGACGTAGCGCCCCTTCGGGCCAAGCGTGACCTTGACCGCGTCGGCGAGGATGTCGACGCCGCGCTGGAGCGAGCGGCGTGCGTCCTCGCTGAACTTCAGTTCCTTGTGAGCCATGTTCTTCTCGTTCCTCTCTCTTAGGCCTTGGCCTTCGCCTTGGCAGGCGTCCCGGTGACCTTCGCGAGGACGTCGCTCTCGCGCAGGATCAGATAGTCAGTCCCCTCGATCCGGATCTCGGTGCCGCCGTACTTCGAGAAGACGATCTGGTCGCCCTCGGCGACATCCATGGGGATGCGATCGCCTGTATCGGAGTTGCGGCTACCCGGCCCGGCGGCGACGACGTGGCCGCGCTGCGGCTTCTCGAGCGCGGTGTCAGGGAGAACGATGCCGCCGATCGTGGTCTGCTCCTCTTCGAGCGTCTCGACGATCAGGCGATCTCCCAGGGGCGTCAGATTCATACCTCGGACCTCCACTGTGTAGTTGAAACGTGTAGTTGAAACCGTTTGTCCAGGCGCGTTGGGTGGCGCTTGTGACGAACTCGTGACAGTCGTTGGCACTCTCTCCTCAAGAGTGCCGACGGGAGCATACCCGAGAGCGTGGTGCTCGCGCAGTCCGATATCTCAGCCGGGGAGGCTAAGGTCTCAGGCGTGCGCCGCGAGTTCTCGGCGGGTGGGGTGCTCGTCCGTCGAGTACGCGGGCGCTGGCTGTTCGCGGCGATCCGGCCCGCCGGGAAGCCGGAAGGGCTCTGGGTGCTGCCGAAGGGGCAGCTCGACGAGGGGGAATCGAGCCAGGCGGCGGCGGTCCGCGAGGTCGCCGAGGAGACCGGCGTCCGCGGCCGCTCGGTCGCGAAGCTCGGAGACACGCGCTACTGGTTCAGCTGGGACGGCGAGCGGGTGTTCAAGATCGTCTCGTTCTTCCTCGTCGAGTACGAGAGCGGGAAGATCGACGACCTTCCCGCCGAGTTCCGGCACGAGGTCGCCGAGGCCCGGTGGCTCCCACTCGAGGAGGCGCCCGACCATCTCGCCTACCAGGGCGAGCGCGAGATGGCCGAGCGGGCGATCGCGCTGCTGGCGGGGAGGCAAGACGTATGATCGGGAGCCGTTGCCAGCGTTCGCCCTCAACTTCTACTCACCCGTGGTCGAGGCCCAGCTTCGCTCGCATCGCAAGACCGCGACGATCCGGCTCGGCGACAAGTCGCGGAAGTACCAGAAGGGGATGATCGTCTCCGTCCTCGTCGGGGCGCGTTTCGGGCCCCGGCAGCACATCTTCGACGCCGTGGTCGACAAGGTCGAGGTGAAACGCCTCGCGGAGCTCTCCCCGCGCGAGATCGAGCACGACAACCCGGAGGTGCGCCGCCCCGAGGAGATGGCGCGTTTCCTGAGCCAGCTCTACAACCGTGAGGTGAGCGAGGACGACACCGTCACGGTGATCCGCTTCTCTGCGATCAAGCCGAACTGACTACGCGCGCGGGCGTCCGTGATGGACAGGCCCCCCGTCGCTGTTGTCAGGGGGTCGGATACTGGAACAAAACCGCGACGCCGGCGTAACAACGGTGTAACTGACAACACGGGAGCCCCTGCTTCCAAGCCGTTTGGCGCTCGTCCAAACCGGGGTCAGGTAACGGCTGAAAACGCCGGTTGCGCCGGCCACGCCCGACGGGGCCGAACGTGCCGGTCAGGACTGCTTGCGGATCGGGATCCCGAAGAGCTCAGGCTCCCGGATGCGGCCGCCGCACTCCTCGCAGTCGACCGCGAAGGTCGAGGAGAAAGGCGCCGCGCACGAAGGGCAACGATGGATGATCTCGCCGCCGCAGGCCGGGCACTCACTCGGGATCTCCGACTCGAGCTCCGCGAACCAGCGGCGCGCCCCGCCGCAGCGGAGGCAGACGGCCGTCCAGTCGCCGAGCACCTTGCGCCGCTCCTCGCGGAGCCAGTCGGAAGCCTTTCCCACCGCACCAGCTTAGAGGCCACGGGAGCGCTCCCCATCGCGTTAGAGTGCAGAAGGTATGTCGATCGCACGCGTTGCGGAGCCAAGCGGCTCGCTCCAGGAGGCGAAGGAATGGGGCCTCGACCGTGAGGATCTCCTCGGCATCTACCGGAACCTGCTGCTGACACGCGGGCTCGAGGAACGCGGCCACATCCTCTACCGCCAGGGGAAGATCCCCGGCTCCTTCTACACCGGCCGCGGCAACGAGGCCTCAGCCGTGGCAATCGCGACCGCGATGTCCCGGGACGACGTCGGCACTCCGCTCCACCGGGACATGGGCGTGCACATCGTGCGCGGCGTCGAGCCGTGGCGGATCTTCGCCAACTACATGGGCCGCGCCGACGGGCCCGCGAAGGGCAAGGACGGGAACGTGCACATGGCAGACAGCCATCTCGGTCTCGTCGCGATGGTCTCCCATCTGCCGGCGATGATGCCGGTCGCCGTCGGCTGCGCGCTGGCCTTCCGGATCAAGGAAGAGAAGCGGGTTGCCGTCACCTGGTTCGGCGAGGGCTCGTCCGCGCGCGGCGATGCCCACGAGGCGATGAACTTCGCCGCCGTCCGCCAGCTCCCGGTCGTCTTCATCTGCGACAACAACGGCTGGGCCTACTCGACCCCGACCCACCTCGAGTACGCGGTCGAGCATCTAGCGGACAGAGCGGCCGCCTACGGTTTCGAGGGCGTCGTCGTCGACGGCACGGATGCGCTCGCCGTCTACCGCGAGGCGAAGCGCGCGATCGAGAAGGCTCGCCAGGGCGGCGGGCCGACGCTGATCGAGAGCGTCACCCTTCGCATGGAAGGTCACGCCGTCCACGACGACGCCTCCTACGTGCCGAAGGAGCTCTTCGAGCAGTGGGCCGCCCGCGATCCGATCGAGCGCTACCGCCGCTGGCTGATCGACCACGCCGAGCTGACCCACGCGGAGGAAGACGAGATCTCGAGCTATGTGAAGCGCCACCTGAACGAGGCGCTCGAGCGCGCTGAGGCCTCGCCCGAGCCCGATCCGGGCACGCTTCTCCACGGCGTCTACGCCGAGCCCGAGGAGCTCGACCACCCGCACCACATGTAGCTCGTGATGGCCCGCGCTTAAGATGACACAGTTGACCTACCTCCAGGCGATCTCTGACGGCCTCCGGCAGGAGATGCAGCACGACAGGCGCGTCTTCCTGATCGGCGAGGACATCGGCGTCTACGGCGGCGCGTTCAAGGTGACGCAGGGCTTCCAGGAGGAATTCGGCGCCTGGCGGGTGATCGACGCTCCGCTCTCGGAGACTGCGATCGTCGGCGGCGCGACCGGCGCCGCGATGATGGGCCTACGGCCGGTTGCGGAGATGCAGTTCGCCGACTTCGTCTCGTGCGCCTGGGACCACCTGGTGACGATCGCCGCCAAGCAGCACTGGCGCGCCGGCACCCCGGTGCCGATCACGCTGCGTCTCCCGTCTGGCGGCGGCTTCTCGGGCGGCCCGTTCCATTCGCAGAACCCGGAGTCGTCGTTCGCCCACATCCCGGGCCTGAAGTGCGTGTGCCCCTCGACCCCCGAGGACGCGAAGGGGCTGATCATCTCGGCAATCCAGGACCCGAACCCGGTCCTCTTCTTCGAGCACAAGCACCTGTATCGCCGGATCAAGGGCGAGGTGCCCGACGAGCGGTACACGACACCGATCGGGAAAGCCCGCCTTGCCCGCGCCGGCGACGACGTCACGATCGTGACGTGGGGGGCGATGGTCTACACGGCCGAGCAGGCCGCCGACCAGCTCGACGACCTCTCGGTCGAGATCATCGACCTGCGAACGATCCTGCCCTGGGATCGCGAGGCCGTTCTGAAGTCGGTGCGCAAGACCTCGAAGGTGATCGTGCTGCACGAGGACACCCACACGGGCGGATTCGGCGCCGAGATCTCGGCGACGATCGCCGAACAGGCCTTCGAGGATCTCGACGCGCCGCCGCGCCGCGTGACGGCACCGGACACACCGGTTCCGTTCGCGCCTGCTCTCGAAGCGGCCTTCCTGCCCCAGGTCTCGGACGTCGTGGCCGCCCTGCGCGAGGTCGCTGAGTACTAGGAGATGGCGAGCGGAACCGTGACCGAGGTCGTGATGCCCCAGATGGGCGTCTCCGTTTCGGAGGGAACGGTCACCAGGTGGCTCAAGCAGGTCGGAGACACGGTGCAGGCCGACGAGCTGCTGCTCGAGATCTCGACCGACAAGGTCGACACGGAGGTGCCGAGCCCCGGGACCGGCGTGCTGCAGGAGATCCTCGTCCAGGAGGGCGAGACGGTCGCGGTCGGGACGCTCGTCGCCCGGATCGGGACCGGCGAGGCAGATGCGGCGCCCGCAAGACCGAGCGTGCCGGATCCGCTGCCCTCGTTCGTCGAGTCCGAGCCGGAGCCCGAGGCCGCCGCGCCCGCTCCAGAGCCGGAACCGGAGCACGAGCCGGAGCCAGAGCGCGCGCCGGAGCCCGAGCCCGCGCCGGCCGCCCCCGTCGCCGGGAACGGCAAGAGCGGCGAGCACCACACCTTCGTCTCCCCCGTCGTTGCCCGGATCGCCTCGGAGCATGGAGTCGATCCATCGAGCGTGCCGGGCACCGGACGCGACGGCCGCGTGACGAAGAAGGACATCCTGGCCTTCGTCGAGTCGGGTGCCGCGAAGCCGGCTGCACCCCCGCCACCGCCGCCACCGCCGGTTCCCGCCGCGGCAGCGCCGAGTCCGCCTACGGCACCGGCACCCCCGACAGCCCCGGCCGCGGCACCCGCTCTCGGCAGCGGCGAGGAGATCACGCCGATGAGCGCGATGCGGCGGGGAATCGCCGACCACATGCGTCGCTCGCTCGACACCGCCGCCCACGTGACGAGCGCAATCGAGGTCGACATGACCCGCGTGGTCGCGATCCGCGGCAAGCTGAAGGCGGAGTTCGCCGCCTCGTATGGGGTCAAGCTCACCTACCTCGCCTTCATCTCGCGGGCAACGGTCGAGACGTTGGCCGAATGGCCGTACATCAACGCCGAGATCCGCGGCGAGTCGATCGTCACCCGGAAGTACGTCAACCTCGGCTTCGCGGTCTCGCTCGAGGGTGGCAAAGGCTTGATCGTCCCGGTGCTGAAGCACGCCGAAGGCCTGAACCTGCTCGGGATGGCACGCGGAATCGCCGACCTCGCCGACCGCGCGCGCACGAAGAAACTGCTGCCCGACGACGTTCAGGGAGGCACGTTCACGATCACGAACCCCGGCAGCTACGGCACCTTCATCGGCACGCCGGTGATCAGCCGGCCGCAGACCGGCATCCTCGGTACCTACGCCGTCGTGAAGCGACCGTGGGTGATCACCGACGACGCGGGCCAGGATGCGATCGCGATCCGGCCGATCATGAACCTCACGCTCACCTACGACCACCGGCTGGTCGACGGCGCCTACGCCGGGCAGTTCCTCCGCGATCTCACCCAGCGCCTCGAGGGCTGGTCGGACAGCGACTACTGAGTTGCCCGAGAACGCGAGCGAGCGGCTCACCGGAGCCGCGAACGAGGCGGAAGCCGCCGTGATCACGGGCTTCCTCGCGAGCCGTGGGATCGCTGCGACCTACGAGCCGGCCGCCTCGCCGCTCGGCGGCATCTTTCCGTCTGCCGGCTCCGGCAGCTACGAGATCTTCGTCTCTGCCGACGAGCTCGAGGCCGCGCAGGTTGCGCTCGAGGGGGCCGGCCGCGGCGAGGATGCCGCGCAATGAAGCGCGGCGCCTACCTGATGAACCTGGGCCTGACCGGCTACGTCGAGGCCTGGGAGCTTCAGCGCTCGCTCGCAGCGGCGGTCTCGCGCGGCGCGATCCCGGACACGGTGATCCTGCTCGAGCATCCGCCGACGATCACGCTCGGTCGCCGTACCGACGAGGAGGAGGTGCACGTTCCCGAGAACGTCGAGGTCGAGGTCGTCGAGACGGACCGCGGCGGGAAGTCCACGTTCCACGGGCCGGGGCAGCTCGTCTGCTACCCGATCCTCGATCTCAAGCGCCACGGCAAGGACGTGAAGCGCTATTGCCGCGACCTCGAGCAGGCGATCATCGACACGGCGGCGGGATTCGGCCTCGACGCCGTGCGGATCGACGGGCTCACAGGGGTCTGGCTGCACTCGCCGCCGCGCAAGCTCGCTTCGATCGGCGTGCACATCTCCCGGTGGGTCACAACGCACGGGTACGCACTGAACGTCGACCTCGATCCGGCACCCTTCACCGAATGGATCACGGCCTGCGGGCTCGAGGATGCGGCGTTCACCTCGCTCGCCCGGGAGCTCGCACGGCCGGTCGCGGTGGACGAGGTGCGACCCGTCGCGGCGCAGGCGTTCGGCGAGGTCTTCGGGCTCGTGCTGGACGAGGTTCCGGGCGACGAGCCGGGCCTCTGGGCCCAGCCGCTGCACGCGCAGCTCAGCATGCAGCCGTAAACGGAGGCGTGATTCAGGCGGGTTTCAACAACGGCCTCACCGCGCCGCGAACCAAAAGGGGTCAGACCAAAAGGGGTCAGACCCCTTTACGGTTGTAACGCCGTTGGGACGACCCGTTCCGGCTCTACGACGGCGTTCGAGGCTCGAGCTTCCGGCGAGTTTCCGAGCGCAGCTCCGAAAAGGTGCCAGACCTCTTTACAGTCGTGACGAGAGTGTGACGGCTCATCCACAGGCCGCCGGAGAGCCGACGGTCTCTACACTCACGCCGTGGAGAGCTCCCGCTCCGTAGCCGAACGGCCGCGCCGCCCCGAGTGGATGAAGGTGCGCGCACCGAGCGCCGAGACGCGCTACTACGACGTCGCGAAGCTGATCCACGGCGCGAGCCTGCACACGATCTGCGAAGAGGCCCGCTGCCCGAACATCGCCGAGTGCTGGGGGCGCGGCACGGCGACATTCCAGATTCTCGGCGACACGTGCACGCGTGCATGCCGCTACTGCTACGTCCACTCCGGCACGCCGAGCGAGCCCGTCGATCCGCTCGAACCGCTGCGCCTGGCGCAGACGGCGAAAGAGATGGGGCTGAAGCATGTCGTCGTCACCTCCGTCGATCGCGACGACGTCCCGGATCGTGGCGCGGGCCACTACGCGGCCACGATCCGCGCTCTGAGGCACAAGCTGCCCGACGCGACGATCGAGGTGCTGACGCCGGACTTCCTCGGGGTGGAGGAGCAGGCGCTCGCAGCCGTGATCGGAGCGCGGCCGGACGTCTTCAACCACAACATCGAGACGGTCCGGCGCCTGCACGCGAAGATGCGCGGGGGGAAGGCGAGCTACGACGGCGCGCTCTCGCTGCTCGCGCGGGCCAAGGAGCTCGCCGACTACAACGTCCTGACGAAGAGCGGGATCATCGTCGGCCTCGGCGAGCGAAAACGACGAGGTCGTCGAGACGATGCGCGACCTCCGCGGGCACGGCGTGGACGTCGTCACGATCGGCCAGTACCTCCAGCCGAGCCCGAAGCATGCGCAGATCGACCGCTGGGTCCATCCCGACGAGTTCCGCTGGTTCCGGGAGCAGGGCGAGGCCCTCGGGTTCGGCTCGGTCTTCTCGGGCCCGCTCGTCCGCTCGAGCTACCGCGCCGACGAGCAGCGACACGCCGCTGCCACGGGCCGCGGCGCGCTCGCCTACTGAGCGGCACTACCGAGACGGCACCTACACTCGAAAGATGAGGATCGCTGTCGCCGGCCTCGTTGCCTGTCTGCTCTCAGCGGTCGCGGCCGATGCACACGCCGCCTTGCCGCCGCCGACAGCCTCGGCGTCCGCCACGTCGCACAAGCCGGGCGCGCAGACCGCACTGACGCTTCGTGATGAGCTACGAGATGCAGTGCGGCAGCCCCGGCGCCGGCCCGTTCCTGCTGACGCTGCCTCACGGGATGACGGCGCCCTCGTCTCTCGGCCCGAGCTCCGTGCTCGTGAACGGCGCCCCTGCAGCCTCGGTGAAGCAGCACGGTTCGCTGCTCACCATAGGGATCAAGCAGCGCACGGCGGCGTCATGTGCGACGTGATCGGGATCGGGAAGCTGACCGTCGCGATCGCGCGAAGATGCCGGGCCTCCGCAATCCCACGGCGGACGGGACCTACACCTTCCATGTGGTCATCGGCCCGGTCGACGCCGACCCGAAGATCCGCATCTCGAGCTGACTCAGCCGTTCGGCTTCGCCATCGCGCGGAAGTCGAGCGCCTCGTCGAGTACCGAATCCTCCACGCCTGCCTCGCGCGCGACCTCGCGCAGCGACCGTCCCGAGCGTGACGCCTCCTTCACGATTTCGGTCGCGCGGTCGTAGCCGATGTACGGGATTGAGGGCAGTCGCGGCCGAGAGCGTCAACTCCGCGTAGCGCTCGCACTGCTCCCGGTTCGCCTCGATCCCGTCGACGCACTTCTCGGCGAGGAGCCGGGAGGCGGCAGCGAGAAGGCGGATCGACTCGAGCAGGTTGCGGGCGATCGAGCGGGATGAAGACGTTGAGCTCGAAGTGCCCCTGCATCCCGCCGATCCCGATCGCCGCGTCGTTGCCGATCACCTGCGCGGCGACCTGGGTCACGACCTCGGGGATCACCGGGTTGACCTTCCCGGGCATGATCGAGGAGCCCTTCTGGAGCTCCGGCAGGAAGATCTCCGCAAGTCCGGCGCGCGGGCCCGAGCCGAGGAAGCGCAGATCGTTCGCGATCTTCGTCAGCGAGACCGCCACGACCTTGAGCGCAGCGGAGGCCTCGACGAGGCCGTCGCGCGCGGCCATCGACTCGAACGCATCGGCGGGCGGCGAGATCGTCAGGCCCGTGTCCGCCGCCAGCCGTGCGCGCACCCGCGCCGCGAACTCGGGATGGGTGTTGAGCCCGGTGCCGACCGCGGTACCGCCGAGCGGGATCTTCGCGAGCGCGCTCGTAGGTTCCCTCGACCCGCGCCCTGCCCTCGCGCACCTGCGCGGCGTACCCGCCGAACTCCTGGCCGAGCGTCACGGGCACCGCATCCATCCAGTGCGTCCGGCCCGACTTGACCACGTCGTCGAACTCGCGTGACTTGGCCGCCAGCGCAGCTTCGAGCTGCCCGAGCGCGGGGAGGAGATCCCCGACCAGCTCCCCGAGAGCCGCGAGGTGAACCGCCGACGGGAAGACGTCGTTCGACGACTGCCCCATGTTCACGTCGTCGTTCGCATGCACGCCGTCGCCGGCGAGGTCGCGATCACCTCGTTCGCGTTCATGTTCGACGAGGTGCCCGAACCGGTCTGGAAGACGTCGATCGGGAACTGCTCGTCGAGCTCGCCGGCCGCGATCCGGTCGCCGGCGGCGGCGATCCGCTCCGCCTTCTCAGGATCGAGCAGCCCGAGCTCGGCATTGACGCGCGCAGCGGCAGCCTTGATCCGGCCGAGCCAGCGGGCGACCGGCGCCGGGATCGGCTCGCCGGAGACCGGGAAGTTCTCGATCGCCTTCGCGGTCTCGCCGCCCCAGAGCTCCATTCAAGCGAGTCTAGTGGCGTCCCTGCCGTGCCCGTCCGACTAGCGCCGAACGGCGTGGCCGAGAAGCTCGTCCCAGGTGACGAGCTTCACGCGCGGGCGGCCGTGCGGGGCGCCGAGAGCGCGTTCGTGCTCGTCGATCGCCTCCCAGCCCGCGTATTCGACAAACGGCATTCCTCGCTCGGCGAGCACCTCCTCGAGATCGCCTGCTCCCGGCTGGAGCAGGCCTGCCTCGGCGTCGGCGAGGACGTGGGCAGCAGTCTCGGCCGCGTCCTTGCGGTTCGTGCCGATCACCCCGCTCGGGCCGCGCTTGATCCAGCCTGCGCAGTAGAGGCCCGGGATCGGAGCGCCCGACGCGTCGACGACGCGGCCGTCGGCGTTCGGGATCACGCCGGCATCGTCGTCGAAGGGCACGCCGGGGAGCGCGACGCCGCGGTAGCCGACGCTGCGCAGGACGAGCCCGCAGGGGATGGTCTCGCGCTCGCCCGTGGCGACGGCGCGGATCGCGCCGGTCTCGTCCGCGACGAGCGTGTTGCGGACGACGACGATCGCCTCGACCTTGCCGTCTCCGAGAATCTCGACCGGCGAGACGAGGAACCGGAGCACGAGCCGGCGGGCCTTGCCCTCGGGCGTGCGCACGGCGTACTCGCCGAGCAGGTCGACGTTGCGGCGCGCCGCTGACCGTGCGTCGGCGAGCGCGGCCTCGCTGGCCGGATCGAGCACGAGGTCGGCCGGATCGACGACGACGTCGGCTCCGGCGAGCTCGCCGAGCTCCTTCAGCTCCGGGTTCGTGAAGGCCGCCTGAGCGGGCCCCCGTCGGCCGAGCATGACGATCTCGCGGATCCCCGCGCCCGTGATCGCATCGATCGCGGCGTGAGTCGTGTCGGTCGCGGCAAGCTCGTCGTGGGTCAGCGCGAGCATCCGCGCGACGTCGACGGCGACGTTGCCGTTCCCGACCACGATCGCACGCTCGTCCGAGAGATCGAACTCGTGGTGCTGGAAGTCGGGATGGCCGTTGTACCAGGCGACGAACTCGGTGGCGGGCCAGGAGCCGGGCAGGTCCTCGCCGGGGATCCCGAGCCGGCGGTCGGTCTGCGCGCCGACCGTGTAGACGACGGCGTCGTAGAGCGCCCGGAGCTCGGCGGGGCTGAGGTGCTTCCCGACGTCGACGTTCCCGAAGAAGCGGAAGCCGGGATCCTTCGCCGTCTTCTCGAACACGCGCGAGACGGCCTTGATCTCGGGATGGTCGGGCGCGACGCCGAAGCGGACGAGGCCCCACGGCGTCGGCAGGCGCTCGATCAGGTCGACCTGTGCGCCTGCTGCGAGCAGCGGGGCCGCCGTGTAGAACCCGGCCGGGCCGGAGCCGACTACCGCGACACGCAAGGCTTCAGTGAGAGCAGCCGGCTTGCGCGGACTCCGCGTCGCCTTCATCGGCGACGTGGAAGCTGTGACCGCAGCCGCACGAGCCCGACGCGTTCGGGTTGTCAACCTTGAACCCGGACTCGTTCAGGGACTCGACATAGTCGACCGTTGCGCCGGCCAGGTACTGCGCGCTCGCGGGATCGACGACGACCTTGACGCCGTAGAACTCGAACTCGGTGTCCTCGTCGGTCGCGCCGCGGTCGAAGCCGAGCGCGTACTCGAAGCCGCCGCAGCCGCCGCCCTGGATCGCGACCCGGAGCACGTCGGCCTCGCCGGCGGGCTCCTGCGCCATCAGGGCCTGGATCTTCCCGGCGGCGCGCTCGGTGAGCGCGACGGGTGCCGTCTTCTCGATCGTGGCCATGGGCGAAGTGTACCCACGACCCCCGGAGTGACCCGTGGTAGCGTCCGAATCGCCGATCTGCGCGGAGGAGACTCGCTTGTTCAACGACTGGCTACCGTTCGCGATCTACGGATTCTTCGCACTCGTGATCCCCTCGACGATGATCATGGCGAGCTTCCTGCTTGCGACCCGGCCGAAGAAGGCGATTCGCGCCCGGACGATCCCGTTCGAGTCCGGTGTCTCGCTTGGGACCGCCGCAGAGACAGCGCTTCACCGTCAGCTTCTACCTCACCGCGATGCTCTTCATCCTCTTCGACATCGAGATCGTCTTCCTTTACCCGCTCGCGGTGATCCTCCACGAGCTCTCCTGGTTCGGGTTCCTCGAGCTCCTCGCGTTCATCGCTGATCCTGCTCCTCGCCTACGTGTATATCTGGCGGAAGGGAGCGCTCGAATGGCGATAGGAGACGACAAGCGGCTGCGGGACCACGGGCTGCACTCGGAGCGCCTGCTCTGGCCGACGAAGGGGCCCGGCAAGTTCGAGACGGAGGTCGAGGACCTCGAGCAGAAGGTCGGGCTGAGCACGCTCTCGAAGGCCGTCGCCTGGGCGCAGACGAAGTCGATGTGGCCGGACACCTTCGGGCTCGCGTGTTGCGCGATCGAGATGATGTCGATCGTCTCCGCCCGCTACGACATCGCGCGCTTCGGGATGGAGGCGTTCCGCTCCTCGCCGCGCCAGGCCGACCTGCTGATCGTCTCCGGCCGCGTCTCCCACAAGATGGCCGCGCCGCTGCGGCAGATCTACGACCAGATGCTCGAGCCGAAGTGGGTGATCGCGATGGGTGCCTGCGCGAGCTCCGGCGGGATGTTCAACAACTACGCGATTCTCCAGTCGGTCGACAAGATCGTCGCCGTCGATATCTACGTCCCGGGCTGCCCGCCCCGGCCCGAGCAGCTGATGGAAGGGATCATCCGGCTCCACGAGGCGGTCCAGGCGGGGATCCCACCGGCCTACGACCTGCGGAGCGTCGCGCCCTGATGGGGTTCGAGGACGTCCCCGGGATGATGCGGGTCGAGGAGGGCCACGGCGAGACGACGATCGTCGTCGAGCCCGCGAACCTGATCGACGCCTGTGCCCACCTTCGCGACGAGGAGGGCTTCAACTTCCTCTCGGACATCGCCGCCGCCGACTATCTCGGCTGGGGCGCGAAGGGCGTTTCCGGCTACATCGGCACCGCGGCCGGGCGCGACCTGAACATGCCGATGACCCAGGGCCTCCAGGTGCTGCCGAAGCCCAAGCCCGCGCGCTTCTCGGTGAGCTATCACCTGCTCTCGGTGTCCGACACGCCGCGCCGCGTGCGCGTCCAGACCTGGGTCGAGGACGGCGAGCCCGTGCCGAGCGTGATCGAGCTCTGGCCGACCGCCGACTGGCACGAACGCGAGGCCTTCGACCTGATGGGTGTCGTCTTCGACGGCCACCCGAACCTGAAGCGGCTTCTCACCGACGACGACTGGGAGGGCCACCCGCTGCGCAAGGACTACCCGATCGGCGGCGAGCCCGTCCGCTTCTCGGAGGACGAGTAATGACGGTCGCACCCGAGCGGACGCGTGCAGCGATCTACGAGGGCACGCGTATTCCGCATCCTGTTCCGACGCTCCTTCGCGTCTCCGACGAACTGCGCGCGACCGGCGATGTGCTGCCGATCAACTTCGGGCCGAACCATCCCTCGACCCACGGGGTGCTGCGCCTGATCGTCGACCTCTACGGCGAGGACGTCGTCGGGCTCGAGGCGGTCGTCGGCTATCTCCACACGGGCTTCGAGAAGAGCATGGAGCAGAAGACGTGGTGGAAGGCGATCACCTTCCCGGAGCGGATCGACTACCTCTCGTTCCAGGCGAACGAGCTCGTGTTCGTGCTCGCGATCGAGAAGCTGCTCGAGCTCGAGACTCCGCCGAAGGCCGCCTGGATGCGCACGTGTCTCTGCGAGCTGAACCGGATCCATTCGCACCTGATCTGGCTCGCCACCGCGGCGCTCGAGCTGGGCGCGATCTCGATGTTCTGGTACTGCTTCCGCGAGCGCGAGCAGATCATGGATCTCTTCGAGATGGTCTGCGGGACGCGCATGCACACGCGGTATTTCCAGGCCGGCGGGCTCGCCGAGGACATCCCGCGCGGGTTCTACCCCGAGGCGCGGCGGTTCGCGAACTGGATGCCGAAGGCCGTCGACGAGTACGAGACGCTCGTCGACCGAAACAAGATCTGGCTCGAGCGCACGGTCGGGCTCGGGCTGCTCTCGGCGGAGGACGCGATCGCGCTCGGGCAGTCGGGCCCGGTGCTGCGCGCCTCGGGCGTCGACTGGGACCTGCGGAAGGTCGAGCCCTACCTCGCCTACGCCGAATGTGACTTCGACGTTCCCGTCCACCACGAGGGTGACGTCTACGCGCGCTACCGCGTCCACATGGAGGAGATGCGCGAGTCGACGAAGATCATCCAGCAGTGCCTCGACAGGCTCGAGGCGATGGAGGGCGAGCCGTGGATCGCGGATGACCGCAAGGTCGTGCTGCCGCCGCGCGAGGAGCTCCACACCTCGATGGAGTCGCTGATCCACCACTTCAAGATCGTGACCGAGGGCTACCGCGTCCCCGAGGGCGAGGTGTACGTCACGGTCGAGTCGCCGCGCGGCGAGAGCGGCTGCTACGTCGTCTCGGACGGCGGGCCGCGACCGTGGCGGGTGAAGTTCCGGGCGCCGTCCTTCGTTGCGCTTGCAGGCGACCGCAACCTGTATGACCGACGCGCTCGTCGCCGACATGATCGCGATCGTCGGCTCGCTCGACACCGTGATGGGCGAGGTCGACCGGTGAGCGCCGGCCACGCTCTTCACGCGGATGCAGGCCCTGCGCGACGGGTTCCCGGAGGGCTCGCGCTCGGCGACGATCCCGGCGCTGCGGCTCGCGCAGGAGCAGTATGGCTGGCTCTCGCCCGAGGCGATCCGCGAGGTCGCCGACGCGCTCGAGCTGACGCCCGCCTACTGCCATGCGGTCGCGTCGTTCTACGACATGTTCCACCTCGAGCCCGTGGGGAAGCACATGGTGGAGGTGTGCACGAATCTCTCGTGCGCGCTCGTCGGCGCGCAGGCGGTGGTCGAGGCGTTCGAGGAGGAGCTCGGCATTCGAGCCGGCGAGACGACCGAGGACGGCAGCGTCACCTTCCGCACGTTCGAGTGCCTCGGCGGCTGCGGCTACGCCACGGTCGTCGCGGTCGACGGCCGCTACCACGAGCACGTGAAGCCCGACGGCGTCCCGGCGATCGTGAAGGGGATCCGTGGGCGCGCGTAGCGTTCTGCTCGCCGGCGCCGACGAGCGCGACCTGACGAAGCTCGCCGAGTACGAGGCGATCGGCGGCTATGCGCAGCTGCCGAAGGCGAGGCGGATGAAGCCCGAGAAGCTGATCGAGACGCTGCTCGCGGCGAACCTCCGCGGGCGCGGCGGCGCCGGCTTCCCGATGGGCCGCAAGGCCTCGCTGATCGATCGCGGGAGCGAGAAGCCGAAGTACCTCGTCGTGAACGCCGACGAGTCGGAGCCCGGGCGCGTTCAAGGACCGCGAGGTGATGGCGAAGGTGCCGCACCGGCTGCTCGAGGGCTGCCTGATCGCCGCCCACGCGATCGAGTGCAAGGACGTCTTCATCTACATCCGCGGCGAGTACCTGGCGGAGTACGAGATCCTGGAGCGCGCCGTCGGCGAGGCGCGCGCCGCGGGCCTGCTCGACGACGTCGAGGTCACGGTGTATCGCGGTGCGGGTGCCTACATCTGCGGCGAGGAGACGGCGCTGCTCGACTCGCTCGAGGGCCGCCGCGGCCAGCCGCGGCCACGCCCGCCGTTCCCGCCGGTGCAGGGGCTCTTCAACGCGCCGACGCAGATCAACAACGTCTGCACGGTCGCGACGGTGCCGTCGATCATCGAGCTCGGGCCCGCGAGGTTCACGAAGATCGGCGTCGAGTCCTCGCCGCGGCACGGCGATCTTCTCGATCTCCGGCAACGTGGTCAGGCCCGGGAACTACGAGCTCGAGCTCGGCACGCCGATGCGCGAGCTGATCTACGAGCACGCGGGCGGGATCGCGGCGGGCGCGAGCTGAAGGCGGTCATACCCGGCGGCTCCTCGGTGCCGGCGCTCTCCCCGGATCAGATCGACGTGCCGCTCGACTACGACTCGCTCGGCGCGCTCGGGACGTTCTTCGGCGCCGCCGCGCTGATCGTCGTCGACGACCGCTGCTGCATGGTGCAGCTCGCGCTGCGCTCGACCAAGTTCTACATGCACGAGTCGTGCGGCAAGTGCACGCCGTGCCGCGAGGGGACGCGCTGGATGGTGCGGATCCTCGAGAAGCTCGAGGCCGGCCTCGGGTCGATGGACGACATCGCGCTCCTGCAGTCGGTCGGATCGCGGATCCTCGGCAAGTCGCTCTGCGCGCTCGGGGATTTCGCGGTGTACCCGGTTGCGAGCTACGTCGCGAAGTGGGGTGAGGAGTTCGAGCAGCACGTCGAGCTCGGCCGGTGCCCCTACGACGGCGACTCGACGCTCGAGGGGATCGTCGCACCGAGCGATGCCCACGACCACGCCCACCACGGGGTGCCCGCGTGACGGCTTCTCGGCCCCGCACCTGTGGAGAAATCGTCCCGATGTTGGCACACACGGCCGTGCCCAGCTGTCGTAGAATTGGCAGTGAGGGTGGCGGGTTGGCTACCCCACCCTGGGTGGGGGTCCGCGCTCTGGGCGGCGGATGTCCGGAGGGGGCATGACCGATTCGGCCGCCCCGACGCCGCCGCCGACGCCTGAGCTCGTGACGCTCACGGTCGACGGGCGCGAGGTGTCCGTGCCGAAGGGCACGGGGCTCGTCGAGGCAGCGCTCGCGGCCGGGGTCGAGATTCCCGTGTTCTGCTACGAGCCGCGGCTCGGGCCGCCCGTCGGCGCGTGCCGGATGTGCCTGTGCGAGGTCGCGCCGGGGCCGCCGAAGCCGCAGGCTGCCTGCACGCTGACCGCCGCCGAGGGGATGGAGGTCAAGACCGCCCTCACCTCGGCGATGGCGGCCGAGGCGCAGAACGCGACGCTCGAGTTCATCCTCGTGAACCATCCGCTCGACTGCCCGGTCTGCGACAAGGGCGGCGAGTGCCCGCTCCAGGATCTGACGTTCCGCTACGGCCCCGGGAACACCCGGATGGAGTTCGACAAGCGCACGTTCGAGAAGCCGATCCCGATCTCGCCGACGATCGCGCTCGATCGCGAGCGCTGCATCCTCTGCTACCGCTGTACGCGCTTCTCCGAGTCGGTCGCCGAGGACGGGCAGCTCGTCGCGGTCGAGCGCGGCGCGGCCTCGATGATCGCCACCTTCGGCGACGAGCCCTACCGCGCCCCGTTCTCCGGCAACGTGATCGAGCTCTGCCCGGTCGGCGCGCTCACCTCGACCCAGTACCGCTTCGAGGGCCGGCCCTGGGAGATCCAGAACGTCCCGACGGTCTGCGGCCTCTGCCCCGTCGGCTGCAACATCAGCGCGACGACCCGCGAGGGCAAGGTCAAGCGGATCATCTCGCGGAACCACCCCGAGATCGACGAAGGCTGGCTCTGCGACAAGGGCCGCTTCACCTACTCGCATCTCCACGCCGGCGACCGGATCCAGGATCCGCTCGCGAAAACCGCCGGCGGCTTCGCAGCCGCTCGAGTGGACAGACGCGCTCGACCGGGCCGAGGCCATGCTCAGAGCGGCCGGCACGGCGATCATCACCGCGCTCTCGGGCTCCGAGACCGTCGAGCAGGCCTACGGGCTCGCGCGGCTCCTCCGCGTCGGGCTCGGCGCGCATGGAGCGGTGATGCCCGAAGACGTCCCTGACGGGCTCGACGCCTTCCGCGCGCCGCTTTCGGCGATCCGCGATGCGAAGACCGTCGTCGTCCTCTGCGACGAGCCGGTCGTCGAGCGCGCGCCCGTCGTCGAGCTCTGGATCAAGGCGGCGCGGCGGAACGGCGCACAGGTGACCACCGAGCTGCCCACCGAGCCGGCCGAGGGGGCCGTCGTGATCAGCGACGATCCACAGACCGCCGCCTGGGCCGCCGGCGAGCTCGACGCAGCCGCGGCGTTCTACCTCCCCCGCACCCCGAACGGCCGCGGCGTCACGGACGCCTGGAGCTGCGTCGCCGACGGCGAGCCCGGCGACGAGGAGCCGAAGCTCCTGATCGTCTCCGGCGACGAGGCCGCGTCGGATCCCGCCGTCCGGGCGCTCGCCGAGCACGCCGAGGCGGTGATCGGGATCGGGATGTTCGAGGAGTCCTTCGCCGGGCTCGCCGACCTCGTCCTGCCGGGAACGAGCTACCTCGAGCGCGACGGCACGACCGTGAACCTCGAAGGCCGCCTCCAGCGCCAGCGCCGGGCCGTGATCGCACCGTGCCCCGACGAGCTCGCCTGGATCGCGAAGCTCGCCGAGCGCTTCGAGGTCGAGCTCTCACCACACGCCGCCGTCGTCTTCGAAGAGGTCTCCGCCGCGTGTTTCGGCGGCGTCTCCTTCGGCGAGATCGGGGAGCAGGCACCGCTTCCGGCGCGGGCCGAGCGCCCACCCGAGGCGCCGGCTTTGCCGCCCGAGCCCCGCTACCCGCGGCAAGGGGCTCCGGCTCCTGACCTACCGGCCGCTCTTCTCGGGCCCGGCCGTCGACCGTGTGCCGGAGCTCGGCTTCCAGAGCCCCGCGGGCGAGGTCGAGCTCTCCCGCTCCGACGCCCGCGCGCGGAAGATCGCCGACGGCGACGCCGTGAGGGTCTCGTCGAACGGCACCTCCCGCACGCTCCGCGCCCGGATCGCCCCCGACCTGCCCGCAGGCGCCGTCCGCATCCCGGCCGCCGACGCCGCGGGCCTGCACGACCACGTCGAGGTGGCGAAGTGACCGAGCCCTGGTGGATCTCGCTGATCGCGGCGATCATCATCGTCAACCTGGTGATGGGCGCGTTCGCCTACACGACCTGGCTGGAACGGAAGCTGCTCGGCCGGATGCAGCTCCGCTACGGCCCGAACCGCGCCGGCCCGTTCGGGCTGCTGCAGCCGATCGCCGACCTGATCAAGCTCGTCCGCAAGGAGGCCTTCTACCCGGCCTCCTCCCACGAGCTGCCCTACATCCTCGCCCCGGTGCTCTCGTGCGCGACCGCGCTCCTGGCGTTCGCGGTGATCCCCTGGGGGCCGGGCTGGACGGTCGACGGCTACCACATCGAAGGCCAGATCGCGAACGTCCCGATCGCGCTGATCCTGGTCTTCGCGCTCGGCTCGATCGGGATCTACGGCTTCATCGTCGGCGGCTGGGCCTCGGACTCGAAGTTCTCGATGCTCGGCTCGATGCGCACCTGCGCGCAGCTCGTCTCCTACGAGGTGTCGCTGGCGCTGAGCGTGCTCGGCGTGGTGATGATGGGGCGGTCGCTGAGCCTCGTCGACATCGTCGACCGCCAGGCCTCGACGCTCTGGTACTTCATCCCGCAGTTCGTCGGGCTCGTGATCTTCCTGCTCGCCGGGATCGCCGAGACCTCGCGCCCGCCGTTCGACCTCCCCGAGGCCGACACCGAGCTCGTCGCCGGGTACCACACCGAGTACTCGGGGATGCGCTGGGGCCTCTTCCAGACGGCCGAGTACATCAACATGATCGTGCTCTCGGCGCTCGCCGTGACCCTGTTCTTCGGCGGCTGGCAGTTCCCGTGGGTGCACTCGCTCGACCGCTTCGGGCCGATCTGGTTCCTGCTGAAGCTCGGGATCCTCGTGACGCTCTTCATCTGGCTCCGCGCCTCGCAGCCGCGGCTGCGCTACGACCAGCTGATGCGCTTCGGCTGGAAGGTGCTGCTGCCGATCGCGACGCGTCAATGCTCTCGTCACCGCGCTGATCGTGGTGTGGGCCGGATGAGCGCGCTCGTCCCCAACACGTTCAAGGGCTTCGGCGTGACGTTGAAGCAGGTCTTCCGCAAGCCGATCACGCAGCAGTACCCGGAGTACCTGCGGCCCGGTCTATCCGCGGTTCCGGGGCCGGCACAAGCTGCACCTGCACGAGAACGGGCTCGAGAAATGCGTCGGCTGCTCGCTCTGCGCCGCCGCCTGCCCTGCCGACTGCATCCGCGTGGTCGCGGCCGAGAACACCGCCGAGCACCGCGTCTCGGCCGGCGAGCGCTACGCCCGGATCTACGAGATCAACATGAGCCGCTGCATCTTCTGCGGCTACTGCGAGCTCGCCTGCCCCTTCGACGCGATCACGCTCGGCAACGACTTCGAGATCTCCGAGTACAACCGCGACGACCTCATCTACACGAAGGACATGCTCCTCGCCGACCCCGTGAAGCAGATGCCGGTCGCCGACCGCGACCTCTACGACACGCCCATCCCGTACTACAAGAGCAACTCCTGAAGCGCAAGTGCCGTTTCACCGGGGTGAAGTGGCTGGTGGCCGGCTCGCGACGCTCTAGCCGTTCCGAAAGGTGGAGATGGCGAACTTCATCGTCTGGTGCGTGTGGGTCATCGCCGCCTTCGCGTGCCTCGCAAGCGCGCTCGGCGTCGTCACCTTCCGCAACCCGTTCTTCTCGGCGCTGGCGCTGATCGGGAACCTCGCCTCGCTCGCGGTGCTCTACCTGCTGCTCGGCGGCGAGTTCGTGGCGGCCGGGCAGGTGCTCGTCTACGGCGGCGCGGTGATGGTGATGTTCCTGTTCGTGATCGCCTACCTCGGCGAGAAGACCGACCAGGCGCCGTGGGCCGGCGGGCCGTCGTGGCAGATCGTCGCGACCGTGCTCGCGACCGGCGCGATCCTCGTCGAGGTGATCGTCGCGATCGGGCTCTCGACCGGCGGCTCGCTCTCGCACTCGGCGCAGATCACGCCGCTCGTTCGGCTCCCCGGCCTCGATCGGGCGGCTGTTTCTCACCGACCACCTGATCGCGTTCGAGGTCACCTCGATCGTGCTGCTCGTCGCGGCGGTCGGCGGCGTCGTGCTCGGCTCTCACGCGAGAGCGATCGAGGCCGAGAAGAGTCACCGGCAACCGGGCTCGTCGAGGAGGGCTCCCTGGAGCCGGAAGGCGTCTCGGGTGCACGGGCCTAGCATCGCCTGGTACGTGATCCTCGCCGGGATGCTGTTCGTCACCGGCGCCGTCGGGGTGCTCGTGCGGCGGAGCCCGCTGATCATCCTGCTCTCGGTCGAGATCATGCTGAACGGCTCGAACCTCGCGCTGATCGCCTTCGCGCGCCACTTCGGGCACGAGGACGGCCAGGTGTTCGCGATCGCGGTGATGGCGATCGCCGCCTCGGAGGTGGTCGTCGGGCTCGGGCTGATCGTCGCGATGGGCCGCCGCAACCTCGAGCTCGACGTCGACAAGCTCCGGACGCTGCGCGGCTGAGCATGAACGCCGCCGCCTGGATCTGCCTGCTCGCGCCGCTCGCCGGTGCGCTCGCGATCGCACTCGCGGGCGGCTCGATCTCGCGCCGCGTCGCCGGCTACATCTCGACCGGGACGACCATGGTCGCCTTCGCCGCGGCGATCGTCGCCTTCGTGATCATGCTCGGCGAGTCGCCCGACGCCCGCTCCCACGTCACGACCTCGTGGACGTGGCTCTCGGCCGGCCAGTACAGCTTCGGCTTCACCCTGCTCACCGACCAGCTCAGCGTGATGATGATGCTGATCGTCGCCGGCGTCGGCTCGCTGATCGTCGCCTACTCGGTCGGCTACATGGAGGGCGAGGACGAGGAGCGCCGCTACTTCGCCTACATGTCGCTCTTCGTCTTCTCGATGCTGCTGCTCGTCCAGTCCGGGAACCTGCTGCTGCTGCTCGCCGGCTGGGGCATGGTCGGGCTCTCGAGCTACCTGCTGATCGGCTTCTACCAGGAGCGCCCCGTCGCGATCGCCGCGGCGAAGAAGGCCTTCGTGATGAACGCGATCGGCGACGCGACGATCGCGCTCTCGCTCTTCCTGCTGATCGAGCACACGGGCCAGCTCGACTTCGCCGGCGTCTTCGCCGCCTCGCCGAACGGCGGCACCGTCGCGAACCTGATCGCGCTCGGCCTGCTCGGCGGCGCGGTCGCCAAGTCGGCGCAGATTCCGCTCCACACCTGGCTTCCCGACGCGATGGAGGGCCCGACGCCGGTCAGCGCCCTGATCCACGCGGCGACGATGGTGACGGCCGGCGTCTACCTGATCGTGCGCACGCACGTGCTCTTCCAGAACGCGCCGCACGTGCAGGATCTCGCCGCGGGGCTCGGCGCGGTGACGCTCCTGATGGCCGGGCCTGATCGCGCTCGTGCAGGTCGACATCAAGCGCGTGATCGCGTACTCGACGATGTCGCAGATCGGCTACATGTTCGTCGGGGCGGGCGTCGGCGCGTACTCGGCCGCGATGTTCCACCTGATGACGCACGCGTTCTTCAAGGCGCTGCTCTTCCTTGCGGCCGGGATCGTCGATCCACGCCCTCTCCGGCGAGCAGGACATGCGGCGGATGGGCGGGCTCGGGAAGGCGCTGCCCCTACACGCGGAACGTGTTCCTGGTCGGCGCGCTCGCGCTGGTCGGGATCCCGCCGCTCTCGGGCTTCTTCTCGAAGGACTCGATCATCGCCGCGACCCTCACAAGGGCGCCTTCGGCTACTGCCTCTTCGCCGCCTGTCTCGTCGGCGCGTTCCTGACCGGCCTCTACACGTTCCGGATGTTCTTCATCGTCTTCGGCGGCGAGCGCTCGACCTTCGCCGCAGGAGCATCTCCACTACGCCAAGGGCGGGCGCGACGGGCCCGTGCTCGATGCTCTGGACGGTCGGGGTGCTCGCCGTGCTGTCGGCGGTCGGCGGCCTGCTCCAGTTCACGCCGTTCTGGACGCCGCTCACGCACTGGCTCGACCCGGTCGCGCCGCCCACTGCCGACCCGAGCGGGACGCAGGAGCTGATCGCCTCGGTCTGCGCGGTCGCGCTCGGGCTCGCCGGGATCTGGGTCGCCTACGCCGCCTACGTCGACGAAGACGCTCAAGGTGCCGAAGCCCGGTCAAGCTCTTCGAGAAGAAGTTCTACTGGGACGAGCTCTACGACGCGATCGTCTACAAGCCGGCCGACCTGATCGCGCGAGGCGCTCGGACGCTTCGTCGAGCTGCCCGCTGATCGGCGGCTCGCTCACCGAGGTCAAGCGGGGCTTCGGGCTCGGCGCGGGCGAGCTCTCGCGCGTCCAGAACGGCCTCGTCCGCGTCTACGTGCTTGCGCTCGCGAGCGGCGTCGCCGTCCTCGCCCTCGTCTTCCTCACGACCCGATGACGAGCTGGCTCACCACGATCCTGATCTTCCTGCCGATCGCAGGCGCTGCGGTCGTGTGGCTCCTGCCGATGCCGAAGCCGTGGGTCGCCTCGCTCGCGACGCTCGTCTCGCTCGTCGAGGTCGGAGTCTGGATCGTCGCGGTCGAGAAGTTCGACTTCTCCAGCGGCTCGCTTCAGCTTCGAGCAGCAGCACACGCTGGTTCACCGCGATCGGCTCGAGCTACCACGTCGGGCCTCTTCGGCTTCTCGCTCTGGCTCGTCGGCCTGACCGCGATCTGCGGCGCCGCCGCGTGCATGTACGCCTGGTGGGCCGGCCGCGAGCGCCCACAGGCGTACTTCGGGCTGCTGCTCTTCCTCACAGGCTCGGTTGTCGGCGTCTTCGCCTCGCAGGACCTGCTGCTCTTCTACGCCTTCTTCGAGGCGATGCTGATCCCGCTCTACGTGATGATCGGGGTCTGGGGCGGAGCGGGGCGGCTGCGCGCCACGATCACGTTCGTCGTCTACACGGTCGCCGGCTCGCTACTGATGCTGGCCGCGATCATCGTCTACGGGAGCCAGCAGGGCACGTTCGACCTGACGAAGCTCACCCCGAGCACGAACGACTGGCTCTTCCTCGGGTTCGCAATCGCCTTCGCGATCAAGGCGCCGCTCTGGCCGTTCCACGGCTGGCTGCCCGATGCCTACCGCGAGTCGCCGCCCGAGGTTTCCGGGCTGCTCTCGGGCGTGATCTCGAAGGTCGCCGTCTACGGCTTCCTGCGGATCGCGATCGTCAAGTTCCCGGGGCCCGCCCATCACTTCCGCGACGTGATCCTCTCGCTCGCGGCGATCGGGCTCATCTACGGCTCGCTCCTCGCCTTCCGGGCGCCCGACATCCGCGGCGTGATCGCGTACTCCTCGCTGGCGCAGATGGGGCTGATCACCTTCGGCCTGTTCGCCGCGAACGACCTCGGCTTCGACGGAGCGGTGCTGCAGATGGTCAACCACGGCCTGCTCTCGATGACGATGTTCCTGCTCGCCGGGATGGTCGAGCGGCGGACGGCGACCGGAGAGCTCTCGCTGCTCGGCGGCATGGCCCGCGGCAGGCCGATCCTCGCGACGGTCCTGATGACCGTCGGCGTGATGACGCTCGCGGTACCCCTCTCCTCGAACTTCGCCGGCGAGTTCCTGATCCTGGCCGGCGTCTTCCAGGACGGGCTGGGGCTGGGCCGTCGTCGGCGCGGTCTCGATCGTGCTCGCCGCGATGTACGCGCTTCGCCTGATCTCCGCGGTGCTGCATCGCGACGTCGGCTCCGCGGTCAGCGACGCCGCGCTCGACCTGCGGCGCGGCGAGCTCGCCGTCGTCCTGCCGCTCGTCGGCGATCCTGCTCGTCCTTTCCGCCTGGCCGAACGCGATCAGCGGTCATTCGTTCGGAACCGGCACGACGGCGGCCGAGAGAGCCGTCCAGAGCGCGGTGCGCCCGTGATCAAGAAGCCGCACATCGACTGGTTCGCGCTCTCGCCGTCGCTGTCGCTGCTCGCGGCGGTTGCGTTGCTGCTCCTCATCGCCGTCTTCTGGCCGAAGGGCTCTCGACGGGCCGCGGCGGCGGCCGTCTGCGGGATCGGCTTCGCGACGGCGTTCGTGTTCGCGATCCTCGTCGACGAGAAGAGCCCCCACGGCGCCGCGATCGTCCGGGACTCGATCTACCGCGACCGGTGGGCCGCCACGGCTCAGATCATCATCGCGGGCTGTGGCCTCGTCGCGGTGTTCGTCGCCTACAGCGAGCGGATGCGCGAGGAGAACATCGCCGAGTACTACGCCCTGCTCGCAGCCGCGGGCGCCGGGATGGCGTTCTTCGTGCAGGCGGCGAACCTGATGACGCTCTTCCTCGGGCTCGAGTGGTTCTCGATCGCGCTCTACGTGATGTGCGCGATCGACATCGACCTCGTCGGCTCGCTCGAGGCCGGGCTGAAATACCTCGTGATCGGAGCGGTGGGCTCGGCAACGCTCCTCTTCGGCTCGGCGCTCGTCTACGGCGCCACCGGGCAACTCAGCTTCGACAAGATCGCGGCCGCGAGCGACACCCACGACTCGCTCCTCGTGCTCGGCCTGGCGATGATGATCGCCGGCTTCGCCTTCAAGGCCTCGGCCGCGCCGTTCCACATGTGGACCCCGGACGCCTACCAGGGGGCGCCGACGCCGGTCACCGCGTTCATGTCGTCGGCGACGAAGGTTGCGGCACTCGTCGTCACCTATCGCGTGCTCGTCACGGCGTTCCCCGGCGAGCAGCATCTCTGGACCTGGGCGATCGCCGTGATCGCGATCATCTCGCTCGCCGTCGGCAACATCGCGGCACTCGCGCAGCGCAACGTCAAGCGCCTGCTCGCCTACTCTTCGGTCTCGCACGCCGGCTTCATGCTCACCGCGGTCGCGGCAGCGAACCCGACCGGCGAGAAAGCGCTCATGTATTACCTGATCCCCTACTGCGCGATGTCCCTCGGCGCCTTCGCCGTGATCGCGGCCCGCGAGCGGGAGCTCGGGACGCCGGTGACGCTCGACAACCTGGCCGGCTTCGGCTGGGAGCGGCCGTTCTTCGGTGTCTCGATGTGGGTCTTCATGCTCGGGTTCCTCGGCTTCCCGCTCACCGGCGGCTTCTGGGGGAAGATCTACGTCTTCCAGGCGATCTACGAGCACGGCTGGTGGTGGATGATCGTGATCGGGGTCGTCGCGACGATGGTCTCGGCCGCGTACTACCTGGCCGTCGTGAAGGCGATGTTCCTGCGCGACAGCGTCGAGCTGCACCTCGCTCCTGCCGGCGGCTCCCCGCCCCGCGAGCTCGTGCTCGGGATCGGTGTCGCCGTTGCGCTCGTCGTCACCGTCGGCTCGTTCATCGCGGTGCAGCCGCTGGTCGACGTGGCCCGGGCCGCGGCGAACGCGCTGCCGTACTAGCTACGGCTTCGCGGGCGAGAAGCTGCCGAGGCGGCGCCAGTACGGCGCGGCCGCGAGCGAGCCCTTCAGCAGGAACAGCGCGACGACGCCGATGAGGGCGGAGCTCGCCGCAGGCGGCACGCCGTGAGCGGCGCTCGAGCGCACCGCGCACGAGAGCACGAGCAGAACCACGATCAACGCGGAGCAGAGCGCCTGAAGGCCGTCCAGCCGCTCCCGCGAGTCGATGTAGCCGCCGAAGGCCACGAGTGCCGCGACCGAGGCGAACGGAAGCGCCGCGAGCAGCGCGTTCCGCGCGAGCCCGTCGACGCCGGCGAGCTGCGCGAGCACCGCGATTGCGACGAAGAGCGCAGGGAGAGTGCGACGTCCCACGGGCGATAGCTTCGCCCTTCGGTCGGACGATCCTTCTCTATCCTGGGGCCGTCCGCAACAAAAAGGAGTGGAGAGGGATGGCAGCACTTACCTGGCTCGGCCACGCGACGTTCCTGCTGGTCAGCGACGAGGGGAAGCGGATCTACGTCGATCCGTTCCTGACCGGGAATCCGAAGACTCCGGACTCGGACAGGAAGCCCGAGCATGTCGACATCATCGCCGTCACGCACGGACACGGCGACCACGTCGGCGACGCGGTCGAGCTCTCGAAGGCATTCCCCGACGCGCAGATCGTCGCGCAGGTCGAGCTGAAGGGCTGGCTCGGGGGCCAGGGGGCGAACGTCGGGCAGATGCCCGGGACGAACAAGGGCGGATCGACGACGATCGAGGGGATCACCTTCACGCTCGTGAACGCGTTCCACTCGTCGAGCTCCGATTCCGGCGAGTACCTGGGCGAGGCCTGCGGGATCGTCGTCAGGCTCGAGGGCGGGAAGACCGTGTACTTCGCCGGTGACACCTGCGTCTTCGGCGACATGGCGTTGATCCGCCGCCTCTACCAGCCGGAGTACGCGGTGCTCCCGATCGGCGACTTCTTCACGATGGGCCCGAAGGAAGCGGCGCTTGCGCTCGAGCTGCTCGGGAACCCGAAGTGCGTCCCCTGCCACTGGGGCACGTTCCCGGTGCTGACGGGAACGCCCGAGCAGCTGCGCGCCGAGGCGCCCGAGGCCCTTGTGATCGAGATCGCGCCGGGCGATACGGTCGAGCTCTGAGCGCATGAGGCCCGCACCGCTCGTCGCCACCTATTCGATCGCCGCCTGCGACCTGGAGGCGGGGCACTGGGGCGTCGCGACGCAGTCGAAGTTCCTTGCAGTCGGGTCCGTCGTGCCGTGGGCGAGGCCGAACGTCGGCGCGATCGCCACGCAGGCGTATGCGAACCCACGGTATGGCCCGGACGGGCTCGAGCTGCTCGCCTCGGGGCTCGGTGCAGCCGAGGTGGTCGAGCGGCTGACCGCGGCTGACGAAGGCCGCGAGCACCGGCAACTGGGCGTCGTCGACGGGCTGGGCGGAAGCGCGACCTACACCGGCTCCTCGTGCCTGGACTGGGCCGGAGGGCGCAACGGGCCGTGCTTCGCGGCGCAGGGGAACATCCTCGTCTCGGAGGCGACGGTCGCCGCGCTCGCGGACAGGTTCGAGGCCTCCACCGGCTCGCTTGCCGAGCGGCTGCTCGCCTGCCTCGCCGCCGCTCAGGCGGCGGGCGGCGACCGCCGGGGGCAGCAGTCGGCGGCGCTCCTCGTCGTCGCGCACGAGGGCGGGTACGCGGGCCTCTCGGATTCGCTCGTCGACCTGCGCGTGGACGATCACGCGACCCCGGTCGAGGAGCTCGCCCGGCTGCATCGGTTCCACACGGCCCTGTTCGGGAAAACGCCCGACACGCAGTGGCTCGAGGTCGACGATGCGCTCGCCGCGGAGCTTCGGCAGCGGCTCGCACGGCTCGGCTTCGACGGGCGACCTCGTCACTGCCTTCCGCGACTGGTCCGGGCGGGAGAACCTCGAGGAGCGCGTGAACGGAGTCGACCGGATCGATCCCGTCGTGCTCGAGGAGCTGCGGAGTCGATGAAGGGGTGGCAGGCGGCCCGGTTCGAGGAACTCGATTCGATCCCGCTGTTCGAGGGCCTCGTCTGGCATCCGGTACGCAAGCACTTCGGGATCCAGGCATTCGGCGTGAACGCCTATACCAGCGGGGCCGCCGGCGAGCAGGTCGTCGAGGAGCACGACGAGGCCGGGCCGGCGGGGCCGGCGGCCACGAGGAGCTCTACGTCGTGCTCGCAGGCCGGGCGACGTTCACGATCGGCGGGGAGGCGCAGGACGCGCCGGCCGGCACGCTTCATCTTCGTCGGCGACCCGTCGGTGCGCCGCGAGGCGGTCGCCGAGGAGGACGGAACGGTCGTGCTCGCGGTCGGCGGCCGAGCGAGGGAGGCCTACGAGGTCTCGGCGTGGGAGTGGTACTTCTCGGCGATGCCGGCGTTCAGGGCCGAGAAGTGGGACGAGGCGATCGCGATCATGGAGGACGGCGCTCGCCGAGAAGCCCGGGAACCCGGCGATCCTCTACAACCTCGCGTGCGCCGAGTCGCGTGGCGGGCCGGCCGCTCGATGCGCTGACGCACCTGCAGCAGGCGGTGCGGGGCGAGGCGAGGTGGGCCGAGCGGGCGAGGACCGATCCCGACTTCGACCCGATCCGGCGCGAGCCGGGCTTTCCGGCCTAGCGCCCTAGGTCAGGATCAGGCGGGACGCGGGCGCCCCTCGCGCCACGGGATCATCGTTTTCAGCCGTGACCCTGGCGGCCGTGCCCGGAGCTGTTTCGTCACACCCTGGCAGTGATTCCCCTGCGGCCTTTCTCCCTGCTCGCTTCGAGATTTCGGGATTCTTGGCCCTGTCGTTCTCAGGCTTTACCTGACCCCGGTTCTCGAACCCCGCTCGGCCCAGGTTGTCGACCCTCCTCGACGGCCGGGATCCGGCCTCGCGAGCTCGCTACGCGCGGTCGCCGGGCAGCCGAACGCCGGCCGCCAACTCGCGAAACGCAGGCACCGGGTCGCTCTCCGGGCGGGCGACGAGAAGAACGGCGCCGTGGGCGTCGTCCGGGGTCAGGGCCTCGACGAGGAGCTGGAGCCCGACGGCGAGCGCGAACGCCTTGTGCGCCTGCTGGCCGCCGAACGGCGCAAGCTCGTCCTCGGTGGCACGGCCGGCGAGCACGTCGCCGTAGTTCAGGTTCGCCATCGAGACGTCGACGACGACCGGCTTGCCGTCGCTCGACGGGATCGCAACCGCGAGCGGGTTCGTCCCGGTCAGCTTCGGGCCGCCCTCGGGATGGCCGAGGCGCCTGGGCGAGGTCGCCGTGAGCGCGGCGACGAGGCCGCCGTCGGCCAGGCGGCGCACCCAGTGGCCGAGCATCCCGGTCGGGAAGGTCCGGCCCGCGACGACGATCCTGGCCCGCGCCGGGGGGTCTGCAAGCTGAGCTTCGACGATCACGTTCAGCGTGAGGTAGCCGAGGGCGCCGTTTCCGTTCCAGCGCTCGTATCCGGGCTCGGAGAGCACCCGCAGCGGCCGGGCGGCGGCATCGAGCTCCGGCCAGCCCTCGAGCCAATCGAGCCTCCGCAGGCCGTGACCGGCACGGCCCGCGTCCTCCGCCTCGAGGAAGTGGTCTGCCACCACCCGGGCGTCGCCCGGGAGAACCCGAGAACCTCGAGCCTCCTGAGCATCTGCCCAGCAGGTCGCCGGGCTCGGCCGCAATGCGTCAGGAGACAAGCGGAAGCGTTCGCGTGAAGCCGCGCACTGCGGCTGCGGTCGATCGCCTCGGCGATCTCGATGATCGCGCGGGCGGGCTCGCAGTCCGGGTCGGAGACGACGAGCGGGGTTCCCTCGTCGGCGGCGGCACGGATGCGGCTGTCGAGCGGGACGGAGCCGAGGAGCTTCACGCCGAGCTCGGTCGCAAGCCGCTCGCCGCCGCCCGAGCCGAAGACCTCGGAGGTCATGTTCTCGATCACCCCGAGGAGCTGCATCTTCGTCGTGCGCGCCATCTGCGCTGCGCGGCTCGCGACCTCCTGGGCGAGCGGCTGCGGCGTCGTGACGACGACCGCCTCTGCGCGCGGAAGCATCTGGCCGAGCGAGATCGAGACGTCGCCGGTGCCGGGCGGCATGTCGACGACGAGCACGTCGAGCTCGCCCCAGTGGACGTCCTGCAGAAACTGCTCGAGCGCGCGGTGGAGCATCGGGCCGCGCCACATCAGCGGTTTGTTGTCGTCGACGAAGAACCCGATCGACATCAGCTTCAGCTCGTGCGCGACCGGCGGGATCATCAGCTTGTCCACGAGCACCGGCTTCTGGTGGATCCCGAGCATGTGGGGGATCGAGTGGCCGTAGATGTCCGCGTCGAGGATCCCGACCCGGCGGCCCTGCGCCGCAAAGGCGGCGGCGAGGTTGGCGGTGATCGAGGACTTGCCGACGCCGCCCTTGCCCGAGGCAACGGCGATCACGCGCGTCGTCGGATCGAGCTGGATCGCCTTGTCGTCGGCGGGCCTGCCGCCGCGGAGCTTCGTCGTGAGCGCGATCCGCTCGTCGGGGCTCATCACGTCGAAGTCGAGCTGCACCGACGTCACACCAGCGACTGCACCGACCTCGCGCGCGACCTGTTCCTGGAAGGAGTTGCGCAGGGGGCAGCCGACGACGGTGAGCGCGATCGTGACCGCCACGTTGCCGCCCGGAGACGGTCACGTCGCGGACCATGTCGAGCTCGGTGACGGGCTTGCGCAGCTCGGGATCGATCACGTTCCCGAGCGCGGCGAGAATGGCATCGCGGGAGGGTTCCATGAGCTAGGAGCGTACAGCCGCGGCAATCCGCGACGCCAGCTCCTCCGAGCCCGCGGCGACGATCCGCGAGCGCGCCTCGAGGTCGAGCGGGATCGAGCCGAGCTCCGGCCCGTCGATCGCCTGGATCGCAAAGCCGCGCTCGCGGACGAGCAGCTGGGCGGCGGCGATGTCCACCGAACGGGAGGCCTTCAGGACGGCAACCCCGTCGGTGCGGCCGGCCGCAAGCTGGCAGAACGTGATCGCCTGCGCGCCCATGATCCGGATCCGGTCGGTGATCGGCGCGAGCGCCCTCAGCCGGTCGAGCACGAGCTCGGCCCGCGTCGCCTCGATCGAGAGGAACTCCAGCTCCTGCTTCGGCTTCCCGGTCAGCGGCTTCCCGTTCAGGAACGCGCCGCCGCCGCGAACCGCCGTCCATTCCTCGTTGGCGCCGAAGTCGTAGACGAACCCGAAGACGACGTCGTCCATCGTGCTGCCCTCGGCCACGGCCACCGAGAGCGCGAAGTAGGGAATCGCGCGCTCGGCGTTCTGGGAGCCGTCGATCGGATCGACGACGACGGTGAGCGGGCCCTCGCCGCGGATCCCGAGCTCCTCGGAGACGATCCTGATCTCGTCGCGGTCGAAGTGCGCGAGCACCGCGGTCTCGGCGGCCTCGTCGATCGCCGCGGTCACATCCCCACCCTGGCCGCGGCGGATCGGCCGCTCACGCTCCTCGCGCGTCGGCATCTCCGCGAGCACGGCCTGCACGTCGGCGACCGCGGCCCGGCAGAGCTCGAGCCAGTGACCGGGATCGATCGAGCTCAAACCGGAAGCAGGAAGAGGCCGGAGGTGAGCTTCGGGTAGAAGAACGTCGACTTCGGCGGCATCGTCTCGCCGCGGTTCGCGTACGCGAAGACCTGCTCGATCGACGGGGGCCGAACGAGGAACGCGATCTGCGCCATGGCGCCGTCGACGGCCTCGACCGCCTGCTGGGCATCCGGCGTGTACTCGACGTCCTCGAGCCCGTACTGCTCGATCTCGCGCGTGTCGAGCTCGTCCTCGGAATCGAGCCGGAAGAAGTTCCCGGTCCGGTACATCGCGAGCGAGTCGGTGTCCCAGGTCGAGGTCATGAACCCGAACGGGCTCGTCTCGACGCCCTGGGCGACGCGGTGGGTCGGGTAGAGCTGAAGCCCGGGCGAACGCGACGAGACGAGCACGGCGAGGGTGTGCGTGGCCGACGGCTCCTCCTCGCGGTAGTCGACCGCCGTCTCGTAGCGGTGGTGGCCGTCGGCGATCAGGAACGGGACGTCGATCTCGACCGCGCCCGAGTCGAGGCGCCAGAGCGCGCTGCGGGAGCCGCCGGAGGTGACCGCGAAGTCCGGCTCGCCGGCTCGGCGGCTCGAGCGGGCGCGTCCGCGTCGTAGATCAGGAAGATCGGCTCGAGCTGCGTCCGCGTCGCGCGAAGCAGGTTCAGACGGTCTTCCTTGGCCTTCGAATGGGTCTCCTCGTGCCGGAGCACCTTGCCCTCGGAGTACGGCGTCACCTCGATCGAGCCGAAGATCCCGTCGCGCACCCGCTCGACGCCGTCCGGCCCCGCGAACTCCTGGCGAGAGCCACCAGAGCGCCGGCTCCTCCTCACGGAGAACGCCTTCCTCACGCCAGCGGGCAAGTTCCTCGGAAGCCGCCTCGGGCGAGTCAGGGCGCGTCAGGTGGACGATGTTGTGCTCGTTCGTATGCCAGAGCGTGTAGAGGTCGTCTTCGTCGATCACGTCGTACGGCGGCGCGACGAGGTCGGCCAACGGCCCGGCGATGCTTTCGTCGTAGCGGAGCCCGCGGAAGGGGGTGATCTCGGTCACGGGCTGAGGCTACCGAAGCGGCTAATAGACTCGGACGGTGATCTCGGATCTCGTTGCGGACAGGGTCGTGGAGGGGGTATTCGCCGTGAAGACCAAGCGAAGACTCCGCACGAAGGGCGGCGCGGCATACCTCGCACTCGAGCTGGTCGATCCGAGCGGGCACATCGACGCGCGCGTCTGGAACGACGTCGAGCTGCTCGAAGGCCGGTTCGCGGAGGGAGATGCCGTCCGGGTGCTCGGACGGGTCGAGCAGTTCCGCGACCGGCTCCAGCTCGACGTCCGGACGCTCGAGGCCGCCGACGTCGATCCCGCGAGCCTCACGCCCTCGATGCGCCGGGACGCGGCCGAGCTCCTTGGTTTCCTCGAATTTCTCGTCGCGGAGATCTCCCATCCCGGGCTGGCGGCGACCGTGTCTGCGGTGCTCGCAGACCGCGACCTCGGCGCCTATCCGGCGACCTTCGACGACCACCACTCCTACGCAGGCGGGCTGCTCGAGCACACGGTCGGGGTCGCGACGCTCGTGCGCGAGACCGCTCAGCTGCATCCGCGGCTGCGGGCCGAGCTCGTGCTGGCGGCGGCCCTCGTCCACGATGTCGGGCGGACGATCGAGCTTTCGCGAGGCCCGGCGTTCACACCCACCGACGAGGGGCGGCTGCTCGGTCACGTGCATCTCGGGATGCGAGCGATCGAGGAACGGGCCTCGGGCCTCTCCGACGAGCAGAAGGCAGAGCTCCTGCACTGCGTCGCCGTGCACCACGACCTGCGGGCGGCGCGGACCGCGGAGGCGGCGGTGCTCTATCACGCAAACCAGCTCGATGCGAGCGCCGCCACCCGTCCGACCGGGTGAACACCGTCCTGCTCGCGCTCGGCGCGAGCCTCGCCTGGGGGGTCGCCGACTTCGTCGGCCCCTGGCAGTCCCGTGCACTCGGGACGTTGCGGGTGCTCGTCTGGGCGCAGATCGCCGGGGTGGCCGCGACCGGGATCGCCGCCATCGTCCGCGGATCGGGGCCGCACGACCCGGCCGTGCTCCTCGCGATTCCCGCTGCGATCTCGGGAACGCTCGGCCTCTATGCCTACTACCGCGGGATGGCGATCGGGGCGATGGCGGTGGTCGCGCCGATTGCGGGGGCCGCGGCCGTCGTCCCGGTGATCTTCGGGATCGCACGCGGCGACCGGCCGTCGACGACGCAGTACGCAGGGATCGCCTGCGCGCTCGTCGGCGTCTTCCTGGCCTCGCAGGAGCATCAGGCCGGCGGGCAGCGCCGGGTCGCGGCAGGGGTAGGGCTCGCTCTGGTCGCGGCGGTCGGGTTCGGCTTCTACTTCCCGCCGATGCACGCCGCCGGCAAGGCCGACCCGATCTGGGCCTCGGTGATCTTCCGGCTCACGGCGCTCGTGATGATCGCGGTCGCGGCCCTGGTTCGCCGCCCGCCGCTGCGCCTCGGCCGCTGGAAGCTCCTGATCGTCCTCGGCGTCGGCCTCGGCGACACCCTCGGCAACGTTCTCTTCGCCGCAGCGGCGAAGAGCGGCGGCCTCGTGAGCCTGACCTCCGTGCTGGCCTCGCTCTACCCGATCGTGACCGTGGGGCTCGCCGCGGTCGTCCTGCACGAGCGGATCGCTCGAACCCAGCGGATCGGCGTCGTGCTCACGCTCACAGGCGTCGTCCTGATCGCGATCTAGCCGCACCCCCGGCCGCTTGGGGCCCCTCGCCGCAGCGGACGCGAGGTGCGGAGAGGCCGCACTAGATGTTGAAGCGGATATTCAGGACGTCGCCGTCGCGGACGACGTAGGTCTTGCCCTCGAGCCGCTGGTGGCCGCGGCGCGAGGCCTCGGAGTGGGAGCCGGCCTCGACGAGATCCTTCCAGTCGACGACCTCGCAGCGGATGAAGCCGCGGGCGATGTCGGAATGGATCGCCGCTGCCGCATCGAGCGCGGACTCGCCGCGGCGTAGCGGCCACGCCCGCGTCTCCTTCTCGCCCGCGGTGAAGAACGTGATCAGGTCCAGCTCGTCGCGAAGACGGCGCGCAACCTCCTCGAGCGCGGAGTCGCTGCCCTCGCGGAAGGCCGCGGCCTCCTCCTCGGACAACTCTGCAAGCTCGGCCTCGAGCGCCAGATCGATCCCGCCGGGGCCGTTCTCGACCACGATCTGGGGCTTCGTCGTGAGCGGCTCGAGCCCGGGCGGCAGCTCCCCGGGCACGGCGGAGAGCGGGGTGCCGGCGTCCACGGCGGCGAGCACCTCACGGAGCCGCTCCGCCTCTGCTCTCACCTTCGGCTCGCCGGACTTGGCCTGCTTCTCGACGCGCTCGAGCCGTCCGGCGACGTGATCGCGGTCGGCGACGAGCAGCTCGAGGTTCAGGTTCTCGAGATCGCCCGCCGGATCTGCACCCGGAGAGAAGCCGTCGAGCACGACGAGCAGCGCGTCGACCTGCCGGAGGTTGCCGAGCAGCGCCGGCCCGGTTCCCGGCACGTCCTGCACGCGCAGGGCGACCGGGGTGATCTTCTTGGCCGAAACCACCTCGGCGAGCGCGTCGAGCCGCTCGTCGGCGACCTCGGCCATCGCGACGTGCGTCTTGCCGTACTCGCCGCCGCCCGTTCGCGTCAGCGCGGTGAACAGCGTCGTCTTGCCCGCACCCGGCAGGCCGACGATCCCGGCTTCGAGCGCCACCGGGCCGCGCTACGAGCCGAAGCCGACGCGGCTCTCGCGCGCGTGGCGCTTGACGAACGCGATCATCCGCACGACCGCTGTGTAGCGCCCGTCCTCGGCGTCGAACGTCACGGCTTCCGGCGAGCCCTTCGCGAGCGCGGACTCGAGCTCGTCCGCGACGACCGAGGTGACGTGGACCGTCAGCGACTGGCCGCTGCGGAACGCGATCTCGATCCGGACCCGATCGTCGTCAGCCACCGGCCACCAGCTCGGCGAGCACGCCGCCCGTGGCGTGAGGGTGGATGAAAGCGATCTCGCTGCCCATCAGCCCAGCCCGCGGCCGCTCGTCGATCAGCTCGGCTCCGCCTGCGGCGAGCCGCTCGAGCTCCGAGCCGACGTCGTCGACCTCGAAGGCGAGGTGATGCATCCCCGGCCCGCGACGGTCGATGAACCGGCCGACCGGCGTGTCGGGGTCGAGGGAGGCGAGCAGCTCGATCCGGCCGTCGCCGACGCGCATCAGCGCCGTCTCGACGCCCTGCTCCTCGACGGTCTCCCGGAGCTCGAGCTCCGCGCCGAAGAGGCGGCTGTAGGTGTCGATCGCCTCGTCGAGATCGGCAACGGCGACACCGACGTGATGGATGCGCTTCGAATCCACGCGCTCGATGCTACCGGCGAGGCTTGAGAATCGGGTGCCGACCTGCAAGAGTGCGCGGCGATGCGCTTCGCTCTCGCGTGCTGGCTCGCGATCGTGACCGTGCTCCTCACCGGCTGCGGTGCGGAAGAAAGGCCCGTCCGACAACGGGGTCGCGTCCATGACCCCGCAGCAGATCCTCGTGCAGATGAAGAAGGCGGTGTCGGGCGCCGACGAGCGTCCACATCGTCGGCGGGGGCACGCACCGGCGGGACCACGCTCACGCTCGATCTCCAGCTCGAGAAGGGCAAGGGAGGTTCCGGCCACATCTCGGTCGGCGGGCTCTCGTTCGACATCGTGAAGATCGGTCCGAAGCTCTACTTCAAGGGCGAGAAGGCCTTCCTGAAGCACTACGCTGGAGCGGCGGCGCCGCTCTTCGCCGGAAGGTGGTTTGTCGCCTCGACCTCCGTGCCACAGTTCGCGAGCTTCAGCTCACTCACGGACATCGAGACGCTCGTGGACAACATCGTCTCCTCGGCCGGAACCCTGACGAAGGGCTCTACGACGACGATCGACGGCCGGCCGGCGATCGCGACCGTCGACAGCGCGAAGGGCGGCACGCTCTACGTGGCGACCACGGGTCCCGCCTACCCCCTCCAGCTCAATCCCGGCAAGGGCAAGGGCGGCGATCAAGTTCACAGACTGGGATCAGCCGATCACGTTGAAGGCACCGGCGGACCCCCTCGATTACGCGAAGCTCACCGGGCACTAGTCCCGGGCGTTGACGGCCTGCGGCACGCCGACCGACTCCGCGGCCCGAGATTCCGGCTGCACCGAGCCGAAGAGCTCGAGCAGCTCCTCGCGATTGAGCGTCTCCTGCTCGAGCAGCGCTGCCGCCACCCGGTCGAGGAGCGCACGGTGCTTCGCGATCAGGCGCAGCGCCTCGGCGTAGGCCTCCTCGGTGAGCCGCGTCTGCTCCGAGTCCCGGATGCGCTTCGACTCCTCGGAGAGCGCGTAGTTGTCGGCGCGCATCGTCCGTGCGCCCGCGCCCTCGCCCATTCCGTACTCGAAGACCATCGCACGAGCGAGGCCTGTGACCTTCTCGAGATCGTTGGCGGCGCCGTTCGTGACCCGTCCGAACACGACCTGCTCGGCGGCGCGGCCGGCCAGGGTTACGACCATCCAGTCGATCAGCTCCTCCTTGGTGTGGAGGTAGCGCTCCTCCTCGGGAAGGTTGAGCGTGTAGCCGAGCGCCGTCCCGCGAGCGATGATCGTGGCCTTCTGCACCGGCGAGACCGCACTCATCAGGTGCGCCATCAGCGCGTGGCCGGCCTCGTGGTAGGCGAGGATCTGCTTCTCCTTGGGCGTGATCACACGGCGCTGCTGAAGACCGGCGATGACCCTGTCCATCGCGTACTCGAAGTCGTCCTGGCTGATCGTCACGCCGTCGCGGCGGCCCGCCGCGATCGCGGCTTCGTTGCAGATGTTCGCGAGATCGGCGCCGGTGAGCCCCGCCGTGTGCCGGGCGACGGTCTCGAGATCGATGTCGAAGGCGAGCGGCTTGCCACGGGTGTGCACGGCGAGGATGTCCTTGCGGCCCTTGAGATCCGGCGGCTGGATCAGGATCTGGCGGTCGAAGCGACCGGGGCGGAGCAGCGCAGGGTCGAGGTCCTGAAGCCGGTTCGAGGCGCCCATCACCACGACCTGGTCGCGCGGGCCAAAACCGTCGAGCTCGACGAGAAGCTGGTTCAGCGTCTGGTCCTGCTCGCGGTTGAAGGAGTGGCCGCTGCGGGCGCTGCCGACCGCATCGATCTCGTCGATGAAGATGATCGACGGCGCGTTTGCGCGCGCCTCTTCGAACAGCTTGCGAATCCGGGCCGCGCCGAGACCCGCGAACATCTCGACGAACGCCGAGGCGCTCTGCGCATAGAACTTCGCTCCCGACTCGCTCGCGATCGCCTTGGCGGCGAGCGTCTTGCCGGTGCCGGGCGGCCCGTGGAAGAGGATGCCCTTGGGGACGCGTGCGCCGAGAGCCTCGAATCGCTTCGGGTCGCGCAGGAAGTCGACGACCTCCTGCAGCTCCTCTTTCGCCTCGTCGAGCCCGGCCACCTCGTCCCACGTGACCGCGGAGTCGGATCCGGGCGTGATCGCCGTCGGCTTGACGCGCGGCAGGAGCTTCATCGTCCGCCAGAGCAGGTAGGCGACGAAGGTCATCATCACGAAGAACATGACCGGAAGCCAGTTCAGCGCGAAGTCCTGCACGCTCGCGCTGAGGCTGGCCAGGGGCTCCATGCCCCCGTCATCGGCAGCGTGGCGAAGGGACTAAAGCGGCTACACGTCTTCGAGCTCGAGGCAGGCTGCGAGCGCCGCGCGGGCGACCTCGAGCTGGTCCGGGCTCGGCTCGGCGGTCGAGAGACGGTGCTGGAGCTCGTGGCCCGGACGCGCGAGGGTTCGGGCGAGCCGCCGGTCGGGATTTCGGGTCATCCAGCCGAAGATCTCGGTCGCCGCGGCGACCGCCCCGAGCGAGGCCGCAAGCCGCGCAGCGGGGCGAACCTCGCTCGGCGCCCGCGAGGCGAGCAGGTTGCCTGCCGTGGCCGTGAGAATCAGCGGCCCGACGAGATGGGAGCCGCAGCGCTCATGCTCCTTCGCGGTCGGGCGGTCCTGCTCGTAGCTTCCGATCGCGATGTGCTCGGCTCCGTGGTAGCCGGCGAGCGAGCCGCTCCGTACCGTCAGCACCGCAGGAGCGGTCGCGAGCAGCGCGCCGATCAGCTCCTGGGCCGTCTCGTTGAGCCGGCTCCGGCGCAGGACCTGAACGACGACGGCGGTGCCCGCCATCGCGGTAAAGGCGGTGCGGCCCTCGAAGGGCATCTTCGCCTCCGGGAGGGCGCTCTTCACCCGTGGGAGCACCGCGAAGGCCTCGACGAGCCGGGCCGGGCCGCGCAGGAGGGGCGTCGTGACGCGTGAGCCGACGAGCCGCTTGCGCTCGGAGGCGATCTTCACGCTCCCGTCCGCGGTACGGACCGCGCAGGCCCAGGCGGTCGGTCCGTGGACGAGGACGCCGTTTCGGAGCGCCATCCCGCCGAGGCGGACCTTCTCAGTTCTCTGCTCGGCCATCGCCCACAGCGTAGTCGTCCCGGACGTGCTCGAGGAGCGCCTGGATCTTCGCTGACGCCTCGCCGCGAGCGAGCTCGCGGCCGTCGACGGCGATCACGGGCATGAGCTCGCGGACAGCAGAGCTCGTGAACGCCTCGTCGGCGTTCAGCAGATGCGGGAGCGTGAACGAGCCCTCGCGGATCCGGTACCCGGCCGAGCGCGCGAGCGCCGCGACCGCGCCGCGGGTGACGCCCGGAAGGACGCCGGTCGTCAGCGCCGGGGTGACGAGCACGTCGCCGTCACGCCACCAGATGTTCGACATCGTCGCCTCGAGCACGGTCCCGCCCTCACCCAGGTAGATCGCGTCGTCCGCTCCGGCCCGCTCGGCCTGGGCGATCGCCGCGAGCGCGGTGGCGTAGCTCGTCGCCTTCACTCCGGTCAGGAGGCCGGCGCTCGTAGTGGGGACCGTGACGAGGGCGATCCCGCGGCGGCGCAGCCCCTCGAGACCCGGCGGGAGCGGTGCCACGGTCGCAAGCAGGGTCATGCCCGTACGGAACAGCCTCAGCGCGCCTTCGTCGGCGCCGGCCGCCCGGACGGCAACCCCGGCGAGCTCGGTGACGCCGTCAGGGCGGCGGCAGCCGCAGGGCGAGGCACGAGCGCTCGAGACGCTCGATGTGGCGACGGGCGAGGACGGCCCGGCCGCCGCGGATCCGGACGGTCTCGAACGCGGCCGCACCCCGAAGGAGCGCCTCGTCGTCGGCGTGGAACACGGGCGCTGCAGGGTCGACGAGACCCCGGCCGGCCACGGCCGCCGCAAGCAGCGCGCTCATGCGGGAACGAGGCTCCCCACAGCCTGCAGGACCGGGCGAGCCTTGACCCACGACTCCTCGATCTCCGCCTCTGGGTCGGAGTCCCAGACGATCCCGCCGCCGACCCAGAGGTGCACTCGCCGGTCGGCGACGGCGAGCGTGCGGATCGTCAGGGCGAGCTCGAAATCGCCGTTCGGCCGGATCACGCCGAGCGCGCCCATCGAGCCGCCGCGGCCGACCGGCTCGAGGGCGGCGATCAGGTCGAGCGCGGCGATCTTCGGGGCTCCCGTCACCGAGCCCCCGGGGAACGTCGCGGCCAGGATCTCGCCCAGGCCGACGTCGGGCCGCAGACGTCCCTCGACGCGGGAGACGAGGTGCGTAACACCTGCGAGCTCACGCTGGGCCATCAGCTCGGGCCAGGCGACCGAGCCCGGCTCGCACACGCGGGCGAGGTCGTTGCGTTCGAGGTCGACGATCATCACGTGCTCGGCGGTGTCCTTTTCACCCTCCACGTCGATGCCGGCGGGGCGCGTTCCCTTGATCGGCGCCGTGCTCAGGATCCCGCCCCGCCGGGCGAGGAAGAGCTCGGGCGAAGCAGAGACGATCGTCCAGCCCGTTCCCGCGAACGGGCGCGGTTGGAGCGGATGCAGGCGTGCGAGCGCTGTCGCGAGCCCGGCCGGGTCGCCGCTGAAGGGCGCCGAGAGGTGCTGAACGAGGTTCGCCTGGTAGAGATCGCCCCGGGCGATGGCGGTGCGCACCTCGCCGATCGCATTCGCGTAGCCGTCGTCGTCCCAGGTTCGTTCCCACTCGCCGACCTCGTAGCACCCGGGCTGGGCGGCGTCGTCGTCAACGGGCCTCGTCCGGCATGCGAGCAGCGGCAGCCGGCAGGGCTCGGGAGGCGCCGGCAGGTCGTGGCGCCGTAGCGGAGCGGAGAGGCCGTAGCCGAGGTACAGGTCGGCGACCGCCCCTTCGTTCCCCCAGAAACCCTCGAGATACTCCTCGAGCCTCTCGAACGCGCCCTCCGATTCGTGCAGCTCGAGCACATCCCGAGCGTAGCGGCGGGCTACCTGCGCCGGCCGAGCGTGAGCAGGTAGCGGCGCGGCGCGCGGATGCCGTCGCCCTCGCGGTAGCTCTCGCACAGCTCCACGAATGCCTGGTGGAAGGCCTCTCCCCGCTCGGGGTCGAGCTTGGCCATCAGCGTCACGAGCGGCGGGGACGAGCTCGAGAAGAGCTCCCACACCCTCTCCCCGGACTCGGCGCCGATCCAGAGCGTGCCGTCGGCGAACTCGAGCTCGAAGTCCTCGCCGAGCATGTCCTCGACGTGATCCTCGCGGCCCCACTCGGTCGCTTCTCGACCTTCGAGCGGCTCCTCGGTGAAGCGCCGGAAGAGCTCGCCGAGCTTCGGGTCCGGCTTCCACGCGGTGAATCCGAGCCGGCCGCCGGAGCGCACGACCCGGGCGAGCTCGCCGGCGACGTTGGCGTGATCGGCCGCGTAGACGAAGCCGAACGCCGAGGCAACCGCGTCGAACTCGCCGTCCTCATAGGGCAGGTACTCGACGTTCCCGGTCTCGAACCTGATCGCAAGGCTCTCGGCTTCGGCATTCTCGCGCGCCTGCTCGACGAGCAGCGCCGAGGCGTCGAAGGCGGAGACCTCGGCCCCTGCGCGGGCGGCGCGCAGGGCGGTGGAACCGGTTCCCGAGCCCAGGTCGAGCCAGCGCTCGCCGGGTGCCGGGCGCAGCCGATCGACGAGCTCGTCGTGCACGGGCTCCAGCACGGCTCCGAGCCGCTCGTGCATCTCCTCGTTCCAGAGCTCCATCACCACGCCGCCACGGGAGCATACTGCCGATATGGGCGACCTCTTTGCAGAAGCAGCCGGGCGCAGGCTCGAGACGGCGGCACCGCTCGCGCAGCGGCTGCGGCCTTCGGACCTCGACCACTTCGTCGGCCAGGAGCACGTGATCGGCCCCGGGAGGTCGCTGCGGCTCGCGATCGAGGCCGACCGCGTGCCGTCTCTCGTCCTCTACGGGCCGCCCGGAACGGGGAAGACGACGCTGGCGCGGATCATCGCCGGGGTCACCGGCTCGGACTTCGAGGAGCTCTCGGCGGTCTCTGCAACGGTCGGGAACGTCCGCGAGGTGCTCGCGCGGGCGCGCGAGCGGCTCGGTGCGTCGGGGCGGCGGACGATCCTCTTCCTCGACGAGATCCACCGCTTCAACAAGGCGCAGCAGGACGCCCTGCTCCCCGGCGTCGAGGGCGGGCTCGTGACCCTGATCGGGGCGACGACCGAGAACCCGTACTTCTCGCTCAACTCGGCGCTGCTCTCGCGGATGCAGGTCTACGAGCTTGCCGCGCTCGACACCGACGAGCTGCGCGAGCTCGTCCGGCGAGGCGCGGCCGAGCTGGGGGCAGCGCTCGACCCTTCGGTGGAGGAGCTGATCGCGACGCGGGCGGGCGGCGACGGGCGGAGCGCGCTCGGGATCGTCGAGCTCGTCGTGCAGACGGCCGGTTCGGGCCCCGTCACGGTCGAGCTCGTCGAGGACGCCGCGCGGAAGCGCCCCTGCTCTACGACCGCGACGGCGACGCGCATTACGACACGATCTCGGCCTGGATCAAAGCGACGCGCGCCAGTGACGTTCAGGCCTCGATCTACTACCTCGCGGTGATGCTGGAGGGCGGCGAGGACGCGCGCTTCATCGCGCGGCGAATGATCGTGCTCGCCTCCGAGGACGTCGGCAACGCCGATCCGCAGGCTCTTCTCGTCGCCGTTGCCGCTGCGCAGGCGGTCGAGCACGTCGGCCTCCCCGAGGCGCGGCTGAATCTCGCGCAGGCGGCCGTCTACCTTGCGCGGGCGCCGAAGTCGAACGCCTCCTACGCCGCGCTCAACGCAGCGACCGCCGACGTCCGCGAGCACGGGCACCTCCATCCGCCCGACGCCCTTCGCTCGGCCGCCTACCCCGGCGCCCGCAAGCTCGGCCGCGGGGAGGGCTACGTCTACCCGCACGCCGATCCCGCAGGCTTCGAGGTCGACTGCCTACCTGACGAGTTGAAGGGCCGCGTCTACTACACGCCCTCCGGCCAGGGCGAGGAGGTAGGCGAGGGCTGAGCAGGATCAGAGGATGCGGGCGCCGAGGGCGCTCGCGGCGAGCTCGACGGCGAGGGCGGCCGTCTCGTTCGCCTCGTCGAGGATCGGGTTCACCTCGACGAGCTCGAGCGAGTCGAGGAGGCCGGACTCGGCGACGAGCTCGAGGGCGAGGTGGGCCTCGCGATAGGACAGGCCCCCGCGGACCGGGGTGCCGACGCCGGGGGCGAACATCGGGTCGACGGCGTCGAGATCGACACTCGAGTGCAGGAAGGCCGCGCCCCGGAGATAGGCGAGCGCCTCGCGCACGACGCCTTCGATCCCGCGGCGGTCGATGTCGCTCATCGTGAAGACGCGGACGCCGAGCTCGGCGATCAGCGCGCGCTCACCGGCGTCGACGGATCGTGCTCCGACGATCGCGACGCGCTCGACCGACGGCGACGGCCACGCATCGGTCGAGAACGCGTCCCCTCCGACGCCGAGCGCCTCGGCAAGCGGCATCCCGTGGACGTTCCCGCTGGGAGAGGTTCCGGGCCGGTTCATGTCGGCGTGCGCGTCGATCCAGAGCACACCTCCGGGGCCGTGGATCTTCGCCATCCCACCGAGCGTGCCCATCGCCACCGAGTGGTCGCCCCCGAGAACGAGCGGAAGGAAGCCGGCAGCCCGAGCCTCCGCGACCCGCCCCGCGACCTCGCCGCACGACCTCATGATCGCGCCGAGGTAGCGGGCGTCGGCGTCACCGATCTCCGTCGCCTCCGCAACCCCGACCTCGACGTCCCCCCAGTCGACGCACGCTCGCCCGAGCCCGGCGATCCGTTCCTGGAGGCCTGCGTACCGGATCGCAGAAGGGCCCATGTCGACACCCCGGCGCCCCTGGCCGAGGTCGAGACCGGCGCCGATCACCGCGACCGGCCGCGTACCCTGCTCCACGCTCATCGGCGAAGGCTAACGTGACGACCGTGGAGCTGACGTCGCTCGCAACCGCCGAGCCCTTCACGACGAAGGACGGCTCGACGATCCGCGAGCTCCACCACACGGCCGCCCAGAGCCTGGCCGAGGCCTCCCTCCCTGCCGACAGCTCGACGATGCGCCACTATCACGCGCTCAGCGAGGAGATCTACTTCATCGTCGAGGGAATCGGGGAGCTCGAGATCGACCGCGAGACACGCACCGTCGGCCCGGGCGATGCCGCCCTGATCCCCGCGGGCTCCTGGCACACGCTCACTGCCACGACGCCCCTCCGTCTGCTCTGCGCCTGCTCGCCTGCGTATTCCGACGCAGACACGTACTTCGCTTAGACCCGTCGCGGCTAGACTGGCCCGGCCAGGCGAGGTAGCTCAGCTGGTAGAGCACACGGCTGAAAACCGTGGTGTCGCCGGTTCAAGTCCGGCCCTCGCCATTCTCGGTGCCCGCTCGACCAACGGTCTCTGTCGCTCAGCCACGGCCGGCCCGTGGTCAGGCAGGTCATTCCTGGAGCGTGACCGGGCTCAGGCCCGGCGGATCCGCACCTCGTCGCCTGCCGTTGCCTCGGTCAGCGCCGCCGCGTTCCCGCCGTTGATCGCGATCGCCCAGGCACCGTAGGAGTCCTCGTAGAGGATGAGCTCGCCGCGCCCGGTGTCGGCATAGGTTTCGCCCACCTCGGCGTAGTACGGCGTGAGGGCGAAGCCGAGCTCCACCGTCTGCCCCGGCTCGAGCCCGACCGCCTCGATCTCGGCGCTGGAGACGTTGAGCCCCAGATTCCCGAAGCGGTCGATATCGACGATCGCGGCGACGAGCTCGCCGTCCGCGACGGTCGCAGAGGGAAGATCCAGGCGAACGAGGCTTGCCGGCTCGACGGGCTCGCCGAGATCGTCGAAGCTCGCGCCCGCGGCCAGGTGGGCGGCGACCGGCGCGAACAGATCACGCGCATGGAACGTCCTCGAGACCTCGTCGAGGTGGTAGCGGGGGTTCGTCAGGCTGCGGACGCCCTCGATCCCGCACTCGTCGGCGGCGAGCGCGAGGAGGCCGTTGTCGGGCCCGACGAAGACACGGCCGCCACCCGCCCGGATCGCGAGTGCACGCCGCTCGCTGCCGACTCCCGGATCGACGACCGCCAGGTGCACCCCGGGCGGCAGATACGGCAGGGCGCGGGCAAGGACGAGGGCTCCCCGCTTCACGGCCTGCGGCGGGATCCCGTGGGTCACGTCGAGGAGCTCGACGTCGCGTGCGATCCGCTTCATCACGCCCTTGCAGACCCCGACGAAGTCGTCCTGAAGCCCGAAGTCGGTCAGGAACGTGATCGTGTCGTACATCGGGCTACTGCCTGCTCGCGTACTCCTCGACCGCGGCGAGGAGCCCTTCGAGGTCGTGCGTCGTCGCCTCGACCGCGACTTCGAGGCCGACCGAGCCCGCTACCTTCGAGGTCTCCGGGCCGATCGAGATCGCCGGTGCGGCCCCGCCGATCCAGGCGTACGCCCGCGCCGCCGAGCCGGACGCGAGCACGACGACGTCGCCCTCGGGCGGCTCGGGCTCGAGCAGGATCGTGCTGTAGAGCGGGACGAAGTCGGCGTCGAGAGCATCGATCGGCGCCCGGCGGGAGTTCTCGGCGGCGAGGTAGATCACCCTGCCCTCGGGCTGCGGGAACTCTGCGGCGAGGTGGTCGGCAGTCGACGTCCTTGCGACGAACGCCGGCTCGATCCCGTGCCGGCGGAGCGTCTCGGCCGTGCCGGGGCCGACAGCCGCGACCTTCGTCGGCAGGTTCCTGACCCTGCGCGCGACCTCGTCGGCGCCGTTCGGGCTCGTGACGACCGCCCACTCGTACCCGGAGCAGTCGATCGGCTCCTCGGAGGTGCGGACGATCTCGATCAGCGGGCACTCGACCACCTCGTGCCCGAGCTCCTCGATCCGGCCGGCGAGCGGCTGCGCCTGGCCCCGCGGCCGCGTGACGATCACCTTCATGCCGCGCGCGCTCCGCGAAGCCGCGAGCAGCTCGGCGGCAACCGATGCGGCATCCGGCCCACTCGCGTGCTCGATCCAGCTTCCGTCCTCGGCCGCGATCAGCGCGCTCAGCTTCTCGCCGTCGTGGTGCGCCGCGACCGGCGCGAGGCACCCGGCGCCGATCTCCGCGACACAGGCCCGCTCGGCCTCGACCGCACGCCGCGTCTCCGCGGAGTCCGCGGCTGCGACGAGCTCCTCCTCACCGGCGCGCACCTGTAGCGCGAGCGCCCCCTGCGCGGCCTCGGGCAGCATCGTCTCCACGGGAAGCCGCAGCCCGATCCGGTCGGCCAGCCCGAGCCGGTCGAGGCCGCACGAGGCGAGCACGAGCGCGTCGAGACCACGCTCCTGCGCCTTGCGCAGCCGGGTATCGACGTTCCCGCGGAGCGGCTCGACCGAGATCGAGGGATCGAAGGCGAGGAGCTGGGCCCGGCGGCGGACGGATGCGGTCCCGATCCGCATTCCAGGCTCGAGCGCATCGGCACCGACGAGGGCGTCGCGGGGATCGTCGCGCTCGAGGTAAGCGCCGACGACGAGACCGGCCGTGTCCGTCGAGGTCATGTCCTTTGCGGAGTGTACGGCGACATCGATCCGGTCGGCGAGCAGCGCCTCCTCGATCTCCTTCACGAACACGCCCCGTTCGCCGATCTGGCCGAACGGGCTGGAGCGGTCGCGGTCGCCGGCGGTCGTGATCGGGACGAAGACGATCTCGTGACCCGCCTCGCGGATCACCGCGCCGGCAAGCTCGGCCTGGGTCAACGCCAGCCGGGAGCCGCGCGAGCCAACGCGCACGAGCACCGCTAACCCTCCTTCTCGAGCCCGAACAGCCGCCGGATCGCGAGAGCATCCATCTCGCCGTCGCCGTTCGCAGCCGCCTCCTTCATCCGCACCGTCGGCTCGTGCAGGAGCTTGTTCACGAGCTGCGTCGTCACCACGTCGAGCCGGTCGCGCTCCTCCTCGGGAAGCGGGCCGAGCTTCGCAAGCTCGGCAACCCTGACCTCCTCCGCGCGGGCGCGCAGCGCCGCGATCGCGGGCACCACGTCCAGCGCGGCGCGCCACTCGCGGAAGCGCTCGGCCTCCTCGACGACGAGCCGCTCCGCGACCTCGGCCTCCGCACGGCGGCCGTTGAGCGTCTCGGTGACGACAGCTTCGAGATCGTCGATGTCGTACAGGTAGCAGCCGTCGAGGTCGTGCACCGCGGGATCGACGTCACGTGGGACCGCGATGTCGATGAAGAAGAGGGGACGGCGGCGCTTGGAGGGCACCTGGGCGGCGTCGATCAGGAGGCCCGGCGCGGAGGTGGAGGTGAGCACGACGTCGACCTCGCCGAGCCGGGCCGCCACCTCGTCGAGGGCGAGCGGCTGTCCACCGAAGCGGCTTGCGAGCTCGTCGGCACCCTCGGCGCTGCGATTCGCGACGTAGGCGATCGAGGCACCGCGGGCGGAGAGGTTCCCGGCCGCGAGCTCTCCGATCCGGCCGGCGCCGACGAGCAGCACGTTCCGCCCGGTGAGGTCGCCGAACACCTGTGCGGCGAGCGCAGCGGCGGCGGCCGGCACCGAGGCCGGGCTCTCGCCGATCGCCGTCTCCGTGCGCACCCGCTTGCCGAGCTGGAGCGCCTGCCGGAAGACACGGTCGAGCAGTGGGCCCGGCGAGGCGGCATCGAACGCCGCGCGGACCTGACCGAGGATCTCGCTCTCACCAGGGATCAGCGAGTCGAGCCCCGCCGACACGCGGAAGAGGTGGAGCGCCGCTGCGTCGTCGTGCATCCGGTAGGCAACTGAGCGAAGCGGCTCGCCCGCGATCTCCTCGAGCGAGGCGAGCGCGCGCGAACCGTCGTCGCCCGCGAGGTAGACCTCGGTGCGGTTGCACGTCGAGAGGCAGACGGCGTCTCCGAGCGCGTGCGCCAGCGAGGCGGCGCGCTCAAGGGACAGAGACACCCGCTCGCGCAGCTCCACGGGCGCGACGTGATGCGAGATCCCGACGAGCGAAAGGGTCAAAAGTGGCTCCCGGCGAGCACGATGCGCGCGAGGATCACGAGCCCGAACCCGATCAGGGCGAGATAGGCGGCCCGTCGGCCCGTCGCCCGCATCGCGACGAACCCGGCGTAGACGAGCCAGGTCACGATCGCCGCAGCCATCAGCGCGTCGATCCCATCGCCCTGCTCGTGGAGCCGGACGAAGCCGGCGGCGAGGCCGACCGTGAGCAGCGGCAGCGAGATCACGATCGTGCGCAGGATCAGCTTCTCGAGCACGACGAGCGAGGGCAGCCGCAGGCCCAGGATCCCCGGCGAGTGGTGCTGGAGCCCGTGCTCCTCGACGAGGTAGAGCACCGCGAGCGCCGCCGCCAGCGTGAAGCCGGCGAACGCGGCGAGGACGAACCCGACGTGGATCGTGAGGAAGAGGTTCGAGTAGTGCGAGCGCTCGCCGGCCGACATCCCGCCGCCGAGCCGCGAGGCGATGAAGAGGAGGACGACGAGCGGCATCACCGAGAGCCCGACGAGCCTGTAGCGCTGCTGGCAGCCCCAGATCAGGTAGGCACCGACGATGAACCAGACGAAGAGGTTGAGCGACCCGGCCCAGGTCGACCACGGAAAACCATCGACCCCGGCCGCCTGCGCAACGAGGAGGCCGGTTTGCGCGAGCCAGCCGATCCTGACTCCCCACATCGCAAGACGCGTGTAGCGGGGCGAGGTGTAGGCCAGTGCGGCCTCGCCGTAGCCGAGCAGCGCCGGCCAGAAGAGGAGCTCGGCCATCAGCCCCCGTCGGTGTGGGTCGCTTCAGCGTCCCTTTGCCGCAACTCCGCGACGATCTCACCGACCTGCCGCTGGATCCGGCCGAGCTTCGCGGCGATGATCAGGATGTAGGCGAGGAGCCCGACGAAGACAACGAGGTATGCGGCCGCCGTGTATTTCTCGGACGGCGTCATGCGAGGAGCTCGCGAAGCTCGCGGAGCTGACTGTCGAGGCGCTTCCCCGCCAGCTCGATCCGGTAGAGGGTCGCGAACAGGAACAGCATCGCAATGTATGCGACGAGGAACGCGATGAACTGCGAGTGCGTCATCTGCGGCCCCTTCAGGGTGAAGACCTCGGGATGGATGATGCTCCGGGAGAGCCTGATCGCGAAGAAGGAGATCGGAAGCAGCACGATCCCGCAGAGCGCGTAGACGGCCGACATGTTCGCCCGCGCCACGCCCGGCTCGACGGAGTAGCGGAGCATGAAGTAGGCGCAGTAGAACAGGAACAGGACGAGGAAGAGCACGAGCTCGTCGTCGCCCCACACCCACCAGACGCCCCAGGCGATGCGCGCCCAGATCGAGCCCGTGATCAACGTCAGGGTGCCGAAGATCACTCCCTGGTGGATCGCAACGTAGCTTTCGAGGTCGTCGTCCTCGTTCCGCTTCCAGAGGTAGCGAAGCGCCTTCCACGCCCCCCACCCGAACGCGGCATACGCGGTGAGTGCGATCGGCACGTGGAAGTAGAAGATCTTCTGCGAGAGCCCCTGGCTCTGCGCCGAGCCGGCGTCCACCGGCGCATAGAAGAAGATCAACGCGATCGCGATCGCAAAGAGCCCGGCGGTTATCCCCGCGAGCACGGGAAGCGGGAGACGCGCATCCCTCGTCATCTTCAAAGCGTATCTGGCAAATCGTGTCTGCCTGCCCGTGCAGGGGCGGACCCTACGCCTCGGCGACCACGTACTCGAACGCCGCCCAGGAGACGATCGCGAAGACCGCGTCGTAGAGCACGAGGAACTCGAGGTACTTGTTGCCACTGTGGACAATGCTGGCGCCGACGCCGCCGACGATGATCGGGATCGAGAGCGGCAGGAAGAGCAACGGCAGGATCAGCTCCCGAGCCTTGCCGGCAACGGCCATCGCGCCGGTCAGCGTTCCGACGGAGCAGATCCCGATGTCTGCGAGCAGAACGGCGGCGACCGTGCGCCAGCCGACCCCGAAGAAGAACATCCCGAAGGCCGGCAGGGCAAAGAGCTGCGCCACCACGAGGAAGACGAAGACCGAGAACGCCTTTGCGAGCCAGATCGCGCTCCGGTCGGAGGGTGCCATCACGAGGGCGTCGAAGAGCCCCTGCTCACGCTCCGGCACGAATGCCCTCGTCAAACCGAGCAGCGCTGTGAAGAGGATCGCCACCCAGAGAAGCCCGAGTGCGACCTTGTGGGTGACGCCGACCGGCACCGCAAAGTGAAAGACGACGAGCGTCGAGATCACGAACACGAGCATCGCCGGCACGGTCTCTTTCGCCCGCAGCTCGATCAGCAGATCCTTCCGGGCGAGCGCAGCCACATCCGAGAAGTACGTCACGCGAAGGCAAGCCTCTGGGTCGCGAGCCGCTCGACCCGAGCCGGGTCGTGGGTGGCGACGATCACTGCGCTCCGTGCGGCGAGGTCGTCGAGCGTTTCGTCGAGCAGCTTCGCACCGGTCTCGTCGAGCGCGTTGAACGGCTCGTCGAAGATCACGAGACTCGGGTCGTGGAGCAGCACCCGGCAGAGCCCGAGGCGCTGGCGCATCCCTCGCGAGAACGTCGAGACCCGCTGGTCGCGCACCTCCCAGAGCCCGAAGCGCTCGAGCAGCATTCCGATCCGCTCGCCCCGCTCCGGTACCCGGTAGAGCCGCGCGAAGAGGTGGAGGTTCTCGAGCGGCGTGAGCTCGCGGTAGACGAGCGGCTCGTGGCCCAGGTAGCCGATCGTCCCCCGCTCGGGCAGCAGCACCTCGCCGGCGCTCGGCGCGTCGAGCCCTGCGAGCACGCGCAGGAGCGTCGTCTTCCCGGAGCCGTTCGGGCCGGTGACGAGCAGGAATCCGGGCGCGCCGAGCTCGACGTCGACCTTGTTGAGGACGCGCTTCTCGCCGAACCGCTTCGTGAGCTTCGCCGCCTTGACCACGGCGGCGAACGGTACCGGGACGGGCGCGGCGGTATCGTTCGGGCATCTTCGAGCGATTTACCGAACGTGCCCGGCAGGCGGTCGTGCTCTCGCAGGACGAGTCGCGGGCGTTCAGGCACAACTACATCGGCACCGAGCACCTCCTGCTCGGATTGCTGCGCGAAGAGGAAGGCCTCGCCGCGCGGGTGCTCGAGTCGCTCGAGATCACGCTCGAGGAGGTTCGTGCGCAGGTCGCAAGGATCGTCGGCCATGGTGACGACGTCACGAGCGGGCAGATCCCGTTCACGCCGCGCGCCAAGAAGGTCCTCGAGCTCTCGCTCCGCGAGGCGCTCTCGCTCGGCCACAACTACATCGGCACCGAGCACATCCTGCTCGGCCTCGTTCGCGAGAACAACGGCGTGGCAGCCCGGATTTTGCTCGACTTCGATGCCGACGCCGAGAAGATCCGCAACGAGATCATCCGGATGCTCAGCGGGCCCAACCGCGGTTCCTGGGAGACGCAGCCGGGCGGACCGGCAAGGCCGGCTTCGGCACCGCCCGCGCGCTGGCACTTTCGCATCGAGCCATGGCCGGCGCCCGGTGGAGCCGAGGGCCTGGAGCTCCTGGAGAGCCTCGGTGAGGAAGGGTGGCAGATTGCCGGCGTCGTGCCTTCGGAGACCGGACCGGAAGTGATCTTCCAACGGCGCGCCCACCCGGGTGAGAGACTCGCGGCGAACCTCGGGCCCGTCGAGGTGCCGGCCGGGATCACCGTCGGCGGAATCGCCACGGCGCTCGGGATCTCACGTGCTCGTGTCGTTGCCGCGCTCTCGAGTGTCGGCGGCCCGCCGGCTCCGGACCACGAGCTGTCGGCCGAGCAGATCGAGCTGCTTGCAGGCGTGCTCGGCCGGAAGATCGTGGTCGAGCCGGGCGACGGCGGCTAGAGCACGTCCAGGAGCACGAACCCGAAGAACGCGACGCTGATCACGCCGTTCATCGTGAAGAAGGCCGCGTCGAGCCGGCGCAGGTCGCCCGGCCGGATCAGCGAGTGCTCCCAGCCGAGCAGCCCGGCGACCGCCGCGACGCCCGCCCAGTAGAACGCGTCCACGTCGAGACCAAGGCCGGCGGCGATCAGGAACACGACGGTGGCGATATGCATCACGCGGGCGCCGAGGAAGGCGCCGCGCTCGCCGAAGCGGACGGCCCAGGAATGCAGCCCCTGGGCACGGTCGATCTCGACGTCGAAGAGCGAGTAGAAAATGTCGAAGCCGGCGACCCACGTGGCGACGGCGCCCCCGAGCGCCCATGCCTCCCACGGAAGCTTCCCGGTGATCGCCACCCAACCCCCGACCGGCGCGAGCCCGTCGACCGCGCCGAGCCACAGGTGGCAGAGCCAGGTGAAGCGCTTGAGATAGGGATAGATCACGAAGGCGGCGACCGGGATCGGCCAGAGCCAGCGGACGACCGGGTTCAGCTGCCAGACCGCGATCAGGAACACGACGAGCGAACCGAGGCAGAAAGCGACAACCTTCGTGGTCGTGAGCGCGCCCGACGGGAGCTCACGGCCCGCGGTGCGCGGGTTGCGGGCGTCGATCCCCGCGTCGATCAACCGGTTGAGTGCCATCGCAAGCGCGCGGGCGCCGGCCATCGCGACCGTGATCCAGAGCAGGTCGTGAGCCGACGGGACGGCGTCGATCGAGAGGAACGCGCCGACGTAGGCGAACGGTAGCGCGAAGATCGTGTGCTCGACCTTGATCAGGCGCGCAAACAGGCGGGCATTCGCGACGGCCGTCATCCAGTGCGGCTCCAGGTGTACGCGCACCCGGAACTTGCGCCTCCGGCCGCTTGCGGCCGCGCGGAGCCCGGCGTGGAGATTCCGAGCGGGCGCACTAGGTGTTGACGTGATCGGTGGCCGTGTGCTGATCCGCGAGCAGCCGCAGCGCGTGGGTGAGCGCGGGACGCAACACGGCGTACCCGTCGCGGCAAGCCCCCGGCGAGCCGGCGAGGTTCACGACGAGTGCCGTACCGATCGTCCCCGCGAGGGCCCGCGAGAGGAGCCCGTGGGGCGTCTTCGAGATCGAGTCGGCTCGGATCGCCTCGGCGATCCCGGGCGCCTCGCGCTCGAGCACCGAGTGCGTGGCCTCGGGCGTCACGTCGCGGGCGGCGAGACCGGTGCCCCCGGTCGTGAGCACGAGCCCGTTGTCGGCAGCCAGATCGACGATCGCGTGCGCAATCTGATCGTGCTCGTCCGCGACGAGCCGCCGGATCACCTCGAAGCCGTCGGCGAGTAGGAGCTCCTCGAGCGTGTCACCGCTGACGTCGTCTGCCTCTCCGCGCGAGACCCGGTCGGAGACGGTGAGAACTCCTGCTTTCAGACCGGGTCCTTCGTCTTCTGCACGAGCGTGATCTCGGTGATGACCATGCCCTTGTCGATCGCCTTGGCCATGTCGTACACGGTCAAGCCGGCGACGGCCACGGCGGTGAGCGCCTCCATCTCGACGCCCGTCTGCGCAGTCGTCTCTGCCGAGGCGACGATCTCGACCCGGCCCTCGCCAACCTCCAGCTCGACGCCCACGTGTGAGAGGGGCAGAGGATGACAGAGCGGGATCAGGCTGCTCGTGGACTTCGCCGCCATGATCCCTGCGAGCTTGGCCGTCGTGAGCGCGTCCCCTTTCGGAAGGTCGCGCAGCCGCCGGGCGGTCTCGGGCGCCATCAACACGGCGCCGCTCGCGATCGCCTTGCGCCGCAGTGGCGGCTTGTGGCCGACGTCGACCATCTTCACGGTCCCCGACGACTCGTCGACGTGCGAAAGCTCGTTCACGTCCCGATTCTATGCAGCGACTACGGGCGTGAGCCCAGGATCACCGGGATCACGCGCGTCTGGCCCTTCCGGATCACCGTGAACCACGCAGCCTCTCCGGGCACCATCCGCTCGGCCACGAGACGAGCGACGTCGTCGGAGTTCGCCACCGGGTTGCCGTCGATCGCGACGATCACGTCGCCGCCGAGCGTAAGCCGCTGGCTCTGCCAGAGGACGGTGCGCGTCCCCGGATGGAGGCCGCCGCGGGCCGCCGGGCCGCCGGGGGCGACCGAGCTCACGAGCGCGCCGCGCTTCACGGGATAGTCGAATGCCTTCGCGATCGTCGGAGTCAGATCCTCGGTCTGGAGCCCGATGTAGGCGTAGGCGACACGGCCGGAGACGAGCAGCTGCTCGAGCGAGCGCTTGGCAGAGTTGATCGGCACTGCGAAGCCGACGCCCTCGAATCCCGAGTCGGCGGTCGAGCGAAGCTGCGCGTTGATCCCGATCACGTCACCGGAGGCGTTGATCAAGGGGCCGCCCGAGTTGCCCTGGTTGATCGGGGCGTCCGTCTGGATCGCATCGAAGAGGTTGTAGGGCGTCGTCAGCGAGGGAATCGTCCGGTCCACGCCCGAGATCACGCCCACCGAGAGCGAGGTCTGGGCGCCGAACGGCGAGCCGATCGCAGCCACCGGGGCCCCGATCGTGAGCGACGAGGAGTCGCCGAGCGGCACCGGCACGAGCGCGTGCGCGGCAGGAGGGACTCGAAGGACGCCGACATCGTCATACGGATCCCAGCCGACGATGTGCGCGCGAACGCGGTCGCCGTCCTTGAACTGGACGTAGACCTCGCGGGCCGCAGCCGAGAGCGTCGTCGAATGCGCTGCCGACACGATCACGTGCGCCGCGGTGAGGACGATCCCGGCGCGGTCGACGACGAACCCCGAGCCTTCCTCGAGCGAGGAGCCGGCCGGCTTGCCGCGAAAATACGAGAACACGGTGACGACGCCCGCCGAGCGCTCGGCGAAGATCCGCTGGGGAGAGAATCCCTTCGCGACGACGGGCTTTGCGATCACGACGGTGGTCGGCAGCGAGGATCGCACGAGAGGCTCGCGTACGATCACCTGGGAGCTCCCGTCGCCCCAGTTCGAGCTCTCGACGGCAAACAGGACGCCTCCCGCGCCTGCGAGCGCGGCGAGAAGGCAGAGGGCGACTACGACAGTCGGACGCACGCCTCAGCCATGTAAGCAGGTTCGGCGGCGGATTTCATCCCTTTCGTGCAGGGACGAGGGCCGCGGGTCGAGGCGATTCGTCGGCCGGGAGCACGAGCGTGAACCGCGTCGATCCGGGCCGCGACTCGAGCTCGAGGTGGCCGCCCATGAGCTCCGCGAGCTCCCTGGCGATGGCAAGCCCGAGCCCGCTGCCCGAGGCAATCGACCCGCCGAGCCGATAGAAGCGGTCGAAGACGGCCTGGCCCGACTCGGCGGGGATCCCCGGCCCGTCGTCCTCGACGACGAGCGCCGCGGTGCCGGCGCTCTCGCCGACCGAGAGCGAGATGGTGGTGCCGGGCGGGGTATGGACGACGGCGTTGTCGATCAGGATGCGGCCGATCTGGAACACGCGCGCCTCGTCGGCGAGGGTGTGGACGGCCTCGGGCGCGAGCAGCTCGAGCGAGTGGCCGGCGGCCGCGGCGCGCGGCCCGAACTCGGTCGCCAGCTCGTCGCCGATCACCGCGAGGTCGAATACCTCGTCGGAGACCGCGAGCCGGCCGGCATCCATGCGCGACAGATCGAGCAGGTCGCTCGCGAGCTTCGTCAACCGCGTCACCTGGCCGCGCATCGAGGTCAGGAACTCCTCCCGGGTCTCGGCGTCGAGATTCTCGTCGGTGTCGAGCAGCTCGAGGAACCCGGCGAGCGAGAAGAGCGGCGTCCGCAGCTCGTGGGAGGCGTTGGCGATGAACTCTCCGCGGGCGCGATCGAGCGAGGCGAGCCGCAGCCGCATCTGCTCGAAGGCCCGCGCGAGCTGGCCGAGCTCGTCCGGTGCGTTGTCGGAGACCGGCTCGTCGAACTGCCCGTCCGCGATCCGTTCCGCTGCGGCCTCGAGCCGGCGGATCCGGCGTGCGAACAGCGTCGCGAGCCCGTAGCCGAGCACGATCGCAAAGACCGTGGCCGCGATCACCGCAAGCAGCACGCGGCGCCGGACCACGGCGACAGAGGTCAGATCGTGGTGAAGCGGCGTCGAGACGAACAGCACATCGCCGCCCCGGATCGTCAACGCCGCTTCCGCATAGGTCGAGCCGTCCCGGTTCACGGCTGCAGTCACGATGTCCGTGCTCCGAGCGGCACGGCGAACGAGTGGGTCGTGCGCGATATCGACCGAGGTGCCGCCGTTCGAGTCGGCGACCGGCTCGAGAATCGGGGGGCCGCTGAAGATCGCGACTCTCGCGCCGCCGGCCAGAGGCAGCGCCTCGTCCTCGATCCAGGTGTTGCTCGGGAAGATCTCGCCCGGCGCCTGCTGCGGCCGCTCTGCGATCAGGCCGAGCTCGTGGCTCGTGTCAGCGAGCTGAGCGTTCACGAGAGAGCTCCGGTACGAGGAGACGACGATCAGGTAGACGATCGCGAGCGCACCACCGACGACGACGAGGAGCGCAAGCGCAAGTCGCCCTCCGACGGTACGGAGCGGGTTCACCGGTCCCGGAAGCGGTACCCGACGCTGCGTACGGTGAGGATGAACTCCGGGTTCCGGGAATCCCGCTCGAGCTTCTCCCGTAGATGCCGCACGTGGACGTCGATCGTGCGCGGGTCGCGGAACTCGGCGCTTCCCCAGAGCGCCTCGAGCAGCATCCGGCGCGAGAAGACGCGCCCGGGCCGGGCTGCGAGCCGGGCAAGGAGCTCGAACTCGACATAGGTGAGCTGGACGCTCCGCCCATCGACCTCGACGGAACGACGTGAGACGTCGATCTCGAGCCCGTCCGCAGAGATGATCTGTCCGTCGCCGCCGTCGGGATCGTGCCGGGGGGCCCGGGCGCGGCGAAGCAGCGCGCGCGTCCGGGAGCGGAACTCGCGGATCGAGAACGGCTTCGTCACGTAGTCGTCGGCGCCGAGCTCGAGCCCGAGCACCTTGTCGAGCTCGTCGTCGCGCGCGGTCAGCATGATGATCGGCACCGAGCTCCGGGCCCGCAGCTGTTTGCACACTTCGAGGCCGTCGAGCTTCGGGAGCATGATGTCGAGCACGACCAGATCGACCGAGGACTCGTCGAAGCGGCGCAGCGCCTCTTCGCCGTCGGCCGCCAGGATCACCTCGTACCCGTCCCGCTCGAGCGGGAAGCTGAGCACCTTCCGCACAGCCTCGTCGTCATCGACGAGCAGGATGGTGGAGGAGTCGGTCATGGTTATCCGGTCGCCTGCCGGACGGTCTGACGTTCCCGGCTTCTTACTATAGCTCTGGATGATGGCCTCCCAGCCCTCGGTTCGGCGGCGGCGCCCGCGGCGTGGTTCGATCTCCCGGCCGATCAACGGCCGGCTCTACTGGACCTCGGCGCTCGTCGTCCTGATTCCGGTGATCCTGCTCTCGGTGACGGTCGCGGCGCCGGCGCCCCTGGCGAAGCCGATCCTCCCGGGCTCGTTCGACACGGCCTCGGCGCTCACACTCGCCCGCGACCTGTCCACCGGCTACCCGAACCGGCCACCCGGGAGCGCCGGAGCGATCGGCGCCGCGAGCTGGTTCACCGATCAGCTGCCGATGGGGGTCTACGGGCTGCCGACGCACGTTTCCACGTGGAAAGAGCGCGTCCCGGGGCTCGGGCCGGTGAGTCTGCGGAACATCACCGCGCTCGTCCCGAGCAAGTCGCCCGAGACGGTCGTCGTGATGGCGCATCGCGACGACACGGGCGCCGGGCCGGGGGCCAACGACAACGCGAGCGGCACGGCGGCGCTGATCGAGCTCGCCCGCGCCTACGCGCAGCCGCTGAGCGACGGTTCGGCACCGGTCACCTCGGCGCGGAGGATCGTCTTCCTCTCGACCGACGGCGGCGCCTTCGGCGGGCTCGGGGCGGCGCATTTCCTGAAGACGTCGCCGTTCCGAAAGAACATCGTCGCGGTGATCAACCTGGATGCGATCGCCGGGCCGGGCGAGCCGGCGCTCGAGATCGGCGGCGACACGCCGCACTCGCCGAACGCGAGCCTCGTCGCGACGGCGGTCGCCCGCGTCGCGGAGCAAACGGGCGCGGCGCCGCGCCACGTCGGCTTCTTCGGCCAACTGCTCGACCTCGCCTTCCCCTTCACGCTCTATGAACAGGGCCCGTTCGTCTCGCAGGGGATTCCCGCGGTGACGATCACGACCGGGGGTGACCGCCCTCCGCGGGCGTTCGGCGACAACGCCGCGGGGATCGACACGGAGCGGCTCGGACAGCTCGGTGCCGCCGCGCAGCAGCTCCTCGGCTCGCTCGACACGGGGCTCGAGCTGGCTCCGAGCACGAGGAGCTACGTGTGGGTCGGTGGGCGCTTCATCCGGGGCTGGGCGATCGAGTTGATCCTGATCGCCCTGCTTCTCCCCTACACCGTCTGCGTCGTCGATCTCTACGCGCGCTGCCGCCGGCAGCGGATCTCGCTCCGGGCCGCCGGGGGTGCGCTCCGCAGCCGGCTCCTGTTCTGGCTCTTCGCCGGTCTCGTCTTCACGTGTTTTCGCCTGCTGGGCGCCTGGCCGTCGGGCTCCGCACGACCGCCGAACCCGGGAACCGCGGTCGCGGACGACTGGCCCGTAGGAGCACTCGCGGCGCTGTGCGTGATCCTCCTGCTCGGCTGGGCGCTCGCACGGCCACGTCTGGCCGTGAGACGGCCCGTGACGGCCGAAGAGGAGCTGGCGGGCTACACGGTCGCGCTGGCCGAGCTGCTCGTCGTCGGCCTCCTGATCGCCGCCACGAACCCCTTTGCGCTGATCTTCGCGCTACCGGCGCTGAACGCGTGGCTGTGGCTGCCGCAGATCCGGATCGCGCGCGCCCCGGTTCGCCTGGCCCTCTTCGCGCTTGGCCTGGCCGGCCCCGCGCTCCTCGTCTTCTCGCTGGCGTGGCGCTACGGCCTCGGGCTCGACGCTCCCTGGTACCTGCTCGAGCTCGTCGGGATCGGCTATGTCTCCCCGGTCGGGTTCGCGATCGCCCTGGCAGGCGCCGCCGGCGCCTGCCAGCTCGCCGTCGCTGCGGGCGGGCGGTACGCGCCGTATCCCGATGCCAGCGAACGCGGCCCGCGCGGGCCCTTTCGCGAGGCCGTGCGCACCGTCGTCCTCGCAAACAGGTCGCGACGCCGGGCGCAGCCCGCGACGCTGCCGCCGGCCTCTACAGGCTGAGGTAGCTCACCGCGGCGCCGGGCTCGAGCCGGCCCTCTCCCTGCGGGATCAGGACGAGCGCGTCGGCCGTCGCGGCCTGCGCGATCATGTGGGACTCCTGACCGGTCAGCGGGGAGACGACGACCTCACCGTTCTCGACGGCGGTTCTCGAGCGCAGGAGCGAGTCGCGATCGACCATCTTCACCGCCCGGCCGAGCCGCCCCGGGCGGAAGACCGGCCTCGGCTTCGCGAGGCCCTGCAGCGCGAGCAGCGCCGGACGGACGAAGAGCTCGAAACCGACGAGCGAGGAGACCGGGTTCCCGGGGAGCCCGAAGACGAGCGTCCGGCCCTTGACCCCGAAGGCGATCGGCTTGCCGGGCCGAACGGCCACGCGCCAGAACACCTCTTCGACTCCGAGCTCTGCCTCGGTCGCGCGCACGAGGTCGTAGACGCCGACCGAGACCCCGCCGCTCGTCACGAGGACGTCGGCCTCGAGTCCGCGCTCGATCGCCTCGCGGGTGGCCGAGAGATCGTCCTTGACCGGCGGGAGCCGCTCGACGGTTGCACCGGTGCTGCGGATCTGGGTTGCAAGGATGAGGCCGTTCGCGTCGTAGATCTCGCCGCGTGCGAGCGGCTCGCCGGCCGAGCGAAGCTCCGAGCCCGTGACCGCCAGGACGATCCGCGGCCGGCGATGGCAGCGGATGCTCGTCACGCCCGCCGCGGCGAGCGCCCCGAGCTGAACCGGCCCCAGCCGCACGCCTGCCGAGACGACCGGATCGCCGGCCACGAGGTCGCCGCCGCGCACCCGGACGTTGGCGCCCACCCGCACCTCGCCGAGAACGACGACGGTGCCGTCAGCTTCCTCGACATCCTCGATCGGAACGACGGCGTCGGCGCCGTCGGGGACGACCCCTCCGGTCGCGATCGCCATCGCCTCGCCCTGCTCGAGAGCCCGTTCCGCAGGCCTGCCGGCCGGGATTCTGTCAACGACCGGAAGGGTCGCTGGAGCATCCCCGGAGCGCAGGGCGAACCCGTCCATCGCCGAGGCCGGAAACGAAGGCAGATCGACCGCGGCCGCCGCCGCCTCCGCGAGCACACGCCCCGCAGCCTCGTCGAGCGGTACCTCCTCGACCTCGAGCGGCTGGACGTGCTCCAGCACGAGCTCGAGCGCTTCGGCGATCGTCAGCAGGCCTGCCACGCCCGCAGACGATAGTCGCGCGGGAGAACTAATGGACGCCGCGCTGCGTCGGGGCGGGCTTCGGGTTCGAGGCGACGGGAACCTTCGCCGGGGTAACGGCGGTTGTCGTGGTCGTCGAGGCCACCGGCGGCGCGACCGGGATGTCCAGATAGCCCCAGTAGCCCTTCTGGAACGGCTCGTAGCTCGGATAGGAGCTCGGAGTGAGGAACTGCCGGACGGGCAGGCCCTTCTCGGCGGCCTCCATGTAGAGATGCCACATCGGCACGGGGAAGGTGGCGCCTGTGACCTCCTCGCCGTGAACGTCGGTCATCGGGATCTCCCCGCGCGGGTATCCCATCCAGACGACCGTCGAGAAATCGCGCGTGTAGCCGTCGAACCAGGCGTCGGTGAAGTCGGAGGTCGTGCCCGTCTTGCCGGCGTTCGGGTGAACGCCGTCGCTCGAGCCGGCCCCCGTGCCGTACTGCGCGTTTGCGGCGAGGACCTGGTTCACCTGCCACGCGACCCCCTGCGGGATCACGCGCTTCGCCTGCGGCTTGCCCCAGCCGGCGGTGGTGTCGACCTTGCCGTTCGGGAGGATGACCTTTCGGATCGCGGTCGGCTTCGCGTAGATCCCGCCGGCGGCGAACGTCGCGTACGCGGCGGCCATGTCGAGGGGCGAGACCGAGAGCGAGCCGAGACCGATCGAGGCGACCGGCTTCTGACCCGCGAAGTTCACGCCGAGCTTCTGGGCGAGCTTGTAGACCGTGTCGGGCCCGACGTCCAGGGTGAGCTGGGCGTAGACCGTGTTGTCGGAGCGGAGGGTCGCATTCGTGATCGAGATCGAGCCCGCGTAGGTGTGGTCGAAGGTGGTCACCTGCCACGGCTTGCCGGCCTTGTAGTCGTCGATGCACCACGGCCCCGTCGTGCAGGTGAACGGGGCGGAGTCGTAGTAGGTGTTGTTCGGGTCGATCCCTTTCTCGATCGCCGCCGTCAGCACGAAGGTCTTGAACGTCGACCCGGCTTGCCGTGCCGACTGCGAGGTGAGGTTGAACTCGTTGTGCTTGTTCCCCGGGATCACGGCGGTCATCGCCCTGATCGCGCCGGTGCCGGGCGTGACCGAGACAATCGCGGCCGCCGGGTCGTCGGACTCGTCGAGGGTCTCGCGGATCGCCGAGTTCGCGTCGACCTGGAGCTTCGGCTCGATCGTCGTGTAGACGCGAAGGCCGCCGTCGCGAACGACGTTCGCGCCGTAGACGCTCTCGAGCTCGTCGATCACGTACGAGAAGAAGTACGGCTGCTTGATCCGCGTGTAGATCCGTCCGGGCTTGAGATGGAGCTTCTGCTTCACCGCCCAGCGGTACTGCTTGCGCGTGACCGCGTGCGCGGTGAGCATCGCGTGCAGCACCTCCTTGCGGCGGATCAGCGCAGCCTTGGGATTGACGAGCGGGTCGTAGATCGACGGCGCCTGAGGCAGCCCGGCGATCAGCGCAGCCTGCGCGAGGTTCAGGTTCCGTGCGTGCCGCGAGAAGTAGGTCTCGGCGGCGGCCTCGACCCCGTAGGCGTGATTGCCGTAGTAGACGGTGTTCAGGTAGGTCTGGAGGATCCGCGACTTCGACCACCTGTCGCTCAGCTTGATCGCCAGGCAGGCCTCCTTGAGCTTCCGGTCGAGGGTCTGCTCCCGGCCCGTGTACATGTTGCGGACGAGCTGCTGAGTGATCGTGGAGCCGCCCTCGACGACCTTCCCGGCGCTCAGGTCCGTCCACATCGCGCGGGCGATCCCGACATAGTCGATTCCCCCGTGCTCGTAGAAGCGCTTGTCCTCGACGGAGACGGTGGCGGCGGGAAGCCAGGCGCTCATCCGCTTCAACGCGACCGGGTCACGGTTGCGGTCGGCGGGGATCGAGCCGAGGAACGAGCCGTCGGCCGCGTACACGAAGGTGTTCGCGCCGATGTTGACGGGTTTCAGGCTCGAGAGGCTGCAGGACTCCGAGAACGCTGCGCTGGCGCCGAATCCGGCGATCACTATGCCTGCGGCGAGCACGACCGCGGACGCCAGGAGCACGACGACGTTGCGCCTGCGACGGCGTTTGCGCTCCGCACGCTTGCGCTTGCGGTTCCGGACGAGCCTGACAACGGCATCCGAATCTCCGGCCCGGGCCATGCCGGATTCTACTCCCCGGTGCCGGAGATCCCTGCCTCGCGCAGCTCGTCGGCGACATCGAGCCGGAGGTCGCTCTGGGCGCGGCCGAGCGGCACGCCCGGCTCGACGAAGCGACGCACGGCGACCGTCGCCGCCCCCTCCCCGAGCCTTGTGACCACGACCTCGTCCGAGTGCGGGTCGAGCGCCGCGACCACGCCGCGCAGATCGACACCGAGCGGCACCTGCACCGAGATCTCTGCGAGCCGGCGGTCGTTGCGGATCGTCGAGTTGCGGACGGTCTCCGAGACGAGCTTCTCGTTCGGGATCACGAGCCTGTCAGCGTCGGGCGTTCGCACCCACGTGTAGATCAGCCCGACCTCCTCGACGACGCCGCGTGTCCCGTCGAACTCGATCTCGTCGCCGAGCCTGATCGGCTGGGTGAACGCGATCAGCAGGCCGGCGATGAAGTTCCCGATCGTCCGCTGGGCCGCGAACCCGAGCACGAGGCCGATCACGGCCGAGGAGGCGAGAATTCCCGCCGCGATCCCGCGAACCTGCGGGATCACGAGGAGCGAGGAGACGACGCCGATGAAGACGATCGACCAGAGGATCGACTGGCGCAGGATCTTGTAGCGCGTGATCGTCCCAGGCTGGAGGTGCCGTCTTGCGAGCCGCCGGTCGACGAGCTTCGCGATCAGGAACGAAGCGATGATCGCGACCAGCGCAATCCCGAGCCGCACCCAGAGCTCGTGCGTCATGGCCGCGCCGCCCGTTGGAGAGCGCTGTTAACCTCGAAGGGAGTGAACGTGCAGTCAGCCACGGCGCCCGCGCCGCATCTTAGGGCTCCCGGCGCCACCGACGGCAAGCTCGCGGGCTGGCTGGCGCTGATCGGTTCGATCATCGCGCTCAACTACCTCGGCAACTACGCCGTGACGACGAGCAAGCAGTCCGAACAGACGGCGCTCTACAACTACTCGACGGCCGTCTTCGCCGCCGTGGTCTACGGCTTGATGCTCGCGATCGTGCTCCTGATCGCCGGCTACCGGCCGGGCTCGGTGAACTGGCGCGGCGGCTGGAGGCCGGTGCTGCTCGCCTGGCGGCGTCCGCGGACGAGCTGGCTCGTCGCGATCGGCCTCGCCGTGGCGGTGCTGATCGTGTCGGGGATCCTGATCGGGCTCATGGATCCGTTCCTCCACGGCGGCCGCGAGCAGGGGATCGTGCCGAAGCACTGGATGCCCTCCCATGCCGGAGCCTTTGCGGCGAACTGGGTGGTCGTGGCCGGCGTGGCTCCCTTCGTCGAGGAGACGACGTTCCGCGGGCTCGGCTATTCGCTCTTCGCACGCTGGGGCGCCTGGGTCGCGATCATCGCAACCGGGCTGCTGTTCGCGGCGAGCCACGGCCTGCTCCAGGCCTTCCCCGAGCTCGCGACCCTCGGCTTCGGGCTGGCGTGGCTGCGCTCACGGGTGGACAGCGTGTTTCCGGGGATGCTCGTGCACTGCGCGTTCAACAGCTTCGCGCTCGCGAGCGTCCTCTGGCACTGAGCCGGAAGGCGCGCTACGCGGTGTCCTACTGCAGTGGCTCGACCATCGTCAACGTGTTGCCTTCGGGATCGCGCAGCCGGAACATCGGGGGCACCGGATCGCCCCAGCGTGCGATCTCCGGATCGACATCGGCGCCGGCGGCGAGGAGTGCGGCATGGTCGGCCTCGATGTCGCCCGAGGAGAGCACGATCCCGGTCTCGGTCGGCGAGGGCGTCGTCCCCTCCATCGGCGGCGTGAGCGCGATCGAGGTGGCGGCTCCCGCCGGCGCAACCTCGATCCACCGCATCTTCCCGTCGGCGAACTTCATGTCGGTGCGCAGCTCGAGCCCGAGCGTGCCCACGTAGAACTCGAGCGCCTTGTCCTGATCGGCTGTCACAACGGCGACGCGGCCGACCTCGGTGATGTGCAGGCTGTCGGACATCTGGTCTCCTTTTCTCGCTTTGCCGGAAGTAGTAACGGTTCGACCCTCCCGCGCGGCGAATCTCATCGGCGGCCCGACGATTCCACGTGGAATCGCGGTCTGCGTCTATCGTGAGCTCGAACCGTAGAACCGATCGAGGAGGAGTTCGCTCATGCCGCACATCGATCTGCCAGTGGACGTGCCCGGGATCCGAAGCGCGATGCAGTTCCGGCCCGAGACCGCAGTCCATCTCAACGCTCTCGCCGAGGAGCTGCTGCGGGCCGACAACACGTTGTCGCGAGGCGACCGGGAGCTGATCGCAGCCTACGTCTCCAGCCGCAACAAGACCGTGTTCTGCGAGCACTCACACAGCGCCTTCGCCGCCCTCCAGCTCGACGGCGGATTCGAGCTGGTCGAGGAGGTCAAGCGTGACCCCGACCTTGCGCCCATCGAGCCCAAGCTTCGCGCGCTCCTGCACATTGCCGGGAAGGTCGCGATCGACGGCAAGAGCGTCACGAGCTCGGACATCGATGCCGCACGGGCCGAAGGCGCGACCGATCTCGAGCTCCACGACACCGTCCTCATCGCAGCAGCCTTCTGCATGTACAACCGCTACGTCGACGGCCTCGATACGTGGCAGCCGTCCGACCCGGAGGCGTATCGAGAGCGGGCCCACCTGCTCGTCGAGCACGGCTACGGCGCCGCAGTGCCTGCGTCCGGCTAGCCACGGAGATCGTCCTCACCTCAGCCCCGCTTTGCGAACTTCGAGCCCGCTGAAGGCGAGGACCCCGGCCTGCGCGGGCGCGATCGCGCCCGCCGCGGCGAATCAGTCTTCGTCTTCCTCGACCTCGGCCTCGGCGAAATCCTCTGCCGAGACGCGGTCGAGGAACTTCTTGAACTCGTCGACGATGTCGTCTTCGCTGACGTCCTCGCCCTCGAACTCGATCGCAGACTCCTCGATCACGTCGTCTGCGGCATAGATCGGGGCCTGGGCGCGGACGGCCACTGCGATCGCGTCCGAGGAGCGCGAGTCGATCTCGAGCTCGGAGCCGTCGTGCTGAACCGTGATCGAGGCGTGGAAGGTGTTCTCGCGGAGCTCCGTCACGGTCACGCGCAGCACCTCGACCTCGAGCTCGTTGAGGATGTTCACGAGCAGGTCGTGCGTCAGCGGCCGCGGGGCGCTTGCGCCCTGGAGCTTCATCAGGATCGCCGCCGCCTCGGGAGGGCCGATCCAGATCGGGAGGTACTTGTTCCCCTCGGCGGTCTTCAACAGGACGATCGGCTGCTTGCCGACGAGGTCGAACGAGACCCCGTAAATCGACATCTCGACCATCGCCCTTCCAGCTTACCCGCCGTTCGCGGCCTCGGAACGGTCGCTACACTGATCGACCGCTACCGTCACGCAAGCGACGGCGCGGGCGATTAGCTCAGTTGGTTAGAGCGCCGCTCTGATAAGGCGGAGGTCCATGGTTCGAATCCACGATCGCCCATCGACCCGGCCGGAGCCCACCAGGGCCCCGGCGCGAGCACCGGCGATACCGGCACTCGCGCCCTCCGGATACGACCCAGGCCGCCGGATACGACTCAGGCGGCCGGCGGCGCGCCGACGGCTTGCTCGTCGGCTTCTTCCGCCGCGAGGACGCCGATCGCGATCAGGTCCGCGGGATGGACCCACGCGTCTGCGAGGTGGAAGCCGTTTGCGTTGCCGATCGCCTCGCGAAGGCCGATCGCCCAGCGGTGCTCGATCAGGGCGACCGCCGCGGCGGTGTTGTTCGGGATCGAGTCGTCGACGTACCAGGCGCCCCGCTCGGGGTCCGCGACGCTCTCCGGGACGGCGGCCGCACCGACCACCGCGCCGGCCTCCATGCTCTCTTCGTCGCCCCCCATGCCGAAGCCGACGAGCGCCCCGACGACCGCTCCGAAGCCTTCGAGCTCCTCCGGGGTCATGTCGGAGTGCTGGTAGCGCTCGAGATTCCCCTCTCCGTCCTTGCGCATCACGAGCAGGTCGATCAGGCGGATCACGTCGTTCTCCCGCAGCTTTTTCAGCTCGGAGAGGATCTCGCCCTTGAACTGAGGGTCGTCGAAGCCGACGACCAGAATCTGGACTGGGCCCAGTGCCATACCTTCCCCTTTCGCTTGCTCAGCCGGAGATGACCTTGGCCTTCGCGGCTTCGAACTCCGCGTCGGTCAGGACACCTTGGTTCTTGAGTGTCTGGAGCTCCTGCAGCTTCGTCACCATGTCGGTGGCCGGAGCGGCGGCCGGAGCGGCCGGCGGTGGTGGCGGTGCGGCAGCGGCCTGCTGGGCCTCGAGCTGCGCGATCCGTGCACTCTGGTCCTGCTCTTGCATCTGGGCCTCGGCCGAGTGCTGGCCTGCCTTGTTGGCCACATACGCGGTGCCGCCGATCATCGCGGCGGCCGCCAGCGGCCTGCGTCGTCTCATGAACATGTCGTCTCCTCTTTCGGGGCAAGCTCGAACGCGAAGCACGTTACAAGAACGCGTCCGCCCGCCGTCACCCCGCCTCCGCAGCCGCCAACACGGCGCGGACGCGGCCAGGAGTCATCGGCGCGATCCGGATCCGGACGCCCGTCGCATCGAAGAACGCGTTCGCGATCGCGGCCGGAACGGGCACCGACGGCGGCTCGCCCGAGCCCGTCGAGGCGAGATCCTTCCGCTGCACGATCCGCGTGCTCACCGGCGGCGCGTCCTCGAAGCGGAGGATCGGATAGCTGACCCAGTCGAGCGCGAGCGAACGCTGCCGGTTGAAGGGAACCTCCTCGCGCAGCGCGCGGCTCGTTCCCATGATCAGGTTGCCCTCCATCTGGTTCTCGATCCCGGGGAGGTACACCGAGAACCCCGCGACCTGGGCCCCGTAGAGCCGGGTCACGGCGATCTTGCCCGTCTTCCTGTTCACCTCGATCTCGGCCACGATCCCCGCCTGCGAGGAGGCGAACCCGCCGAGCGCGAGCCCGCGGCCGCTCACGACCGTTCCGCTTCCCCGCTGCGAAGCCGCCACCCGCGGCTCCCAGCCCGCGAGCTCGGCGACACCTGTGAGCACATCCCCCCACTGACCGAAGCCGTCGTTGACCTGCGCGGTCGCGATGTTCCGGAGCCGGAACTCGTACGGATCGAGGCCGGCAGCGTGCGCGAGCTCGTCGACCATCTGCTCCGAGGCGAAACAGGTCTGGGGGCAGTGCGGCGCGCGGAGCGCCGAGGTCTTGAAGAACGTGTCCCAGATCGGGAGCGACTTCGCCGTCACCCGGCGGTTCGGGACCGCGTACTGGGAGCCGGAGTTGATCGCATCGCCGCTTCCCGCGCCGGGAGTCGCGTAGGGGATGCCGATGTTCTGCATCGTCACGTCGGTTGCGACCGACAGCGCCGGGATCCCGAACGCCGTGTCGTCGAGAGCGGTCAGGTTGCCAGAGCTGTCAACAGAACCGCGCATGTCCGTCAGGAGCGCAGGGCCGTAGTTGTCCCAGCCCTGCTCGTCCCAGCGCATGAACTGCAGCCGCACGGGAGCACCCGCCAGCTGGGAGATCACCGCCGCCGCCTCGCCGGCGTCGTAACGAGCGGGGCTGTTGCCGAATGTGCTGGCGCCCTCCCAGTACTGGACGCGCACGCTGCCCGTGGGCAGGCCCAGGATCTGGGCGAGCTTGCCACGCATCGCGTAGGCGTCCTGGGTGTTGCACATGACGAACGCGCCGTCCACCGTCACGTCGGCGACCGCGCAGCTCGGTCCGATCGGCATGTGCCCCTGGAAGTGGTAGGCGTAGCTCGCGGAGAGCGAATGCGCGGCCGAGGCGATCGCCGAGTCGACATCGCCCTGAAGCACCTGGATCCGCGCCGGAGCCTCGCCGGCCGCATCGAGCGCGCGCATCTCACCGAACAGGTCGCCGCTCCCGGAGATCTCCGGTGGATCGCGGTAGACGACCCGGAGCGTCGAGGCCGCCTGGATCGCGTCGTATTCCCTGGAGGCGACGACCGCGAGCAGGTCGGCGCGCCGCACGATGCGGGCGTCGCCGATGTGCGCGATCGAGCGCTCGTCGACCGAGACGATCCCTGCGAGCGTGCCGTCGCCGTATGCACCTTGTCCGAGAGGCCGCACGAGCCGGGCGTGGAGCATTCCGGGCACCCGGACGCCGTGGATGTACACATAGGTGCCGGTCACCTTCGCGGGGATGTCGAGGCGCGGGACACGCGAGATCCCGACGAGGCCGTACTGGGCAATCGGCTTCGAAGAGCCCTGGCCCGGCTGCAGGATCGGGAAGGGGAGCGTGGCGGCCAGCAGCCTGCCCCCGACGAGCTCGCCGTAGGCGACCGAGCGGCCGTTCCCGGAGACCACGCCGCCGGCGACGCTCAGCGAGGCAACCGGGACGCCGAGCTCCGCCGAGGCCAGACCGAGGAGCGCGCCCCGCGCCGCCGCACAGGCGCTTCGGAGCTCGCCTCCGGCGATCGCGATCGAGCTGCTCCCGAAGGTCCCGCCGGTATCAGGGCTGACGTTCGTGTCGTGGCGGACGAACACGAGTTGCTCCAGGTCCATCTCGAGCTCCTCCGCCGCGATCAGGAGAAGGCCCGTCATCGATCCCTGCCCGAGCTCGACTCGGCCGGTCATCACCGACGCCGTGCCGTCCGCGTGAATCGCGAGGTAGGAGCTCGCCTGCGAGGGATCGGGCGGCCCGGCCGAGGCGAAGGGGCTCGCGGCGGCCCATGCCTGCCGCGCGAATCCCGAGCCGCCGAGGCCGAACGCGACGACGAGCGCCCCGCCGCGTCTCAGGACCGTGCGCCGCGAGAGCTCCGGCGTCGCACCCATCAGGACGAGACGACGATGAAGTACGACTTCTTGCCGACGAACGTGGGGTAGAAGATCCACTGGCCGGCCTTGAGGTTCACCTTCACCGATTTCGTGCCGACGTACGCGATCCCCGTCAGGGACTTCGCCGACTGCTTGACCGCCTGAAGTGTGAAGCCGGCCTTCCTGGACCTGTCCGTGAGCTTGAAGACGTACTGGCCCGCCTTCAGCGAGGTGACCGACTTGCCGCCCGAGGTGAGCGTGAGCTTGCCCGTCGAGGCGACCGAGCCGACGAGCGTTCCACGGACCGCCGGGTTCGCGGAGCCGACCACATCGTTCGACGAGGCCGTGCCGGTCTTGCCGCTCGAGATCGGAGTCGTCGACGTCCCGGCGCCCGCCGAGCCCGAGTTCGCGGTACCGACCGGCGGTGCGTTGTTCGTGACGAAGGTCCAGACCGCCGGCGGGTTGAGGTCGTCGCGGTAGGTGTAGGTCGAGTTCGGCTGGAAGACCTCCACCCAGGCCTCCGAGGGCTCCTCTCCGTAGGACATGGTCGTGACGAGCTTGACCCCGGGCCCGGCGAGATCCCACTGCACGTTGTTCGCATACGAGGGGTTCGTGAGCGAGAGGTTGTAGGTGCCGGGTGCGATCACGGTCGGAGCGCCGCTCTGGGTGCCGAGCGGCGTGCCGTCGGCTTCCGTCACCGTTACCGGGCTTCCGGAGTGGAACTGGACGTAGATGAACGGGTAGTCCGCGGCGCGGGTCCCGGCACCGAGCGTCAGCGGGCTGACGACGAGCGCCGCGAGCAGGAAGGCGATGAATGCGAGTGAAGCCCGTTGCGACATACCGCTCGGCCCCCAGGCCGCGAACGAGGGCACTGAAACTGTATACGGCCGCTCCGGCCGCTCGGTTTCGCTAGTGCGCGAGCCGCTCGAGCGCCTCGGCGAGCTGCTCGAGGTCGTGCTCGTCGTCCCAGACGAGCTCGACCTTGCCCGGAGCGAGCCGGACGTCGAGCCCCGTCAATCGCCCGAAACCGTCCCTCACGCGCCGCGCGAGCGCGGGGTCGACGGGGGTCTTCGTTCGCGGCTTCGTCTTCGCCCCGGACCAGCGGGCCGCTCGCTCGGCGGCTCGCACGGACATCCCCTGCGCCACGATCTTCCGCGCGAACCGCCGGCGCTCGGCGTGGTCGGGAACCGCGAGGACCGCGCGGGCATGTCCCTCCGAGAGCTCGCCGCGCTCCACCATCGCGAGCACGTCGTCGGAGAGCTCGAGGAGGCGGAGCTTGTTGGAGATCGCGGGCTTCGAGCGTCCGACCCGTTCCGCTACCTCGCCGAGTGACAGCTCGAACTCGTCGATCAGGACCGCATACCCGCGGGCCTCCTCGACGGGGGAGAGATTCTCGCGCGCGATGTTCTCGACCAGGCCCAGGAGGAGCGTGTCGCGGTCGCCTGCCTCGCGAATCAGTGCCGGCACGGCCGGCAGGCCGGCCTCGCGGGCCGCGCGCCAGCGGCGCTCTCCCGCGATCAGCTCGTACCCGCCCTCGAGCCGGGGCCGGAGCACGACAGGCTGGACGACTCCCTGGCTCCGGATCGAGTCGGCGAGCCCGGCGGTCGAGGCGTGGTCGAAGCGCCGGCGCGGCTGGCGCGGGTTCGCGTGGATCTGCTCGATCGCCACGTGTGCGAGCTCCACACTCGAGGCGCCTCCGATCAGGACTTCGAAGCCGCGGCCGAGCCCGCGGCGGGGGCTAGCTGCGTTCGACAAGCTCCATCGCCACCTTCCAGTAAGCCTCGGCGCCACGGGAACGCCGGTCGTAGTGGGTGACCGGCAGCCCATGGCTCGGCGCCTCTGCGACGCGCACCGACCGGGGGACGACCGTCTCGAAGACGAGAGTTCCGAAGTGGCGCCTGACCTCGCGCTCCACGTCTGCGGCGAGGTTCGTGCGGGCGTCCGTCATCGTGATCAGCACGCCGCCGATCGCGAGCCTCGCGTTCAGGCGCACCTTGATCAGGTTGATCGAGCGCATGAGCTGCGCGAGCCCCTCGAGCGCGTAGTACTCGGCCTGAACCGGGACGATCACCCGGTCGGCGGCGGCGAGCGCGTTCACTGTCAGCGGACCGAGCGACGGCGGGCAGTCCAGGAGCACGAAGGTGAAGCCCTGGGCGGTCGCGAGCGAGCTCGCGAGGAACCCTTCGCCGTCGGAGCGCCGGGAGAGCTCGACGGCGGCACCCGCGAGCTCGGGCCTCGACGGGATCAGGAAGAGGTTCGGGAACGCGGTCTGCTTCGCAAGCTCCCCGACCGTGGCACCGTCGAGCAGGTCGTAGCTGGAGGTGCCGTTCGCCTTCATTCCGAGGCCCGAGGTGGCATTCGCCTGCGGGTCGAGGTCGACGACGAGCGCCCTTTCCCCGGCCTCGGCCAGGCACGCGGCGAGGTTGACGGTGCTCGTCGTCTTGCCGACACCGCCCTTCTGGTTCGCAAACGCATAGACCCGCCCGCTCATTGCGGCCAGGTTAGTGGCGGCCTAGGACAGAGGCCGCTTTCGCGCGATGCCGGTTCGGCGCGGGAAACCGGTAGGGGTAGGGCCCGTCTTTCGTAGCACGGCGAGGCCCGGCGGAGAGGCGACCGGCTCGGCGGCAAGGCGCCTCGCGGCTCGCGCGAGGAGCTCGAGATCCGCGCTCTCGCCGACCCAGAGCACCGCAGCACCCCCGGTCCGGACGAGCGGCAGGCACCACTCGGCCGCGACCGGCGGGGCGGCGAGTGCCTTCGCGAGAGCGACGCCCGCCCAGTCGAGCTCCTGCTCCTCGGCGCGGCCGCGAAGAACACGTGCGTTAGCCGGAGCCCACTGCTCGAGAAAGTCGCACTTGCGGCCCTCGGCCTCGAGGAGCACGACCTCACGCTCGGGCAGCGCAAGCGCGATCGGGATGCCCGGCGACCCGTTCCCCGAGCCGACATCGACGATCGGCCCCTCATACTGCTCGATCACCGGAACCGCGACGAGCGCGTTCTCGAGCAGGAACCTTCGCGCGGGAACCAGGCCGAGCGCCGTCAGTCCCGGCGTCTCGACGAGGGCCCGGAGCCATGCCTCGGTCGGGTCGAGCGCGTCTATTCCGCCGGCTCGACGACCACGTAGCGGTTCGGCTCGTCGCCTTCGCTCGAGGTCGTCACGTCTTCGTTCGCCTCGAGCGCGGTGTGCACGATCTTCCGTTCGGCGGAGCTCATCGACTCGAGCTCGACGCGGCCGCCGGTTCGGACGGCCTCCTCGGCACTGCGCAGGGCAACCGCCTCGAGCGTCCGGCGACGCCGGTCGCGGTAGCCCGCGGCGTCGACGACGACCTCGCGCCGGTCTTCCCCGGAGCCGCCCACGATCGCGGCGGCCAGCAGCTGGACTGCGTCGATCGTCTGGCCGTGGCGGCCGATCAGAAGCCCGAGCTCCTCCCCGAGGCACGTCGCCGAGAGGGAGGCGCCGGACTCCTCGACCTCGATCCGGCAGCGGACGCCGAGCGCGGAGGTGATCTGGACGAGCAGCTCGCGGAGCGAAGCCGCGGCTTCGCTCTCGTCGATCTGCTCGCCGGCTGGCCCGTGAGAGCCTCGGTCAGAGTCGTCGACCGCCGCGACGACGCGGGCCGGGGTGTAGCCGACGCCGAGCAGGCCGCGCTCGCCCTCCGAGAGCACCTGGAAGCGGACGGCGGCCTTGTCGAGCCCGGGAATCGCCAGCTCGAGCTCCCGCAGCGCGCGCCATTTCGCCTCCGAGACGGTCTCGCCGGTTGCCTCGACCGTCCGCTCGGAGCTCACTTCCTGCCGGTGCCCTTGTTCCGCTTGACCCGCCGGGGCTGGGTCGAGGGCTTCCGCGGCGACGGCTTCGGAGGCTCGACCTTCGCGCCGTTCTCGGCGTCACCGTTTGCCGCAGCCACCGCGGGCGCCCGCGACGAGCGCTTCGGGCCCTGCTCCGCCACGGGCGGTGTCTTCGGCACGAGCCGGCGAGTGACGAGGCCCTGGCCCACCGTCCACAGGTTCGTCGTCACCCAGTAGATGAGCAGCCCGACCTTGAAGTGCGCGATCACCGTGATGAACACGAGCGGCAGCAGCATCATGATCCGGCGCTGCGTCTTGTCCATCGCCTGCGACATGAAGTACGTCGAGGAGATCTGGCTCGCCGCGTAGACGAACAGGAGCACGAAGCCCGACCAGTGCGAATCGGCCTTCGCGGTGATGTCCGGCACGAAGTGGAGCCAGGAGAGATCCGAGCCCGGGGGCACGTGCTTCGAGAAGTTCTTCAGCACGAGGTAGAGCGAGATGAACACCGGCGCCTGCGCGAGAAGCGGCAGGCAGGAGGCAGCCGGGTTGATCTTGTTCTCCTTGTAGAAGGCCATCATCGCCTCGTTCTGCTTGGCGCGATCGCCCTTGTACTTCCTCTGGATCTCCTTCATCTCCGGCGCGTGCTTCTGGAGCGCCTGCATCGAGTGGATCTGCTTCACGGTCAGCGGCACGAGCAGGATCCGGACGCAGATCGTGGTGCCGACGATCGCCCAGGCCCAGCTGACGCCGAGGTGGTAGTGGAACTGGTCGAGGACCCAGCGAACCGCGTTCTCGAGCGGTTGGAGGATGCTGAAGACGAGAAGGGCGGCGCCGATCACGGGTGGTCGACCCCGCCGTGGGACCACGGGTTGCAGCGCAGAAGGCGCCACGCTGCCTTTCCCGATCCCCTGGCCAGCCCGTACTTGCGAATCGCCTCGATCGCGTAGGCCGAGCAGCTCGGGTGGTACTTGCACGTGCCCGCCGGAACGAGGAGCCCAAAGGTCCAGCGGTAGAGGTAGACCAGGCCCACGCCTGCCGACGCCGGGGTCGAGCGGAGACGCGCGAACGTCACGCCCTGGCCTTTCCGAGCACCTCGTCCACGCGCTCGCCGAGCCATTCGAAGCCCCGCGTCTCCGCCGCCTCCGGGAGCCCGGGGCGGACCACCAGCACGTAGTCGTTCTCGGCCGAGACGGCCCCGCCTCCGAGGCGCGCCCGCCAGATCTCGCGGAGCTGCCTCTTCATCCGGTTGCGGACGACGCTCGAGCCGGCGGCCTTCGGCACCGCAAGCCCGAGGCGCGGCTCGGCAGGCCCGAGCTCATCTGTCCGGGAGAACCAGTAGAGGGTGAGAAACCGTGTCGAGACGGAGCGGCCCTGCCGGTAGACGGCGTCGAAGTCGCGGGAGCGAGAGAGGCGATTCTTGCGCTGCACGACCGCTAGGCCGAGAGGCGCTTGCGGCCCTTCGCGCGGCGTGCCTTCAGGATCGCGCGGCCGGCGCGGGTCTTCATCCGAGCCCGGAACCCGTGCTTACGCTTCCGCTTGCGGACGTTTGGCTGATAGGTGCGTTTCATCTCTCGAAGTCCGGCGGAGGCGACCCCGTGGCCCAGCCGAACGGCCAGTATAGTCCGCGCGCCCCGGGTCCCGGTTGTCCACAGGACGCACGCGGCGGAAAGTCGTGGAAAGTGCGGGTGAACCGCGGGTGCAACAGGGACTTTCCACACCTGTGGACAGTCGTGTGGAGAGTGTGTTTCCCCTGCATATCTCCCCCTTTTCACCCACCGGAGGGCTGCGAAATCCTCATTGAACCCTCACCCGGGACGGTGCTATCCTCGCCGCCGCCCTGCCCGACCGAAGGAGAGCGCTGAACGCGTGGTGAACCCGAACGAGCTGACTGCTGAGAGCCTCTGGAGCGACGTGTCGGCCCGTTTGCGGGGCACCCTCAACGAGAAGACCTTCCGGAACTGGTTCGGCGAGGTCGCCGCGGTCCGGCTCGACGACGAGACCTTCGTCCTTGCCGTCCCGAACGACCTCACCCGCGAATGGATCGAGGGCCGCTTCGCGGATCTCATCCGCGCAGGCATCACCGACGCAGCCGGCACCGAGCGGCACCTCGAGCTCGTCGTCGTCGAGGCTCCGGCGCCCGTCCTCCGCCCTCCCGTCAGGCCGCCGGCCGACGGGGCGCCGATCAACCCGAAGTACACCTTCGACTCGTTCGTGATCGGCTCGTCGAACCGCTTTGCCCACGCGGCCGCGCTCGCGATCGCCGAAGCACCCGCGCAGGCCTATAACCCACTCTTCATCTACGGCCACACGGGACTCGGGAAGACGCACCTGCTGCATGCGGTGGCGAACTACATCGGGCTCCATTCCTCCTCGCTCGGCGTGCGCTACGTCACCTCGGAGACGTTCATGAACGACTTCATCAACTCGCTCCGCGACAAGCGGATCGAGGGGTTCAAGCAGCGCTACCGCGCCTACGACGTCCTGCTGATCGACGACGTCCAGTTCTTCGAGCACAAGGAGCGGATCCAGGAGGAGTTCTTCCATACGTTCAACTCGCTCCACGAGGCCGGCCGGCAGATCGTGATGAGCTCCGACCGGCCACCTCGCGACATCCAGACGCTCGAGGACCGGCTGCGGTCGCGCTTCGAGTGGGGGCTGATCACCGATATCCAGCCGCCGGACCTCGAGACGCGGATCGCGATCCTCCGGCGCAAGGTGAAGTACGACCGGATCGAGATCGGTGACGAAGAGGTGCTCACGCACATCGCGAGCCGTGTGACCACGAACATCCGCGAGCTCGAGGGCGCGCTCACCCGTGTCGTCGCGTTCGCCTCCCTCACCGGCCGTTTCATGGACGTGGAGCTCGCCCAGGACGTGCTTCGCGACGTCTTCCCGCAGGGCGAGGCGGCGGTCGTCTCGATCGAGCGGATCCAGGAGCTCGTCTGCGACCGCTTCGGGGTCACGCTGACGGAGCTGACGAGCGAGCGTCGCGCACAGAGCATCGTCTATCCGCGCCAGGTCGCGATGTACCTCTCCCGCGAGCTCACGGACTCCTCGCTCCCGAAGATCGGCAAGCATTTCGGCGGCCGGGACCACACCACGGTGATCCACGCAACTTCCAAAATCGCCCGTCTGATCAAGGAGGACAGGTCTGTGTACAACCTCGTCCAGGAACTCACAGCACGTGTGAAACAGGCCCGCTGAGCGATGGGCCCTGTTCAGAAGCTCGAACTCTCCACCGTCCGGTCCCACAGAGAGAATGCCGCCGGCGACACGCAATACGCCTCTTATCCCAGTGACTCACACCCTTATCACTACTACTGTTTTTCGAATTCATGATTGACTCAGAAACAGTGACCCTGGAAGTGTTGAAAGTCTCGGTTCCGCGCGATCTCTTCGCCGAGCGCGTCTCCGTCGTTGCGCGCGCACTCTCCGCTCGAGCGTCGGTACTCGTTCTTGGCGGGATGCGGCTTCGTGCGGGTGAGGGGACGCTCGAGCTCGCTGCGACGGACATGGAGCTCTCGCTCCGCGCGAGCGTCGAAGCCAGTGTCGTGGGTAGCGGAACCGTGGTCGTCCCCGGCCGCCTCCTGCTCGACATCGCTCGCTCACTTCCCGAGCCCGAGGCGACGCTCGAGCATCTCGCCGAGGAGTCGGTGCTCGTGATCACGAGCGGCTCGGCCAGCTATCGCATCCACACCTACTCCGCCGAAGACTTCCCGAACCTCCCGGATCTCGACGGCGCAGCGCTGCAGCAGGTCGACGCGGAGGCGCTTCTCTCGACGATCGGCCGCGTCTCGAGGTCCGCGTCGCGCGACGAGAGCCGCCCGGTGCTGACGGGGGTCTTCGTCAGCTTCGAGGGCGAGAAGCTCGTGATGGCCGCCACCGATTCCTACCGCCTCGCGGTCAAGGAAACCGCCGCACCGGGGCCGCTCCCCGAGCTCGAGGCGATCATCCCCGCCCGTGCGCTCCAGGAGCTGCAGCGGATCGCCGGGTCGGCCGAAAGCGTGGAGCTCGCACTGCAGGAGAACCACGTCGTCTTCGGCGCCGGCGAGGTCTGGCTGACCTCCCGCCGGATCGACGGGCAGTTCCCGAACTACCGCCAGCTTCTCCCCGAGCAGTTCGAGCACGAGCTCGAGCTTCCCCGCGACGAGCTGCTCGATGTCGTGCGGCGCGTGGGCCTGCTCGCACAACGCAACTCACCGCTCCGCCTGCGCTTTGCCGAGGGCGAGCTGACGGTTTCCGCCCGCACCCAGGACGTGGGCGAGGCACGCGAGAGCCTGCCGGCGCCGTACTCGTCGGACGCGCTCGAGATCGGCTTCAACGCGGAGTTCCTGCGCGACGGCCTCGACTCGATCGACTCCTCGACGGTCCGAGTGAAGTTGATCAGCCCACTCCGACCCGCCGTGCTGCAAGGGGAGAGCCCGGACTACACGTACCTGATCATGCCGATCCGGCTCGCGGGCTGATCGCCGCCGCCCGCTGGTCGTCCGCGACGTCACCCTCCGCGATTTCCGCTCCTACGCGTCGCTCGAGCTCACGCTCTCGCCGGGAATCGTGCTCGTCGTCGGGGACAACGGAGCGGGAAAGACGAACCTGCTCGAGGCGATGCACCTCGGGACGCAGGGTTTCTCGCCGCGCACACGGACGGACCTCCGGATGATCCGGTCGGGCCGGAGTGCGGCAATGGTCGGGCTGCAGCTCTCCCGGGCGGGGGTTGCCCACCAGGTGCGGGTGAAACTCGCCGCCGGCGCCGGGAAGTCGGCGGAGCTCGACGGCTCACGCCTGGCTTCGACGGAGTCGTTGCGGCGGGAGTTCCCGACGCTTGTCTTCACCCCCGACCGCCTCGCGGTCGTGAAGGGCGGCCCGGCGGTGCGACGCGCCTATCTCGACCGCGTCCTCGCGCGGGTCTTTCCGGCTCGCAGTGGGCTACCACAGGAGTATGCGGCCGCCCTCACCCAGCGGAACGCCTCGCTCCGGCGCATTCAGCTCTCACTCTCACCCCGCGAAGCGCTCGCACCGTGGACGGAACGTGTCGCCTCGCTCGGCGCCCTCCTCGTCGAGGCCCGCCGCGAGACGACCGCGCTGCTCGAGCCGGGGTTCCGGAGTCGCCTCGAGGAGTTCGGCCTCCCGGGCGGAGCGCTTGTCTACGACGGAGAACCGCCGGCGCTCGAGGCACTCGAAGCGCGCCTCGACGCGGATGTCCAGAGGGGAACGACAGGGCTCGGCCCCCATCTGGACGACCTCGTGGTCTCCGCCGGCCGGGACCTGCGCGGGTTCGGCTCGCAGGGCGAGCAGCGGCTCGGGGTGCTCTCGCTGCTCCTGGCCGAGGCCGCGCTGCTCTCGCCGCCGCCGCTGCTCCTGCTCGACGACGTTCTCTCGGAGCTCGACGCGCGTCGTCGCGGGATCCTCGCGGCCTCCGTCGCCGGCCTCGGCCAGACGGTGATCACGACCACGCACGTCTCTCAGCTTCCCGCGGAGGCGAGCCAGATCGTGGAGGTGACCCCTGGATCGGCTGTCTGACGCGGTTCGCGGCGAGCTTGCGCGCTTCGGCCCCCAGGGCGGCCTCGGCTCGCTCGTCGAACGCTGGCCGGAGGCGGTCGGCCCCGCGATCGCGCGGAACGCCTGGCCCTCGCGCGTCGCCCGCGACGGGACGCTGCACGTGAACACCGCCGACTCGGTCTGGGCCTTCGAGCTCACCCAGAAAGCGACCGAGATCGCGGCTCGGCTCGGGGTCGAGACGGTACGATTCACTCCAGGACCGCTGGCCGGAGGGAGCGAGGAGCAGGCTCGGATTCCGGCCAGGGAGCCTTCGCCCGAAGAGGTGCGCAGGGCGAGCGCCTTCGCGGCCGGGATCGAGGACGAAAAGCTGCGTGAAAGCATCGAAAGAGCGGCGAGTTTGAGCCTCGCAAGAGGCCCGTCAGACCGGCCGCTTTGATACACTTAACGTAGCCAGCAAAACCGGTGTTTTGCAGGCTTTTCCTCTTTGAAAGGACACATGTCGGCCACAGCCTCAGACGCCTCCTACTCCGCAAAAGACATCCAGGTCCTCGAAGGCCTCGAGCCGGTCAGGCTCAGACCCGGGATGTACATCGGCTCGACCGGTCTCCGGGGCCTCCACCACCTCGTCTACGAGGTGGTCGACAACGCCGTCGACGAGGCGATGGCGGGTCAGAACGACTGGATCGACGTCACGATCCATCCGGACAACTCGATCACCGTGGTGGATCGCGGCCGCGGCATCCCCGTCGACGTCGTCGAGGGGACAGGTCTGCCGGGGCTCACCGTCGTCCTCACGAAGCTTCACGCCGGCGGCAAGTTCGGAGGGGACGGGTACAAGGTCTCCGGCGGTCTCCACGGCGTCGGCGTGTCGGTCGTGAACGCGCTCTCGGAGTGGCTCGAAGCCACGGTTGTGCGCGACGGCAAGGTGTATCGGCAGGAGTTCGCGCGCGGCGTGCCGCAGGGGGAGATGCAGGTGATCGGCGAGTCGGTCGGCAGCGGCACGACGATCCGCTTCCTTCCCGATTCGGAGATCTTCGAGGAGACGGAGTTCTCGGCCTCGACGCTCGTCCAGCGCCTTCGCGAGACCGCGTTCCTCACGAAGGGGCTCCGGATCGGGCTCACCGACGAGCGGGTCGGCGGCACGAGCGTCGAGTTCCAGTACGACGGCGGGATCAAGGACTTCGTCGAGTACATCAACGAGTCGAAGGACGCGATCCACCGGCACATCGCGTATTTCGAGAACGAGACCGACGACGGGCATGTCGAGGTGGCGATGCAGTGGAACACCTCCTACCAGGAGTCGGTCTTCTCGTTCGCCAACAACATCCACACGATCGAGGGCGGCACGCACACCCAGGGCTTCCGCGCAGCGCTCACGACGACGTTGAAGCGCTACGCGGTCGATCACAACATGCTGAAGAAGGACGAGGATCTCGAGGGCGAGGACGTCCGCGAGGGGCTCGCGGCCGTGATCTCGGTGAAGCTCACGAACCCGCAGTTCGAGGGGCAGACGAAATCGAAGCTCGGCAACCCCGGGATCGCCCGCCTCGTGCAGACGACCGTCAACGCGAAGCTCGCCCAGTACCTCGAGGAGAACCCGACCGACGCCCGCCAGATCGTGAACAAGGCGATCGCCGCCTCACGCGCCCGCGTCGCTGCGCGCAAGGCTCGCGAGGTCAGCCGCAAGAGCGCGCTCTCGGGCGGCGGCCTGCCGGGCAAGCTCGCCGACTGCCAGCTCTCGGACCCCGAGCGCTGCGAGCTCTTCATCGTCGAGGGCGACTCCGCCGGCGGCTCGGCCAAGCAGGGCCGCGACCGCAGCTTCCAGGCGATCCTGCCCCTGCGCGGGAAGATCATCAACAGCGAGAAGAACCGGATCAACAAGGTGCTCTCGAACACCGAGATCCAGGCGATCATCACCGCGACCGGCGTGGGGATCGGCGACGAGTTCGACATCGAGAAGCTCCGCTATCACCGCGTGATCGTGATGACGGACGCCGACGTCGACGGCTCGCACATCCGGACGCTGATCCTGACCTTCCTCTACCGCCAGATGCCCGAGCTGATCGAGAACGGCCACGTGTACATCGCCGCGGCGCCCCTCTACAAGGTGAAGCTCGGGAACCAGGAGTTCTACTTCGAGAAGGATGCGCAGCTCGAGGATCTGCTCGCGCGCGAGCGGATTCCCCAGGTCAGGGTGACCGACCGTGCCGGCAACGAGGTCAAGTGGACGGAGACGCGCTGGCAGCGGTTCACGAAGGAATTCGCGCAGTACGACGGATACTCGGCCCGGCTCCGGGGCGACTTCGGGATCCCCGCCGCCGAGCTGATGGTCAAGCACCGCCTCGTCGAGCACGCGATCGAGACCGACGACCAGGTCGCGGCCGCGATCGCCGCGATCGCGCCGAACGGCTACGAGCTCTCGATCGAGGGCCGCGACGAGAGCGGCTTCCAGATCCAGGTCGTCGAGACCGAGACGAGCACCGCACGGACGATCGACGTTCCGTTCGAGCTGCTCGGCTCGCCGATCTACAGCCACGTCAGAAGGGCATACGGGCGGCTCACGGAGCTCGTCGGGCTGCCGCCGTTCACCGTCACCGTCGGCAAGGAGACCGAGCTCGCCGAGACGTTCGACGCGCTGCGGACGAAGGTGCTCGATGCGGCGAAGAACGGGATCCAGCTCTCGCGCTTCAAGGGCCTCGGCGAGATGAACGCCGAGCAGCTCTGGGACACGACGATGGACCCGGCCCGCCGGCTCCTGATCCGCGTCGACGTCGAGGACGTCCCTGCCGCCGACCGCGTGTTCTCGATGCTGATGGGCGACCAGGTCGAGCCGAGGCGCCTCTTCATCGAGGAGAACGCGAAGGACGTGAAGTTCCTTGATGTCTAGGAGGCAGAGTGTCTGAGACCGAGACCGGCAGCCTCGGCGGAGGCCGGATCGAGTCGCGCGAGCTCGAGCAGGAGATGCGCACGAGCTTCCTCGACTACGCGATGTCGGTCATCGTCTCGCGCGCGCTCCCAGACGTCCGCGACGGGCTCAAGCCCGTGCATCGCCGCGTGCTCTACTCGATGTGGGCCAACGGCAACCGCCCGGGCCGGCCGTACGTGAAGTCCGCGAACATCGTCGGCTACGTGATGGGCAACCATCACCCCCACGGCGACCTCGCGATCTACGACACGCTCGTCCGGCTCGCACAGCCCTTCTCGCTGCGCTACCCGGTGGTCGACGGCCAGGGCAACTTCGGCTCGATCGACGACGATCCGCCGGCTGCGATGAGGTACACCGAGGCTCGTCTCGCGAAGCTCGCCGAGGAGATGCTCTCCGAGCTCGACTCGAACACGGTCGACTTCGGGCCGAACTACGACGAGTCGAAGCAGGAGCCGCTCGTGCTGCCGGCGCGGTTCCCGAACCTGCTCGTGAACGGCTCGTCGGGGATCGCGGTCGGGATGGCGACGAACATGCCGCCGCACCACCTGGGGGAGACGATCGACGCGGTCGTCGCGCTGATCGACGACCCGACGGCGAACGTCGAGACGTTGATGCGCCATGTGAAGGGCCCGGATTTCCCGACCGGGGCGATCATCGTCGGCCGCTCGGGCATTCGCGACGCCTATCGCACCGGCCGCGGCCGTGTCGTGATGCGGGCGCGGGCGCACATCGAGGAGATGCGCGGCGGCAAGAGCGCGATCATCGTCACCGAGCTCCCCTACGGCGTCAAGAAGGGTGGCGACAGCGGCGTGATCAGGAAGATCGCCGACCTCGTGCACGAGAAGGTGCTGACCGAGGTGTCCGACGTCGCCGACCACAGCGACCGCTCGGGGATGCGGATCCAGATCGAGCTCAAGCGCGACGCCGTGCCCCAGGTCGCGCTGAACAAGCTCTTCAAGCACACCACCCTGCAGACGACGTTCGGCTACAACGCGGTCGCGCTCGTCGACGGCGTTCCGAAGACGCTCTCGCTGCTCGAGCAGGTCACGCACTACCTGGCCTTCCAGCGCGAGATCGTCACACGCCGCTCGCAGTTCGAGCTGCGCCAGGCCGAGCGCCGCGCCCACATCCTGCGCGGCTACCTGATCGCGCTCGACAACCTCGACGCCGTGATCTCGCTGATCCGCGCGGCTCGCGACACCGAGGAGGCGCGCACCCAGCTGATCGCCCGGTTCGAGCTCTCGGAGCTCCAGGCGAACGCGATCCTCGAACTACGGCTCGCGCGGCTCACGGGACTCGCGCGCAAGGAAGTCGAGGACGAGTACGCCGACCTGATGGAACGGATCGGCGAGCTGCGGGAGCTGCTCGGCTCCGAGGCGAAGATCGACGCGCTGATCCGGCAGGAGCTGCTGGAGATCAAGGAGACCTACGGCCGAGGCGACGACCGGCGCACGGAGATCGTCGCCGCCGAGGAGGAGCTCGAGCTCGAGGACATGATCGCCGACGAGAAGATGGCAATCGCGATCACGCGCTCCGGCTACATCAAGCGCCTCTCGCCGACCGCCTACCGCGAGCAGCGCCGTGGCGGGATCGGCGTGATGGGGATGGATCTCAAGGACGAGGACTACATCGAGCATCTCTTCGTCGCCTCGACCCACGACTTCCTGCTCTTCTTCACCTCTGTCGGCAAGGTCTACCGGCTCAAGGTGCACGAGCTGCCCCTCGGCTCGCGCCAGTCGAAGGGCCGCGCACTCGTGAACCTCCTGCCGTTGAGACAGGACGAGCAGGTGCGCGCGGTGATCCAGACGCGCAACTTCACCGAGGCCGACTTCCTGCTCTGCGCGACCAAGAACGGGGTCGTGAAGAAGACGAAGCTCGAGGAGTACAACACGCCGCTCAAGGCCGACGGGATCATCGCGATCAAGATGCGCGAGGGCGACGAGCTCGTCGCCGTCCGCCACTGCTCGTCCGGGGACGACATTCTGCTCGTCTCGCGCAAGGGTCAGGCGATCCGCTTCTCCGAGGCCGACGCCCGCGCGATGGGCCGCGCGACCGAGGGAGTCCGCGGAATGACGCTCCGCGGGGACGATGTCGTGATCGCGGCGGAGATCGCCAAGGACGACTCCGACCTGCTCGTCGTGACCGAGAACGGCTACGGCAAGCGGACGCGCGTCTCCGAGTACCCCCGGAAGGGTCGCGGTGGGATGGGCGTCCAGACGATCAAGCTGACCCAGGCGCGCGGCTATCTTGCGGGCGCGCGGGTCGTGCGCGACGGCTACCAGGTGATGCTGATCTCGACCGGCGGCACCGTGATCAAGATGCCGGTCGAGGACGTCAAGCGTCTCGGCCGCTCGACCCAGGGCGTGATCGTGATGCGGCTCCGCGGCGACACCGACATCGTCTCGACGCTCGCGCCGGTGGTCGAGGGGGATGACGATCCGGTCGAGCAGGCAGCCGACGAGGCTCACGGCGAGGCTTCCGGCGCCGTGACCGGAGGCAGCCGGCCTCGACGAGGACGTCTTCGAGCCGAGCGAGGACGAGCCGAGCGACGAGGACGTCCTGCCCGACGACGACGAGCCGTCGACCGAATAGCGGTCACCGCTCCTTTCCCCCGGCCCGCGGGTTACAGTCGCGCAGTCGGGGGGAGGGACGAGCGGAGGGATCGCGAGATGGGACAGCGGGAGCGCGCCGAGGTCGGGCTGGAGCCGGTCGACATCGCGGCGCACATCGACCGGGTCGAGCTCTACCTCGGCCAGGTCTGCAAGCTCACCGGCATCTCGAAGATGCAGCTCGACTACTGGACGAACAAGGCTCAGATCCCGACGAGCGGCAAGAAGCAGCGCCTCTACGACATGGATGCGATCGAGACTGTGATGCTGATCAAGCAGGGCAAGGACAAGGGGCTGAACCTCGGCCAGGCGATCGATGCTGCACGACGCTTCCGCGAGAAGCGTTCGGTCTAGGCGGCCGGCTCGGCCGGCTCGGCGGGCGGTGCGGCCGGAGGCGGCGGTGTCGCGGTGGCGGCGGAGACCGAGCCCTTCGGCAGGAAGAGCGAGATGATGTCGATCGGCGCCGGGAAGACGATCGTCGTCGCCGGTGACGAGCTGATCTCGATCAGCGTCTGGAGATACCGCAGCTGGAGCGCGATCGGGTGCTGCTCGATCACGAGCGCGGCGTCCTTCAGCCGCTCGGAGGCCTGGAACTCGCCCTCGGCGGCGATCACCTTCGCGCGCCGCTCGCGCTCGGCCTCGGCCTGGCGGGCCATTGCGCGCTGCATGCTCTGCGGGATCTCGACGTCCTTCACCTCCACGATCGAGACCTTGATCCCCCAGGGCCCGGTCTGCTGATCGATGATCCCCTGCAGGATCCCGTTGATCTTGTCGCGCTCGGCGAGCAGCTCGTCGAGGGAGTGCTGCCCGAGCACGGAGCGGAGCGTCAGCTGGGCACTTTGCGAGGTTGCGACCATGTAGTTCTCGATCTGGACGATCGCAGCCTTCGGGTCGACGATCCGGAAGTACGCCACAGCATTGACCCGCACGGGAACGTTGTCCTTCGTGATCACTTCCTGCGGTGGGATGTTCAGCGTGATCGTGCGCAGGTCGACCTTGACCATCTTGTCGACGACCGGGATCAGGATGAAAAGCCCCGGCCCCTTCGGCTCGGGCAGAAGACGGCCGAAACGGAAGACGATCGCCCGCTCGTACTCGCGCGCCACCTTGACCGCCGCGAGCAGGAGCACGACGATGATGAAAACGACAACCGCGATTGCGATGAGCGCGCCGGTCACAACACGATCCTACAGCGGCTCAAACCGGATGCACCCGGAGCACGAGCCCGTCCTGGCCGTCGATCTCCACCGGCTGCCCCGCGCGGAGCGGCTCGGCTGCGTCTGCCTTCCAGAGCTCTCCATGCACATATACGAGCCCGCCGGGCCGCGCGATCCCGTGCATCCCCACGATCTCGTCGGGTGCGACCGCCGGCCGGCGCCTGCGGATCGCGATCACCTTCGAGATCACCCAGGCGGTCGCGCCGCCGATCACGAGCGTCAACGTGACCACGAAGGTCGTCGAGGTCGTGTACGTCCCCGATGAGTCGTTCACGAGCGTGGCGAGGCCGAACCCGAGCGCGACCAGCCCTGCGAGCGTCAAGGCGCCGTGCGTCGGCACGACCGTGTCCACGCCGAGCAGGATCAGCCCGAGCAGTACGAGCCCGGCTGCGGTCCACGAGATCGGGAGGACCGCCAGCCCGAAGAGGGCGAGAATCAGCGAGACCGCGCCGAGGGCTCCGGGCAGGACGACGCCGGGATGGAAGATCTCGAACGCGATCCCCGCGATCCCGGCAAGGAAGAGCAGCGAGAGCAGGTTCGGGTCGAGGATCGTCGAGAGGAACCGCGTCGCGAAGCCGGGGCTGTCATTGACGATCTCGGCGTTCGCGGTGTGGAGCTTCAGACCCGCCGGCACCGTCCTCTCGCCGTCGATCTTGTCGAGAAGCGCGGGGAGGGTGGGGGCGGTCGTGTCGATCACGTTCAGCTTCAGCGCCTCGGAGGCCGTCAGGTTCGACGCGACCCGCACGGCCTTGTCCGCCCAGGCGGCGTTGCGGCCATGAGTCGTCGCAAGCCCTCGAAGGGAGGCAGCGGCGTCGTTGATGATCTTCCGCCGCAGATCGCTCCCGATGTTCGCGCCCGAGCCGTCGATCGGCGTCGAGGAGCCGATGTTCGTCTCCGGTGCCATCGCGAGCACGTCCGCAGCCTCGGAGATCCAGACCCCGGCGGAGGCTGCACGCGCGCCGTTCGGCGAGACGTAGACGATCACCGGTGTTCCCTCGCCGCTCAGCTGGAGCTCCTTCTGGACGATCTTGCGCTCCGAGTCCTCGAGCCCGCCGGGCGTGTCGAGGACGATCACTGCAGCCGCGTAGTGCCCGGAGTGCGCCCTGTCGAGCTGGTGGTCGAGCCAGCTCTGCGTGACCGGGTTCACGTCCTGGACGAAATGGATCGCGAGGACACGTGGCGTTGTGCCGACCGGCGAGGTGCCGGCGCTCGCCACTGCGGCCGCAGCGGCCACGATGATCGCAATCGCGAGGACGAGCCTGATCTTCACGAGCTCAGTGTAGGCCCGTTTCGGCCCACCGGTCGTAGCGCTGCTCGAGGCGATCGAGGATCTCGACGAGCAGCTCGAGGCGGTCCCGGTCGACGGCACCGGCGCCGGGCCACGGTGCTTCGCCGACGTTCACGCCGATTCCGAGCACGACATGCTCTGAGGCATCGGCCAGGATCCCGGCGACCTTCTTCCCCTCGACGAGGACATCGTTCGGGTGCTTGATCGCCGCCTCGGCCCGATCGCGCCGGCGACCGCTTCGGCGGCGAGCAGCGTCAGCTCGGGCCAGCGGGCGACGGGGAGCGTCGGCCGCAGGACAACCGAGAATGAGAGCCCGGAGCCCGCCTCGTCGACCCAGACGCGCCCGAGCCGTCCGCGCCCGGCGGTCTGATGCTCGGCGAGCGCGACTGTGCCATGCACCGCGTCGCCGGCCGGCATCGTTTGGGTCGAGAGGGTCTCGGCGGCATAGAGATACGGTCGGCCGAAGCGCCCGCGCAACCGCGGCTGGACGATCTCTGGCACGAGCCTCACGCCGTCTACAGTGTGCCCGCCGTGCAACCCCCGTCTTCGCAGGGCCGTCGAACGACCCGTGGTGAACTGTTCGGCGGCACATCTCTCGCCTACGACCGCCTTTCGGACGCGATTCTCGTGACCCGCGCGAAGGCCGGCGACGCGGCCGCGCTCGCGGCGCTCTGCGAGCGCTACGCGCCTCGGGTCGAGAAGATCGCGCTGCACCTCCTGCGCGATCCCGAGGACGCGCGCGACGCCGCCCAGGACTCGCTTGCGAAGCTCGTCGTCAGGATCCGCCAGTTCCGCGGCGAGTCCCAGTTCTCGACGTGGCTGCACCGTCTCGTCGTCAACACCTGCAAGGACTTCGCGCAGGCGCGGGCGGTCCGACGCACCGAGCCGCTCGTCGCCGACGAGCGGCCTGCACGCGACGGCGACCCGGTGGCGGCGCTGACCGCCTCCGAGACGCGCCGCGAGCTCGGGCGCTGCCTCGCCGAGCTTCCGCCGGTTCAGGCGACTGTCGTCGCCCTCAAGGACGCCTTCGATCTCGGGTTCGCCGAGATCTCCTCGGCAACCGGGCTGCCCGTCGGCACGGCGAAGTGCTACGCCCACCGCGGGCGGGCGACGATGCGCTCACGGCTCTCGGCATGACGGAACCGGCATCATGACGGCACCTCTCGGCAGGGCCGAGATCGAGGAGATCATCCCGCATCGCGATCCGTTCCTGCTCGTCGACGAGGTGCTCGAGCTGACCCCGGGCGCGCGCGTGCTTGCACGGCGGACGGTCACGGACTCCGACTGCGCCGGACACTTTCCCGGGAACCCGATCATGCCCGGCGTGAAGATGGTCGAGGCACTCGCCCAGTGCGGCGCGATCGCGGTCCTTTCGCTCCCCGAGAACGAGGGCCGGCTCGTGCTGTTCGCCGGCATCGACGACGTCCGCTTCAAGCGGATCGTCAAGCCCGGCGAGACGCTCGAGCTGCTCTGTGAGGTCGAGGTCGTGCGCGGGCCGATCGGCAAGGGGAAGGTGCGTGCCTCGGTCGACGGAGAGCTCGCCGTTCGCGGAACCCTTGCCTTCGCGGTGGCGCCCGAATGATCGGCCGCGGCGACAGGCCGGCCGGTCTCGATCACCGGCCTCGGCTTTCACGTGCCCTCGCGAATCGTCACGAACGACGAGCTGGCGGAGATCGTGGACACCTCCGACGAGTGGATTGCGACGCGGACGGGGATCCGCGAGCGCCGGATCGCGGCCGAGAACGAGGCGATGTCCGACCTCGCAATCCCGGCGGCACGCTCGGCGCTCGCGCAGGCAGGTGTCAAGGGCCGCGACCTCGACCTGATCATCGTCGCGACGATCACGCCCGACATGATGTTCCCGGCGACCGCGGCGCTCGTCGCCGACGCGCTCGGAAGCCGCGATGCCGCAGCCTACGATCTCTCGGCGGGCTGCACCGGGTTCATGTACGCGCTCGCCCAGGCGCACGCCACGATCTCGGCCGGGCTCGCGAGCCGCGCGCTCGTCGTCGGGGGCGACATCCTCTCCCGGACGCTCGACTGGACCGACCGCTCGACGCTCGTCCTCTTCGGCGACGGCGCGGGGGCGGTCGTCCTCGAGCACGTCGACGACGGCGGTTTCCTCGGCTTCGAGCTCGGCGCCGACGGCTCCGGCGGCGGTGAGCTGCACTATCCCGGCAGCGGCTCACGGCTTCTCGAGAACGGCGATCGTGAGTTCCTGCAGATGAACGGGCGCGAGGTCTTCAAGTTCGCAACGCGCGTGCTCGTCAGCTCGGCCGAGGCGGTGCTCGAGCAATGCGAGCTCACGGTCGATGACGTGGACGTATACGTTCCGCATCAGGCGAACGTCCGAATCATCGCCCACGCTGTGCGCAAACTAGGCTTCCCCGAGGAGAAGGTCGTGATCAACGTCGATCGATACGGAAACACCTCGTCGGGCTCGATCCCCCTCGCGCTGGCCGATGCCGCGAGGGATGGTCGTCTGCGGCCCGGGAGCCTGGTCCTGATGACAGGGATGGGCGCCGGCCTCACCTGGGGCTCGGCGCTGATGCGCTGGACACAACCGACGAATGGAGCAACCGAATGAGCAAGCTGGCGTTCATGTTCCCGGGCCAGGGCTCGTTCGAGCCCGGTATGGGACGCGAGATCGCGGAGGCCTCACCCGAGGCGATGGCCGTCTATGACGCAGGCAGCCTGGCCGCCGGCCTCGACCTGCGGCGCTCTGCTTCACCGGAACCTCGGAGGAGCTCACGCCGACCGCAATCCAGCAGCCGGCCCTCGTCGCGACGAGTCTCGCCATCGACGCAGCGCTCCGGGCGCGCGGGATCCGGCCCGACTACGTGGTCGGCCATTCCGTGGGCGAGTACTCCGCCCTCGGCTCCGCCGGCTCGCTCGACGTGAGCGAGACGCTGCGGCTCGTACGCGAGCGCGGCCTCGCGACTGCGGCGGCCGCCGATGCGCGTCCCGGCTCGATGGCCGCGATCCTCGGTCTCGCCGACGAGGCGGTCGAGGCGCTCTGCAAGAAGATCCACAACGTGTGGCCTGCGAACTACAACTGCCCGGGGCAGCTCGTGATCTCCGGCGAGACCGATGCGGTCGACGAGGCATGCGACGAGGCGCAGCGCGAGGGAGCCCGCCGCGCCGTCCGGCTCAAGGTCTCCGGTGCCTTCCACTCGCCGCTCGTCGAGCTCGCCGCCGACCGCCTCCGGCCGGCGATCGACAGGATCGACTTCAAGGTGCCGACCGCGCACTTCGTCTCCACCGTCACCGCGAAGCTGGAGGACGCGACGAGGTTCCGCTCACTGCTCGTCGAGCAGCTCACCGCGCCCGTCAAGTTCACCCAGGCTGCCCGCGAGATGATCGGCGGCGGCGTGACCACGTTCGTGGAGGTGGGGCCGGGCAACGTGCTGAGCGGTTTACTGAAGAGGATCGACAGCTCCGTGAAGGCGATCTCGGTCAACGACCTGAAGTCGCTCGACGCGGCAGCACACGAGCTTGGCTGAGTTCTGCTCCCTGGAGGGGAAGACGGCTCTCGTCACCGGAGGCTCCCGCGGGATCGGTCATGCGATCGCGGCGGAGCTCGCCCGTGCCGGCGCACAGGTCGTGGTCGGCTTCAACTCCGGCGCCGACGAAGCTGCGGTAGTTGCGGCCGAGATCGGCGGGCGCGCGGTGCAGGCCGACGTCTCCTCGGCGGCCGGCGCGGCGCAAGCTGATCGAGGAGGCAGGCGACCTCGACATTCTCGTGAACAACGCCGGGGTCACCCGCGACGGGCTGCTCGCGCGCATGTCCGACGAGGACTGGCGCCAGGTGATCGAGACGAATCTGAGCTCGGTCTTCTACACCTGCCGCGCCGTCACGAGGCCGATGATGAAGAAGCGCGCCGGCGCGATCGTGAATGTCAGCTCGATCGTCGGTCTCCACGGCAACTTCGGGCAGACGAACTACGGGGCGGCGAAGGCCGGGATCATCGGCTTCACGAAGTCGCTCGCGCGTGAGCTCGGCTCCCGTGGCGTCCGCGCGAACGTGGTCGCGCCCGGGTACGTGAAGACGAGGCTGACCGAGGTGATCCCCGAGGAGGGCAAGGCGCTGATGCTCGCGAACACACCGCTCGGACGGCTCGGCGACCCGGATGACGTGGCCGGGGCGGTACGGTTTCTCTGCTCGGACGAGGCGGCCTTCATCACAGGCGAGGTTCTGCTCGTCGACGGCGGACTGGGGATGTAGTTGGCTCTAGACAATGGTCAGAGGCGTGTGGTCGTCACCGGGCTCGGGCTCGTGTCCTCGCTCGGCCTCGATGCAGAGACGAGCTGGAAGAACCTGATCGCGGGGGAATCGGGCGCGGCCGAGATCACCCGGTTCGACCACAGCGACTACCCGGTGCATTTCGCGTGCGAGCTGAAGGGCTTCGACCCGACGGACTGGGTCGATCACAAATCGGCGCGGCGGATGGACCGCTTCGCCCAGATGATCCTCGCTGCGGCCCGCCAGGCCGAGCAGGACTCGGGGATCGACATCGCCGCCACCCCGGAACGCGTCGGTGCGTCGGTCGCGACGGGCATCGGCGGCCTCGAGTCGTTCCAGGACTGCTACGACGTGCTGCGCGAGCGGGGGCCGGCCCGACTCAGCCCGTTCTCGATCCCCTGCATCATCCCCAACATGGGCGCCGGGTGGGTCTCGATCGAGCTCGGCACGAAGGGCCCGTTGATGAGCCAGTGCACCGCGTGCGCGGCGGCGAACATGGCGATCGGAGACGCGCTCGACGCGATCCGCCTCGGCCGTGTCGACGCGATGCTCGCGGGCGGCAGCGAGGCGCCCGTGACGCGGGTCGGGATCGCCGGCTTCGACGCGATGCGTGCCCTCTCGCGGCGCAACGACGATCCCAAGGGGGCATCGCGCCCGTTCGACGGCGGCCGTGACGGCCTCGTGATGGGCGAGGCGGCCGGGATCGTGGTGCTCGAGGAGCTCGAGCGCGCGCAGGCGCGCGGAGCGAAGATCTACGCAGAGCTCCTCGGCTACGGGATGTCGGCCGACGCGCAGCACATGACCGAGCCGGACCCGACCGGCGAGAGCCCGGCCCGCGCGATGCGCGCGGCGCTCCTCGACGCCGGAATCGAGGCAACCGAGATTGGCTATGTGAACGCCCACGCGACCTCGACGCCCCTCGGGGACGCGGCCGAGACGAAGGTGATCAAGGTCGCGCTCGGAGAGGAGCACGCCCGGCGCACCCCGGTCTCCTCGACAAAGGGTGCGACCGGCCACTGCTTCGGCGCTGCCGGGGCGATCGAGGCGATCTTCACGACACTCGCGCTGCGCGACCGGATCGTCCCGCCGACGATCAACATGGAGGAGCCCGACCCCGCCTGCGACCTCGACTACATCCCGAACGTGGCCCGCGAGGTGCCGGAGCTGACGACCGCCCTCTCGAACTCGTTCGGTTTCGGGGGGCACAATGCCTCGATCATCCTGCGTCGTTGGGAGGAGACGTGAACAAGCAGCGTTGGGCGACCTTCGACTGCTACGGGACTCTGATCGACTGGAACGGCGGGATCCGGGCGGAGCTCGAGCGACTGTTCGGCGACGACGAGGACGAGCTGACGAATCTGCTTGCGCGCTATCACGCGCTCGAGCCCGAGCTCGAGCGCAACGGCAACCTGAGCTATCGCGAGGTGATGACGGAGGCGATGAGGCAGCTCGGCGCCCCCGAGGGCGATGAGGGCGGTCTCGCCGACTCGCTGCCGGGCTGGAAGCCGTTCCCCGAGGTCCACGATGCCCTTGCCGAGGCCCGCGACCGTGGATGGAAGCTCGCGATCCTCTCGAACTCCGACGCCGACCTGATCGCCGCCTCCAAGGAGCTGATCGGCGTGCCGTTCGACGAGACGGTCGTCGCCTCGGAGATCCACTCGTACAAGCCGGCGGTCATGCACTTCCTCGAGTTCCAGGCCCGGACCCTCGTCGACCGAAACCGGCACGTGCACGTTGCCGCGAGCGTCTACCACGACGTCGTTCCGGCCAACACACTGCGGATTCCGAGTATCTGGATCAACCGGCTCGACGAGCATCCCGCGACGAGCCCGGCACGCGTGCTTCCCGACCTGAGTGAGCTGCCCGATACGCTCGACGAGCTCAGGCCCGCCTGATCCCGTCCGGTTCGCTTCCGGCTGCCGGTGCAACCGGCAGGCATCCCCGCCGGTCTAACATCAAGTCGCCCCGATGACCGAAACCAGGATCGACGTCAAGGTCGAGCAGGTAGAGAGCGCGCCGGCCGAGAAGAAGCACCCGAACACCTGCCCGAGCTGCGGGTCGCACTATCGCGACGACGAGCTCGAAGCCGCGCTCCACGTCTGCGGCCAGTGCGGCCACCACTTCCGGATGCCCGCCCGTGCGCGCATCGCGTGGCTTGCAGATCCCGGGTCGTTCGCCGAGGAGGCGGGGGAGATCCATTCGGCCGACCCGCTCCATTTCTACGACCTCCGGCCCTACACCGAGCGGATCGCCGAGGCCGAGCTGAACACCGGGCTCTCGGACGCGATGGTCGTCGGCGCCGCCACTCTCGACGGGAACCCGCTCGAGCTGGCGGTGATGGACTTCTTCTTCATGGGCGGCTCGATGGGGAGCGCTGTCGGCGAGAAGTTCGTGCGGGCCGCCGACGCGGCGATCGCAGCCCGGATCCCGCTTCTGCTCGTGACGAGCTCGGGCGGTGCGCGCATGCAGGAGGGGATCCTCTCGCTGATGCAGCTGCCGAAGACGATCGCCGCGATCGACGAGCTCCATGAGGCCCGCGTGCCGTTCTTCTGCCTGCTTGCGGACCCGACGACAGGCGGTGCCATGGCGAGCTTCGCGACTCTCGGCGACGTGATCATCGCCGAGCCGGGTGCCCTCCTCGCCTTCACCGGGCCCCGCGTCGTCCAGGAGCTCGTGAAGGAGAAGCTCTCCGACGACTTCGGCCGCTCCGAGCAGCATCTCCGGTTCGGCCAGATCGACGCGATCGTCCCCCGATCGGGGCAGCGCCCATATCTGGCGCGCCTCCTCCGGCTCTTTGCCCGGTGAGGCCGAACGCACGCTGCGGGAGCGGCTCGGCAGGCTGAAGAGCCTGCCGCTCCTCCACCGCACGAGTGTCGAGAGTGAAGAGCGGCGGCTCCAGAAACAGCTCGACTCGATCTCCCGCGTCGATGCGTCGGAGGACGAGATCTGGGGGTTCGTCGAGCTCGCCCGGCACCCGGATCGGCCCTACACGCTCGACTATGTCGAGCGGATCCTCGAGGACTGGGTCGAGCTCCGCGGCGACCGCGGACGCATGGACGACGGCGCGATTGTCGCCGGGCTCGGCCGGCTCGAGGGCCGAACGATCGCGCTCGTCGGTCACCAGAAGGGCCGCGACCTCAAGGAGCGGATCGCGCGCCAGTACGGGATGCCGAGCCCGGAGGGATATGCGAAGGCGATCCGCGTGATGGAGCTCGCCGACCGCTTCGGCTTCCCCGTCGTCAGCCTGATCGACACGCCGGGAGCGTTCCCCGGCGTCGCCGCCGAGCAGCACGGGCAGGGGGGCGCGATCGCGCGGTCGCAGGCGCGCATGCTGGCGTTGACGGTTCCGACCGTCGCCTGCGTGATCGGCGAGGGCGGCTCCGGCGGCGCGCTCGCTCTGGCCGTTTCAGACAGGGTGCTGATGCAGGAGAACGCGATCTACTCCGTGATCACCCCGGAGGGCTGCGCGATGATCCTCTGGCGCGACCGTGAGGAGAAGAAGAAGGCCGCCGCGGCGTTCAAGCCGGACGCGTTCCACTGCTACGAGCTCGGCGTGGTCGACGGGATCGTCTCCGAGCCCCGCGGTGGCGCGCAGGACGATCCCGCTGCCGCTGCCGCGAGCCTCAGGCTCGCGCTCGTTTCCGCTCTCGCCGAGCTCGAGGGTGCCTCTCCGGCCGAGTTGCGCAGGGCGCGCCGGGCGAAGTTCCGCGCGATGGGCGTCTTCAACTGATGACGGCCCCGCCCGGCGCGGGTTTCTCCACAGCATTCTTCTCCACATCGTCCACAGGGTTTTCAACCATGTATTGACAGGATGTTAACGGGGGACGACTGAACGGTGGCAAAGCTCGACGCGTACAAGGCCAAGCGAGACCGGCCGACGCCTGAGCCGTTCGGCGGCTCCACTGCCGGGAAGCGCCCGGTCTTCGTCGTCCAGCGCCACCAGGCGCGATCGCTCCATTACGACTTCCGGCTCGAGCGAGACGGGGTGCTCGCCTCATGGGCGGTGCCGAAGGGCGTGCCTCTCGACGAGGGCCAGAAAGCACTGGCCGTCCACGTCGAAGATCATCCGCTCGACTACGGGGCCTTCGAGGGGGAGATCCCCAAAGGCTCCTACGGCGCCGGGACCGTCGAGATCTGGGACCGCGGCACCTACGAGCTTCTCGAGCACAAGCCCGACGGCGGCCTCAAGGTGCGCCTTCGCGGCGAGCGCTTCCAGGGCGTGTGGACGCTCGTGCCGGCGCACCTCGACGGCAAGGAGCAGAACTGGCTCCTGATCCGGAGTCGCGACGCCGACTACCCGCCGAGCGCTGCCGGCCAGCGGCAGTACATCACCGATGCTCGCGACGCTCGCCGGCGAGGTACCGAATGGCAAGCAGTGGTTGTACGAGGTGAAATTCGACGGCTATCGGGCGCTTGCGTATGTGAGGGGGGGCCACTGCGAGTTGCGGTCTCCGGACGGGGAAGGACCTCACGGGCCGGTTCGAATCCATTGCCGGGGCGATGACCCGCGCCCTTCGAGCTCACGAGGCGGTTGTGGACGGCGAGGTGGTCGCACTCGACGAGTCGAGCCGTCCGAGCTTCTCTGCGATGCAGCAGGGGTCGGCCAAGCTCGTCTACTACGCCTTCGACCTCCTCGAGGCCGATGGGGACTCGCCGTGGGCATTCCCCTCGAGCAGCGCCGTGAACGGCTCGAGGGGCTGCTCGACCGGAGAAATCGAACCGTGCTCCTCTCGGAGACGTTCGCCGACGGCAACGCGCTGTTCCAGGCGGTCTCGGCCCAGGGACTCGGAGGGCATCGTCGCCAAGAGACGGGACTCGCGGTATCTCGAGGGACGACGGTCCCGCGACTGGCTGAAGGTCAAGGCGACGGGCCGGCAGGAGTTCGTGATCGCGGGGTACACGCGAGGCTCGGCTCGAGAGCGGCGACCTTCGGGGCACTCGTTCTCGGGCTGAACGTGGGCGGCGAGCTCCGTTACGCCGGCAACGTCGGGACGGGATTCGACGAGCGGGAGATCCGCCGGCTCCTGCGACTGCTCGCGCCGCTCGAGCGCCAAGGCTCCCCATTTCCAGAGACACCCAAGATGGCCCGCGTCCGCCGGGGCGATGTGACGTGGGTCGAGCCGAAGCTCGTCGCCGAGGTGGCGTTCAGCGAGTGGACTCATGACGGGCACGTCCGACAGCCGTCCTACAAAGGTCTTCGCGACGACAAGCCCGCGGGGGAGGTGAGGCACGAGCGCCCCGCCTCGGAAGTCGTGGCGGCGGGCGGTCGTTCGCTCTCACTTTCCAATCTCGACAAGCTTTTCTGGCCCGAGGAAGGGATTACGAAAGGGGATCTCGTCGACTACTACCGCGACGTCGCGCCGGTGCTCGTACCGCACCTGCGCGGCCGGCCGTTCACGATGCGGCGCTACCCCGACGGCGCGTTCGGAAAGGCGTTCTTCCAGAAGGACGCGCCCTCACACATGCCCGACTGGATCAAGCGGTACCGCACCGTCGTCACGCCGCGCACGGGCGGCGAGCGCGAGATCGAGCTTCCCGTCGTCGACGACGAGCTCGCGCTCCTCTGGATGGCGAACATGGGCTGCATCGACATGAACCCTTGGTACTCGCGGGTCGACAAGCCGGACCGCCCCGACTTCGTTCTGTTCGATCTCGACCCGACGCCGGAGGTGCCGTACGCACAGACGGTCGAGGTGGCGCTGATCCTCAAGGGCCTGCTCGACGGCATCGGCCTGCAGTCGTTCCCGAAGACCTCCGGCGGCAAGGGCTTCCACGTGCTCGTCCCGCTCGATCGGCGCTCCTCCTACGACGACAGCCGGGCCTTCGCGGAGCACGTTGCCGGGGTGATCGCGGCCGCCTACCCGAAGCTGGCGACGACTGCCTGGTCGAAGGCGAAGCGGCGGGGCGTCTTGATCGATGCGAACCAGAACGGGATGGGCAAGACGATCGCCTCTGTCTATTCGGTGCGGCCACACCCCGGCGCTCCTGTCTCGACCCCCCTCGCCTGGGACGAAGTCACGCCGGAGCTCGACCCGGCAGCGTTCACGATGGGCGCGGTGCTCGATCGGGTGACCCGACACGGCGATCGGTTCGAAGAGGTGCTGAAGACCCGGCAGTCGTTGTCGAAGGCGCTGCGCGAGCTTCGCTCCGCCTGACGCCGCCCCGTCAACCCGCGAACGGATGCGAAGGCAGTCCGCGGGAGCCGGTTCGGACCGCATAGATCCCGCCGCCGTCGGAGCGAGCGAAACGTCCCGGCTCCGTTCGAGCGGTCGTGATGTACAGCACGTCGAGCGCGGGGCCTCCGAACGCGCAGCTCGTGGGGCGCGCAGCCGGCACGTCGACGATCCCGGTCAGCTCTCCGGCCGGGGTGTACCGCCGGACGGCCGAGCCGTCCCAGAGGGCCACCCAGATGCAGCCGTCGGCATCAACCGTGAGGCCGTCGGGATCGCCGGCGCCGGGCTCGACCGCCACGACCTGGCGACGGCCCGAGATCGTGCCCCGGGCGAGGTCGAAGTCGAACGCCTCGACGAGGTGCTGCGGCGTGTCCACGTAGTACATGACCGTCTGGTCGGGGCTCCAGCCGATCCCGTTCGAGATCGTGATCCCGGTCAGCATCGTCGCGACCTCGCCGCCGGGTGAGAGCCGGTAGAGCGAGCCGGTCGGCTCGTCCTCGGCGAGGCTCATCGTCCCCGCCCAGAACCGGCCCGCCGCGTCGCAGGCGCCGTCATTCATCCTGGTCTCGGGCCTATCGGCCTCGATCGGTGCGAGCCACCGGAGCTCACCGCCGGTCTCGTCGACGACGGCGAAGCCGTCCCGGAGCGCAAGCGCGAATCCGCCGGCCGCTCTCGGAACCGCGGCTCCGACTGGTTGTCCGGCGTCGAACGACCTGTCGATGCCGGTGTCCGGGTCGAAACGGTGTACCGCCCCGGCCCCGATGTCGACCCAGACGAGCTCGCCGCCGGCCGCGTCCCAGTGCGGCCCTTCGCCGAGCTCCGCCTGTCCGTCGAGCACGAGCGCGGCGGCCCAGTGCGGGACGTCGCTCATCGCTCCGCGAGACGGTCGTGGCCGGGTTGATCGACGGCGCTCTCGACATATGACTCAGGGAACGCGCCAACCGAGGTCCAGCCGCCGTCGACGTAGATCGTCTGCCCGGTCATGTGCGCCGAGTCGTCAGAGGCAAGGAAGACCGCCGGCCCGACCATCTCGTCGGGCTCGGCGATGCGTCCGAGCGGGATCAACGGCGCCCATGCCTTTGCATAGTTCGGGTCGTCCCGCAGGTTCCGCTCGACGTTCGTCGCACCGGGCGCGAGCCCGTTGACGCGGATGTCGTGCGAGGCGAGCTCGCACGCGAGCTGGACGGTGAGCGAGTCGATCCCGCCCTTGCTCGCGGCATACGCGGAGAGACCCGTGAGGCCGCGCACGGCTACGACGCTCGAGATGTTCACGATCGAGCCGCCCCCGGCGCGCAGGAGCGGCAAGGCGGCGGTCGAGCAGAAGAACGTCCCCTTCAGGTTGGTGCCGATCACGCGGTCCCACGTGTCCTCATCCGGAGCGGCGAGATCGATCCAGCCCGTGACGCCCGCGCAGTTGACGAGCACGTCCAGCCGGTCGAGACGGCCGAACATCTCCCCGATCCGGGCGGTGCTCGAGATGTCGTAGCCGAGCGCCAGCCCGCGGCAGGCGGCGGGAAGGCCCTCGAGCGTCGAGTACGGCGGCTCGAGATCGTTGGCGTGCACGACCGCCCCTTCGGCGGCGAGCCCGCCTGCAAGCGCCCGCCCGATTCCGGTCGCGGCCCCCGTGACCAGAGCGACCCTGCCGGCCAGGCGGCCGCTCAACGCGTCACCGCTCCCTCGGAGGCCGGACCGACGCTGCGCGCGTACTTGGCGAGCACGCCGCGCTCGACCCTGGCCCTCCGCGGAGGCCGGAGCGCCGCGCGCCGCGCGAGCTCCTCGGAGCTCAGCTCGACCTCGAGCAGGCGTGCCTCCACATCGACGGTGATCATGTCGCCGTCGCAGACGAGCCCGATCGGCCCTTCGTGCGCGGCCTCCGGGGTCACGTGACCGACCATGAGGCCTCGCGTCGCCCCGCTGAAGCGGCCGTCCGTGACGAGCGCCACGCTCTCACCGAGTCCGCGGCCGGTGATCGCCGAGGTGAGCGACAGCTGCTCCGGCATTCCCGGCCCGCCCGCCGGGCCCTCTCCGCGCACCACGACGACGTCGCCTGCCTCGACGTGGCCGGCCTCGATCGCACTCCGCCCTTCGGCCTCGGAGTCGAAGACACGCGCGGGCCCGCGGTGGAGTGACCGCTCATGGCCTGCCAGCTTCACCACTGCGCCATCCGGTGCGAGGTTCCCCCGTAGCACGCGAAGCGCGCCGCCCTCCTGGAACGGCTTCCCCAGGGGTGCGATCACGTCGCCGTCGGGCTCCGGCGCAGCGGCGCCGATCTCTCCGATCGTCCGGCCGTCGACCGTCACCGCATCGAGCACGAGGTGCTCGGCGAGGCGCCGGATCAGCGCGGGTGTGCCGCCGGCGCGCTGCAGGTCCCCTGCGACGTGGGGCCCGCCGGGCGAGAGCCGGGTCACCCGCGGCGTCGAGCGCGACAGCCGGTCGAAGTCCTCGAGGCCCAGCTCGACGCGGGCTTCCCCGGCGATTGCGAGCAGGTGGAGCACCGCATTCGTCGATCCGCCCGTCCCGGCGACGCCGACGATCGCGTTGGCAAAGGACGCGGGCGTGAGGTACGACGAGGGCCGCGCAGCCCTGGCGACGACCTCCATCACGAGTCGACCTGCAGTCTCCGCCGAGGCGGCCTTCGCGGGATCTTCTGCAAGCGCTCCGCCGGCGCCGGCGGGGGCAAGCCCGATGAAGTCGCTCGCGACGGCCATGGTGTTGGCCGTGAACTGTCCCGCACAGGCGCCGATCCCGGGGCAGGCGACACGTTCGAGCTCGTCGAGCTCCTCGCGCGTGATCGCTCCGGCCTCGAACGCGCCGACTCCTTCCCACACCTCCTTGATCGTGACCGGCCGTCCGTGGTGCGAGCCTGCGGCGGCGGCGCCCGAGTAGAACAGGAATCCCGGGACGTCGAGTCGTACGAGCGCCATCAGCGCCCCGGGGACCGTCTTGTCGCAGGCCGCCAGGCAGATCAGGCCGTCGAAGGGCTGGCTGCGCCCGACGAGCTCGATCGAGTCCGCGATCACCTCGCGGCTGACGAGCGATGCCCGCATCCCCGGCGTGCCCTGGGTGAGGTTGTCGGAGACCGCGATCGTGTTGAACTCGACGGGGGTCCCGCCTTCCGCGCGGACCCCCTCGGCGACATGCGCCGCGAGGCGGCGCTGGCCGAGGTTGCACGGCATCGTCCCCGTCCACGTGGTCGCGATCCCGATCAGCGGCCGCGCCCAGTCCGCCTCGCCGAACCCCATCGCGCGCAGATGGGCCCTCGCGCCGGCGCGGCCGGGGTCCGAGAGGAGATCCGCATTGGCAAGCTCGGGCACAACGCGATCCTATTCGCGGTCACGGTCCAGGATCGGTCCGTGCCGAGCGAGAGGTGCCGACGGTGACGGCCGCGACCGGCTGCCCTTCGTTAAAGCCCCCACCCGGGTGGCGGAATCAATCCGCCACCCTCGAGATCAATTGTAAGCGCCCGGGCCCCGATTGTTCGTACCAACTCTGGAACAGTCTCTACTCGTCATCCGGCCGTTCGGGACAGGCGGCGTCTTCCCCGGCCTCACCAGGCCAGCATGCGAATCCCGTTCACGACGAGTTGAACGGTGGTCGCCCGAGAGCAGCAGCCCGAAGACCTGGGTGATCACGATCGAAGATCCACGAACGGCTCGCCGAGCGCCCGCCAGGCGATCGCAGGCTCGCCCTCGCCATGGCGTCACGAGGCGATCCTCAGCCGCTCGAGCAGTAGCTGCGCCCCCGCCTTGTCGAGCATGTCGTTGAGGTTGCCGCATTTCGGGCTCTGGACGCACGACGGGCAGCCGTCGTGACACGGGCAAGCCGCGAGCATGCGCGCGGTGTCGGCGACCCAGCCCTCGAACTGCTCGAAGCCACGCTCGGTGATCCCGACCCCGCCGGGATGGCCGTCGTAGATGAAGATCGTCGGGCGGCCGGTGTCGGCGTGCGAGTTCGTCGACAGTCCTCCGATGTCCCAGCGGTCGCACATCGCCCACAGCGGCAGCATCGCGATCAGGGAGTGCTCCGCCGCGTGGAGCGTCCCGAGAAGCTTCGGCATCACCTCGAGCGCGCAAAGCTGCTCGGGCTCGGGACAGAACCAGATCGCCTCGGTCTCGAACGAGCTCGGCGGACAGTCGAGCGGGACGAGCTCGATCCGCTCCTGCGAGGCGATCGTCTTGCGCTCGTAGCCGACGACGCGATCGGTCACCTCGACCTCGCCGAAGACGAGCTCGAGACCCGCGCGCCGTTCAGCGCGCAACGGGCCGAGGATCGCGGTCTCCGTCTCGCGCTTCGGCTGGGTGTACCAGTCGCCGCGGAACGGCTCGACGACTGCGCGCATCGTTCGTTCGTCGAGCTCGCCGACGAGGAACGACTCGCCGGCGTGCAGGTACACGGCGCCGGGGTGCACGGTCGAGTAGGCGCGGGAGTGCTCGACGTGGCCGAGGACCGAGCCGGTCGACGAGTCGACGACCGTGAACGATTCGGGATCGGCCGAACGGAGGCCGACCGCAGCAGCCGGTGTCGTCCTCCCCGCCCAGACGATCCCGCGCGGGGTCCGGCGGAGCTCTGGATCGACCGCCGCCGCTGCGAGCGCCTCGCCGCCGAGGATCGCCGCATCCTCCGGCGTGATCGGCGCCTCGTAGGCCGCGGCGCGAACGTGGCCCGCGAGAACGCGTGGGTTCGCATGGTCGAGGATCGCCGCCTCGACCCGGCGTCCGAGCAGCCGGTCGGGCTCGCGCATGAAGTACTGGTCGAGCGCGTCCTCGGTTGCGATGAGAACTGCGAGCCCATGCCCCCGTCGGCCCGCGCGGCCCCATTGCTGGCGGAGCGAGGCAACCGTGCCCGGGAAGCCGACGGAGATCACCGCATCGAGCAGGCCGATGTCGATCCCGAGCTCGAGCGCGTCGGTCGAGGACACGCCGAGGAGGTCGCCTTCGGAGAGTCTCCGCTCGATCTCTCGCCGCTGGGCGGCGGTGTAGCCGGCGCGATACGGCGACAGCCGCGAGTCGTCGCCGAGGCGCTCCGCCGTGAAGCGGTGGATCAGCTCCGCCGCCTTGCGGCTCTTGGCGAAGGTGAGCGTCCGCAGGCCGCGGCCCACGAGCCCGGCCTGGAGCTTCGCCGCCTCGGCGAGGGCGGAGCCTCGAAGCCCGAGCTCTGCGTCGAGGAGAGGTGGGTTCCAGAGCACGACCGTGCGCTCGGCCCGGGGAGCACTATCGTCCCCGATCACGGCCACAGGCTCGCCGAGGAGCCGCTCGCCGAGCTCGCCCGGGTTCGCGATCGTCGCCGTCGCCAGCAGGAACTGCGGGCTCGAGCCGTAGATCTGCGCGATCCGCCGCAGCCGCCGGATCACGTTCGCCACGTGGGAGCCGAAGATGCCGCGGTACACGTGCGCCTCGTCGAGCACGACGTAGCGCAGGTTCGCGAGCACGTCGCCCCAGCGCTCGTGGTTCGGCAGCAGACCGATGTGGACCATGTCCGGGTTCGTCAGGATCGCGTTCGCCCATTTCCGGATCTGCCGCCGCTGCTCGGTCGGCGTGTCACCGTCGTAGATCGCCGGCCGCAGCTTCGGCACGCCGAGTGCGTTCAGCGTCCGGAACTGATCCTGGGCGAGCGCCTTCGTCGGGTAGAGGTAGAGCACACGGTTTCGCGGGGTGCGGACGAGCGAGTCGAGCACCGGGAGGTTGAAGGCGAGCGTCTTCCCGGAGGCGGTGCCGGTCGTGATCACGAGGTGCTCGCCTCGGGCCGCGGCCTCCCACGCGGCACGCTGGTGGAGGTAGAGCGAGTCGACGCCGATCGCATCGCGGACACGTGGCTCGAGCTCGTCCGGGAGCGGGGCGGTGCGGGCCTCCCGGCTTCCCTCCTCGCGGCGATGGGCGAGCTCCTCGCCCTCGAGCAGGTCTTCGGGGATGCGAAGGCCGACGCTCAGAGCGCGAACAGTACGCGGAGGCGATCTTCGGCCGCGGCGACGGTCGAGCCGCCCACAGAATCGTGGGCGCAAGTTGTCCGCAAGAGCCATGGTCGTCGGCGCGGTACGCTTCCGCTACCGGGGTGCCCCAGAGCGGGGCTGAGATCACACCCGTCGAACCTGATCCGGGTCATGCCGGCGAAGGGAGAGAGCTTGCGCATTCCACGGGCACTGACGATTGCGACGTCCGACAGCGGTGGTGGTGCCGGGATCCAGGCCGATCTCAAGGCCTTCGGTGCCGCCGGCGTCTACGGAACCTCCGTGCTCGTCGCGCTCACGGCGCAGAACACCGCGGCTGTCACCGCGATCCACGAGCTTCCGCCGGCGTTCGTCGTCGCGCAGCTCGAAGCGGTGTTCTCGGATATCGGCGTCGACGCGGCGAAGACGGGGATGCTCTTCTCCCGGCCGCTGATCGAGACCGTCGCCGGCTTTCTGGAGCGAAATCCGGTCCCGCTCGTCGTCGACCCTGTGATGGTCGCGAGTAGCGGCGCAGAGCTGCTCGAGCCGGATGCGGTGGACGTCCTCGTCGAGCGGCTCTTCCCGCTCGCCACGGTGGTCACGCCGAACCTGCCGGAAGCCGTGGCACTGGCCGGCTTCGACGGGCCGCCGTCCGCACTGGCAGAGCGCCTGCACGAGCTCGGGGCGCCGGCCGTGATCGTCACCGGAGGGCACGGCGAAAGCCCCTCGGACCTGCTGTTCGACGGGCGCCGGCACCTCGAGATCCCCGTCGAGCGCTACGAGGTGGCGGCCACCCACGGCGCCGGCTGTACGCACTCGGCGACGCTGACGGCGCTGCTCGCCCGCGGCGAGACGCTCGAGGACGCCGCGCGCGGAGCCGCCGCCGCCGCGTCCCGGGCCGTACGCAACGGGCTCGCCGAGCTCGGAGCGGGCGACGGGCCCGTCGACATCCTCAACCTGAAGGGAGCAGCATGATCGCGAGCACTGCCGGAGAGTCCCTGCGCGTCCTGCGCGAGCGGCGGCCGCTCGTGCACCAGATCACGAACTACGTCGTGATGAACGAGACCGCGAACGCGACACTGGCGCTCGGGGCTCTTCCCGTGATGGCGCATGCGCCCGAGGAGGTCTCCGAGATGGTGCGCCTCGCCGGGGCGCTCGTGCTGAACATCGGCACGCTCACGTCCGACTGGGTCGAATCGATGTTGGCGGCGGGCTGGGCGGCGAACTCCCATGGCGTCCCGATCGTGCTCGATCCGGTTGGGGCCGGGGCGACGTCGTTCCGGACCGACGCGGCCAAGCGGATCCTCGACCAGATCCAGGTTTCGGTCGTGCGGGGAAACGCCGGCGAGATCGCGACCCTCGTCGGGGTCGAGGCGGAGATGCGCGGGGTCGAGTCGCTCACGGCCGGGGCCGAGCCGTCCACCCTCGCGCAACAGGCTGCGAAGTCGCTCGGTCTCGTCGTCTCCGTGACCGGCCCGGTCGACCACGTCTCGGACGGGGAGCGGGCGGTCGCGATCTCGAACGGCGACCCGATGATGGCGACGATCACCGGCACGGGCTGCATGTCGAGCGCGATCACCGGCTGCTTCCTTGCGGTCGCAGGCTCCGCCTTCGAGGCTGCGGTCGACGCGCTCGTCGCTTTCGGAGTTGCCGGTGAGGACGCGGCCGTCGGCGCCAGGGGACCCGGAAGCTTTCACGTGAACCTCTACGACGCGCTTGCGGCACTCGACCCGGCAACCCTCGACGCGAGGGCGCGGTTGGCGTGAGCGTGCATGCGATCGTGGCCGATCTGGACGCCGCCCGGGAGGCGGTCGACGCCGGCGCGACGGTGATCCAGCTGCGCGTCAAGGCGCCGACGGCCGAACTGGTCGCGCGCGGCACCGGTTTTCGTGGGCTTGCGGCGACGTTTGTCGTCAACGACGACGTCGAGGCGGCACTTGCGCTCTCGGCAGACGGCGTACACCTCGGGCAGTCCGACCCCGGAGCCGAGGTCGCAAGGCGTCATGGGCTGCTCCTCGGGAGGTCGGCCACGAGCTTCGAAGAGGCAGTCGAGGCCGACGCCGACTACCTCGGGGTCGGGCCGGTCTGGGAGACGCCCTCGAAGGTGGACGCGGCTCCCGCGCTGGGGCTTGCCGAGCTCGCCCGGATCTGCTCTGCCGTCTCGACGCCCGTGATCGCGATCGGCGGGATCGACGCGTCGAACGCCGGCGCGTGCATCCGGGCAGGCGCCGCGGGGGTGGCCGTCGTTCGTGCAGCGACCGATCCTGCGCTCGCGAGGAAGGTGGATGAAGCTCTCCGAGCTCGGTGAGCTCGGCCTGCTCGCAGAGCTCGAGCGGCGCGGTCTCGTCTCGGGAGTCGAGAACGACGCCGCGGCGTTACCGGGCGGCCTCGTCGTCACGCAGGACGCGCTTGTCGAAGGCGTGCATTTCCGGCTCGACTGGCTCTCGTGGCGCGAGCTCGGGTTTCGCGCAGCAGCGGTGAACCTGAGCGATCTTTCGGCGTCGGGCGCGAAGCCCGAGGCGCTGGTCGTCACACTCGCGCTGCCGGCCGGAACCGACGTCGAGGACGTCTACGCGCTCTACGAAGGAATCGCCGAGGCCGGCGTCTCTGTGGTGGGAGGGGACACGACGGCGGCCCCGGCGGCGCTCGTCTCGATCACCGCGATCGGCCGTGCCGAGCGGATCCCGGGCCGCGCTGGTGCGAGGGCCGGGGATCTGCTCGTCGTCACCGGCCCGCTGGGCGCCGCGGGCGCCGCGTTCGGCGCGGGCGCGTATCTCCGGCCGCCGGTGCGAACCCAGGAGGGCATGCGGCTCGCGCGGACGGCTCACGCCATGTTGGACCTCTCCGACGGGCTGGCAATCGACGCGGCCCACCTGGCCCGCCGGTCCGGCGTTCGCTGCGTGATCGAGCTCGACCGCGTCCCACTCGCCGAAGGCGCAACCGTGGACGACCTCGGGTTCGGAGAGGACTACGAGCTGCTCGCCGCCGTCGACGATCCCGGTGGCTTCGCGGTGATCGGCACCGTCGAGGACGGGGCCGGCGTCGAGTTCCTGCGTGGCGGTGAGCCGCACGCCCTCGGCGGCTTCGAGCACTTTCGCGGTGCCCCGTGACGACCATCCCCGGCACGACGCCGAGACGATCGCAGCCGCGTTCCGGTCGAGGCCGGGTTAGAGGCTGTTGGCCGGCTCGGGTGCTCCGAGCTCGCCGTGCTCGAGCTCGAGCATCAGTTTGCGGAGCAGGCCGTTCAGCTGGTGCTGCTCACGTTTCGTGAGCGCCCCTGCGATCAGCTTCTCCTTGATCGCCTGCGCGTTCGTCGACTCCACCCAGGACTGCTCGCCGGCCTCGGTCATCTCCACGCGCACACCGCGGCGGTCCCGAGGATCCGGATGACGGCGGACGAGGCCCTCGCGTTCGAGCCGGTCGATCCGGTTCGTCATCGCGCCGCTCGAGAGCTCCAGGCTCGCCGAGAGCTCACCGGGTGTCGAGGTGCGCTCGGGCGCGCGGCGGAGCTTGCAGAGGAGCTTCCATTCGCCGTAGCTGAGACCGTGCTCGTCGAGTGTGTCCTCCATCACGAGTCGAAGGCGGCGCTCGATTCCCTGGATGCGCTCGACGATCCCCTCGACATCGAGATCGAGGTCGGGAAGGTCGCCGCAGATCTCCTCGAGGCGGCCGTCGACATGGTCGGTTGTGGGGCGTGCTGTGGTTGACATCTCTCCAGTATAAACCTCTTGACATGAAGATACAAGGTCTGTAGTCTCTCGACATCAAGTTACTTGGAGTGAAGGGTTATCGGAAAGAGAGGCGAGAGATGACGAGCATGCTGAACGAGCCGATGGCGCTGAACATGCTGATCGAGGCTCGCATCGAGCAGCTCCGCGGAGGCAGAGTCCAGCCTCGGCGCAGCCGCTTGCCGCGCCGGAACTAGAGGAATTTCTCGAAGACCCGGCGGAAATGGGCCGCCGGGCGGGCTCCGATCACGGTTTCGCTCGGCTCGCCGCCGGCGAAGAGGATCACGGTCGGGATCGAGAGCACGTCGTACCGCGAGGCGACGTTCGGGTTCGCGTCGATGTCGAACTTCACGAACTCGATCCGGTCGGTCTCGGCGGCGAGCTCCTCGAGGGCCCTCGTCACGGCCTTGCAGGGCCCACACCAGGGTGCCCAGAAGTCGACTGCGACCGGTCGCCCCGCCTGAAGGACGTCGGTCTCGAAGCTCGCATCGGTGACGTCTCGCACGATTCCAGGCTACAGACGGCCCGTGAGCGCGCGAACCCGCAGCACGGGCACCTTCCAGATCGCCTCGAGCACGATCGACTTGCTCATCTTCGAGTGGCCGTGCTCGCGGTCCGAGAACGAGATCGGCACCTCGACGACCTTGAACCCGGCCCGGAGGACGCGGTAGGTGGTCTCGATCTGGAAGGCATAGCCCTTCGAGCCGATCGCATCGAGGTCGACCGTCTCGAGGACGCGCGCCCGGAAGCACTTGAAGCCGCCCGTCAGGTCGCGCAGCCTGCTCGAGAGCCAGACCTGCGCGTAGACGTTCCCGCCGAGCGAGATGAACCGCCGGGCGGCGCCCCAGTGCGGGATCGCGCCACCGGGCACGTAGCGCGACCCGAGCACGAGATCCGCGCCTCCTTCCGCGGCCGCGATCAGCGTCGGAACCGCGGCCGGGTCATGCGAGAAGTCGCAGTCCATCTCGAGCACGAGCTCGGCACCGTCTGCCAGCGCGCGACGGAAACCGGCGATGTAGGCCGGGCCAAGCCCCTCCTTTTGCGGCCGGTGGAGGACGCCGACGAACGGAAGCTCCGCAGCCAGCTCGTCTGCCAGCTCGCCGGTGCCGTCGGGGGAGGCATCGTCCACGACGAGGACGCGGTCGCCCTCTCGCAGCACCTTCTCGAGCGCGCGGACCATCGCCTCGAGATTCTCGAGCTCGTTGTAGGTCGGCAGGCAGATCGTCGCACGCACTGGCGGAGTGTGGCTGAAACAACCGTGTCTATGATCGCGCTGTGGCTAAGGCTCCACTAAGGAACAGCGAGCTCCCACGGAACGCCGAGCTCGCCGAACAGTTCGATCTGCTCGCCGACCTGATGGAGCTGGAGGGCAGCGATCCATTCCGTATCGCTGCCTATCGCCGCGCGGCGGCGAGGATTCGCGAGACCGGCAGCTCGGTCGCCCAGCTGGCGCTCGACGGCCGCGCGAAGGAGCTCCAGGGCATCGGCAAGACGATCGAGGAGAAGATCGTCGAGGTGGTCGAGGACGGTGAGATCCATGCGCTCACGAAGCGCAAGGACGAGGTGCCCGAAGAGGTGGCGAGCTTCCTGCGCCTGCCTGGGCTCGGGCCGAAGACGGCCCGCAGGATCTGGAAGGAGCTCGGAATCACCACCGTCGCCGGCCTCCGCGAGGCGGCCGAGAATCAGCGTCTCAGAGACCTCGGCGGGCTCGGCGCGAAATCGGAGGAACGGATCCTCGCCGCGCTGGCGAAGCCGCAGGCAACCGAAGAGCCTCGCCGGGCGCTGCTCGGCTCGGTGCTTCCGCGGCTCCGTGAGGTTGCCGAGACGATCGCGGCACATCCCGCCGCCGTCGAGGTATCGATCGCGGGCTCGGCCCGCCGCTACCGCGAGACCGTCCGCGACCTCGACCTGATCGCCACGGCAACCGACGCGCCCGCCCTGATCTCGGCCTTCTGCGAACAGCCGTGGGTCGTCGAAGTCGCAGCACGGGGCGATACGAAGGCCACGGTGATCGGCCAGGACGGCCTGCGCTTCGATCTTCGCGTGGTGCCGCCCGAGAGCTACGGAAGCCTGCTCCAGCACTTCACCGGCTCGAAGGATCACAACGTCGCGCTTCGCGAGGCTGCGCAGCGGCAGGGGCTCTCGGTCTCGGAGTACGGCGTGACCGAGGTCGAGACAGGCACCGTCCGGGCGTTCGCGACCGAAGAGGAGGTCTACGGCTTCCTCGGCTACGCCTGGATCCCACCCGAGCTGCGGGAGAACTGCGGTGAGCTCGACGCCGCCCGCACCGGCTCGCTTCCCGAGCTCGTCTCGCACGGCGATCTCCGCGGCGACCTGCACACGCATACAACCTGGTCGGACGGCAAGGACACGCTCGAGGCGATGGTCGCCGAGGCGATCCACCTCGGCTACAGCTACTACGCGATCTGCGACCACTCCCACCGACTGCGCGACGGCCGGCTCGAGCAGCAGGCGAAGGCGATCGACCGCCTCGCGACCCGGGTGCCGATCCGGCTGCTCAAGGGGATCGAGGTCAACATCCGCGTCAACGGCCGGCTCGACGTCGCAGACCCCGAGCTCGCGGAGCTCGACTGGGTGGTCGCCTCGGCGCACAGCTCGTTCGACAAGGATCCGACCGATCGGGTGCTCGCAGCGATGGAGAACCCCTACGTCGACTGCATCGGGCACCTGACGGGCCGAAAGATCGGCCGCCGCGCGCCGGCGGCGATCGACCTCGAGCGCGTGATCGAGAAGGCGATCGAGACCGGGACCTTCCTCGAGATCAACTCCCAACCGGACCGGCTCGACCTCTCGGACGTGCACGCGCGGGCGGCGCGCGAGGCGGGGTTGAAGCTCGTGATCGACTCCGACGCGCACCAGACGGCAGCTCTTCGCTACGTCGAGCTCGGTGTGGGCCAGGCTCGCCGGGCGTGGCTGACGAAGGATGACGTGGTCAACACGCACACATGGGAGCAGGTCGAGGGCTTGCGGAAACGGCGTCCTGCGTGAGCGCGAAGCGCCACCTCGGAGCGCCGGACGGCGTAGAGGCACAGCCACGTCGTCGAAGTGCCGGATGACGTTCGACGAAGATCTCGCAGCCGCCTCGGAGTGGGTCGCCTCGTATCTCGAGACGGCCGGCGCGAGGCCGGTGGTCGCGGCCGTCTCGCCGGGCGAGATCGCCGCGCGGCTGCCTGCCTCGCCGCCCGAGCGGCCCGAGCCGTTTGCCGACATGCTCCGCGACCTCGACGAGATCATCGTGCCAGGGCTCACACTGTGGAACCACCCGCGTTTCTTCGCATACTTCGCGAACACGGGCTCCGAGCCCGGAATCCTCGCGGAGCTCCTGACTGCGGCGCTCAACGTGAATGCGATGGCCTGGCTCACCTCGCCCGCCGCGACCGAGCTCGAGCAGGTGGTGCTCGACTGGCTGGCCCAGCTGCTCGGTCTGCCGGAAGGCCTTCACGGCCACATCGAGGACACTGCGTCGACCTCCACGCTCGCCGCCCTCGCCGCGGCCAGGACGATCCGGCCGGGCGGTGTCGTGTACGGCTCCGAGCAGGCCCACTTCTCGGTCGAGAAGGCGGCGCGGATCCTGGGGCTGGAATACCGGACGGTCCCCGTCGACCCCGAGTTCCGGATGATCCCCGACTTCGCCCTCGACGATGCCACGGCCGTCGTCGCGACCGTCGGCAGCACCTCGTCGACCTCCGTCGATCCCGTGCGGGCGATCGGTGCGCGCACCCGCGGGGCCGGTGTCTGGCTGCACGTCGATGCCGCCTACGCCGGCTCTGCCGCAGTCTGCCCGGAGTTTCGCTGGTGTCTCGACGGCGTCGAGTACGCGGACTCGATCGTCGTCAACCCGCACAAATGGCTCTTCACGCCGATGGACTGCTCGACCCTCTGGACCAGTCGTCCCGAGGCGCTCCACGCGGCGTTTGCGGCGCACGGCGACTACCTGGCCCAGACGGAAGGGGCCGTCGATTTCCGCTCGTACGGCCCGGCTCTCGGCAGGCGGTTTCGCGCGCTCAAGCTGTGGATGGTGTTGCGCTGGTACGGCCGCGAGGGGCTTCAGGCCTTGATCCGTGAGCACGTCCGTCTTGCCGCGCTCTTCGAGCACTGGGTCGAATCCGAGCCGGGCTGGGCGCTCTCGGCGCCGAGGCACTTCTCGACCGTGTGCTTCAGGCACGAGCGTGCCGACAACGACGAGATCGCACGCCGTGCGAGCGAGAGCGGGCAGATCTTCGTGGCAACGACAAGGCTCCGCGGCGAGAGCGTGATCCGCCTTGCGATCGGGAACGCGTACACGACCGAGGACGACGTCCGCATTGCCTGGGAGGTGCTGCGCGGCTGCGTGGCGTGATCTTCGATCTGTGGGACACGCTCGTCGAGTGGCCCATCGGCGAGGCGGAGGTGCTCCGGGCGCGGCTCGCGGCGCTCGTCGCCGTCTCCGACGAGGAGTTCGCGGACCGCTGGAGCCGGAGCTACCGCCCCGCTTCGACCGGACCTCTCGCCGATGCCTACCGGGAGCTCGGAATCCCGAGCGAGCACCTCGACGGCGAGGTGGCCGCCCGGCACGAGTTCGGCCGGCGGGTGCTCCGGCCGCGCCCGGGGGCCACGCACGCCCTGGCCTCGCTTCGCGCCGACGGGATCAAGCTCGCTGTGCTCTCCGTCTGCTCCGAAGAGGTACCGGCCGTCTGGGCCGAGACCGAGCTCGCCGGGCTCTTCGATGTGGAGACGTTCTCGTCGGACTGCGGCCTGATGAAGCCGGAGCCCGAGATCTATCTTCGCACCGCCCGAGCGCTCGGGCTCGCGCCCGGCGACTGCCTCTTCGTGGGAGACGGCGCCAACGACGAGCTCCGTGGCGCCGAGCGCGTCGGCATGACGCCGGTGCTCTTCCTGCCCGCAGGCGAGACGACGCCGTGGCCGGAGGTGCGAGCATGGGCCGGTCTGCGTGTCACGTCAATCGAGGAGGTGCGAGAGCTGTGCTGATCACGACCATGAACGACCTTCCCGGCTATGCGATCGACGAGGTCTACGGCGAGGTGTTCGGGCTCACCGTCCGCTCGCGAAACGTCGGCTCGACCTTCGGCGCCGGGCTGAAGTCGCTTGTCGGGGGCGAGCTCAAGGGGATGACGAAGTCGCTCTCGGACAGCCGCCTGGACGTGATCGCACGCATGACCGAGGAGGCCGAGGCGAAGGGCGCGAACGCCGTGGTCGCGATGCGCTTCGACACCTCGGAGATGGGCGGCACGTGGACCGAGATCTGCGCCTACGGCACGGCCGTCCGGGCGCACAAGCTCTAGAAGCGCCGCCGCGACTCGGACCCTCGAGGGGCCGAGCCGCGTGGTGGCACTGCTCGTCTAGGAGACGCCGGCGGCCTGAAGCGCCGCCCTGACGCGCGGCGGCGTCAGCGGTGCGCTCCGGAGCCGGGCACCCGTCGCGTAGAGCTGATAGGAGCCGTCCGCGAGGGTGATCGAGAAGGTGTGGTTCGCGACGTACATCGCCGGGTAGGTGTCGGCGCGAGCGGCCGAGCCGAGGCCGAGCAGCGCGACGGCGGCAACGAGGCCGAGCACTGTTGGAGCTTTCGGTAACGGGTCGGCTCCGGCCCGGTCGCAATAATGAGCGGTCGTGTGGGTTCGCACCATCTCCGGAGTGGCCGTGCTGTTCGCCGTGATCGCAGCCGGAGGCGCGGTGGCCGCCACGACGCCTCCAGCTTCGGGAGCCACCGCCTCGGCGAGGGCGCTCGCCGTCCGGATTGTCTTCCCGACCGGGCGGGTCGTGGGGTCGGAGGCCGCCGGCGGGACGGGAGGCCGCAGCGCGGCTTCCCAGAGCTATGCGTATCCGGCAGACGGCTCGGTGATCGTCAGCGGCGACACGACGGCCCGGGCGGCGACCGCGACGGGCCGGACGGCGACGGCGAGCTCGGCGAGCTCGGCCTCGAACGTCTCGCTCTTCGACGGCGAGGTGACGGCGGACTCGGTCGTCGCGCATGCCTCGGCGAGCGGCGGCACCAGGCAGGCGGGCGGAGCATTCGGCGGAACGGGCGTCTCGAATCTTCAGGCGCTCGGGCGTCCCCACGCGTTCGGTCGCGCAGGGCTCGGTAACTGGGGCTATCTCCTGATCGCCCACCATACGGCCACCCGGACCGCCGGGTTCGGCACGCACGGCTACGAGGGCGTGTCGATCGCGCTCGACGTCCACCTCGTCACGGGGCACGGCGGCCTGCCGGCCGGAACCGAGATCGAGGTCGGCTATGCAGAGACCTCCTCGGAGACCGCGCCGCCGGCGATCGCCGACGCAGGCCCGGTACCCGGAGATGCGGCGCGACTTCTGCCACCCGTGACGGGGCCGCTGATCGGGGTCCCGCAGGAGGTCGAGCCTGCGCTGACCGCGACGCCTTACGTGTACCCGGTGTACGGCCGGGCGTCGTCCACCGACGACTACGGTAACGCCAAGGAGGACAACGCCTACCAGCACGGGATCGACATCTTCGGCGGCCTGGGCCAGCCGGTCGTCGCGGCCGCGACCGGCACGCTCTACTCGGTCGGCTGGAACCACGCGTCCGGTAACCGCCTCTGGCTCCGTGACCGCCAGGGCAACCAGTTCCTCTACGCCCACCTCTCGGCGTTCTCGACCCTCACCTCGAACGGCGCGCACGTCCGCGCGGGCCAGGTGATCGGCTTCATGGGCGATACCGGGAACTCCGGCGGCCTCGCTACCCATCTCCACTTCGAGGTGCACCCCGTCTCGATGCTCTTCCTCGGCTTCGACGGCGCCGTCGACCCGTCGCCCTATCTCGCCTCATGGCGCCACATCGCGAGCATCGCCTTCCCGGTGGCGACGGGATGGGCCCCGAAGGTTCCGGGGACCATCCACGCCCCGGAGCCCGGCGTCGTCCCGCTCGGTGCCACGGACATCTCGACCGCCGACGGGCTCGACCCGGCCTCTCTGCGTCGTTCGCTGAGACCGGGCCGGTCGCTCCGTCCTGCTTCCGGCGGTTAGCTCTTGCCGTTCGAGCCCGACGAGTGCGTGCCGCCTGCACCGCCCGACGCGATCAGGTCGCGGATGAAACGCCGTGTCTCCGCCCCGGTCACCGGGTTGAAGAGGATCCCGAGCGCGATGCCGGCGACGAGCAGTGTCCCTGCGCGACCTCGCGCGGCCTCGCGCTTGCCCTGGAGACGATCGCTCGCGCTCCGGAGGTCGTCGATTGCCTCGCGCAGCTTGTCACGGATCTCGTCGTCGGTTGCAACGCGGCTTGCGAGCACCATCGGCTTGTCCTTGTCGCCGATCAGATCGCCGTACAGGTCGCGCGCCGTCGAGAACGCCCGCATCACCTCGGCGCGCAGCCGCTCGTCGTTCATCGCCCGCTCGACGTACGGCCGCACCGTGTCGGCCTTCGTGAGCAGAGTCTCCTTTGCTTTCGCCTTCGCCATCAGCTTCGGCTCCTTTCGCACTCGTCCCCGCGGGATTCGCCCCCGGGCGTGGCCGGTCGCGGCCATCTGCCTCCTGGTGTACCCAATCCTGACAGGCTGTGGGGGGTCGCCGTCGAGCGACGTGCAGATGGTGCAAGGGGAGGGGTTCCACTTCGAGGCTCCGGCCGGCTGGGCGGTCGTCCGGAGAGCCGACACCGTCTCGGCGAGCTCCGGCAAGGTGAACCTCCTCCAGACGCAGCACTTCACGCTCGAGAAGCCCTACCGCACCGCCATCTTCGCGAAGGCCGCGCGCGAGCTCGACGGGGTCGCGTCCCAGATCGCGGTTCAGGACCACGGGCGGGTCGAGATGCGAGCGACCCGCCGGATCGGCGGCCGCAAGACGCGGTACTACCGGATCGCCTACGGCCCCGGCAAGGTCGAGGAGATCGCGTTCGTGCTCGTCGATCGCAATGAGTACCAGGTGCTCTGCCGGCGGCAGTCGTCGGCGCCGGACACGAACTGCGCAGCGCTGTTTTCGAGCTTCGCTCTCGCGCCCACCTGACGACGATCGAGAATGCCGCCGGGTGCGACCCGGCCTTCGGCGCGGCCGCGAACGTCCAGGTGCCGGCGGTGAGGTCGATCGAGCCGAGATGCTTCCCGGTGAAGGTCAAGCCCGTGAGGTCGAGCGTGCGGTCGGCATGCGCGAGCACGAGGCCGGCCGCGCGGCTCCTGTCTGTGAGCGAGAGCCGGTAGCGGCCGGCCGGAAGGCGCGTCACGGGATTGCCCTTGAAGGAGGGGCTGAGTCTCCCGGACGCTGTGACGGTGCCCGTCAGTGTGCCCCGGAGCGGAATCACGGCCGACCCGACGATGTCGCTGTTACTCGAGTCGCCGTTGGCCGAGCTCACCGGCTGGTGGACGACGGCGCCGGCCTCGGTCCCGAGGACCGCTGGCGAGGTTGCGAAGGTGTACACGGCGAGCGGTTCGCATCGTTGCGCCAGGTGTAGGTCGAGCTCGGCTGGAGGTTCACCGGGTCGGTCGCGCTCGTCACCTCTCCGCCCGAGAGGTTGTCGACGACGCTCACGCCGGGCCCCTGAAGCTCGAACGAGGGAACCTGGACGCAGCCCGGCTGCTGGAACGAAAGCGTGTAATACCCCGCGGGGATCACGGTCGGTGTCCCGTTCAGGGTTCCGACCGGCGTCCCGTCGGCGAGCCGCACCGAGATCTCGTTGTTGTAGCCAAAGTAGACATACAGAGTGAGGCTCACGGAGGCGCGGCTCTGCCCCGCGGGCGCACCGATCAGGAGCCTTCCTTCCGGGGAAGAGCGTAGCGCGTCCGTACGGGCCGCCTCAGACGCGGGACACGGGAGGCTGCAGGCGGGAGGCCGCACCGGCCCGAATAGCAGCCTGAAAAGGGCACCCGGAGGCCGGCGTGGCGACTGTTTTCGGGGACCCACCTCCCGCCCCTGATGCCGTCCAGGCTACCCGGGAAGCTGTGATGTGTCTGTACCGGTTTTTCCACACCGGTTCGAGGCGACGCGATCGCCCGAAGCTAGTCGGCGCTTGCGGCCTGGCGTTCGACCGCCGTCAGGCCGCGGCGGCCTCGGCCGGGGCGTGCGCCCGCGAACGCGGCCGCGAACACGTCCTCGATGGTGTCCGCCGGGATGAACTGGAGCCCGTTCCGGGTCTCGGGCGGGAGCTCGCCGAGGTCGTTCTCGTTCTCGCGGGGCAGAATGATGCGCTTGAGCCCGGCACGCTGGGCGGCGAGCGACTTCTCGCGGATCCCGCCGATCGGCAGTACCTGGCCGGTCAGCGTGATCTCGCCCGTCATCCCCACGTCGTCTGCGACTCGTTCGTTTCGGATCAGGGATGCGAGCGCGGTCGCGATCGTCACTCCCGCCGAAGGACCGTCTTTCGGCACAGCTCCGGCGGGGACGTGGATGTGCAGGTCGTGGCTCTCGAACCAGTCGTCGGGCACGCCGAGCTCGGCGGTGTGGGAGCGCACCCAGGAGAGCGCCGCGCTTGCCGACTCCTTCATCACGTCCCCGAGTTGGCCCGTGATCGTCAGCTTGCCCTTGCCCGGGTAGGCCGTCGCCTCGATGAAGAGCACGTCGCCGCCCGCCGGTGTGTAGGCGAGGCCGGTCGCCACGCCGGCCTGGGATGTCCGCCGCCGAACCTCGCCCGAGAAGCGCCGCGGGCCGAGCCACTCGCGCAGGCGTTTGTCGTCGACCCGCGTCTTCTGCGTCTTCCCCTTGGCCACCTGGGTTGCGGCCTTGCGGCACACGTCGGCGAGCCGTCGCTCGAGGTTCCTCACTCCTGCCTCCCGGGTGTACTCGCGGATGATCGTCCGCAGCACGGTGTCCGAGAGGGTGAGCTGCGAGCGCTTCAGCCCTGCCGCCTCGAGCTGCTTCGGGAGCAGGTAGCGCTTGGCGATCGCAAGCTTCTCGGCCTCCGTGTAGCCCGAGAGCTCGATCGTGTCCATGCGGTCGAGCAGCGGCCCCGGGATCGTGTCGAGCGTGTTTGCGGTGCAGATGAAGAGCACCTTCGAGAGGTCGAACGGCAGGTCGAGGTAGTGGTCGCGGAACGCCTTGTTCTGCTCGGGGTCGAGCACCTCGAGCATCGCGCTCGACGGATCGCCGCGGAAGTCCGAGCCCATCTTGTCGATCTCGTCGATCAGGATCACCGGGTTGCGCGATTCGGCGTCCCTGAGCGAACGGATGATCGTTCCGGGCAGCGCGCCGATGTAGGTGCGCCGGTGGCCGCGGATCTCGGATTCGTCGCGCACGCCGCCGACCGACATGCGCACGAACTTCCGTCCGAGCGCCCTCGCGATCGAGTGTCCGAGCGAGGTCTTGCCGACGCCTGGCGGACCGACGAAGCAGAGGATCTGGCCCGAGATCTCGTTCCGGAGCTTCGCGACCGCGAGGTGCTCCACGATCCGCTCCTTCACCTTGTCGAGGTCGAAGTGGTCGGCGTCGAGCACCTGGCGGGCGTTGTCGAGGTCGAGGTTGTCCTCGGTCGAGACCTCCCACGGCAGGGTGATGATCCATTCCAGGTAGCTGCGGATCACGCCGTACTCGGCAGCCGCGGTCGGGAGCCGTTCGAGCCGGCCGAGCTCACGATCAGCGGCCTTGCGCACGTCCTCGGGCAGCTCGAGCGCCTCGAGCCGTTCGCGGAGCTCGTTGCACCTCGGCCTGCTCGGGGTCGCCCTCCCCGAGCTCGGCCTGGATCGCCTTCAGCTGCTGGCGCAGGAAGTACTCGCGCTGGCCCTTCTCCATCTCCGACTGCACCTGCGACTGGATCTTCGAGCCGAGCTCGAGCACCTCGACCTCGCGGGAAAGGATCGCGGAGATGCGGCGCAGGCGCTTCTCGACGTCGGCCTCCTCGAGCAGCTCCTGGCGCTCCTCGGTCGGGATCGTCCGCAGGGTCGAGGCGACGAGGCTCGCGAGTGCGCTCGGGTCGTCCACGTTCGTCGCCGCAAGCTGGAGCTCGGCCGGCAGGTACGGCGCGAGCCCGATGATCTGGGCGAAGAGGCTCTGCACGTTCCGCGTGAGCGCCTCGACCTCGGGCGTGTCGTCGTTCGTATCCGGCAGCGCGGCGAACTCCCCGACGAGGTAGGGGTCGCTGTCGACCGGGTCGAGGAGCTGGATCCGGTGGAGACCGCCCACGAGGATCCGGAGCGTCCCGTCGGGGATCTTGATCATCTTGTGGACGACGGCGACCGTTCCGACCCCGTAGATGTCGTCGAACCCGGGCGAGTCGATCGAGGGGTCACGCGCCGTGACGAGCGCGAGGAAGCGGTCTCCGGCAACCACGTCGTCGATCAGGCGGATCGAGCGCTCCTGCCCGATTGCAAGCGGCACCATCGATTGCGGGAAGACGACCGTGTCCTTCAGCGCCAGGATCGGCAGCGTCGCCGGGAGCTCGATCTCCGTCTCGGTGTCGTTTGGGATCTCGAAGCCGAAGTCCGTCATCCCTGCTCCACCGCGATCGTGTAGCGGGCTCTCGGCAGCGGCTTGTCGGCGATCGGGAGGGAGATCGTCACGATCCCGTGCTCGTACCTGGCGGTCGCGCCGTCCGGATCGACGTCCTCGGCGAGCCGCACCTGGCGGGAGAACTGGCCGTACTCGATCTCCATCTGCTGGTAGACGCGGCCGCCTGCGCGCTCCCGCGACCGCTCGCCGGCGATCAGGAGGATACGCTCGCTGACGACGATCGTCAGCGACTCGGGATCGATTCCCGGCACCTCGACGACCACGGTCAGCTCGTGCGGATCGTCGGTGTGGTAACTGTCGACGTTCGGGCGGAAGCCGCGGCGCAGGCCGGCGAAACGGGGAACCTGCCAGAGCTCGGAGAAGAGCTCCTCGATCTCGGCCTGGATGCTCTGGGGGCTCGGCTTGTCACGCGGCGCCATCCCCGTAGGCTACTTGCCGCAGAGAGCCCTCTCGGCCGGCCGGGATCGGGACGAGCGGCGAGCAGCCTGGTCTTCGAACGCACCGACTTACGGCGACGGGGCGATTCCGCCTTGCGGTGAACGGTTTCCCGCGCCGAGTCGCTAGGTTTGAACGATGGCTCGCTGGACGACGTTCGTGATCCGGCATCGCCGCTGGGTCCTCGCCGTATGGATCGTCGCTCTGGTCCTCGGTGGGTTCGCGAGCTCGAAGCTCTCGGCGATCCTCTCGAATACGTTCTCGGTCCCGGGAACGCAGTCGGAGCAGGTTCGAGACCGTGCTCCAGCAGCACTTCGGCGACCGCTCGGACGGAGCGTTCACGATCGTCTTCGCGCTCTCCCCCACTGCGGCCGCGAACCCCGTGGCGACCCGGGCGGCGCTCACCGCGGCGGTCAAGCGCGCGGCGGCCGTGGTCCCGAGCGGCTCGCCTGCCGACTTCAACGTTGCGCACACCCCGGGCGGCACAACCGTGATCTACGGCGATGTCGACTCGACGCTCGATCTCGCGAAGGCGAAGGGCTACACCGATCAGGTGCGTGCAGCACTCGGCCATCCGCCCGGCGTCTCCCGGGTGTATGTCACGGGCGCCGCCGCGATTCAGCACGACCTCGATCCCGTCTTCAATCGCGACCTGAAGCACGGTGAGCTGCTGATCGCCGTCCCGATCGCGCTCCTCGTGCTGCTTTTCGTCTTCGGGCTCTCGTGGGCGGTCACGATCCCGCTCGTCTTCGCCGCCTGCACGATCAGCGGCACCCTCGGGATCGTCTACGGCGCCGCAAGCGTCTGGGCGACCCCGACTTATGCCACGAATCTCGTACAGCTGATCGGGCTCGGGATCGCCGTGGACTATTCCCTGCTGATCGTCTACCGCTTCAGGGAGGAGCTCGGGCTCGGGAAGGGCAAGGACGACGCGATCGTGCGGACGATGGAGACGGCCGGGCGCGCGGTTGTCTTCTCGGGGATCGCCGTGGCGCTCGGGCTTGCCCTGCTCGTCGCGATCCCGGTGCCGTTCATCCGGATGCTCGGCGTCGCCGGGTTCCTGATCCCGATCGTCTCGATCGTCGGCGCGGTGACGCTTCAGCCGGTGCTGCTCAGCTACTACGGCCGACGTGGGACGGTGCGCCGCCGGGTGATGCCGGGCAAGCCGACCGACCCGGAGCATGGTTTCTGGGCCGGTCTCGCGAGGACGATCATGCGGCAGCCGCTCGTGTTCCTGCTGGCGGGAACGGCGGTGCTCGTCGCAATGGCGATCCCGGCATTCTGGATCCAACTCACGCCGGGCTCGACGTTCGGGATCCCGCGGACGTCGGAGTCCGTGCGCGGCTTCGACCTTCTGCGAAAGGCGGTCGGCGACGGGGCAGTCGCCCCGGTGCAGATCCTCGTCGAGGCGAAGTCCGGCTCCGTGCTCGCACCGGGGACGAAGGCCTCCGTCGACCGGCTCGTCGCCTCGCTGGAGAAGGATCCCGAGGTGGCGAAGGTCTATGCCGAGGTCGGGCCGCGCTTCGTGGATCCGAGCAGGCGTTTCCGGCAGGTACTCGTCGCCGGCCGCCACGACTACGGCTTCCCGCAGGAACAGGCGCTCGTGAAGCGGATCCGCTCGACGCTGATCCCCGCGGCTGGGTTCCCGGACGAGACCCAGGTGCTCGTCGGCGGCGGCCCGGGCCAGGGCGTCGACTTCCTGCACCAGGCCTACACCTACTTCGTGCCGCTGATCCTCGCCGTGCTCGTCCTCACCTACTTCTTGCTGATGCGCGCCTTCCGCTCGCTGATCCTGCCGCTGAAGGCCGTGCTCCTGAACCTGCTCTCGGTCGCGGCGGCCTACGGGATGCTCGTCGTCTTCTTCCGCTTCGGCCTCGGCCAGACGCTTTTCGGCCTCTACCAGTTCGGCCAGGTCGAGGGATGGATCCCGATCTTTCTGTTCGCGATGCTCTTCGGGCTCTCGATGGACTACGAGGTGTTCCTCGTGACGCGGATGCGCGAGAGCTGGGACGAGGGCGCCGACAACGAGACCGCTGTTGCCCACGGGCTCGAGCGGACCGGCCGGATCATCACGGCGGCTGCGATCATCATGTGCGCCGCGTTCTCCGGTTTCGTCGCCGGCAGCATCGTCGGGCTCCAGGAGTTCGGCCTCGGCCTCGCAGTGGCGATCTTCGTCGACGCCACGATCGTGCGCTGCATCCTCGTGCCGAGCATGATGGCGATCCTCGGCCGCTGGAACTGGTGGCTCCCTGCGTGGGCCGCGCGGATCGTATTCGTCGATCCCTCGCCGCTCGACGACCGCGCGGGCCGCCGCCGGCCAACGGCGGGGCGGCTCGGAGAAGCACAGCCGCTGTAGCATCGCCACGGTTTCATGAAGGGCCTCATCTGCGCAGGCGGAACAGCCACTCGGCTCGAGGAGCTGACCCGCGTCACGAACAAGCACCTGCTGCCGGTGGGCCGGTGGCCGATGGTCTACTACCCGCTCCAGCTCCTGCAGCAGGCAGGAGTGACCGAGGTGCTCCTCGTCACGGGTAAGCAGCACGCGGGCGACTTCATCGACCTGCTCGGCGACGGCCGTGTCCGCTCGCGCTTGTCGGATGAGCCGCTCTTCGAGCTCGACCTGACCTACAAGGTGCAGGTCGAGCCGGGCGGGATTGCGCAGGTGGTGGGAATGGCACGCGATTTCGCCCGCGGCGAGAAGCTCGTCGTGTGCCTCGGCGACAACATCTTCGAGAACGCCCAGGCCGAGGCAATCGCCTCGTGGGAGGCCGGCGCCCTCGTCTTCGTGTCGGAGGTCGATGATCCCGTGAGCTTCGGGGTCGTGGCCTACGGCGAGGACGGCGGGGTCGCGGACATCGTCGAGAAGGCGGGCGTCGTCGATCTCCGCTACCCCGAGCCGCCCTCGCGCGATGCGGTCGTCGGCCTGTACTGCTACCCGCCGGACGTCTTCGAGATCATCGACTCGCTCTCGCCGTCGGGCCGCGGCGAGCTCGAGATCACCGACGTCAACCGGGCCTACGCCGCCCGCGGCGAGCTGAACGTGGAGCGCGTCGAGGGCTGGTGGCACGACGGCGGCAAGCACTGGGCTGATCTCGCGGAGGTCGGGCGCCTGATCGAGCAGACCGGCGTGAACAAAGTGGGGGGCGCCGGATGATCGTCGAGCGCTTCCCGCTCACCCGGCACGAGGACGAACGGGGCTGGTTCAGCGAGCTCGCGCGGGCGAGCGGGCTCCCGAAGCCATTCCGCCAGGCGAATCTCGCCAGTTCGCGACAGGGGGTGATCCGAGGGCTCCACTTCCACGAGCGCGGCCAGGACGACCTCTTCGTCTGCCTGCAGGGGATGGTGCGCGTGGTCGTGCTCGACCTCCAGACCGGCGAGCGCTTCAGCGAGGACATCGGCGAGGAGAACCCCGTCGCGATCTATGTCCCGGGCCGCCGGGCGCACGGCTACGAGGCCCTCACCGACTGCCTCTTCTGCTACCTCGTGACCGAGGAATACAACCCGTCCGACCCCGACGAGCAGAGCATCCCCTGGGACGACCCCCGCGTCGTCGACCTCTGGAGCACGCGATCGCCGCTTCTCTCAGAGCGGGACAGGGCCGCGGCGTCCTGATCACCGGCGCCGGCGGGCAGCTGGGCCGCTCCCTGGCCGAGCAGTTCCCCGGCGCAACCGCGCTCACGCGGGAGGACTGGGACGTCCGCTTTCCGGCACCGGCGGGGCTCGAGCCCGAGCTCGTCCTCCATGCGGCGGCCTGGACGGATGTCGACGGCGCGGAGGACGATCCCCAGGAGGCTGCTGCGGTGAACGTAGGTGGCACGATCAACGCGGCCGCGCTCGGTGCGCCGCTCGTCTACTTCTCCTCCGACTACGTGTTCGACGGCGCGAAGCGCGAGCCGTACCTCGAGTCCGACCCCCCCTATCCTCTCGGCGCCTACGGGGCAAGCAAGCTGCACGGCGAGGCGGCGGCGGGCGACGCGGCCTGGATCGTCCGCTCTTCCTGGCTCTTCGGCCCGACCGGAAGAAACTTCGTCCGCACGATGCTCCGCCTCGGACGCGAGCGCAACGAGGTTGCGGTCGTCGACGACCAGGTCGGCTGCCCGACCTACACGGGCCACCTTGCGTCGGCGACGGCCGAGCTCGTCGAGTTGCCGTTCGGTGTGTACCACCTCGCCGCCTCGGGTGAGTGCACCTGGGCGGAGTTCGCGGCGGCGATCTTCGAGGAGGCGGGAGTCGTCTGCCGGGTCCGCCCGATCTCGTCGGCGGAGTTCGGTGCGAAGGCGGAGCGGCCGGCGTACTCGGTCCTGCGGTCGGAAAAGGGCGCACCGGAGCTGCCGTCCTGGCGTGAAGGCCTGCGCGAGTGCCTGGCCCGATTGCGCTGAGCCGCAACCCGGGGAAGAGGCATCCATGATCCCTGCCGTTCTTCGCGAACGCGAGTTCCGGCTGCTCTGGGCCGGCCAGACCGTGTCTCCTCGACCGGCCTCCGGTTATTGGAGAGGCACCGGCGCGGCGCCCCAGCCTGCCCAGCTCGCGCTCCGAAGCAGACGACCTCGTGGAACGAATCATCTAGCGTTCGCGCGATGCGCGTGCTCATCACAGGCGGTGCCGGATTCATCGGCTCGCACTTCGTCCGCCGCCTCGTCAGGGCGGGGGACGAGGTCGTCGTGCTCGACAAGCTGACGTATGCCGGGAATCGCGAGAACCTCGCCGGGATCAGCCATGAGTTCCATCAGGGCGACATCGCCGACAATCGCGCCGTCGAGCGGGCCGCGGCGGGCTGCGACGCGATCGTGAACTTCGCGGCCGAGACCCACGTCGACCGCTCGATCAGCGGCCCCGCGGAGTTCATCGTCACCGACGTCCTCGGCACCCAGGTGCTCCTCGACCACATCCGTCGGGCCGAGATCCGCCTCGTTCAGGTCTCGACCGACGAGGTGTACGGCGATGTGCCGGTGGGCGACCCCGGTTGCACGGAGGAGTCGCCGATCAGGCCGTCGAGCCCGTACTCGGCGTCGAAGGCCGGCGGCGACATGCAGGTGCTTGCGTACGTCCGCACCTACGACGTCGATGCGTGCATCACGCGCGGCGCCAACAACTACGGCCCCCGCCAGTACCCCGAGAAGTTCCTGCCGCTCTTCATCACGAACGCCTTCGACGGCGAGTCGCTGCCGGTCTACGGTGACGGCCGCCAGCGCCGCGAATGGCTCCATGCCGACGACTACTGCTCGGCGATCGAGCTCGTGATGCGCAAGGCCCCTGCCGGCGAGGTCTACAACGTCGGCGGGCAGGAGTGCGAGAACATGGATGTCGTCCGCCGGATCCTCGATCTCACCGGCGCCCCGTCCGACCTCGTCAGGCATGTCACAGACCGCCCGGGCCATGACCGCCGCTACGCCGTCGACTCCTCGAAGGTGATGGCGCTCGGCTGGAGGCCGGCGCACTCCTTCAGATCCGGGGGGCTCGAGGAGACGGTCGAGTGGTACCGCGAGCATCGGAGCTGGTGGGAGCCGATCAAGTCGGGCGAGTATCGGGCCTACTACGACGACCAGTACCGCGAGCTCTCGGGCTGACGCCCTGACCCGAAAGGGGCAGGAGTTCGGCGGCGGGCGCTGCTACGGTGGCGCGATGGTCCGGCGGGCTTTTGCAGCGGTGACCATTGCGGCGCTCGGTCTCGGCGGCGTTGCCTCCGCGGCCCTCCTTTCGGCACCGCCGACACCGCCCTCGACGCCCGCGGCGCCTACGACCGCCGCGACCGACACGACGAGCACCGATTCGAGCGTGCTCGTGCTCACGGGCCACGGCTACGGCCACGGGATCGGGATGGGCCAGTGGGGAGCCTACGGCTATGCGCTCCACGGCTGGAGCGCGGCGAGGATCCTCGCTCACTACTACACCGGTACCACCCTCGGTCAGGACACAACGAAGGTCGTCCGCGTGCTGCTTGCCGACGGCGAGGCGACCGCCGCGGTCGGCTCATCGGCTCCGTGGAAGCTCATCGATGCGGCCGGGACCCGGCTGAAGCTTCCCGCCGGCCCGCTCACCGTGTCGGCCTCGCTCGAGCTCGGCGGCCGGAAGCTGGTCTCGCCTCTGACACTCAGGCCCGGCCGCGAGCCGCTCGAGCTGGATGGGGTCGCCTACCACGGCTCGCTCGTCCTCTTGTCCGACGGGAAGGCGCTTCAGGTCGTAAATGACGTCGGGATGCAGGACTACCTCGACGGCGTCGTCGCCGAGGAGGTTCCGCCGGGATGGCCGCCCGCGGCGCTCGAGGCACAGGCGATCGCGTCCCGTTCGTTCGTCGTCTCGCAGCTCGGGACGGCGGATGTCGCGAGGCCGTTCGACGTGTACGCCGACGGCCGGAGCCAGGTTTACGGCGGAATCCGGGCCGAGGCCCCTGCGACGACTGCGGCCGTACAGGCGACCGCGCACAGGGTCGTCCTCTACCAGGGGAAGGTCGCGCTGACCTACTTCTCGTCGAGCTCGGGCGGCGAGACAGTGTCCGCCGCCGAAGCGAACGGCACCCCGATTCCCTATCTCGTCTCGGTGCCCGACCCGTGGGACGTCTACTCGCCGAATCACGACTGGGGCCCGGTGCTCATGAGCTCGGACGCCGTCGGGAAGGCGCTCGGCCTCACCTCCCCGCTCTCCGGCTTCGAGCTGACAATGGGGGCCTCCGACCACGTCGCATCGCTGACCGCGGTCGGCACCGGCCAGAAGGTGACGATGACCGGAGCGCAGGTGCGAGACGCGCTCGCGTTGAGGTCGAGCTGGTTCCAGCTTGGCTGGCTCGCGCTGAAGGCTCCGCCCGCCGAAGTGCGTCCGGGCACCGTGGTCGAGCTCAGCGGGATCGCAAAGGGCCTCGCCGGGATCACCCTCGAATCGAGGACGGCCGGATCGGGCTGGGAGCCGGTGGGGCGGCCGGTCACACCCGATGCGACGGGAGCCTTCTCGATCGCGGTGAGCCCACGCGTCACCACCTGGTACCGGCTGGCCTCCGGCACGGTGGCCGCCGGATCCGCTCGGGTCTCGGTCACCACCCGCTGAACGGCCGCCGGCCGACCCGCGGCGGTCTGCCGCACGTACCGTGTCCGGTACAGCTCGTGACCAGACCCCTCGTCGCCCTCGTCATCGCAGCACTCTGCGTTCCAGCGCACGCCCTTGCCGCCGACTGGGCGGTCGGCGCGCGGCCGGGCGGGATCGCGGCGCTCCGCGCGCAGCTTCCGGGCGCGACGGTTCTCGTTCCCGGACGCACGCTCCTCGTCCACGGCAAACGGCCTCGGGTGACGGATGCCGCGTACCTCTCGAACCTGGGTGCCTCGCGCCGGTCGCTCGCCTTCGCGAGCACCGAGCCCGACGCCTCGCAGCAGTGGTACCTGACAGCCGACAACGCGTGGGCGCACTGGGCCGAACCGCCGAATCTCGCCCCGGTCAAGGTCGCAGTGATCGACTCCGGCATCGACGCCTCACATCCCGAGTTCGCAGGGCGCGTTCTCGGCGGGATCTCCTTCGTCGGTGGCGACTGGCGAACGGACACCTGCGGTCACGGCACGTTCGTCGCGGGCGAGATCGCCGCCAATCCCTTCAACGACGTCGGCATCGCAGGGCTCGCCTTCAATGCGGAGCTACTGGTCGCGAAGGTCGTCGAGCCCGACTGCAACGTCTCGACCGAAGGGGAGGTGAAGGCGATCAGGTGGGCCGTCGACAACGGCGCCCGGGTGATCAATCTCTCGATCGGCGGGACGCGCGACCCGTCCGACCCCGATCTCGACTCGTTCTCGCCGGCCGAGGAGTCGGCGGTCGAGTACGCGTACTCGAAGGGCGCGCTCGTGGTGGCAGCCGTTGGCAACGGAACGCAGACGCCGAAGATCCCGTGGCCGTATGCGGACTACCCGGCCGCGCTCCCGCACGTGCTCGGCGTTGCCGCTCTGCGCCAGAACGGCTCCGTCCCCGACTTCTCGAATCGTGACAAGCAGTACGTCGACATCGCGGCGCCGGGTGCGGGGATCTTCTCGACGATCCCGCGGAACCTGGTGGATGCCTCCATCAGCGGCTGCGCGGGGGTCGCGTACTCGAACTGCGGGCCCTCCGAGTTCCAGGAGGGGATCGGGACATCGTTCGCCGCTCCGCAGGTGACTGCGGCCGCGGCGCTGCTGCTCGGGATCGACCCGAGGCTGAAGCCGTCGCAGCTCGAGTGGCTGCTCGAGCGCTCGGCCACCGACGCGAGCCCCGCCTCGGGGTGCGCCGCGTGCCCGGTCGGCCGGGACTCGCTCACCGGGTTCGGCGACCTCGACATCGAAGCTGCGATCGATCTCCTCGGCGACGAGCACAACCTGCCGACGCCGGACATCATGGAGCCGAACGACGACGCCGGTGCGATGGCTTACCCCTTCGGGCCGCCACGCGCGATCACGGCCACGCTCGACTACTGGGACGACCCGGTCGACGTCTACTCGATCAAGCTCACTCAGGGGGAGGAGCTGTTCGCGCGTCTCGGCACCGCCTCGGTCGTCCCGAACTCGCTGCTCCTCTGGAAACCGGGAACCGTTCACGTGAGCGGGCCCGCCCGCAGCCTGCTCCCGAACCGTGCCGCGCTCTCCTCGAGCGTTGCCGGCCAGCAGCGCCTCGGCTATGTGGCGCCGGCCGCGGGCACGTACTACCTGGAGGTGAAGTGCGGCGGAGCCTCGCGGCAGCCCGACCGCTATCAGCTGTCCGTCGCGATCCGCAAGCCCGCCCGGACGCCCTCCTAAGTGCGGCCGTAGGTGCCGGGGGTTCCGGTCGAACGCCAGAGGCGCACGCTAACTGTCGAGCAGCTCCTCGTCGGCCACGTCCCGCAGCCGGCGGGCGGGGTTGCCGACGACGAGCGTGCGCGGTGCGACGTTCTTGGTGACCACGGCTCCGGCGCCGACGAAGGCCTCCTCGCCGATCTCGACGGCCGGACAGAGCACCGCTCCGGCGCCGACCCGTGCGCCGCGCCGGATCGTGGGCCCTTCGATCAGCTCGCGCCTGCGCTCCGTGCGGCCCATGAAGTTGTCGTTCGAGGTGACGACACACGGGGCGATGAACACGTGCTCCTCGAGCGTCGAGTGTGCGGTGATGTAGGCGCCGGCCTGGATCTTCGTCATCGCGCCGATCGTCGTGTCGTTCTCGATCAGCGAGCCTCGGCCGAGGACGACGTCGTCGCCGACCGTCACGCGCTCGCGCACACACGACTGGTCGCCGAGGATCACGCGCTGGCCAATCCTGGAGCCCGCGAAGACGACTGCCCCCGTCGAGACGATCGTCCCCTCCCCGAGCTCCGCGGGCGGCAGCGGCTCGCGCTTCGCAGTCGAGCGAGGCGAGAGCGTCGGCTGCTTGCCGACGACGGCCCCTTCGAGGATCCTGACGCCCTCGCCGAGCACCGTGCCCGGATAGACGATCGCGGTCTCGTGGACCTCGGCGGTCACGTCGGCCGGCCGGTCTCGAGCGAGTTCTGGAGCTGCTCGAGCACGCGCACGACGGCGAGCCCGTCGCGTGCCTCCACCCCTGTTCCGCCCTCGCGGACGAGCCGCAGGAAGTGCGAGAGCTCGAGCCGCAGCGGCTCGTCACTCGGGATCTTGGGGCTGAGGATGTCGCCCGTGCGCGTCTGCCACTCGCCAAAGGTCCCGGACGGCTGTTCGGGCCACTTCTCGTAGATCGTCACCTTGCGCTCGAGCTCCATGTCGTCGAACACGGCCATCTTGTCGCGTCCGACCACCGTCAGCTTCCGCATCTTGTGCGGGTCGAGCCAGGAGAGGTGGAGGTGCGCGATCTTCCCGCTCGGGAAGCGCAGGAAGCAGAAGACGACGTCCTCGACGCCGGGGTTCAGGAATGCGTTCCCCTGAGCCCACGTCTCCGACGGCTCCTCGCCGACGAGGTGGAGGATCACCGAGAGGTCGTGGACCCCGAGCGACCAGAGGGCGTTCTCGTCCTTCCGGATCGTGCCGAGGTTCTGGCGGTTGCCGTAGATGCAGAGAACGTCGCCGAGGTCGCCCGTGTCGACGAGCTCCTTCAGCTTGCGCACGCCCGGGTGGTAGAGCAGCAGGTGGCCCGGCATCAGCACGAGGCCGCGCTCCTCGGAGATCGCGACGAGCTCCTCCATCTCGGCGGCGCGCATCGCGGGCGGCTTCTCGACGAAGACGTGCTTGCCGGCCTCGAGCGCCTGCTTCGCGAGCGCGTGGTGGGTCGGCACGGGTGTGGCGATCACGACCGCCTCGAGGTCGGGGTCGGCGAGGAGCTCCTCGTAGGAGCCGGTCGCGATTGCGTTCGGGAACCGGCGGGCGAAGGCCGCGCGCCGCTCGTCACCGGCCTCGCAGATCCAGGAGAGCTCGGCGAGCACGTCGAGGTTCCGGACGAGGTTCTGGCCCCAGGCTCCAAGCCCGATCTGCGCGACCCTGACCGGATCGGCGGCTACAGCTTCCATACCTTCCCTTCGCTCTCGTGCCCGCGGGTGGCGTTGCGGAAGTCGACGACGACGTTCGCGCGGCGCACGAGCTCGGCGTAGTCGATCGAGGTGTGCGCGGTGACGATCGCGACGCAGTCGTAATCCTCGGGCACGAGCTCGGACGACGTCATCCCGTCGAACTCGGGGACGTGCGGGTCGTGGTAGGAGATCTCGCCGCCGGCGGTGCGCAGGAGCTCGATCAGCTTCTCGGCCGGCGTCTCGCGCGAGTCGCTGATGTCGGCCTTGTAGGCGACGCCCGAGATCAGGATCTTCGAGCCCGAGACGGACTTCCGAAGCCCGTGATTCAGGGCCTGCGAGATCACCGAGCGGCAGAAGTACGGCATGTTGTTGTTGACCTCGCCCGCGAGCTCGATGAAGCGCGCCGAGAAGTCGTACTCCCGGGCCTTCCAGGAGAGGTAGTACGGGTCGAGCGGGATGCAGTGGCCGCCGAGGCCGGGGCCCGGTTGGAACGACTGGAAGCCGAAGGGCTTCGTCGCGGCCGCCTCGATGACCTCCCAGACGTCGATTCCCATCCGGTCGCAGAGCTGTGCGAGCTCGTTGACGAGGGCGATGTTGACCGAGCGGTAGATGTTCTCGAGGAGCTTCGTCAGCTCCGCCGACTCCGGTGCCGAGAGCTCGTGCACGGTGTCGACCGCGCTTCGGTAGACCGCGGCGGCCGCTGCGGTGCAGGCAGGGGTGAGCCCGCCGACGACCTTGGGCGTCGTCTTCGTCGTCCAGTCGGTGCGGCCGGGGTCGACGCGCTCGGGCGACATCGCGAGGTTGAAGTCCTCGCCGGCGGTCAGCCCGCTCACCTCCTCGAGGATCGGCTTGACGATCTCGCGGGTCGTGCCCGGGTAGGTCGTCGATTCGAGCACGACCACCTGGCCCGGCTGGAGCACCGCACCGATCGCGCGCGATGCCGCCGCGACGTAGCTCAGGTCAGGCTCGCGCTGCCTCGTGAGCGGCGTCGGGAGCGCGATCAGGATCGCGGCTGCGCCCTTGAGCTCCTGGTAGTCGGTCGTCGCGGCAATCCGGCCGGCGAGGACGTGCTCGGCAAGCGCCTCGGAGCTCACGTCTTCGATGTGGCTCCGGCCCGCGTTGATCCCCTCGACGACCTCCGGGGCCACGTCGACCACGAGCGCACTTCTCCCGGCTTCGGCGAAGGTCTGGGCCAGCGGCAGGCCGACATAGCCGGCGCCGACGATGGCAACGTCCCAGGTCCGGCTCACGGCGAGGAAGCGTACAGAGCGGCTGCGATCCGGCCGCTCGCCCTACCGTCGCCGTAGAGCTCGGGCGCCTCGTCGCGGAAAGCGGGCGTTTGCGATTGCGGCGCCGAGCCCGCTCGGTTCTGCCGGGTCGACGAGCACGTTCGCGCCCGCCACCACGGTGTCGATCCACTCGGTGCTCGCGCGCAGCGTGACGCACGGCGTTCGAAGCCAGTAGGCCTCCTTCTGGAGCCCGCCCGAGTCGGTGACGATCACCTCGGCGGTTTCGGCGAGCGCTAGGAGCTCGAGGTAGCCGAGCGGCTCGGTCATGAGGATGTTCCCGGCCGGCTCGATCCCGTGCGCCGCCATCACGCCGCGCGTCCGTGGGTGGGCCGGGAAGATGAACGGCCGCCCGACCGCGTTCAACGCCGAGATGAGCTTGCGCAACTGCTCCGGCTCGACGTTCGCCTGGCGGTGGATCGTGAGGAGGTCGAAGCGGGCGGGCGCCCCCAGCTCGTCGAGCACCGCCGCGGCACGCTCGCGCGCGATCGGGACAAAAAGCCTCGTCGCGTCGGCCATCACGTCCCCCACCACCTCGATCCGTCCCCCGGTGCGCTCCGTGCGGAGTTGCGCTGCCGAGCGCTCGTCAGGGCAGAGCAGCAGCGACGAGACCCTGTCGACTGCGATCCGGTTCCGCTCCTCCGGCATCGTCAGGTCGAAGCTGCGGAGCCCGGCCTCGACGTGGGCAAGCGGTGTCTCCCCGGCTGCCTCTGCCCCCGCGAGCGTCGAGTTCGTGTCCCCGAAGACGACGACCCAGTCGGGCTCCTCGGCCGCGATCGCCTCGGTGATCCCCGGCACCATCGCGGCCGGGTCCGACGAGGCGAGCCCCAGCCGGTATCGCGGCTCGGCCAGCCCGAGCTCCTCGAAGAACACTCCCGAGAGCTCGCGGTCGTAGTGCTGCCCCGTGTGCAGCACGATCTCCTCGATTCCGGCCTCGGCGAAGGCCGTCGAGAGCGGTGCCGACTTGATGAACTGCGGCCGGTTCCCGACGACGGTCAGGACGCGCATCCGCGGCTCCTCCTGATCATCGCCCTCACCGGGCAGAAGCGCGAACGCACTGCCGGCGAGCGGGACGAAGGCCTGGAACTGACGTTGGTCGAAGGTGAGCAGCCGACGCGCCCGTCGCCGCATCGAGGACGAGAGTCAAAAACCGAAGCCGTCGAGAAGTTGCACCCCGTACAACTCGGCTACCGGGCCCCGGGATCCTTCCCCGCTTCCGAAGGGTGCGAAGTTGCGCCTGCGGTCGCCACGGTTCTCCGGCTCGTACGCGCGGATCGCAAGCCGGGACGCTTCGCCGTTTGTCTGGTAGACGCTCGTCTTGCGCACCGGCAGACGGTACCACCCAGGGCATTCCCTGCCCCGAGACGCCGCAAGCCCCGGCCGCGGTACACTTCGGCCCCCTGCGGGCCGTTAGCTCAGTTGGTAGAGCAGGGGACTCTTAATCCCAAGGTCGAAGGTTCGAATCCTTCACGGCCCATTCGAACCCGCACCGCTATGCGGAAACCGCATGGTTATGCGGGACGGGCATGCCGGAGAGGTCGCCGATGCGCGTGGCGTGCCCCCACCGGTGCCCCCACGGGACCGCGCCTGTGACGACAACTTCTCTGTCTAGAGCGTCCGCCTGAGTCGGTCGAGTGCGCGGAGCACCTCGTCGCGATGCTTCGCCTCGACCATCCAGGCCGGTAGGCGGTCGCTCAACTGTCGATTCCCCGGATCGCTTCGGAACATGCCGCGTGCGGTCGGTCGATCGGACGAATGCGTCGAGGTACTCAAGGTGGCGCTCGTTGAGCGCCCAAAGACGGTTTCCACCACAGCACTCGCTCTCCAACCACAGACGAGCGCCGAACGAGGCGTTTCCGCTGTTGTAGACGGCCAGCTTGCTCCGTGGGTTGATCGGCCTCGAAGCAGCCGAGAGCGGTTTGACCTCCTTGGTGAGGCCGCAGTGCGGGCAGGTGAGACGCTCGAATCCTGAGCGACTATCTACCGATGCGCGCTTGTCGCATCTTGGACAGTGGACGAGAACGTGATCATCGTAGGCATCCTCCGGCGACGAATTCGGTCACTGCTCGAGCGTAGCGCGCTCTCTCGTCGGCCTCGGTTGCTCCGAGGGCAGCGCAAGCGGTCTACAAAGCCTGTCAGCCAGGCGCGCGTCCAAGGTCGGTGATGAGACCCGCATGATCGAGCTCGCGATCATCGAGGAGCACGTGCGTGTACGTGTCAGCTGTGACCGAAAGCGAACGCTGCCCAACGCGGGCGCCGATGAGCGCCCACGTCTCACCCTGACGGTGCCAGAGGCTGATTCGCCGGTGGCGCAAGTCGTGCGGTGACCACGCCGGCGTCCCAGACGCTTTACAGGCTCGGGCGATTGCCGTTCGCAGCCGCTCCTGGGTGAGCCTCGGGAAGCTCGAACGACTCCTCACTGAAATGTCGACGACCCGCCAAACCGCGCGCTGCCCGCGCGCTCCGAGGCCGCCCCCGGCAACTCCCCGTAGAAGTCCTCGAACGAATCCAGGCTGCGCACAGCGCCGGCCAGACCCCGGGCGAGATCGCGCGCGAGCTCAACACCGAGAGCGTCCCAACGGCCCAAGGCGGTCGGCAATGGTGGCCCTCAACCGTCAGAGCCGTGCTCAACCGGGTCGGGCGTGAATAGCACTCGCGTACTCGTCTACGCTCTCGCCAGACGGCACTTCGGCCAGGCGGTTCGAGTCCAGTAGAGCCCATCCCGAGGGTACTAAGGTTGGCCATAGCGACCCTCGCGCGATCAGACTGCGGTGTCCGAAGCCATGTACCGAATCGCCTGTGCGATTACGGGTCAGCCTGAACAGTGAGAGCGAGCTCGCGCGCCTCTTCGAGCGCGAGCCTCGCCCCTTCCGCTGCAAGGGAACGGTAAGTGTCCTCGCCGAGCGCCCTCCGCGCAGCCGCGGCGGTCCGGTCGTTACGGGCCGACTCAAACGGGTCGGTTCTCTGGCCCGACTTCCGGCGCCATTGCTCGGTTGCGCCGAGTAGACGGGCCGCGGTGGCGGCGTCCCCGTGCGCGAGGGCAATAGCTGCGAGCCCCTCGACAGCGTCAGCGGAGCCTGGCGCGTCCGAGAGTCGGTCCGGGCGCGAGAGGCTCTCGCGGAACAGTGAGGCGGCCTCGTCGAGTCGTCCCTGTTCGAGAACGGCGAGACCAACGTTCCGCAACGCCATCGTCACCATTTCTGGCGCCTCGACCCTACGAGCGCGACGCAGCACTTCGTTGAACGAGCGCTCTGCCTCCTCGAAGTCGCCTTCGTAGAGCAGAACATTCGCCTCGACGTTCGCGGCTCTCACGAGGAGGTTTCCATTGCCGTTTTCGGTGGCGATGCGCGTGACCTCACGCATCAGTGATCGCGCTCGCTCGAACTCCCCTTCCATTATCGCGGCTATTCCGAGACCGAACAGGGCATGGGCGCGCAGACGGCGATCGCCAAGCCGCTCGGACACCCGAAGCCCCTCCTCGAGAAAGCGCTTCATGGATGTCCAATCTCCTTGGCGTCGGGCAACGAACCATGCTCTCTCGAGCACTCGTCCACGGACGTCGTCGGGCATTTCCGTATCAGTCAGCACCCTGTCGAGGACGCCTCTACCTTCGGCGAGACTGGCTACCCACAATGGACCGAGAACACTGACCAGGCGAGCCGTTCTGGCCGAGTCGCCGCTAGCCTCAAACCAGGACAGCGCGGCCCGTGCGTTGACTTGTTCGCCCCTCACGATGCTCAGTGAGCCACTCGGAGTCTCGCGCTGCTCAAGGAGGGCATCCTCATAGCCTCTCGAAGAATGCGAGGAAGTACCAGGCGTGACGTCGTTGCGTCTCGTCGGCTTCGGCTGACCCGTCGAGCTGCTCGCTCGCGAACTCCCGGATCGTCTCGAGCATCCAGAACCGCTCGCCGGTGTGACGCAGCAGGCTCTTGTCGACCAAGGACTCGAGGCCGTCGAGCGTTGCATCGGAGACCTCGACGCCGGCCTCGAACGTGAAGCCACCGGCGAAGATGGAGAGGCGTGCGAACAACGCCTGCTCATCGGGCGCGAGCAGCTCGTACGACCACGTGATCGTGGCCCGCAAGGTCTGCTGGCGGGGATCAGTGTCGCGGCCGCCCCGAAAGAGGTCGAGTCGATGCGAGATGCGGTCGAGGATCTGCTCCGGAGAGAGCACGTCGATGCGTGCGGCGGCGAGTTCGATCGCGAGCGGGAGGTTGTCGAGGCGGCGGCAGAGTTCCGCTACCGTCTCGCCCGGCCCCACCCCTGCCCGCGCGCAGAAGAGCTCGACGCCCTCCTCCCCATCAAGCGCAGGCACCGCGTAGGCGGCCTCCCCGTCGACGCGCAGGAGCTCGCGACTGGTGACCAGCAGCCGGAGCTTCGGACAGGCGCGAAGTAGCGCCACGAGGTCCGGCGCCGCGTCGACAACCTGCTCAAGATTGTCGAGCAGGAGCAGCAGCTCCCGCTCGCCGATGTACTCAGCAAGCGCAACTTTCGCGCCGAGCGTCTCGGCGATCGTGTCCATGACCAGGGCCGGGTCGCGGACCGTCGCGAGCCCCACCCAGAAGACACCCGCGGCGAAATCACCCACAAGCTCGGCCGCGGCCTCGATCGCAAGCCGTGTCTTCCCGGTTCCGCCCGGACCGTGGAGCGTCACGAGACGCGCACCCTGATCGCAGACGAGAGAGACGACCTCCGCCAGTTCGTGCGCGCGGCCGACGAACGACGACACCGGCCGGGGCAAGTTCGTGTTCGAGATCGTGCGCAGCGGCGGGAAACGTCCGCCGCCGAGCTGGAACAGCTCAATCGGCTCCGGGAAGTCCTTGAGGCGATGCTCACCGAGCTCGCGGATATCAGCCTCGACAAGCGCGCGAGTCGCCTTGGAGAGCAGCACTTGGCCGCCGTGCCCGGCACTCATGATCCTCGCCGCCGTATGCACGCCAAGCCCGACATAGTTACGCCCATCAAGCCGCGGCTCCCCGGTATGGACTCCCACACGAATAGCGATCGGCCCGCCCTCGAGCGCCGCCATCGCCTCCGCGACCGCCCTCACCGCCCCCGGCGCGGAGGTGAACGCGTAGAAGAAAGAGTCCCCCTGCGTGTCGACCTCATAACCGCCATACCGGCCAAAGGCCTCACGCACGATCTCCCGATGCTCCGTAAGCGCAGCCAGATAACCGGCCTCACCCAACCCTTCGAGCAGACGGGTTGACCCCTCAACGTCCGTGAATACCAGCGTCACCATGCCCGAGGGCTGCGCAACGTCCTCCAAGACGCGAACTATCCCGCCCAAACCTCCAAACAGCAAGCGACCGAAACATCTCGGTGCTCAGGCGTCTGTGACTCAATGTCGGACAGCTCGACACGTTGCCTGGATCGGCGAAGTCACGAGGACAGCACCGAGGACAGCACCGAGCGTGTTTTCGGGGCATCCCCGTCACACCTGACCCGCGGAACCATGCGGGTTGCGGACACGCCGACCTGTGTAATGGGCCCGCCAGGAATCGGCCGTCGTACACTGATTCCGATGACGCAGACGCGGACATCGAATCTTGGCCCCGCGGCGCGACCCGTGGCCGTGCCCGACGACCTGGACGACCGGTCCCTCCCCAAGGCTAGCGGGCGGGTCGAGCTTCCGCTCCACGTTCGCTGGAGCGGCCCGGCTCTTACGTACGACCTCGATGAGGCCAGTGACCGCGCGCGCGTTTACGAGCAGGTGTTGCGGGAGGGAACGGAGCAAGACGTGCGCTTCTACATCGACGCCGATTGCTTGCTCGAGCTCTGGGACGAGCTGGTTCTCCCACCCTCCGTTCGGCGGGCGTGGGCGGGGTGGATCGAGGGCCGTCGGCTCGCCGCGTAGGTGCTGAGCCCGCTCCAGGAGCAGGTGGCCGTGATCGTCGCGGGCCTCGCGGAGGCGGAAGGCTTCGCGCTCGCCGGCGGAGCGGCGCTGATCCTCCGTGGCGACGTTCAGAGGCAGACGCGTGATCTTGATTTCTTCGGGCTGACCTCGGAGGCCGTCGACCGGCTGGTCCCGGCCGTCGATCGTGCTCTTCACGACGCCGGGCTCGTCGTTCGTCATGTCCAGGAGAACTCCGGCTTCGCCCGACTGATCGCGAGAGTGGCAGCGAGGGCACGGAGCTCGATCTTGGAGCGGATGCCCGGCTCTTTCCGGCAGAGCCTGGGCGGCTCGCACCGACGCTCAGCGGCGAGGAGCTCGCAGTCGACAAGGTGCTCGCGGTCTTCGGGCGTGCGGAGGCGCGGGACTTCGTCGACTTGGCGGCGGTCGAGGGACGGTACGGGCTCGATCATCTCTTCGACCTCGACATGTCGCACTTCGCCGTGTTGCGTGCACCGCAGGTCGTAGGGTGTCCCCTCCGTCTCGCCGTTCCTTCGGGAAACGTTCTTGACCTCCCAGCCATCGTTTGCGTATCGGGTCGTCGCTAGCTTCATTGCGTAGTCCTCCGTATATCGTCTACGCAACGGGTCAATCGCGTAGTCCTGTCCGGCTGCGCTCGCTTGATCGGGAGAAACTTGGTCGCCTGGGGTCGAACCGCTAGGGGCAGCGGATGTCCCGTGGCCGACCGCGGGTGGACCAAGTGCATCGACGAGGTAACCCTGTGCACTAAGGATGTGGGATCGACGAACCTCTGAGAGGACGTGTGCTGAGAGGTTGACTCCAGGCGTCAGAGAGATGCTTCCGATTGGGGACCGGATCGATGCCAATCCGGTGCGGGTACCGCGACGGCTCGTTCGGTGGTTCATTTGGCCAGAACGGATTCGCGTCGTGGTAGTACGGCTCCGTTAACGACGTACAAGTAGCACTCGTCAAAGCGATGCGCTCCATCTGGCCCGCCAGCCCAAGCGTCTGCTGAAGACCGCACGTTTCCGCCTGTGTAGTTCGACAGGAGAACTACTCGATCCCCGCGGCGCAAAACCCGGTAGTCCAGGACCAACCGGCTTGTCACGGAGTCCGTCCATCAAAGAGCAACCTCATGCGCTGGGCGCCGGCCTGAGTAAGAGGGGGACGGGTGGGCAGCGATACGGGGATCAGTCCATCGTTGCCCACCCGCGCAGCGAATCGTAAACCACTCACCCCAAAGGAGGCAGCGGGAGACGACACGCCGCAGAGCATCGTCTCCCGCAGTTCCCTGATCCCCGCGCCGAACGTAGACCCACGCTCCGGCCGGGACACTGGACTTAGGTCCAGCCAGGCACTGTCCGAAAAGAGCGACTATCAGCCGCGGCCGGATGTGTCGGGCTTCTTTGCGGGCCGGGACGCGCCGACGGCGCTCGCGAACGCTGAGCCGCCCGGCCTGCCCAGCCTGAGAGTGTCGAAGTCATGTTCGGACCGCCCCGGTTCGGGGAATCCTTGTAACTGCCACCCGGTGCCCGCTCCCCTTTCGGGCTATGTGGGTGGCAGGTGGTGATTCGGCCCGCGAGCTCCCTGGGGTCGGGGACCTCCCGGGGAGCGCGGCCGAGTACGAGTTGCCCCGGTGGCGACTTGGGGGAGCGACTTGTGGAAAATCGCGCGCCCGCGGACGAGCGCGTGATGCATCTGGCCCGGAGGAACGCGCGGTCGGCCAGGCTCCGCACGAACACCCCATCGTGTGGGCTGATACCGGCACGGGTCCAGATCGTCCCGCTCTGTCACGACCGACCGGGTTAGGTTCACGGGAAAGCCCATTCTGGGACGTTTGGCTTCGGTGCCACACTTCGCCGCTCCCGGACCCGAGCGGTAAAGGCACAAGGGGATGGGGATTCGGCGCGCAACTCCCGACGGTTACTACGCGGCCTCGGGAGTTGCGCAAGCCGAAATCGCGAGACGGCCGGGCGAGCGACTGGGCCGGGCGGCGCCGGGACGACAACTGCTCCCTCAAGCCCCGCGGCCGCCACGGGTCTTCCAGGTATTGCCGAGCGGGACGTGGCCGAAATAGTCACTAGCGGCGCCGGCCGGGATCGGCGAGGCTTCACGGTGCGGGCCGGGTTGCACCCGGGCGCTGGCGAACTCTCAAGCGGCCGGCCCGATTCTTGCGGAGCCGTCCGACCTTGTGGGAGAACGCCGCCGCTCTGCGGAACGCCCATCGTGGGAGCGGGTCAGCAGTGATGCCCAACGGGGACTGACGGGGCTCCTGTTAGACCACGCTCCCGCAGGGGCACGGTCGCCTGCCCCATTTGGGTCAGGCGCGAGTTCTGTCGGCCTTGGCACCGTGAACAGCGTGCCGGGCGACGACTCATCCCCGTATCGTCGCTCGGCCATTGCTTCAAATCGCTACCGGTCAGTTTCGGCCATCATCCGTTCGGCCACGCGCGGCCGAAACCGCCGGCCGTTTCAGACGGCTCTACGTTCGCGATGACCTACAGCGACCCGCAGTCCTCAACGGTGTCGCCGACTTCGAGCGGCCTTGGCCGCGTGCGCATCCCTGAACGGCCGTCGTCGAACGTAATCAGGTAGCGCGGCTCGTTCTCTAGTCCAGTCATCCCAGGCTCCTCTGGGTTCGTCCTGGGGCCGGAACGGCCATGGGAAGCGACCGGAGTGTCACCTTGTCGGTGCAGCTTTGAGTTGTTTAGTGTCTACATTCGTGGCAGGCCTACCACGAAAGGAGCAGTTGTTGATGGCCGGGAAGCGTCTTGTTGTGATCGCGGTTTTGGCTGCCGTGGCGACGATGGTGACCACGGCTACGTCGTCGGCGGCCCCTAAGCCGCAAACGATCAGCTTGTTGGAGGTTGACAACCCGATCGTGGGAATAGGCGGTTTCCCCACTGAGTTCAATGAGCCGCCGTCGGCCGGTCAGGGATTCGTCATCACGGGCATTTTGTACAAGTGGGCGGGCACGAAAAAGGGCGCGCCAGTCGGGAATGCCCGCGGTGTCTGCACCGTCACCGGGGTCAACCTCACGAACACCGGCGGCACGATCTGGGCGCACTGCGACGTCGCGTTGTCGTTGCCCAGCGGCCTGGTCGAGGTTTCCGGCCCGTTGAATCTGGCTGCCCAAACGAACAATGTGCCGGTCGTCGGAGGCAACAGCGCCTACGTAGGCGCTCAGGGGTACGTGCAGCACAGAAACATCGGGCCGCAGGACTCAAACAACTCGTCGGACGTGATCCACATCACGAACTAGCCGCACACGCGTTGCGTCCGGGGCCGGTCAGGTGGCACGGGCATCCACCACCGAAGACCGGGTGGGAGACGACGTCGGGGATGACTTCGTCCCCATCCGGTCGAGCCGCGTAGGTCGTGTGCGCGATTCGTGGCCGTCGAGCCTCCCCGGCGAGGATCTCCCGCAGCGACCACAACGCGTTCTCGTGCGCGTTACCCCGTCCGGACGCTCGTGCAGTTTGCAAAGAGTCTTCGGGCGGAAATACCGAGGTTCCGGACGCTGCCAGAGTCTCGGGAGGGGAACGGCGCTACGGGGAACGGCGGCGCCTCTCCCGAGCCCGCGTCCGCTGACAAGGCGGCGCGCTACGGTTCGCTCACGCGGATGACGAAGTACCCGTCGGCCTCGTCGCCTCGGGGCTCTCAGCGAGACGACCTCGAGCGTGTCATGGCCGCGATGGATGCTGTCGCCCGGAGCCCACATTGGCGTGCCAGCGCCGAACGGCCCTAGGTCATCGCCTGTCGCCGTGAGCAGTTTTGTATGCTGGCATCTGGCCTCCCATCCGTCCTGGGGCCGGACAGCGAGGCCAGGCTACCGCGAGCGTCGGCCGCGTGTTCACGCTTCAAACTCGCGCGAGCCTGAGGTCTAGTTCGTCCCGGCCGCAGCGGTCTCAGCCGCCGCGGCTCCCCCGCCCGTGCCCGCCGATCCCGGATTGCTCGCACTCGGGCTTCCGCCGCTCGAACTGCCCGGAGCACTGGAAAGCGGCTTGGTCATGTCGCTGATCGCCTGCTGCGACGATTCGACATCGGTGGAGATGTGCTGCCCGATCTCGGCGGGTGAGTTATGCCCCAGCGCAACCACGGCCATGTTCTTTGATCCGAGGATCGCGTTGAAGTGAACGTCTGACCGCGTTTTCCGCGCCGGGTCGAGCGCACCCACTTGGGTACCGATCGAATCGGCGGCGCCCATCGCCTCGGTCAGTTGCGTGACCGCATCGGTCAGCTCCGGCTTCCCCGCCTGGGGCTGCTGGAGCTTCTTCGCTGTATCTTGCTCGCGCTGGGTCACGCCCGTGTCCCACGCGGTCTTCGCCATCTCGAGCACGGGGTTCGACCCGGCCACAGCCGGCGCGGCCCCACCGCTCGGCGCCGGTGTTCCCGGTGCGTCGTCGCGTAGCAAGAGTCGCGAGCGGGCGACGAGCCTGCTGACCGCTGCATTGCCCGCGGTCTGCTGCAGTGCGAGGAGCGGCGGCACCGGCTGATCGAGCGGGATCCGCCCGGCATTGTTCGCCTCCCGACGCTCGCCTACGCCGTCAACGCTACGCCGATCCCTGCCCGCAGTCGTCATGCTCCCACCCCGCTCGGCACCATATCGCGCGCCCGGTACCGACGCAACTGCGCGGCGGGCGTGGACGACAAGCGGCAGCTTCCACGGCCGCCTCGATGGCGCGGCTTCGGGGGTCCTCGCCTTGACGAACTGCTCGGGGCCGTCCTCCGCTCCCACCGGCCAATGTCCTCGAACGAATCCGAACCCAGCGGCCGAAGGCGGCAGCCCGCACCGGACCGTGGCCGGCCTCAACACCGGCCGGACCCCGACCGCCCACGGCGGCAAGCAGTGGTGTCTATCGACCATTCGCTCCTCCTGGCCCGCTCGACTCCGCCTGCAACCGCATCGACATCCGCGCACTGCGTTTGTCGTCCGAGCGCAAGGAGGGACGCTCGGCTCCTAAAGAGGCCCCAGTTCTGCGGCCGTCGCAAGCGCGAACGAGACCGCATCGCCCTCGGTCATCGCTCGACCCGTCGACCACGCCGCTGCGATTGCCGGCTCCGCGAGCCGCTCACGGACCGGCGCAGCCCCCTGGTCGAATGCTCGCCGAGCGTACGACTGGATCTGCGCTCCCACTCGCTTTTCGACACCCTCGGCCGCACCGAAGAGACGCGCCGCCGTTCCCGTATCGCCTCGTGCGGCGGCGAGACAGGCGAGGCCGCTCGCGCAGTAGGCGATGTTGATCTGCCATCCGGTCCGGCCTGCGCTCTCGAGACCTTCGGCGAAGAGGCGAAAGGCGTCGTCCTCGCGCCCCTCGTAGAGGGCGAGCACGCCGAGATCGACAAGGGAGTTGCCTGTCATCTGATCCGAGCCAATATCTCGCGCGCCCGCGAGGCCTGCCTCGAGATACGCCCTCGCCCCTGGCCGATCGCCGCGCGAGAGCGCCCAGAGGCCGAGATTGTGGTCGATTATCGCCGCGCTTCGCCGATCGCCAACCTCCGCAAAGATCGACTTGGCCTCTTCAGCGAGCAAGCGCGCGTCAGAGAAGTCGCCCGACTCTCCGGCGCCGATCGATTCGAGGTGGAGACACCGCCCCTCGTGGAACCGGTCGCCCACCTCGCGGAAGAGGCCCAGCGCGCGTGTCGTCGAAGTTTTCGTTCGTTCGTTCTCGCCGATCTGCCACGCGAGGGATGCGTCGTGGAGCCAGGCCCTCGCCTCCATTGCAGGAGACAGCCGAGGGGCGAGCGCCAACTCGGCGTCGCACCACTTCCTGCTCTCGGCGAGGTGCCCGCGCACCTCCCAGAATGGCGAGAGCCCGTACGTCATCTGGACAAACATGTCCGGCTCCCCGTGGGCGGCGAGCCAGTTCAGCGCGGCGCGGAAGTTGTCGTGCTCGCGCTCGAACCCGAGCCAGTCGACGTCAGGCTTCGTGCGGCGATCTTCCTCGATCTGGTCGGCCAGCGAGAGAAAGTACTCTGCGTGTCGTCGCCGGACCTCGCCGGCCTCTCCGCTCGCCTCGAGTCGCTCGAGCGCGTAGGCGCGGATGCTCTCCAGCATCGTGAAGCGCGGCTCACCGTCGGTCTGCTCCTCCTGGCGGAGCAGGCTGTTGTCGATCAGTGTCCCAAGGCCGGTCAGGATGCCCGGCCCGCCGCAGGTCGCCTCGACGGCCTCGAGCGCACAGCCGCCAACGAAGACGGCCAGCCTCGCGAAGAGCCTCTGCTCGTCCGGTCCGAGTAGCGCGTAGCTCCAGTCGATCGTTGCGCGTAGCGTCTGCTGCCGCTCAGGCGTGTCACGCGGGCCGCCGATGAGGAGGTCGAAGCGCTGCTCGAGCCGGGCAAGCAGAGCCTGCGGCGAGAGCAGCTTCGCGCGCGCGGCCGCCAGTTCGATCGCGAGGGGCAGGCCGTCGAGCTTGACGCAGATCTCCGCGATCGCCCGTGCGTTCGCCCTCGTGACGGCGAAGTCGGCCCTCACGGCCTGCGCGCGGTCGACGAAGAGCGCTACCGCCTCGTACTCCGACATCGATGCGAGCTCCGGCAGATGCGCCGGATCGGGGAGGGTCAACGGCGGAACCGGGAACTCGTGCTCTCCCGAGAGGTGGAGCGGTGTCCGGCTCGTCACGAGCAGCTTCAACTGTCGTGCGGCGGCGAGTAGCTCCGCGAGGTCCGGCGCCCCCTCGACGAGCTGCTCGACGTTGTCGAGAACGAGCAGAAGCCGTCTGTCGGCCAGAAACTCCTTCAGCCGATCCGGGAGCAGCCCGGCGTTTTGTTTGAGTCCAACCGTTCGCCCGATCGTCGGCAGCAGGAGCTCGGGGTCGGTGATCGGCTCGAGCGCGACGAAGTACACGCCCTGTGGGAACTCCTCGACGAGCTCAGCCGCAGCCTGGAGCGCAAGGCGCGTCTTACCGGATCCACCCGGCCCGGTGAGCGTCAGCAGCCGGGTGTCGGCCCGCGAGAGCAGCTCACCCACCGAGGCGAGCTCACGCTCACGCCCAATCAACGGCGTCGCCTGCATCGGCAGGTTCGTTGGTCGATTCTCGAGCGTGCGCAAGGCCGGGAACTCGTCGGGGATCCCGTCGACGACAAGCTGCCAAAGGTGTTGGGCGCTCGTCAGGTCCTTCAGCCGGTGCTCCCCCATGTCGCGCAACCCGACGCCCTCTGGGAGCTCGGCCTCGACGAGCTCGCGCGTCGACGCCGACAACAGCACCTGCCCTCCGTGCGCGGCGGCGCAGATCCGGGCCGCCTTCGACACGTCAAGTCCGAGATAGAGATCGCCGACGACGCTCGGCTGGCCCGTGTGCAGACCCATTCGCGCTCGTACAACTCCGGTGAGCTGACGCTGCCCATCCACCGCCGCGGCGACAGCGTCGATAGCGCGCGCAAACGCGACGAAGAACGACTCTGTCTGGCGATCCACGACGATCCCGTGGGCCGCCGAGGCTGCATCGAGCAGCACACGCTCGTGCTCTGCGATCGCCTCGCGGTAACCATCACCAAGCTCCTGCTGCAGGCGCGTCGATCCTTCGACATCGGTGAAGAGAAACGTGACGGTTCCCTCCGGCAAACCAGTCATGTGCCGAGTGTGACATGAGGCTGCAGCTAACAACTGAGATCGCCGAAGGCCAGCGCCTTTCGCGCTGGAACGTCAGTCCGAGCGCCTGAGGCCGGACCGGGTGCGCTCGACCGCGCGGCGTGCACGCATGGGTGCCCTCACAGCGGCGGAATATCACGAGTTGTCTGCAGGCGGGCTGTCAGGGGACAGCCGCTGCCTCGATCAGACGCCGCGTCTGCCCTATCTGGGGCACGCTCTCCTTGCGCTCGAACAGCTCGAGCGCCTCATGGAGCCGTTCGCCGGCCTCGTTGTGCTCGCCGCACGCGGCGAGCACGTACGCAAGCGCGAGCCGGGCTTCGGCGCGGAGCACGAGGAAGTCGGTGGTCTCGGCGAGCGCGAGCGCTTCGCGGGCAAGATGCTGCGCCTCGTCGAGCTCTCCTCGCCTCGCGAGGATTTGCGCCCGCGCGGCGCGCGAGCGCATCTGTGGGTCGACGTCGTCGGCGGCAGCGAGCTCCGCGGATTCGAGGAGAATCCCTTCGGCCTCCTCGTCGCGGCCCATCCGCTGAAGTGCGTCACCCAGCAACGTGCCGATCGTCGTCCGAAAGCCCGCCTCGCCGATTGCACCAAGTCGGTCGAAGCCGTCTCGAAACTCCCGTTCGGCTGCGTCGAGCCGATCGGCCAGCATCTCGAGCCCACCCGAGTTGATCGTGAAGACTGCTCGAAGTGCCGACATTCCGAGCTCGTCGCAGAGACGGCGCAACTCAGCCAGGTGCCCGCGCCCGCGCTCGAACTCGGCTGCGAAGCCGTCGACGTACGCAGCGCTCGAGAGCCACCAGATTCGGTTGTAGACCGTGTCGCGGAGCTCGGGAGGGTTCGCCTCGAGCGCGGCGCGGAACTCGCTCGCGGATGACGGACCGAACAGCTTCGCCGCCCACGACCAGTTCAGACATTCCTGCGCCCGCGGGAGGTCTCCGATGCGGAGCGCCAGCTCGAATGCCCGGTCCAGTGTCTCTCCTCCATCGCGGGCGTGGCCGCTCCAGAACTGATGACGTCCCGCGAGGTCGAGGACGCCGGCGAGAGGCTCGTCCGCGCCGAGCCGCTCCAGGATCGGAACCGCCTCGTCCGCCAACTTCTGCACGCGTTCGCTCGTGGCCGCCGGCTCGCCGGCGTTGGTCGCCACGTGCTCACGCCACACAGCGGCGACCGCCGCCGCCGCCTCGTCGCCGTTCTCGAGTGCCCGTTCGATCGCCTCGTCCAGAAGGAGCGCGGCCTGCGCGAGGTCCCCGCTGACGGTGAGTGCCTCGGCAAGCTCGGGGATGATCGCGAGCCGGCGTGTCGGGTCCAGCTCGGCCGCCCGTCCGAGGAGCCTGGCAGCGGCATGGTTGTCGCCTCGAAAGCGAGCTCGGTGCCCGCCGCTTTCGAGGAGCGAAGAAGCACGCGCTGCGAGGTGCTCGCCCTTCAGATCCACCGGGCCGAGCTCGGAGAGGTAGCGATATGACTGCTCCAGGTGGTAGCCGACGATCTCGTCCCGCTCGACGAGATCGCCGCCGCGCTCCTCGAGCCACGCGGCGAACCGTTCGTGGAGGCCGGCACGGGTTGCTTTCGGAAGCGCGTCGTAGGCGGCGTCACGGATCAGCAGGTGCCGGAAGCGATACGCGTCCTCCGAGGCCAGCTGCGGGCGATCCGGGCGGACGAGGTCTTTGCGAACGAGACCCACGAGCTGACGCAGGACCGGCTCCGGGCTCTGCGCAAGCGACTCGACCGCGCCTCGGTGGAAGAGCTGGCCTTCGATCGAACCGCGCTCGAGCACCTCGCGTTCGCCGACGTCGAGCGCCTCGAGCCTGGCAGTGAGCAGCGCCTTGATCGTCGCCGGCACCTCGACGTCGCGGTCGCCCGAGTCCCGAACCATCGCGACCATCTCCTCGAGGAACAGCGGGTTCCCCTCCGCGGCGGCACGGACCCGCCCGGCGAGCTCGGGATCGAGCTCCGCCGGCCCGAGGAGACGTGCGATCAGCACATCGGCGCCGGCGGGGTCGAGCGGCTCGAGCGACAACGTGGTCGCGTTCTGCTTGCCGCTGCCCCACTCGGGCCGGCCGTCGAGCAGCTCGGGCCTTGCCAGGCAAAGGAGCAGGATCGGCGCGTCGCGCGAGAGGTCGGCGATGTGCTCGACCAGGTCGAGAAATGCAGGCTCGCCCCAATGGATGTCGTCGAAGACCGCGACGACCGGGCGCTCGCCGGCGGCCGTCTCGAGCAGCTTCCGCGTCGCCCACACGATCTCCCCGGGCGTCGCGGCCTGCCCCTCGCCGAGGAGCGCGCCGATCGCGGGAGCAACCCCCGGGTCTGCGCGCAGCGGCCCCGCGACGTCGCCGAGCTGCTTCACGACCTCGACCACCGGCCAGTAGGTGACGCCCTCCCCGTAGGAGAGGCATCGTCCTGCGACGACCCTCGCATCCACGTGGGCGAGGAACTCGCGGGTCAGTCGTGACTTCCCGACGCCGGCCGCCCCGAGGATGGTCACGGTCGCGCAGCTACGGTCATCCGCGATCCGTGCGAAGGCCTCGTGGAGAAGCTCGAGCTCGCTCGCCCGCCCGACGATCGGGGCGTCGAGGTCGCGTGTGTGACCCGGCGCGCCGGCCTTGACCGCGACCAGCCGGAAGGCGTGAACAGGCCGGCTCTTGCCCTTCAGCTCGAGCGGCTCGAGCGGCTCGACTTCGACCGCGTCGCGCGCGAGGGAGAGGGTCTCGGAGCCGAGCAGGATCTCCCCCGGTGCAGCGGCGCTCTGAAGCCGTGCCGCGACGTTGACGACGTCGCCGGTCGCGAGCCGTTCCTCGGTACCGGTGACGACCTCGCCCGTCGTGATTCCGATCCGGAGCTCGAGCGCGGCCTCGAAGTCGCGCCGGAGCCCTTCGTTGAGACGGTCGAGTCCGGCGCGCAGCTCGTCGGCGGCGCGCACGGCGCGAAGGGCGTCGTCCTCGTGGACGACCGGAACGCCGAAGACGGCCATCACTGCGTCGCCGATGAACTTCTCGACCGTCCCGCCGTGGCGCTCGATCGCTGCGCGAGCCTCGTCGAAGTAACGCCTCAGAACCTGCCTGAAGCTCTCGGCGTCGAGCCGCTCGCCGAGCTCCGTCGAGCCGGTGACGTCGCAGAAGAGCACCGTCACCGTCTTGCGCAGCTCGCGCGGCCGCGCCGATACCACCAAGGCGGCTCCGCAGGCGTCGCAGAAGCGAGCCCCGACCCGGTTCTCGGCGCCGCACGCAGCGCACGCAGTCATCGGCGCAGGCTATCGCTCTTGCGATTACCGCATTGCTGCTCACGAACCCGCCTGGGTTCGTTTGATCGGTCTACGCGCTTGATCCCAACCTCGAACGTTTCGAATCCTTTGCGGCCCAGGCGTGCGCTCGAAACCGCACAACCATGGGGCGCGGAGCTCGAGCGAACTTGACCCGATCGTGTCCTGTACGGCGCCTGCGCCCACTTCTACCGTGAGTACTGCGAAACCAAATCAGCCATGAAAGGCACTACTCATGCGCAAGCTCATCATCGCCGTCCCTGCCGCGTTCCCCGAGCCGGTGCCTCTGATCGACCCGAAGGCCGAGAAAGAATCCGATGTGTGTGAGAGCTGCGAGCAGAAGAACGACGTGATCGTCGCGCTCCAGCACGTGATCCGGGAGCTCCGTCACGACCTCTCGACCGCCCGGATCGAGGCGGAGCTGAGTAAGGGAACCGAGCTTTTCGCACTCGAGAAGGCGGCGTAGCCGAGCGCGGGTGCGGCCGGCGCGAGACGGCTCGGCTTGGTTCGCGATCGACTCCAGGTACACCTCGCGCCGCTTCCCCTGTTTCGGCGTCAGGCAGAGAGAGGCTCCGCGTCGGCAGGGCTCCTCGCTACGGTCATCGGCGTGCTGCTGGCTGTCAGCGTCCTCTCCGACCTGCTGGTCCCGATCGTGCTCGCCTTCGCGGGCACGGCGGTCGCCGCGCTCTGGCCCTCGATCCAGGCCTACCGCCGCCGCCGGCGACTCACCGGCCTCGTGAAGCGGGAGCTCCGCGAGATCGGGCCGCTCGAGCCTGCCGAAGGAAAAGACTGGTGGGAGCATCTCGACAAGCGGTTCATCCACGAGGAGTTCTTCCGGCGCGAGAACGTCGTCGAGAACCGCGACTTTCTCCTCAGCCTCCCGCCCAGCCTCGTCTACCACGCGAGCCAGCTCTGGATCGCCTACGACAAGCAGGATCTCGACCAGTGGCGCTGGCACCTGCGCAGGCTGATCGAGGACAAGGAGCTCGCGGGAGCCCTCGATACGAAGGAGTCACGGTACGCGCTCGAGCGGTGGGATCACTTCGCGAAGGACGGTCCCTCGGTTGCAAAGGCCGCTCCGGCCACGGCGGCCGCGGCCGAGAAGTAGGCCTGGGGACTACGGGCGCGCCACGGTCCGACAACGAGTGGTGGGCAGGAGCAACTCGTTGCCCCTGCCCACAGTGGGTTGGAATCGCCGTGTACCTGCCGGGCACCTGCTGATCTACCCGGCGGTTGGATCGGTGCTGGTTGTGGTCGTACCTGCCGCGTCGGGGTCCTGCTGGCCGGCCGGCGGGAGGCTGTCGCAGTTCTCCCCCCAGTAGTCGCAGAGCTCCTGATCGGTGCAGTCCGTGCCGCTGTCGGCACAGCCGTTCGGGTCGACGTAGGCCGGCGCGGGCGTGGTGGGCCCAGGGACGTAAATGTAGGGAACGACTCTCGTCGCCGGCTTGACGGGCTTGGCCGGCTTGCTCTTTGCGAGCGTCGTGACCTTCGCCGGCTTCGAGGCCTTGCTGCCGGTCGTGCGGTTGTGCTTGACGAGGCGGTGGCCGGTGACGTGGTCGGCTGGGCCCACGTGGCGAGCTGACTTGTTGCCGGCGGCACCGGCGGCGGGGGCGAGGAGCGCAAAGGCTGCCGCTCCCGCGACGATCAGAGTCTGGATCTTCATCGAATGCTCCTTGTCCGTTCCGGCGCCGTATGCGACCGGTGGACAGAAGAGGGCTCACGGGCGCCCGTGATACATCGAGTTCTTGAAAGCGCTCACCCCGAGCCGAGACAGACGAACCCGGCGACCTCTCGGCCGCTCTGCGCCTGGGCTAGCGCCGCAGCAGGCGTCTGACGGCCGGCGAGCAAGCGGTGAAAGGCGTGCATCAGCCTCCGCGCAGCCCCGTCCGGCACCGGGACCACGCTCGCCACGACCGTCCGTGTTCCCATCCCGAGGAGCGCCGCGGAGAGGCCGAGCAGCTCGTCGCCTGGGTGAAGTGCCGAGACGGCGAGGTCGCAGGCCGACAGGATCACGATCTCGGGTGGGCGTTCAAGCTGCTCGAGCTGGTGGACGTTGAGCGCTCCGTCGATGAGCTCGAGCGAGGAGAAGAGCGGGCTGTCTGAGCGGAAGTTGCCGTGGCAGGCCAGGTGGGCGACGGCGGCTCCGTCCAGCGCGGCCAGTGTCGCCTCGACGGTCGCGGCCGCCCCCGTCAGCACGGTCGCGCCGGGGTGGAGCCCGGCGAGGTCGCGGATTTCCGCGCCTGCCTGCCGTAACCTTGCGCCGGCGATCAGAGCTGTCTTGCGACGCCTCGATCTGGATCTTCCCGCGAGATCCATCCACAACGTGAGCGAGGGCGATACGACCACCGGGCTCCCCGCGAGGGAAGGCAATGCGGCCCACGGCACCGCGTGCAATCCGCCGGTCGGGACGAGGACGAGCGGACGGCAGCCGACTGCGGGGAGAACCGGCGCGACGAGCATCCGATCGAGATTCGCGGCCGAAGCCTGCACGGCCTCGCGCGCGTGTTCGCGGGCCGTCGGCTCCCGGCCGAGGCGCGCAAGGCGGGCGAGCGCGAAACGGAGCCACTCGACCTCGGCCCGACTCGTATCGACGCCCAGGTCATGTCGGGTGATCCGCCCGCCCGCGACCGTGAGTGCGGTCAGCCGTCCGTCGAGCTCGATGTACTCGATCAAGGCGCGTTCTCCGAGCGCGACGGAGACATCCCTGATCCGAACGGTCGAGCTGCCGGCCGGCGAGCCCTTCACGAGGCGTGACCGCGAGCGGATCGCCGCCTCGAGAGCCGGCCGTCGCCGATTCGATTCGTCACGGGAGACACGCCTGAGCTCGGTCTGAAGAGCTGCGAGCCCGGCATCGGCAGGCGGGCGGATGGGCGGCAGGCGCAGGGAGGTTCCGCGGAGGCGTTCGGCCCAGACGAGAGCCTTCGCAGGGGAACCGCTCTCGAGCGCGATCCGGAGGCCGAGCTCCGATAGCTCCACGCCGATCCCCGAGGCGGTCGCCCGGAGCTCGGCGGCGCCGAATGCCGCTCGATAGTCATCGAGCAGCCGAAGACCCGCCTTCAACTGCCTCTCGGCCCGCTCCGGCTCGTCACTCGCTCGGCTGAGGAGTGCCTCGGCATGGGCGAGCTCCATCCGGTCGGCGACACTGCCGCGGCGTCGGAGGCAGCGGGAAAGCTCGAGCTCCCGTCGCGCCACCGCGGTCGCGGCGAGACTCAGTGCGACGCGAGCCGCGAGGACGCGGACGCGAAGCGCGTCGAGTGACCAGCCTGCCCGCTCGAGCAGGGCGGCTGTCGCGACGGCCGACCGAAGGGAGGATCGGTCGACCGTGCCGGACTCGAGGGCGGCGCGAGTCGCGACCATCCGGGCGAGCGCGGCATCGACCGGCTTCCCCCTTGCCGCGAGCGAACGTGCTGCCCGCAGGGCAAGCTCGCGCGCCGCGTCCGGCTCGCCGGCGATCAGCGTGAGCGAGGCGAGATCGGAGAGCACGACGACGGCCCAGTCATCGTGGCCCGTCCGCGCGCAGAGCTCGGCGTACGCCTCAGTTGCCGCTCTTGCCTCCCGGATCAGCCGCGCCTCTCGGAGCGCTCTCGCCCGGCAGGAGATGAAACTGTTGTGGAACTCGCCGGGCGTCAGCGTCGGCTCGATCTCGTCCAGCAGGGACAAGCAGTCGACGACCCTTCCCTGCATCAGCGTCAGAGCGGCGATTTCGATAACCGCGTCTGAGGCAGCGTCGGCTGCGCCCTGCCTCGCATAGAGATCGTGGGCGTCCTGCAGATCCGTCGTCGCGCGTCCGAACTCTCCCCGGTCCGAGAGCAGGATCCCCCGGTTGAACAGGAGACGTGCCTGCCAGAGCTCGTCGCGCTGGCGACGAAACAGTCGCAGCGCCCGAGCGGCGCCGTCGAGGACGGCCTGCTCTGAAGCCTGGTCGCCCGACTGCGTCCGCCGGTGGATCGCGAGCCGGATCACCTGCGCCTCTGCGTAGTCCCTTCCCCCGGCGGCGGCCAGAGCGCGTTCCAGCTCGCGCTTCGCCGAACGCAACTCCCCGGCGAACGCGTGCGATGCTGCGAGGCTCCGCCGAAGCCGCGCGATCCCGCGCCGGTCGCCGTTTCGCTCCGCGATCCGGAGCCCGGCACTGAGCGTTGCGCGCGCGTTCGGGTCGCCGAGAACCCGTTGGGCCCAGCTCAAGGCGTGGAGCGCGAGAACCTCAGCCTCCGGGTCGGCCGCGAGGACCGCTGCAGCCCGGGCGCGCGCCGCCGCTGCGGCGGCTCGGCGGGGATCGACCTGCACGAGCTCGTAGGCCTCCTGCGCGAGGTCGAGCGCCCGGGGCGCCGGTGCCTCACTAGACATCGTTCGCGACTTGTATCAAGCTAGCCCCTCAGCTCTCGGAGGGATGTACGGCGAAACCCCCAAACGCCAAAGGAGCATCAGATGTCAGCCGAAAGCTCGCCCTTCACCCAACGTGTCCTGGCGCATCCCCGCATCGCCCACCAGGGAGGTAGCGCTGGGATCCCTCTTGTGCTGGCGGTCGTCGATCAACTTCTCGTCTGTTCTGACCTGCTCGAATCGAGCCCAGAGGTCGTGAAGTGGCTCCACACGCTTCATGCCGAACGGCTGACGACGATGCTCGCCGGCACAGGAGCGGGCGGTGAGGACGTCGCGCTCTTCAGGGTCTCCTTCGCTCCCACCGCCTCGATCTTCGATGTGGTACGAGACGTCCGCGCCGGTCTTCCAGCCCGTGACAAGCGGGGAGTCTCTCCGAACCACGTGTTGATCGCTGCGCCGGCGATCGACCACACCTGTCCGTGGGGCCCCCCGTCACCGGCCCCGCCGGGAGTGGTGCCGCCGGCTGCGGGAAGCATGGTCCCCGTCACCGTGATCGACACGGGCTACATCTCCGATCCGGCCAACGGCCCATATCCGCTCGATCAGCGCGGCGGATTCGGCACTGCCGCGGTGCAGTGGTTCAACGGGATCGAGTGGGAGGAGGTCGAGCACGACGAGCCGGATGACAACCGCGACGGGAAGCTCGATGCCCTCGCGGGTCATGCGAACTTCGTTGCGGGCGTGCTCGCGATGGGCTCGCAGAGCGCTGAGATCACGATCCGGAGCCACAGTAGCGGCTTCGATCCGAACTACGACGACTTTCCGACCGAGATCGCGGTGGGGCGATCGCTCTGGCAGAGCCAGGGCGCCCAGGTCGTCAGCGTCGGCTTCGCGTTCAGCGCGCTCGACGACACCGTCGGCTGCGTGTGGGATCTCGCCTTCGAGTCGCTCGGCCCGGAGACGATGGTCGTTGCGCCGGCCGGAAACCAGGATGACGACCACGTGCGCTTCCCCGGAGGATTGAAGACTGTCGACCCGGCCCAGTTCGCGAACATGCTCGCCGTCGGGTCGTCCGGGAGGCGGTTTCTTCCCTTCGCGCACACTCACCTCCGAGCCGAGTCGGGAGGCCTCTTGCCCCCGCCCGCCGCGCTCGAGGGCGGCCCGATTCCCGAGCTCGTGCGCTCCGACTTCTCGAACTACGGCAGCTGGGTCGACTGCGCCGCCGACGGCAGCGAGGTTGTCTCGACCTTCATGCGCGTCACGCTGCCTGTCGAAGAAGACACGTCGGCGGCTCCGCCGGAGCTCGAGTTCGATGGTTGGGCCAGTTGGAACGGCACGTCGTTCTCGACGCCGAAGATCGCAGCGGGCATCGTGAACGAGATCGCCGAGACGGGCGCCGCGCCGGTCGGTGCCTGGCAGGCTCTCGCCGGAACCGGGGTGCCCGAGCCGAAGCTCGAAAACGGGATCGTGTTCGGGAACCTCTGATCGCCGATGGGACTCGACGAGCTCGTAGCCGCTGCAGCCGCCGGCGACCAGAAGGCCTGGAACGCGATCGTCGCTCGGTTCGAGCGGCTCGTCTGGGCGACGGTTCGCGTCCACCGGCTTACGGCGGATGATGCTGCAGACGTGGCGCAGACAACGTGGCTGCGGCTCGTCGAGCACCTCGACCGGATTCGTGAGCCGGAGCGTCTTGCAGGGTGGATCGCGGCAACGGCCCGGCACGAGTGCCTCCGCCAGATCAAGCTGCGAGCCCGGGAGCTGCCGACGGACTCGGCTGAGGCGTTCGAGGCGCCCACCGAGGGCGCGGCGGAGCTGAAGGTGATCGCGGATGAGCGCAACGCCGGGCTCTGGCGCTCGTTCGCCAAGCTCAGCGAGCGCTGTCAGGCATTGCTGCGCCTGCTCGTTTCGTCCGACGAGCCGAGCTACGAGGCGATCGGAGCCGCGCTCGAGATGCCGATCGGTGCGATTGGCCCGACGCGGGCCAGGTGCCTCGAGAAGCTCCGTGCCTTCGCGAACGTCGATCCCGCGCTTCGCGGAGGGGCGGCGTGAACGACGACGCAGCTGCGGGTCCCGACGACGAGCTCCTCGCCGAGCTCGCCGCGATGTTCGACCGCCTGGACCCGGTACCGCCCGAGGTCACCGACTTCGCACGGGCAGCGCTCGGCTGGCGGCGGCTCGACTCGGAGCTTGCCGAGCTCCTCGAAGACTCGCTGCTCGAGACGGCCGCCTCCGCGCGCACCCGCGCCGGAACGGGCTCTCGCTGGCTCACCTTCCGGGCTGCGGAGCTGGCGATAGCTCTCGAGCTCACGGCCGACGAAGGCAAACGATTCGCACTCGGTCAGCTCGTCCCGGGAACGCCGGAGGGGTCTGTCGAGGTGCAGGACGAGACCGGGGAAGCAATCGCAACCGCCGAGGCCGACTCGCTCGGGCGCTTCCGGCTCGAGTTCACTCCGCGCGGCCGTGTTCGCCTTCGGGTCGTACTGCCCGATCGGGCCGCGCCGGTCGAGACGAGTTGGTTCGTCCCGTAGTTACGCCGCCCGCCGCGTCGTCGCGAGCAGGGTGTCGAGTGCGGCCGAGCAGGCTGCCTCGAGCAGCCGCCCCGCCTCCTCTCGCGCATCGAGCCGGGCAGCTGCCAGGGCGGCTGCCTCGTCACCGCGGTGCTCCCAGATGAACTCCTCGAAGCCGGCGGCGGCGCAGCATTCGACTTGCCAGAGCGCCTGATCGATCGACGAGCCGAGCATCGCCTCCGCGCGCTCGGCGAAGCGCTCGACCGAACGGGCATCCCGCGCACCGCCCGTGACGGCGCGCCAGGCGAGCTCGCGGGCGAGGCCCTGCCAGCTCGAGCCGCGGCAGCGGTGACGGATGGCAGCCGTGAGCGCCTCTTCGGCGATCTGCTCGCGGGCGCCTTTCGGCATCGGGGCCGCTGTCAACTCCACGGAGGAGGATCATCGCCGTCGCACCGGACGACCCGGGCCGTTGCGGGCCGATTTGCGGCGGGAAAGCCTGCACGGCCGGTACTCGGAACCTGACTACGTGACGATTGAGACAACCAAAGTGCTGATCGGACGGTTCTGCGAAAGCCGTTTGTGACATTCGAGTAGGGTTCGGACCGGTGCGCCGGGGCTCTATCCTCCAGCTTGTCCTGATCGGTCTCGCGGCAGGTGCGATCGCTACCTGCGTAGCCGTTTTCATCCCGTGGCTGCCGACTCCGGCATCCCGGCAGGCCGGCCGGATCGACTTCGTCTACTGGTTCGCGACGTGGATTTCGCTGTTCATCTTTGCGGTGGTCGTCGCGATCATGGTCTACGCGATGATCAACTTCCGCGCGGCGTCGCCGGACGACTGGTCGGACGGCCCGCCCGTGCACGGGAACACGAGGATCGAGATCATCTGGACGATCATCCCGGCCGTGCTCGTCACGGCGATCGCGATCGTGAGCGCGATCGTGCTCGCGGAGAACGGCAAGGCAGGCACCGACCCGCTCGTGGTGAAGGTCTACGCCGAGCAGTTCTTCTGGCAGTTCCAGTATCCGAACAAGAAGACCTACCCGATCCTGCGCCTGCCGGTGAACCGCCCCGTGAAGCTCGAGATCACCGCGGACGATGTGATCCACTCGTTCTGGGTCGCTCAGTTCGGCCAGAAGCAGGATGCCGTTCCCGGCCAGTGGAACAACCTCGTGATCACACCCGATCGCACCGGCACCTACGCCGTGATCTGTACCGAACTCTGCGGGCTCGGGCACTCGCTGATGCGGAGCCAGGCGGTTGTGATGGGCGCCGGTGCGTACAACACCTGGTACGCGAGCACGCTGAGCGCCCCGAAGCCACCGCCCGCGACGGGCGGCGGGGCGGCGATCGCGGCATCGATCTTCAAGAACAACGGTTGCTCGGCCTGCCACACGTTCAAGGCGATTCCCGGCGCAACCGGTACTCTCGGCCCGTCGCTCGACGACCTCTCGGTGTCGGCCAAGGCGGCGGGGCAGGCGCTCCCGGCCTTCATCAAGCAGTCGATCGTCGATCCCAACGCCGTGATCACCAAGGGTTACCAGCCGAATGTGATGCCTCAGAACTTCGGAACCACCATGACCGCATCCCAGATCAACGCGCTTGTCGCGTATCTGGCCCAAAACACGAACTGACGCTGATACGAGCTGACGAGGAAGCGCAAGATGACAGACACGGAGACCATCACCCACGCACCCGCAGAGGACCACTCCTCGAACGGCCATGACTCGCCGCCCCCGCCCCGGACCGGGATCCACCGGTTCACGGGCCCCGGCTGGCTGAGGGCTCTCTGGACGACGCCGCTCGTCGGCTTCGCCGGGCTCGGCCTCGTCGTCCTCATCCGCTACCTGGCTCACTGGCAGCCGTACTGGTACAGCGTCCCGCTCGTCACCGTGGCCACGGTCACGTTCCCGTTCGGCCTGCTGATCGGGATCGGGAGCTTCGACTACTGGGCCTACTACTTCTCGGGCAAGCCGACCCTTCCCGAGGACCACTCGGGCCACGGCGCGCGCAAGTGGCAGGACTACTTCCGTCCGAACACGGACCACAAGGTGATCGGCGTCCAGTACCTCGCGACCACGATGACGTTCTTCGTGATCGGCGGCTTCCTGGCGATGCTCTTCCGCGCGGAGCTCGCGCGGCCGGGCGACCAGTACTTCAACCCGCAGACCTTCAACGTGCTCATCTCGGAGCACGCCGCGCTGATGATCTTCGGCGTCGTCGTGCCGGTCTTCGCCGGGCTCGGCAACTTCGTGATCCCGCTGATGATCGGCGCCGCGGACATGGCCTTCCCACGCCTGAATGCGCTCTCCTTCTGGCTGCTTCCGATCGGCGGCGTGGTCATGCTCGTCGGGATGGTCACGCCGGGCGGCGGGCCCTCCGCAGGCTGGACGTGCTACGCGCCGCTCTGCTCCCACCAGCCGCTCGGGCAGATCTTCTTCAACATGGGCGTGCAGTGGGCGGGCGCCAGCTCGATCCTCACTGCGCTGAACTTCCTCGTGACCATCATCACGATGCGTGCGCCCGGAATGACCTTCTGGCGGATGCCGCTGCTCGTCTGGGCGAACTTCTCCACCTCGACGCTCGTCGTGCTCGCGACGCCGTTCATCGCCGGCTCGCAGTTCTTCGTCCTCTTCGATCGCGTGATGCACACGAACTTCTTCGAACCGGCAGGGGGCGGCTACGCGCTGGGCTACCAGCACATCTTCTGGTTCTACTCCCACCCGGCGGTGTACATCATGATGCTGCCCGGCTTCGGGATCATCAGCGAGGTCGTGGCCGTGATGTCGAGGAAACCGATCTTCGGGTACCGGCTGATGGCGCTGAGCCTGCTCGCGATCCTCGTGCTCGGCTTCTCGGTCTGGGCGCACCACATGTTCGTCGCCGGAATGGCGCCGTGGCTGCGCGTGCCGATGATGGTCACGACCCTCCTGATCGCGGTGCCGACCGGGATCAAGATCTTCTCGTGGGTGGCGACGCTCTGGAACGGGAGGATCCACTTCACGACCCCGATGCTCTGGGCGATCGGCTTCATCGCCATGTTCACGATCGGCGGGCTCTCGGGCATCTACCTCGGTTCGGTCCCGATCGACATCCACGCGAGCGACACGTACTTCATCGTCGCCCATATCCACTACGTGCTCTTCGGCGGCTCGATCTTCACGGTCTTCGCGGGGATCTACTACTGGTACCCGAAGATGACCGGGCGGATGTACAGCGAGCGGCTCGGGAAGCTCCACTTCTGGCTCACCTTCATCGGCTTCAACCTGACGTTCTTCCCGATGCACTACATCGGCCTCCAGGGAATGCCGCGCCGCGTCGCCGACTACGCGAGCCGCTTCGCCGACTACAACCTCTTCATCTCGATCGCCTCGTTCGGCCTCGGCGCCTCGACCGTCGTGTTCCTCTACAACATGATCTGGTCCTGGAAGTACGGCCCGGAGGCCGGCGACAACCCATGGCATGCGCTGACGCTCGAGTGGCAGGTCAGCTCGCCGCCCCCGATCTTCAACTTCGACGAGATCCCGCAGGTCGTCGGCGGCCCCTACGAGTACGGCGTTCCCGGTGCACGCCACGCGATCCTGAACGGCGCCAACGTTCCCCAGCCGGTTCCTTCCGGGCACTGACGGCTTGATCCACGTGCTCGTGATCGCGAATGAAACAGCCGCTTCAGTCGCAGTGCTCGATGCCCTCCGCGAGCGCGCGAAGAGCGACGAGGTGCACGTCACGGTGATCGCGCCGGTGACGGAGCCACGCCACGGCTACGTCGTCTACCAGGACACGCGCCGGGCCTCGGCCGGGCGGCGCCTCGACAAGACCCTCGCCGGACTGCGCGCCGCCTCGATCCCGGCTCAGGGCTTCGTCGTCGACACGAGCCCCGTGGAGGCTGCGAAGGATGCGCTGCAGCAGCTCGAGCCGAAGCCGGACGAGATCATCGTCTCGACACATCCCGCGCAGCGCTCGGGCTGGACCCGCCGCGATGTCGTCGGGGAGATCACGAAGGCTGCAGGCGGCCTGCCGGTGCGCCACGTCGTTGCCGGCGACGACGACCCCGTCGAGCTCGAACGGAACGTCCTCGTCGTCGCCAACGAGACCGTGATCTCGAAAGAGCTTCTCGACAGCGTTCGCGAGCGGGCAGCGAAAGGACATGCGAGTTTCCTGATCGTGGCCCCGCAGTCGAGCGACGTTCCGAGCCCCGAGGCCGCGCGGCGGCTGCGGCGGGCGCTCTCCGAGCTCCGTTCGGAGGGGATCGACGTCCACGGCCAGGTCGTGCACCCCGACCCGTACACCTCGGCGATGGAGGCGACGCACGACGAGCGTGTCGACGAGATCATCGTCTCGACGTTCCCGAGTGCGCGTTCGGGCTGGCTTCGGCGCGACCTGATCGAGCGGCTGCGCAGCGACACGGGCGTTCCCGTCGAGCACGTTGTCTCGGAAGGGGGTGCCGAATGAGCGCGCACGCGGAGCCGCTCGGCCACGGCCACCCCGCCGCCCACCACGGCGGTAACGCGAACGAGCACCCGCCGCCGATCCACTACAGCTCGAGGATCCACCCGGTGATCGTCGGGATCTTCCTCTTCATCGGCTCGGAGATCATGCTCTTCGGCTCGTTCTTCACGGCGTACTTCTTCGTCCGGGTCGTCTATCGCCAGGCGAATCCCGGGCCCTGGCCGCCCTACATGCCGGGCACCCATATCCAGTTCGAACGGCCGTGGTTCTTGGCGCTCGTGAACACGTTCATCCTCGTGACCTCGAGCTTCACGATGCACTGGGCGACGACCGCATGCAAGAGGGGCAACCGCGCCGGGCTCTGCGCCGGGATGGTTCTCACGCTGCTCCTCGGCTCGACATTCCTGCTCACCCAGATCGTCGAGTACCACCGGATCGGCTTCAACACGAGCGATACGGCGTTCGCCGCGACCTTCTTCGGGCTCACCGGCCTCCACGCGTGCCACGTCTTCATCGGGCTCACGATCCTCCTCTGCATGACGATCAGATCCTTCCGGGGGCACTTCAGCCCCGAGGCGCACGAGGGGCTGGAGGTCGGCGGGATCTACTGGCACTTCGTCGACGTGATGTGGATCGTCGTCTACGTGACCGTCTACATCCTGTAGCCGTCCCGCTGGTAAAAGGCCGACTTTCGGTAAAACTAGAGCGGGCATGCGCAACCCGTTCAAGACCGAGGCGGCAGCATTCCGCTTCCTGATGTTGACGATCGGCTACTTCGGCCTGATCGGTATCGCCTCGGTGATCAACAAGTGGGCCGGCCTGGCAGTGTTCCTGCTCCTGACGGGCGGGATCGTCGCCTGGTGGCTGTCGACTCGCGGTGCACGCGAGGAGCCGGTCAAGCAGCAGCCCGCCGCGCATCCACCCGGCGGGAAGCGCCTCCTCGTCGTCGCGAACGAGACCGTCGGCGGGGCCGAGCTGCTCGAGCTCCTGAAGCGTGACGCAGCCGACGCGAACACCGAGGTGCTCGTCGTCGTGCCTGCGCTGAACTCGCCGCTCAAGCACTGGGTCTCCGACGAGGACGGCGCCCGTAACGCGGCGAAGACGCGGCTCGAGGCCTCGCTCCGAACGATGCGCGCGGCCGGGATCAGCGCGACCGGGGAGATCGGCGACGGCGACCCGCTCCAGGCGATCGACGATGCCCTCCGTACGTTCGCCCCCGACGAGCTCGTGATCTCCACGCATCCCGAGGGCCGCTCGAACTGGCTCGAACGCGGCGTCGTCGTGGCCGCGGGGGAGCGCTTCGACATTCCCGTCACCCACGTCGTCGTCGACCTCGAAGCCGCCAACGCCGCGGAGGGCTCACCCACGGCGGACGCGGGACACGCCTCGGCCTGAGCCGTAAGGCGAGTCCAGGGATTCGAAGGCTAGCTCGGGATCTTGTACGTGCCCGCCGGGATCTGGCACTTCGGCTCGGCGGAGCAGAGCGCGACATATACGGCGATGTCTTTCGCGTCCTGGCCGTGTGCGAGGTTCGCGGTCATCCCGGGCATGCCCGTGCTGGGCTTCGTGTCCGGGTAGGCGATCTGGCCGCGGACGACGTCGGCGATCGTCGAGATGTGGAAGCCCTGCTCCTTGTCCGAGGCGAAGGCGTCGTCGAGGTTCGGCCCGATCGTGCCGCTCGTCCCTGCGTTCGCCAGCGTGTGGCAGCTGCCGCACCTCGCGACGAAGAGGGTCTTGCCGTTGGTCGGGTCGCCCTGGGTGACGCGACTCACGGCGCCGCAACCCGCAACGATGAGCGCCGTTGCGGCGAGAAGTGTCAGGATGGCTGGGCGCACGTCGAAGTGAGTGTCAGAGCGGTTCGAAGGGCGCCGGAGCGGCGACCCGCACCACGTGGCTGAGTCTAGCCAGGCACTCCCGCGCCCGTCCGGAGAACCGTCGACCTAGCCGGAGGTCGTCGTCGTGGTAGCCGACTTGGCCGCCGCCGCCGCCGTGCTGGCGGCCTGCTGGGCCTCCGCCGCCTTCAGCGTCTTTCGGGCTGTCGGCGCCTCGGAATCGGAGGGGGCCAGCTTGAGGAACGCCTTGTACGCCGCAATCTCGGTCTTCGTGTCGGCGGCGTCGGTGGCCGCCCCCGCAAGATTCAACTGCGCGGACGCATTTTCCGGATTCAGTTTCACGATCTGCTTGTAGACGCCGAGCCGCTCGGTCAGGTAGTTCATGATCTGGCTGTACTCGTTGCTCGTCTCCGCCGAGATCTGGCTCGTGACGGCGGTTGCAAGCGGGCTCGTGATCGTCGAGAGTCCCTGCGCGAGCTTCGAGGAGGGTTTCGGCGTGAGGACCGGGCTCGGCGAGAGCGCCTGGGCACGCTCCTGTGCGGCGCTGTAGAGGGTCTCCCAGTCCTGCGCACGCTGGGTGTAGATCCCGGCCAGCTGGTTCAGTGCGTCCACGTCCTTCGGCTTCAGAGTCGTGTAGGTCGTCAGTGCCGTCGCCGCGTCGTCGAGCTTCTGGTCGGCCTGGAGCTTGTTCGCGTAGGCGAGCCACGCCGCCGCCTCTTTCGGGTGCTCGACGGTCTTCTTCTGGAGCGAGGAGAGCGACGAGCCGCTCGCCGAGGTGCCGCTGAAGAAGTTCTGGACGATCTGGCTGATCCCGGTGGAGCCGGAGCCGACGCCGAGGAAGACGAACGTCAGGACGAAGACCGCTGCCATCAGCACGAACAGCACCTTGGCGTGCGTCCGGAGCCGGCCGAAGAAGAGCTGCTCCTCGTACGCAGGCCGTTTGTGACGCTTCGGCGCGACCGCAGCGTGAGCTACCCCAGCATTTGCCGGCGGGCGACGCTTGCGATGCTGCGTACCTCTTGCCACGGGCTCTCCTCTTGACGGTAGCGAATCTGGCCCTCGACGACGCTCAAGAGCACGCCGGCGGGTGAGCCTGCGTATACAGCGGCGACGAACGGATCTTCAACGGGATCGTACGGGCTTTCTGCAACGGAGACGACGATGAGGTCGGCGCGCTTGCCGGGTGTCAGGCTTCCGAGCTCGTGCTCGAGGTCGAGGGTGGCTGCCGAGCCGAGCGTGGCGAGCCTGATCGCGTCGGCCGCGCTGAACGCGTCCGGCCGCCGCTCGAGCGCGCGCGCTGCGGCCACGGCGGCCCGCATCTCGTCCCATGGGTCGAACGACGGAGCGGAGGCGGGCGAATCGGTGCCGAGCCCCACACGGACGCCTGCGCGCATGAGCGCACCGAGCGGGGCGACGCCGCAGCCGAGGAGCGCATTCGAGCGTGGGCAGTGGGCAACCGGCACATCGGCCGCCGCGAGCACGCCGATCTCGCCGTCGTCGAGCGCGACGCAGTGCGCGCAGAGGAGTTCCGGGCAGAGCACCTCGGCGAGGGTCGCGACCGCCCGCTTGCCGGTGGGCGTCACGAGCACGTCGCGCGCCGGCTCGAGCGCGCCGGTTCCGTGCTGGAGCCACTCGTTCTCGCCGTCGCTCTCGGCGAGGTGGGTGCCGACCGGGATCCCGAGCGAGAGGCAGTAGCGGTAGACCTCGAGCGAGCAGGTGTAGGGCGCATGGGGCGAGATCCCGATGCGAACGAGATCCGACTCGGAAACGCCGGCTCGCAGGCCCTCGAACCGCTCGGCGGCCGCGGCCTGGTCTTCACCGAAGACCTCGAGGTAGACGATCGCCCGGAGGCCGAGCTCGTTCGCCGCGTCCGCTGCCGCGCCGGAGAAGCTGTAGTCCGCCGTCGTCGTGATCCCCGCCGCGAGCGAATCGGCGACGCCCCGGCGGGCGATCGCGACCATCTCGTCGCGGCCGAGCTTCCGCTTGCGGGCGATGTGCGTCCCGAGCCAGGAGCCGAACGGCTCGCCGTCGCCGAAGCCGGCATAGACCGCGTACTCGAGGTGGGAGTGGGCGTTCACGATCCCCGGCAGGATGATCGCGCCCTCGTGGTGGTCATCCACGCGCCCATGGCCGACCTCGACGATTCGCCCGTTCTCCCAGGCGACGAAGGCGTTCTCGAGCGGCGGGCCGTCGACCGGGACGACCCAGCAGCCGGAGACCGACTGCCTCAAAGCTCGAGGGCGGGGTTCTTGACTAATCGAGTTGCGCGGCGGTCGAGCAGGACGCAGAGCAGGATCGAGCCCTCGAACAGCACGAACAGCGGCAGGGCCTGAAGGATCGTCGTCACCGGATCGACGCTGGGTGCGACTGCCATCCCGACCACGCCGAGGCCGAAGTAGGCGATCCGGCGGTTCTTCTTGAGCTTCGCGGTGGTGATGATGCGGAGTCGTGTCAGGCCGATCAGGAACACCGGCAGCTCGAACACGATCATCATCGCGAACAGCACGTGGACGCAGAAGCTCAGGTACTGCTTGGCCTGCGGCACGTATGTGAACTGGTCCTTGTTGAAGTTCGTCAGGAAGTTGAGTGCGTGCGGCAGGACGATGAAGTACCCGAACGCGAGCCCGGCCACCGCAAGCAGGGCGGCCAGGGCGGCAAGCCACTTGAGAAGGGTCGTCCTGGCGCTGGCGACCGCTGGGATGAAGTAGGCCCAGGCCTGCCAGATGATGATCGGCAAGGTGACCGCCGCGCCGAAGTAGATCGCCACCCAGAGCGTGGTTGTAAACCCCTCGACCGGCGAGAGGAAGACGAGTTTCTTGCGTTCGTCGGCCGGGAGGTCCAGCAGCAGCCAATTGATCAGCTGGTGGTGGATCGCAAAACCGATGACCGTCCCGATCGTGACCGCACCGATGACGATGAAAAGGCGCTGACGTAGCTCGTCGAGATGCTCGACGATCGACGCCTCTTCACCGTGATCGAGGCGACGCGGAAGCCTGAGCCGCGGCACCTTTCGCCTCCTCGAGCCCTCTTAGGAGACGGGCTCGGTCTCCTGCTCAGCTGCGGCCGGAGCCGGAGCTGCGACCTCCTGAGCCGGAGGAGCAGGCACCGGTTGAGCTGGCACCGGCTGAGCCGGCACGGGCTGGGCTGGCACCGGCTGAGCTGGCACCGGCTGAGCCGGCATCACGGGAGCCGCGGCCGTCGGCTGAGGCGGCGGAAGCTCCGAATGCGTCTCGACCTTGGTTGCGTCCTGGATCCCGGTGACGGAGTCCTTGAACTCCCTCATGCCGACGCCGAGTGAACGGCCGATCTCGGGAAGCCGCTTCGCCCCGAAGAGCAGGAGCGCGAGAACCAAGAGAAAGAGCAGGTGAATCGGTTGAAGTAGTCCTGTTCCCATGCAAACGATCGTACCACACCCCTTCTCGCCCGCCGCGTCGCGCCCCGGGCTCATTCGTCGGCCTTTTTGTCAGGTCCGCCTGAGCCCGCATGCGGCCGGAAGCGGGCTACCATGAAGGAGTCGCTCGCAGAGCGTGCCAGGTTGTACGGGGAACGGCACCGCCTGGCGGACTATTCGGAGGAGCTCTCTTTGCCGCTACTTGAACTGAAGAACCTGCACGTCGCGCTCGAGGACGGGACCGAGATCGTGAAGGGCGTCGACCTCGCCGTCGACACGAACGAGGTGCACGCAATCATGGGCCCGAACGGCTCGGGGAAGTCGACGCTCTCCTACGCGATCGCCGGGCATCCGGCCTACAAGGTCACCGACGGCCAGATCCTGCTCGACGGGGTCGACATCACCGGGGCGGGTGCCGACGAGCGCGCCCAGCACGGGCTCTTTCTCGCCTTCCAGTATCCGCAGGCGATCCCGGGCGTGAGGGTCACCGAGTTCCTCCGCACGGCGATCAATGCGATCCGCAAGGCGAAGGCCGGCGCGGAGGATCCGATCCCGGTGCGGGAGTTCCGCGAGGAGCTCTTCAAGCAGATGGACAGGCTCAAGGTCTCGCGCGAGCTCGCTTCGCGCTACCTCAACGACGGGTTCTCCGGCGGGGAGAAGAAGCGCGTCGAGATTCTGCAGATGGCGATGCTGAAGCCGCGCATGGCCGTTCTCGACGAGACCGACTCGGGCCTCGACATCGACGCGCTGAAGGTCGTCGCGGGCGGCGTGAAGGAGCTCGTCAGCCCTGAGATGGGGGCGGTCGTGATCACCCACTACAAGCGGATCCTGAACTACATCGAACCGGACCACGTTCACGTGTTCGTCGACGGGAAGATCGTGAAGTCCGGAGGGCCGGAGCTCGCCGATAAGCTGGAGGAGTTCGGCTACGAGGAGTGGGGCGCGAATGGCGTCCACACGAATGGAGGAGACGCAAATGGCAGCCATTGAGGACAGGCGCACCGAAAGCGGAGAGCCCGACGAGGCGCGCTCCGCTATCGACAACGAGAACGAGATCGTCGGCGAGATCGGTTCCGACTACGCCGAGAAGTACGGGTTCTCGAATCCGGATGCTGCCGGTGACTATTTCTTCAAGTCGGGCCGCGGGCTCTCGCACGAGCTCGTCGAGGCGATCGCGGAGCACAAGAACGAGCCGGAGTGGATGCGGAAGTTCCGCCACACCTCGCTCGACTACTTCCTCGCGCGCGAGCTGCCGACCTGGGGCGGCGACGTCTCGGGCATCGACTTCGACAACATCTTCTACTACATCAAGCCGACCGAGAAGCAGGCGAACTCCTGGGAGGACCTGCCGGCCGACATCAAGGACACGTGGGACAAGCTGGGCATTCCCGAGGCGGAGAAGAAGCATCTCGCCGGGGTCGGTGCCCAGTACGAGTCGGAGGTCGTCTACCACAAGGTCCAGGAGGAGCTCGAGAAGCAGGGCGTGTTGTTCCTCGACATGGACTCGGGCCTGCGCGAGCACGAGGAGCTCGTGAAGCAGTACTTCGGGACGATCATCCCGCAGAACGACAACAAGTTCGCGGCGCTGAACTCGGCCGTCTGGTCGGGCGGCTCCTTCATCTACGTGCCGAAGGGCGTGAAGATCGAGCTGCCGCTGCAGGCCTACTTCCGGATCAACGCGGAGAACATGGGCCAGTTCGAGCGCACGCTGATCATCGTCGACGAGGGTGCCTACGTGCACTACGTCGAGGGCTGCACCGCGCCGATCTACTCGTCCGACTCGCTGCACTCGGCGGTCGTCGAGATCATCGTCAAGAAGGGCGGCCGCTGCCGCTACACGACGATCCAGAACTGGTCGACGAACGTCTACAACCTCGTCACCAAGCGCGCCGTCGCCTACGAGGACGCGACCATGGAGTGGGTCGACGGGAACCTCGGCTCGAAGCTGACGATGAAGTACCCGGCGATCTGGCTCATGGGGCCGCGCGCACACGGCGAGGTGCTCTCGATCGCCTTCGCAGGCGCGGGGCAGCATCAGGACGCGGGCGGAAAGGTCGTCCACGTCGCCCCGGACACGACCTCGGTGATCACGTCGAAGTCGATCTCGAAGAACGGCGGCCGCGCCGGCTACCGCGGCCTGCTGCAGGTGGCGAACGGGGCGACCGGCTCGAGGTCGAAGGTCGTCTGCGACGCGCTGATCCTCGACGAGGACTCGCGCTCCGACACCTATCCCTACATCCAGATCGACGAGGACAACGTCGATATCGGCCACGAGGCGACGGTCTCGAAGATCGGCGAGGAGCAGCTCTTCTACCTGATGTCGCGCGGGCTCACCGAGGCGCAGGCAAGCGCGATGGTCGTCTCCGGGTTCGTGGAGCCGATCGTGAAGGAGCTCCCGCTCGAGTACGCGATCGAGATGAACCGGCTGATCGAGCTGCAAATGGAGGGGTCGGTTGGCTAAGGCGGAGGCGGCAGCCCGCTACGCGGAGCTGCCGGTCCCCGACACAACCGAGGAGGCGTGGCGCTTCACCGACCTCCGCGGCTTCGACCCGGATTCGTTCACGACTAGCCCGAACGGCTCGGTCTCGACCGATGCCCCGGCACAGCTCCTCGAGCTCGATGTCGCGGGGATGGCGGTCGTCACCGAGTCAGGGATCGAGATCGAGCGGGCGCCCGAGGGCATCCGTTTCGAGGCGCTGACCGAGGACGACCCGCGGCTCTACACGCTCGTCGGCTGGGACGAGAAGTTCGCCGCGCACAATGCAGCCGTCTGGAAGCACGGGCTGCTCGTGCACGTGCCGAAGGGCGTCGAGCTCGAGAAGCCCCTGTACGTGCGGATCGCCGGCTCGGTCGAGAACGGCGCGGTGTTCTTCCGGCTCCTCGTCGTCGCCGAGGAGCGATCGCGGTTCACGCTGATCGAGGAGTACGCGTCCTCTCGGCCTGACCTGTCGGCGTACTCGAACGCGGTCGCCGAGCTCTTCGTCGGCCAGGCGGCGAAGCTCGAGTACGTCTCGATCCAGAATCTCTCGCAGGAGACGTGGCACTTCGCCTCGCACCATGCCCGTGTCGAGCGCGACGGCGAGCTCGACTGGGTCGCCGGCGGCTTCGGCTCGAAGAACGGGAAGATCCGGATCCAGAACGACCTCAACGGGCCCGGCGCGACCTCGAGGGTCACCGGTGCCTATTTTGCCGACGGCACCCAGCACCTCGACTACGACACCTTCCAGGAGCACATCGCCCCCTCGACCGAGTCGGACTTTGCGTTCAAGGGCGCGCTGCGCGAGCACGCGCACGCCGTCTGGCGCGGGATGATCCGGGTCGAGGAGGACGCGCAGAAGACGAACGCCTACCAGGAGAACCGCAACCTGCTGCTCTCCGAGGACGCGCACGCAGACTCGATCCCCGGGCTCGAGATCCTCGCGAACGACGTTCGCTGCACCCACGGCGCGACGATCGGCCGCGTCAACCGCGAAGAGCTCTTCTACCTGATGACGCGAGGCCTTCCGCGCGCCGAGGCCGAGCGGCTGATCGTACGCGGCTTCTTCCAGGACATCCTCGACCGGATCGAGCTCGAACCGGTTCGCGAGGCGCTCGGCGCCGCGCTCGAGGCGCGCATCCCGCAGCCCTCCTGAGCCGCGAAGCTCGCAGGCGGCACGTTTTGGCAAGGGTTCGCGTCACGGGATCGCACCGGTCGCGAACCTGTGGAAGAACCGGTACCCGCGCGTCACACCGTGCCGGGTAGCCTCGACGGCATTGGGGCGGGAGGTGGGTCTCCCGGAAAACACAGTCACGGTCTTGGCGGTCCGGCGCGGCCGTCGCCCAAATGGAGATGGGCTAGAACGGGAACGTTCGCCGCGACTCGCCGATCCAGGTCGCGTCGCCCTCGGGATCCCGGGACGAGTAGAGGATTCGCGCGTACTCGAGCCCGTTGAGATCGATCACGACCCCGCGGGCCCGACCATGGAGTGCGACGAAGTCCTTGCCGCCGTGGAAGCGCCAGGTGCCGACGGCGAGCGACTTCCTGAGCGTGATTCCCGGTGAGCGCATGCCGCGAAGCTCGGCCCAAGGGTCGTCGACCGTTCGCACCCGGCGCACGGCGTCGAGCGGGATCCGAGCGTCGCCGTGCACGAAGCCGCTGCGCCGTTCGATCAGCGAGAGCCGGATCACGAGCGTTCCCTCGTAGATGTCGATTCTCGCCATCCGCTAACGGGACGGGTGGGGCGGGCTCGGATGGACGCCCTTTTGCATCGACGGGTAGCCGCAGGCGGGAGCGATGCCAACGCCGCCGAGGCCCTCCATCTCGCCGAAGCTGTGCAGCTCGGTTCCGTTCGGGTGCACGTAGATGTCGACCGACACGATCCGGTCGATCTTCTTCCGGCGGGCGAGGCCGATGATCTGGGCGGGCGTCGGGTTGTCGACGGTGTCGGTCAGCATCTTGATGATCGGGTCGCCGTCGATGTCGGCGGCAGGCGGGGCCGGGGCAAGGTATCCCTCCGGCATGCGGAACCAGAAGCCGCTCTCGGCCTGCCAGAGCGTCGAGTCGTCCCGGTAACCGAAGGGAAAGATCGCCACGTTCTCCCCTTTCGGGATGCAGCTCTTGTACAGCCCCTGCGTGAAGAACGGCCACCGCTCCGGATGGTCGCTGTAGTTCGCGTGCGGGAGATCCGGCACGAGCACCGCGACGGCAAGCGCCGGCAGCACCCAGCGAGCCCAGCCGCGGCGGCCGGCCGTCCACAGAGCCACGATCACCGCCGCTGCAAGCGAGCCGTAGAGCGCGAACCGTGCCGGCAGGACGTTGTCGAGGATCGGAAGCTTCGCAACCTCGCGCCAGGGGAGCCAGGCGTCGATCCGGCCCCGCCACACGAGACCGGTGCCGAGCATCAGGAACGCGGTAAGGGCGAGCGCCGCGAGCAGGTAGCGCGCGATCCTCGACCGCCGCACGCCGGCGGCATACCAGAGGATGATCGCGACGGTCGGCAGCCCGAGGTAGGCGCCCGCCTCGGCGGCGCCGCCCCGGAAGTGGTAGGAGATCGACGTGAACCACGAGCCGCCGAACCAGATCAGGTGGGTCGGGATCAGGAAGTTCGCCACGTCCCCGTCGAAGATCGCCGGGTCGTTGATCGACTGGCCCTGGAAGCCGATCGCCGCGTACACGAGGAGCGGCGCCGCGACGAGGGCCGAGACTCCGATTGCGGCGAGCAAGGGCCGAAGAGAGGCTCGGACCCGCTCCCGGGTCGCCGGGAGGATCCAGTACGCAAGGGCCAGTGCGAGCGCGAGCACGAGGGCCGCCGTCACCACGAGCTCCGTCGACAGCCAGAACTGCAGCCCGAAGAGCAGGCCGAGGCGCCACGCAAATCCCCTTCGAGGCAGGTCCCCTCGAGATAGCGGATCGTCGTGAGGGCCATGAGCGGGAGCAGGAAGACCGCGGTCATGTGGAGGTGGCCCTGCTCCTGGCCGAGCATGTAGCTCGAGAAGCCGAACAGGTAGCCGCCGACGAGCGAAGCCCAGAGTGACCGCGTCAGGTGACGGCAGAGGAGATAGGCAGTCCAGGCCGAGAACGCCGGAGCGAGCAGGGCCGCGAGGTTGTACGAGACGTCGGGCCCGAAGATCGCCGTGAAGGGCGCGAACAGGAACGCGAGGCCGGGCACGGTCGTGGCCCAGGCGAGATTGATCCCGGTCGGCGCGTAGATCGCATGGCTGACGAAGGGGTTCTGCCACGTCTCGAGCGCGTGGAGATACCACGCGAACGACCAGACGAAGATCTGCGGGTCACGGCCGTAGCCGATCAGGTATCGCCCGGGATGCGCGGCGATCGGGCGCCCGAAGTAGAGGTACGAGACGGCGCAGTAGCCGAGGAGCACGGACACGCTCGTGAGTGCGCGTCTGCCCACGGCTCGATGCTACGGGAGAGGCATCCCCGGAGCGGTCAGGCCCGGGTGAGCGGCTTGTACTTGATCCGGTGAGGCTCGAGGGCCTCGGCGCCGCGGGTCTCGGTCACCCACTCGGCGTACTCGCCCCAGGTGCCTTCGAACCACGTGACCTGGGAGTCGCCCTCGAAGGCGAGGATGTGCGTGGCGACCCGGTCGAGGAACCAGCGGTCGTGGGTGATCACGACGGCGCAGCCGGCGAAGTCGAGAAGGGCATCCTCGAGCGCGCGCAGCGTGTCCACGTCGAGGTCGTTCGTCGGCTCGTCGAGCAGCAGGACGTTCCCGCCGCTCTTCAGGAGCTTCGCGAGGTGGACTCGATTTCGCTCGCCGCCGGAGAGCTGCCCGACCGGTTTCTGCTGGTCGCCCCCGCGGAAGTTGAACCAGCTCGTGTACTGGCGCGAGTTGATCTCCTTCTTTCCGAGCTCGATCATGTCGTGGCCGCCGCTGATCTCCTTCCAGACGGTGTTCTTGGGGTCGAGATCGCCGCGCGACTGGTCGACGTAGGCGAGCTGGACCGTGTCGCCGAGCCGGAGCTGTCCTGCGTCGGGCTGCTCCTCGCCGGCGATCATCCGGAAGAGCGTCGTCTTGCCGGCGCCGTTCGGGCCGATCACGCCGACGATCCCGGCCGGGGGGAGCGAGAACGAGAGCTCGTCGAAGAGGAGCCGGTCGCCGAAGCCCTTCGCGAGGCCGTCGGCCTCGATCACGAGCTCGCCGAGGCGCGGGCCGGGCGGGATGTGGATCTCGACCCTGTCGAGCCTGACGTCCTGCTCCTCGGCGAGCAGCTTCTCGTAGGCCCCGAGCCGCGCCTTCGACTTGGCGTGGCGCGCTCTCGGGCTCATGCGCACCCATTCGAGCTCGCGGGCGAGCGTGCGGCGGCGCGCGGATTCCTGCTTCTCCTCGACCGCGAGGCGGGCCTGCTTCTGTTCGAGCCATGAGGAGTAGTTCCCCTGGAAGGGGATCCCGCGGCCCCTGTCGAGCTCGAGGATCCAGCCGGCGACATTGTCGAGGAAGTAGCGATCGTGGGTGACCGCGATCACGGCCCCCTTGTACTCGGCGAGGAACCGCTCGAGCCAGTAGACGGATTCGGCGTCGAGGTGGTTCGTCGGCTCGTCCAGGAGGAGCAGGTCCGGGGCGGAGAGCAGGAGGCGGCAGAGGGCGACCCGGCGGCGCTCGCCTCCCGAGAGCGTCGTCACGTCGCGGTCGCCCTCCGGGAGCCGGAGCGCGTCCATCGCCCGGTCGAGCGTCGCATCGAGCGACCAGGCGTCGCGGCGGTCGATCTCGTCCTGCACCTTCGCCTGGTCGGCGAGCAGCACGTCATAGTCGGCGTCGGGCTCTGCGAAAGCGGCCGAGATCGCGTTGAAGCGGTCGAGCAGGTCACGCAGCTCGCGGACGCCGTCCTCGACGTTGCCGCGGACGTCCCTCGCCGGATCGAGGTCCGGCTCCTGCTCGAGCAGGCCGACACTGGCGCCGGGCGCGAGCTGCGCCTCGCCGCTCGAGGTCTCCTCGCGCCCCGCCATGATCCGGAGCAGCGTCGACTTCCCCGACCCGTTCGGCCCGAGCACGCCGATCTTCGCGCCGTGGAAGAACGAGAGCGAGATGTCCGCGAGCACCTGGCGATCCGTTCCGAAGAACTTGTTCGCCTTGTACATCGAATAGACGTATTCAGACATTCGGTGTCAGGTTACGTAACGACGTCGGCGCGAGAGCCGTACGACTGCCGCGGCCGATCGGCCGGGCCGGGGCCTGAACGCGCCGCTGTACAGTGGTTCCATGGCCCTCAGCGTGAAGCCGATGCTCGATGCCGCGAAGCTCCGTGAGGACTTCCCGATCTTCGAGCAGAGGTTCCACGGAAAGCCACTCGCATACCTGAACTCGGCCGCGACCTCGCAGAAGCCGCGGCAGGTGCTCGAGGCGATGACCGAGTTCTACGAGACGTCCTACTCGAACGTTCACCGCGGCGTCTACGAGCTCGGCGAACGCGCCACGGCGGGCCTCGAAGGCGCCCGCGAGAAGGTGCGCGCGTTCGTAAACGCGCCGACCGAGCGCGAGATCGTCTTCGTCCGGAATGCGACCGAGGGGTTGAACCTCGTCGCCTACGCCTACGGGCTCGCCCGGCTTGGCCCCGGCGACGTCGTGCTCGCGACCCAGCTCGAGCACCACTCGAACTTCGTCCCCTGGCAGTACGTCGCGAACCGCACCGGGGCCGAGTTCCGGATCATCCCGATCGACGACAACGGTGACCTGCAGCTCGACGCGGTCGCAGACGCAGAGAACGTGAAGGTCGTCGCGGCGAACATCGTCTCGAACTCGCTCGGCACGATCGGCGACACCAGGCGCCTGGCCGACTGGGCTCACGAGCGCGGAGCGATCCTGAGCTGTGACGCGGCCCAGGCCGCTCCTCACGTCCGCCTCGACGTGCAGGCGCTCGGCGCCGACTTCATCTCCGTCTCCGGCCACAAGATGCTCGGCCCGAGCGGCATCGGCTTCCTCTGGGGCCGCTCGGAGATCCTGCTCGAGATGGAGCCGTTTCTGCTCGGCGGCCACATGATCCGCAACGTCGGCGACGAGAAGACGACGTGGGGCGAGCTACCGTCGAAGTTCGAAGCAGGCACCTCGCCGGTCGCGGAAGCCGTCGGTCTCGGCGTCGCGATCGACTACCTCGAGAACGTCGGTCTCGAGTCGATCGAGGCGCACGAGCACAAGCTCGCGGCCTATGCGCTCGACGCGCTCGGGGAGATCCCCGGGATCACGCTCTACGGCCCGCCGGCCGACCGCCGCGCCGGGATCGTGATGTTCAACGTCGAAGGCGTGCACCCGCACGACATGGCGCAGATCCTCGACCTCGACGGGATCGCGATCCGCGCCGGCCACCACTGCTGCCAGCCGCTGATGCGCAAGCTCGGAGTGCCGGCGACGAACCGTGCGAGCTTCTACCTCTACACCGTCCCCGAGGAGATCGACCGGCTCGCCGCGGGCGTCCGCAAGGCCCGAGAGCTGATGAGCTGATGGCCGAGTTCGACGATCTCTACCGCGAGGTGATCCTCGACCACTACAAGAACCCGCACAACTACGGGCTCCTGGATCCCCACGACGCGCTGGCCGAGGGCCAGAACCCGCTTTGCGGCGACGAGGTCACGGTCTCGATCAGGTTCTCGGAGGACGGTGAGACAATCGATGAGATCGGCTTCGAGGGCCGGGGCTGCGCGATCTCCCAGGCCGCCACCTCGATGCTCACCGATCTCGTGAAGGGAAAGACGGCGACCGAGGTGGCCGCGCTCCCGAAGGAGGAGATCCTCGATGAGGTCGGGATCCCGCTCACCCCCGTCCGTATGAAGTGCGCGATCCTCGGGCTCGGCGTGGTCAAGGTCGCGCTCAACCGTTCGAAGGGAACCCCCCTGCCTGCGGAATGGCAGGGCCTTGAAATTGCCTGAGCTCACCGTGGCTCCGCTCGAGGAGCTGCCACCGGGCGCGATGAAGCTCATCGAGCGCGAGCCGTATCGCGTGGGTGTCTACAACTGCTCGGGGAAACTCCTCGCGATCGAGGATCGCTGCTCCCACGACGACGGTCCGCTCTGCCTCGGCAACTGGGATGAGGAGACGTGCACCGTGGCGTGCCCGAGACACGGCGCGAGCTTCGATCTCGAGAGCGGGAGGGCGCTCTCCCTGCCCGCGTACCTGCCGGTGAGGATCTTTCCGGTACGGGTCGAGGACGGCATGGTCGTGGTCGAGCTTGACGTCTGAGCCGATTCGCTGTTGGCCGACCACGGACGCGGAGTACATCCGCTACCACGACGAGGAATGGGGCCGCCCGGTCCGCGACGAGCGCGGGATCTACGAGCGGCTCTGCCTCGAGGGGTTCCAGTCCGGGCTCTCGTGGCTGACGATCCTGCGTAAGCGACCGGCATTCCGGGAGGCGTTCGCGGGTTTCGACCCGGAGCGGGTGGCCTCGTTCGGTGAGGCCCACGTAGAGCGGTTGCTCGACGACGCCGGAATCGTCCGCCATCGCGGGAAGATCGAGGCGGCGATCGCGAACGCTCGGGCCACGCTCGCCCTCCGCGCCTCCGGCGGGCCGTTGGACGTCGTCTTCTGGGCCCACGCTCCCAGCAGCGCGAGCGTTCCCCGCGCCACGACCGAGTGGCACGCGGCGACGCCCGAGTCGGTCGCCCTCGCCAAGCTCCTGCGCAAGGAAGGGTTCAGGTTCGTTGGCCCGACGACCGTGTACGCCGCCATGCAAGCATGCGGAGTCGTGAACGATCATCTCGCCGACTGCTGGGTCCGCGCCGACGTCGAACGCGAGCGCGCTTGATCGACGATCGCGTCCGTTCCGTCCTCGCTCGGCTCGAGCAGGAGACCGACGCCGAGGAGGGCGGGGGCCTGCCCGTCGAGGAGCGCTCGCTCCAGGTGCCGCCGGGAAGCGGGGCGTTCCTGTTCGCGCTCTGCTCCGGCCAGCCCGGATGCGAGGTGCTCGAGATCGGCGGCTCGCGCGGCTACTCGACGATCTGGCTCGGCGCTGCCGTCCGGCTGCACGGCGGCCACGTCACCTCACTCGAGGCCAACCCGGTGAAGCTCGAGGCCTCGGCCCGGAACATCGCCGAGGCCGGCCTCGGCGCCTGGATCGAGGTGATCCCGGGGGATGCCTTCGCGAGCCTCGAGCGCCTTGACGGCCCCTACGACGTCGTGTTCCTCGATGCCTGGAAGGATGACTACGAGGCCTTGTTCGCGCTCGCGCGGGCAAGGGTGGAGACGGGGGCACTCATCGTCGCCGACAACGTCCTCTCGCACGACGCCCTCGCCGCATACTCGGCCGCGCGGCAGTCAGATCCCGGGCTCGTGAGCGTCACGATTCCGATGGACAACGGGTTGGAACTGACGTCCGTCTTGACCGACGGGCTACTATCGGATTAACCGCGGAAAGGAGGTGGTCCGGTAGATGGAGATTTCCAGTACGGGCAGTGGAGGTACTGGCTCGTAGGGGCGTGTCCCCGGGACCTGAGGGGAATCGTCTAGCCAGCGTGGGGGATATCGCGCCATGAGATATCGCACGAGCGCGCCGCCAGATTCGAGTAACTCCGTTGAGCGACTCAATCGATCGGTCGGAAGCGCCCCTACGAAATCCAAAGTCAGTAACCGAGATGAGGTCGCCCAACCGGGCGGCCTCATCTTTTTTCGTGGTGTCCGCTCCGGCCGGCTGTGGATGAACTGTCACGGAGTTGGCACAGACACGGCACGCCTGAGCTCGTACAATTGATCTCGAGGGTGGCGGGTTGGCTTCCCCGCCCTGGGTGGGGTGTGCTTCGGGGCGGGCTCGAGAGCGGTTCGAATCGGGTAGGACACGGCCGGGAGAGGTCGCGGTTCGGGCGGCCCGCGCCGGGAGAGCCCGGGGTGCGTTCGCTAGGCTGCCTCCATGGCTGTGACGCGGGTGATCGAGTTGAAGACCGAGGTGCCCGGGCCGCGGTCGCGCGAGATCGGCGAGCGGATCGCCGCCGCCGTCGCCAGGCCGCTCGCGATCACCTTCCCTGTGGTGGCGGCCTCGGCGCGCGGTGCCAGGCTGACCGATGTCGACGGCAACACGTTCATCGACTTCGCGGGCGGCGTCGGCTGCCTGAACGTCGGCCACAGCCATCCTGACGTGCTGGCAGCCGCTCACGCGCAGCTCGACCGCTTCACCCACACGGACTTCACGGTTGTCCCCTACGAGAGCTACGTTGCGCTCGCCGAGCGGCTCGCGGAGCGCGCACCGATCTCCGGCCCGGTGAAGGCGGCGTTCTTCAACGCCGGTACCGAGGCTGTCGAGAACGCAGTCAAGTTCGCCCGTGCCTACACCGGACGCCCCGCGGTGATCGCCTTCGAGGGCGCGTTCCACGGCCGCACGATGCTCTCGCTCTCGCTCACCTCGAAGGTGCACCCATACAAGACCGGTCTCGGCCCGTTCGCTCCCGAGGTCTACCGCCTCCCGTTCCCCCACCCCTACCGGGGCATCTCGACCGAGGACGCGCTCGCAGCGCTCGGGCGGGCGCTCACGACGATGGTCGCCGCCGAGTCCGTTGCTGCGATCGTGCTCGAGCCCGTGCAGGGCGAAGGAGGCTTCATCGTCGCACCGCGCGAGTTCGTGGCAGGTGTTCGCCGCCTCTGCGACGCTCACGGGATCGTGCTCGTCGCCGACGAGGTTCAGACCGGATTCGGCCGCACCGGCCGCTTTTTCGCAATGGAGCACACGGGCATCGAGCCCGACCTGATCTGCGTCGCGAAGTCGATCGCCAACGGTCTCCCGCTCTCGGGCGTGCTCGGCCGCGCCGAGATCATGGACGCGCCCGTCGTCGGTGGGGTCGGCGGCACCTACGTCGGCAACCCTGTCGCCCTGGCCTCGGCACTCGCCGTCCTCGATGTGATCGACGACGAAGGCCTCCTCGAGCGCTCGGCGGGGATGGGCGAGACCATTCGCACCAGGATGCTCGCCTGGCAGGAGCGCTGGCCTGCGATCGGCGAGGTGCGGGGCCTCGGCTCCATGCTGGCGATCGAGCTCGTCGCAGACCCGGCGACGAGGAAGCCCTCGAAAGAGCTCGCGAGCCGCGTGACCGAGGAGGCGCTGAAGCGGGGGCTGCTCCTGATCACGTGCGGCCTCTACGGCAACTGCATTCGTGTGCTCGTGCCGCTCGTGATTCCGGACGGGGAGCTCGAGGAAGCGCTCGGCGTCTGGGAAGAGGCGCTCGAAGCCGTGCTCGGCTGAGGAGGTTCCCACGACCCTGATGGCCGGCGACGTGGTCGCGGACCGCTACGAGCTCAACGAGGTCGTCGGGTCCGGCGGCATGTCGAGCGTCTACCGGGCCCACGACAGGGTGCTCGAGCGGACCGTTGCGCTGAAGGTGCTGCACGAGCGGCTCGTCGCGCAAACCGACGTCGTCGAGCGGTTCTCCCGCGAGGCGAAGCTCGTCGCCGGGCTCTCGCACCACAACATCGTCGCCGTGATCGACCGCGGCGAGTACGCGGGGAGCCCGTTCATCGTCCTCGAGTACGTCTCGGGCGAGAACCTGAAGCAGCTCCTCGTCCGACAGGGCCCGCTCCCGGTCGAACGGGCTCTCGAGCTTACGATCGAGATCGCGAACGGCCTCGCGTTCGCGCACCAGAAAGGATTCGTCCACCGCGACGTCAAGCCACAGAACGTGCTCTTGAACGGCAAGGGCGAGGCGAAGGTCACGGACTTCGGCATCGCACGTCCGCTCGAGGCGCACGAGGGCGAGACCCAGACCGGCACCGTGCTCGGCACCTGCGACTACATCTCGCCCGAGCAGGCGCAGGGACGCCGGGTCGACGAGCGCACCGACATCTACTCGCTCGGGATCGTTCTCTTCGAGTTGCTCACCGGAAAGGTGCCGTTCACCGGCGAGAACTTCGTCGCCGTCGCGATGCAGCACATCAACGCACCGACGCCCCCGGTGACCCTCGAGCGGCCCGAGGTTCCGCGGCGTGTCGAGGCGGCGATCGAGAAGGCCCTCGCGAAGGACCCCGGGGATCGGTTCGAGACCATGGCCGCCTTCGCCGACGAGCTCGACGCGAGCCTCGTCGAGCTCCGAGCCGGCGAGAACACCGGCGCTACCGGAGTGCTCCCGGTCGTTCCGCCCGACCGCTCGAGCCCGTCGAAGCCGCCTCGGCGCCGCAGGCTCCGCCGTGTCTTGATCGCTGCCGCGGCGATCGTGATCATCGCGTGCATCGCCGGCGCCGCAATCCTGATCACCGGCGACAACGACGGCGCGAGCGTTGGGGGCGGCGGCGGCGACGGCCCGTCGCGTCCGCTCGACCTGACCGCGGTCAACTCGTGGGACCCCTATGGCGACCACCACGAGAACACCGGCACGATCGGCTATGCGACCGACGGCGACCCATCGACGTATTGGTCGACCGAGAGCTACTACGACCCGGCTACAGGGCCGTTCGCGAACAAGCCCGGCGTCGGGATCATCCTCGCCGCCAGCGCGCCCGTGAAGGCACGGACGCTCACGGTCACCTCGTCGACTCCCGGATACACGGCCGTGATCCAGACCGGGACGAGCCCAACCGGGCCGTTCGCAGACGACTCGTCGTCCCAGAAGGGTGGAGCGATCACGACCTTCCACCTGAACGGAACCGACGCGCGGTACTACCTGATCTGGCTCACCGATCGCGGTGACAACGGGTCGGTGCACATCAACGGCGTCACGGCCACCCAGCCGGGCTGACGCCTCGGCCCGCACGTTTTCGCCGAATACCCCGAACGGCCAACAGCCTCCGCGCCGACCGGCGTCTAGAATTGCTCTCGAGGGTGGCGGGGATGGCGCCCCACCCAGGGTGGGGGGTGTGCCTTGTGGGGGCCGTTTCGACAGAGCCCTCTTCCAGGTGGCGGGTTCGGACAGTCGGCGTGGCCGGCGCCTACCGGAAGGGCTCAGTACTCGAGCGCCGCCCGGCGTTCGTGTCGCTCGAGGGCCAGGTCGATCAGGCGTTCGAGCAGGTCGTCGTAGCCGATTCCCGTGGCCTCGAAGAGCTTCGCGTAGACGCTCGTCTCGGTGAAGCCGGGGATCGTGTTCAGCTCGTTCACGAGCACCTCGCCGTCGGAGCGGACGAACATGTCGACCCGGGCCATGCCCTCGCACTCGATCGCGGCGAACGCACGAACGGCAAGCTGCCGGGCGCGGGCGAGTCTCTCATCCGACACCCGCGCAGGCACGACGAGCTCCATCTCGCCTTCGTCGTACTTCGCCTCGTAGTCGTACCACTCGTTGTGTTCGACGACGATCTCGCCGGGAATCGACGCGAGCGGCTCGCGGTTGCCGAGGACGCCGACCTCGACCTCGACCCCGTCCACGAACTCCTCGATGAGCACCTTCTCGTCGTGGCGAAATGCGAGCGCGATCGCAGACTCGAGCTCGGCGTCGTCGTGGGCCTTCGAGATCCCGACCGACGATCCGAGCCTCGCCGGCTTCACGAAGACCGGATAGCCGTACGGGTTCCCGGGCGTCTGGCCGGAGCGGAGCGTCGTGTTGCGCGTGACGGGAATGCCGTTGTCCCGCATCACGGACTTGAAGAGATCCTTGTCCATCGCAAGCGCCGAGGCCGTGACACCCGCGCCGACGTACGGGACGCCGGCCAGCTCGAGCAGGCCCTGGACGGTGCCGTCCTCGCCGAATGGCCCATGCAGAACGGGGAAGACGACGTCGGCCTCGGCGAGGCTCGCGACCACCGCCCGGCTCGGAAGCCCTTCGAGCGCCATCCCAGGGGCGCCGTCCGGCAACTGCTGCGCGAGCTCCCACTTGCCGCCGGTGCCGATCTCGATCCCGAGCACCTCCGAGCCGCCCGCGACGAGCGCCGCGACAACACTTCGGGCCGAGGCGATCGACACTTCACGCTCGCTCGAGCGCCCGCCCGAGATGACAGCTATGCGTCGTCTCAAGGAGGTGGGATCGAGGGCGTGGTCGGCGGGGTGGTCGCAGTCGTGGCGCCCGTGACCGGCGTCGTCGTCGTCGCGGCCGTCGTCGGGGTGGTGGGCGTCGTCGGGGTGGTAGGCGTCGTGGCCGTTGTCGTGGTCGTCGTCGTGCCCGTCGTCGTCGTGCCCGTCGTGGCCGTCGATGTGTTCGCCGGCGGCGGCGGTGCGGTCACCAGGTGACCGACGTTGATCGTTACCGTCGAGCCCTGCTGGATCTTCTTCCCGGCCTGCGGGTCCTGAGCGAGCACGAGCTTGTCCTGCGTCGGGTCGGTGACGTCCTGCTGCACGACGGAGACCGAGAAGCCGTCGGACTGGAGAAGCTGGGTCGCGGTCGTCTGGTCGTCCTGGGTGACGGAGGGAACCGCCACGAGCTCGGGGCCGGTCGAGACCTCGAGCGTCACCGTCGAGCCCGCGGTCGCCGACGTGCCGCCTCCCGGATTCTGCGAGACGACCGTTCCTTCCGGCTCCGAGCTTGCCGTGTCCGTCCGCGCGACCTTGAACCCCGCTCCCTTGAGCGCGCCCGCAGCATTGGCGTACGGCTCGCCCGTGACCGTGGGAACCCCGCTCTGCTTCGGCCCGGTCGAGACGTTCAGCACGACCTGGGAGCCCACGAGGACCGTCGTGCCGGCCGCCGGCGACGACGCGGTCACGTTCCCGCTCGGGACCGTTCCGGACGGAACATTGTGGACGGCCGATTTCAGCCCGATGTTCTGCAGCTCCGCCTGAGCCTCCGACGCAGGCAGGTTCTCGACAGGCGGCACGGTCGTCTTCGGCTTGCCGCTCGAGACGGTCAGAGTCACCGTCGTCTGCTTGGCCACGCGCACGCCGGGGCTCGGGTTCTGGCTGATCACGAGCTTGGCCGCGACTGTGGCGCTCGGGCTGTTCACCACGTTCGTCAGGAGCCCTTGCTGGTGGAGGATCGTCTCGGCATTGTCGACCGGCGTCTGCACGACGTTCGTCACGGCCACGGTCTTGTTCGTATCGATCGCGGTGTTGACGCGCTCGTAGATCAGGTAGCCGCCGGCGGCGAGCAGGGCGATCGCGAACAGCCCGAGGATCATCGGCCAGCGGGAGCGACGGCGGCCGCCGTCCTCGTAGTACGAAGGCGGTCGGTACGGGGGCGGCGCGGGGGGCGGCGTCAGGGCCTCGCGTGGGACGATCGAGGTCATCGCCGAGGAGATGCCGCTGCCTGCAAGGACGCTCGTCATCGCCTCCTCGGTGCGGTTGGAGACCGAGGCGCCGCGCGCGACCCGCGCGAGGTCGGCGTCCATCTCCTCGGCCGAGGAGTAGCGATCCGCGGGATCCTTCGCGAGCGCCCGCATCACGACGGCGTCGAGGTCGTGCGAGACCTCCGGGCGCAGCTTCGACGGCGGGTCGGGGATCGTGGAGAGATGCTTCATCGCGATCTCCACGGCGGCGTCGCCGGTGAACGGCACCTTGCCGGTGAGCATCTCGTACAGCACGATCCCGAGCGAATAGAGATCGGAGCGCTGGTCGACGGGCTTCCCGCGCGCCTGCTCGGGAGAGAGGTACTGCGCGGTGCCGACGATCGAGCCCGCTTCCGTCATCTGCGAGGCGCCCGAGCGCGCGATCCCGAAGTCGGTGACCTTGACGTTCCAGTCGGGGCTCACGATCACGTTGTGCGGCTTGATGTCCCGGTGCACGATCTCGTGCTTGTGCGCCTCGGAGAGCGCGCTCAGGATCTCGCGCGCGAACTTGATCGCGGTCAGCGGCGGCGTCGGGCCCTTCCGCACGAGAAGCTCTTTCAGCGTCGGGCCGTCGAGGTACTCCATCGCGATGTAGTAGGTGCCCTCCGCCTGGCCGCGGTCGTAGATCCGGACGATGTGCGGATGGCTGAGCCCGGCGGCGTTGCGCGCCTCTCGCTTGAAGCGCTCGACGAACTGCTCGTCGCGTGCGTGGCGCTCGTCGAGCATCTTCAGCGCCACCTTGCGCCCGAGCTCCTCGTCCTCGGCCAGGTACACCTCGGCCATCCCGCCGGAGCCGAGCTTTCGCACGATCTTGTAGCGCCCGTCGAACAGGGTCCCGATCAGCCGATCTTCCACGTCAGTTGCCATTCTTGTTCTCCTTCGACGCAACGGGAAGGATCGCCTGCATCAGCTGCTTTGCGATCGGTGCAGCAACCGCGCCGCCAAATCCGTTGTTCTGGTTCTCCACCAGGACCGCGCCGGCGACGACCGGATTGTTCGCCGGGGCGAAGAAGATGAACCACGCGTCGTACACGGTGTTGCAGGAGCACGTCTCCGCGGTGCCGGTCTTGCCCGCGACGACGACGCCCGGGATCTGCGCCTGCGTCCCGGTGCCGGCCTGGACGACCTCCACCATCATGTTCTTCAGCGCTCCCGCGGTCGAGGGCTTCGTCGCGACCCGCCAGACGTGCGGATGGAGCTGCTTGATCGTCTTCCCGCTCGGAGAGATGATCTTCTGGATCAGCGTCGGCGCCATCTCGACGCCCTTGTTCGCCACCGCGGAGGCTACGAGCGCCATCTGGAGTGGGGTCGCGAGCATCTTGTCCTGCCCGAAGGCGAGCCGGCCCGGATCGACGAGCGAGTATCCGGCCGGCGTCTTCGGGTCGAACAGCTTCCCGTTCACGTAGAGCCCTGACGCCGAGATTGCGTTCGACGGCACCTCGAGCGGAGGCACCGAGTAGAAGCCGAAGTCCTTGGCCTCGTCGAGGATCCGCTTCGGGCCGAGCTTGATCCCGATGTTGCAGAAGACCGCGTTGATCGAGTGCTGGAAGGCCTCGACGAGGTTCACCTCGCCGAAAGCCTCGGGGCCGCTCTGGTCGAGGGCGTTGTGCACCTGCTTGCCGTACTCGGTGCAGTAGCCGGGATCGTAGAAGGACGAGGTCTGGCTGTAGATGCCGTTGTCGAGCGCCGCCGCAGCGGTGATCGTCTTGAACGTCGAGCCCGGCGGGTAGAGGCCCTGCGTGGCGCGGTTCAGGAGCGGCGAGGCCTGCTCGGGAGGGCATGGGCTCTTCGTGGCCTGAACCCGGGCGTAGCCGGCCGGCTTCTCGATCAGGTTCGGGTCGAAGCCCGGCGAGGAGGCCATCGCATCCACGGCGCCCGTCTTCGGGTTCAGCAGCACGGCGGCGCCGCACGTCGACTTGAGCAGGTTCTGCGCCAGCCACTGCACGCCGGGATGGATCGTGAGCTCGACGTCGTTGCCCTTGATCGTCGTCCCTTTGAGCCGCGAGCCGACCGTGTCGAGGATCGTCCCGAGGTCGGCGTTGGAGCCCGTCAGGTAGCTGTTCTGCGTCTCCTCGATCCCGGTGCGCGACCGGCTCTGCGTGGAGTAGCCGACAACCTGCGAGGCGAGGCCGTGGGTCGGGTACACGCGGAAGTAGAGGGTCTGGCCGCCCGACTTCTTCTTGATGTTCGTCGCGAGCACCGTCTTGCCGTTCGAGGCGAGGATCTTCCCGCGGTCGATCGAGAACTGCGCCACGCGCTGGATCTCGTTGTCCTCGCGCGCGGCGAGGCCGGCGGAGGCCCAGGTCTGCCAGTAGGTCGTCGCGACGATCAGCGAGGCGAGCAGCGCGAGCGCGACGAGCGCGACCTGCGAGATGCGGCGGTTCATGTTCACGAGACGGAGTTCGCCCTGTGGGAGACGAGCAGCAGCCCGGCGAGCAAGAGGAAGTTCGCGACGATCGACGAGCCGCCGTAGGAGACGAACGGCAGCGTGATCCCGGTCAGCGGGATGACCCGGTCGATCCCGCCGACGATCGTGAACGTCTGGAGCGCGAAGCCGAACGTGAGCCCGGCCGCGAGGAGCTTCGAGAAGCCGTCGTCGACGCGGATCGCGACCTTCATTCCGCGCGCGGCGAAGACCATGAACACGAGGAGCAGCGCCGAGACGCCGACGAGCCCGAGCTCCTGCGCGAGCGCCGAGAAGATGAAGTCCGTGTTCACGTCGGGAATCAGCGGCGTGCCGCCTGTGGTGGTGAATGTCCCCTTGCCGAGGCCGGTTCCGCCGAAGCCGCCGGCGGCGATCGAGTAGAGGGACTTCACGAGCTGGTAGCTCTGGCAGTCCTGCCGCAGAGACAGGGTACCCGTGGACGGGCAGAAGACCTTCTGGGTGGACCACGGGGAGAGCCAGTTCGTCACCCGTTCGGCGACATGCGGGATCCGCTGGTCGGCGACGAATCCGCCTGCGGCGAAGAGGCCGAGGCCGAGCAGCACGTACCAGAGCCGGCCGGTCGCGATGTAGAGCATCGCGATGAAGATCCCGAAATAGAGCAGGGCCGAGCCGAGGTCGTTCGTGGCGACGAGCACGAGCATCGTCGCGGCCCAGATCGCGAGCAGCGGCCCGAGATCCTTGAGCCGCCCCTGCGCGAGCACCTCGCGTTTCTCGCGCAGGTAGCCGGCCAGGAAGATGATCAGGAAGACCTTCGAGAGCTCACCCGGCTGGAACTGCAGCCCACCGACGTGGACCCAGAGCCGGGCGCCGTTCACGGTCTCGCCGATTCCCGGGACCCGCGGCAGGAAGAGCAGCGCGATCGCGCCGACCCCGAAGATGTACTTGTACGACTCGAGCACCCGGTAGTCGCGGCGAAGCCCGATCAGCGCAGCCGCGAACACCGCCACGCCGATCACGACCCACAGGCCCTGCTTGAACGCGTCGCTCGGCCCGAGCCGGTAGATCTCGGTCAGCCCGATCGCGGTCAAGAGCCCCGTGATCGGCAGCAGGTAGGGGTCGGCCCGCGGGACGGTCGCACGCGCGACCAGGTGAGCGACGAAGTAGAGCCCGATGAAGAGGCCGGCGTAGGTGAGCGATCCCCAGCCGATCACCGCCTGCCGCGCGATGTACACGCTTGCGAAGCCGAGGCCGGTGAGCGCGCCGACGGCGATGAGGTAGCCGAGTTCCCTGTTTCTCTCAGTCATCTTCGGGATCCCGCCACAACTGTCGTTGTAGCGATCGAGGTCATCTCGGGAGCGCGTCGAGTACGAGTAAGACGATCGCCACGATCAAAAGGATGATCACGAACAGGGCGATCGCGACCCGGACGGGTGAGGGCTTCTCCTCGGGGCCGGTGTCCGGCTCCGCCCCCGCCGGCGTCTCCTCGGCCTCGCCTGAGGGTGCGGCGGCGACGGAGGGCCACGCCGTCGTGTAGTCGGTAGGGCCGGGCTCGGCGCCCGTCTCGGCCGGCGCGGTTGCGGCCGCCGTGGCCTCGGCGGTCACGGCGTCGATCGGGACGGTGGGTGCCTCCTCGGCTGCCGCCGGCACGGCCGCCGCCGCCGCACCTGCAGCAATCGCGGCTGCGGCCGGGGCATCGGAGCGGTTGGCATCGAGCGCCTTCTGGAACTCGTCGGCCGTGACCACCATCGTCACCTCGGCCGGCACGGCGTCCGGGAGCCTGACGCCGTCCTCCGGGTGAAGGGTGTCTTCGAGATCCGGGTCGGGGGCGGGAGCCGCGACGGGCAAGGGCTCGGCGTGGTCGCCGTCGCCTTCTGCGACCGCGAACAGGATCGCCGTGATGTTGTCGTCGCCGCCGCGGTCGTTTGCGGCCTTGATCAGGGCGTGCGTGGCGGCGTCGAGCTCGGTGCCGTTTCGCCGCAGGATCGCGGCGATCGTCTCGGGGTCGACCATCGTCGTCAGCCCGTCGGAGCAGAGCAGGAAGATGTCGCCGTCGCGCGTCTCGACGGTGAAGACGTCGACGTCGACGTCGGGCTCCGTGCCGAGGGCGCGGGTGATCACGGAGCGCTGCGGATGGACCGCCGCCTCTTCCGGTGTGAGCTCGCCGCGGCGCACGAGCTCCCCGACGAGCGAATGGTCGTCGGTCAGCTGCTCGAGCTCGCCGTCACGCAGCCGGTAGGCGCGCGAGTCGCCGACATGGCCGATCGCGAGCGTCCCGTCCGACTGGAGCATCGCAACAGTCATGGTCGTGCCCATCCCGGAGGCGGACACGTCGACGGCCGCCCGCTCGTGGACCCGAAGGTTGGCAGCCTTGATCAGGGCGACGACCCGCTCCTTGCCGCTGACCGAGGGATCGAACTCCGTCTCGCGAACCGTGTCGGCCGCGAGCTCGGAGGCGACCTCGCCCGCCTGGGCGCCGCCCATTCCGTCCGCGACCGCGAACACGGGCGGCGCGGCGACGTAGTTGTCCTCGTTGTGGCGCCGCTTGCGGCCCACGTTGGACTCCGCCGAAGATCCCGCGACTCGCATCAACGCCACAGCCTTTCAAAACCGAGGGACGTCGGGGGGATCATCGCTCGAACCTCAAGTCGGTCTCGCCGATTCTGACGACATCACCGGGCGCCAGGCGTCTGCCGCTCTCGAGCCGGATCCCGTTCACGAACGTGCCGTTCGTGGAGCCCATGTCCTCGACCCAGACGCCGTCGCGGCGGGGCTCGAAGCGGGCATGCCGGGACGAGGCGAACTCGTCACCCTCGAGCGGAAGGTCGTTGTCGTCGCTGCGTCCGACGGTCAGCGCCGTCGAGTCGATGCTGTACACGTCGCCCTCCTCGAGCGCGTGGCTTTCGACGACCACGAGCCGGCCGTGCTCGCGCGCGAGCGGCTGGGCGAGAAGCGCGGAGGCCTGTTGGGGCGAGAGGATCATCGATTCCTGCGGAAGCCGGAGGTCGCGTGAAGCGGAACGGACAATCCGCCAGATGAACAGATACAGGAGAACGAGGAAGGCAATCTTGAGAACAAGGAGTGTGGTCTCGACTCCAACGGACGCGGCCACCGCGCTAGCTGAGCCTTTGCGAGTAGCCGATCTCGGTCGTGCCGAGCGTGAATCGGATCCCGTCGGTGAGCGCCAGATCCTTCACGCGCTTCCCGTCGATCTCGATCCCGTTCGTCGACTCGAGGTCGAAGATCTTGTAGCCGGCGCCGTCGGGTCGTATCTCCGCGTGGCGGCGAGAGACGTTCGGGTCGGAAAGCCGGATGTCGCAGTCCTTTGAGCGGCCGAGCACCATCGGACGGCCGGCGAGGTCGAACACGTCGCCGTTCACCGTGATCGACGCGATCTCGTGTGGGCTGTCGTCCTCGATCGGCGGGGGAAGCGGCGGTGCCTTGTAGACCATCGTCCCGCTCTGCTCGTCTTCCCCCAGCTGGGGATCACCGGCAGGCGGGCCGACCGGTGGGTGTGGCCCGCGCACCAGTCGCACGGCGATCCCGAACTCGCCGACGTCGAGGTCGTCGTCGGTCTCGAGCTTCACGTGCGGGGTGGTGAGCAGGACGTAGCGCTCGCGGCGGGCGTGCTCGGTGAGGTAGTCGCCGAGCTCCTCGCAGAGCTTGTCCTCGTAGCCCTCGAACTGCTCGCGATCCGGGGGCGAGAGGTAGATCGTGTACTCGTTCGGGACGTACACGCGCGACACCGAGACGTTCCGGTGGTCGTCCATCTCCTTGACGAGCTTGCGGGCCAGCTCGACCGGTTGCACGTTCGAGCGGAACGCACGGCCGAACACCCCCTCGAAGAGGGACTCCAGCTTGGATTCGATCGACCGCAATACGCTCATCTCAGCAACCCGTTTCCTCGGCAAGAAGTGTAGAGGCGCCATCTTCGGCCCCGGATACGCTGCGGCCTTGATCAAGTACATCGGGTCGAAGCGAACGCTCGTACCGCTGATCCAGAGCGTCGTTGCGCAGCTGCCCGTACGCTCGGCCTGCGACCTGTTCGCGGGCACGACGCGGGTGGGGCAGGCGCTGCGGAGCCTGGGGCTCCAGGTTCACTCGAATGACCTCGCCACCTACTCCGAGGTGCTGGCCGAGGCCTACATCGTCGCGGACGGGACGCTCGATCGCGGCCGGCTCGCCCGGATCGCCGCCGAGCTCGAGGCACTTCCGGGCCGAGAGGGCTATTTCACCGAGGCCTTCTGCCGTCGGGCGCGGTACTTCCAGCCCAAGAACGGCGCGCGGATCGACGCGATCCGCGAGGCGATCGACGGTTACGAGCTCTCCCCGGTCGAGCGGGGCGTGCTGCTGACGGCGCTCCTCGAGGCGGCAGACCGCGTCGACAGCACGACCGGGCTGCAGATGGCCTACCTGAAGGAGTGGGCTCCCCGTTCCTACAACGAGCTGTCGCTGCGTCTCCCGTCCGCGGTCGACGGGCCCGCCGGCACGGTCTCGCGGCTCGACGCGAACATGCTCGCGCCGCAACTCGACGTCGACCTCGTCTACGTCGATCCGCCGTACAACCAGCACTCGTTCTTCTCGAACTACCACGTGTGGGAGACGCTCGTCCGCTGGGACGCGCCCGAAACCTACGGGGTCGCGAACAAGCGCCTCGACTGCCGCGAGCGGCGGAGCTCCTACAACTCCAAACGTGCGGCGCCGGCGGCCCTTGCCGGGCTGCTCGCGGCGCTTCCGGCGCGCTGGCTCGTCGTCTCTGTCTCGAATGAGGGCTTCCACGATGTCGACGGGCTCGGCGGACTGCTCGGCGAGGTCGGGTATGTCGGGCGGATCGACGTCGATTCGAAGCGCTACGTCGGTGCCCAGATCGGGATCTACAACCCTTCGGGGGAGAAGGTCGGCACCGTCTCTCGCCTCCGGAACAGGGAGTCGATCTTCCTGGTCGGGCCCGACCGCTCGCTGGTCGAGACGGTCGCGGGAGGTGTCACCGGCGGTTCCGTTCCGAGCAGGAAAGCCGCGGTGATCCATGCGGCGGCCGCGAGCGGCAGCAGCGGCGCCTCCGGTGCGCCGAGTGCGGTTGCGGCGAGCAGCGCCGCCCCCCCGCCCGCCGCGATCCAGGGCCCGCGCCCGCGCAGGTAGGGCAGCGCGACCGCCGCCGCTGCGAGGACCGCGGCCTGGCCGAGCACGACCGGGTGCGCTTCGAGCGGGCGCCAGAGCGCGAAGGCCACCGCCGAGGGGCGGTTGCTGCCGGTGATCCCCAGCCCGAGCGGCGCCGGTATCCCGGCGAACGGGAGCTTCTCGTGCCGGAGCCCGGCCACGAGCACCGCGAGCAGGGCGCCCGCGGCCGCCTGGACGGCACGACGTGTCGGTCCGCGCGCGAACTGCGCTGCGATCGGGAGCAGGGCAAGGCCGGCAAGCGGGCCGAGGAGCGGGGCGAGGACGAGGGCGATGTTGCCGCGGGGATCGGTCCAGGTGAGCGCGATCCAGGCGGCGCCGAGCACCGCGAACAGGACGGCGAGGCCGAGCGAGATGTTCGCGAGCGGGAAGAAGGTGACCGTCAACGCGAACGCGAACGCTGCACGGGGAAAGGCGAAGCCGAGCGCGGCGGCGGCGATCGTGAGCCCGACCGGCCACCCTGCGGGATAGAAGGGCAGCACCGAGGCGACCCATCCCGTCCAGGCCGCGGCCGCGACGGCCGGGGCGAGACGCTCCTTCGCAAGCGCGAGGATCCGCGCCTGACGGGGCTCCATCGCCGGGTGCTCCACGACGGCGCCCGGGATCCGCTTGCGCCGCCGCGTGCCGCCGCGCAGCTCGGTGGCCAGTCTCCCGGCCGAAGGGCGCTGCTCGGGATCGGGGTCGAGAGCGCTGACGATCGCGGCAAGCAGCGGCGCGGGAAGATCCGGGCGGATCGTCTCGAGCGGCGGCGCGCCGGCCCGGATCCGGCGCGAGGTGCCGGCCGCGTTGCTGCTCCGGAACGGATGGCGCCCGGCAAGGGCCTCCCAGAGCATGACTCCGACGCCCCAGACATCGGCGGCGGCCGTGGCCGTCTCGCCCGCCAGCCGCTCCGGAGAGACATACGTCAGCGTTCCCGGCACATCGCCGACGGCGGTGAGCGTGTCGAACTCCTCCATCTGGGCGAGCCCGAAGTCGAGCAGGCGCATGTCGATCTCGTCGGACTCCGCGAGCAGGACGTTCGACGGCTTCACGTCGCGGTGGACGATCCCCTTGCGGTGGGCGTGCGCCAGAGCGTCGAGGATCTGGGCGGCGGCCTCGACGGCTTCGTCGTCGTTCAACTCGCGGGCGTCGAGGGCGTGACGCAGCGTCCGTCCCGGGACGTACTCGTAGGCGATGTAGATGTGGCTCGAATCCCGGGCCAGCGCATAGATTCGCTGGCAGCGAGGATGGCGGAGCGCGGCGGCCGCACGTGCCTCGCGTTCGGCGCGCTCGGCGACCCGGCCCTCCCGCACGACCATCTTCAATGCCACGTCGAGCCCGTTTCGCTCGTCGCGCGCGAGCCACACATGACCCATCCCCCCGGAGCCGAGCGGCCGGAGCGCGCGGTATCGTCCGAGGATCAGATCGGTCGCGAGAGCAGTCGAAGCCACGTTCGGTTCTACTTCGCGCCGAGGTGAACTCCTTTCGCGGCCGAGCCACGCGGTAGATTCGACCTAGGCATGAACTCAACGGGCGGCATGGACCCACCGGACGACGACATTCAGTTCGACTTCTTCGACGAGGAGCCGCCGACGGCCGAGTCCACCCCGCAAACCCGGGCCCGCGGGCCGCAGCGACCGCGCCGGCGCGTACGGGCCGGCGGCGGTGGCGCCGGTGGCTCCTCGCCACGGCTCGGGCCTCTCGGGCGCCTCGCCTTCGTGGTCTTCGTGGTGATCGGGATCGCGCTCCTGTTCGCGCTCCTGATCTCCTCGTGCACGGAGTCGAAGCACAGCGGGTATGCGAACTACATGAGCGACGTCGACACGATCGGCATGCAGTCGGCAGGCAACGGCAAGCAGACGATCTCGGCGCTCACGACGCCGGGCCTCACCGCCGCTCAGATCGCGACGAAGCTCTCGAGCATCGCGTCCGAGGAGCAGCAGAATGTCGACTCTGCACAGAAGCTTCGCCCGCCCGGGAAGCTCCGAAGTGAGGACGCGAACATGATCCAGGCGCTCCAGCTCCGCGTGAGCGGCGTGAACGGGCTCTCCAAGGGGTTCGCGAGTCTCGGCACGGGGACGAAGCAGAGCGTTGTGGCGCTCGACATCGTGCAGCAGACCTACAGGCTCCTTGCCAGCGACGTGATGTGGGACGACCTCTTCCAGGCGCCGTCGATTCAGGTGCTTGCGGACGAGAACGTGCACGGAGTCACCGTCCCCTCGTCCCACTTCCTTGCCGAGCCCGAGCTCGTGATCACGACTCGCGCCGTCTCGTCTTTGCTCAGTCGGATCGACAACCAGAGCGGCGGGGGCGGCGGGAGCACCGCGGCCGGCCTCCACGGCACGAACATCGTCTCGGTGGCCGCGCTTCCGAACGGGCCGGGCGGCACCTCACAGACGCTCAGCGAGGGAAGCCTGAACACGGTGACCTCGAGCTCGAGCCTCGCCTTCCAGGTGACGATCCACAACGGGGGGATCTCGCAGGAGGTGCAGGTGAAGGTGACGCTCGTGATCAACCGCCCGTCGCCCAAGAGCCCGATCACGAAGACCGAGACGGTCCAGCTGATCGACCCGGGGCAGGATCAGACGGTCACCTTCTCGGACATCGGCGACGTGCCGTTTGCGTCACAGACGAAGCTCACCGTCGACGTCGCGGCGGTGCCTCACGAGACGAACCTCTCGAACAACTCGGCCCAGTACCAGGTCATCTTCTCGCTGCCCTAAGTGCGGGCTCTGCAGACGTCCGACGCGATACTCACGTGTGCTGTCGCCCGCACTGGATGTAGGTCGACCGCTACGCGGCCGGCAGGTTGGCTGGACGCCGAGCTCCGCTTCGCGGAGGGGCCGCAAGCGGCCGGGGGCGCCGGGCTCCGAGCGGAGCGGGTGCACCGGAGATGAGCGTCTCGGGGAACGTTGCCGCACTCGTCGCCGTTCTCGGGATCGTGCTCGGCGCGGCGGGGCTCGTCGTCGCGGGGATCGCCTGGGTTCGCGTCCGGCGCCTGCGGGATGCACAGCGAACGCTCGTCGGCGGCGGGCGCAAGGACCTCGTCGAGTTCACGGTCTCGCTGCAAGGGAGGATCGACGACCTCCACCGCGCCGTCGACGAGGTGGCGGCCGGGCTTGCGCGCGTCGACCGGCGCGTGGACGACACGGTCGCGAACACCGCGATCGTCCGCTACGACGCCTACGAAGACACCGGAGGCCATCAGTCGGCGTCGCTCGCGCTCCTCGATTCGGCTCGCAGCGGCATCGTGATCACCGCGATCCAGGGCCGCGACTACGCGCGGATCTACATGAAGGAGATCGACCGTGGGCAGCCCGCCGTCCCGCTCTCGCCTGAAGAGCAGCAGGCGGTCGAACGCGCGATGGGCCGTTAGTGCGGACGCCGGATTCGGGCGGGTGGCGGTTGTGACAGAGCGCCTGGAGCCGTACCTGGGGTCCGGTACTTTTCAGGGGCGGTGCAACAGGTTCTCGTGCTCAACGCAAGTTTCGAGCCGCTCAACGTGTGCTCGCTGCGCCGCGCTCATGTACTCGTTTACAAGGGGAAGGCGGAGGTGGTCGAAGAGCTGGACCGACCACTTTGCTCGGCCACGGCGCGGTTCCCGTGGCCACACGTCATCCGGCTCCTCTCCTACGTCCGGGTTCCACGGATCGTCCAGCGCAAGATCTCGCGCCGCGCGCTCTTCGCGCGTGACGGGTGGCGCTGCGTCTACTGCGGCACGGCGAGCGGGCGTCTGACCCTCGACCACGTGATCCCGCGCTCCCGGGGCGGTGGCTCCGTGTGGGAGAACGTCGTCACCTCGTGCGCCCCGTGCAACCTGCGGAAGGGCAACCGCCTGCTCCACGAGGTGCACATGGAGCTCGCCCACCCACCGCGCCCGCCGGCGCCGGTGCTCTTCATCCGTCTCGCTGCGCCGAAGATCCCGCAGCGGTGGGAGCAGTACCTCGCCGCCTACGGCGCGGCAGGCGCCACGGCCGCCTGAGAGCCCTGATTCGGTGAGCACGCACCCATCACGCCCGGTCGGCGAGTGGCAACGAGACGGCGCTTCCAAGCGCCGCCCGCCCGCGTTCGGCGAGCTCTGCGACCGGCATCGCCCAGAGCGAGTCGTCGTGGTCGACGCCGAAAGTGCCGTCATCGGAGAAGATCTCGAGGTCGTAGAAGCCGCGCCAGCCGGCCCCGTCGAGGGCGCGCAGGATCGGCGCGAGGTCGGCGACACCGTCTCCGGGTAGGAGGCGGTCGGCGAAGCTGCGGGTCGGGTCGCGGACATCGCCGACGTGGACGCCGGCGACCCGGTCGATGTGGCGGGCGATCTCGACGAGCACCTCCGGGCAGTTCCACAGGTGCCAGACGTCGAACTGGATTCCGAGCGACTGCTGTCCACCGGCGGCGTCGATCAGCTCCATCGCCTCCCCGATCGTCGAGATGATCGACCACTCGGCGGCGTCGTCTCGCTGGTAGGGCTCGACCGCGATCCGGACGCCTGCGCGGTCGGCCGCCTCGGCGAGCCGCTTCAGGCCTTCGACCACGGTCGCGCGTGCCTGCGCCGGCTCGAGGCCGAGGCCCGAGCCCGTCAGGCACACGATCCCCTTCGCGCCGAACGCCGCCAGGCGCGGGACTGAGGCGAGGAGCGCCTCGACGCGCTCGGCGGGGTCTGTGGGGCCGCCGAGGAGCGGCAGGGGAAGGATCGAGGGGACCGCAGGGACGGCGCTCGCCGAACCGAGGCCGCTCCGCTCGAGCAGCTCGAGTGAACGGCCGTCCTCGTCCGGGTCGCCGAGCTTCATTTCCCAGATCCCGATCCCGTCCAGGCCTGCCGCCGCGTAGGCGGAGAGGTCTTCCTCGAACGAGGCATGGAGTGTCGAGATCTCCGAGATCGAGAGAAGCGGCCCGTTCACCGGCCGAGCCTCCGCGCGATGCGGTCGGCCGGGCTCGGGCGGAGCAACTCGCCGGCGACGATCGTCCCCGACCCGGCGCCGAGCCCGGGGCCCGGCCACGTGCTCGCGCCGATCTGCCAGAGCGCCTCGACCGGCGTCCGGTGCCCGGGCTGGCCGGGGAACGGCCGCCAGAGGAAGTTCTGGTCGAGCCCGAGCGAGCCCGCGTACGGGTCGCCACATTCGAGGTTCGGGTTCGCCGCCTGGAGATCGGCCGGCGAGAGCGCCGTCCGCGCGAGGACAGAGGCGTCGAGGTTCGCGATGTGCGCCGCGAGGCGCCGCTGGATCCGGTCGGCGTAGGCCTCGCGGAGCTCCTCGGTCCAGCTTCCCGTCGCCTGTGTCGAGCTCGCCGGCGGCGTCGCCTTTGATCTGCCACGGCAGCTCCTGGAGCTGGATCCAGAGCAGGCCGGCACCGTCCGGCGCGCGGCTCGGATCCATGGTCAGCGGCTGACCGCAGACGACGGTCGCCTCGGCAGGAAGCAGCCCGCGCTCCGCCTCGTTCACCGCCCGGGAGACGCCGTCGAGCCCCGGAGTGATGTGCACGATCGCGGTTCCGGCGAGCCGCTGCTCGCCCCGCCAGACGGGAGGCTCGGAGAGCGCGAAGTGGATCTGCATCTCCGAGCGTCCGTAGCGGAAGCGCCTTCCCGCCGCAGCGACGGGATCGCGCGGATTCCCGAGGAGATCGCCGTAGAGCCGGCTCGGGGTAACGCCCGCGATCACCGCCCGCGCCGCTGTCACCAGCTCGCCCTCGGTCGTCCGCACGCCGGCCGCACGGCCTGACTGGACGGCGATCGAGGCGACCTCGGTCTCGCAGCCGGCACTCTCCGCCGTGGTCGCGAATCAACTGGACGAGCGCCTCGGGAAGCCTTGCCCCTCCACCCCGGGGAACCGGCATCCCGCCCTCCTGCACGGCGAACGCGATCACCTGCGCCATGAAGCCGGATGTCGCCGAGTCCGGGCCGAGGCCCGTGTGGAGCACCCACGGGGCGAGCAGGCCGCGGACGGCATCCGACTCGAAGTCGGCCGTGAGCCAGTCGCGGGCCGAGACGAGGACGTTCCCGGCGAACTCGTGAAGCCCGCGCCGGCCGAGCCTTCGCAGCGCCTTCGCGAAGAGAGCGGCGCCGGCACGCGACCAGAGCTCCGTCCCGAGCGTCCCGAAGGCCAGGTCGACGTTCGGCACGAATCCGTCGAGGAACGCCTGCCAGGCAGCGCCGTCGCCGGCGGCGTGCCGCTCGAACTCCTCGTGATTGGCGGCGGCGGAGCGAAGCAGGAAGGCCGACCTCGCCTTCGTCCGAGGTGCTCGCCGTCGGAAGCTCGGTGTTCAGGTACTCGAGCCCGCGGCTCGCGAGGTCGTCGCCGAGAAGGGCGTGCGCCTGCCCGCCCACCCACAACGGGTGCCAGGCCGAGAAGACGTCGTGGTGGAAGCCCGGCACCGTCAGCTCGGCCGTCTTGACCGCCCCTCCGAACCAGTCGTTGCGCTCGAGCACGCAGACGCTCCAGCCGTCACGCGCGAGCAGCGCTGCGCAGGCGAGCGAGTTGATCCCGCTCCCGATCAGGACGGCGTCGAACCGTGTCTGCGAGCTGCTGCTCACCCGCCCTACCCTAACCGCCTCATTCGATGAGCTCTCGAAAACCGGTTCCGGAGCTATTGCGGAAGAGGTAGGCATGAGCGCCTCCGCCGGCCCGATGCACCGACGACGCGCCACCTCGCGCGCCGTGTCCCTCGGTGTGCTGGCGGCTGCCGGGCTTGCAGTCCTCTCCGCAAACTCGGCCGCAGCTCCCGTGACGCAGACCGGTACGACGGTCCTCGTCACGGTCGGGACTCCCAAGGAAACCTCGATCAAGCTCTCCAAGTCCTCCGGGCTCACCGCCGGCTCCGTCGTGCTTCCAGGTCACGAACCGCGGCAAGGCCCAGCACACCTTCGTCGTCTGCTCGAGGCCGGTGTCGGGACTCGTGAACTCGTGCACGGGCAAGTCGGTGACGCTCACGAAGACCGGGCAGATCGCGAAGCTCAGCGTCAGGCTCCGGAAGGGCAAGTACGAGTTCCTCTCGATCGTCGGCGGCCAGAGCGTCGCGGGGGCGAAGGGGGCGATCGGGGTCGGTCTCACCGTCCCGCTCGCGATCTCCTCGATTCCGAAGACGGGCGGCTCGACCGGTGTGTCGACGGGCTCTGCCCCCGGTTCCGGCTCTGCCTCGGGAGCCGGCTCCGCCTCGGGCACGGGCGCGGGAGCCGGTACGGGCTCGGGGGCTGCCGGCGGGCTGCCGGTGTTCCCGACCGGAAACGCCAAGAACGGCCCGGCGGTCTTCGCCGTCGCGGGCTGTGGGAGCTGCCACACGCTGAAGGACGCCGGTTCGAGCGGCGGCGGCGGGCCGGATCTCGACGATCTGATGCCGTCGCTCGGCGACGTCGAGAACCAGGTCTACAACGGCGGCGGCGGGATGCCCCCGTTCGCCGGAACGCTCACGAACCAGCAGATCGCCGACGTGGCCGCCTACGTCTCGTCGGTCACCTAGTGCGGCCTCCCCAACGTGCGGACTGCTCGGCCGCACGATCGTTTGGCGAGGCCTTCGCTGCTTCCCCGAACTCGCCTGGCCCTCGGCCGCGTCCGGCTACACCGGCGGGCCGAGCCGCCGCCAGAGGTTCTCGACCATCCGGCTGACGCCCGGATTGTCGGCCGTCCCGCTGAAGTTCAGGACGCCCGCGTCGAAGACCTCGGCGCCGTTTCGCGCCTTGTAATGCGTCATCTGGCCGGTCTGGCCGGGCCCGAAGATGTTCCTTGCCTCTGCCAGCACCTGCACGCCGGGCGGTGAGGCCGGATCCAGCGCGTCGACCTCGATCCCGTAGGTGCCGAAGGACGAGCCGTTCCCGAGCCCGGTGCCCTCGAAGAGCCACGGCGCATGCTCGGCGCCGGTGACTGTGAGCGGCATGTTCTTGTACCGCCCCTGGTACCAGTTCAGGTACTGGGAGCCGATCATGCGGGCCTCCGGACGGCCGAGGTCGCGCCAGCGCCAGCGCCCGTGCATCGTGTCGCCGTGCTTTTCGACCTTGTAGAAGAAGTTGTTCGCCGAGAGGAAGATCAGGTTCCCGCCGAGAGCCTGGTAGCGCTCGACCACGTCGTAGGTGTGATCGGTGACGTACTCCTCGTGGCCCGAGAAGACCACGAGGTCGTAGAGCCGCCGCAGCTCCTCGGCGCTCGGGATCGCCTCGAGGTCGTCGTCGGAGATCACGTCGGCGCGGTGGCCGGAGTGGGCGAACCAGCGCATGAACCCCATGTCGTAGTCGCGGTAGTGCGGCGGAGGGCCGCCGAGGAAGGGCCGGGTCAGGTCGACGTGCTGAACCTCGACATTCGCGTACCAGGTTGCGCCGTAGCGGAGGTTGTAGGCGCCCCAGGTGTTCGTGGGGTGAACGACGAGGGTGCGTGCAGCACCGAGCTTCGGCGGCCGGACGACGAACGGCGCATACCCGGTCTGCCCGTGGCGGTCCTGCAGATAGACGAAGTGGAGGCCCGTGTGCAGCGAGTCGACGCCGATCTGCAGGGCCCCGCGGCCGCCGTGCCAGCGGACGGCCTGCGGCGGTCCCACCGGCACGCCGCCCATCCCCTTGCGGGCCTTCGTCGGCTCGAGGCCGGCGCGCATGAGCTGGAGCGAGAGCCCGCGCGCCGCCGTCTGGACGACGAGCTCCGCCGTCTCGCCGGGCGCGTAGCTGCGCTTCAGGAAGCCGGCCTCGATCGTGCCGGGCGGATCGAGGTAGCGGGCGGAGTCGGCGGCCTCGCTCGTCGCTCCCGCCTCGAGGACGACGAGCCCGGAGACTGCGAGCGCGCCGGCCAGGAACCCTCGTCGGCTCAGCGTGCCTGCTGCCTCGCTCACGTCAGAATCCCGGTCCATCACACATCCCCTGGGGAACCCTACCGCGGGACCTCGGTGTGCGGCAGTGCGGGTACCCTTCGTCCCGACCGACCGAGGAGGTGCCCATGGGTTTGCTCGTAGTCACCGGAGGGATGCTGACCTGCACGATGGGAGCGATGCCGGCAACGTTCTCGGCAACCGGCGTCACGGTGCAGGGAGGGACTCCGGCCGGGGTCGTGACAGACATCTCGATGGCCAGCATTCCCACTTTCGGGATGTGTATGTCACCCGCGAACCCCCAGGTCGCCGCCGCGACGAGCGCCGCGATGGGAGTGCTCACCCCCCAGCCGTGTATCCCCGTGATCGCGAGCCCCTGGGCGCCGGGATCGCTGAAGGTCACGATCAACGAGGTCCCCGCGCTCGACAGCACCTCGACGTGTATGTGCACCTGGGCCGGAATGGTCTCGGTCAGCTCGCCCGGCCAGGAGTCGGTCACCGTGTAGCTCCGGCGCTTCCCGATCCGGAGCCTCCGCCGTCGCCGGCCGTGCGACCGACTAGGTTTCCCGCGTGCGCACGACCTGGATCTTCGCCTCCCTGACCGGAGTCGTGACCGTCGCCGCCGGGATCTCGCACTACGCGGGCGCCACCACGGCGCTCACGTTCGTCCTCTCGACGCTTGCGCTCGCGGGGCTCGCCTGGCTCGTCTCGTTCTCGACCGAACAGGTCGGCGACCGCTTCGGGCCGGCGGTGACGGGTGTCCTGCAGTCGACGCTCGGCAACCTGCCGGAGTTCTTCGTCGTGATGTTCGCCCTCTCGGCCGGCGAGCTCGTGATCGCCCAGACCGCGATCATCGGCTCGATCTTCGCGAACGCGCTGCTCGTGCTAGGGATCGTCGTCATCGCCGGCTGCCGCGAGAGCTCCGACGGGATCATGCGCTTCTCGGTCGCCCTGCCGAAGGACAACGCGATCCTGATGATGCTCGCGAGCTTCCTGATCGTGATCATCGGCATCTCCGCCGCGAGCAACGACCCGGCCTCGCATCACATCGAGGCGATCTCGATCGTCGGTGCGATCGCGTTGCTCGCGACCTACACCGTCTGGATCGTCCACTACATCCGGGGGGACGAGCGCGGTCTCCCCTCGCACGGCAAGCCCGCGATCTCGATGACGGTCTCGCTCGTCCTGCTCGGGGTCGCGGGGGTCGGTGCCGCGTTCGTCTCCGACTGGTTCGTCGATTCGCTGTCGCCGACGATGGCGAGGATCGGGATCCCTCAGGCCTTCGCCGGCCTCGTGATCGTCGCGATCGCCGGGAATGCCGTCGAGAACACGACCGGCGTCGTGCTCGCGCTGAAGGGCAAGTCCGACCTCGCGATCTCCGTCGTGAAGAACTCGGTCGCGCAGATCACGGCGTTCCTCTTCCCCGCGCTCGTGCTCGCCTCGCTCTTCTTCGCGACCCGGCTGACCTTCCAGCTCGCCCCCGTCTTCATCGGCGCCCTCGCGCTCACCGGGATCGCGCTCTGGCAGATCACGAGCGACGGCGAAGCGACGCCTTTCGAGGGCGTTGCGCTCGTCGCGCTGTACCTGATCCTCGCGGTGCTCACCTGGTACGAGTAGCCCGCGGGCAGCGTGAGCACGGGCCTTCTCGGGATCCAGGCCGGTCTTCTTTCGGACGAGCCAAGACGGGCGTTCCGTGCCTTGGCCGGAGGCCCTCATCATTACGCTGCCGCTTGTGGCCCGTGTCGGAACGCTCGGTATCTGGCGTGGCGCCGCGCTCTATGTCGGCGCGCTGATCGGCCCAGGCGTGCTGCTCGTGCCCTCGCTTGCGGTCGCCGCCGCCGGGCCGGCATCGATCCTCGCCTGGGCAGGGCTGCTCGCCCTCTCGGCGCCCCTCGCGATCGCATTCGCCGCCCTCGGTGTGCGGCATCCGGTCGCGGGCGGCGTGTCGGCCTACGTCCACGAGGGATTCGGGCCCGACGCCGCCGCCGTGACGGGCGCGTGGTTCCTTGCAGCGGTGGTGCTCGGCGCTCCGGCCGTGTCGCTGATCGGCGGCTACTACGTGGCCGATCTCTCGGGCTCCGGCTCGGCGGTGGCCGCCTCCGTCGGCCTTGCGATGTTCGTGGTGGTGCTCCTTGCCAACACGCTCGGGCTTCGAGTGTCGTCAGGGTTCCAACTCGGGCTCTCCTCCGTTCTCCTCGGTGTGATCGTGGTCGCGATCGCGGTCGCGCTGCCCTCGCGAGCGGGGGACAACTGGGCCCCGTTCGCGCCGCACGGCTGGTGGGCGGCGGGCACCGCTGCGAGCATCCTCGTCTGGCTGTTCGTGGGGTGGGAGGCCGTCGCCCAGCTGGCCGGTGAGTTCTCGGACCCGGCGCGTCAGCTTCCGAGGGCGATGGCGATTGCGTTCGGCGCCGTCACCGTCGTCTATATCGGGCTCGCGGTGGCGACGATCGCCGTGGGCGGCATCGGAGGCTCGCGCGTCCCGCTGGCGGACCTGATCGCCGTCGGCTTCGGGCGGACCGGACGCGATGCCACCGCGGTGCTCGCGGTCGCGTTGACGATGGGAACGATGAACGTCTACATCGGCGGTGCGGCCAAGCTTGCGGCCGCGCTTGCCGACGAGGGGGCGCTGCCCCGGTTCCTCGGTGAGGATGCTCGGGAGCGAAGCATCCCGCGTCGGCCGCTCCTCGCGATCGGCATCGTCGGTGCGCTGCTCCTCGGGGCGCTCGTCGCGGGCGCCGGCAGCACCGACGACCTCGTCCGAGCCACGTCTGCGTGCTTCGTCGCCGTGTACCTGCTCGCGCTCGGCTCGGCGGTGCGGTTCCTCGACGGCGGCGCTCGCATCGCTGCCGCCTCCGCACTCGCGCTCGTTTCGATCGTGGCCGTCTTCTCCTCGTATTTCCTCCTGGTGCCGGCCCTCGTCGCCGCTCTGGCACTCGGCGTCCGCCACGTGCTCGGACGCGCGCGGGGCAGTGCCTCTCCCGCAGCAGCCGAGTGACCCGGAGATAATGCACCCGGTGCACCGGTTCGACCTCGCCACGCGCTGGTCGCCGCTCCGGGTCGGCCTCGTGCTCGGGTTCTGCGTCTTTGCGGTGGTCGGCTTCGTCGGGGTCACCACGGTCAGCCGCGCCGGGGCGATCGACTCCGGCGAGCATCTCGCCTACGCGCAGTACCTCGACGCGCACGGGCGGTTACCGTCGAAGGCCGAGAACTACGAGTACTCGAGCCCGCCGCTCTTCCAACTCGCGGCGGTCGGGGCGGAGCGCTCGGTCCGACGGCTCCCTTCGGTTGCGGTCGAGCTCTCCTCGAACCCGCTGACCCGCGCGCTCTGGCTGCTGCTCGTCGCCGGTGGGGCGGCCGCGCTGACCGCGAGACGCCGGAGTCTCAGAGTTGCCGGTGCGGCGGCGCTCGGAATCGGCGCCGTCTGGGCGATCGACGAGGGGATCTCGCTCGCAAAGTCCGAGCCGTGGTCCGCCGGACGGCTGATCGCGCTTTCGAGCGGTCTCGGGCTCGTGCTCGTGACGGGGCTGATCGCACGTGAGATCTGGCCCGGGCGCGTCGGGCGGGCTGTTGCCGCCGGTGCGTTCGCCGCCGCCTACCCGGTCGTCTACCGGATGAGCATCCTCTTTCACCCGGAGGCGCCGTTTGCGCTGCTCTGCGCGCTCGCCGTGCTCGTGTTGCTGCGGGCTGCGAGCAGGTCGTGGCCCTCACGACTCGGATACGTGCTCGGCTTCGTCTGCGGTGCCGCCGCCCTGACCCGTCAGCCGGCCGTGCTCCTCATCGTCACGCTCGGCGCCGCGGCCCTCTGGATCGGGCGGCGCAAGGCGACCGGGCTCCTCATCCGGGCCGGGATCGTGACGCTGCTGCTTGCCGGGCCCTGGTGGGGATATGCCTACCACCGCTGGCACAACCCGTTCCAGTCGAACCTCGCTCCCCGGGCGTCGCTGATGATGGGGAGCCAGCCTGCATCCTTCTACTTCTCCGTTCCGCTCGAGTCGCTCGTCGTCCATCCGTACCGGCCCGATTTCAGCGACGCGCTGCTTCCGAAGCTGCACGCGGAGCTCTGGAGCGACTGGTTCGGCGGAATTCACGACTGGGACCGGCCGACCCGGATCGAGAAGATCACCGCGTCGACCCAGAGTGTGCTCGGGCTCGCCGGAGACGCGCTCGCGCTCGGCGGCCTCCTCGTACTCGCCCTGCCGGCGCTCGCCCGCGTCCTTCGTCGCCGGGAGGGAGCCGCTGCCGACGTCGGCCTGGGCGTGCTCGGGCTGCTTGCGGTCGTTGCGTTCGCGGCATTCGTGGTGATGCTGATCCGGTTTCCGCAACGCTACGGCGATCCGATCAAGTCCAGCTATCTGCTCTTCACGACGCCTTGCTGGGCGATCTTCTCCGTTGCCGCCTGGTCGAAGCTGCGCGAGCACCATCGCCGGCTGAACCTGCTGCTGGTGGTGATCGCCGTGCTCTACGTCGCGAGCTACGCGGCCGACCTCGCCGACGCGCTCGCGCAGCCGAGCGGAACGCCGGTCGGCGGCGCGGCCGGATTCGTCGATCTGCAAGCTGCGATCCAGCAAACCTCGCCGAGCCCCGGTCTCGGCGGGAACATGGACTTCCTCGTCGGCGTGACGAACGTCGGCAACCAGACGGCCGGCGATGTCGTTCTCACGGTCGGCCTCCCGAGCGGGATGCGGCTGCTCGGGCCCCCGTTCTACGAACGCGGGTCGGGCTGCACCGGCAGCCAGACGATCACCTGCCCGCTCGACTTCCTCGCAGGCGGCGCCTCGACCCTGATCCGGTACTCGGTGCAGGTCACGGGTGCCGGCCCCCAGACGACCACGGCTAGCGTTGGCTCCTCGTCGCCCGACGCGAATCCGGGCGACAACCGGGTGAGCTACTCGGTCACGCTCGCGCCCGCGTCCTGACGCGCGTCGAGACGCGACCGGAGCTCCGCGAGCACGCTCTCGTGCATCGCCGCCGCCGTCTCCATGAAGTCGACGAGCAGCTGGAGCTCGGTGTCGGAGTAGCGCTCCTTGATCGCCTCCCCGATCCGGGCGAGCGGCGCGTAGTAGGGCCAGAGCTCCGCCTGCGCCTTCTCGGTCACCTCGATCCGCACGCGTCTGCGGTCGTGCTCGTCCCGCACGCGCCGCGCGAAGCCCACACGCTCGAGGCGGTCGAGCACGGTCGTGACCGCGCCGGTCGTGAGCCCGCTCACCTCGGCGAGGCGCCCGGCCGTGATCCCCGGCTCCTGGTCGATGATGTCGAGAAAGCGGTGGTCGGTGCGGTTGATCCCCAGCGCTTCGCAGACCGCCTCGTCATAGGCGTCCGTGCGGTTCTGCGAACGCCTCACCTCGAGGTTCAGCGCCTGGATCAGCTCGTCGCGCGACCGGCTCATCCGAGATCGCTTGACAAACAAGAAGCTTGATTAATAAGATACTCGATCTTCAAATGATACCGGAGGTGGGGGAATGACGAATGCGATCGAGGCGAACGAGCTGAGGAAGCACTATCCACCGGACGTTCAGGCGCTCGACGGAATCGATCTCGGGGTCGAGGAGGGGACGATCTTCGCCCTCCTCGGACCGAACGGCGCCGGGAAGTCGACGACCGTGAAGACTTTGACCACGCTGACGCGGCCGGACTCCGGCACGGCACAGGTCGCGGGCCATGATGTGCTCGCGAGGCCCGAGCGGGTGCGGCGGGCGATCGGCGTCGTCGGCCAGAAGCACGGCTTCGATCCCGAGGCGACCGGCCGGGAGAACCTCGTGCTCCAGGGCGCGATCTACGACCTTCCCGGCCGCGAGCTTCGCGCGCGCGTGCCCGAGCTGCTCGAGCGCTTCGGCCTCGCCGCTGCCGCGGGACGCGCGGCGAAGACCTACTCCGGCGGGATGCAGCGGCGGCTCGACATCGCGATGGGGCTCATCCACCACCCCAAGGTGCTGTTCCTGGACGAACCGACCACCGGGCTCGACCCGGAGGTGCGCGCCGACATGTGGCGGGAGATCGCGCGCCTCGCGAGCGAGGAGAGGATGACGATCCTCCTCACGACGCACTACCTCGAGGAGGCCGACGAGCTTGCCGCCCAGGTCGCGATCGTCGATCGGGGACGTGTCGTTGCCGAGGGAAGCCCGGAGGAGCTGAAGTCGGCGCTCCAGGGCGACGCGCTCCACTTCGAGCTCGTCGAGGCGGCGAGCCCGGCCGTTCGCGAAGCGCTCGAAGGCGTCGAGGGAGTGACCGAGGTGACCGCCGAGGGCAGGCTCGTACGCGCACGCGCGCGAAACGGGGCACGGGCGATGCCGCCCGCCCTCGCCGCGCTCGAGGCCGCCGGGCTCTCCGTCGCCTCGGTCACGATGGCGCGCCCCTCGCTCGACGAGGTGTACCTCAGGCACACGGGGCGCTCGTTCCGGCAGGCAGAGGAGGCGGCATGACCCGCGCGTTTCGCCACAGCTGGTACATCACGCTCCGCAACGTCCGCCGCCTGCTCCGCCAGCCGGCGTGGGTTGCGATCACCCTGATCCAGCCGATGATCTGGCTGCTTCTCTTCGGTGCGATCTTCAAGAAGGTCGTCGAGATCCCCGGCTTCAAGGGCGGCTCGTACATCGAGTTCCTCACGCCGGGCGTGATCGTGCTCACGGCGATCAGCTCTGCGGGCTGGAACGGAATGGCCTTCATCGACGACATGCGCTCCGGCGTGATGGACCGGATGCTCGTCTCTCCGGTCTGGCGGAGCGCGCTCAACGTCGGGAGCCTCATCTACGGCGCGCTCACGACCGTCGTCCAGTCGCTGATCATCGTGATCGTCGGTCTCGTCGTCGGCGCGCACTTCCCGAACGGCGTCGCCGGGATCGCGATCCTGATCTTCGCCGCCTGCCTGCTGAGCGCCGCCTTCGGCGCGCTTTCGAACGCGCTCGCGCTCGTCGTCCGCCAGGAGGAGACCCTGATCGCCGCTGTCACCTCGATCGTCCTGCCGCTGACGTTCCTCTCGTCGACCTTCATGCAGGCGAACCTCGTCCCCGGCTGGGTTCAGGGAGTCTCGCGCTTCAACCCGGTCAACTGGGCCGCCGAGGCAGGCCGCTCGGCGGCAATCGGCCCGACCGACTGGACGCTCGTCCTCGAGCGGGTCGGCCTGCTGGGGGCGCTGCTCCTGATCTCGACGTTCCTCGCGACGATGGCGTTTCGCGCCTACCAGCGCTCGCTCTGACGCGGTTTCGCCTCCGTTCGCCTCCGAGCCTCCAGGAGCGATTTAAGCTCGTCGTAAGCAGTTCGACACGGGAGCGCAAGCCCTGTCGGTGAACCTCCGAAGCGACTTTCGACGAATGGAGGAGTGATGAAGAGGTTTGCTTTCGGGATGGCGACAGTCGCAGCAGCCGGCGCTTTGAGCGCGGCTGCGAGCGGCGCCACGATGCATCCCGTGCTCGCGGCCAAGCTCACGGGGATGGGCGAGCACGGGGTGGTCAACTTCCAGTCCAACGCCGGCAAGGGGCAGCTCTGCTGGACGTTCGACGTGATGACCGACGGCGTCACGGGCGCCTCGATTCGCGACAGCGGCGGGATGGTCGTCGCGAAGCTCGGGTCGAGCTTCAGGCCGAAGAGCTGCGCAGCGGTATCTGCAAAGGCGCTCGGCCTGATCGAGAAAAGCCCGGCTTCCTACAAGGTCTGGGTGGACACGAAGGCGCATCCGGGCGAGCTCAGGGGCACATTGTTCGCGGGCATGGCCCACATGTAGGAAGAGACGACGTGGTCGAGAGAAACGCCGGGAACCTGAGAACGAGAAAGGTCGGCCGCGCCGTCTTCCTCGGCACGGTCCTCGGCGGCGTCTCGGCTCTCTACTGGGGCAGGGCCGGCTGGGGGAAGGTGTCCGCGGCGATCGCCCCGTTCGAGAACCAGATCCCGCTGATCCCGAACGGCGGCTGGCGGATCTACACGATCTCGGGCTCCATGCCCGGCTTCGATCCGAAGACGTGGAAGCTCGCGATCGGCGGACACGTCGAGAGACCGATCTCGATCTCCTACGAGGAGCTGCGTGCGCTCCCCAAGGTCGAGCAGGTCTCGACCTTCCACTGCGTGACCGGCTGGACGGTGAAGAACGTGAACTGGGGCGGCGTCCGGCTGAACGAGGTGCTCGCGCCCGCCTCCCCGAAGCCCGACGCCCACGCGCTCGAGTTCGTGTCCGCCGAGATCCCCTACGTCGACTCGCTGACGACGCAGCAGGCGGGCCTGCACGACGTGATGCTCGCCTACGAGATGGACGGGAAGCCGCTCCCACGCGTGCACGGCGCCCCGATCAGGCTCGTGATCCCGGAGATGTACGGCTACAAGAACGTGAAGTGGCTGAAGGGGATCAACCTCGTCCCGAAACCCTCCGACGGCTACTGGGAGCAGCTCGGCTACGACCGCGACGCCTGGGTCGGCCGCTCGAACGGATACGGGACATGAAGCGCGGCTACCGCCGGCGCTTCTCGCGCACGGAGCGGACGCTCCACTGGGCAAACGCGGTCTTCTTCTTCTTCCTGCTCGCGACCGGGCTCATCCTGTACCTGCCGAGCCTCGCCGTCGACATCGGCCGGAGGCCGCTCGTCCAGAGCCTGCATTTCTGGTCGGGGATCGCGTGGGTGGGTGTGCTCGTGCTGATCGTGCTCGCGGGCGACCGGCGCGGGATCGTGCGCACGGCGCGCGAGGTCGACGGCTTCGACCGCGACGATCTCCGCTTCCTCACCGGCCGCAAACCGGCGCCGCAGGGCCGCTTCAACGCCGGCCAGAAGCTGAACACCGTGCTGAACGCTGCCTTCGTCGTCCTCTTCCTGATCACGGGGCTCCTGCTCTGGTTCGGGGAGCGCAACACCGAGCTTCGTTTCGCGAGCACCGTCGTGCTCCACGACGGCCTGATGTACGTCTCGCTCGTGCTTCTCGTCGGCCATCTCTACCTCGCCGTGCTCCACCCGGCGACACGCCACGCGCTGCATGGGATCACGGTCGGCACGGTCAGCGAGGAATGGGCGGCTCTCCATCACTCGAAGTGGAAGCCAGAATAGGAGCGTGAAGGTGACCGTCCTCGTAGTGGACGACGAGCCCATCGTGCGCGACGTGATCGTCCGCTACCTCCAGCGGGACGGATTCGACACGCTCGAGGCCGGTGACGGCGACCGAGCCCGCGAGTTGATCGAGACAGCCGACCCGACCCTCGTCGTGCTCGACGTGATGATCCCCGGCACCGACGGGCTCGAGCTCTGTCGGTGGATCCGCAGCCGCTCCGACCTGCCCGTGATCATGCTGACCGCCCGCGGGGAGGAGTCCGACCGGATCGTCGGGCTGGAGCTCGGCGCCGATGACTACGTCACGAAGCCCTTCTCACCGCGAGAGCTCGCCGCGCGCGTCCGGACGGTGCTGCGGCGCACGAACGGCAGCACGGCGCGCGCCGAGCGGCTCGAGTACGGCGACATCGTCCTCGACGGGGCCAGCCGCGAGGTCACGCGGGCCGGGATCCCGGTCACGCTCACGGCCCGCGAGTTCGATCTGCTCTGGTTCCTCGCCGCGAACCCACGCCGTGTCTTCTCCCGCAGCCACATCATGGACAGCGTCTGGGGCCATTCGCCCGCACTCGACACCGGGACCGTGACGGTCCACGTCCGCCGGCTGCGCGAGAAGCTCGAAGCCGACCCCGCGCACCCGGCGCACCTCCAGACGGTGTGGGGCGTCGGCTACAGGCTCGACCCGTGATCCTCCTCGGCGTCATCGTCGCGGCGGCCAGCCTCGCGATCGGCGTCGCCGTCGCCTACGCGCTCCGAGCGGCTCCCACCGTCAGGCTCCAGCTGGCGGGGCTCGCGCTCGTCTCCGTCTGTGTCCCGCTCGCTGCGGTGCTTGCATCGGGCTGGGTGATGTTCCACATGGGGGCGGACCGGAAGGTGCTGGCCGTCGCCGCAGGCTCGGCGACCGCGGCCGTCGCCGCCGGGCTTCTCCTCTCGCGCTGGATCTCGCAGTCGATCCGCCGGGTCGGGGACGCCTCCGCCCGGCTGGCCGACGGCGATCTCTCGGCGCGCGCCCCGGTCGGCGGGGCGAACGAGATCGCCGGGCTCGCCGCGTCCTTCAACACGATGGCGGCCGAGCATCGAGCAGCTCTTCGACGCCCGGCGCGAGCTCGTCGCCTGGGCGAGCCACGACCTCCGGACGCCGCTCGCCTCGATGCAGGCGATGATCGAGGCGATCGAGGACGGGCTCGCGACGGCCGAGGACTACCTGCCGACGCTGCGCGACCAGGTTCGCACGCTCACGGTCCTCGTGGACGACCTGTTCGAGCTGGCGCGCATCGACGCCGGCGCGCTCACCCTCGAGCTTCAGCGGCTTCCCGTCTCGGGCCTCGTGGACTCCGCGGTCCGGCTGCTCAAACCCGAGGCCGCGGCACGGCATGTGGAGCTCGTGGCGCACTCCGACGGTGAGACGACCGCGTCGGTCGCGCCCGACAAGATCGAGCGCGTGCTCTTCAACCTGGTCACGAACGCCCTGCGGCACACACCTTCCGACGGCTCGGTCGCGGTCAACGTCGCGAGGCGCGAGAACGAGGTGCTCGTGTCGGTCGAGGACACGGGCAGCGGGCTCGAGCCAGAGGCCGTGAGCCGGATGTTCGAACGTTTCTGGCGGGCCGACCGGGCCCGCTCGCAGGCCGGGATGGGCCTCGGCCTCGCGATCGCCCGCGGCCTCGTCGAGGCCCACGGCGGGCGGATCTGGGCGGAGAACCGGGACAGCGGCGGTGCCCGGGTGTCGTTCACGCTTCCCGCCGCCTGACCGTTCCGAGACATCTGGGGCGGCACCGTGGCAGGGCGTTCGACGGGTGCCTCGAGAGCTGATTTTCTAACCATTCGTTCACATTCGAGGGCTGACAAGCCACCATCGGCGCTTGTACGGTGTTGTGCGATGAAACAGTCGCTGGCCGCAGCCGTGCTCGTTCTCGCAGGTCTCACCGCCGCCGCCGGGCACGCCGCCGGCACGCCGGTGCGGGCGACCATGACCGGCGACTGCAAGGAGGTAAAGCACCTCGACCCGCTCGGGGCGCTCAAGTCCCTGAGCTACACCTGTACGGCCAAGAACGCGACATTCGTCTACAACGCGAAGGCGGCCGAGCCGGGAACCGGCGCTTCGGGTCACGAGGCCGGGACGCTCGTCGCGTCCGGGCCGGAGGGCTCGGTGACCCTGAGCTTCAAGGGCACGCGCACCGCCGACGGGATCAGCAAGGGCACCTGGCTCATGGGCAAGGTCACCGGGTACAAGGGTGTCCGCCTCACGCGGCACGGGACATATAGCTCGACCACGACGACCCTCTCGACGACCGTCGGGACGCTGGACTCGTCGGTCAAGGTCAGCGCGGTCATCGGCTGCTGGCGCTGCTCCGGCGTCTGACCCGGAAGCGCGCAGCCGCGCTACCGTCGAGGTGTGCTCTACCGGCTGCTTGCCGTCGTGCTCGCGGCGGGAGCTCTGCTCACCGCCTGCGGGTCCAGGGCGCCTGCCGGGCCGAGGGCGCCGCTCTCCGAACGCGTGTGGATCGACAACGCCGAACGCTTCGTCGCCACCCTCAACTCGGACCTCGGGCTCACGACGTCCGGCGGGCCGACGCTCGCGGACGCACGGCGGGCGATGGCGGGCACGAGCGGCGTCTACACGATGCTCGTCGCCTACGGCCTCTTCGGCGACTGCGGGCCGGCGCTCGCTGCGGTCGGGGTGGCGGCACCCCCTGCCCATCGCGTGGTCGCGACGCTCATCTCCGCCTGCGCGAGGCTCGAGCACGCCGCCGCGCTCTTCCAGCAGGCGATGACCCGGAACGAGCCTGAGGCGCTACTCGCGGCCACCCGGACGGCGCTCGGCACCGCTCCGCTGCTCGCGCGCGCACGGCTCGAGCTGGGAATGCTGGGCGGCTCGTAGGCTGCACGCGCGGTTTGCGCCGCGGCGATACTCACCGGGTGGCCACCCCGTACTCGCGCGACCGGCTCGGTCGCCTCGTCGCGGGTGCGGCGATCTGGGCCTTCGTCCTCGGGAACGTTGCCGCGATCGTCTGGATCTGGATCGCGAATCACAACCTCGACTTCAGCTTTGCCCCGGACTACTGGGCGACGCTGATGGCACGCCTCGGGGGGCTGACGGGCCTGCTTGCTGCGTTCACGGCGCTCCTGCAGGTGCTCCTGCTCGCCCGCCTCCCGTTTCTCGGCCGCCTCATCGGGTTCGACCGGCTCACCGTGTGGCACCGCTGGAACGGGTACCTGTGCCTCCTGCTCGTGCTGGCACACACCGTGATGGCGGTGCTCGGGTTCTCGCTCGACGGCAAGAACTCGTTCTTCCGCGAGTTCTGGAAGCTCGTCGCCGACGACATCCTCACCGGGATGGTCACGGCCACGATCGGGCTTGCACTGTTCGTGCTGGTCACGGTCTCGTCGATCGCGATCGCGCGGCGCCACCTTCCCTACGAGCTCTGGTACGCGGTGCACCTGACGGGGTATGCGGCGATCGCGCTCGCCTGGTTCCACCAGATCCCGACCGGCGGCGACATCAACCCGACGTTCCACCCGAACGCCGCGACCTACTGGCGGATCCTCTTCTTCGGCTCGCTCGCGCTCCTCGTGTTTCGGGTGCTCGGCCCCATCGTCTCGGCACTGCGCTTCCGGCTACGGGTCGCCGAGGTGATCGCCGAGGGGCCGACCGTGACGACGGTTCGAATGACCGGCCGGCGGCTCGACAAGCTGGGAGCGCGCCCGGGCCAGTTCTTTCTCTGGCGCTTCCTCACCGGGGGGTTCTGGTGGACGTCGCATCCGTTCTCGCTCTCCGCCGCCCCGGACGGCCGGAGCCTCAGGATCAGCGTCAAGGCGGCGGGCGACCATACGGCGAAGATGCGCTCGATCCCGGTGGGGACGAGAGTTGTCGCCGAGGGCCCATTCGGCTGCTTCACCGCAGCCGCCCGCCGCCGCCCGAACGCGCTCCTGATTGCGGGCGGAATCGGGATCACGCCCGTCCGCGCCCTCTCCGAGACCATGGAGGGTGAGCTGGCGGTGATCTACCGCGTGTTCTCCGAGGAAGAGATCGTGTTCGCCGACGAGCTGGATGCGCTCGTCTCCCGGCGCGGGATCGACCTGCGGTACGTGGTCGGCGACCATCTTTCGGCCGAGGGACGGGACCTGCTCTCTGCGGCGCACCTGCGGGAGCTCGTTCCGGACCTCGCCGAGCGAGACGTCTACCTCTGCGGCCCGTCCGGCATGGTCACGGCGATCGCCGACGACATCAGGCGGGCCGGCGTGCCCCGGCGCTCGCTCCACGTCGAGCGCTTCGCCCTCTGAGCGAGTGCGGTGAACGCGGAGCAGGGTCGGTTCCGGGAGATCGCCTGCTCGGAGCCGCGAGCCGGGTCGTCTGCGGCCCGGACGACTGCTTGGATCTGGCCGAACCTCGGTCGGGGGACCGGGCCCGCGGGGGCGGGGAACTACTCATTCAGGTGGACGAAATCGTTGGGACGGTCTAGAGTCTTGCCTAGGTATGAGATCGAGGGTCACCTGGGGCCTCCTCGCCCTGCTCGTCATCTCCATGCTCGTCATCTTCTCGCCGGTTGCGTTCGGCGCGGGTAGTCATCGCACCGAGCCGGGGAACATCGCGGCCGGCAAGAAGGTCTACATCGCCTTCTGCGGCAAGTGCCACGCGCTCAAGGCCGCGGGCTCCCAGGGCACGCTCGGGCCGAACCTCGATCAGGACGCCGTCACCTACACGCGCGTCGTGACCGCGATCGAGGAGGGCGTCGGCGGGATCCAGGCCGAGTACGTCCTCCGCAGCGTCACCTTCAAGGAGGTCTACGACGTCGCCAAGTACGTCGTGACCGTCCGCGCTGCCGGCGGTACCAAGGGCGAATACTCCTAGCCCGCTGAGCACATTCGACCCCACCGCGTTCGCTCACACACGCACCGTCGCGCCGCAGCAGATCTGGGAAGGCGTCGTCGGGCGATCCGTGCACGGCGAGCAGACGACCCTTGTCGTGATCGAGCTCGCGCCCGGCGCCGAGGTCCCCGAGCACAGCCACGAGAACGAGCAGCTCGGAGTCCTGCTCGAGGGCTCGATGAGCTTCACGATCGGCGGCGCGCACGATGAGGTCTCGCCCGGGTCGTTCTGGCGGATCCTCGCGAACGTCCCACACTCCGTCGTCGCGGGCCCGAAGGGTGCGGTCGCGGTCGAGGTCTTCGCGCCGCCGAGAATCGAATGGGCCGGGCTTCCGCCGGCCGAGCCGGGCCCCGGCCGGTGGCCGTAGCTCCGCTCGGGAGCACAGCCTCGCTCGAGAGCGCAAAGGCCCGTCTCGACATGCTCGCGCTCTACCCTCGTCCTGTCCGAATCGAGCGGGTCAGGGTGATCGTCTCCCCGCGGCTCTTCCGGCTGCCCTGGTTCCGCCGCTTCGACGGCTACGCCGCCTGGGGCACGATCCTGCTCCGGGAACCGCCGGTAGGCCCCGGCGACGATCTCCTCTGCCACGAGCTCTGCCACGTCTGGCAGATGCAGCACCATCCGATCGCGATGCCGCTGTCGTACCTGCGCACGGGCTACGAGGGGAACCCGTACGAGGCCGAGGCCCGCGCCGCGGTCGAAGCGACCCTCACCGGCAGGAGCTGACCTCGATTCTCGGCGCCGAGGCTCCGTTCTGAGGCACGTGCCGGAGACCGTCCGTCTCTCGTCGGGCGCCGGGCTCCGTGTCACGAATGCGTCGGCGCCGGCGACCGTGATCTGCTTGAGCGGCGGCCGCGAGCAGGAGGTCCCGGGATCTGGGGCTCGTCGCTCGAGTGGCTCGTCGGCCGGATCGCCTCGCGCTTCCCCGAGCTGGCGTTTGCCGAGGTCCGGTACCGGATCCGGTCGTGGCGCCGGCTCGACGAGTGCCTCGAGGACTGCCGTGCGGCGATCGAGGCCACCGGCGAGGGGCCGAAGCTCCTGCTCGGCTTCTCGATGGGCGGTGCCGTTGCGATCTCCGCCGCGGGCGACGCACGCGTCACCGGCGTCCTCGGGCTCGCGCCGTGGATCCCAGACCGGCTCGATGTCTCACCGCTTCGCGGGCGGCGGCTCGACGTCCTGCACGGCTCGCTCGACCCCGGGCTGCCGGGCCTCCCGGGAGTCGCGCCCGCGGTCTCGCGCCGCGGCTTCGAGCGAGCCCAGGCGCTCGGTGTCGAGGGGTGCTACACGCTGATCCGGGGTGGAGTTCACGGGCTGTGCGTCCGCGTCGGCGCGCACCGGTTTCTCGAGCTTCCCCGTTCCCGGACCTGGGAGCGTCTGGTCGTCGTCCGGCTCGGCGAGTTTTCGGGCACGCTCTCCGGGAGATGAAGACGCCCTTTCTCTATTCCGTGCTCTTGGTGACGGGGTTCCGGTTCTGGTTCGCCCGTCTCTATCGCGTCGAGACGCAGCATCCCGAGCTGGTCCCGGAGGTAGGCCCGGTGATCCTCGTCGCGAACCACGAGTCGATGCTCGACCCGTTTTTTCTGGGGCTCGCCACGCGCAGGCCGGTGCGATACATGACCAAGGCCGAGCTCTGGCGCTCCCCACTCGTGGGGCGACTGATGGACGCGCTCGGCTGCTTCCCCGTCGAACGGGGAACCGGCGACCGGCTCGCGGTCGGCCGCGCCGTGCAACTGCTCGAACAGGATCAGGTGCTCGGGATCTTCCCGCAAGGCACGTGCCTGCCCTACCGGGATCGCCCCTGGTTCCGCGGGGCCGCTCGGCTCGCGCTCGCGACCGGAACGACCGCCGTCCCGGTGTGCATCGTCGGGAGCGAGCGGGCCCTGCGCCCGGGCAAGTTCAAGCTCGGCCTGCCGCGGATCAAGGTGATCGTGGGCGAGCCGATCCCGGTCGAGCAGGTCAAGCCGTCGGTCTCGGCGGCCAAGGCCCTGACGGCGCGGCTGGAGGAGGCGATCGGGGAGCTCCACCGGCCCTACGGCCCGCCAGCGCATGCGTGGTATCCGGTCGGCGCCACGCGCACCGCCGTCTAGAGATTCCGAGAGTCCTTCGCGCGCGACCGTGACGCAGCCGTACGTATCCTGTTTCTCGTGGCCAGCAAGAAGGATCGGACACCGAATCCGCCCCGCAACGTGCAGGCGCCGAAGCGGCGCGACACGAAGTCCTCGTCGCCGCTCTCGGAGGTGCCACGCTGGGTGTGGTTTGCGAGCGTCGGCGTCCTCGCCGGCGCGGCGATCGTGATCGCCGTGCTCGCCTCTGGCGGGTCGAGCTCCAGCAGCACCGGCTCGACGAGCGCCAAGGCCGCGATGCTCGCGGCGGGCTGCACCTACCGTGACGTCAAGCCGCTCCCGGCGAAACGTGACCCGACGAACTACCACGCCGACGTGCCGTCGCTCTCGACGCCCACGAAGGGCCTCTGGAGCACGAACCCGCCGTCCGGCGGCGCCCACTACGGGCTCTGGGCGGTCTGGGACTTCTACACCGATCCCGTGAACCCCCGTCAGGTCGTCCACAACGAGGAGCACGGCGGCGTGATCATCTGGTACGGCCCCGATGTCCCGCAGTCGACGGTCGACGAGCTCCGGTCGTTCTACAACGAGCAGACGACCGGCGTCCTCGCCACCCCGTATCCGGGGCTCGGCAGCAAGATCGCCCTCACCGCCTGGACGGGGAACCCCACCGACTACTACCGCAAGGTCGATGGGTCGATCTACTACGGGATCGGGCACATCGCCGTGTGTCCCGGCTTCGACGAGAAGGCCTTCACGGCCTTCCGCGACGCCTACCGCGGCAAGGGCCCCGAAGGCATTCCGCTCTCGGATGACGAAGCAGGGATGGGCCCCCAGTAAGGAAAAGGGGGGCGCGGGCTGCCCCACGCCCCCCGTCGATCGCTAGCTCTTCAGCTCGCCGAGCGTCACCTGGACGCTCTGCGAGGCGCCGCTCTGGAGGCTGTAGTGCACCGTGACCGTCTGACCCGGCTTGAGGGCCGCGAGGGCCGTGCCGAGGTCGGACGAGGTCGGCGTCTTCGCGGTGTTGACGGCCGTGATCAGGTCGCCCGCCTTCAGGCCGGCCTTGGCGGCAGCCGTGTTCGGGAGCACCTGGGTCACGAGCACGCCGGACTCCTCGCCCGTGTCTGCGGTCTCGATGCCGAGGTAGGCGCGGTTCGAGTCGGTGACCTTGCCCGTCTTGACGAGCTGATTCGCGACGAGCGTGACCGTGTTGCTCGGGATCGCGAAGCCGATGCCGGCAGCGGCGCCGCCGAGCTGTGGATCCTCGGCTGCGAGCGTCGGGATCCCGATCACCGAGCCGTTGATGTCGACGAGCGCCCCGCCCGAGTTACCCGGGTTGATCGCCGCGCTCGTCTGGATGGCGTACGGCAGGATCACGCCGTTGCCCTCCGGCTCCTGCCGGTTCAGCGCGCTGACGAGGCCCTCGGTGAAGCTCGAGCTGAGCCCCAGCGGGTTGCCGATCGCCATCGCGATGTCGCCGATGCGGAGCTTGTCGGAGTTCGCGAACGTCGCAGGATGGAGCCCCGCGCCGTTCACCCTGATCACCGCGAGGTCGTCCTCGACGAACGCCCCGACCAGCTTGCCGGTGAGGCTCTTGCCCGTCGAGGTCGTGACGCTGAAGGTCTTCGCGGTTCCGACCACATGGTCGTTCGTGACGATGTCGCCCTTCGAGTCGAAGACGATGCCGGAGCCGAGGCCCTCGCTCGTCTGGATCTGCACGACCGACGGCGACACCTTCTTGTAGACATTCACATACGCGTTCTGGAGAGCGGTCGCGGCCGGAATCGAGGAGGCCGTGTTCGTCGCAGCCTTGCTCGAGGCAAAGCCCACTCCAACGGCCACGAAGGCCGAAGCGACGAGAATCGCAATGGGAATCCTGAATCGTCTCATTCGAACCTTCTACCCCGGGATTCCGGTCGGAATCCTAAGAATCCGCTAGATCGTGGTGAGGACCGGCACCTTCGACTGCGCGAAGGGGGTCGTGGTCGGCTGCGGGTGAGCCGCCGGCCGGTTCGACCGTCACCGCGACGGTCGAGCCGCGCTTCACCGGGCCCTTGATCGGGACGAATGTCGTACCGGGGCCGCCGTGGAAGAGGCCGGCCGGAACGGGGGCGTTCGAGCCGCGGATCACCCAGGCCTCGTAGGTCTTCCCGGCGGGCGCTGCATCGAGCCGGTCGAGCACGAGTGCCGCCGAGCCGCTCGAAGAGACGATCATGGAGCCCGAGGCGCCCGTAACCGGGAGCCGTGTGAGCGCCTCGTTCTTCGAGCTCGAGAGCTGGTTGTGAAGCGAGACGTTCCAGAGGCCGAGCGCGAGAGCGGCGACGGCCGCGACCGCGGCGACCGCGACGAGGGGCCTCTGCCAGCGTGGCCGGAGCGGCACGACGTTTTGCCGCTCGGCGCGGGCGGCGTCGAGGATGCGGGCGCGCAGCGCAGGTGGAGGCGCGGCGGGCGCTCCCGCGAAGGCGAGCTCCGCGGCGACGGAGCCGAAGCCGGCGACCGCCTCACGGCAGCTCTCGCACGTGGCGAGGTGCGCCTCGAAAGCGTCCACCTCGTCGGGCTCGAGCGCATCGAGCGCATAGGCGGCGCTCAGGTCGTGGATTGTCTCTGCCATGAATCCTCGCCCGTCGAGTTGTCGAGTAGCTCACGGAGCCGGGAGAGCCCCGTGAACATCCTGCTCTTGATGGTGCCTAGCGGCACGCCGAGCCGCTCCGCCAGCTCCGATTGCGTGAAGCCGCCGTAGTAGGCGAGCTCGATCGCCTCGCGCTGCTGATCGGGAAGCTGCCGCAGTGCCGCCTGCACCCGCTCGCGCTCGAGCCGCAGCCAGACCGCGTCGGCGGCGGACGGCTCGCCGGACTCGAGCTCGAGCTCGGGTAGCGGATCCGCGCGCCGGCGCTCCTCGCGCCGGACGAGGTCGACGGCGCGGCGATGGACGAGGGTCATGATCCAGGTGCTCGCCTTCGCGCGCTCGGGAATGAATCTGGCCGCCCCCCGCCAGACGGCGAGGAAGGCCTCCTGCACCGCGTCTTCGGCGAGTGCGTCGTCGCGCAGCACCCGGAACGCGAGCCCGTACGCGGCCCGCCCGTAGCGGTCGTAGAGCTCCGCGAGTGCGACCTCGTCCGACCTCGCGGTCAGCGCGACGACCGCTTCGTCGGAGAGATGTGCCAGGTCGCGATGCGGCATGGTCCGGGTCCGAGCGGAGCCCGTCGAAGACCCTACCAAGCAGAGAGCGACATTCATGACCTCCTGGATTCGCCGCAGGCCCCGCATCGGTTTGTGGAACGCAGCGACGACGGAGGGACAGGGGCACACGGTCCGAACCGGATCGGCGCTCCCGGCGAATAGCCGACACGCTCGCACCAACCGCGGGCACTGACCAAGGAGGATCCACCGATGAGCGCAACCACTCGCGCACAGTTCCTGAGCCGCGGCGCGAAGGGCGGGCTCGCCCTCGTTGCCGGCGGTCTCGTCCTCGGCGTCGCCGAGGGGACGGCCTTCGGCGCCGTCACGGCCGACTCTGACATCGCGAAGCTCGCCGCCACGGCCGAGCTGCTGGCGATCGACTTCTATACGAACGCGATCGCCTCCGGCAAGCTGAAGGGTGATGAGCTCTCCTACCTCGTCGGTGCCAAGGGCAACGAGGTCGCGCACTACGACGCGCTCAAGGGCGTGCTCGGCAAGTCCACGCCTGCAGGTCTGAAGTTCAAGTACCCGGCCGGCTCGTTCGGCTCGCGCCATTCGATCGGCGCGCTCGGGACGGCACTCGAGACCGCGTTCGTCGGCGCCTACATGGGTGCCGTCACCGCGTTCAAGAGCAACGAGCTGAAGGGCGTCGCCGCCGAGATCGGTGCGTGTGAGTCGCGCCACCTGAGCGTCCTCACGAACATCGGCGCGAACGCGATCGTTCCCGCTCCGGACCTCCCGAAGGTCTTCACGGCCGCGCAGGCAACTGCCGCCGTCACGCCCTTCGTCGCGTAGCGACCCTCCTCACCCGCCGGGTGCGCGAGCGCCCGGCGGGGGGTGCTACTTCGGCCTCACGATCAGCACGGCCTGCATCCCGAGCTCGCGATGGTTCGCGATGCTGCACCAGAGCTGGTATCTGCCGGGGACGAGCGTCAGGCTGAGGTTGTAGATCTGGCCCGACTGCATGATCGGCGTGCCGTAGACCTTCGTGCCGCCGACGCGCTGCACGCGCATGTCGTGGGGATCCTCCCCGTAGTTCACGAACTGGATCACGGCCGGGCCCGGCTTCACGGTGCGGCTCGAGAGCACGTAGTAGAACTCCTTCGCCGTCACCTGGACCCGCGTCGGGAAGGTCTTCGCGGAGGCCGGCGCGGGCAGCAGGATCGCGAGCACCGCGACCGCGGCGGCGGCAGCCCTCACTTGAGGAGCGTCGGACGCTGGAAGCCCGAGACGGCGGGCAGGATCTGGTTCGCGTCCGCGGAGAGCCATTGCTCGAGGATTGCCGAGTAAACCGCCCGGAAGTCGGCCGTCGGCGCCAGGTTGCCAAGGCTGTTCAGGCCGCCCGTGATTCCGGGGAACCCGCCGATCTCGGTGCCGATCACCTGCGTGCCGATCAGGAACCCGATCCCCGCCGAGCCGTGATCTGTACCGGTCGAGGCGTTCTCCTGGGCGCGGCGGCCGAACTCCGACCACGCGTAGATCATCACGCGATCGGCGACGCCGCGCGCCTCGAGGTCGCGCTGGAACGCGAGCAGCGAGTCGGAGGTGAGCTGGAGGCCGCTGTTCAGCGTGGCGGTCTGGCCGGCGTGCGTGTCGAAGTGCCCGGGCGAGGTCACGGTGGCGACCTTCAGGGGCAGCCCGCCGGCGATCATCGCCGCGAGGCCGGCAAGCCGGTGCGGGAACGGATCGGTCGTCGCCGGGTAGGCCACGGGGCTCGCGAACCCGTACTTGAAGCCGCCGAGCTCGTCGAACAGATGGTGCGACTCGAGCGCGGTCGCGCCGGCCGTCGAGAGGCCCGCATCCGGCGAGGCCGCGTGAAGCGCCCCGAGGTTCGCGGCCTCCTGGAACATCGAGGCCTCGAGCGGATGCGCCGGGATCCCGGGTGGGATGAACGTGTACTGGTCGGCGGCCGTGAGCGTCGCCACCGGCAGCTTCGCCGTCGCGAGCGCCGGCTGGAGCGCGGTGTCGAGCGAGAGCCCCTGGAGTGGATTGTCGGTCGTCCCGACGACGTCGAGGTAGCGGCCGAGCCAGCCCGTCCGGAGGGTCGTCTCGGTGGCGCCGACCTCCCAGTAGTGCCGCGAGGTGAAGTGCGACTCGTCGTTGTTCACGTACCCGATCGCGGGGATCATCGAGACCTTGCCCTCGTCGTGCAGGGTCGCGATCCCGCTCGCCGTCGGGTTCCAGCGGAGCCTGCTGTCCTCGCTGTAGGGGGACCCGGCGGTCTGCGCCAGCGCGATGTTCGGCCGCAGCGAGTAGTACATCGGGTCGCCCGCGGGAAAGAGCACGGAAAGCCCGTCGATCCCGCCCGAGAGATAGATGACGACGAGGACGTTCCCGGGCGGCGCGGCCGCAGCGGCGGCGATCCCGTTCTCGAAGGCCCGCCCGGAGAGCATCGCGCCTCCGTAGATGCCGAGGGCGAGCCCGGCGGTGCGCGAGACGAAGTCGCGCCTCGTGAGCCCTGTCCCGGCGGGAATCGGCATCCCGGGTTCGATCCCCGGCAGCCCGCGGCCCGCCTCGGCAGCCGCGCGGCGGAGCATCTCGGTGCGGTTGCAGTCGCGGCAGCTCCAGTCGGTCATCGGGCCTCCACCTAGGCGGTTTGAAGGTCGGGGGAAGTTGCGATCAGGCGGTACAGCGCCGTCTCGACGTCGGCCGGGCTCGCGTTCCGTTTGAGCTGTGCCCTGGCGAACGCCGTGAGCAGGGTCGTCGTCTGCGGCGAGAGCGTCGGGTCGCCCCAGAAGTCGGCGGCCCTCTGCACGAGCTGCGCCGGATCGGTCGGGCTGCCGACGGGGCTCTGCGTCCCGATCACGAGGGCCGCGATGAACCAGCGCGCCCGCCAGGTGGCCGTGTCGAGCCAGCGCGTGTAGTCCCACCCGCCGACATCGGGCGGATAGAAGAGCTGCTGCCCGGCGCCCGCGTCCTGCGTGTACCAGGCGGCCGTGTCGATCGGCCGGCCGATCGTTCGCAGCAGGCCTGCGTTCAGCACGACGGGCGACTTCACCATCCGCGGGCTCGAGTAGAAGCTCGGATGCTGAAGGATCGCCTCGACGACCGGGTGCACCTTCCAGTCGTTCTCCACGTACAGCGCGGAGAGAGCCGTGAGCGTGGGTGTGTCCGGCGGCGTGGGGATGAAGTAGCCCCACAGCTTCCCGACGAAGAACGAGGCGTGCAGGGGATGGTTGATGCAGAGGCTGCACGAGTCCGTCCAGGTGAAGTTGCCCGTATGGCCGAAGATCGTCTTCGAGCCCGAGTCGTGCTGGTTCGCGTTGAAGAAGAAGTTGCCGATGATCCCCTTGTTCACGCTCCCCGACCAGCCGGTCAGCGCCCGAGCGTTCTCGCGGACGTCGGTCTCGGTGTAAGCGCCACGGTCGGCGCCGAGGGTGAAGAGCTCCATCATCTCGCGCCCGTAGTTCTCGTTCGGATGCGCCTTCACGTTCTGGTTGCCGTTCAGCCAGATCAGCATCGCCGGATCCTGGGTGACCGCGACGAGCAGGTCGCTGAACGACCCGAGCGCCTCGCCCCGGAAGAGGTCGTTCTGCTTCAGCATCAGCTGCTGGGAGGCCACTCCCTGGTTCGAGGTCGCAAACCACGAGTGCCAGATCAGGGTCATGCGCTCGATCAGCGGCGCGTTCGTTCGGACCATCTTGTCGAGCCAGAAGAGGTGGTCGTCGCCGACGACGGCGGCCGGCGAGAGCGGCCGGCCCTTGTCCGCGGTCGGCGCGGGACCGTTCAGCGCGTATGACGGCGGGCGCGTAAGCGCATGCACCGCGTGCTTGAACCCGAGCTTCGCGAGCGCCTCCGCCTCACCCGCTCTTGCGCCGAAGCCCGCCCGCCAGAGCAGCCGCTCGGCCTGCGCCTTGCCGAATGGCCCCTTGTACTCGGCGATCGCACTCATCGAATCTCACTATGCACCGTTAGGAAGGATCTTGCGTCAAGCGAGCAGCCCGGACGTAAAATCCACGCAAACCGCGCGCCCGACCGCGTACCATCGAGGAATGGCGAAGCGGCTGGCAGTACTTCTCATCGGGCTCTTTCTCCTGGGCTCCTCGACAGCGATCGCGGCAAAGCCGAAGACCGAGGCGCAGGCTTATGCAGCCCAGTTGAAGGGCTCGATGGTGAAGAAGTTCAAGGCCACGCCACAGCTGCGTGGAGTGAAGATCGGGAAGGTCGTCTGTGTTCTGCCGAAGAACGGCGCCGTCTTCCATTGCACGGCCGACACGAACGCGCCGGCCTCCCGCGAGAACATCGTCTTCAAGGTTGCAGTGACGCTGCACGACAACGACGCGCTGTCGGTCACCTGGAAGATCACCTCGCAGGCGTGCTCCGACTCGAAGACGCACGCGAAGCTCGCGTGCTGAGCGTGAGAGCGGCGCTCGTCGCCGTGTGTGCCTTCGCCGTGCTCGCGGTCCCGCTCGGCGCGGGGGCCACGACCCCGGCTGCGGGGCTCGCGAAGCAGCTGAAGGCCTCGATGCAGGCCTACTACAAGAAGTCCGGGCTGAAGATCACGACCGCGAGCTGCAAGATCACGGCCGATCGCTCGTCGGCGCGCTGCAACGTCCACTTCGCCGCCCCGGCTGCCCGCGCCGTGGGCGTGTTCGTCGTCAGCGTCACCGCGACCTCGAACGGCGAGGCGCAGACGAAGACCCTCAGCGTCTCATGCAGGGATTCGAAGACCGGCGCGAAGCTGAAGAACTGCATCTAGTACCGCCGCTCGGAACGTCTACCGCGCTGTTTGTGGTTTCGGGCGGCCGCGCCTGCCGCTGTCGCGGCGGCGGCGAGATTCAGGTTGCCGCGGCCAGCTCGGGAGCGTCGAACGTGTCGGCGTCGCGGGCGGCAAGAGCGGCGAAGCGGCCGCCGAGGGCGACGAGCTCGTCGTAGGTTCCCGTCTCGACGACGCGGCCGGCGTCGAGGACGACGATCTGGTCGGCGTCGCGAACGGTGGAGAGACGGTGGGCGATCGCGATCGTCGTGCGGCCCTCGACGAGAGCGGCGAGCGCTGTCTGCACCGCGCGCTCGGTCTGCGTGTCGAGCGCGGAGGTTGCCTCGTCGAGCACGAGGATCGGCGGGTTGCGCAGGATCGCGCGCGCGATTGCCATTCGTTGCTTCTCCCCGCCGGAGAAGCGGTAGCCGCGCTCCCCGACGACGGTCTCGTAGCCTTCGGGGAGAGAGGCGATCAGGTTGTGGATCTGGGCCGCCTTTGCCGCCTCCTCGACCTCGTCGTCGGAGGCGCCGGGCTTCGCAAAGCGGAGATTCTCCCGCACCGTCGCATGGAACAGATAGGTCTCCTGTGAGACGACGCCGACGGTGGCGGCGAGCGACTCGAACGTGAGGTCGCGGATGTCGACGCCGTCGATCCTCACCGCGCCCTCCGTCGCGTCGTAGAGCCGAGAGACGAGGTAACCGAGGGTCGTCTTGCCGGCGCCGGTCTCGCCGACGACCGCCGTGGTCGTACCGGCAGGGATCGTGATCTCGATGCCGGAGAGCGCCCAGACGCTGTCGGGGCCGTAGCGGAACGAGACGTCGTCGAAGAGGACGTTGCCCTGGACGTGCTCGAGCGTGCGTGTGCCCGGCACGATGTCGACCTCGAGATCGAGGTACTCGAAGATCCGGTCGAAGAGCGCCAGGGAGCTCTGGATGTCGACCGAGATGCTGAGCAGGCTGCCGATCGGCGCGAAGAGCCGAACCTGCAGGGTGGTGAAGGCGACGAGCGTGCCGATCGTCGAGTACGGCGCGGGGCCGCTCGAGTGCTCCACCGAGAGGCCGCCGAAGAGGTAGATCAGCGCCGGCATCACCGCGAAGGTGATCTGGATCGACTGCATGAGCCAGCGCCCGGTCATGCGGCTCCTCACCTCGAGCCCCGCAAGGCGGGTCGATTCGTTCTCGAAGCGCTCGGCGAGCTCGGGCGAGCGGCCCATCGTCTTCCCGAGCAGGATCCCGGAGACCGACAGCGACTCCTGCACGAGCGAGGAGATGTCGGCCATCGACTCCTGGCGCGTCATCGAGATCTCGCGCCGGGCGGCGCCGACCTTCCGGGTGATCAGGACGAAGATCGGCATCAGCCCGAGCGCGACGATCGCGAGCTCCCACTGGATCAGGAACATCGCGATCACCGTTGCGATCACGGTCGTCACGGTCGACATCACCGAGGTCGCGGTCGAGGTGAGGACGTTGTCGACGCCGCCGATGTCGTTGGCGATCCGGCTCTGCACCTCACCCGTGCGGGTCTTCGTGAAGAACGCGAGCGACATCCGCTGCAGATGGCGATAGACCGCCGTGCGCAGGTCGTGCATCACGCTCTGCCCGACCTGGGTCGAGAGATACGACTGGAAGACGCCGCAGATCCCGTTGACGAGGGAGATCGCGATCATCGCGATCACGAGCCCCGCGAGCAGCTTCAGGTCGACCGTGACGTACTTGTTGTGGATGCCGGTCGGCTTGAAGGCATCCGAGAAGACGGCCCGCTGCAGGAACGCGGGCACGACACCGAGGGCCGAGACGAAGATGATCAGCAAGGTGACGACCGAGAGCTTCGCCCAGTAGGGGCGAAACAGCCTCCCGATCCGGCGCAGGTTCGCCTGCCGCACCGCCTTGTCGGCCGGCCGCTCGATCTTCTCGCGCGGCATGAAGCCGCCTGTCCGTCCTCCCGGCACTCTAGTGCGGCCTCCGTCGGCGTTTGCTGTGAACGCAGACGCGTCTGGCCGCACTAGGGAATGTCGGCCGCTTCGCGGCCGCGGCATCGGCTGGGCGCCGCCGGGTGTGGCGTGGATCGTTACGAGCGAATGCACTGCGTCAACGGTACCGGGCGGCGACTCCGCAACGCTAGGCGGCGGCGGCGTTTCGGAGCTCGGCGAGGAGCAGCGCGTCCGGTTGCTCACCGACCGCCGACCACGCGATCTTCCCGTGGCGGTCGATCACGTAGAACGTCGGGAAAGCCTTCAGCTTGTAGGCCTTCGAGATCGGGCCGGAGCTCCCCGGGTGGCTGAAGCTCCCCGGGCTCGAGCTCGGGTCGAGGAGCGCCGGGAACGGGAGGTCGAAATAGATGTGGTAGGCGAGAACACTCGCCGGATCCTCGCCGTCGCCGTTGACCGCCACGAATGCATAGTGCTTCGGCGAGAGCTTGCCGTAGAGCGCCTTCAGGTGCGGCGCCTCGGCGGCGCAGTGCGGGCACCACGTGGCGAAGAGCTCGAGCAGCACCGTCTTGCCGCGGAGCGAGGCCAGGCTCAGCTTCTTGCCCTCTGGAGTGCGGAGGTCGAACGCCGGCGCCGCCGAGCCGGGCGCGAGGAGGCTCGAGGCGGCCGGCGGGGTGATGCCGCCGACCGGCTGGCCCTCGATCCGGCCCGCGCCGGCGATCTGGTGGGGATAGAAGTGGACGTTCCTGGCCGCGGTGCGGAGCGCGATCGACGCGTTGCGGTCGCCGGCCGGAAGCGTGAGCTGCCGCGCGGTCGGCGTCTTCGCCGTGACCGCCGCGACCACGGCCACGATCACCACGGCGAGCACGGCACCGCCGAGGCCGAGCGCCATCCAGACACGCGTCCGGGACGAGTAGCCGGCCCGCCCCGGGCCGAACTGCATTCGTGGAGGGCTGACCGGTGTCTCGTCCTCGGGCGTCATGCGGTCTTTCTCCGCCGTAGCAGCAGCCAGGTCCCGCCCCCGAGCAGGCAGAGCACGACGGCTCCGCCCGCGATCTCGGCGCGTTCGGTCCACTCGGAGCTGCCCCCGGTTCCAGGCGTGGTCGTGGCGAGCGTGAGCCCCCGTCGTGCGGCGAGCTTCGTCACCGCATCCTGGGCTGCCGTCATCAGCTCCGGCCCCGTGGCCTTGGGCGGGACCTTCAGCTTCGCGATCACGGCCTTGTCGGCCGCAGGCAGCTTGTTTGCCTTGTAGATCCCGAAGCCGGAGGGGGTGACGACGAGCACTTCGGTCTTCCAGTAGTAGAAGTCCTCCTCGGCCAGGAAGTGGGCGTAGGTCTGGGGCGTCTTGAAGAGGCTCGGCACCGAGCCGAGGTCGTAGGCGGTGGCGATCAGCGCGACCTTCAGCGGGAAGCCCTGCTTCCTCGCGCTTGCGAGCATCGCGATCAGCTTCGCCTGTTCGGCTTTCGGGATGTGGCTGTCGAACGGCGAGAGATAGGTCGAGCCGCCGAGGAGGTAGTCGCTCGCCGGGTCGCCGTCGGCCAGTGCGGCAGGGGCAACGGCCAGGAGCGCCAGGAGCAGTGTGCCCATGACGAGACAGCGCCGCAGCTTCATCCGAGCGCCGTCCTCAGCAGGAGGATCGCGATCACCACGGCGATCACCCCGGCGCCGAATCCGACCGCCGAGGCGAAGAGACGGAGTGCGGATCCGCTGCTCATCCGGTGGCGTGGTCGACGACGAGGGCGGTGAACGGCTCGCCGTTCTTGGGCGTGACGCTGAACGAGAGGCCCCAGTGGCCCACCATCACGAGCGCCGGCGCCGGATGCGAGTAGACGCCCGGCGCGGTCTCCGAGAGCTGGTACTCCTGGTTCCCCATCTCCATGTCGAGCATCTCGAAGGTGACGGTCACGTCGGCGCCCGTTACCGGCTGGCCGTCCTTCGTGATCTGGAGGGCGAAGTCGTTCGGCGCGGCCGCCTTGTTCGGCTTGACGAGCACCTTCAGCGTATAGGGGCTCTGCTGCACGGTGGCGGCGACGGGGCCGGGGCCGACCTTGGCGAGTGCCGAGCTCTCCTCGCCGAGGTACTTGGAGGGCGGGGCGAGGCTCGAGAGCAGGGCAGCGGCGAAGACCGCCGAGATCACGAGGATCGCCTCGCCCGAGACGAGGATGCGCAGGAGGCGTGCCGCCGACGGCGCGAGCTCCGGCCGTTCACGGGCGGCAGCGAGACGCGGCTTCGTCCGGACGAGGTTGACCGCGGCGAGCAGCATCGCGGTCGCGAGCAGCGTCGCTTTCAGGAGGATCGTCTGACCGTAGGAGGTCGTCCACAGCGCCGAGAGAAGCGGAAGGTGCAGGATCGCGGCCCAGATCCCCGAGCCGAGCAGGACGGCGACCGAGACGAGGGCGACGTTCGAGAACCGGGGCACGACCACCGTCAGCACCGCGATCCGCCGCCCGGCCGGGACGGCAGACCAGAGCACCAGCAGGCCGAGGAGCCCTCCGAGCCAGATCGAGCCCGAGACGAGGTGCAGCCAGTCGAGGGCGACGGCAAGCCCGCGCGGTGCGGTCTGGGCGGCATGCCCCGCGGCACCGGGCACCACGAGCACCGCGGCGGCGGCCGAGGCGGCCCCGATCGCGGCCAGGATCTCCGCGACCGAGCGGTGTTCGCGGTCGGGCCGGTCGACCCAGAGCGCGATCCAGCCGGCGAGGCAGAACAGGGCGAAGGTGATCCAGAGGTCGACGTACCCGCGCCCGAACGCCGTCGTTCGCCAGAGCGGCACGAGCGCGTCGACCGCGAAGAACGATCGCAGCGAGTCGATCGCCGTCGACTCCTCGAGATAGACCGGAATCGCCACGAGCCCAAGCGCCGAGGCGACCAGGAAGGCGATCGAGACGGGGCGGAGCTTCGTGCCGGAGACTCGGCGGGCTGCCGGCCGTGCGATCGCAAGCCGCAGGAACAGGAGCCCCACCGAGGACATCACGGTCAGGAACATCGCCCAGCGTGCGATCAGGAGCGGTGTCGTGGTCGCCGTCTGGGCGATGTGCGGGATCACGAACTGCGGCGCCGGGCCGGCGTTCGGGCCCACGGCGAAGGTGAACGCACCCTGAACGGGATGTCCGTCGACCGAGATCGCCCGCCAGTAGACGAGGTACCAGCCCTCCGGCAGATGGGGTTTCAGCGGGACGGTCAGCGTGTCCGGGTTCGCCGGGGAGCGGGTGACCGGACCGGTCGTCACCTGGTGCGCTTCCTTGTCGGTCACGGAGATGATCGCGAAGCGGGGCTCGACCGCCTCGTCGAACGTGAGCTCGACATCCGGGGGCGGGGCGTCGAGGACGGCGCTCGCGACCGGGAACGTCTTGGTCAGGTAGGCATGCGCCGAGGCGCCGGCCACCACTGCCAGCGCGACCACCGCGACGATCGAGACCAGGACGACCCGCCCCCGCTGTCTCATGCGAGCTGCCTCTTCCCGCCGCCACCGCCGGAGACGAGGGCGACGATGCCGAGGATCACGCCGACCGCTCCGACCACGAGCGCGACGATCGTGAGCAGCGGCGTGCCGCCCCCGCCGAGCGAGGCCTTCGCCTCGATCGTCGGCGCCGGGTTCGCACCCGATTCGGGATCAGACCAGTTGACGATCTCGTTGTCGGAGTAGGTCTGCTGGACCTGGAAGGTGTAGGTGCCGGCCTTCGCCGGCTGGCCGAGGAACTGGAACAGCGAGTCCTCCCCGGTCGGGACATGACCGCCCGTCCAGGTCACCTTCTGGATCACGGCATCCTCGCCGGAGCCGGTCTGCTGGAGGACGCGTGTCCATCCCGGGTTCGGCACGAACGAGTCGATCGAGAAGCCTTGCGGCACGGTCAGGACGATCTTCGTCGTGAAGGCATTCTCCTTCTCGGTCGGGATCGCGAGACTGTAGAGCTGGAGCGTGTTCGAGAGCGACACGGGCGGGCTGATTCGCGCGTGCGCCGATGCTGCGCCCGCGGCGATCAACGCCACGGCCACCGCGCACGCCAGCACCGATGGCAGGCTCGGCCTGCTGCGAGATTGCACATTCACCGTTTCTCCACTCCTCTCAAATGAGATGACAGAACCGAGGGCGGAGCACGGCGGGTGGGCCCCGGGCACTCGGCGGGGTGCCTCGGCGGCCGAGGGCGACGTTCGCAACCGCTCCGAGCAGCAAGACCGGGAGCTGCGGGGCGATGAGCATCTCCTCGAGCTGGGCAAATAGCCGCCGCGCCCATTCGAGGAGATGCTCGATCGCCCCGTGGATCGCGACTGCGATCAGCGAGAGCGCCGCCAGGACCGGGATCGCATCTCGATGCACCGGGCCGGTGAGGCAGCGGAGCCCGTGCCAGCCGAGCCCCTCGCGCCAGTGGATCGTCGACTCGAGCATCGCGAAGACGAAGCACGTCGCGAGAAACAGCGCCGCCGCCCTGAGCACGAGCACCCAGGGCCGGAGCCTGGGCGCTGACACGAGCCGCCGTCCCTCGAGCAGGAGCCGCTCCCGGACGGCGAGGGCTGAAAGCCAGAGCACCCCGGCGGCGATCGCCGCCGCGACGATGACCGAGACCACGAGCGGCACCGTCACGTCCGGGCCCACCTGGTTGTGGGCCAGCGCGGCGAGCAGCACCGACTCGGGTGCGAGCGCATAGACGATCGTCCGCGTGGCGAGCACGACCGCCACCGCGACGAGCGCCCAGATCCCGAGCCGTGCCTTCACCTACGCGCCGACCTTCAGCGTGAACGGGGCCGTGACGACCTTCCCGTCGATCTTGCCCTGGAGGAAGAGCCGCCAGGTGCCGGGAGCCGGGACGAGCACGCCGACCTTCAGCTTCCCCGGAGTGGCCAAGGTGCCCGTGACCTTCGCCGGCCCGAGCACGCTCGTGCACCCGCTCACTCCCGGTGAGCAGACGTGCGTGTGGAAGTAGTCGAGGCTCCCCTTGCGGAAGAAGATCGCGTGCGCGAGCGCGCCGAACCACGGCGTGAACGTCGGCTTCTCGCCCCCGGGCCCGGTCACGTCGACGGTGACGAGCTGCGCCTGGATCGCCTTCAGCTTCTGGGCGCCGTGCAGCGTGAAGTGGTACCCGTCGACGACGGCCGAGCTGGAGGGCGGCGGCAGCGCCTTCGGCACGTACTTGCCTTTCACGTTCACCTTCCCGAAGAGCTGGAAGTTCACGTTCTGCTGCGAGGCGCTCTTCGGATACACGTCGACGACGAGCCGGTAGGGCCCGGGTGCCGGGAAGGTGACGACCTTCGAGATCGTCGCGCTCTTCCCGACCGGGGGGTGCTGGTGGATCAGGTAGGCGAGGTCATCGCGAACGAGGATCAGGTGCACGCCCGTGTGCGGCCCAGGCCCCGTCTTGAAGTGGATGAGCGGCGTCCCGTCGGGCTGCTCGATCGTGAACGAGACCTTCACGGGCTTGCCGGCGACGACGGGACCGGACGGCTTGAGGTCGACGAGCCTGTAGTCGGCGGCCGGCTGGATCTCGGGCGTGGACATCGTGGTCGAGCTGCCGCCGCAGCCTGCGGCAGCGAGCACGAACAGCAGCACCGGCGCCGCGGCGAGGGCAGGGATGCGGGAGAGCTTCAAGAGTTACCTCCGGGGAAAAGGAAGAAGGAATGGGGCACGAGGTAGCCGCCGAGCTCGATCACGATCTCGGCGTGCGGGGTGAGCGGGATCGCGCCGATCGGGCCGCGGACAAGCCGCCCGCCGACATACGCGCGCACGGGGCCGGTGGACGAGAACCCCGCGAGACGCCGCGGCGCGAGCGGTTGGCCCCAGACGCGGAAGAGGTCCGCGACGTGGAGCTTCGCGCCTCGCGCGACCTCGACGACGCCTCCGGGGCTCGTGGTGCGCACGGGATAGACGCAGCTTCCCGAGACGCCGATTCCTGCCGGGACGACGACGACCTTGCGATTCGCGAAGAGCTCGAGGTGGATCCGGAAGGCGGCGCCGGCGGGCCCGCAGCGGAGCCCTGCGACCGGTTTCCCGGCGGCGACGGCCGCCGTCCGCGCCGGCGGGAGGTACCGAGGCCCGGAACCGATCGGCCATGGATGCACCGACGGGGGCAGCACGAGCGCGGCCGCGGCGAGCAGGGCCTTCATCGCCGGGCCGCCCTCACGCGGACGGGCTCGTCGAAGTCGGGCAGGAAGCTCAGGGCGGCGGCGGCGATGCCCGCCGCGATCGCGAGCCCGCAGACGGCCCGGGCCAGCACGCCGGGAAGCGCCGAGATCACGACGCCGTGCCAGAAGATCGGCAGCGAACTGAGGCTGACGGCCGCGGCGACGGCGCCGACGACACCTGCCGCATGCACCCGAGCGCGGCCGCGCAGGCGGATCAGCAGCCCGCCGAGGACGGCCGCGACGGCGATGCCGGTGACGAGCTGGAGCCAGGCGACGCCGCCGGTCGGCGCGTCGCGCACCGCGAAGGTCGTCACCTCGACGAGCGCGGCGAGACCGGCGACCGCGCCGAGCCCGACCGTGAGCGCCGTCCGGGTCTTCCGGCGCCGCATCGCAAGGAGCACGCCGCCGGCGAACGCTGCGGCGGCAAGGAGCCACGGCCAGGCTGCGGGGCTCGCCACTCGGAAGAAGGTGCCCGAGATGGAGGCAGGCCGCCCGTTCACGTCGAGTGCGACGACGAAGCGTCCGGCCGGCCCGGGGCGGTTGCCCGGCGGGGGAGCGAGCCGGTGGTCGTGCCAGACGGCCGTCCGGCTGCCCGAGAGGTGGATCCAGCCGTGTTCCTTCGCCGAGGCGAGCAGGTCTGCGGTAGCGGTCGGAGAGCTCGCGTTCACCCACACGCCCGAGGAGTCGATCCGCAGGAACGGCTCCTCGAGCTCGCCGCGCACGAGCACGTCGACGCCCGGGCTCGCACGCACCTGGAAGTCGCGGTCACCGTCGAGCACGCGGACGTGCACGCCCGGAAGGGCGCGCGTGGCGGGGTCGAGCGTCAGCCGGTAGTCGAGCGCGACGATGGGGCCGCGGCCGTGGGCGGCTGCCTGCCCGGGCAGCGCGAGCGCCGCGAGCAGGGCGGGTGCAACGATGCGGAGCCGGAACGGCCCGCGCATGAGCTCTCCTTTCGTGCGGAATCGGAAACTGCAACGAGAATCTCTCGAACGTCGAGCGATTCCCTAGGGCAGGCAGCGTTCCGGAGGCGCACGGCCCGCCGAGCGGCGGGCAAGCGGTGAGGGCGGGACGGCCGAGAACGCCGCCGGGCGTACGGACGTGAAGTCGTGCCAGAGGAGCGGGCGGCGGGCAGTGAGCCGGGCAACGACCTCGACGGCGGCCGAAGCGAAGCGCAGGAGCGCGGCGACGAGCAGGCCGCCGAGCAGCGAGAGCGGGACGGCCCAGTAGCCGCCGTGGCCGAACACGCCCTCGAGCCCGGCCGGGTGGCCGGCCGCGAACACGCCCTCGAGCCACTCCTGCACCGAGTAGGTCGTAAGCAGTGCGACCGAGGCGAGCGCGGCCAGTCCGGCGAAGGAACGGCGCGGGCGAAGGTCGGCGCGACCGCCCGCGGCCCGCGCGAGCCGCGTCAGGAAGGAGCCGAAGCCCGAGTGCCATGAGCACGGCCAGCCAAGGCGCCATCGAGTCGAGGTAGTTATGACCCTGTGCCGCGAGTGCGGCGCTCGTGTGCGAGCCGTAGGCGAGCTCGTAGCGGAGCTGATGGACGGCGAAACGCGGCGACCGGAAGGAGCACGAATCCACGGCCTGCAAGGACGCTGCGCATGCGATCGACCGTCACACGGAAAGCTTAGCTCGCCACCGGTTCGGCAGGCGTTGTCGCGACGGGCGCCGCGAGCGTGGCGACGATGCGCCGCCCGTTCAGGGAGAAGACGACGTCGATCGTGTCGTTCTTCCGGTAGGTGCCTGCGATCCCGAGGCCCATGCGCAGCCAGCGCCAGAAGCCGATCTTCCCCTCACGCGACAGCGTCTCCGCAAAGAGCAGGGCAGATCCGACCACCTCGAAGTCGGTTCCCTCGGTCTGCTGCACCCCGTTGACGAAGACCTCGAACGGCCTCGACACGTGCGAGGGCAGGTCGATCCGTGTTCTGGCCTCCATCGACTATACGATGCCAGGAAGCGTGCGAAGCAAGGCCTTACGACTCGGGATCGCATGCATGGGGGCCCTGGTGTTCGCCGCAACCGTGCTCGCGGGAGCAGCCCTCGCCGGAAACGGCGGGCTTGCTCCGCAATCCGCGTCATCGCCCGGGGCGAGCAGCATCCGGGAGAGCTACTTCTTCGTCGCCGTCTTCGCGATCATCGTCTTCGTCGGCGTCGAAGGCGCGCTGATCACGCTGATCGTGAAGTACCGGCGCGGGAAGCGCGCCCGCTACGCCGATGGGCTGCAGCTGCACGGCTCGACGCGCCTCGAGATCCTCTGGACGGTCGTGCCGGTGCTGATCCTCGCCGCGATCGCCGGCGTTCATCTTCATCAAGCTTCCCGACATCGCCAACGCCCCGCCTGCGAGCGCCGCCGATCGAACCGCGATCGGCGTCGAAGGGCGGCAGTTCTACTGGATGTTCCATTACCCGAACGGCGCGATCTCGGTGGGGACGATGATCGCTCCGGCCGGGCGACGTCGTCCACGAGGACGTCTTCGCGCCGCCTACCGACGTCCTGCACAGCTGGTGGGTGCCGAAGCTCGGCGGCAAGATCGACGCGATCCCCGGCCGCACGAACCACACCTGGTTCCAGGCTCCGGCCGGCGAGTACGCCGCGCGCTGCTCGGATCTGTGCGGGATCCAGCATACGGCGATGCTCGCGACGGTCAAGGTCGTTCCCCGGGACCAGTACGAGGCGTTCATCAAGGCGCGCGCCGCAGACCCGACCGGGACGGGGCTCGGCGAGGAGGAGTGGACGCACGTCTGCTCGACCTGCCACAAGCTCGACGAGGACTTCGTCGGCCCGGCGCTCGGCCAGAACCCGCTGCTCTCGGACGCGAAGGACCTCTCGACGATCCTCCGCAACGGCGTCGGCGAGATGCCCGCCGTCGGCGTCGGCTGGACGGATGCGCAGATCGACGCGCTCGTCGACTACACCTCGAAGCTCGTAAAGGGCCAGAGCAATGGGGGGCAGGGCAGTGGCGGCTGAGACGCCCGTCATCGCCTACCGCAGCGACTGGAAGCGCGGGCGCGTCACCTCCTGGCTGACGACGGTCGACCACAAGCGGATCGGGATCCTCTACCTCTGGACGGCGCTCGTCTTCTTCGGTCTCGGCGGGATCCTCGCGCTGATGATCCGCTACCAGCTCGCCGTCCCGAACAACGACTTCCTCGTCCGGAGCGCGTACAACCAGGCGGTCACGATCCACGGGACGACGATGATCTTCCTCGTCATCGTCCCGATCCTCGGCGGTTTCGGGAACTACCTCGTGCCGCTGATGATCGGCGCGCAGGACATGGCGTTCCCGCGCCTGAACGCGCTCTCCTACTGGTTCTACCTCCTCGGCGGCCTGATCCTCTACGCGAGCTTCGAGGCCAAGGGCGGGGCCGCCGAGGCCGGCTGGACGTCGTACGCGACGCTCTCGACGCTCCACTCGCCCGGCCGCGGGCAGGACCTCTGGATCCTCGCGCTCCACGTGCTGACGCTGTCGTCGCTCGCGGGGGCGATCAACTTCATCGTCACGATCACGAACATGCGCACCCGCGGGATGACCTGGAACGCGGATGCCGCTCTTCGTGTGGACGATCCTCACCTACGCCTGGCTGCTCGTGCTCGCGCTGCCGACGCTCTCGGCGGGGCTGACGATGATGCTGCTCGACCGCCACGGCGGCACGCACTTCTTCGATCCGCTGCACGGCGGGAGCCCGATCCTCTATCAGCACGTCTTCTGGTTCTTCGGGCATCCCGAGGTCTACATCATGGTGCTGCCGGCGATGGGGATCATCTCGGAGATCATCCCCGTCTTCGCGCGCAAGCCGATCTTCGGCTACAAGGCGGTCGTCTACTCGACGGTCGCGATCGCGTTCCTCGCGTTCCTCGTCTGGGGCCACCACATGTTCGCGGTCGGGCTGCCGACGTCGGTCGACTCGTTCTTCATGGTCAGCTCGATGGTGATCGCGATCCCGACCGGGGTGAAGATCTTCAACTGGCTCGCGACGCTCTGGCGCGGGAACATCTCCTTCGACACCCCGATGCTGTGGGCGCTCGGGTTCATCGGCCTCTTCACGATCGGCGGTCTGTCGGGGATCTTCCTGGCGGCGTTCCCGGTGGACTGGCAGCTGACGCAGACCTACTACGTCGTCGCCCACATCCACTACGTGCTCTTCGGCGGCTCGATGTTCGCGGTCTTCGGCGGGCTCTACTACTGGTGGCCGAAGTTCTTCGGGCGGATGCTCGACGAGCGGCTCGGAAAGCTCCACTTCTGGCTCGTCTTCATCGGCTTCAACCTGACGTTCATGCCACAGCACCTGCTCGGGTTGCTCGGGATGCCGAGGCGCATCTACACGTATCCTGAGCACGGACTCTGGGAGGTCTACAACCTGATCTCGTCGATCGGCGCATTCACGATGGCGCTCGGGATGCTCGTCTTCGCCTACAACATCATCAAGACGGCAAGGACGGGGCGCAGGGCGGTCAACGATCCGTGGCTTGCCGACACGCTCGAGTGGTACACGACCTCCCCGCCGCCGCCATGGAACTTCGACCGCGTCCCATACATCATCTCCCCGAGGCCGCTACGCGACCTCCGTCGCCGGCTGACACAGGAGGGACGGCTGTGACCGCCGGGCCCTGGGCACGTCTGCTCGCGGCGGCCGCGGTGGGGGCGACGGCGCTTGCGGTCGTCTCGGGGGCGGCGGACTGGCATACGGCCCACCGGCTTCTCGCCGCGGTCGCGCTACCGCCCCTCGTGGGGCTCCTGGTCCTCGCGGCGATGACGCTGCGCCGGCTCCTTCCGGCCTCGATCGCCGCGCTCGCGTTCTTCGGCGCGGCGGCGCTCTTCACCGGCCGCGACCTGCATATCGCGATGGCGTCGCTCGCCTTTGCAGCGACGACGGTGCTCGCGGCACAGGCATTCCGGGGCGAGCCCGGGCCGGCCGGCAGCATGCGCGACCTCGTCACGCTGACGAAGCCGCGTGTGATGTCGCTGCTCCTCCTGACCGGCGGAGCGGCGATCTTCGTCGGAGCGGAGGGCGTTCCCGCCTGGGGCATGTTCACCGCGACCATGGTCGGGCTCGCGCTCGCCTGCGGCGGCGCCGCAACGCTGAACCACTACCTCGACCGCGACATCGACAAGCTGATGGGAAAGCGCACGGCCGGCCGCCCCGTCGCCTCGGGCCGCATCGCGCCGGAGCGGGCGCTCGAGTTCGGGATCGCACTCTCGGCGGCCTCCTTCGTTCTGCTCGACTCGCTCGTCAATCTGCCGACCGCCCTGCTCGCGCTGCTCGGAAACCTGTTCTATGTCCTCGTCTACACCCGCCTGCTGAAGCGCTCGACTCCGCAGAACATCGTGATCGGCGGCGCCGCCGGCGCCGTGCCTCCGCTCGTCGGGTACGCGGCGGCAACCGGCCACCTCGGGTGGGCAGCGATCGTGATGTTCGGGATCATCTTCCTCTGGACCCCGCCGCATTTCTGGGCGCTCGCGCTGATGATCCGCGAGCACTACGCGAACGCGAGCGTGCCGATGCTCCCGGTCGTCAAGGGCGAGCGGGAGACCGCGAGGCAGATCACCCTCTACACGATCGCGCTCGTGGTCGCGACCCTCGTTCCGGTCGGATTCGGGATCTTCGGCCTCTTCTACGGTGTTTCCGCGCTCGTGCTCGGGCTGGCGTTGACGGCGCTCGCCGTGTCGCTGTGGCGCCAGACGACGCGCCCGCACGCGGTGAAGCTGTTCCACTTCTCGATGATCTACCTCGCGCTGCTCTTCGTCGCGATGGCCCTGGACGCGGTCGTCTGATGGCCGACCCGCCGCCGCCCGCGGCCACCTCGCTGTCGCATCCCCCCGACCTGATGCACGACGCCGTGGGGCCGAGCCCCGAGCTCTCGCGCAAGAACGCACGCCTCGCGGCCGGGCTGACCGTCCTCGTGCTGCTCCTGTTCGTCGGCACGTTTCTGGTCGCCCTGTTCTACAACAGCGTGAACTAGGCGATTCCCCCTGTCGGCGTCGGCGATGAGCTGGAACCGGGTCGTGGGGGAAACTGCGCGAATCTGGTTTCTCGCCTCGAGCGTGCTCCACCCTGCTCGGCCGACGGGGTCGGCCCCCGGCCGAAGAGACAAAGTCAAACTCGAGCGACGTCTCCGACAGAGCGGAAGCGCTCGATGAGTCGGCCCCAGGGAGTAGCTCCGGAGGGGATCTTCATCACGGAGCTCGAGCCGCCCGGAGACGGGATCCGGCTCGCGGTGAAGGATCTCTTCGACACAGCCGGGGTGCGCACGACCTACGGGTCGGCCGTGTTCGCCGATCACGTGCCGTCCGTATCGGCCGAGGCGGTGCGGCGGCTCGAGGAGGCCGGCTACGTGAACGTGGGAAAGGCGAACCTGCACGAGTTCGCCTACGGCACCACCTCGCAGAACCTGCACTACGGCACGGTCCCGAACCCGGCCGCGCCGGGACGAACGGCCGGCGGTTCGAGCGGCGGCTCGGCGGCGGCGCTCGTCGCGGGGCTCGCCGACGCAGCGCTCGGGACCGACACGGGCGGCTCGATCCGGATCCCGGCGGCGTGCTGCGGGATCGTCGGCTTCAAGCCGAGCTACGGGCTGGTCTCGGCCGACGGGGTCTTTCCGCTCGCGCCGAGCTTCGACCACGCCGGGCCGATGGCCCGGGACGTCGGCGGCTGCGTCGCGATGATGGAGGCGCTCGTGCCGGGCTTCGCCGTGGAGACGGTCGAGCTCGCCGATCTTCGCGTCGCGACGACCTGGTTCGACGCCGCCGACCCGCTCGTCGCGCTGCGGCTCGAGGAGGCGGCGTCCCATTTCGGCCCGCGCACCGCCGTCGAGCTGCCCGAGGCGGGCGAGATCCAGCCGCTCTTCATGCGCGAGGTCGGAGACGTGCACAGCGAGCTGTATCCCGAGCATGCCGAGCTCTACGGCGAGAACATCGCACCGAAGATCGAGCGCTGCCTCGCGGTCACCGAGGGCGAGGCGACCGCCGCGGCGGCCGTTCGCGAGTCCTACCGCGAGCAGATGCTCGACGGGCTCGGGCAGCTCGACCTGCTGCTCGCCCCGACGCTCAGCTTCGTCGCGCCGTCCGACGACGTGGTCGAGATCGCGGTTCGCGCCTCCTTCGTTCGGTTCACGTTCCCGTTCAACGCCCTCGGCTGGCCCGCGCTCGCGCTGCCGTGCGGTGCGGCCGAGGACGGCCTCCAGGCTTCGATCCAGATCGTCGGGAGGCCCGGCGACGACGCGCGGGTGCTCGGCGCCGGGCTGGCGCTCGAGACGGCACTCCACCGCGACGAAGCTTCGGCCCGGCCGAAATAGCCACGGCCGAAAGGCCGGCCGGGTGTCGGCGTGGCGACTGATTCGGGGACCCACCTCCCGCCCCTGATGCCGTCGAGGCTACCCGGAAAGGTGTGACGTGTCTGTACCGGTTTGTCCACACGGCTCGCCCGGCGGGGTCGTCACCGGCCTTCGCTGCCGGTCCCTGAGCGAATCCGGGAGACGACCGGGGTGAGCGGCGGCAGGCCGTTGAGCACCGCGAGCACGTTTCCCGCCGCGAGGGTGGCCATCGCAGTTCGCGTCTCCACGGTTGCCGAGCCGAGGTGTGGGAGCAGCACCGCGTTCTCGAGCTCGAGCAGGCCCGGGTGGACGGCGGGCTCCTCCTCGAAGACGTCGAGCCCGGCGCCGGCGATCTCCCCACTTTCGAGCGCGCGCACGAGTGCGCTCTCGTCGACCACCGGGCCGCGGGTCGTGTTGACGAGAAACGCGGACGGCTTCATCAGCTCGAGCTCGGCGGCTCCGATCAGGTGTCGAGTCTCATCGCAGAGCGGGCAATGAAGCGAGATCACGTCGGCGGTCGCGAGTAGCTCGTCGAGCGGCAGGTAAGTCGCTGCCAGGTCGGCTTCCGTCTCCGGGTCCGCTCGGCGAGGGCTCGAGTAGGCGATTTTCATTCCGAAGGCGCGGGCCCGTTTCGCGGTCGCACGGCCGATCTGGCCGAGCCCGACGATGCCGAGCGTCTTCCCCTGGATCCCGGTTCCGAGGTGGAAGAACATGCTCCATGACCACGTGCCGCCGGTCCGGACGAGCCGCTCGGCCTCGCCGAGCCGACGGGTTGCCATCAGGATGAGGGCCATCGCGATGTCGGCGGTCGCGTCGGTGAGCACCCCGGGCGTGTTCGTCACGATCACCGAGCGCGAGCTGCAGGCCTGAACGTCGATGTTGTCGTAGCCCACCGCGACGTTGGCGACAATCCTCAGCTGCTCGCCGGCAGCGTCGAGGAAGGCGTCGTCCACGCGGTCGTGGAGCAGCGTGAGGATCGCGTCCGCGCCGCCGATTGCAGCGTGCAGCTCGCCCGTCGGGAGCGGCGCGTCCAGAGGCGAGATCCAAAGCTCGGTCTCGGCCCGGAGCAGCTCGAGCGCCGGCTCCGGGATCAGGCGTGTGACCACGACCCGACGGGTCGAGCCCTCGCTCATCGGACGGTGGCCTCCGCCAGCAGCGAGCCGATCGCCCCGAGTGCCTCCTCGATGTTCTCGAGCGAGTTCGCGTAGGAGAGCCGCAGGTAGCCCTCACCGTGGGCGCCGAAGGCCGTACCTGCAAGTACCGCAACCCCTGCCTCGGCGAGCAGGCGGTCAGCGAGCTCCTTCGCGGCGAAGCCGGTCCCCGAGATGTTCGGAAAGGCGTAGAAGGCACCGCGCGGCGTGACGCAGGAGACGTCGGGCAGGGCGTTGAGCCCGGCCACGACAGCCTCGCGGCGGCGGCGGAACTCGGCGAGCATCCCGTCAACCTCGTCGCGCGGGCCGGTGATCGCGGCCACTCCTGCGAGCTGGACGGCGGGCGCGGTGCAGGAGACGGAGTTGATGATCAGCCGCGTGACCGGCTCGACGAGCTCCTTCGGCATCGCCGCGTAGCCGAGCCGCCAGCCGGTCATCGCGAAGGTCTTCGAGAACCCGTCGAGCAGGATCGTCCGGTCGAGGAGCCCCCGGTGGCCGGCGATCGTGTCGTGCTCGGCGTCGTAGAGCATCTCGCTGTAGACCTCGTCCGAGAGGATCCAGCAGTCGTGAGGCTCGAGCACCTCGGCGATCTCGGCGTTCAGCTCGCGCTCGACGATCCCACCGGTCGGGTTCGCCGGCGAGTTGAGGATCACGAGCTTCGTCCGGGGAGTCAGGCGGTCGGCGAGATCCTGGGCGCTGAAGGCGAAGCCCGACTCCTCGGTGAGCGGAAGTGCCACCGGTGTCGCGCCGGCCCAGCGGATCACGGACTCGTAGATCGGGAAGCCCGGGTTCGGGTAGATGACCTCGTCGCCGGGGTCGCAGGTAGCGAGGACACCGAAGAAGAGAAACGGCTTGGCCCCGGGCGCGATCAGGACCCGGCCCGGCTCGATCTCGAGCCCGCGGTGCTGCGAGAGGTGGGCCGCGCACGCCTCGCGCAGCGCCGGGATCCCGGGTGCGGGGCAGTAATGGGTGTTCCCGTCGAGGAGCGCGCGGGCGCCCGCCTCGATGATGAAGCGGGGCGTCGTGAAGTCGGGCTCGCCGATCTCCAGATGGATGATGCGCTGCCCCTGCGCTTCGAGCTCGCGGCGCACGGGCGAGTACCTCGAAGGCCGTCTCGGTGCCGAGTCGCTGGAGCCCGGCGGCGAGCGAGTCACTCATCGGGACATCCTATGAGGCATCGCCCTTCGCGATTGCGACTACCGTGGCGGCGGTGAACCCGGACCTCTCGTTCGCCCACGACCTCGCCGACGCAGCTGACGCGATCACGCTGGCGCGCTTCGGCGCGCTCGACCTCCGCGTCGAGACGAAGCCGGACCTGACGCCGGTGTCGGAGGCGGATCGGGATGCCGAGGAGGCGATCCGGGCTCTGGTCGGGCGCGAGCGCCCAGGGGAAGGGGTGTTCGGTGAGGAGTTCGGGGACGGCGGCGGGGACGTGCGCTGGATCGTCGACCCGATCGACGGGACGAAGAACTACGTGCGCGGGCTTCCGGTCTGGGCCACGCTGATCGCGCTCGAGCGGGCCGGGGTGGTGGAGGTCGCTTTGGCCTCTGCGCCTGCGCTCGGCCGGCGCTGGTGGGCGGCGCGAAGCTCGGGCGCGTGGACGGGCTCCGCTCGGGACGGTAGCCGAATCCGCGTCTCCGCGGTCGAGTGCCTGGAGGATGCGATCGTCTCGACCACGTCGCCGCGAGAGATGCCCCCGGGCTGGGCGGCACTCGTCGAACGCGCCTGGGCCACTCGCGGCTTCAGCGACTTCTGGCAGCACTGCCTCCTCGCGGAGGGCGCGATCGAGATCGCCGCCGAATCCGGGCTCCAGCTCTGGGACTACGCCGCGATCAAGCTCATCGTCGAAGAGGCAGGCGGCCGCTGCACAACCTTCGAGGGCACCGACCCGTCGCCGGGCCGCTCCTATCTCTCGGCCAACGCGGCCCTCCACGAGACGGCGGTCTCCCTCCTCGCCGACCCGTTGCCTCCGGCGCCAAATGCGGGGTCAGACCCCTTTACGTTCGAAGCACGGTGAGGCCCGGCTCGCGGAGAAGCCGTGAAGCGCGCTGCCAAGACGTTTCTTGGCCAGGCGCAACCACGCCGCGCTCCTGTTGCCGGCGCTGCCGTGGTTCGTAAAGGGGTCAGACCTCTTTACAGTTGTAACGAGAGTGCACCAGTTTGCTCCGGGCCCTGGCGGTTCGCTTGCGGTGCGCGCACACTGGCTCCAGTGGCTCGTCCGCTTCACGTTGAGGAACCAGGCGCGATCTTCCACGTGACGATCCATTCGGTCGCGGAGGCGACGATCGTCCGCGACGATCGCGATCGGCGGCAGCTTGTGCACGCGATGCATCGAACCGTCAAGCGCTTCGGCTGGCGCTGCCTCGCAGTGTCCGTGCTCGATACGCACTACCACATGCTCGTCACGACCCCGAACGCGAATCTGGCGGCCGGAATGCAGTACCTGAACGGAACCTATGCGCAGGCATTCAACCGCCGCCACGGCCGGCGCGGGCACCTGTTTCGCGAGCGGTATCGCCGAAAACGTGTGAAGACCGAAGCGCACCTCCTGCTCACGGTGCGGTACATCGCTCGAAACCGGGCGGAGGCCGGAATCGTCCGCGAGCCCCGGGCTCGACGCCTGGAGCAGCTATCCCGGCGTGATCGGCAACGTGCGATGCTGGCCCTTCATCGCCCGGAGCCAGTTGCTCGGCTACTTCGGCCGGCCCGAGCGGGCCGAGCAGCGCCTGATCGCGTTCGTCGAGGCTCAGCTCGTCGAGGCGACAGCGGCCTCGTAGATCCGATCGCGCGAGAGCCGGTCGAGCTCGGCGCTCAGGAGGTCGCTCGCGGTGCGGGGCTCCTCGAGGGGCGGGGGCACTTCCTCACCGTCCAGCCGCACCCCGAGCTCCCCGGCCGGCTCGGGCGCGGGGACCGTTCGGTGAAGGCGCGACGACAGCCAGCCCCGCAGGAGCTCGGCCTCGGCGCGCGGGCCGCGAATCGCGATCTCCTGGCCGGCGATCGCCGGCCAGCGCGATGCAAGCTCGATCCGCCAGGCATCCGTTCGCGCCCAGGCGATGTCGGAGATCGCGGTGCGCTCGAAGTCCTCGGCCAGCGCGTAGTACCGCAGCTCGCTCCACTCGGATGAATCGACGATGACGCGGTCTGCGACCGTCACGAGCTGCTCCCACTGCGTCTCCCCGAACGGCGGCTCGCCGCGCCAGCGCAGGAACACCGGCAGGTCGGGGATCGCGAGCGGGAGCACGATCGACGCCGGCGCCAGCGACCGGTCGCCGCGGAGCGAGAGCTCGATCACCTCGCCGACGACCGCGCGCTCGCCGACCGGGAACGCCCGCACCGACAGCTCCGCGTCGATCCCACCCTCGAGGCCGGGACACGGCACGAGGATCACCGTGCGCGACGGATGCCGCTCGCCCATCCCTTCCAGAGTCCGCTCCGCCGCGTCCAGCCACTGCGAGGGAACCCAGGCGACGTGTGTCATTACGCTCGTCCGCTGGGTTGGCTGGTCGATCTCCCCCGCCGACTCGCCCCGAAGGCGGGCGAGCTCCGACTCGACCTGCGCGATCGTGACGTCGACTCCCGACCAGGCCTCGACGACGGGCGCAGACATCTACGCTGCCCTCTCGGAGCAAGGTGCCGAGAACTCTGCCGGGCGCGAAGCGACCGAGCTCCGAGTGCGGCTGCCCGGCCCCGGATGCTCCCGAAGAGACGTGTGCAGCGTCCGCACTAGTGCCGCCGCCAGGATCGGCCGTCGCGGTGAAGCAGCTCGTCGGACGACGGAGGCCCCCAGGTTCCGGCGGAGTAGTTCGGGAACGCCGCCCGGTCGCGCGACCAGCCGGCCACGATCGCATCGACGATCGCCCATTGCTCATCGATCTCGTCCGACCGTGTGAACAGCGTGGCGTCGCCGAGCATCGCATCGAGGATCAGCCGCTCGTACGCCTCCGGCAGCCCGTCCCGGAAGGCGCTTCCGTAGAGGAAGTCCATGTGAACCGTGCGGATCGACATCCCCTGACCCGGCATCTTCGCGCCGATCGCGAGCGAGAGGCCCTCGTCGGGCTGCACGTGGATCAGGAGCACGTTCGGGCGCAGCGCCTCGACCGCGGTCTCCTCGAACGGCGGATGCGGAGCCCGCTTGAACTGGATCGCGATCGTCGTCTCGCGCCGCGGCAGCCGCTTTCCCATCCGGACGTAGAACGGCGTGTCCGCCCAGCGCCAGTTGTCGACGAAGAGCTTCGCGGCGACGAACGTCTCGGTCGTCGAGTCCGGCGCCACCCCTCTCTCCTCGCGGTAGCCGACCACCTCGAAGCCCTCGACGAAGCCGCGCCCGTACTGCCCGCGCACGACCGACTTCGGACCGGGTGTGTGCAGCGAGCGCAGCACCTTGACCTTCTCGTTGCGCACCGACTCCGCGGTGAAGTCGCTCGGCGGCTCCATCGCGGTGATCGCGAGCAGCTGCAGCAGGTGGTTCTGGAAGATGTCGCGGATCGCGCCCGCCTCTTCGTAGAACGCGGCGCGACCCTCGATCCCCATCGACTCTGCGACCGTGATCTGCACGTGGTCGATGAACTGGCGGTTCCAGATCGGCTCGAAGATCCCGTTCGCGAAGCGCAGCGCCAGCAGGTTCTGCACGGTCTCCTTGCCGAGGTAGTGGTCGATCCGGAAGATCTGGTTCTCGGTGAAGTGCCGCTCGATCAGCGCTGTGAGCTCCTTGGCCGAGGCGAGGTCGTGCCCGAACGGCTTCTCGACGATGAGCCGGTTCCACCCCTGCTCGGAGGGAACCGCCGCAACCATCGAGACGAGCGGCTCGAAGGCTGCGGGCGGCACGGCGAAGTAGTACAGCCGGTTGCCCGTCGTCCCTCGCGCAGCCTCGAACTCGGCGAGCGCGCTCGTGAGCCTCGTCGCGGCGGCCTCGTCGGCGGTCGGGTCGAGCATCAGGTAGCGCATCCCCTCGGCGAGCTCGTCCCAGATCTCCTGCCTGAACGGGTCACGGGCGTAGTGCTCGACGGCGCTCCTCATCGCTTCGCGGAACCCGTCGTCCGTCCAGTCGGAGCGCGACACGCCGATGACCGCGAACTGCTCGGGAAGGAGCCGGCGGAACGCGAGCGAGTAGAGCGCCGGCATCAGCTTGCGCTCGGTCAGATCGCCCGAGGCGCCGAAGATCACGAGCGTGCACGGCGCGGGCCGCCGCCGCAGCGGCAGCCCCTCCAGCAGCGGATTGAGCTCTTCGATCGCGGCGCTCATTCGGCCGGCCTTCACCGCGTGGCCGCCGAACTGGTTGCGAAGCGCCGCACTCACCTTGGCGGCGAACGACTCGTCCTGCCGAGAGGCGAAGCGGGCGAAGAGGGCGGCGGAGATCACCGGCACCGGCACATCCTCGGCGATCGCCTCGGCGATCGTCCAGCGGCCCTCGCCGGAGTCCTCGACGTACCCCTTGATCTTCTCGAGCTTCCCGCCCTCGAGCTCGAACGCGTCGACGAGCAGCTCGAGGAGCCACGAGCGCACGACCGAGCCGTAGCGCCAGATGCCCGGCGATCTCGCGGCAGGTCGAGGTCGAACTCGGACTTCTCGAGCACCTCGAAGCCCTCGGCGTAGGCCTGCATCAGCCCGTATTCGATCCCGTTGTGGACCATCTTCACGAAGTGGCCCGCGCCCGAAGGGCCCATGTAGGCGTAGCCGCCCACCGGCGCGAGCGTGGTGAAGATCGGCTCGAGCCGGGCGACCGCGTCCTTGTCGCCACCGGACATCAGGCAGTAGCCCTCCTCGAGCCCCCAGACTCCGCCGGACACGCCGACATCGACGAAGTCGACGCCGGTCACCTCCGCCTCGGCCGAGCGCCGCTGGGAGTCGCGGAAGTTCGAGTTGCCGCCGTCGACGATCGTGTCGCCCGGGCTCGCAAGCTGCAGCAGCGTCTGGAAGGTGTCCTCGGTGATCTTCCCCGCGGGAACCATCATCCAGAACGCACGGGGCGCATCGAGTTGGTCGCGCAGCTCCTCGAGCGTCGCCGCGGTCGAGTCGACACCGGGGTCGTAGGTCTTCACCTCGTGCCCGCCCTCGGTGAGGCGCTTCGTCATGTTCCCGCCCATGCGGCCGAGCCCGATCATTCCGAGCTGCATTACAGAACCTCCTCGAGTTGGACGCGGGCAACGCGGCGCCCGCGCTCGCGCAGCGACTCGAAATCGCCGGCGGCCTGGGCGCGGATCAGCTTTGCGAAGCCGAACGGCTTTCCGGGAATCGGCAACTCCGCCCCGTAGTCTTCGACGATCTGGATGAAGAGGCCGGTGTTCAGGGCCGCCCTTGTGGAGCTGGCCGGTGGAATGCAGGTACCGGGGGCCGAAGCCGTGCGTGGCGACACAGCCCGTCCGCTCGCCCAGGGAGCGGGCGAGCGCGTCGACCCGCTCGCCGTTCTCCGGCGTCGGATCGATGAACGCCTGGATGCAGACGTAGTCGGGCGGGGCTGCACCGTCGAGCAGCTCGTCGATCGAGCTCTCCGGCGAGAGCGACGGCTCCCCTGCCGCGAGTACCTCGTTTGTCTTGTCCTTCGCGGCCTGCACGTCTGGCTGGTCGAACGGGTTGATGCCCATGATCGCGCCCGCGACGGCGGTTGCGAACTCCCAGCGGAAGAACTCCTGTCCGAGCTCGAGCGCGTCCGGAAGCCGCACCTCGTGTGCCTGGCGGTCGGGGCCGTCGCCGGACTCGCCGGGCGCCGGCACGAGGCCCTTGCCCTCCTTGCCGGTCGACTCCGCGATCAGCTGCTCGACCCAGAGCCCGAAGGCGCCTGCATCCGGCAGGCAGACCTTGTCGCGTCCCTCGCGCCACCCCTCGCCGAGCGCGAGGCCGAGCTCGAGCCCGGGATTCCCCTCGTCGAGGCGGCAGGCGTCGGCCATCTCGACGGCCCGGTCGAGGAGCCCTTCGAGATCCACTCCCATCATCGCCGCCGGGAACAGGCCGAAGGGAGAGAGCGCCGAGTAGCGGCCCCCGATCGTCGGCTCTCCGGCCAGGACCGCCGTAAAGCTCCGCTCGCGCGCCAGCGACGCGAGCGACGAGCCGGGATCGGTGATCGCGGCCCACTGCTCACCGCGCGGCACGAGCTTCCAGAAGTAGTCGGTGTGCGAACGGGTCTCGAGCGTCGAGCCCGACTTCGATGCGGAGATGAAGAGCGTGCTGTCGAGATCGAGCTTCGCCTCGAGCGCCCTGATCGCGCCCGGATGGGTCGTGTCGAGCACGTGGAAGGCCCGTGCGCCGAAGAGCGTGTGCAGCACCTCGGGCGCGAGCGACGAGCCGCCCATCCCGAGGAGGACAACTGCGTTCATTCCCTCGAGCACGTCTTCGGCAAGGCGCAGCAGGGAGCCGACGTCGTCTCGCATCCGGCTCGGCTCGTCGAGCCAGCCGAGCCAGCGCGCCTCGTCCTTCCCGGTCCAGACCGTGGGATCGCGCGACCAGATCCGCGAAACGAGCTCGCGCCGCTCGGTCGTCAAGTCGCCGCCAGCTCTCCGCGCCGCGCCTCGATGCCGGCGATCAGCTCGTCGAACGCGTCCGCGAACTTCTTCACGCCCTCGGTCTCGAGCACTGCCACGAGGTCGTCGTAGTCGACACCGGCAGCCGCGAGCTCGTCGAGGAACGTCTGCGCCTCCTCGACGCCCTCGCGGACGGTGTCGCCGCGCACCTCGCCGTGGTCCTGGAAGGCCTCGACGGTCTCGAGCGGCATCGTGTTGACGGTGTCCGGGCCGATCAGCTCCTCCACGTACATCGTGTCGCGGTAGGCCGGGTTCTTGGTCGAGGTCGAGGCCCAGAGCGGCCGCTGCTTCGTTGCGCCGGCAGCGGCGAGCCGATCCCAGACCGGGCCGTCGAACGTCTCCTCGAACTCCCTGTAGGCGAGCTTCGCGTTCGCGATCCCGAGCTTCCCCTGGAGCTCGGAGTTGCCGAGCTCCTCGAGCCGGGCGTCGGCCTCGGTGTCGAGGCGGGAGACGAAGAACGAGGCGACCGAGTGCACCTTCGAGAGGTCGCCCCCGGCGGTCTGCAGGCGCGCGAGGCCTCGGAGATAGGCCGAGGAGACGTTGCGGTAGCGCTCGAGCGAGAAGATCAGCGTGATGTTGATCGGGATCCCCTCCGCGATGCAGTCCTCGATCGCCGAGAGGCCCTGGACCGTCGCCGGGATCTTGATGTAGACGTTCGGCCGGTCGACGCGCCCGTGCAACTCGACCGCCTGCTCGAACGTGCCTTTTGCGTCGAAAGCAAGCGTCGGATCGACCTCGAGCGAGACGTAGCCGTCGGCGCCGTCCGTCCGCTCCCAGACGGGCCGGAAGAGGTCGCACGCTGCCTGGACGTCGGTGACGGCGAGGGACGTGAAGATCGCCCGCGGGTCGTCGGTCTCCTCCAGGCACTCCCGGATCTGGGAGTCGTAGTCGCCCCCGCCCGAGATCGCCTTCTGGAAGATCGACGGGTTCGAGGTGAGCCCCGTCACCGCATCCTCGTCCACCATCCGCTGAAGCTCGCCCGAGGCGACGAACTCGCGCGAAAGCAGGTCGATCCAGACCGACTGCCCCCGCGCTGCAACCTTGTCGAGCCGCGATTCAGTCACCCTTCATGCTCCTTTCCATCGAGGCCACCTTCTGGAGTCGCTCCACGTAGCGCTCGCCGCCGTCGAATCGCGCCGAGAGGAAGACACCGACGAGCTCGCGGGCAACGGATGCTCCGATGATCTCGGAGCCGAGGCAGAGGACGTTCATGTCGTCGTGCTCGACCGCCTGGTGCGCGCTGTACAGGTCGTGGCAGATCGCCGCGCGGATGCCCGCGATCTTGCAGGCGGCGATCGCTGCGCCAGCTCCCGATCCGCAGACGATCACGCCGCGTTCGGCCCGCCCCTCGTGCAGTGCGTTCCCGACCTGCAGCGCCTTGTCCGGGTAGTCGACCCTGACCTCCGCACTGTGGGTGCCGAGATCGACGACCTCGTGGCCCTCGAGCGCTTCCATGATCGCATCGCGCAAAGCGACTCCGCGATGGTCGAACGCAACAGCTACCTTCATGCGCCGATCTCCTTCTTGGGGGCGAGTTCCCGACTTCGTCCGTTCGGTACGGGATGGGCTGACTGGATCATGCCAGCCGCCGCTCCTCTTGAATACAGGCCGTGGCCATTCTCATCGCATCCAATCTCCGCAAGGAGCTCGCGGGAGCCCCGCTCTTCGACGGCGTCTCGTTCAAGGTCGAGCGTCGCGACCGCCTCGCGCTCGCGGGCCCGAACGGAGCGGGCAAGACGACCCTGCTTCGCGCGCTCGTCGGCGAGGTCTCGATCGAGGGCGGCGAGCTCGCGTGGGAGCGCGGCGCGAGGGTCGCGCTTCACGATCAGCGCCCACCTGCCTCGAGCGACCGGCCGCTGCGCGAGTACGTGCTCGCCGGGACGGCGGATCTGATCGGCTTCGAGGAGGAGCTGCGCGCGCTCGAGCGGCGCATGGCCGAGGGTGACCACGACCCGAGGACGATGGCGGCCTACGCGAGGGTCCAGGCCCGCCTCGAACACGCCGGCGGCTACGACTGGCGCGACCGGGCGGCGTCGGTCGTGCGCGGGCTCGGCTTCAGCGAGGCGGATCTCGATCGGCCGCTCTCGACATTCTCGGGCGGCGAGCTCACCCGCGCTTCGCTCGGGCGCGCGCTCGCCGCCCAACCCGATCTGCTGCTGCTCGACGAGCCTACGAACCACCTCGACATCGAAACGCTCGAGTGGCTCGAGGGCTTCCTCGCCACCGTCGATGCCGGTGTGATCCTCGTCGCGCACGATCGCTGGTTTCTCGAGGCGGTGACGACCGCGGTGCTGGAGCTCGATCGCGGCCGCTCGGTGTACTTCCCGGGGAAATGGCACGTGTGGCGGCGTGAACAGGCGGCGCGCGCCCAGCATGCAGCGCGCGCAGCCGAGCGCGACTCGGAGAAGATCGCCCAGCTCGAGCGCTTCGTGGAGCGGTTCGGGGCGAAGAACACGAAGGCGAAGCAGGCGAAGTCGAAGCAGAAGCAGATCGACCGTCTGAAGGCCGGGATGCCCGAGGCCGCTGCAGGCCCGCGGCGGACGCTCGGGTTCGAGTTCCTGCAGCCGAAGCGGTCAGGGCGGGTGGTCGTCGAGGCCGAGGGCCTCGAGGTCAGGGCCGGGGACAAGGAGCTCGTGCACGACGGCTCGTTCGCGCTCGAGCGCGGCGAGCACGTGTCGCTTGTGGGGCCGAACGGGTCGGGGAAGACCACGCTGCTCGAGACGGTGCTCGGGCGCCGCGAGCCTGCCTCGGGCAGGGTGAAGCTCGGTCACGGCGTCGAGGCCGTGTACTTCTCCCAGCACGAGGCCGAGCTCGACGAACGCGGCTCGGTGCTCGACGCGACGGTGGCCGCGACCGGCCTGCGGCGCCCCGAGGCGCAGAAGCTCCTCGGCCGGTTCCTGTTCTCGGGCTGGGAGGCGCACGAGAAGCCGGTGTCCGCGCTCTCCGGCGGCGAGCGGCGCCGGCTCGCGCTCGCCCTCGTGGTCGCGAGCGGCGCGAACCTGCTCGTGCTCGACGAGCCGACGAACCACCTCGACCTGGAGAGCCGCGAGGCCCTCGAAGATGCGCTCGCCGCGTTCCCGGGCACCGTCCTGCTCGTGACCCACGACCGGGCGCTGCTCGACGCGATCTCGGGCCGGCTGCTCGCGATCGAGGATCGCCACCTCGTCTCCTACGCCGGCGGTTGGGCGGAGTACATCCGCCGGAGCGATTCCGAGCCCCAGCCCGAGGCTGCGGCGGCGAAGCCGGCGAAGCCGCGGCGGCAGAAGCCCGCCGCGCCGAGAGGGCCGACGCCGATCGAGCTCGTCGAGCGTGAGATCGAGCGCACCGAGGAGCGTGTCTCCGAGCTCGAGCGACAGCTCGCGGACGACTGGACGAACGTCGACCTCGTCGCAGCCCACCGCAGCGCCCGCGACGACCTCGCCGCGCTGCTCGCGCGGTGGGAGTCCCTGTTCGAGCAGGCTCAGGCCTAGCGCTCGAGCGGTGCCATCGTCAGCCCGAAGCCTTCGAGCTGGCCGTGGTAGAGCTCGGCGGCCTCGCGGTGGCCCGACCAGACGATCGCCTGGCCCGAGTTGTGGATCTTCGTCGCGAGTCGCATCCCCCCGTCGTAGTCGACGCCCGGAATCGTGTTCGCGAGGGCGAAGGCGACGCCTTCGAAGGTGTTGTGGCTGTCGTTCAGGACGATCACCCGCCAGGCGTCACCGGTGCCGGAACCCCCGGTGCGTCGGACGCGCTCCTTCGGAGGTGTGACGGTGGTCATGAGGGCTCAAAGGTATCGATCACCGCATCGGCGATCACGCGGAGAGGCCTGCCGGAGTGCTGGCTGGCCTTCCGCAGGCGCCCGAAGGCCTCGGCCTCGGAGAGCTTCTCCTTTTCCATCAGCAATCCCTTCGCCCGCTCGATCGCCTTGCGGTCCGCCAGTGCCTCCGAGAGGGAGTCGGCCTCGGCCCGCACCGCGACGAGCTCTTCGTGGCGGGCCTTCGCGGTCTCGATCGCCGGGATCAGGTCCTGCTCGCGGAACGGCTTCACGAGGTACCCGTAGACGCCGGCCTCGGCGGCGCGCTCGACGAGCTCGCGCTGGCCGAAGGCCGTGAGCATCACGATCGGGATGGGGCGCTCCTCGAGGATCTGCCGCGCCGCGTCGATCCCGTCGAGGCGCGGCATCTTCACGTCGAGCACCGCCAGGTCGGGCTCGTGCTCGCGGGCGAGCCGGATCGCCTCCTCGCCGTTCTGGGCTTCGGCCACCACCTCGTAGCCGGCGGACTCGAGGAGCCCTCGCAGGTCCAGGCGGATGATCGTTTCGTCTTCGGCAACGAGGATGCGCATCGGCGGGGCGAGTGTAGATCCGCCGCGGGGTTTCCCGTGCTCCGGCGAGGCTACGTTCATGGGCCAACCTCCGGTTGGGCGGTCATGCGGGGAACCGGACCTCGGCCCGCGTTCCGGCGTTCCCTCGGAGCGACAGCGTGCCTCCGAGCTCGTCGCGCACGAGCGCGCGGACGATCGACAGGCCCGTTCCGCGCGGCGGCTCGGCCGGGATGCCCGGGCCGTCGTCGGCGATGACGAGCACGACGTCCCCGTTTTGGCCCTGGAGCGAGACCTCGACGTGGGCGCCGCCGTGCTCGAATGCGTTCCCGAGCAGCTCCGAGAAGACGAGCGCGAGCGCGGTCGCGCGATTGCCGGCGAGCGTGATCGGCTCGAGCTCTGCGGTCACCTCGTGCCCCGCCGCGCCCACGTCCTGCACGAGCATCGCCCGGAGGCGGCCGAGAAGGTCGGCGAGGTCGACATCCTCGTCGCGCTGCTCGGTCAGCACCTCGTGCACTGCGGCGATCGCGAGGATGCGGTTGACGGAATCCTCGAGCGCCTTCCGGGGATCGACGTTCTCCGCATCGCGTGCCTGGAGGCGAAGGAGCGAGGCGACCGTCTGGAGGTTGTTCTTGACCCGATGGTGGATCTCCTGGGCGAGCACTCCGCGCATCACGGCGCGCCCGTGCTCGAGCGCCACGGCCGCCTGCTGGGCGATCGAAGCGAGCAGCTCCCGGTCGTGCTGGTTGAACGGCGTTGCGCGATCGGCGACGAGCTCGCCGATCTGGCGGCCGCGCCAGCGGAGCGGCTGGCGGATCGCGTGCGTGTCGGCGCGGCCCTCCGGCCAGGCGATCGCGCCGTCCTCGAGCACGAGCGCGGCCCCGGTCGCCGCGAGCGCATCCATCGTCGTCTTCACGATCGCCTCGAGCGACTCCTCGAGGTACAGCGCCTCCGAGACAGCCTCGGAGATCCGCGCGAGCGCCTCGAGCTCGTGCACGCGGCGCTGGGCCTCCTCGTAGAGCTTCGCGTGCTCGATCGACTGGGCGACCTGGGCCGCGATCGCGAGCAGCAGCTCGATCTCGTCCTCGGTGAAGCTCCGCGGCCTGCGTGTGCGTACGTTCAGCGCACCCTCGAGCCTGATCCCCCGAGCGAGGATCGGCACGGCGAGGATCGACTCGTACTCGTCTTCCGGCAGGTTCGGGAAGTTCTTGAAGCGCGGGTCGAGGTTTGCCTTCGTCGCGATCATCACCGGCGCCCGCTCTTCAGCCGCGGAGCCCGTGATCCCCTCGCCCGGCCGCATCCGCGGACGCTGCGTCATCTCCTCGACGCGCGTCCCGTGCGTCGCCCGCAGCACGAGCTCGGCCGACCGCTCGTCGTAGAGGTAGACGAAGCACGCGTCGGCACGGAGCGCGTCGGCGACCTTCGTTGCGACCTGCGAGAGGACCTCCTCGAGGTCGAGTGTCGAGTTGACCGCCTCGATCGTGTCGGTCAGGAGCTTGAGGTGCCGCTCGCGTGCGTCCAAGCCGAGAGCGTACGCTTCGCGCCCGTGACGACCCTCCAGTGGCTCCTGGCGCTCCACGTCACGGGCGCGTTCCTGTTCCTGGGCGGAACCGTGATCGCCGGGATCTTCGGCGTCCTCGCCCAGCGGGCGAAGCGGCCGAGCGAGGTAGCGCTGTTCCTCGGGCTGATCCGCTACGCGCTCCCGCCCATCATCGCTGGGCGCGGTGCTGACCCTCGCGCTCGGGCTCTGGCTCGTCCACTGCGCGGGGTACTCCTATACCGCGCCCTGGATCGTCGTCTCGCTCGTGCTTCTTGTCGCCTCGTCGGTCGCAGGCCGTCAGGGCGGTGAGCGTGAAGGTGAGACGCGGCGTCTCGCGCTCCGGCTGGCCCAGGACGGCGACGTGCCGAGCGACGAGCTGCGCGCCAGGATGCGCGATCCGCTCACGCTCCTGCTCTCCTGGGGAGCCGGGCTCGCGGGGATCGCGATCCTCGCGCTGATGATCTGGAAGCCGGGCGCATGAGGCCCGAGCTGCAGCTCTTCCTGCACGTTCTCGGTGCGATCGCGCTCTTCGGGGCGATCGCGACGCTCGCCGTGCTCGGTCTCGCTGCACGAAGGCTCACAGAGCAGGGCCCGCTCGCGAAGGCCGCGCTCGTGACGACGATCGCGGTCGGTGTGCCGGCCTGGGTCGTGATGCTGACGTTCGGGTCGTGGACGAAGGCGAACGAAGGCCTCGCGGGAACCGTCGGCTGGATCCGCGGCCCGAGCGCGATCGCGTTTGCGGGGATGGTCGTCCTGCTGGCTCAGGCGGCAATCTCCTATTCGTGGCTGCGGCGGCCCGCCGGCGGCTGGCAGCCTGCGGTCCTCGGCCTGATCTCGGGCGTTTACCTCCTCGCGCTCGGCGTCGCCTGGTGGATGATGACCGCCAAGGTCGGCTGACGGAAGCCCCGGTCGAGGAACACCCCGGTTGAGCTCGTGGGACGTTCTTCTCGCAGAGCGGGCGCTCGACGGCGTCGTCACCGTCTGACCGAGCCGCGCCGGGTTTTACAAAGTACTTACTCCGCAGACGGGAATCCCAAGACAAAGCGGGAATAGGTTCCCAGAGATGAGCGCACTGGCCCTCGATCTTCGCGACACCACCGGGTACCTCGTGGCCGACGCGCGGGGTCGGATCGTGGGCAAGGTCGAGTGCCCGATGTACGGCACCTCGCCCGAGATGCCGGACGCGCTCTCGGTTCGTTCGGGCCTGATCATGCGCAAGCGCCACCTCGTTCCTGCCGAGACGATCGAGCAGATCGACGGCGGCTCGAAGGTGATCGGGCTCCGGATCGACCGTGAGTCGATCCGCACCTTTCTGTAGGACCACTCCTGACCGAGCGCCCGGCGTCCAGAACCGTTTAAGGTCACGGGACACAAACGCGACGGAGGCGGCATGTCGGACGAGAAGCAGTACCTCACGAAGGGTGGCGACAAGCCGGCGACGGCGGCGGACGCACTCACCTGGGCGAGGAAGTCGGGCGTCCAGCTCGTCGACCTGAAGTTCACCGACCTGCTCGGGTCGTGGCAGCACATGACACTGCCGCTGACCTCGCTCGAGGAAGACCATTTCGACGAGGGGCTCGGATTCGACGGATCGTCGATCCGCGGCTGGCAGGGAATCTCGGAGAGCGACATGCTGCTCGTCCCGCAGGCGGAGACCGCGATCCTCGATCCGTACACGGCGCACCCGACGATGTCGCTGCTCTGCGAGGTGATCGACCCCGTCACGCTCGAGCCGTACGTCAAGGACCCGCGCCGCCTCGCACGGCGCGCCGAGAAGTACCTGCTCTCGACCGGCGTCGCCGACACCGCCTACTTCGGGCCGGAGAGCGAGTTCTTCGTCTTCGACACGGTCTCCTACGACATGACCGTGAATCACGCGCACTACGAGGTCGACTCGGCCGAGGGTCACTGGAACTCCGGTGCGCCGGGGCTCGGCTACACGATCCGCCCGAAGGAGGGCTACTTCCCGCCCTCTCCCTCGGACACGCTGCACGACGCGCGCAGCGAGATGGTGATGACGCTCGAAGCGCTCGGAATCCCCTGCGAGTTCCATCATCACGAGGTCGCGACGGGCGGCCAGTGCGAGATCGACATGCGCTTCGGGACGCTGACCAGGATGGCCGACCAGGTGATGATCTACAAGTACGTCGTCAAGAACGTCGCTCGCCTCCACGGCAAGACCGCGACCTTCATGCCGAAGCCGCTCTTCGGCGACAACGGCTCCGGGATGCACTGCCACCAGTCGCTCTGGAAGGACGGCGCCACCCTGATGGCCGACCCCGAGGGCTATGCCGGCCTGTCCGAGCTGGCTCGCCACTACGTCGGCGGCATCCTGGCGCACGCCCCCGCGCTGCTCGCCTTCTGTGCTCCGACGACGAACTCCTACCGCCGGCTCGTCCCCGGCTACGAGGCGCCGGTCAACCTCGTGTACTCGCAGCGCAACCGTTCGGCCTGCATCCGCATCCCGATGTACTCCCAGTCGCCGAAGGCGAAACGGATCGAGTTCCGCTGCCCCGATCCCACTGCGAACCCCTACCTCGCCTTCTCGGCGATGCTGATGGCCGGCCTCGACGGGATCGAGAAGAAGCTCGACCCGGGCAAGCCGGCCGACTTCGATCTTTTCGAGGAGAGCCACGCCGAGATCGCCCAGGTGCCGGGCTCGCTCGACGAGTCACTCGACGCGCTCGCGGCCGATCACGGCTTCCTGACCAAGGGCGGGGTCTTCGGGGAGGAGCTGATCTCGACGTGGATCGACTGGAAGCGGACGAACGAGGCCGACGTCGTCCGGCTGCGCCCCCATCCGGCGGAGTTCTTCCTCTACTACGACGCCTAGCCCGCGAGCCCCGAGCCGGCGGCTGCGAGCGGATCGAGCGCGCGGTTCAGGAGCGGTCCTGCTCGATCGGCAGCTCGGTGTGTTGCTCCCACTCCGACCACGACCCCGGATAGAGCCGGCCCTCGCGCCCGGCGAGGTGGAGGCGGTGGAGGGGCACGCACGCTGTGACTCCGGAGCCGCAGTAGACGACGAGCTCTCCGTCCGGCAGCTCGGGCGGCGGCTCGGCCCAGGGGGCGTTCAGCGCACCGGGAATCCGGCCCGGGACCCGGTCGACCGGGTTCGGCTCGCCGCGGTAGCGGGCGGGCAGCCGGGCATCGACGACGACCAGCTCCTCGAGACGCGAGGAGAGCTCGCCGAGCTCGATCGTGTCGCCCTCGCGCGGGCGGGGCTCGAGGTAGGCAGGCTCGACGCTCTCGACGCCGGGGGTGAGAGGCCCGTGCCAGGCACCGAGGTCGATCACCGCGCAGCCGTCATGCCCGAAGTGCCGGAGGAGCCACCACAACCGCTCCGCCCCACCGAGTGAGCCGTAGGCGACGACGAAGGCGTCGTCTCCGATCCCGGCCGCGCCCATGGACCGCACGAAGTCGGCCTCGGCCGGCAGCGGGTGACGCCCGCCGGCTCCCGCCGGCGCGCTGAGCTCGCGCTCGACGTCGACGAAGACGGCGCCCGGAACGTGGCCCTTCTCGTACTCCCGTCGCCCCTGCCCGGGATCGTCGAGTGCCCAACGGCAGTCCGCAAACACGTAGCGCATCTCGCCAACCTAGCCGCGCCGGAGCCGGGCGAGGGCGGCGCGGCGCGGCGGGAGCTCAGCCGAACCAGCGCGCCTTGCGGCTCGAGCCGAAATGCTCCTTCTCCGCCACGATCGCGGCCGACGGCTCCGCGAAGGTGCCGGTCGGCCTCGGGCCCGAATAGAAGTCGACGTCGACCCGGGCGACCTTGTCCTCGCCGAACTCGATGTAGCAGGAGCCGCGCCCGTCGTAGCCCTCGGTGTCGCCCCCGCCGCGGGCCTGCGCGATCACCATCCTCGCGACCGCCTTGGCTGCCCCCTCTGCGAAGACGCCCGCCTTCGGAACGCCGACCGTCGAGACGTCGCCGATCGCGTAGACGCCGGGGTACCGCGTGGCGAGCGTTCTCGCGTCCGCCGGGATGTAGCCGTTCTCCGTCATCCCGCTGGCGATCACGGCGTCCGGGGCACGATGCTTCGGCACGCCGAGGAAGAGGTCGAAGGCGTGCTCGCTGCCGTCGTCGAGCACCGCCACCTTGCGCGCCGGGTCGATCGCGCTCACCCGGAGAGCCGGGATGAACTCGATCCCGCGCTCGTCGAAGGCCTTGACAATCGCCGCCGAGGTATCGGGCGACGGCGGCACCGGGGTGCCGAACGGGATCACGATCTTCAGCTCCACGTCACCCCGCACGCCGCGAGCCGTGAAGTAGTCGTGCAGGAGAAGCGCGCACTCGCTCGGGGCCGGCGGGCACTTGAAGGGCGCGTCGCAGACGCCGACCACCACTCGCCCACCCTCGAAGGCGGGCAGGACCTCCCGCAACGCCGAGGCTCCCGCGACGGAGTAGAACTCGTTCGCGCCCTCCGCGAGCCCGGGCGTCGCGGCCAGGTCGTAGTCGGCTCCGAGCGCGATCACGAGCACGTCGCCCTCGTGGACGCCGCGGTCGGTCGTGACCGAGCGAGCGTTCGGGTCGATCGCCGCGACCGTCTCCTGCAGGAACCGGACGCCGGGCTTCGCGAGCGCGCCGTAGGGGAGCTTCACCGAATCGAGCGTCTTCCGCCCGAACATCACGTCGAGCTTCGAGTACCCGAAGATGAACGCGTCGCTCTTGTCGATCAGCGTGACCTCGACATCGTCAGCGAGCGCCTCCGACAGCATCGTGGACAGCTCGAGCCCGCCGAAGCCTGCTCCGAGAATCAAGACCCGTGTCTTCAAACCTGCCCCTCTCTCGTGGTTTCAGCGGAGCGTAGAGCTTCGAGGATGCCGCGAGCATGTGAGGGGGCATTTCGCTGCCGGGGGGCGGTTGGCTCGCCTCGGCGCGTCCGGCTCGCGACGAGTGGCCGGCCGTTGGCTCATCGCCCGCCGGGCCAAGGGAGGGCCGGGAGTGTCGCAGACCGGGAGCGACGACTCGTGACCGGGACGCTCACCAGTCGGCCGGCCGGTAGTCCTTCAGGAACCGGCCCCAGACGTGCTCTCCGGTGTTGAAGCCGGCGATGATCGGGTCGAGGATCCGTGCGGCGCCGTCGACGATGTCGAGCGGCGGGCGGAAGCGGTGCTCGGCCGTCTTTCGCTCGGCGATCGCGACGGGATCCTCGTCGCTGACCCAGCCGGTGTCGACGCTGTTCATGTGGATGCCGTCGCCGAAGTAATCGGCGGCAGACGTCCTCGTCATCATGTTCAGGGCTGCCTTGGCCATGTTCGTGTGCGGGTGCCGCGTCGTCTTGAACCGGCGGTAGAACTGCCCTTCGACCGCAGAGACGTTGACGATGTGCTTGTCGCGCTCGGGCGTCGCCAGCATCAGCGGCTTGAGCCGGGCGTTGAGGAGGAACGGGGCGACGGCGTTCACGAGCTGGGTCTCGAGCAGCTCGACCGTCGAGACCTCCGCCAGTAGGAGCCGCCAGGAGTTGCGCTCGCGCAGGTCGATCTGCTGGAGGTCGGCATCGAGTGCACCGGCGGGGAAGAGGCTCTCGGCCCCGGCGAGGTCCTCGGGCAGGAGCGGCACCTGCGAAAGCTCGGCCGGCCGCGTCATCCCGGACAGCTCGGCCGTCCCGTTCCGGGCGAGCACCGCCCCGTTGCCGCGGAGCTGCTCGTATTCGCCGAGGAGCTGCCGGACGTGTGCCGGCATCGTCCGCCCGGCCGCGGTCTCGCTCTCGAGCATGTGCCGGTAGAACTCGGCCGGGCGCCGTACCGTCTGGCAGGCGTTGTTGACGATGAAGTCGAGTCGCGCCCGCGTCGCGTTCAGGTGCGCGCAGAGTGCATCGACGCTCGGTGTGTGCCTGAGGTCTAGCCCGAAAACCTCGAGCCGCTCGCCCCAGTCGGCGAAGTCGGGCTCGCGCGCGTAGCGGGCGGCGCAGTCGCGCGGGAACCGCGTGGTCACGATCAGCTGCGCCCCCGCTCGGAGCAGCTTGATCCCGGCCTGATAGCCGATCTTCACCCGCCCGCCCGTGAGCAGTGCGACGCGTCCGCCGAGGTCGGCGCTCTCGCCCCGCTTCGCAAAGTTGAACTCGCCGCACGAGAGGCAGAGCTGGTCGTAGAACGGGTGCACCTCGACGTAGTGCCGCTTGCAGACATAGCAGTGCTGCGGCTCGATCACCTCGCGTCGCTCGGGCTCAGCTCCCTCGGCCTCCTCGTGGACGAACTCGCGCGGCACCTCGACGTTCGGTGTTGTGAACACGGGCCTGTCGCGAAGCACCCGCAGGCCGCTCTCGGCGAGGACCGACTCGTCGCGCGCCCGCCGCTCGGCCTTCTCCTGCCGGCGCACCGCCTTCACCCCACGGCGCCGAGCCTCGAGATCGGGATTGTAGAGCTCCCCGGCGGCCGAAAGCAGGCGCGTCCGCTCTTCGACCGAGAGCGACCCGAGCAGACCCCGGTCGCGGACGATCGACTCGAGCAGCTCGATCGCCGCCCGGAGGTCCGCGTGCCGATCGTCGGCCTGCTCGGGGTCCATCTGCGCCATCTCCAGGTAGACGGTACCGCCCTGCTCCCCGGAGTCTCGGCCCGACCGCACTCCCCTACAGGGATGTTCAGGCGCGCTCGTCCGCTGCCGATAACGACACCGGATCGCTGTTCGTCGTCGTCTTTCTGTCGAGGGGGGAGCAATGCTGCGCGGCTCGCGTCGTACCGCACAACGCCTACCGGTGGTCGTCGCCTTCGTCGCGATCGCCTTCTTCGGCTTCGCCGGGAACAGCTTCGAGACGGGCCAGGAGTGGATCGTCCAGGTCGACCACGCCGCCAACGGGCACGTCGAGGCGACGGTGCTCACGCCGCGGTCGACGCCGAAGACGATCAGCATCCCGACGCTGAGCCCGATCCCGGTCGGCGACACGACGTGGGATGCATCGACCTCGTCCTGCGCGGCCTTCGAGTTTCCGGCGGACTGCGTGGATCTCTCGAACACTGCAGAGACCCAGCAGCCGCTGATCGCCGAGCCCGTGCCGAGCGACCGCGTGATCCTCGACGCCGTTCCCGACGCCGGCTACTTCTTCTCCGCCTGGACGGTGACGAACGGCGACCCTGATCTCAACCCGTGCGGTGACGATCCGGTCTGCGAGATCCCCTTCCAGCAGCGCGCCGACGTGACCCCGGTCTTCAGCGCATGCCCGTCCGGTCAGGAGTGCCTGACGGTCGTCTCGACGCCCTCCGGCACGGGCTCGGTCGCGGTGTTCTCGGGCTCGAACGAGCTCAGCCCGGACGTCAGCACCGGGACGCTCTCGACCTACTACGTCCACACCGGCGACCAGCTGAAGCTCGTCCCGACGGGAACGAACGGGGCGGTGCTCTCGGGCTGGAGCGGCTGCAGCGAGAACGGCGACCAGTCATGCTCGATCACGATCGCGGGCTCGGCAGTCGTCACCGCGACGTTCGCCGACGAGATCACCGTCGACAAGAACGACGTCAATGGTCCCTCGCAGAACCTGCTGATCGCCGCGTTCGACACCACGGGCGCCTACATCGACGACCAGGCTGCCGACGGCTGCGTGTACTCGGTCACGACCTGCGTCTACATGCTGCCACCCGGCGGGAGCTACTTCCTCCAGCGCGCGTCGGTGAACTTCCCTTCGCAGAGCGCCGACTACCAATCGGTCACCTCGTGGTCGGGCTGCACCCCGGAGGCCGAGGACGACTACTGCGACCTGTCCGCAAACGGCTCGACAACGGTCGATGCCTACGACAAGACGTACTGGGACTACCACGTGCAGCCGGGAGCGCACGGCACGATCACGAGCTCGCCGGCCGGGCTCGATTGCGGCCCGGCGGCGAGCTCGTGCGACGCCCTCTTCCCGGTGGGCTCGAACGTCACGCTCACCTCGGCCGCCGACCCCAACTACACGTCGGTCGGCTTCGACAACGGCGCAGTCAGCGGCTCGGTCGGGAGCAGCGACTGCCCGGCTGAGAGCGCGACGTGCGTCGTCACGCTCGACCATGACCCGCGAACGATCGGGGCGAACGTATGGCCGAACATCCAGGTGAACGCGGTCGGCCCCGGGGGCCAGATCGCCTGGGCGGGCGGCGCCCCGTTCGCCACCTGCGGGCCCGATGCGACCCCGAGCCTCTGCCGGGCCTTCGGGCCGGGCGCGGGAGCCTCGGTGAGCGAGAATGCGACCTCGCCCGATGTCTTCTCGGGCTGGAGCGGAGGCGGCTGCGTCGGCACCTCGTCGCCCTGCTCGCCGAGCGTCTCTGCCCCGGCGACGGTTACCGCGAGCTTCACCGGCCTGGTTGAGTTCAGCGTCACCCCGTCGGGCCCGGGCACCGTGAGCGTCAGTCCGACCCCGACGACCTGCGGCCCGAACAAGTGCTTCACGAGCGGCACGGTCGTGACCGTGACCGAGACCCCGAATGCGAACGACGCCTTTCTGCAGTGGAGCAGCGGGCCGTGCAACAGCCAGACGACCCGGACCTGCGCGTTCACGATCGAGTCGGACACGTTCATGGGAGCCAACTTCACCTCCGGCGAGCCCGTGCACGTCTCCGTCTCGGGCCAGGGGAGCGTCCAGAGTTCCCCGGCCGGGCTCGACGCATGCACCTCGTTCTGCGACGGCGTGCTCGCCTTCGGCTCCGATGCCTCCTTCACGGCGACGCCGGCGAGCGGATGGGCGTTCACGGGGTGGTCGGGAGGCACGTCGACCTCCAATCTCGGCGTCCAGCAGACCTGCCACGGCACCGGAGGCTGCACGCTCCTCGTCGGCACCCCGTCGGGTCCTTACGCGCTCTCGATCACGGCCACGTTCACCCAGCTCGACTCGACTCCACCGACGATTACGTTCCAGGGCACGATGCCGGCGCCGAATGCGAACGGCTGGAACAACACGGACGTCACCTCGACGTGGGGATGCGCCGATGCGGGCAGCGGGCCGCAGGCGCCGAACGTCACCCAGACGATCAGCGCCGAGGGCGCGGGCCAGCAGGTCACGGGCACGTGCTTCGACGTCGCGGGCAACTCGGCAACCGACGCCGAGGGCACCGTCAGCATCGACAAGTCCGCGCCGACCGTCGCCGCGACCCCGAGCCGGAGCCCCGATGCGGACGGCTGGTACAACCACCCGTTCACCGTCACCTGGGCCGGCACCGACGCCCTCTCCGGGATCGACAGCTGCTCGGGCGACCCCGGCTACAGCGGTATCGACACTGCGAGCGGCACCCTCCACGGCAGCTGCACCGACAAGGCCGGGAACAGCGGCGGCGGCAGCTTCTCCTTCGAGTACGACGCGACGGCTCCGACGATCGCCTTCGTCAGCCGCACTCCGGCCAACGCCGGCGGCTGGAACAACGGCGACGTGACGGTGACGTGGTCGTGCACCGACTCCGGGTCCGGGGTCGTGTCCTCGACCGTGCAGCAGACAGTCAGCAGCGAAGGGTCGAATGAGTCCGCGACCGGAACGTGCACCGACAACGCCGGGAACGCGTCGCACGACACGGTGACCGGGATCAAGATCGACGGGACGCCGCCTGACGTTTCCGCGACCCCGTCGCGGGCGGCCGACGGGAACGGCTGGTACAACCATGCGCTCACCGTCACCTGGAGCGCCACGGATGCGCTCTCCGGCGGCGTCACCTGCGATGCGCCGCAGACCTACAACGGGCCGGATATCGCGGGCGCGTGTTCTCACCGGCAGCTGCACCGACGCCGCGGGCAACAGCGCCGACGCGAGCTTCACGGTGAAGTACGACTCGACCCCGCCCGGGATCGCGTTCGAGGGCCGCACCGTCCCGAATGGGAACGGCTGGAACGACACCCCCGTGACGCTGACCTGGGACTGCACCGACGGCGGCTCGGGAGCCGTCGCCGCCACGCTCTCCCACACGCTCGTCAGCGACGGCGCCGGGCAGTCGTCCACCGGCACCTGCACCGACCTCGCCGGAAACAGCGTCAGCGACACCCAGAACGGGATCGACATCGACACGACGGGCCCGGTCGTGACTCCCCACCCGAGCACTGCCGCCGACCCGAACGGCTGGCATGCCGCGCCCTTCACGGTCACCTGGGACGGCTCGGATGCCGGCTCGGGGATTGCGAGTTGCTCGAGCGACAGCGCGATCAGCGTAGAGACGGCGGGCGCGAACGCGCAGGGAACCTGCACCGACCTGGCGGGCAACAGCTCGACGGCCGACTACGACTACAAGCTCGACACCGAGGCGCCGACCCTGCTTCAGTCGGATATCTCGGCCCAGGGAACGAACGCCGGCTTGCTCGTCTCGTCGTATCCCGGCGTGAGCGCCACCGACAACTTCGGAACGCCCACGATCGCCTGCACACCGTCGGCGCCCCATACCTTCGCGGCGGGTCAGTCGACTCTCGTCTCGTGCACGGCCACGGACGCCGCCGGCAACCAGGCGACGGGGTCGTTCCACGTCCAGGTCGACGGAACTCCGGACCTCACCGTTGCCGCAACTCACCCGGGAACGTTCACCCGTGGCGACGGCGCCGACACCCTAACCGTCGTCGCCCGGAACTCTGGCCTTCAGGCGACCTCGGGCACGGTCACCCTCGTCGACACCCTCCCGCCGGGGCTCACCGCGTCGGCGATCTCGGGCTCCGGCTGGTCATGCGTGCTCGCGACCGCAACGTGTACGCGCAGCGACTCGTTGGCGGCCGGTGACACCTACCCTGCGATCACGATCAGCGTTGCGGTGGGCGACTCGACGGCCGACAGCGTGACGAACTCCGCCACCGTCTCCGGGGGCTCCGAGCCCGCCGGCACGACCGGGAACGACTCCTCCAGCGACGGGATCCTGGTCGTCAGCCCGCCGCCTCCGGCGGGAGACACGCCCGCCGCCGTGCCGGCTCCTGCCCCGACGCCGCCGCCTGTGGTGAAGAGCGTGCAGCCCGACACGGCCGGCTCGGTCTCGCTTCCGGACACCGCGACGGTCGACTGGACGGCGGGCGCGTTGCCCGCAGACACCACTGTTGCGATCACCCCGATGGCGGTGCCATCGGGCTCGAGCTTCCTCGGACCCGGTGCGACCGTCGTTTCGATCGTCGCCACCGCCCCCGACGGCACCGAGATCCATTCGCTCTCGGCGCCGCTCGAGATCGACTTCCCGGATGTCCCGGCCGGCTTCGTCCCGGAGACCTCGGAGGACGGCGTCACCTGGCGGGCGATCCCGCTCCTGGCTGGCAAGACGCTCCCGTCGGGCCAGCCCGACGGCTACATCCGCAGCGGATCGACCGTCGAGGTGCTCACCCGCCACCTGACCCTCTTCGCGCTCGTCGCCCCGACGGCCACGGCGTTCAACCTCAGCACGACAGCGAAGCTCACAACCTCGAAGCATCTGCTCGTCGTTACGGTCACGACCTCGCGTGAGACGCACGTCGATGTCGCGCTTCGTAACCGCGGCAAGGTGGTGGGCCGTTGGCATCGCTGGCTGCCTTCCGGCAAGACGACGCTGAAGCTTCGGGCCGCAAGCACGGCGGATGGTGCCTACGGGCTGGTCGTGAAGGCGAGCGGCGGCGGCGAGACGAAGTCGAGCTCGCCGGCCGTCCGGCGCCTGAGGTAACCGGGGACGGGCGGTCGCTCCATCCTGAGCTTCGGGTTACTCTCCCTGAATGTCTGCAGAATCGCCGGGGGAGACTGATCTCGCTCGAGCGCGCAGCCGCCCCCCGGTCCGCATCGCCGCCGTGATCGCGGTCGCGCTCGCCGCCGGATTGGTCGCCTGGCTCCTCCTGCGAAACAGCGGTCAGTCGCCGACGCCAACGCCGACGCCGACGGCGTCTCCGCCGGCAACCTTCGCGATCACGCCCCAGAACCTCGAGAGGCTCGCGACCTCGATCCGGCAGCCGATCTTCTGGCTCGGTCGGAAGGCCGGCTACACCTACGAGCTCACGAAGGGGCAGGCCGGGAAGATCTACGTTCGCTATCTACCGGCGGGTGTCGCCGTAGGCAGCGCGAAGCCGTAGCTCACGGTGGCGACCTACCCCTTCCCCGGCGCGTACGCGGCGCTCGAGAAACAGGCGGCGGCGAAGGGCGCTGTCACGGCGAAGCTCGCCGGGGGAGGGATCGCCGTCCTCGACAACAGCTATCCGGAGAGCGTCCACGTCGCCTACCCGAACGTTCCCTTCCAGGTCGAGGTCTACGACCCGACCCCGGCCCGGGCGATGCAACTCGTCTCGGCCGGAAAGCTGGCGAGCCTCGGCAGCCTGCACTCCGTCGGCGGCACCGCCGCTCCAGAGCGTCACGGGGCCGGTGGCGGCCTCCCTCGGGGAGCTGAAGGCGCTCGCGGTGCGGCTCGGTCACCCGATCTACTGGGCCGGGCCGAGAGCGGGGCTACACCTACGAGCTGACGCAGGCCCCGTCCGGGAAGGTGTTCATCCGCTACCTGCCGTCCGGGACGAAGGTCGGCGATCCGAGGGCGGGCTTCCTGACGGTGGCCACCTATCCGTTCGCGGGCGCCTATGCCGCCGTGGCCAAGACTGGCGAAGGGCGCGGCCAGGATCGGCCTCGCACACGGAGGCGTGGCCAGCCGTCGACAGCGCCTACCCGAAGAGCATCCATCTCGCGTTTCCCGGGGTGAGCTACCAGGTCGAGGTCTTCGACCCGTCACCGAGCACCGGGCGCAAGCTCGTCGCCTCCGGGGCGATCAGCCCAGTCCCATAAGCCGGAACCGGCCGGTCGTCGAGCTCGTGCTCCAGGCCATGGACCGTCTTGCCAACGTCCGAACGCACGACACCGCATGGCGCGCGGAAAGCCCCGTTCGTTCTGCGGCCTCGTATCGTTCCGGGCGTTCAGGGCATCGGGAAGGCGTTGCTTTGCCGCGTCGAATTGGGTACGCAGATCGCCCATGCGGTGTTGCTCGCGTTCGCCTGGAAGAACGACGATGTCCAGCCGCGCGGATTCGTCGTCGCGGTCGCGGCAGGATTGCCGGAGGCGTCCGACGGGAAGGTGGCCTGGAGGTTTGACGCGTTTCCGCCGGTGACCTGGATGCCGGCGGCGGATCCGCCGCCGCCGACAGCGTGGCTCCCGACCGCGCAGACAGCGGATAACCGAGTTCGCGTTGGCCACGGCCCTGACCACAGTGGCCGTGCCGTCGAGCCGGTTACGCCGGTGGCTCCCGTGGGCCCGGTCGGACCGGTGCTGCCGGTGCCCGTCGCACCGGTCGCGCCCGTCGCACCCGTCGGGCCGGTAAGCCCGGTCGCGCCTGCGGCTCCCGTGCTTCCGGTCGCACCTGTGGCTCCGGCCTGACCGGTCGCACCGGTCTGGCCGCTAGCCCCGTTCGTTCCGCCGGCGCCGGTGGTCCCGTCGCGCCGGTCGCACCTGGGGCACCACTCGCGCCCGTGGCGCCGATCGGGCCTGTAGCACCGGTGGCGCCGGTGTTACCTGTCGCGCCCGGGGCGCGGGCCCGGGGCACCGGTGGCCCCGGTCAGGCCGGTGGGACCGCTACCGCCGTTTGCTCCGGTGGCGCCAGTCGCGCCCGTCGCGCCGGTCAGGCCGGTCGTGCCTACGGTCCTGTTGGCCCGGCGGGGCCGCCCGCGCCTGTTGCTCCCGTAGCGCCCGTCTCACCGGTTGCGCCAGCGGTGCCCGTCGCGCCGGTCGCACCGATCGGTCCTGTCGGCCCGGCTGGGCCGTTCGCGCCCGTGGCCCTGTCGGCGCCGCTCGCGCCTGTGTGTGCCGATCGGGCCGGTGGGGCCTGTCGGCCCGGCCGGCTCCCGCTCGCGCCCGTCGCGCCCGAGGCGCCCGTCTCACCGGTGGCGCCGGTCGTTCCCGTGGCGCCTGCCTGGCCGGTTGTTCCGGTTGCGCCCGTTGGCCCTATGACTCCGGCGGGGCCACTCGCGCCGGTTGCGCCCGTCTGGCCGGTTGCGCCCGTGGTCCCGGTCGGGCCCGTGTTACCTGCGGCTCCGCTCGCTCCCGTTGCGCCTGTTTGGCCGGTTGCTCCGCTCGCGCCGGCCGCTCCTGTGGGGCCTGTTTGCCCGGTTGCGCCGGTTGCTCCAGTCGCGCCCGCGCTCCCTGTTGCGCCGGTTGCGCCCGTCGCACCGGCCTGCCCCGTTGGGCCCGCAACACCCCCCGGGCCCGCAGCGCCCGCAACACCTGCCGGGCCCGCACCGCCCGCCGGCCCGGTGGGGCCGGTCGGCCCGGTGGGGCCGGTGGCCGCTCCAGACGGAGGGACGAAGGCCGCGGTCGGCGGCCAGGCGATCTTGCGCTCGTTCTTGGCGCAGGGCGTCTGGCGCAGCTTGAGGTCTCGGAACGTCTGCGGGTTGCCGGTCAGCTCGATGCACGCGGTGTAGGCGATGGGCTTCGCGTGCTGCGCCGCGGCGGCGGTTCCCGAGATCAAGAGCACGAGGAGAGGAAGCCGTTACTGCCGCTAGGCACAGACAGAACGTCCTACTCCCAACTCCTCGCACGGCACTCCCCGTGGTCGAACTTTCCACCCGCTTCACCAGCGAAACCTAGTCACGCATCCCCGAATCTGCAATCAAACATGCGTTTCCCGGCGACCGGGATGTTCGTGCACGTGCTACCCGGAGACGCCGAGATGGGCGCCGGTAACGGCGCACGGCCTCGGACGCTCGACTGGGCTCGCGCAGGTGGCTGCTAGTTCCGATGGTTCCTGCTGTGTGAGTCCGCGCGATCGGTTCGTCGAGGCGTTCTGCTCCAGGAGTGCGCGCACCTCGGCCTGGCGGGGAGTAGGTGTGCGGGCTCGAGCGCCGGGACATCAGTCGAGTTGGCTCGGCTGCCCGAAGAGCCGACCGCACGTGCGCAATCAGGGGCCCGCGCTACTCCACTGTCGGGCCGTCCTCGCGACATACTCGCTGCCTCGGGGTTGAAGTTACCGACGCCGGCCGGGATCTTCACGAGGAAGTAGCCCGTTCATCGTTCCGTTGATAGCCGGCGGCAACGTTGTCGGTCGCCGAGCCGCATGCGCTGTCCTGCGGCGAGTTGCCCGCGACTGTCGTGAACGTGCCGTTCGTGAAGGTCTCCGTCACGAGGAAGGAGCCGTCGGCCTGCGGGTTGACGACGTAGTCGCGATCCATCGTGTCGTTCGCCCAGTTGTTGCCGCAGATGCTCGAGTCCGGGGAGTCGGACGCGTACGGACCGAACGCGGTCGTCGAGAACGCGTCCTTGTCCGTCCTTGCCGTCCGTGCCGTCCTTGCCGGGCGCTCCGGCCGGGCCCGGCGTCCCTGCAGGGCCGCGTCGCCCTTCGGACCCTGCGGGCCCGTCGGCCAACCCTGCGTGCCCTGCGGAACCCTGCGTGCCTGCGGACCCTGCGGACCCGTCGGAGCCGGTGTCGCCCTTCGGGCCCTGCTGCCCGGCAACTCCCTGCAGGCTCGAGCCTGTGCAGCGCCTTGCGCGCGGCCGGCGAGAGCTTGGAGAGCGAGATGACGCCGTCCTTGATCTGGCTGGCGATGTGATCAGGTAGTGGCTCGCGGCGAATGCGCCGGAGGCTGAGCGCGAGCACCGCGACGAGCCCGGCGACCAGGATGATTCCCTTTCTTCAAGATGTCCCTCTCTTAGCCCAGGCGCACACAGCACGAGGCGGAGCGGCGTTCGGCCTGGGATCTGACGCGGCCCTCGCAAGAGCCACGGTAGCCCTGCGGTGCCGCCGCGACCATGACACGATCGGGTCGGTTCGAATGTGGCGCGTTGCTCGATTCGAGCGCCGAGCCGCCGTGCGTGTTCGGCCGCTGCCTACTGGCAGGGGGACTCTGACGCAGCGGTCAGAGCGAACCCGTAGACGACGCCGTCTGGCCGAGTAGAACGAGGTCGTCGTCTGCCCGATCCTCACCGTGAGCGCGTCATAGCCCACGCAGTTCGACGTGCCGGGAGTGCCGTACAGGTTGTAGATGTTCGAGACCGGGTCGCCCATCATCACGCCCTTGAGCCCCCACCCGACGGGCGAGCCGAGCGTGAATACCGCGACGCTGACCCCACCCTTCGTGCTGCTGGCTGCGAGCAACGGCCTTGGCGGCTGCCGCCTCCGCGGCCCTGGCATTTGCCGAGGCTGCGTTTGCCGCCGCTGCGGCCTTCGCCGCTGCAGCCTTGGCCGCCGCGGTGTGCTTCGTCTTCGCGGCCTTCGCTGCCAGGGCGGCCGCAGCCTCCGCCTTCGTCTCCGCGGTCTGAGCCACGTCTGCCGCCTTCTCCGCCTTGATCGCCGCCTTGGCGGCGGGGCTCCCACCGGACTCGGGGCTCGGAACGTTGAACTTCACGGCGGCGCCGAGCGGCTCGGGGCCCGGGTACACGTAGAGCCAGACGAGGTTCTTGCCGCAGCTCTGGCAGACCCTGAAGTTGTTCCCCCAGCGCGCCCTGACCTGATCCTGGCTCATCCCGACACCGACGCCGCCGATCGACTGCCCGGGCACGACCAGTCCGCGCGACGGGAAGTTCGTGCTGTGCGTCGCCGTGGCGGCGTGCGCCGAGGCGGCCGTGCCATGGGAGACGGCTCCGATCAGGACCGAGAGGACCAGCGCCAGCATGGCGATCATTTTAGCGTCAGTGACGCCATCGGCTGCCACGCCGTAGAACGCGATATCTCGGGAAGGGTCGGATTCGTGGGTGGGCATCACGGATTAGCCGGGCCTCTTACGCGAGCGCCGTCGACCCGGGCAGCGAACTCCTCGATCCTGTCGACTCCGTCCAACGCGCCGAGCTCGAGCTCGTAGAAACGGCTTTCGCCCGCGGCGAGCTCGACGAGCTCGCCGCGAGCTCTCGCGTCGAGCCGCCCCGCAGGGCGGTTCGTCGACGGCTCGATCCCGACGACGTATGTCCCCTCGCCGAGCATCCGCCAGACGAAGTGGTGTGGAAGCTGGTCCCGGCGGAAGACCTGGTAGGCGCCGAGGCCGATCCCCCGGTTCACGACTGCGACGGGAACGGAGCCGTCGCGGCTCGGCCGTCAAGTCGTGCTCGAAGACCTGCTCGACGTATCCGGAGACCGGTCCGTGCAGGAGCCCGTAGCCGTCGGCCTGATAGTCGCCGCGGGCGCGCACCGCCGTCGCGGGCGCGAGCAGCTCCGAGCCCTCGTCGACGACCGGCCAGCCGAGGTTCACGTGGTACAGGAGCATGTGCGGCGTTGTGTCGTAGCCGACGTTCACGACCTGATCGCGGATCGACGGCCTCGACTCGCCCACACGCGCCTCGATCCGCCGCCGGAGGAGCAGCTGCTCGCCGAAGACTGCCGCCTGGAGGACCTCGCCTTCGGCGTAGAGCACGCACTCGTCGCCACGCCATTCCTCTCCGTACGCAGCGAGGCGTGCGGGGATGCCCGAGACTCGGCCATGGAGCCCGTAGCGCTCGACAGGCTTGGCGGGATAGTGATACTGCTCGGCCGTGTCCTCCGCGGCGGCGAAGGCGTGGTCGAGACCGCAGGTCGTGAGCAGGCCCGCACCGAAGCTCCGCAGGAAGCCAAGTCCTTCGGGCTCGTAGAACCACGGCCCTGTGAATCCCGGCCGCCCCGTCCAGGCGAGCGAACGCCCCTTCTGCTGGCAGCGGCCGATGTCGAAGCGCCCGGTCGACGATGACGTCGAACTCGAATCCCGAGCCGGTCCGGAACTCGAGCACCCGCACCCCACGTTCGCTCCCGTCGCCGAGAGTCGCCAGCCGCACGCCGGCGATCTGTTCGAGGCGACCGAGCCGGCGTAGCAGCTCTTCGCGGGAGTAGAACGTGCCGTCGAGGTCAGGCATCGGGATCCTGCGCCTCGAGCTGCTCGCAGATCGCCGCGAGGAAGCGTGCGGCCTTCGGCACCGTCGACGGTGCGGTGGTCGACGGTCAGGGTGAGGTCGAGTTGCTTGACCGCGGCGATTCCCGCGTCCGTGACCGCGGGCCTCTCCACGACTCGTCCGACCGCGAGGACGGCCGTCTGGCCCGGGTCGACGATTGCCTCGAAGCGGTCGACGCCGAACATGCCGAGGTTGCTGACCGTGACCGCCGCGGGCTCCGTGAACGCGGCCGGCAGGCGCCCCGCGCGGCCTTCGTCGACGGCGCGGCGCGTCGTCTGAACGAGCTCCTCGAGGCTGAGCCCGGCGGGCTCGGGGATCGTCGCGACAATCGGATTGTCGTCGGAGGCAATCGCGAGCCCGACGTTGTTCTTCTCGAGCGCGCGCAGGCGAGGGCCCTCCTCGACCCAGATTCGATTGACGCCTGCCACGCGGACGAGCGCGGTGCCGACGGCCCTGAGCAGGAGGTGGGTGAGAGTGAGGCCCTCTGCCTGCTCGGTGAGCTGGAGGGCTGCTCGGGCGTCGATCGTCCTCGAGAGCGTGAACTGCGGAACGCTCGTCGTCCGCACGAGGCGGCCGGCGATCGCCTGCCGGATCCTGGAGACGGGCTGATCCAGTCCACTCACTGGGCTCCCGCTCGACGTCACGTCGTTCGATCCGGCCATCCGGCCCGCTCCCGGAGACGTGAGCGAGCTCGATCCCGAGCTCCTTCGCGAGTGTTCGGGCGGCGGGCGTTGCGAGGACGCGGTACTCCCCTGTACTCGACCGGCGGCCCGGTTGAGGCCGGTCGCTCCGGCGGGGCCGCGGGCTTCTGTCCAGGCTCGTCCGCGTCCGGAATCTGCTCGCCCGGCTCGCCGATCCAGCCGACCAGCGTTCCGGCGAGACGGCTTCGCCCTCAGCGAGCATCGTGCGAAGCAGCGTTCCCGAGACGGAGGCCTCGACCTCGAGGGTTGCCTTGTCCGTTTCGACCTCGAGCAGCGGCTCGCCCTCCGCCACCTTCTCCCCCTCCGACTTCAACCAGGCGCTCAGGCGCAGCTCGTCGCTCGTCTGGCCGAGCGGGGGCATGCGGATCGGCGTCGCCACGTCTACGCCAGCACGTTGTTCACTGCGGTCACGATGTTCGCCACCTGAGGGAGGACGGCTTGCTCGAGCGCGGGTGCGGCCGGCGCCGGCACGTCGGCCGTGGCGACCCGCTTGATCGGTGCCTCGAGGTAGCCGAGGCAGTCGTCCGCGACGCGGGCGGCGACCTCGGCGCCCCAGCCGCCGGTGATCGTGTCCTCGTGGGCGATCACGAGCCGGCCCGTTCGCCGAACGGAGTCGAAGATCGTCTCGTTGTCGAGGGGGAGCAGCGTGAGCGGGTCGATCACCTCGCATTCGATGCCGTCGGCCGCGAGCTCCTCGGCTGCGGCGAGCGCGCGGTAGAGCGAGACGTGGGTGGCGACGACCGTGACGTCGGTTCCGGGCCGCTTCACCACGGCCTTCCCGATCGGGAACGTGTACTCCTCCGTCGGCACCTCGGCCGTGAGGTCGAGGCCGCCGGCGGCTTCGCGCCCCTTGCTGCCGTAGAGCAGCTTGTGCTCGAAGACGAGCACCGGGTTGTCGTCGCGGACTGCGCTCTTCAGGATTCCCTTTGCGTGGTAGGCGTCCGACGGGGCGACGACCTTGAGCCCCGGGACGTGGACGAAGTAGCTTCCGGGCACTGGCCGTGCTGGGCCCCGCGGAGCGTCGCGCCGACGGGCGCCCGCATCACCATCGGTACCGACAGCTTCCCCCGGACATGTAGCGCAGCTTCGCCGCCTGGTTGACGAGCTCGTCCATGCACTCGAAGAGGAAGTCGGAGTACTGCATGTCCGCGATCGGGCGCATCCCGAGCACGGCCGCCCCGACGGCAGCGCCGGCGATCGCCTTCTCGCTGATCGGCGTATCGATGATCCGTCCGTGGCCGAACTCCTCGACCAGCCCCAGGTAGACCCCGAAGGCGCCTCCGAACCCGCCTTCGACGCCGATGTCCTCGCCGATCAGGAAGACGTCGTCGTCGCGGCGCATCTCCTCGGCGATGCCTTCGCGGAGCGCCTCGGAGATCGTCAGTCGCCGAACCTCGGTTGCCGTTTCAGGCATAGACGTCCTTGAAGGCGTCGGCCGGGTCCGGGAACGGCGAGTCGCGGGCGAACTCGACCGCATCGTCGAGCTCCGCCCGCACCTCGCTCTCGAGCTGCTCGAGCGTCGTCTCCGGCAGGGTGGCGCCGAGAACGGTCAACGGGTCGCGCGTGGCCCACTCCGCTTCCTCGTCGCGTGTGCGGTAGCCGCGCGCGTCGCTGCGGCTATGGCCGGTGAACCGATACGTCTTGCACTCGAGCAGCGTCGGGCCCTTCCCGGCGCGGGCTTCTGCCACCGCTTCGGCCGTCGCCTCGCGAACGGCGAGGACGTCCATGCCGTCGACGATCCGCGCAGGGACTCCATAGGCCGCGGCCCGGTCGGCGACGTCCGGCACGCGTGAGACCCGCGTGTAGGGGGTGGACGCGCCGTAGAGGTTGTTCTCGCAGACGAAGACGATCGGGAGGTACTCGACCGCGGCGAAGTTGAGGCCCTCGTGGAAGGCGCCCTCGTTGGTCGCTCCCTCGCCGAAGAAGCAGGCGGCCACCTGATCGCTCCGGCGCAGCTTCATCGCGAGGCCGAGGCCGGTGACGACCGTGTTGCCGCCGCCGACGATCGCGATCGCCGGCACCATTCCGACAGAAGGGTCGCCGAGGTGCATCGAGCCGCCCTTGCCCCTGCAGCAGCCGGTCGCCTTCCCGTAGAGCTCCGCCATCGCGGCGCGCGCACTCACTCCTTTCGCGAGGGCGTGCCCGTGCGGGCGGTGCGTCGAGGTGATCCAGTCGTCCCGTCGAAGGACGTCGCAGACACCGGCGGCGACGGCCTCCTGGCCCTGGTACTGGTGGAGCGTGCCGGGAATCTCACCGTCGAGAAAGAGGCGGTAGACCCGGTCCTCGAAGCGGCGGATCAGGAGCATCTTCCGGTAGAGCTGCGGGCTGTCGGCGGTACCGGGCTCGACCGGGGTTCGTTGCGGTTCGGCGTTCATGCTCGGGGCGGATGTTCGCAAGAGATCACTCGGCCCGCCCGGCTGAACCATAGAGGCGCATGAGCTCGCGCACCTTCTCGACCAGGCCGTCGGTCGCTCGCTCCAGGAGATCGGTCTCCCGGTGGGAGCCGACGAGGTCGTGCGGGCTGAGCCCCGGATCCGACGAGGCGACGGCCTCCCTCAGACCGTCGAGGAAGGTGCGCTTCAGCACGGTTCCGACGTTGAACTTCGCGACGCCCCGCTCGATCGCGCCGGGCACGGCGTCCGGGGGAAACGCCGTCCCGCCGTGGATCACGAGCGGGACCTCGACCGCGCGATGGATCTCGTCCAGCAGCTCGAGGTCGACGCGTGCGAGGCGTCCTTCCAGGGTGTGCACGTTGCCGATCGAGACAGCCAGCGCATCGACTGCAGTCGCCTCGACGAACGCTGCCGCCGCCGACGGAGTGGTCAGCACGGCGTGCGACTCGTCGACCTGGCCGCAGCTGTCGCCGTCGGGAAGCGCGCCGAGCTCGCCCTCGACCGCGACTCCCCGGGCGTGCGCGACCCGCGCGAGCTCGGCAATCGGCTCGAGCTCGCCGGTGCAGAGCATCACCGCGTTGAATCCTTCGTCGATGCCCCGCAGCGCTTGCTCCGCGGTGTGGGCTTCGTTGAGGAGCAGCGAAACCGGCACCCGGGTGCGCTCTGCCGCGACGCGGCCGAATGCGCCCAGCGACTCGATCCCGCCCCGGTCGAGCCAGCCCTGGTCGATGAGCAGGCAGCCGAACCCGATGATCACGGGTGAGCGCTCGAGCTCGGCGGCTCTGACGACGGCTTCGAGCGAGTAGCTGTCCCACGCCTCGAAGTACCCGACCGCGTACCCGCCGGTGTGCGCAGTGGAGAGCAGGTCGGGGAGGGGGACGAGCGTCACTAGATGCGGTTTAGCGGATGCGCGGCCAGGAAGGCATCGGCCTCCGCTCGCGTGAAGACGCCGTCGGCGCAGCCGAGCGCCGTGCACGCCGAGCCGCCCACGACGCTTGCAAACCGTGCTTTGCGCTCGAGCTCCCAGCCTTCGAGAATCCCCACGGCGAGACCGGCGGCAAACGCGTCGCCGGCTCCCGACGGCTCGACCACGTGCACGGGCGGCGCGTCCAGGGTGAAGGCGCCCTCCTCGCTGCGAACGTAGAGGCCTTTCTCACCGAGCTTGATCATCACTGTGCGTGCACCGTGGGCGATGAGCTCCTCCGCCTGCAGCTCCGGCTCGGCTCGTCCGGTCAGCGCCCGTGCTTCGTCGAGGTTCGGGATGAAGTAGTCGACGAGTGGAAGGAGCCGGCTGACCGCCGCGAGCGACTGGTCGGCGCGCGACGGTGAGACGACGTCGAGGATGGTCGCGGCACCGCGGGCCTTCGCCTCCGCGAGTCGCCGCGCCAGCTCGTCGTCGTGCAGGGAGGGGAGAATCAGGTAGCCGCCGACGTAGATCACTTCGGCCGTTTCGAACGTCGTGGCGGAGAAGTCGTCGGCCGTGAGCGCAGCGTTCGCGCCGAACGTGTGGAGGTAGCGCCGGTCCTCGCCGACGACCGGCATGATCACGGTCTTCGAGGTGCCGATCCCGGAGTCGTCAGGAGCCCGCTCGTGTCGACTCCGCGCGCGGCAAGCTCGCGCCTCACGAGCTCGCCGAAGACGTCGTCTCCGACGCGACCCCCGACTGCTGCGGGAACGCCGAGCTTGCCGAGCGCGATCGCGACGTTCGCGGCGCAGCCGCCCGGCTCGATCAGGAAGTCGCCGGTCGTGAGGAGCTCGCCCGCATCGGGCAGCCGCTCGAGCGGCGGGACGAACACATCCGCGACGACGACCCCGAATGCAGACGACGCGGGGACTGCCAACTGGGATCGGCGCCGTCACCGCCGCACAGCCTATTCCCGTAGGAACGTCAGGTCTGCGAGACGATCACCGGCGCGCCCACGGGCAGCCAGTTGTAGAGCCAGGACATCACCGAGTACGGCACGTGCACGCAGCCGTGGCTGGCGTAGCCGCCGAGATTGGAGCCGGCGCCGAAGGCATCCGTCGGCTCGCCCGGGTCGTCGTGCAGGAAGTCGTTGTCGAAGAAGTACATCGCCCAGGTGACGGTGGTCGGCGGGTAGTAGTAGGCGCTTCCCGGAGGCCACGGCGAGGTGAACGTGTACGGGCTGGCGCGGTAGTGGACGAAGTAGCTCCCGATCGGGGTCGGCAGGGCCGGGCGGCCGGTCGTGACCGGCGTCTCGCGGATCGCCCGGCCGTTCAGGTACGCAGTCAGCGTCTGGGACCCGATCCGGACGACGACCGCCTTCTGCGCCAGGCTCCCCGACTGCGGCGGCGGCTTCCGCACGACGGCGAGCGGGATCACTCCCCGGCTGCCCGTGATGAGCTGGCGAGTGATCAGCCCGGCCATCTTCCTCGTCTGGATCGCAACCGCCGCCTGCACCGGCGTGATCACGGCGTGGCTCCCCGCCAGCCTGACGCCGGCCGCGGCGCCGGTTCGGCTCCAGCGCTTCTCGAGCGAAGTCACGAACGCGTTCACCTTCGCCGGGTCGACCGCAACCTTCAACGCGGGCAGTTGCGTGCCGGGCGATGCGGTAAGCGCCGCCGTCAATGTGCTCCGGAGGTCGATCCGGGCGCCGGCCTTGGCGCGACTCGCGTTCCAGTAGGCGCCGGCGTAGCTCAGGCGGAGGCCGCGCCGCAAGCGGTCGATCGAGCACTGCCCGGGCCTGGTCGCTCGACAGGCCTCCGATCGCAACTGACCCCACCTTCACCCCTTGGGGCACGTGACCGCCCGCGAGCGTGCGGAACGTCCGGGCGCCGCCGAAGACAACGCCGGCTCGGGTCTTCGCGACGACCCGGAAGCGATAGGTGGTGTGCGGGAGAAGCCCTTTGACGAGGATGTCCTGGTCGAGTCGGGCTCCGGCCTGCTCGACCCGGGTGCAGGCGAGGTAGGAGCTCCCTCTGCCGTACTGGACGACAACAGCCGCACCGGAGGCCGGAGCAACGTGCGCTCGTGACCATCGCTCTCGTCGGCCCGACGGCGACTCCCCGGGCGGGGTAGGAAACCGAGGCCGTCGCCCTCGCCGGCGGCGAGGCCACCCAGGCCGGACACCGCTGAGGTGCGTTGCCCGCGGCCGTCGATGCCTGTACGGCCGCCAAAGCTGCCGACACGGCGAGCAGGGACCCGACGAAGGCCGTGGCGCCGCTCCTGAACGAACGTCTCTCCATCAGCGGTGTTTTTCGCGACCGAGCGCCCTCATCCTCGCTCCAACTGTGCACGCGGTCGAGGAGCCTCCGCCGCGCTAGCCATCTCCCGCCACTCACGCCGGCACAGCACGGCCACTTCGTCCACGGTTTGTGAAGGAATGGGCGGGCAGGAGCCGGATGGTTGTTCGCTGACGTAACGGAGGATCGGAGGACGCGCTAACGGCCGCCGATCTGCGGCCGTCTCGCCGCGATGCCGGCGCGCGCAGCGGATGGTACTGTCCCGCAACGGCTCGAGCTCTCGCGCCGACGCGGCAGAGAGGATCGCCGATCAGGGGCCTCAAACACGCTCTCGCCGACCAGGTCGGCGCTGTCGAGGACGTCGTTTCGAACCGGGAGCTCCGGCGGCTCGAGCTCGCGTGGGGCGGGTTCTTCGTGGTCGAGTGGGCGTCACTCCTGGCCGTCTCCGTCTGGGCATACGGGAACGGGGGCGCCTCGGCCGTCGGTCTCGTCGGGCTGGTGCGGATGCTCCCGGCCGCCGTCGCGCTCCCCTTCGGCGCGGCCGTCGCGGACCGCTTTCCCCGGCACCGGGTCCTGGTCGTCGCCTACGTGGCGCAGGCGCTGCTCCTTGCCGGGGTCGCGGCCGTCATCCACTCGCGCGGGCCGGCTGCACTCACCTATCTCCTGATCGCAGCCGTGGGCGTCGTTGCAGCACCGTGCCGTCCCGCGCAGCTCGCTCTTGCGCCGATGCTGGCCCGTTCGCCGGCGGAGCTCGTGGCCGCGAACGTCACCCAGATGTCATTCGAGGGCCTGGCAACGTTGCTCGGCCCTGCGCTCGCCGGCCTCGTTCTCGCGGTGAGCGGGCCGCCCGCGGCCCTGGGCGCCGCCGCCGCGTTCTCGGTGGCGAGCGCAATGCTCCTGACGGGTGTTCGAGCGCCTGCCGACCCGACGCTTGCCACCCGGCGGGACCGCAAGTCCGTTCTCGACTCGCTGAGCGGCGGCCTCCGGGAGCTGGCCCGCCTACCCGACCTCGCCGCGATCATCGGTGGGTTCTGGGTGCAGACGTTCGTCCGCGGCATGCTCAACGTGCTCGTCGTCTCGCTGACACTGACGACTCTGGGGCTCGGCGAGGGTGCTGTCGGGTTCATCAGCGGGACGTTCGGCGCCGGCGTGGTTCTCGGCGCTCTCGGTGCGACGTCGATGGTCGGGATGCGCAGGCTCGGCCGGCCGATCGCGCTCTCCCTCGTCGTGTGGGGGCTGCCGCTGATCGTGCTCGCCGCCCGACCTGGTGTCGTGATCGCGGTGGCAGCGTTCGTCGTGTCCGGGATCGGGAACGCGGTGCTCGACGTAGCCGGCTTCACGCAGATGCAGCGCGTCGCCGACGACCGCGTGCTGGGCCGGGTGTTCGGCGTGTTCTACGTCGGCATCCTTGCGTCGACCGGAATCGGGTCGATCGCCGCTCCGGCGCTGATCGACCTGGTCGGGATCAGGGGAGCACTCGCTCTCGGGGGGGCGCTGCTTCCGGCGGTTGCGCTCGTGATCTATCCCCGCCTCAAACGCGTCGACGACTACGCCTCCGTGCCCGAGACGGCACTCTCGGCGCTCGCCGCAGTGCCGCTCTTCGAGCCGCTGCCGCCGACCTCGCTCGAGAAGCTCGCCCGGGCCGCGCTCCCGGAAACCGTTCCCGCGGGCACGGCGGTGGTGGCTCAGGGGGAGCGGGGCGACACCTTCTATGTCATCGTGGACGGATCGCTCGAGGTCAGCGCGGACGGCCGTCAGCTCTCGACCCTCGGCCCCGGCGACTTCTTCGGCGAGATCGCACTCCTCCGTGACGTTCCGCGCACGGCGACCGTGTGGGCGGCGACGGACTCCGAATTGCTCGTGATACGGCGAATGGACTTCCTCTCGGCCGTCCTCGGCAACCTCGAGAGCGCCGAGACCGTCGAGCAGATCGTCTCGTCCCGGCTCGGAACCTCAAACGGGGCGGTCGTAGCCGTTCCTTGACGCCGGGATCGCCAGACTTGGGGACATCGGCTGGGCTGTGCCGGTCACACGGCCGCAGCCGAGGACGAGGGAATCCGTCGAACCTGCTCGCAATTCCAGGCGATCGCGTCGAGCTTGTCGGTGACGACCGTGTCGTTGCCTGTGCCGCAGTGGAGGGGTGTCTTTCCTGCCGTCCGCCGACCTCAACGAGTCGTTTCCCGGGCCGCCGTACATTTCGGTTGTTCCCCGGCGCCTCCGCTGAGTTTGTCGTTGCCGTTGACGCCGCAGAGCGTGTCGTCCCCCTTCCGGCCGGTCAGAACGTCGTTGCCGCCGAGACCCACCGGACCATGGGCGGACTCACACGGCCGCGGGGGCGGCGAGAAAACGGCGCGCGCGGACCGCGCCGGGAAGGTTCCCCTCCTGCTCGTAGAGCTCGAGCGCGGCCTCACCTGCCGCCGTGGCCGGCCGACGGCGGCCGTCGACAAGGATCTCGAGCGGCCCGAGGACGCGAAAATCCATCTGGGACCGCCGTCTCTACCACCTTCGTCCTCGGAATGACAACACGCGCCCACACTGCCGTTGGTTCCGCGCACGGCGGCCCGTATCGAGGCAGACTTGAGTGCATGTCCGCGCCCAACCTCCGCCGTGAGCGGCTCGGCTCGAGGACCTGGGCCGAGGAGGCTGTCGCCCGTCTCGAGTCCGACGCGAACCGCACCGCCGACACGCATCTTCACGCGTTCCCCCTGCCGACGGCGTGGGGGATCGACCTTTACCTCAAGGATGAGTCGGTCCATCCGACGGGGTCGCTCAAGCATCGGCTCGCCCGATCGCTGTTCCTCTACGGCCTGTGCAACGGCTGGATCACCGAGCGGACGACGATCGTCGAGGCCTCGAGCGGCTCTACCGCAATCTCAGAGGCCTACTTCGCGAGGTTCCTGGGGCTCCCGTTCGTCGCCGTCATGCCTGCTTCCACCAGTCCCGAGAAAATCGCGTTGATCGAGGAGCAGGGCGGGTCGTGCCGACTCCTCGATGACCCGACGGCGGTGTACGAAGAGGCGCGACAGCTTGCCCAGGAGTGCGGCGGCTACTACCTCGATCAGTTCACTCACGCGGAGCGCGCGACCGACTGGCGTGGAAACAACAACATCGCCGAGTCGATCTTCAGCCAGATGGCGCTCGAGCGCCATCCCGTGCCGGCGTGGGTCGTCGTGGGCGCTGGAACGGGCGGAACGAGCGCGACGATCGGCCGGTACGCCCGCTTCGGGCGGTACTCGACGCTGATGTGCGTGGTGGATCCCGAGGACTCGATCTTCTACTCGGCCTGGACGGGTGACCCGTCGACATTCACCGGACGGGCATCTCGAATCGAAGGAATCGGGCGGCAGAGAGTCGAGCCGTCATTCCTGCCGGACATCGTCGACCGGATGATCCAGGTTCCGGACGCCGCCTCGATCGCAACGATGCGACTCGTCCAGGCTCGGACCGGCCGAAGCGTCGGCGGCTCCACCGGAACGAACGTCTGGGGTGCGCTCCTCATCATCGCCGAGATGCTCTCGCGCGGCGAACGGGGCAGCGTCGTCACTCTGATCTGCGACGGTGGCGAGCGTTACGCCGGCACGTACTACAACGACGAGTGGGTGCGCGACCAGGGCCTCGAGCTGGCGCTCTACGCAGCTGCGCTCGAGACGTTTCTCGAGCGCGGAGCATTTCCGGCCGGGGGCTTCGGGACCTAGACCTCGGTGATCGCGTTCCGAATCGCGTCCGCGACTTCGGGCGGGACCTCGGGCATCCCGTGGGCCTCACGGGCGTGATCGGCGATCTCTACCCACAACTCTTCGTCTGCCTCGCTCTGCCCGACCCACTGGCACCCTGGCACGACGTCTCCGCAGTTGAACTGCTTCATCGACCCTCCTCGTTGGGTCCGCTAGGGGGGCCATCTTAGCCGGGTGCACGACCTCCGGTGAGTACGATCGCTGAGGTGTGTCGAGTTCTCGCATACCTCGGTGAGCCGCTCCCGGTGCGGAATCTGCTCTTCGACCCCGACAATAGCCTGGTCACCCAGTCGCACAGCCCGCAGATGATGAACACGTTCCTCAATCTCGCCGGCTTCGGGCTTCAGGCATGGGACCCGGGGTCGCTCAGACCTGACGACCCGTTCACCTACAGGTCCACGATGCTTCCCTCGTTCGACCGAAACCTCCGATCACTCTCGGGCAAGCTCGCCCCGAGATGCCTCGTGGCGCACGTGCGCGGCGTCACCTACTCGGAGGAGGCTGTCGTCGCCGACACGAACCTGCACCCGTTCCATTTCCCCGGCGCCCGGACCGTCCTGGCGCACAACGGGCATCTGCGTCAGTTCGCTCGCATGCGCTACTCGCTCGTCGAGCATGTCAGGCCGGAGTTGACGGAGCGTATCGAGGGGACGACAGATTCCGAGTGGATCTATGCCTTGATCCTCTCCCAGCTCGAGGATCCCTACGGGCTGCCGGAGACGCGCGAGCTCGCCGAGGCGACGGCCGCGGCGCTCAGGATTCTCAGGAAGGTCCGCGCAGCTCACGGTATCGACACTTCCTCGCCGGTCAACCTGTGCGCGGGCACAGGCAGGTCCGTCGTCGCGACCCGCTTCTCGTTCGACTACGGCTGGTATCCGCCCGAGGACGAGATGCTCGAGACGGATCTTCCGTTCGTCAGCCTCTGGTATGCGATCGGCGGGAACTACGCCGAGCACGACGGCGGTTGGCAGATGACGCGGGCCGAGACGCCCCGCTCCGTGATCATCGCCTCGGAACCGCTCACCGGCGATCATTCGTCGTGGCTCGAGGTCCCGGAGTACTCGATGCTGACTGCCGAGCTCGGCCCGAACGGCCTCGAGTTCGAGACGCGCGACCTGGATGTCTGAGCGGGAGACCGTCGAGTTTCTTGCGACGGTCCCGCTCCTGCACGGCAGCGACGAGGCAGACCTGCTCGGGATCGCGCGGCTGCTGCGCCGCCGCACGGCACAGGTGGGTGAAGTCCTCTGGAGTCAGGGCGACCTTGCGCGGGAGCTGGTCTTCGTCGTCGAGGGCGCCGTCTCGGCCTCGCTTCAGGCGCCCGGCGATCGAACCATCGAGATCGGGCGCGCCGGCCCGGGTGAAGTCGTCGGCGAGATCGGACTGCTCGAGGGGGGAAAGCACACGATGGCCGTGGAGACGACCGAGTCGGCGACGCTGCTCGCGCTGAGCCGGCACGACTTCGCAGCCCTGCTCGCCCGCCCGGACTCGTCGGCGTTCAGGTTGAAGCGCCGTCTCGCCTTGCAGTTCACCGGTCGTCTTCGCAACCAACTCGCGCAGCTTGCACTGACGCTTGGCGGCACCCGCTCCGCGGCAGACGACGATCCAGTCTCCGTGGTCGCCGAGCTCGAGCCGTGCCGTCCACCCGACAGCCGGTACCTGAGCCGGATGGCGACCTTCCACGACTTCGACGCTGTGGCGCTCTGGGGCTTCCTGACCTCGGGGAGCTACGTGATGTGCCCGACCGGGACGACGCTGCTCGCCGAAGGAATGCCGTCGCCCGCCTGCTACCTCACGATCAACGGTGCGGTCGAGAAGGTTCTCGTCCGTGACGACCGCCGGGTCCGTGTCGGCCTCGCGGGACCGGGCAAGCCGTTCGGCTACGAGAGCCTTATCGACGACCGCCCATCGCCGGTCACAGCGATCACGCGCGAGCGAACACTCTTGCTCGTGCTGCCTCACGATCCGTTCAAGCAACTCTTCGGGCGTGAGGACGCGATCGCGCGTGTGTTCCTCGACGTCCTCCTGCGCGACCTGGTCGCGACTCTGCGACTGACCCTTCGGCCGCATGCACGGCTGGTGGCAAGCGTTTAGGCATCCGGAAGACGCCGCTCGCGCTTGGACGGACTGCAAGGAGAGGCGGTTAAAGGGAGTCGATTCGCGACGGCGGGCCCGGGCATCTGTCCGCAAGTGACGCAGCAAACCCCTTGCAAGTGCTCCAGACGGTCTGGCTCAGGTAATCCAACCCGCTCAGAGCTTCGCTATCAGGCGTCGAGAACGATGATTCAAGCCGCGGACCCGCTCATCACGAGAGCCGACCCGAGCCCCGCTCCCACTGGATTCGGTTGGCGGTTCTCCAACGCGATAGGTACGAATCACTACGTGAGCGCGACGCAGACGTTGCCGACGGGGACGGTGACGATGTTGTTCACCGACATCGAGGGATCGACGCGTCTGCTGCAGCGCCTCGGCGAACGCTACGGGCAGTTGCTCGCCGACCACCGCCGCCTTCTACGAGAGGGCGTTGCGGCCCACGAGGGCCGAGAGGTCGACGCCGTCGGCGATGGCTTCTGCGTCGCGTTCGACCGCGCCCGCAGCGCTGTCGAGGCCGCGGTCGACGTCCAGCGCGCCCTCACGGCCCATGACTGGCCGGACGGAGTCGAGTGCCTTGTTCGTATGGGGCTGCACACCGGCGAGCCGCGGCTGGACGAGGAGGGATACGTCGGGATCGTGCTCCACCGGCTCGCCCGGATCGCCTCGGCCGCCCACGGCGGCCAGATCCTGCTTTCGAGCGCGACCGGCGAGCTCCTCAAGGACGATCTTCCGGCCGGGTTCGAGCTGATCGAGCTCGGGGAGCAGCGGCTGAAGGACTTCGACGTGCCGGAACGGGTCTACCAGCTCGCAGCAGAGGGTCTCGTCGACCGGTTCCCGCCGCCGCGCACGTCGGCGGCGCCCAAGTCTCTGATCCGGTCTTCACGCGCAGGTCCTGAGCTCGTGGGACGAGACGAGGAATGTGCGCAGCTGGACGAACTGATCGAGGACGCGCGCGCTTCGCGCAGTCGGGCCCTCGCGATCCGCGGCGAGGCCGGCGTCGGGAAGAGCTCGCTCCTCTCCTACGCGACCGCACAGGCAGAGGACTTCGTCGTGCTCCGGGCGGTCGGGTTCGAGTCGGATGCGGAGCTCGCGTTCTCGGGCCTCCACCAGCTACTGCGGCCGCTGCTCGACCGCCTCGACGAGCTACCCGCGCATCAGTCGCGCTCGCTCGGCGCTGCCCTCGGCCTCGCCGCGGCCGAGGAGGCCGACCGGATGACGATCGGGGTCGCCACCCTCTCCCTCGTGGCCCTGGTCGCCGAGGACGCGGACGTACTCGTCGCCGTCGATGATGCCCAATGGCTCGACAGCGCTTCGATGGACGCGATCCTCTTCGCGGCGCGGCGGTTCGAGGTGGACCGCGTCACGGTGATCATCACCGTCCGCGAGGACGGGACAGATTTCTCCACCACGGGTTTCGAGGAGCTCAGGCTCCAGGGGCTCGGGCAGGAGGCGACGCGTGCGCTGCTCGCCTCGCAGTCGCCGGTCGAGCTCGCGCCGGAGGTGGCCGACCGTCTCTACGAGCTCACGAGCGGGAATCCGCTCGCCCTCGTCGAACTTCCTCGCGTTCTCAGCATCGCCCAGCTCGACGGTCACGAATCGTTCGAGCAGCCGCTCAACCTCGGTACCCGGGTCGAGCGCGCGTTCCGCGGGCGGATGGAGGCGCTCGGAGCCGAGGCGCAGCAGGCGCTCCTGATCGCCTCGGCCGGCGAGTCGGACCGGCTCGACACGATCGTGGCCGCCCTGGCCGAGGTCCGGATCTCGGCCTCGGCGCTCCAGGATGCCGAGGACTCGGGGCTGATCTCGCTCGTCGCCGAGTCGCTGCGCTTCAGACACCCGCTCGCGCGCTCGGCCGTCTATCACGCGGCGGCGCCCTCGGAACGGCGGGCCGCGCACGCCGCTCTGGCCCGGGCCCTCGCCGCGCCGGGCGACGTCGAGCGGCGCGCGTGGCATCTCGCGTCCGCCGCGCTCGGCCCCGACGAAGAGGTCGCAGCGGCGCTCGAGGGTGCCGCGAGCGCTGCTCGCGAGCGGGTCGGCTACGCCGGCGCCGCGGCAGCGTACGAGCGCGCCGCCCGTCTGAGCCCGGCGGAGGAGCAGAGGCTCCGCCGGCTGCTGGCCGCCGCGGATGCGGCCTGGCTCGCCGGGCAGACATCGAGGGCTGTGACGCTACTCGAGGAAGCCCTCGGCGCCTGCCGCGAGCCCTGATGAGAGGCCGGCTCCTCAACCTCCGCGGTCACATCGAACGGCACACGGCCGACCCCGGACCCGCGTTCGAGATGCTCAGCGAGGCCGCCGAGTTGCTCGACGGAGTCTCGCCTCTCGAAGCCGCCGCCGCCCGCATCGGTGCGTGGCGCTGCTGCATGCTCCTCGGCCGCGGAGGGCTCGAGTGTGCGCAGACCCTGAGCGAGCGAGCAGAACGGGACGGAGGGATCCAGGAGTTCTTTGCCTCCCTCGCACTCGGCTCCGAGCTTCGCAGGCTCGGCTCAGACGTGGGCCGGATCCTGCTCGAGCGCGCCGAGACGCTCGCAGACGAGCAGGGCGACGCGATGTTCGCCCAGTCTCCGCAGTACGTCTCGCTCGCCGGGATGCCCTCCCAGGCGCTCGGGAACACGGAGACCGGGATGCGCATCTGCGCCTGGGTGGTCGCCTGGGCGCGCGAGCGAGGGCTCTACGGCGCTCTGCCTGTGGCCCTGCTGCGGAAGGGTTGGTTCGAGCGCAGCCTCGACCACTGGGCCGCCGCGTACGCGTCGTACTCTGAGTCGGCCGCGATTGCTACAGAGCAGGGACTCGAGCATTTCGAGCTGATCTCGACCATCGATGTCGCGTGGTTCGACGCGAGGCGCGGCGACGAGGCAGCCTGCCTCGCGCATCTCGCGCACGCTCGCGAGCTCGGCCGGAGACTCCGCGTCTCCATCGGGCCGGATTTCGTCGGCGTTGGAACGGCGGCCGACCTCGATCTGGGCCTGGGCCGGATCGAAGAGGCGATCGCCGGATACGAGGCGCTCGTTCTGCGGCCCGAATCCGCGCCGTTCCCCCCTCAACGCCAGCACATCCCCGATCTGGTCGAGGCTTACGTGATGGTTGGTCGCTCCGGAGACGCAGAGAGCCTGATCGAGCCTTTCGCGCGGCTCGTCGAAGCTGCGCCGGCAATTCTCGGAGAGGCCCAGCTCGCCCGCTGCAGAGGGCTCGTCGCCGACGACGAGACGTTCGAGGAGCACTTCGCCGAAGCCCTCGCTCGGCACGAGGAGACGACCGGCGGGTTCGAGGAAGCGAGGACGCGGCTCTGCTTCGGCGAACGGCTTCGCCGCGTCCGCCGGCGCCGCGACGCGCGGGATCAGCTCCGCCCCGCCCTCGAGCTCTTCGAGCGCTTCGGGGCGGCTCCCTGGGCCGAGCGAACCCGGGGGGAGCTGCGTGCCACCGGCGAGCGCCTGCGGGCCCGCGGCCCCGAGCACGAGGACCTGACCGGGCAGGAACTGCGGATCGCACTCCAGGCGGCGGAGGGGAAGACCAACCGGCAGATCGGGGCGGCGATGTTCCTGAGCCCGAAGACGGTCGAGTTCCACCTCGGCCGGGCCTACCGGAAGCTCGGCATCGGCTCCCGCGCGGAGCTGATCCGCCATTTTTCCGCCCAGACCGCTCTCCCGAAGCTTCAGGGCGACACGCAATGACTAGGGAGGCCCCCGAAGCGACGTCCCGGGCCTCGGTTGCACGATCCGGCGTATGGAAAACATCGACGGAACGTTGTTTACGGACTGGTGGGAGTGGCATCGTGGCTACGACGAGCCCGGTTCCAGGCTCCAGGTCCGAACCGAGGTAGTCCACCGGCACATCAGAGCCTTCCTCGACGAGCGGGAGCCGGGCGCTCGGATCCGGATCGTCAGTGTCTGCGCGGGCCAGGGCCGTGAGCTCCTTCCGGTCATCGCCGCTCACCCGAGGAAGGCCAACGTCAGTGCGAGGCTGATCGAGCTCGACCCTCGCAACGTGGCGGCCGCGTGCGAGCTCGTCGCGGAGCTCAGGCTCGACTGGTACGTCGAGATCGTCTGCGGGGACGCGTCCGTGACCGATGCGTATGCCGGTGCGGTTCCCGCCGACCTCGTCCTGCTCTGCGGCGTCTTCGGCTGCCTCCCTTCCGCCGACGTCCAAGCCACCATCGAGCGGCTTCCGGAGCTGTGTGCTCCGGAAGCCACCATCGTGTGGGCCCACCAGCCGCTCGAGGCCGCCCTCGGTCTCGAGATCCGCCGCTGGTTCGAGGAGTCGGGCTTCGCCGAAGAGGCGTTCGACTCGCCTTGTGCGGATACCTCCGCGGTCGGGGTCCACCGGCTCATCGCTCCGCCTCGCCCGCTCGTCCGCGGCGTTCGACTGTTCACTTACCCGAAGGAGGCCCACCATGCACGGACGCACCCCTGACGCTTCTTGTACGCGCCGCCGGACGATGTTACGGTGGTCCCGCTCGGCTCACTCATCCCCCGGAGGGTCCCAGACCGTGAACGGGTCTCGTGGCGCAGTCGCTCTGCTCGCAGCAGGTGCCGTGGCGCTGCTCTCGCTGGCCGCGGCCTCCGGCGCGACGAAGCTACCCGCGATTCAGAACGGGGGAACGCTGACCGTCGGCCTCACCACCGGTACTCCGACCACGCTCGACCCCGACAAGAATCCGCAGCTCGCGTCACGCGAGGTCCTCCGCACGATCTGCGAGACGCTGTACGACAACGACGCCGCAGGGCGCACCGTTCCGCTGCTCGCCTCCGGGCCCGCGACCGTCTCGAACGACAAGCTGACGGTCACGATCCCGCTCCGGAAGGGAGTCCTCTTCAACGACGGCACCCCGTTCGACTCGGCCGCCGTCGCCGCCACGTTCCAGCGCGACATTACCCTTCCAGGCTCTTCGCGGGCAACCGTCCTCGGATCGGGCACCACCGTGTCCACCGACGGGCCCTACAACGTGGTCCTGCACCTCGCCACGCCCAACACCGCGCTCAGCTTCGGCCTCGTCAACGAACGCGTCATGTCACCGGCACAGCTCGCCAATCTCGGCTCGAGCTTCGGCAACGACCCCGTCTGCGTGGGGCCGTTCATGTTCCAGAGCGACGTTTCGGGCCAGAGCGTGACCGTGGTCCGGTCGCCGTACTACTACGACAAGCAAGACGTCCATCTCGACAAGATCGTCTTCACCGCGGAGGCGAGCGACCTCGCCGCCGCCTCGGCGCTCGAGGCCGGCGACGTCCAGGCTCTCGACCAGGTCCCGCAGGACGTCCTGAAGAGCGTCGAGCAGAACGGGTTCAGGGTCCTCGGCCACCTCTCGATCGGGTTCCATTTCATCGGGATCAACGTCGGCAACGCGAACGGCGAGAACAGCCCGTACTCGAGCCCGGGCACACCGATCGCCTCGAGTCCCCTGCTCCGCGAGGCATTCGAGCTGGCGATCGACCGCAAGACCCTCGACAGGGTCGTGTTCGGCGGACTCAACGTCCCGGGGTGCACGCCGATCTCGCCGGCGGCCCCCGACTGGTACGACGCGTCGGTCAAGTGCACACCGTACGACCCCCTCCAGGCACGAAAGCTCGTCCAGCAGTCCGGCTATTCGAATCCGACGGTGCAGCTCAGTTTCGGCTCAGGCGTCCAGAACCAGGTGTTCGCGCAATTCGTGCAGTCCGAGGAGCAAGCGGTCGGGATCAACGTGACGCTCGATCCGACCGACCCGACGACGCTCAACGCTCGGCTGATCTCCGGCGCTTATCAGACCTATCTGACCGCAACCACCCCGGTCAAGAGCGACCCCGACTGGCTGTACGTCAACTTCCTCGGGCCGACCGGAATCCCGTTCAACGTGTTCGGCTATTCGAACCCTCGCGTATCGCTCGACCTCGCGAACAGCCGGAAAACGGTAGAATGCCGAGGACAGGAAGACGGTCGTCGACGACGCGCAGAAGGCGATGCTCGCAGACCGTCCGTGGATCGTCCTCGACCACATCCTCAACCGGGCGGCGTTCTCGAACAAGCTGGCCGGCGTCCAGGTCTACTCGGACCAGTACCTCCGCGTCGCCTTCGCCGGCTGGACGACGGCCCCGCCGACGTAGGTCTCAAGCGATGGCGGGCTTCCTGGCCAGGCGCACCGGCACGATGCTGCTCGTCCTGTTCGTCACGAGCATCCTCGTGTTCCTCGGCATCCGCGCCGTGCCCGGAAGCCCCGTCACCGTGCTCTCCGGTCAACTGCAGGGACAGGGTCAAGGTGCCGACGACCCCAAGCTCGACGAGTGGATCCGGCACAAGTACCTGCTCGACAAGCCGCTTCCCGAGCAGTACGCGCACTGGATGTGGCTCGTCCTGCACGGCGACCTGGGGCGCGACCAGAACGAGCAGCCGATCGGGCGGCTGATCGCCTCCAGGCTCCCGATCTCGCTCGAGATTGCGTTCCTCGGGGTCCTCGTCGGCGCCGTCGTGGGGATCCCGCTTGGGCTCCTCGCCGCCGTCCGCCGCGGCAGACCCACGGACCACGTGACCACCGGCGCCACGGTGGTCGCGATGTCGGTGCCCAACATCTGGCTCGCGTTGCTGCTGATCACCTGGTTCGCCGTCGACCTCCACTGGCTCCCGGCGGGCGGGTACCGCTCCGTCCGGCATCCGCTGGCGAATCTCGACCATCTGGTGCTGCCCGTGATCGTCGTCGCGTACGGCATCGCAGCGTCCGTCGCACGGCAGACACGGACGTCGATGGTCGATTCGCTCGGCTCCGAGTACGTTCGCACCGCGCGCGCGAAAGGGCTCGACGAGTCGGCCGTGGTCGGCCGTCACGCGCTCCGGAACAGCCTGATCACGGTCGTCACCGGGCTCGGGCTCGCGTTCGCCGCACTCATCACGGGTCTCGGAATCGTCGAGACCGTCTTCGGGATCCCCGGTTTCGGACAGCTGACGATCGACGCGGTCGAACACCAGGGATTACCCACTCGTCCAGGCCGTCGTCCTCGTGGGTGCAGTCGGGTACGTGCTGGCGAGCTTCCTCGTCGACGTGACCTACTCCCTGCTCAACCCGCGGGTCCGCCTGTCGTGAGCACCGGAGAGGCCCTGGCCGTGAGGAGCGGGCGCAGGAGGCGCGCCCGGATCGTACGGAGACGGCTCCTGCGGCGGCCCGTCGCGGTCGCTGCCCTGGCGGTGATCGTCTCCTTCGTGCTGATCGCCTCGCTCGCCCCCTGGATCACCCCGTACAACCCGAATGCAACCGACTTCGAGCACGTGCTCGGACACAGCTCCTGGAGCCATCCGCTCGGCACCGACGAGCTCGGACGCGACATGCTCTCGAGGGTCATGGCGGGCGCCCGGGCGTCTCTGGCCGTGGCCGCGCTGGCCACCGCTCTGACGCTCCTCGTGAGCGTGCCGCTCGGGATCGTCGCCGGCTACCGCGGCGGGTGGGTCGACACTGTGATCGCGCGCACGACCGACGTGAAGCTTGCGTTCCCGGCGCTCATCCTGGCCGTCGGTCTCGCCGCGATTCTCGGACCCTCGCTCAGCCACGTCACGATCGCCCTGGGCGTCGCCGGGATGCCGCACTTCACCCGCGTCGCCAGAGGCGAGACCCTGGCACTCCGGGAGCGCGAGTTCGTGAAGGCGGCGGTCGTCAGCGGTGCCGGCACGGGGTCGGTCGTCTTCCGGCACATCCTGCCGAACATGACGAGCGTCCTCCTCGTCCAGGCGGCGATGCACATCCCCGGCGTGATCGTCGCCGAGGCAGCGCTTTCGTTCCTCGGCCTGGGCGTGCGGCCGCCGACGGCGTCGTGGGGCGTGATGCTGAACGAGGGGTACACCTACCTCGCGACGGCGCCGCGGCTCGCGCTCTATCCCGGCGCGGCGATCATGATCGTCGCGCTCGCGTTCAACCTCCTCGGCGACGGTCTCCGCGACATTCTCGATCCGAAGACGGTGCGGTGATGGCAGGCTCGAGGCCGTCCTACGACCAGCTCTTCCGGGCGACATTCGACGACGCCGAAGCCTACGACCGGTTCATGGGCCGGTACTCGGTGCTGCTGGCTCCTCAGGTGGTCGATGCGGCGGGCGTCGCTGCGGGCGGGCAGGCGCTGGACGTGGGCTGCGGCACCGGGGCTCTCACTGCGGAGCTGGCACGCCGACTCGGGCCCGAGTCGGTCTCGGCGCTCGATCCGTCGGAGCCGTTCGTTGCAGCGGTGCGGGAGCGGCTTCCGGGGGTGTCGGTGCATCTCGGCGTCGGCGAGGCACTCCCATTCGCGGACCGGACATTCGACGCTGCGCTTGCGCAGCTCGTGCTCTCGTTCCTGGAGGACGGGCGGCAGGGCATTGCCGGGATGACGAGGGTGACCCGCCCGGGAGGCCTCGTCGCGATTTGCGACTGGAGGCCCGGGGGAGAGAGCCCGACGTTGCCGTTCTGGCGGGGGGTGCGCCGCCTCGACGCCCATCCGCGCGGGCAGCGCCGGTCCCGGCGCAGGAAGCCGATGACGGCTCTCTTCGAAGGGCAGGGACTACTGGAGATCGAGTCGTTCCGGACCACAGCGACGGTGCGCTACGAACGGTTCGAGGAATGGTGGATGCCGATCACGGAAGGCGTTGGCCCTGCCGCCACCTATGCGAGGCGACTCGGCCCCGAGAAGAAAGAACGACTGCGCGAGGCCTGCGAGGCCGAGCTGTCCTCCGGGCCGTTCGAGATCGAGGGAATCGCCGAGGGCGTCCGTGCCGTGGTGCCATGAGCGCCGCACCCCTCCTCGAGGTCTCCGACCTGTCCGTGCGCTTCGACACCGAGGACGGCTCCGTCTACGCGGTCGACCGCCTCTCGTTCGAGGTCGGGCAGGGCGAGGTGCTCGGAATCGTGGGCGAGTCGGGGTGTGGCAAGAGCGTGGCGTGCCTGTCCCTCGCCAGGCTCCTCCCGGAGAACGCCACCGTCACAGGCCGCGCGGCGCTGAACGGGGTCGATCTGCTCACGCTCTCACCAAGAGCTCTGCGCCGAGTGCGGGGTCGCGAACTGGCCTACGTCTTCCAGGAGCCGATGGTCTCGCTCAATCCGTCGTTTCGAGTGGGGCGCCAGATCGGAGAGACACTCGAGCACCACCTCGGTCTCTCCCGCTCCGCGGCGCGCGAGCGGACCATCGAGCTGCTGCGCACCGTTCGCATCCAGGGTGCCGAGGATCGCATCGACGACTACCCGTACCAGCTCTCCGGCGGGATGCAGCAGCGAGTTCTGATCGCGATGGCTCTCGCCTGCAATCCGAAGGTGCTCATAGCCGACGAGCCGACGACAGCACTGGATGTCACGACCCAGGCGGGCATCCTCGAGGTCCTACGCGATATCCGCGAGCGCTCGGGGACGGCGATCGTGCTGATCACGCATAACCTCGGGGTCGTCGCAGGGCTCGCCGACCGCATCCTCGTGATGTACGCGGGACGAAGGGTCGAGGACGCGCCGGTCGACGGGCTCTTCGACCATCCTCAGCACCCTTACACGATCGGGCTCCTGGGAGCTCTGCCCGGACCTCGGGCCGGCGATTCCGACCGCCTCCGCGAGATTCCCGGATCCGTGCCGTCACTTACCTCCGTTCCCGAGGGCTGCTCCTTCGCCGACCGCTGCGAGCGCGTCGATCGCGGCAGGTGCTCGACGGCGCCGAAGCTCCGCGAGGTGGCTCCGGGCCACCGGGTCGCCTGCTTCTACCCGGGAGTCGCATGAACGGCGCCGAGGGCCTGCCGGCGCTCGAGGTCGTCGATCTCGTCAAGCGCTTCGACGGTCGGGGGCAGCTGCTCTCGAGCAAGGGCGTGGTGCACGCCGTCGAGGGTGTCTCGTTCAGCGTTGCGCGGGGTGAGGTGCTCGGGCTCGTCGGGGAGTCGGGGAGCGGGAAGACGACCGTTGCCAACTGCGTCGTGCGCCTGGTCGAGCCGACGTCCGGCCGGATCGTGCTTGGAGGCACGGACATCACCCACCTGACTCCGCGGCAGCTACGCCCGCTTCGCAGGGGGCTGCACATGGTGTTCCAGGATCCGAGCTCCTCGCTCGACCCGCGCATGTCCTGCGGTTCGATCGTCGCGGAGCCTCTCCGCCTCCACCGGCTCGCGCGGGGCCGCGAGCTCGACAGGCGCGTCGCGGCGATCTTCGACGCGGTGGGCTTGCGACAGGAGTTGCGCCATCGCTACTCACACGAGCTCTCGGGCGGCGAGCGTCAGCGGGTGGCGATCGCCCGTGCGCTCGTCCTCGAGCCGAGCATCCTCGTCGCGGACGAGCCCGTGTCCGCCCTGGACGTCTCGGTTCAGGCCTCGATCCTCAACCTGCTCCGCGATCTCCAGCGCGGCATGGGGTTCTCGTGCCTCTTCATCACGCACGACCTTGGCCATCGTCGAGTTCCTGTGCGACCGGGTCGCCGTCATGTACCTCGGCGAGATCGTCGAGACGGCCCCCAGGGCGGAGCTCTTTCGCGCGCCACAGCATCCCTACACCCAGGCGCTGCTCTCGGCGGCGGTCATCGCACATCCACGACGGCAGCGTGCCGCGCGGCCGGTCCTGCTGGAAGGCGATCTTCCGAGCCCGCTCGATCCACCCTCGGGATGCCGGTTCCACACGCGCTGTCCCCTTCACGCGCAGTCGGCGCCGCGCTCGGACGAGGAGCGCCCGGCGTTGCGCGAGTTCGCCCCTGGACATCTCGTCGCCTGCCACGTCGTCGAGCGCGACGGCGCCGCCCCGCGGATGGGGGAGCTCACCGCGGCTGAGATGTAACCGAGCCCGCGCTTCGAAGCGCGGTGGCCGGCGCCGATCCGGCATATGCGGACGCCGTGGAGGCGGACGGGCCCGACGGCAACCTCTGGTTCGACGCCTCGGGGGCGGTCGGGGAGTTCGGAATCGGTGCGTCCGCTCGCCGATTTGCCTCAGCCCTGAAGCGATGGGCGGGATCTACCGCGAGGCGCGCTCGAGTCCGAGGCGGCGTAGGGAGCTCTCGAGCTCGGGGACATCTCCCCGGATGCGTTCGAAGTCCGGGCCGGAGAGCGCGAGGAGCCTCATCGGCGTCCGGGCGACGACCGTGGCAGTGCGTTCTCCCGCTGTCAGGAGGAGCGCGATCTCGCCGAAGGTATCGCCTGGGCCGAGCGTCACGGGGGTCGGGCCGCCGGCACCTATTACCTCGGCCTCGCCCTCTTCGATCACGTAGACGGTGGACCCGGACTCGTCGACCGTGACAACCTCGGTGCCCGGGTCGACCTCGGCTTCTCCCATCGCCGCCGCGAGCGCGTCGAGCTCGGCTGCGGGGAGGTCGACGAACAGAGGTGCGCTTGCAATCCTCGACACATCGATAACGGTGGCCGGTGGGATCGGGTGATTGGAGACGAACAGCTCGCCGGCGTCGTGCGCCGCTCTGATCTTGCGCAGCCGCTGGTAGGTGTACGTCTTCAGCGGGTAGAGTCGCGCGCCCCCGACCTGCCGCTCGGCGAAGTTGAAGTACGTTCGCGCCGACTCCCAGGGGGCGAGGCCGGCCTTCACCAGATCGACTGCCTGGTGCACCGCAGCGGCGGCCTCCGGGCTCGGCGCCATCCCCACTGCGAACGCCACGTAGCCGGCATCGAGCGTCCCGACCGCGCCGTGGTGCTGCGCCGAGCTCGCCATCGCCCCGCCGAGCTGCCGGATCTCGATCGAGATCAGCGGCGGGACGGCGGCCTGGACGAACGCGTCGATCGCCTCGTCGGGCAACCGCTCCAGGAACAGCCCGTCGCCCACGCCCGGAACGGGGTGGGGCGGGTCCATGTGCAGGTGCTGAAGAGCCTTCGGCCCCACGGCGGCGAAGGTGTTCATCGCCGGGCCGAGCTCTCGCAGCGGCGCGACCAGCGCGGCGCCGTCGCTCTCCGGGCCGACGAAGACAGCCTCGAAGATCACGAAGCTCTTGCCGCGCATCGGCTCCGGAACATCCGGAAACGGCGGGAAATGAAGGATCCGGCCGACCGACGTGATCTCGTCCGGCGCCGTCTCGGTCCAGTCGCGCCAGTGGCGCAGACACCTCGGCTGCCCGCTCGACGGGCCAGAACATCGCGCCTGCGTACAGCTCGGGCGTCGGATACAGCTCGAGCTCGAGTGCCGTCACGACTCCGAAGCTGCCGCCGCCGCCCCGGACGGCCCAGAAGAGATCGGGCTCGTTCTCGTCGTTCAGCCGCACGAACCTGCCCTCGGCGGTGACGAGCTCGACCGCGGTCACGCTGTTGGCCGCGAGCCCTCGGCTCCGCGCCAGCCAGCCCATGCCGCCGCCCAGCGTGTAGCCGACCACACCAACATCGGGAGAGGAACCATGGAGAACGACGAACCCCTGCTCGGCAGCGGGCTCGACGACATCCTCCCAGAGCGCTCCAGCCTCGATCCGCGCGCGATGGGCGCCCGCGTCGATCTCGACGCCGCGCAAGCGCGACGTCTTCACGAGGATCGTGTCATCCAGCACCGCGAGCGCTGAGGCTCCATGGCCGGTTCCCTGCGGGGCGATCCGAAGACCATGAGCCCGCGCGAACTCGACGACCTCAACGACATCCTCGACGGACTCGACCAGCGCAACCGCGAACGGCCTCTGATCGACCGCGAGATTCCAGGCCCGGCGGGCCTCGTCCCACTCAGGATCGCCCGGAAGCACGAGCTGGCCGGTGAGATGGTCTCGTAAGGCCTGGAGACCGGCGAGTTGACTATCTGCCGGGTCAGACGAATGTGCGCCGTCAACCACGAGCGTGATGCTAACCCGTCGGCGTCCGGGGTGTTACGGCACCCTTGCTCGCGTCGGTAGCGCGAATCTGGAAGAGTCATCTCAGTTTGGAAGGGGATGAGCTAGGGGTCGGGCTACATGAGGCGCTTCTTACGGAGCGTCTCGAGCTGGCGCTGCAGCGACTCGACCTGACTCGCGTCGAGCCGCTGATCGACGAGCTCGATGCCGGGTCGGCTGCCGATCGGTTCTCTCGGCACCTCGCTCTTCTGATCGGGGGCGCGATCGGCGCGGCCAGCGATGAGGAACGGACGCGGCAGGCCGTCGACATTGCCGACACCATCGCTTCGGCGCTGATCGAAACCGGAACGGACGAGGGTGTGCTTCTCGATCGTTCCGTTGCGGCCGGCGCGTGTCCTCCGCGCCATCTATTCGAAGAACCCGGATGGCTCTGCCAAGCGGATCGAGGCTCCACTCACGCCGCTCCTCGACACGACCGTGCTCACGAACGCCCCGGGCGAACCGGCGATCGGCCATGAGTTGCGAGCCGAGATCACGTCGTCGGACGGGATCGATCTCGTCATGGCGTTCATCCGCTGGAGCGGAGTTCGGCCGCTCGTCGACGCAATCACGGCGTACTGCGCCGCCGGCAAGACGATGCGGGTCCTGACCACGACCTATACGAACAGCACGGAGAAGCGAGCGCTCGATGTGCTGCGGGAGGCGGGGGCCGAGGTCAGGGTCTCCTACGACACGACCCAGACGCGACTGCACGCGAAGGCCTGGATCTTCAGGCGCGAGAGCGGCTACTCGACGGCCTACATCGGATCCTCGAATCTCACGCACACCGCCCAGGTGACCGGGCTCGAGTGGAATGTACGGATCTCGGGAGCGCGCAACCCTGATGCGCTCGAGAAGATGCAGGCTGTCTTCGAGAGCTACTGGGCGAGCGACAGCTTTGTCCCGTACGACCCGGACGAGTTCGCGGAGCGCACCGCCGTCGCTGAAGCCGATCGGTTCCTACTCAGTCCGATCGAGATCGAGCCTCGGCCGTTTCAAGAGGCGTTGCTCGAACAGCTCGATCTTGCGCGTGAGCAGGGCCACCACCACAACCTCCTCGTGGCGGCAACCGGCACAGGTAAGACGGTGATCGCGGCTGTCGACTACGCGCGCCTGCGGGCGAAGCTGCCGCGCGCGCGGCTCTTGTTCGTCGCGCACCGCAAGGAGATCCTGGAACAGAGCCTCGCCACCTATAAACATGCCGTTCGCGACGCCTCATTCGGCGAGCTTTGGGTCGGCGATGCGCGCCCAAGTCGCTTCGATCACGTGTTCGCGTCGGTGCAGAGCCTCAACGCCGCCGGCCTCGAGTCGCTGGAGCGAGACCACTTCGACGTGGTCGTGGTCGACGAGTTCCACCACGCTCCCGCGCCGAGTTATGCGCGGATCCTCGAACATCTGCAGCCGCGCGAGCTGCTCGGCCTGACGGCGACACCTGAACGCTCCGACGGGCTCGACGTCCTCCGTTTCTTCGATGGTCGGATCGCAGCGGAGCTTCGACTCTGGGATGCGATCGACCAGCAATACCTTGCTCCGTTCGCCTACTACGGCGTCCACGACGGTCTCGATCTTCGCGATGTCCCCTGGCGCCGTGGAACGGGCTACGACGTGATGGCGCTCACCAACGTGATGACCGCAGATCACATTTGGGCGCGTCGCGTGATCGAAAAGGTGAGTCAGTACGTACGCGACGCACACTCGATGCGAGCCCTCGGCTTCTGCGTCAGCGTCGACCACGCCCGGTTCATGGCCCAGCAGTTCACGGAAGCCGGGATCAAGGCCGTGGCGGTTTCAGGCGAGAGCGAGGCCGCCGACCGCAGCGCCGCCCTCGACGGGCTCCGAAACGGCTCAATTCAGGTCGTCTTCTCGGTCGACCTCTTCAACGAAGGGATCGACGTGCGCGACGTCGACACGCTCCTGCTCTTACGGCCGACAGAGAGCCCGGTTCTCTTCATGCAGCAGCTCGGGCGAGGGCTGCGAAAGGCCGAGGGGAAGATCTGTACGGTGCTCGACTTCGTCGGGACTCACCGCAAAGAGTTCCGCTTCGACCGTCGCTACCGCGCGCTTCTCGGCGTCTCTCGGACCGACCTGCAGCGTCAGATCGAGCTCAGCTTCCCGTTCCTGCCCGCAGGCTGTCACCTCGAGCTCGAGCCGATCGCCCAGGAGATCGTTCTTCGAAGCCTCCGTGACGCGATCCCCTCTGACTGGCGCAGCCGCCGCGAGGAGCTCGCTGCGTTGGGCGATGTGAGCCTGTCGACCTTTCTCGAAGAATCCGGGCTCGAGCTCGAGGACATCTACGCCAACAACCGAAGCTGGTCAGCGCTCCGCCGGGCCGTGCACCTCCCAACCGCAGTGCCGGGCCCGGGCGAGGATCTGCTGCTGCGCGCGATCGGGCGTCTCCTCCACGTCGACGATCCGCGGCGGATCGATGCCTACGGCAACTTCTTCTCGGAGCCGACCCCACCCGATCCCGCGGCTCTCACGGAAGAGGAACGCCGGATCTTGCGCATGGCGGCCTCCTCGATCTCGACCGCGCCAACCCTGGGTCAGGCGCTTGCTCAGATCTGGGCGAATACGCAGGTGCTCGCGGAGCTACGCGAGATGCTGTCGCTTCTTCCGGAACGGGTTGCCCATGTAACCCCACCGCTCGGCCTCGCGAATGTTCCGCTCCGGCTGCACGCGCGCTACACCCGAACCGAGATCCTCGCGGCGTTCCATGCCGGCGGGGACGCGAAGCTTCCAGCGTGGCGCGAGGGAGTTCGCTGGGATGAACCCTCAGTAAGCGACCTCTTCGCCTTCACCCTCGACAAGAGCAACGGCAATTTCTCGCCAACGACGCGCTATCGCGACTACGCGATCAGCCCAACGCTGATCCACTGGGAGAGCCAGTCGACCACCTCAGCCGCGAGCCCGGTCGGCCAGCGCTACATCAACCACCGCGAGCGAGACACGAACATCGTCCTCTTCGCTCGGCTCCGGACGAGCGAACGAGCCTTCTGGTGCCTCGGGCCGGCGTCCTACGTGCGACACGAAGGCGACCGGCCCATCGCGTTTGTCTGGGAGCTTGGACAACGACTTCCCGCTGACCTCTACACGTCGTTCGCCGCCGCGGCTGCGTAGTCGTCGTTTGAGTCCGGCGAACGCCCGGTCGACTAGGTTCGCCTCGGGCAGCACTGACGGGTCCCCGCCAAGAATCGAACCTGCGCACTCGGTTTAGGGAGGCGGAAGGCAGCGAAACAAAGGGGGAAGCGCGGCCTGCTTCCCCCCTTGTTCCCATGTCGCTTCGGCGGCCCAACAAGAGGGCTGACCGCGGCGCGACCTTGATCTGTCAGGGGGTGATCGTCGTGTGTCCGCTGACGTTGTTCCCGGCCGCGTGTACCGAGCCGGTGTCGGGCGCCGGCAGCTGGCCTGACGTGTTGGAGATTTTCAGCGGGCCGTTGATCGTGTTTCCATTCACCTCGACCCCGCCGGTGTTGTCTGTGAGCGTGACGGGGCCGTTGATCGTGTTGGCCGCGCACGGATTCCGTCGCCGTGTCGCCTCCGACCAGCACGAGTCCGGTGCTGTCCTGGATCGAGACTTGTCCGGAGACCGTTGCCCCGCAGATACGTACGACGCCTCCGCCCGACACACGGATCGGCCCGCTGACGCTCGCTCCTTCGATGTCGAGCGAGGAGCCGGCTTCGACCGTCACGGGGCCGTTCAGTTGTGCGCCCGGCCCGGCGCAGGTTGCTTGTCCGGCGGCGACGTCGAGCGGCCCGCTGACAGTGCCGGTGAGGCAGCCGCCGTTGCGGGAGCTGAACGTCACGATGAGCGTGCCGGCCGCATATAGCACTCCGCTTTGTCAAGTCAAGGGAGGCACCAAGGCCGGCCGCAAGGGTCGGCAAAGCCGATGAATAGGGAACTCGAACCGTCGGTGAGCCTTCAGCGCTCCAGACGATCAAGCGTGCCCGAGTCCCGCTGATGGCCGCCCACGACCGCTCCTGCGACCCTGAAAGCCAGGAGCAACCAGCGGTCGCGATGCAGCTCGGCCCCATCGTCGGCGTCTCGGCGTCGGCCTACATGGAGCTGCAGCGCGAGCTCGACTCGAGGCTTGGAAGCGCCGGCCGCTCACGGACCTTCCACGGACTTCCTCGAACGGCGGACTCGCGTTTCTGTCAGCAGACTGGGACTAATCGCCGGTCGAGAGCCCACGAGCTTAGGTCACTTTCAGGATGCCCTTCATCCCGTTCGCCGCGTGGCCCGGAACGGTGCACAGGTACTCATAGCTTCCCTTCTTCGTGAGAGTGACGCGCAAGCTGGCTGAAGCTCCCGGCGCGATCATGGGTGTGCCTTTCCCGGCGCAGGAGTTGGCGTTGCCGCCCTTGGGGCTTGAGCAGAGCTTGAACGAGTGCGGGAACTGTCCGGCGTTTTTCACCTCGAACGTGATCGCCCCGTGGGGGACGGTTGACTTCGAGAGCGCGAAAGTGAAACCGGACTTACCTGCGATCACGTTCACGACAGTGGCGGAGGTCTGTGCACCAGCGGGAAGTGTCCACGCGAGCACCATCGCTGAAACGGCGGTTACCGCAGCGAACTTCCAGAACCGGGTCATACGCTCCTCCAATCGGGTGGACGAGTTCTCCTTGAACCCGTTCTTGTTTCGAGGTACGCGAGTTCGCCTGTATCGGATTCCTCGAGCGCCACGTCTTGAGCAGGAATCGACCCAGCGACTAGCGACTGATTGAGCGGTGCGTTGTCGGTCAACGTGTGACGAGCATGTCCAGCGGCCTGCCGACCTGGGCCGTCTCCCAGGCGACAGCGCTCGAGCGCGGTCGACAACGTATTGATCGGGTGGTTTTGCGAGTGCCCCCGACAAGAATCGAACTTGTGCACGCGGTTTAGGAAGGCAGTCCCCGTGCGCGATAAGACCTCGATTCGGTCGATGCGGCGGAGGTATTTGATGTTCGCGAAGACCGGCTCGACGATCTGCTGTCGGCGTCGGTAGCGCGCTTGTCCTTCCGGGGTGTCGAGGATTGCTTCCATCCGGCGGGCCTCGTCGCCTTGGGGCGGCGCGTTCTTCCGTGGTTGTGTCCGTCGTCGGTTCTTGGCCGGGACGAGAACGTCGATCTGTCGCGCTCGGGTCGCGGCGATCTGCGTCGAGTTCCAGTAGCCCCCGTCGGCCAGAACGGCGCTGATCGGTTCTTCGATGCCTGCGCGGGCGAGCTCGGAGATCGCGCAGTCGACCATGGGCTCGAGTTGGTCGCCGTCGTTGATCGACTGAGTGACCTCAGCGGCAACAACGATCTGGTTGGGGTTCGCGACGACCTGGGCGTTGAAGCCCTGCACGGTTCTGCGCCCCGTGCGCGTAATCATTCGCGTGTCGGGGTCGGTCGTGTTCGCTTTGCGCTTGGCGAGACCCTCCGCGTCCGGCGGGGCGGGCTTGCGTCCCGTCAGCTTGCGGCCGTGCTCGGCCTCCCAGCTCGGCACGCCACGCGAGCTTCGCCGCATACGCAGCCTGGGCTTCGGCCTCTTCCCGCTCGAGCTCCTCACGACAGCGACGTAGCCGCTCAAGCCGCGAGCGCCTGTCGGCAAGCGGCGCGGGGAGCTCGTCGCCGCGGGCGTCGCCGAACTGCTCGTCCTCGGCCGCGTCGGTTTCCGCGGCCTGCTCGAGGATCGCGTCGACCTCCGCCCGGATCGCAGCGTAGGTGCGCGTCGCCCCCGGAGACGCATTGCCCGAGATCGGGCTTCCGTCCAGCGCCACCACCCCGACCGAGACCAGACCCGCCCGCGCACACAGCACCAACACCTGCGTGAACGTCGCCGCGAGCGCCTGCTCGTGGCGCACCCTGAACCGCGCGATCGTCGCGTGGTCAGGGATCCGGTTCGCGCAGATCACCCGAAAGGCGACATCCTCCCGGCAGCGCCGCTCGATCTGCCGCGACGAGCGCTCCCCGACCGCGTAGGCATACAACAGCAATGCGACCATCATCTTCGGGTCGAACGCCGCCCGACCCCAGCCGTCGTCCCGGTACTCGGCGTAGAACGCGCCCAAATCGATCGCGTCCACCGCATCGAGCACAAACCAGGCCAGGTGATCCTCGGCCAGCCACTCATGCAAGCTCGGCGGCAGCAAAAGCTCCTGATCACGGTCACAAGCCACGAAGTTGAACGCCACCGCTCACTCCTTCCACGAGAGGAACACGTGACCTCATCCTCCGAACCCGACCGGACAGACCGACCGGGTTTATGCGACAGCCTCTTTACAGGTATTTTCGAGTGTGTCCGTACCCGCGCGACAGTCCGTGCGACAGTGACGAGAGCCGGGTGTGTCGTCTGCGCAGTCAACCGGACACGTCCGGTTTCCGCCGCTCACATCCGCTCTGTCGGGTGGAGGTGGGGTCCGGCGCGATGGAGGGAAACGAGGCCGGTAGCTCGAAGCAGCAGCGTCGCGTCGCACGAGCCCTCGTCGCGACCTACCACGGGGCCGAGCTAGCGGGACTCGTCGAGCACGTGGCGGCGGCGATCGAGCGGTACCGCGCCGGCGAGATAGACGTCCACGAGGTCGACGAGGTGATCCATCAGTACAAAAAGGCGGCGCGCGAGCTCTGGAAGTTCTGCTTCATGGGCGGGTCGGGCGCGTACGCCGGGTCAGTGGCGGCGACGGCCGGAGCGCATGACCGCGGAGGGCGATCGGCCAGATTGGTGGGCAGTTGGGGAGCGGCGGGGTGGCTAGCGGAGGTTGGCTGGGGATCAAGGTGGAGCTGGTCTCGGGCGGCGGCCTTGTCCTCGAGCACCCACCTGGGCGGGTCATGATCGCCTCGACGGAGCACACACTCGCGGACTTGCCCAGGAGATCGACGTCGCATTCGCGCGCTGGGACCACTCACATCTGCACGAGTTCGATTTCGGTGAGGGCCGGCGCTACATGCCCGGCGGAAGCGACTTCGAGCCCGAGGTCTTTGACAGCACGTTGACCAGGCTCGGCGAGCTCGGTCTCACCCGAGGATCGACGTTCGAGTACGTCTTCGATCTCGGCGACAGCTGGCGGCACCGCTGCGAGGTTCGAGCGCTGGACGTCGACCCGGTCGAGGAGTACGGCGAGCCGCCCGAGGTTCCCGTTCCGACCTGGGGCTGGGGGTGGATCCCCGATCAGTATGGACGCGAAAGCGAGATCGAAGACGAGTAGCACTTCCTCGAGGTGTCGCGGTTCCGGCGACACGCGGTCCGAGTGCGGCGCGGTCGCCCAGCTGATCTCGCGTCGCGTCTCGAGGACGTGCGTGACTGTGGCAGCCTTCCCAACGGCATGACGAGGGGTAGCCGCTTCATTACGAGGGACGCCGCGGTTCGAGCCGTGCGCTCAGATTCCGCTCAACCAAGCCGAAATTGAGTGTCGTGTGTGCCGCCGGCAACACCTTTTTGCAGAAGCGTGCGACCCTGGTGCGACCTTGACGCGATGCCCTCTACGGCATGCCGTGCGCCAACGCCGAGACGGGGTGGCGGGTTGCCGGAGTGCCCAGAATCCCGTGAAGGGGTTCAAGAAGGTCGGTCGAGCGGGGTGCTGGTTGGGGTTCGATCGCTACGGCCGAGCGCGGAGAATCCGACGAGTTGGGCGGCGAGTCCGCTGCGGGATCGGACCGCGAGTTTGGCATAGACGCGTGAGAGGTTCGCCTCGACTGCTTTGACGCTCAGGTGGATCTCGGCGGCGATTTCCTTGTTGGTTCGGCCAGCGGCTGCGAGTTCGGCCACGTGTTGCTCGGTCGGGGGTGAGGCCGGTCGGGCGGGTGTTTCGGCCGCTGATCCGTTCGATCTCGGAGCGTGTGTGTGCGGACCAGGCGTTGGCGCCGATCGACTCGAAGATGTCCAAGGCAGCCGTGAGCGTTTCGCGGCTTTCCCGCCGTTGCTTCGAGCGTCGGCGGAGGATTCCGAGTGTCATCAGCGTTCGGGCGTGCTCGAGCGGTTGTTCGACGCGATCGTGGAGGGGAATAGTCGCGAGGGCGGTCTCGATTGCGCGGTCGAGGTCGCCGGTGGCTGCGGCGAGTAGGGCTTGGCAGCGGCTGGCGATCGTGTTCGCCCATGGGTGATTCACGATCAAAGCCGATTGAGCCCACCTCGCGGCAACGCGAGTTAGGCGTCTCGCTTGCCGCTGAATGCGCCGTTTGTGTCGACGCAGAAGTAGCCGTTGTCGGTCTTGATGTTCAGGGTCATGTGGCCCGAGAAGGCGGTTCCGCCTTGCTCGAAGCCCCCGTTCACCGAGAAGGTGTATGTCGCCGATTCCGGCGCCGATGTCACGCCGGGAATCGCCGGGGCGGTGAAGCGACCGTGCTGGCTGCCTCGAAACGTGCCGGTCGAGTTCACTGCCAGAGGAGGCGAGCCCTGGTTATTGATCGGCCAGATGTAGGTCTTGTTCCCGCCGAGGTTGTCCTTTCCGCACAACGTGTCGACCTGAAAAGTGTATGTCGGAATCGTCGTGCCGGTTGCCGCCACCGCGAGTGAGACGGCGCCCTTCGACAACGCACCGGTCGCGTGCCCCCGGTATGTCGCTCCGGCCCAGGGCATGCCGCCGGCGAGTGAGGCGCTTGACACCCACAGTCCGACCAGCAGAGCGATGGCGAGCACCACTCGCTTCGACTGCCGAGAAACGAAACCGCTTCTCATCGCCTCCCCCTCCTTCGCACCCGCACCCGCCGCCGGGTCAACCCTAAACCACGAGGGTGAGCCCCTAGGCTGCTTCGCGGACGGTGGGGCTGGGCCGCTGTTGGCTTGGCCATCAGCTCGTGGTCTCGGTTGCCGTGATCTCGTCTTTTGTCTCGGTGCAGGTGACGTGGCCGACGCTCTTGATCTTTGTCTTGGTCGCGTGGCAGGCGTACCCGAGATATGTAGGACTCGGGCCGCTGTTGGCAAAGGTGCCGAGCACCTCATGGGCGCGGGAGCATGGGACGTTCAACGACTTGATGTTTGTGAACGTGATTACGAGACCAGCCGCGCCACCCTTGTAGCTCGAACAGTTGGTGGTCTTCGCCGTCGCGGCGCCTGCGCCGTGCGCGAGACTGGCTAGGGCGAAAACGAGCGCTGTGCAAGATATCCCCCGCCATCCGGTCCTGTACATGGCGATCCTCCCGCGTTCGTCGATCTGCCTGCAACAGTAACTATCTCAAAGGGTTGCGGCCGGCGCACTCGGAAACGCCCGCGACGAGCAGGGGGCCCGCCACCCTAGCCGCCGGCGGGAGTCGCCCCCCGGCAGCCACCCCGTCTAAGCTCATTGCCGCAACGGCACTCGATCGGCGAGAAGGCGGCGGGCGCCTATGCACGATACTGCGTGGTTCTGTCAAATCGAAAGCGACCATCACGGCGACGTCGAGTAAACGCCGCTGTTACGCGGCCCCGTTTGATGGCGCGGCGTGAACGTTGCTCGGCTGCGGAGCGGCTGGCGCAACGCAGTTTTGAGCCGCTCCCTTTGTTCAGGCGAATGAGTCGCGAATTTCTTCTTCGTGCCTGAGCGGGGCCCGCGAGGAAGCTGGCGAGAATAGTGCGGTCGCCGAGGGCCTGAAGGGCGCCATTACTGGTTGTCGCGGTGGTTTTCGGGCTGCGCCCAGCCTTCTGCCGCCGACTCGACCCACCGCCCAAGAGCCGCAAGTGGCCCAAGTCCGGCGAACGCGGGAGTGCTGGACGGAGCGAAGGGGCCCGTCGTGGGGCCCCTTCGCGGTCTGGCTTCTCTGTTGCTTATGCGGCGCTTGCGGCCGCCAGGGTTGCCCGGACGCGGGCGGCGTTCATCGGTGCCTGGCGGATGCGGACACCCGTTGCGTCGAAGAACGCGTTTGCGACCGCGGCGGCAACCGGCGCGTTCACGGGCTCGCCCGAGCCGGTCGAGGGCAGGTCGGTCCTCTGGATCGACACCGTCGTCACTGGCGGTGAATCCGCGAACCGGAGGATCGGATAGGTGACCCAGTCGAGGCTGGTGACGTGGCTCTTGCTGAACGCGACCTGCTCGAGCAGGCCGCGCGACAGGCCCTGGATCAGGTTGCCGGACATCTGGTTCTCGACTAGGCCGGGGCTGATCGTTAGGCCGTTGACCTGAGCTGCGTAGAGGTGGTCGACGGTGATCTTGCCCGTCTTCTTGTTCACCGAGATGTCGGCGACGATGCCGACCTGCGACGCGGCGAAGCCGCCGAGGGCAACACCGCGGCCCTTCACGACGTTCGTCGTGCCGAGGTTCGATGCGGCGACCTTCGGTACCCAATTTGCGGTCTTCGTCACCGTGTTGAGCACGTCGATCCACGCTCCGCCGCCTGCGGATCCAGCGGCGGGGTCGTTTGCCGTGGCGATGTTCTGTTTGCGGAACGCGACCGGGTCCATCTTGGCCGCGTAGGCAAGCTCGTCCACCATCTGCTCGGACGCGAACAGCGCCTGCTGCCCGCTCGGAGCCCGAAGGAACGTCACCTTGAAGTACCCGCTGTTCAGAGCGGGTACCGCTTTGGAGGTGACCTGCAGATTCGGGATCGTGTACTGCCCGCCGGTGTTCGAGGTGTCGATGTAGCCGTAGCCGGTGAAGCCCTGGGTCGGATCCGGCGTCGGGTTCCCGATCAGCTCGGACGGGGTGAGGATCGTGTAGTACGGGATCTGCCAGCCGTTGTAGCTGTAACCGACGATGTTCCCCTTCGTGTCGACTCCGGCTGCTAGGTCTACCGTATGTCCGGGCCCGTACATATCCCAGCCGTGCTCGTCCCAACGCATGAACTGGACGCGTACTGGCTTGCCGACGCTCTGTGACATGAGCGCGGCCGACTCGGCGACGTCCTCCTGTGTATTCGAGCCGTAAGAGCCGGAGCCCTCGTAGTACTTGACGCGGACCTGCTTCGGCGGGAGGCCGATGATCGTTCCGACCGTGCTTGCGAGCGACTCGATGTCCTGGGTGCTGCTGAAGATGGTCGCGCTCGTTGGGGTGACGTCTGCGACACAGCACATCGGGCCGATCGGAAGGTGCCCGTTGTACGGATACGAATAGCTGTGGCTGAGCATCGTCGCTGCGGAGGCGAGCCCGGCGTTTGCGTTCCCGGTGCTCGTCTGGACGGCGTCGCGAGTCGTTGCCTTCCGCATCGCCCCGAACAGGTTCCCGGTGCCGGGCAGGATCGAATCGTCCTTCCAGGTGACCTTCAGCTGCGCCGCTGCCTGAATCGCGTTCCACTCGAGCGGAGCGACGACGCCGAGGAAGTTGCCCTTCTGGACGACCTGGACGTTCGGGAGGTGGGCGATCGAGGTCGGGTCGACCGAGACGATCGGCGCGCCTGCACCGAAAGCGCCTTGGCCCCGCGGCCGGACCACGCGGCCGTGGAGCATCCCGTTCAGGCGGACGTTCTGGACGTAGGTGTACGTGCCCGTGACCTTCGCCGGAATGTCGACCCGCGCCGGCGAGGTGCCGACGAGCGTGTAGCTCGAGATCGGCTTCGACGGTGTCTGGCCGGGACGGAGGCCCGTTGGAGGCCCGAAGCCGCCGACGAGCGCCATGTTGTAGCTCACCGGCATCGAGACGTTGAACAGCTTCCCGCCCAGGAGGGCGCCGTAACTGACGGACTTGCCGCCACCCGAGACGACACCCTTGCTGACCGAGAGTTGCCCGACCGGCACCCCGAGGTTCGTCGAAGCGAGGTTGAGCAACGTCTGGCGAGCCGTGACGGCGGCGGCGCGAATCGGACCGGATGTACCGGCGATCGCATTGGAACCACCCTCTCCGCCTGTGGCAAGGACGACGTAGGTGTCGTCTGGGCCATAGCGCATCTGGCTCATATCCATATCGAGCTCTTCCGCGGCGATCATGAGAAAACCGGTCGTGATCCCGTTGCCGGTCTCGATCTCGCTCGTGTTGAGGGTTGCGGTGTTGTCGGCGCCGATCGTCAGCCATGAATCGACCTGGTTCGGGTTCGGCAGGTAACCCGCCGACGTCGGTGCGGCGGCGCGAGCCCTGCCCGAAAGCGCCGAGCCCGCAATGCTGAAGCCGACCACCAGTGCGCCGCCGCGCTGGACGAACAACCGGCGGGAGAACTGTCTCTCGCTGAGCAGACCTGTCATTACGCACCTGCCTTTGTCATTACTTTGGCCGCCTGCTGGATCGCGGTCAGGATTCTCGGATAGGTCCCGCAGCGGCAGAGATGCCCGTTCATCGCCGTGCGGATCTGGTCCTCCGAAGGGTTCTTGGTGGTGGCCAAGAGGTCTGCAGCCTGGATCATCATCCCGTTCTGGCAGTAGCCGCAATGCGGCACCTGCACGTCGATCCACGCCTGCTGCAGCGGGTGCAACGCCGGCGCCGCCGCCGTCGTTCCGCGCTGTGCCGCCCAGAGCGCCGGAAGGCCCTCGAGGGTCGTGATGCTCTTCCCGCTGACCGCCGCAACCGGCGTCACGCAGGAACGGATCTCCTTGCCGTCCAGCAGCACCGAGCAGGCGCCACACTGCGCAAGGCCGCAACCAAAGCGCGGGCCGTGCAGGTGGAGCTCGTTGTGCAAGACGTACAGGAGAGGCGTATCAAGGCTGGCACTCACGCCGTGCGTGAGCCCGTTCACTTTGATCTTCAAACTGTTCGCCACTTGTCCTCCAGTCGTGATTCATCCGATCGAATGCACGCCGCAGGAACTTCGACTTCTCACCGGCTGCCCCGATGTCCCTTCGACTTATAGAGAGGGTACGCCCGCACATAGTAGGGAGGCAATAGTCAGTCATAGACGACCAGGAGCCATGACGTCAGTGGCGTACAGGCCTTCCGACTCAGGTCGCTCGGGTCCCTTCGGCTCGGTACGCCGCCCGAAGGGGCTCGGCCTTGGGCTGTTCGGCACCACCACCCTCGTCGGACGGGTCCGCGACAACGTCGCCAGCGTGAAAGTGCAGTTCGCAAACGGGAGCACGACCCCGCTCAAGCCGACCGCCAGCTGGGTATTGCTCGGCGGAATCCCGACCTCGGCGCTACCGCTGACGGCCACCGCCTACGCCGGCACAGATAGCCCCCCCGCGAAACAGACACAAGGCAACCAGTGGCCCGGCCCAGAGTTGCCCCGATCCGACCGACCACTCGATCGCGGGCTCATTCCTCGACCCCTTCACATACGCCGCTCATGCGTTCGGATGTGTTCGGGCCGTGTTCGGATGCGTTGTCTCCATAAGCGACAAAACAACCAGAAAAACCTGCAAATAGGAGAGCTGACGCGAGGCTTCGAACCGCGGAACCCTTCATTACGAGCGTTGAGCAGGTGTCGGCGCCAGTCGTCCCTAGTCACCGCAGGGCGCATGAATCCGGGGAAGGGTGCTCCGCTTCGGTGGCGTCCGAAGACCGGCTTCGACAAACCCGTAGACCCCGCGTAGACCCCTGAGTTCGGCCTCTCGCTCGAGATGCTCTCGATCGCTTTTGTGCGCTCTTCTCTGGGCGTCGTCCCGATCCGGTCGGATCCGGACCGGTCAGGCTCATCCGACGGAGAACGCTACCGTCTGCGACCACTCGAACACGCGCCGGCCGTGCCATGGGGACTTGCAGCCAAACCTCTTGCAAAGCCGCGCCCAGTAAGCGCGATAGGCGGCCGTGTCGTCGTACGAAACCTGCACGAAATACCTGCCCGGTCCGAGCCCGTGGAACGAAACCGCTTGAGTCAGATCCGGCCGAAGGCGGAGGTGTTGCGCCGACCTCACGGGATCGGCGAGGTGCCCGTCCCGGAGCTTCCGCTTTGGACTGACCTCGACGCCGTAGCTCCCGTCGAGGTCATAACCGACGAAGGTCACGACGACGACCCGGCCGTTCGCGTGGATCACGCCCACCCGCGGAATCGCCGCGGTGGCAGGGGACGGGACACCCAGAAGGCCAAGAACAAGGGTTCCGCCGAGTACCGCAATCAGTCGCGTCCGCAAGAAGCCCAGTCTGCCAGGCTGCTCCACGGAGATCGCGGTACCGTCTGACGTACGGGAATTTCTCCGTGCTCGGGCAGCGCCTCATACCTGCTGAGAGGTCGCGCTACTCGGCGTTATCGATCGCCGCGACGACTGCTGCCTTGTCTGTCGAGTCGGCGAGGGTGACGAGTGTGCCTTTGCTGCCGGTCTTGCCGACGTAAAGGGTTGGCGTCCCGGTGACGTTGTCGGCGGTCGCTAGGTCGTCGACTGTTTTCTGCGCGGCTTTGACAGAGCTCGCCGAGCGTACGTTCAGCAGCGTGTGCACGTGGAGCCCGGGGATGCTCGAGGCGGCGGCCGCGATCATGCTGTTGTCGAGCCAGCCGGTGTTTTCTGTGCCCTGGTTGTCGTAGAGCAGTTCGGCGTAGTTGAACGCCTTGTTTTGTTGGGCGGCGGCGAGTTCGGCTGCTTGTCCGTGGGTCGAGTCGGGGCCGATGAAGGCCCAGGGTTCCATCTGGACCCGGAGTTTTCCGGTGCGGACGTAGTTCTTGATGATGGACGGCATGACCTGAGTCTCGAACTGCTGGCAGAGGGGCATTGGGGGTCGATGAACTCGCGCAGGGTGACGGGCGCCGAGGCGCGTCCGAGCGTGGTGCCGCTTTGGGGGATGCCCTTCAGGAGGCTGTTCACGTCTGAGGCGCCCGGGAGGGCGTCGGTGAGCGACCCGACTGCGGGCACGTTGGCGAGGGAGTTGGAGGCACCGCTATTCAGGTCGACGGCGAGAACGACTGCGATCAGGATCGCGACTGCTGCGATGCCGGCGCCGATCAGGACGCGGGGTGAGGCCTGTCTCTTTCTGGGCTCACCCTTGACGCGGACCGGGGGCGGCGGGTTCGGGGTGCGGCGGCGTTGCTTGCTCGTTTTTCCGCTAGGCATCTGCGTTCACCGTAACCCCGGGCTGGTCTCCGCCGATGGCTGCGAGGCCTAAGAGTTCGATGAGAAGTACGAATGCGGTCAGCGCGAGTGTGGGGATCGTGATGTAGCCGAACTGGTTGATCCATTTGGTTGCGCAGCCGCCGGGTGCGGAGACGAGGCAGGCGCTGCTCTGTCCGACGACGCTGTTTTCGACGAGGAGGTGGTAGACCGAGACGCAGGCGCCGACAAGAGGGAGGGGGAGCAGGTAGCGGGCGATGCGATAGTCGTTGGCGAGCGCGGCGAGCAGGGTGATGATGGAGAGCGGGTACATGCAGATGCGCTGGTACCAGCAGAGCTCGCAGGGGACGAAGCCGGCGATCTCGGAGAAGAAGAGGCTGCCTCCCGTCGCGATCGCCGAGACGAGGAAGGCGGCCCAGAGCTCGTACCCCCAGATCGCCGCCCGCACGAGCTCGAACGGCCTGCCGGCACCGAGACCGGCGAGAATGATCACGATCACGTAGCTGACGGCGATCACCTGGCCCGCGACCCCGAGTGCGGCGAGCGCGACTATCACATCGTGTGTCAACGGGTCAGGGATTGTCGGCGCAGGTGACCGGGCTTGCCCAGAGAGGTTTTGCAGTGATGCTCGGCCCGTAGTGGACCGTCACGTGGATGTCGCCGAAGTCGAGCGGGTGTCCGGGCGGGCAGTCGCGGCGAGAACCCCCGCGGCGGCTGCCGTCGAGAGGATCGTTCCCGAGGGCTTGTTCACTTCGAGTCCTTTCTGAGTCGTGTGGGAACGGTGTGGTTTGGTCTAGTGGTGCCGGGATGCCTTGGTGAGTCTCTGACGGCGGAGCGTGTGGGGCATTTTGCTGTCGCTTCGCCAGGGGACCGAAGCTTGCGGGCCGGGGACGTCATCGCAGTTCTCCTTGTTGGGGTTGAGTTGGGTCGTGGTAGGTCGCGAGGAACGCGGCGTCGCGGCGGCGTTGCTCGTCTTCCTCTTCGGCGAGGACGCGGAGCAGGTACCAGGCGAAGGCGATGAAGAAGATGCTCGTCTGGTCGGCGTTCATCAGGATCCCGGCGTAGTTCTGGTCGTGGGTCGCCGAGAGGCCCCAGAGCCGGGGCGCGTGGGCGTAGAACGAGTAGAACGGTGCGGAGGAGAAGATGTAGGCGAGCGAGAGCCATGGTGCGGTCACAAATCCGATTCCGAGGTAGGCGAGCGTGCCGCCTGTCCCCATGCGCGGTGGGTGTGCGAACACGGGCCACCAGAACAGCAGCCCGGCGCCGATCAGGAGCATGTGTTCGAGGTTGAGTGGCCAGCCGTCCGTTGAGCGCCCAGTCGTAGAACGCCGGGAAGTGGACGCCGTACCAGACTGCGAGCCAGAGGGGCAGCGTGACGAGCGGCGAGGTGAGCTTGCGGAAGCCTGGCCCGCCTGCCCGTCCGAGCCTCTCTCTCATCTCCGGTGTGAGCCCGAGGATCAGGAGCGGCGGGCCCCAGTCGGCGATCAGGGCGTTTTGGAGCAGGTGGGCGAGGAGCAGCGAGTGCGCCGAGATCGTTTCGAGCGGCGAGTTCAGGGGGACAGCGATCAGCGCGAGCCCGAGCCCGAACACGCAGGCGCGGCCTCTACTCGGCTGGTCGTTCGGATCGGAGTTGCGAACGTCGCGGGCGTAGATGACCGCGAGGACGAGGGCCAATAGGAGGAAGATCGGTTCGAAGCTGAAGCGGTAGGGCCCGGAGTTCACGCCGTCTGCTCCCGCCGCGCAAGCGCCCCGGCCGCTGGGCCGCGCTGGTGGAGCGCGGGCCAGAGGAGGACGGCGACGCAGGTCCCGAGCGTGAGCAGCTGCTCGACGCCCATCACGAGGCCGGCGAGTTGCTGGTCGCGCACCGCCGTCAGCCCAAAGACACGCTCGGCCTGCCGCGCGTAGGCCGGGTAGAGGCGAGTGAAGCTGAAGATCAGGACGTCGGAGATCACGGTTCCCATCAGGAAGAGCACCCCGGCGACACGGAGGCGCTGTCCCCGCGAGAGCCGGCCGCCGCGCGCGGGGTCGATCAGGAGGCTCCAGACGAGCAGCCCGGCAACGACGAAGCTCGCGTGCTCGAGGTCGTGCACCGGCGGGTGGCGGGTGGCGTAGTCGTAGACCGCCGGGATGTGCCAGATCCCGTAGGCGAGCGCCCAGATCGCCAATGCGACCTTCGGCTGCAGCAGCCATCCGGCTGCGCGCCGCACGCCTCCGGCGCGGCCGAACGCTCGCAGCAGGGCTGTCGGGACGACGAAGAAGAGCAGAGGGCCGCGCACCGCGAGCAGGAGCAGCGCGGGGCCGGCATCGCCGATCAGGACGTGCTGCAGCATGTGCGCCGCGAGGAGGAAGTGGTCGCCGACGACGTCGAGCGGCGAGACGAGCGGCAGCACCATCAATGCGAGCCCGAGCCCGAACAGCGCGAGCCGTGCCCAGCTCGCGTGGTCTCGCCGTCCGCGGCGACGGAGCCGCACGAACCCCCTGAGGAACAAGGCAGCCGCGACCGCGGCGCCCAGCAGCACCCAGGGCTCAAACAGCCACTGCTGAAAGAGGCTCGGCGGCACATACGCCCCCGACGCAGTACCGAGCGGGCCCGCCACCTCGATCGAGAAGCGAAGCGTCCGCCACGTGCTCGGGTCGCGGATCGGGACAAGCAGGTAATAGCTTCCCGCGACCCCGCTCGGCGTGCGGTAGGGGCCTCGAACCGCGCCGGATGGCTCCCGGACGAAGATCGAGATCCGGGCAGACCCGATCGCGTTCCCGGTCTGGCGATCGGTGATCGCGGTGCGAAACGCAAGCGCATACCGGCTGCCCGCGCCGACGGGGATCGCTCTCACGACCAGGCGGTAGGGGCCGGCGGCGACGTTCGTCTTCAGCTCGCCGGTGTGCGCCGAGGCGGCCGGCACGGCGACGATCGCGAGGGACGCTGCGGCGAGCGCCGCGGCGCTGAGCCGAGCCGTGCCTGGGCGTGGGCTAGGCACCGAGCCCCAGTGCGTGCAGGTCGTGGACGATCTCCTGGCCGGTGACGTGCGAGTCGTAGATGAGGCGCGGCTTGCCGCTCGGGTCGAGGAGGATCTCGATCGCGGTGTGCCCGACGACGATTCCCTTCCGGGTCTGTGAGGAGGCGATGTGGTAGCCGTGCCAGACCGGCATCAGCTGTTTCACGGTTCCGGTCAGGTACAGGAACTCCGGCAGGAGGCGGTGAACGGCGATGAAGTGATGGACCGCGGAGGGTGTGTCGCCTTTCGGGTCGACGCTGACCGCGAGCACGCGGACGTCGTTGCGTGCCGGGCCGAGCGTGCGCAGGGCCTCGTTGAGTTGCCCGGCGATGATCGGACAGACGTCCTTGCAGTGCACGTAGAGGAATGTGACCACGACGTACTTTCCGCGCTCGGCGGCAAGGCTCACGGGTTGTCCGTGCTGGTCCCGAAGCGCGAACCCGGGGGCGGCGAAGCCGTTCGCGGGAGTCCCCTCGAACCGCGAGCCGCCCCCGCTCGATGAGAGCGAGCGTGAGCCGCCGCACCCTGCGAGCGCGAGCAGCAGCAGCGCGAGCGTGAGCACGCGTGCAGGCAGCGGCAGGCCCCGGGGCCTCCCGAGCCGGACCAAGCCGCGGCAGATCGATACAACCGGCCGCAGCCGCTTGGTCAACTGCGCGAGACGCCCCGCCCGGCCCGGACCGAGGATCTCCTCCTCAGTCCGGGCGCCCGCAAGAAGTTCGTCGAGGACCTCGTCGGCGAGGCGGTCGCGGATGGCTCCCGGGAGCTCGATCGGCTCGCCGGCGGCAGTCCGCAGCGCTCGCCCTGCTTGCTCGCTCCGCGGCCCGCCGATGCTCTCAATCAGATCACTACCTGCCGGCCTACCCATCAGAGGCGGGTCGGGGGAGGGTCGAGTAGAGGGCGCAGGCGAGGAGGATGAAGAGCGGTGCCGCGTTGACGTCGGTTGCGGATCCGGTGGCCAGGCCTCCGAGGCCTTGACCGACGATCCAGTAGATGATGTTGAGGTAGATCGCGAACCAGAGGAACGTCCGCGCCTGCCAGCCGATCCCGACCGCGACACCGATCGCGATCGAGGCGATCGCGAGGATCAACGCGATCAGGAAGCCGTTCCCCTCGGTTATCCGGGCCGCATGGCTGAGGACGGTGTTGAGCCAGGCCATCCCGGAGGGAGCAGCACTGATCGCGTCACGGGTGGCGTTGGCGCTGCTGTTGGGCGCGATTAGCCAGAGCCATCCCATCAGGATCCAGATCGCTGCCCACGCGATTCTCGCGCCGCGCACGCCGAGCAACCCGCCGGGACGGTTGTTGGGCCAGACGATCAGCCCGATCAGGCCGTAAAGGAGCACCGCGCCCGGGCGCGCCCGTGAGCGGGTTGGCGGCGTTCGCGAACAGCATTCCGAACGCCTCGCCGAACCACCAGACGATCAACACCCAGACGAACGATCCTGCGAGGGCGAGCTTGACGGTGGGTCGGAAGAGTAGGCCGAGCCCGATCGCGACCTGGGTGAGAGCGAACAGGCTGTTCCAGAGATCGAGGTTTCCGCCTGCGAGGCGGGCCCCCCAGCCGACGCTGGAGGAGAGCCAGTGCGGTTGGCCGGCCTCCATCCCGGTCAGCATCCCGGGGAAGCCGCTCGAGTACATGAACGACTGGAACTGCAGCACGCCGTCGACCAGCCAGATCAGCCCGAGGGCGCTCTGGATCGCGCGGCGGCCATCGGCGGCGAAGTAGGTGCGAAGGCCCGCGAGTGCTCTCGGCTGCGAGGGTGAGACCGACTGCGCGTGTGAGGCGAAACGGCTCTGTCTTGTATCTGCGAACGTGTTCATGTGTCGCTCCTTGCCGGGAATGAGGATGGTCATGGTCGGTCGAGCGCCGCTGCCTGCCCGGGGAAGAGCGGATATGACCGCAGAGCTCGCGCCGGCAGGATGTAGTTGGCTCGTTTGAGAACGAAGATGAACTCGTTGATCCCGTTGTTGGTCGTGTCGGTGATCGCCGGGTTCAGGTACGAGGCATTGGCTGCGTTCATCGCGGTCCGGGTCTTCACGAAGTCCGCGATCGAGCGCTGGACCGAGACGAAATGGAGCCCCGCGAGGCCTCCATCGACGGTGTCGAAGTCACGGCGGATGATCAGCGGCACCCCATGTTCGCGCGCACGGGCCGAGGTCTGGGCGTGCCCGACCACGCCGTAGCGGCTTGCCGCCTGCGTGTACCGCTCCGGTTGACTCGGGGCGTCGTCGGTGAACCGATCGACCTGGCGCGGGGTGACCTCCGGTGCGTACATCCGAGCGACCCGCTCCTTCTCTGTGAGCAGCCCATACCAGCTGTCGAGCCGCAAGCGCATGTAGCTCACCTGCATCGTCGTGCCGCCTGCGAAGTCACCGGCCGGGATCGTCACGTCGTCCTCGGTCGCCTGGTTCTTGCGGTAGCCCGACTTGAACCCCATGAACAACGGCGAGGCTGCCGGCACGGGGTGGCCGGCGGGGATGCCGTTGGCCGTCTGATGGCCGGCCGGGAGCCCGGCGCCGGCGAACCCGGTCCGCGTCTCTCGCCAGCGCAGGATCCCGCTCAGGTCGACCGACGGGGTTCCGGGCAGCCGCCTGCCGTGGACGAGAGCGAGCTCGATCTCAGCGAGGCGCTGCTCGTCGTCGCAGGCGAGGTGGAGGCAGAGGTCGTAGTCATCGAATGTCGGGAGCTCGAAGTCCGAAAGCTCCTTCGCCCGGGGGATCGGGGTGCGAGTCGCGAGGATGTGCTCGAAGTAGTGAGGCGCCCAGCCCAGCGTGAACAGGACGCCCTTCGGCCCCCACGGGTAGGTGCGTTCGAGCGCTCGCATCGACGCCTCGAGCCTCCGCACGTCGTTCGCCACCGGAGCGGCGAGCGCGTCGAAGAACAGAAGCCGATCGAAGCGTGGCGAGATCGGGTTGCCGTGCTCGTCGGTCGCGAGCGTGGCCGCCCAGGCGTGCTGGCGCTCGGGCAGCCCCGCGGGCTGGGAACCGAGCGGGACAAGTTCCCCTTCGGCGACGGATGCCGCTGCGGTCCCCAGCGCGCTTCCGCCGGTGACGAGCCCGGCGGCAGCGGCAAGGAAACGGCGGCGACTAAACGTGCGTGTCCGCATCATCCCGTCCTCAGGTCTTCGGGACCCAGCGGAAGGTCAGGCTCACCCGGTGCGGCTTCAGCCAGAGGTTCTTGTACTCCAGGTGCCGGGCCGCCTCGGGCGGGCTCACCAGGAGGGACATGTGATAGAGCCCGGCGCTCGGCAACGCGACGTTGTTGCCGTAGTGCGGCCCCATGTAACGCGAGATCATCGGCCACAGCCGCTCGTCGAAGATCACCTTCCCGCCCTTCGTGACCGTCGCCCAGACCGAGGAGTACGGAATCGCGACTCCCGTGCTCTTGTCCGAGAGCAGGATCATCAGGTGGAAGCTCGTCTTCGCCGTCGGGCGGACGACTTGCTGGCGCGTCCCGTTGAAGAGCACGAAGGTCGCTGGGGCCGAGGTCCGAGCCTCGATGCTCATCCCGTCCCAGCTCGCGTTCCCGAGCGGCACCATCGCCATCGCCTGAGGCATCGCCCCGGAGGTCTGCATCGCAGGCAGCGTTGCGCCCTTCACCGTCGGCACCGAAGCCATCGCTGCGCTCGTCCCAGTGGACATGCTCATCGGGCTCGTCGTCGTCGTCATGCTCGCCGCGGGCGACCCGGCGCCCGCCGCCTTCGGCGTGCCGCGCACGGCGTGCGCAAACAGCACCACCGCGACGATCGCGACCGTGATCCCACCGGCAAGCAACGCGGAGCGGTGCGGGATCTCCTTCTTCGAGGTGCCCGGGGACCCGATTCCGTCGGGGCCCGAAACTGTGCTTGTCATCTTGTTGCCTCCTTCGTGTCCGGACGCACGTCGTTGCGCGCCTCAGTCGTCGGACGGCACCCCGCAAGTCGGGGCGTCGTCGGATCAGTCCCGCGTCGGCATCCGGGCATGCTGAGAAGCCATGCGCGATGCCTCGCGCGATTCAGGGTCCAACGGCAAGCACCGCTGCCTGCGGACCAACCCGGCGGGATCGAACTCCTAGACGACTACAGCCGGACGGCTAACAAACAGCAGGAGCCGCGACAAGCACCCGGGGCGGGCCGCGCTCGCCAACACCTTTGGCAAGCGCCGCACAGAGCGGAAGATCGACGGCCGGAAACGCGCGAGACTGAGGCGGCTGGAAAACAGGAGCTCGGAGCTCGCTCCGACCGAGCAACAAGACATGAAGACAGTCCGCCGCCTTGAGCAACCAGCGCGCGACCAGGAACGCAACCAGCGCGAACGGAAGCTGGAACAGAAGCCCCGGCATGAACGTCGGAGCGAGCACCGCCGCAAACGGCCAACCGCCCACAAACAACCGCTCAATGCACTCCTGCAACGCAAACGCCACCGGCGACACAAGCAGGAACGGCAGCAACGAAACCTGAGCCGTCCCCAGATCCGACGATCTGCGACGCAGCACCCCCATCCCGAACGCACACAACGCCACCGCCCCGACAATCGCGAAGAAAAGCGGCGCGTAGCTCAGGTAGTGATGACCGGAATCCGCCAACGCCTGCGCCCGCAGATACGGATCCGGATACACGACCCTGTAGGCAAGCCAATGGCCGCCCTCGACCCCAGCCACGATCGGCGGAACCGACAGGAACCACGCGAGAACGCGGCGGCTCATCCCGAGACTCTAACCCACGCGACCGGGTGAACGTCGCGCTCGCCCCGCGTCACCGTCACCTTCCCCGCGACCGAACCGCAGATGCCCGAAGCCGCACAGGAACCACCACAGAACAGAGATGACACGAACCGCAGCTTCGGAAACCATCGCGCTTGATCGATCGCCCCTACGAGCCGAACGGGGTAGCCCGGACATGGGGGACCGTTGGCTTCCACCCCGGATCAGCAAGATCCGAGCTGCGGTCTAGGTGTTCTGACCCTCGGTCCGCAGCCCAGAAGGGCCGTCCTTCGGGGCGGCCCGCCCCTTTTGCCCCGAGTGGTTTACGATCGTCGGCCGGAGCGGCATCCCCCAGTCGTCCGCTCCGTGAAGGCCCGCGGGTGAGGGACGAACAACTACGGCGTCGTCTCTCACCCGCCTGGCTTCCCAGCCGAAAAAGACATAGCCCGAAGCGCAACTACCGCCTGATTGACCGGCTCCGAGAAGGGTCCTCACGTCCTGGAGCGAACCGGATTCGCGGTCGCGGCGAATCAGCGCAAACGAGTTGGTTGGACCCCCCGCGGTTTCTGCCCGGGTGGGGAGACCGACCAAAAGAGGGGGTAGTTGATGATGAACGAGCCATTCGAGCTCGATGCAGTCGATGTGGACGGAGCGATCCGTGAGACGGCCGAACGGGTCGATAGCCACACGCGCAGCGCCTTCCTACAGAAGGCCGGCCTCGGTGCGGGCGTGATTCTCGGTGGCGGTTCGCTGCTCGGAGCGCTTCCAGGGCTTGCTTCTGGAGCCGCGACAAGCGATACCGACATCCTGAACTTCGCGCTCACGTTGGAGTATCTCGAGTCGGCGTTCTATTCGGAAGCGGTGAAGAAGGGCGCTCTGTCGGGCGAGACGAAGACGTTCGCGAGTGTCGTCGCAGGGCACGAGGCCGCGCACGTGGCGGCGCTCAAGGGCGCGCTTGGGAAGGCCGCGGTTGCGATGCCGAAGTTCGATTTCAAGGGGACGACGGAGAACCAGGCGAAGTTCCAGGCGACCTCCGAGGTGCTCGAGTACACCGGCGTGAGCGCCTACCTCGGCCAGGTGGGGAACATCAAGTCCCCCAAGGTGCTCGGGGCGGCCGGTTCGATCCTGCCGGTCGAGGCGTGGCACGCAGCATGGATCGCCGACCTACGACGCCACGGCGCCAAGCCGTATCCGGCCCCGCTGGCGTTCGCCGCCGGCAAGACCAAGGCTCAGATCCTCGCCGCGGTCAAGGGCACCGGGTTCATCGTCGGGTAACCCGCAGCCCAGGGAGCGCGCCCGGGAGGAACCAACCCCCGACCTCCCCGGCGCGCAGCTCCTGGCCGCGCCAGTGAGACAGACCCCGCGACACCGAACTGATGCCCGGCGGGCCAGTCGCGCTTCGCGAGGCGAACACGGCGAGCGCTTCGATCTCGGAGGGGCTGTTCACGCCAGACAGCCAATGGCGGCTCGCACGTCCAGGACGCGTCGCTGGGTGGCTCGATATTTCGCGGATCACCCGGCCAGTTTTTTATCGGCGTTGAGCGCGCCGAGCGGCTAGCGTCTCCCTCGGCGGGCTTTGCGAGCAGGAGGTGTGCGGTGGCAGAGATGATTGTTTCGGCGCCCTCAGTGGGCGCGGCGGTGCGAAGATCCTTCACGGGCACCGTGCGAATGGTCGTGGTTGCCTCGTTGGTTGCGATGTTTTCGCTGTTCGGAGTCGCGGGTTCGTCCGGCGCGACCGCGCCCTTCAAGGCGCGTGGGCTCTGGATCTGCTGCGGTCCGGTTGTTGCAGGGACGCTCTTCGTGATCAAGTCGGGTACGAACAGCAGCTTCAGTGGCTCCGACGAGGGATTGAACGGCAGCGTTCTCGGAACGATCACCGGCAGCGTGACCGGAAAGACGATGACCGTCGTCTGGACCTACAAGAAAAGCCCGTATGCGGGAGAAGTCACGACTTTCGTCGCTTCGATTTCGAACGACGGGAATCATCTCGTCGGAACCTACTCAGCCGTCGTGCCGCCGAGCACGACCAGCGGCCCCAAACAGAAGTTCTCGGCCGTTCGTGGCACCCCGGCGAACTGCGTACCGGATGGCGGCTCGATCGCGTGCGCAGAGCTGCTCTCACCAACGCTTTGTGTGAAGGAGTACAACGCGACCGCGTGCAAGGCAGCCCGCCCATGGTGAACAAGCCTGCCAAGCTTCGGCACTCCAGGAACTGAACGCCGCGAACCCGACGCGAGGAACTGTTCTTGAGACACCGACGACTCGCAGAGAGAGGGACTCGTCAGTGGCGGACAGGCCGACGTTTGATGATGGCATGCGCCGTCACGACGACCCATGCCGCCTCAAGGAGAAGGAAACCCCATTGGGCGTCGTGGTAGGCGCTTGCGACGAGAATGACTGAGCCGAGGAAGTTCGGGATGAGGTACCGCAGCGCCGAGGAGACCGCGATCTCAAAATGTAGGAGCGCGAATGCTCCCATGTTCAGCGCAGCCCCGAGCAGCTGAATCACGATGTTGAGACTCATGAATCGAGTATGGCGACGTGGCGCGCGCGAGGCGTCGGCGTGACAGGTTCATACTGAGACGATGTCATCCTCGTCGGCTCGCCGACGGCTCGCTGCGGTCCTCTTCCTCGACATTGTCGGCTCGACCAAGCTGGCCGCCGAGCTGGGCGATGGTCGCTGGCTTGTGGTGCTCGGTCGCTTCCGGCAAGTGGTCAGGCGCGAGCTCAAGGTTCGTGCGGGCCGCGAGCAGGACACGGCCGGCGACGGGTTCTTCGCGACCTTCCCGGGCACGCACCCGCGCTGCAATGTGCTGCCGCGATCGTGTCCGCGGTGCAGGATCTCGGGCTCGACGTGCGCGCCGGCGTCCACTTCGGCGAGGGCGAGGAGATCGACGGCAGGCTGGGCGGCATCGCCGTTCACCTCGGTGCCTGCGTGATGGCCCTCTCCGGTCCGGTAGAGCTTCTCGTCGCCGGCAACGTCAGGGATCTCGTCGGAGGATCCTGTGCGACGTTCGATGACCTTGGCCGACACGAGCTGAAGGGCATCGAGGGCCTCTGGGCGATCTGGAAGCTCCGCTCGCTCGAGGCCGAGCTGCCGTCGCCGCTCGACCGGTTGTGGCTGGAGCAAGGCTCGCATCGCTCACCGCGGAGCCCAAGCGGCGCCGCCGATCAGTCCCTTCGGTTGTTGCCCCGCGCGAGCTCGACGGCCTCGTCCCAGGTCATCGCTCGTCCCTCATTGAAAGCGACGCTCGCTTGTGGTTCGCCGAGCCTGGCGCGGGCTGCGCCGAGGTCGCGCTCGCGCCAGGCCTTGAAGAACGGGAGGGCGTCGGAAGCGCCGAGCTCCTTCCATTTTGCGTGGACGGCTCCCTCCACGCGGAGGGCGTCCGCATCTCGTCCGAGCCCGGCGGTGCTGAGCGCGAGACCGAGGGCCTCTATGGTCTGTTGCATCACGTTTTCGCTCGTGAGCGCGATTTCGAGACCTGTCCGCTGGTGCCGCTCGGCGAGGATGTAGTCTCGCCGCTCCAGCGCACAGTCGGCGAGGTAGTGATCGGCGGCGCCCATGTACGCGACGTCTTCGCTGTCGCGCATTGAGGCGCGAAGCTCCCAGGCCAGCGGCTCAGCGCGTTCGAACTCGCCGGTGACCACGAGCATCTGGCACATGCCGGCAAGCGAGCGGTTCACGAGCGCCTGGTGACCCAGGCTGCGCGCCAGCTCGAGGTTCTCCTCGAACCGCTCGAGCGCCCGTGTCTCCTCGTCGCCCTCGTAGAGAGCCCAGCCGAGCTCGTCGCGGGCCCCGCGAGCTCCAGCTCGTCCCCCACGATCTGCCAGAGCGCGATCGCCTGTTCGAGCCGAACGAGCGCTTTCCCGAACCGGCCTGTCGCTGTGTCGATCGGCCCAAGGTACGTCAACGCCCGGGCCGTGAGCGGACCGGTGTCCGTGGTTGATGCAAGCGCGTCTTCGAGCCTTCGCGAGCCCTCTGCGAGGTGCGCTCTCGCTAGCCAGAACCAGCCGAGCGCGCCGGCGAGCTGGAGGCATTCCATGCGATCGTGGTCTCGCAGGTAATCGAGGGCGGCGCGGAGGTTGTCGTGCTCCGGCTCGAGCCGGAGCACCCACGTCAGGCCGCGGTCGAAGCGCTCCGGGTAGGCGAGCTTCGCAAGCGCAAGGTAGTGATCGGCGTGCCGGCCGCGGATGACGTCGGCTTCGCTGCCGTCCTGTAGCAGTTCGCGGGCGTACTCGCGAATCGTCTCCAGCATCCAGAAGCGACCACCGGTTCGCCGGAGCAGGCTCTTGTCGAGCAGCGATTGCAGGGCGCCGACATCGGCGTCGGCGGCCTGCTCAGCGCTCTCGAGCGTGCAGCCGCCGCGGAAGACGGCCAAGCGGACGAAGAGGTCTTGCTCGTCCGTCGAGAGCAGGTCGTATGACCAGGCGATCGTCGCCCGCAGAGTCTGCTGGCGGGCGTCCGCGTCGCGGCCGGCTCTGAACAGATCCAGCCGCTGGGAGATCCGCTCAAGGATCTGGGCGGGTGTGAGCACGCTGACCCGGGCGGCGGCGAGCTCGAGCGCCAGCGGGAGGTTGTCGAGCCTGCCGCACAGGTCGGCAATCGCGTCGGCCGGGCCGATCCGCGCTCGCGCGCAGAACAGCTCCATCGCGTCGCGCTCAGCGAGAGCGGGCACCGGGTAGACGCGCTCACCATCGACCCGCAGGAGCTCCCGGCTGGTGACGAGCAGCCGCAGGTTCGGGCAGGCGCGCAGGAGTGCGGCCAGCTCGACCGCCGACTCGACTACCTGCTCGAGGTTGTCGAGCACGAGCAGCAGCTGCTTCTCGCCGATGTGCGCCGCCAGCTCCTGCTTCGCACCCAGCGTCTGCGCGATCGCGTCCAGGACAAGCGTTGGCTCGCGGACCGCAGCCAGCGAAACCCAGAACACGCCTGCCCCGCACTCACCGACCAGTTCCCCTGCCGCCTCGAGCGCCAGCCGCGTCTTCCCCGTCCCACCCGGTCCGGCAAGCGTCACGAGCCGCGCCCCCTCTTCTCGAATCAAAGCGACAACCTCCCCCACCTCCCGCTCGCGTCCGACAAACGACGAAAGCGGCACCGGCAGGTTCGTGTTCGAGATCGTCCGCAGCGGCGGAAAGCGACCGGCTCCAAGCTGATACAGCGAGACCGCCTCGGTGAAGTCCTTCAACCGATGTCGAGCCCAGCTCGAGCACGTCATCGGCCACCAACTCGCGGGTTGCACTCGAGAGCAGCACCTGACCGCCGTGCGCCGCCGCCATGATCCTGGCCGCCCTGTGCACGTCCGGACCCACGTACTTGGGCGGGTCGAGCAGCGGCTCGCCCGTATGCACCCCGACCCGAATCCGTTCCGGCACATCTGCAAGCGACGCCATCGCCTCGGCCACCGCGGTCACCGCTTCCGACGCCGACGCGAATGCGAAAAAGAGGCCGTCGCCCGCATCGTCGACCTCGTAGCCCGAGTGGGCGCCAAAAGCCTCCCGCACGATCCGGTGGTGCTCGCCCAGAGCCTCCCTGTATGCCTCGGCGCCGAGCCTCGCGAGCAGCGCCGTGGAACCCTCGATGTCCGTGAACACCAGCGTGACCGTTCCGGATGGCTGCACCACCACATAGACATGATCGCCTACGAGCAATACCGGCACAAGCCGCCGACCCCATGCGGCGAAGAGCCACCCACCACCGGCGCTGCGGCAGAAAATGGAGGCGGCGGGAATCGACCCGCGCCAGATTCCTGCTACCGCGTGTCTTGAGGGTTAAGCGAACAATGAACCCTCGACTCGTTCGGCTGGAAGAAGAAGGACCGAACCACCGCCTAGGGCGACACCGCGACGCCGCTCAACGCAACCCTCTGTCTGGCGGTAGTGCGGAGCACGAATGGCCGGCGAGCGCGGTCTAGCAGAGGTCTAGCGTTCGGTCACCAGCGGGCACATGTCTGCACCCGCGACCGACACCCAGAACCGCTTATTCATGACGTTTTCGAGTGTCTTGGCAGTTGTGGGTTGTTCCGTGGGCAGAATCGACAAGCTCGGGGTCACTGGTTCGAACCCAGTACCGCCCATTGAAAAAGCCCTGCACACGCAGGACTCTTTCGGTTCTAGAGGGCATCAGTCGGCGTCCCTGAGACGGTGCGGGGGCACGCGGGGGGACGGACGTCTCGAAAAGTTGCCGTGGTGGGAAACGCGGCTGTATGGGCGTTACATTCTCTACTCGCGGGACTCACCACTAACGAGAGCAAGCTCGGCTGGACGAGCGTAATGGGACGTCACCCAAGGATGTACCGAACTGACTGGCCAATCTCAGCGGCCAATCGCTCCCGCTCGTTAACGCTTACCTGCTCCTCCGGGGGAACGTTCAAGAACCGGAACACACCGACCGCGGTGTCTTCTGCCGTGAACCATTCCATGCGCGGCACGAGGTGCACATGGACGTGGGAATAGCCCTCTCGTTCTGCGAAGAGCATGACGTAGGGCTTCGTACAGCCGACTGCGTCCTTGAGAGCCAGACTCGCTGCTCGCAGGATCAGCCCGAGCCCGGTGGCCTCCTCAATACTCAGGGCTTCGACTGCCTCCGCGTGACGACGAAGACCAACAACAAGCCAGCCCGGCAACGCGCTCCAGCGGTGCGCCACGCGCCAATACCTGTCGAGATAAAGCCGCTCACATAGGGGAAGTTCATCAACCCGATCATTCATACGGCAGATCTCACACACGGCATGGACGGTAGTCGAGAGACACACCCGGTGGATGCGCCAGTGCGCACCACTGACGCCCGAGCAGATCGTCTAGCGAGGGCGGACGCAGAAGTACGCCCGAAGCCCAGTGGGGCCCTCGCCGCCAGCGAGGGTTAGGGCAGTCGGTCGAAGCCCGCACGACCACGTGAAACCAGCACTACGGTAGGTGCACCGGTACTCGCTTGTGATCGTTAGAGCGGCGCTTCCGACACTCGGTGCACGGCAGGTCACGTCACTGACGCGGTGTCCAGGACGGCTGACGGCGGCCTTGAGATCAGCCCGAAGCAGCATGGCAACCCGCGTGGGAGATATCCGCGGACTGGCGAGTGCTGAGCCCGAAACCGAGAACAACAACACGACCACCATCGTTCCGATGCGAGTGCTCATGTTCCTCCCGGAGGCTACACGCACTCCATATGAGCGTTCTGGGGTGACCCGCGGCTACCTTGACCGTTGTGGCTGCTAGTCGTCGAGGTGATCTGACTATCCGCCCGATCAGTGGAGCGGACGAGCTCGATCTCTTCTGCCGACTGTCGTATGTTCTGGATAGCGAGCTGGCAGACGATCTTGCTGCCGGCCGGCGTCGAGCGGAGTGGATGTGGATTGCTCTGCGGGACGGACGGGTGCTGGCTCGGGTTGCGTGGTGGCGCCGCGAGAGTAGCGGCGCGCCGCTGCTGCTCGATGTCTTCGACATCGACGACACCGACGATCCGGCACGGCTGGAGATCGGTGCGCAGCTGGTCGATACAGCACTTGCGACTATCGTCTCTGCTGAGGGTCGACGCCCGGATTACAGCCGTTTCGTGCCGCCGGGTTGGCGAGACAATCAAAGTGAACGCAAGATCGTTGAGGACAGGATCGCGATCCTCGACCGGCTCGGTGCACGGCCGCTGGTCGAGCGGCTCCGGCTGGAATGGCAAGCAGGGACACCGGTTCGAGCTCCGAGCCGACGATTGGAGTTCAGACCCGTCGTCGACCGCGAGGAGCTGATCGAGCTGATGATCCTCGCTCTCGAGGGGACACTCGATGCCCACAGCCGCCAAGCGCTCCAGCGGGGTTCAGCCGCGGAAGCTGCCGCGAATCATTACGACAACGAGTTCGCTCTCTTTCGCAGCCCCCGCGAGTGGTGGCGAATCGCAACCCTTGCAGGCGGAGAACCCGTGGGATTCGTGATCCCGGCGCGCAACGCCTACAACCCGATCATCGCGTACATCGGCGTGGTACCGACACACCGCGGAAAGGGATACGTCAACGACATCCTCGCCGAGGGCACCCGCATCCTCGCAGCAAACGACGCGCCCCGGATCCGCGCGTCCACCGACCTCGACAACACACCCATGGCCGCCGCCTTCGAACGCGGAGGCTACATCACATTCGAACGGCAGATCGATATGACCTGGACTAACCGCGACGTCACGACGAGAGCCGCGACTCAAACTCCACCGTCACCAACAGAATCACTACTCCCAACATGACCGCCCGGAGGCCGATCAGCACCCCTCAATAGTCGCACGGCGCTTGCGCAGAGACCGTGAACCGCCGCTCGGCGTGGAGCTAAAAGGCGGTCTTGATCGACACGCCGTAAGGCCGCGTTCTTCAGGGTGTCTTCGTCGACACTCTGGCGCAATCGATCGTCTTTACCTTACCCCTGATCCGTGCGTCGCTACCCCCTCCGTCCAGAGCGCCCCTCAACTGCAGCTGATCACGGGTTCTCGCTGCGCGGGTTCCAGATGATTTCCCAGAGATGGCCGTCTGAGTCGCGGAAGTAGCCGGAGTAGATTCCCCACGGCCGGTCAGGAGCGAGTTCCTCGCGTTCCTCGACGGCCTCTCACCGGAGCTGAGGCCGCTCGCGTCGGGCTCGCGTTTCACCATCGCACTCATGGCCGCCTACTCCGGGGACTTCGACAAGGCACACGACGAGTACGCAGAGGCTCAGCGGTTTGCGACCCAGTTCGCGAACCCGGTCGTGGGGGCGTTCTTGACACTGATCTTGGGCATCATCGAGCTCCTTGAGGACGATCCGTCAGCGGCAGAGCTCGCACTACGCGATGGGTACGACCGCCTCACCGAGCTCGGCGCTGAAGGTCTTCGCGCGTCGATCGCGACTCTTCTCGCTGACTCCGTCTCACGTCAGGGCCGCGACGAGGAAGCCACCGAACTCCTCGACGTCGCCGACGGCATCGCCCAGACCGATGACTTCGACCCACAAGTGCGATCACGGTCCGTGCCGCCCAGATCCTCGCCAGGAGAGGGCAGCTCACCGAGGCCGAACGTCTCTCCCGCGAGGCGCTCGAGATCATTGCCGCAACCGATGCAGTCGTGCTCCATGGAGAGACGCTGGTCACTCGCGCTGAAGTCCTCCATGCTTTGGGCTCACTCGAGGACGCTGAGACTTCACTACGCGAGGCGCTCGAACTGTTCGAGCGGAAGGAGAACGTCGTTCAGGCTGGGCAGGCTCGAGCGCTCCTCGCCGCCGCAACGTCCAGGCCGCCCGGACGCGTCCACAAGCGCCGCTAACCCGCGTGTCATGTCCGATCGTGGCCGCGGGGCATGCGTATGAGCGGCAGATGCTGGCGCGGTCGAGTCTCGTGTGCAACCACTTTCAGGCGGTTCCCTGCTACAGGGCGTTCGAGCGTTATTCACGCCCGACGCGATCAAGCAGGGCTCTCACCGTTGAGGGCCACCATTGCCGTCCGCCTTGTGCCGTCGGGACGCTGTCGGCGTTGAGTTCGCGGGCGATCTCGCCCAGGCTATAGCCGGCGTTGTGCGCCACCTCGATCCGTTCGACTACCTGCTTGGGAACCCCGCGCGGGCGACCGCGGCGCGCAGGTGCAGCACCCGGTTTGGCGGGCCGTCGACGTTCTGCGAGCAGGCGCTCGAGCTCGTCGACGGGGATCAGCTTGGCGCCCCATGGCATCTCGACCGTCTCGACGTAGGGCAGCACACGGCGGATGAAGGTGGAACGGCTGAGACCGAGCGCCTCGGCGGCTTGGCTGCGCGTATAGGCGAGCCGCTCGACGATCGGTGCCTCGCGAGTGACAAAGTGTTCCGCCGGCCAGCCCGGCTCGACGGACTGGGGTGCGGCACGGGGCGGCGTCTTGACGATCCGGCGGCGTGCGCGATGCTTCGTCACTCGGACATCGTACACGAATCCCGGACGGTTTTGCACCTATGGTGCATTTGTGTCTCCCTTCCTATCGACCGTAGTGGTTGCTCTACGGCTGGGGTCATCGTCCGGCTCAGCGCTCGAGGCGGAGGCCGCGGATGCGGCCTCGCTGGCGCTCCAGCTCCATCATGCGGCGCATGCGCTGGAGGCGTTCGGCGTCTTCGGCTCGGGGACTCGCGTCGAGCATTCGGATGAGGTCGACCTTTGATGCGATCGGAGGCCGGAGACTGCGGCCGAGGTTCTCTCGGTTGCCCCGGACGCGGAGGTCTTCATAGCCCCGCGTTCCCCATGGCGCGGGCACGAGGTTGAGGGCGCCGGCCCGCGTCGAGATCGTGATCGGAGGGCCGGAGGCGAACGACTCGGGATCGAGAGGCTCGTGGTTTTGGCCGGCGCCACCGAGTTCGTCCAGTGCCCGGTCGAGGGCGCGCAGATTGAAGTCGACGAGCGCCGGCGCGATATCGAGGCCTCGCGTGAGCTCGGCTGTCCCGTGGACGACACGGGCGAACCCGCCGACGACGACGTAGTGCACCCTGTTTGCCTCGAGCGCCTCGAAGAGCACGTAGGGATCGAACGGAGATTCTTCGTTCACCGTTCGCGGCCGAGTCCGTCGAGAAGAGCTTGAACGCGTTGCTGCGGTGCCTGCTCGATGCTTCCCCCGAGCTGGGCGTCAAGCGCGGGGTCGTCGACACGCTCGACCTTTTCCAGCTTGAGCGTGTACCCGCACGCCTCGACGGCCGCGAAGACGTTCTCGAAGCTCGGCTCCTGGCCGCTGATCTCCCACCGTGCGACCTGGGCTCGGTCGCGGGCAAGGAGCTCCGCGAGCTGCGTTTGAGTCAGTCCTGCCTTCACCCTCGCCTCGCGGATCGCTTCAGCCCCTGTCACGACGTCCGAGTCTAACTCGTGTTGACGACGATCCGCGTGAGTGATAAGTTACGCGCTCCGATGAGACGTGAGGGCAGTCAACTCTCATTGCAGCTTCTCCAGGCTGACGCCGGCGGAAGACAGCGGACGAAGCCGCGGACAGCCGGGAAGCCGGCCTATCTTCCTCGACTCTCGATCAGCCCTGGTGGGGCGGCGGAGATGCTTGGCGTCAGCCGCGACTTCTTCGACGAGCACATCAAGCCCGAGCTCCGCATTGTGCGGCGCGGCTCGAAGACGATCATGATCCCGGTCGTCGAGCTCGAGCGTTGGCTCGAGAAGAGCGCCGCTCGCTACCCGATCTGAGTCAATTAGCTCGGTAGGGGTCCCAGCGCTCGGGACGAAAGTTGACCCGGCGATACAGGCGGTGGCCTCGACCGGTCCAACCCTGCGAAAGGGCCAGGTTGCGTCGCGCGCGTCGCGCGGAGCTCGTCAGTGCGACTCGCCGCGATCGAGCGCCGCGGTAAGTTCGGCGAGATCGTGTCGTAGACGCTCGACGGCAGCACGAGCGTCCGTCTGCGTTTTTACGGGGAGCTCTGGGGCGGCGCGCCTGGCGACTTCCCGGTCGACCGTGTGGCGAATCCACGCGCTCACGGACATGCCGTCAGCCTCGGCAAGTTCGCGCACGGTCGCGATCGTCGACGCGGCGAACCGAACCGGCACGTGCTGGGTAAGGGCCCGTTCCCGCCGGCGCCGAGGTGGACTCTCCTCGGGCTCACGCTTGCTCGGGTTGTCGTAATAGTCGAATGCCTCGGCGTCGCGCTTGCTCATGGCCGCGAGTCCCCTTCGTACCTGGCGACGAGCGCGTGGCTTGGCTCGTAGATTCCTATCGGTCGGCACTTGCGAAGGTCGTCGGCGCGCGCCGGGGCGAGCGGCACCACCACGATCCCTTCGGGGAGTCGGGCGACCATCAGCCAGTCCGCCGATCCATCCTCGGCTGCCGGGTAGAAGAGCGCATCTCCGAACGCCCATGCGTCGAGAGCATCCTCTGCGGTGAACGGCGCGTGCTTTGCAAGGTGGGGCATGTTGTCATCGTCGATCTCGAACGGATCATCTTGGTCGAGCGCGTCGATGTCGAAGCGCTCTCTCATGATCGTGTGTTCCAATGTAACACACAAACGGTCATGCTTCATCCTCGAGCTGGGCGAGTCGCGTAGCCGTGTCGGCTCGGTCGAGGTAGGCGTCGACGAGGGCGGCGGCTTCCGCCTCCGAGCCAGGCATGAGCTTGCCGTAGAGGTCGTAGGTCGTCTGGATCGAGGCATGGCCCATATAAGTAGTGATCGCCTTCGCGTTCACACCGGCGGCGATCAACGTCGACGCGAACGTGTGGCGCGCTTCGTGGAGGCCGATCGGGTCGAGACCGGCGCGGCGCCAGGCGACCTGGGCGCGGCGCCACACGTTCGACGTCACGAACGGCTTGTCCTCAACTGTGCCGAAGACCAGACCCGCGTCGCGACCCTCGCGCGCCTTGTGCGCAAGGAGTTCATCGCGGAGCGCGCCGACGACCGGGACAGTGCGCCGGCCGGCGTGGCTCTTCGGCTCGATGTGCACTCGATCCTTCTCGTCGTATGCGCGCTCGACGTGGATTACTCCTGTAGCGAGGTCGACGTCACCCCAGCGCAGGCTCATCAACTCGCCGCGACGGAGGCCGGCGTAGAGGGCAGTCGCCCAGAGCGCACGGTCGCGATCCGGAAGCGCCCCGAGGAGACGCTTCGCCTCCTCGGGTGAGGCGATCCGCTCGCGTCGGCCTCTGACCGCCGGGAGCCGGAGGTGTCCGGTCGGGTTTACGGCCAGGTCGCCGTCCTCGATCGCTCGGCGGTAGATCACGCGAAGCGGCATCAGCACGTTGCGGACCGTCGATGGGTCGAGGCCCTCGCCGAGCAAGTCGTCGGCGAGGCGCTGGACGTCGCGCCGCTGGACATCACCGAGGCGATTCGCGCCGAGCTCCGGCAGGACGCGATCGCGGAGGGCTCGCTCGTAGCCGCGGATCGCGCTCGGCTTGTAGAGGTCGCCCGACCTTGTCCTCACCTTCCCCGAGCGCATCCCGGCGAGGAGATCGTCGCCGGCCTCGGTCAGCGTCACGGCTGTCGGCGCGCGAAGCTTGCCGCGGTGGATGGCCGTCTGCGCTTCGGCCCGCCAGGCTCGAGCGGCCGCGAGAGTCGGGAACGTCTTGCGCAGCCGCTTCTCGTCGCGGGCGCTCCACGCGCTCGCCTGGTAGGTCGGGCGGCAGTTGCACCTACGTCCTTCGCGCGACGCGCACGCCTTCCCGTGTCGAACCTCGATCCCCGTGAGCTGACCCACGACCCCCAAGAGTACCCCCCGCGCGACAGTCCGCGCGACAGTGCGCGACAGTCGAGAGCGGATATGGGCGGATCAGGCCGGACAACACGTTTTCTGATGGCTTCAAAGAAATACCTGCAAAGATGACATTTATGAGGCGGTTGTGAGAGTGCCCCCGACAAGAATCGAACTTGTGCACGCGGTTTAGGAAACCGCTGCTCTATCCACTGAGCTACGGGGGCAGTCCGATCAACCGTACCGTTTGGCGCCAGGCGTTCTGGTGGGCGAGGGCTCGCCGAGACCCTGCGCACGCTCGAGGCGTGCGCCGGCCCGGTTGTATGCTCTGGGGGCGCCGTCACGAGCAGCGTGCTCTAGCGATTGGAGCGACAATGGAAGCGGTTTCCCGATCCGGCATGGGCACCGAATCTGAGCGGAGGCTCGACGATGACTGAGCCTTCAGGTCAGCTCACGAGCCCCGTTCGGGCGCCGGAGCGTGGCCCGATGAGCCCGCTGCTGGAGACGGTGTCGACGACTGCGACCGATTTCTGGAACGACTCGTGCTCGATCGACGAGCTCACCTATGCGATCGCCCACGGCGCGACCGGGGCCACGACCAACCCGACGATCGTCGGGGAGGTGCTCGCGAAGGAACTCCAGCTCTGGCGGGAGCGGATCGAGGAGATCGTCGTCGGTAACCCGACCTGGACGGAGGACGAGGTCACCTGGAAGGTGATCGAGGAGATGGCGGTGCGTGGTGCCGAACTGCTCGAGCCGATCTTGGAGCGTGAAGGCGGGCTCAAGGGCCGGCTCTCGATTCAGACCGACCCGAGGCTCTATCGCGACGCGGAGCGGATCGTCGCGCAAGGCCTTCGCTTCAGCACGCTGGCGCCGAACATGCAGGTGAAGATTCCGGCGAGCCTCGCCGGGATCCGCGCGATCGAGGAGGTGACCGCGGCCGGGGTGAGCATCAACGCCACCGTGAGCTTCACGGTGCCGCAGGCGCTCGCCGTTGCCGAAGCGGTCGAGCGGGGCCTTCACCGGCTCGCTGACGCCGGCGGCGAGCCGTCGTTGCTGGCGCCGGTCTGCACGATCATGCTCGGCCGGCTGGATGACTGGCTGGAAGTGATCGCCGCACGGGACGAGCTCGCCGTTACGCCGGGCTCGATTTCCTGGGCCGGGATCGCCTGCTTCAAGCAGGCACTCGGGCTCTATCGCGAGCGCGGCTACCGCACGCGGCTTCTGGCCGCCGCCTACCGAAGCCCCCGGCACTGGTCGGAGCTGATTGGAGGACACGTCATCCTGACGATCCCGGCGAAGTGGCAGAGAGCGATCAACGCCTCGGGAATCGAGGTGCGCTCACGGATCGGCGAGCCCGTTCCCGCCGAGGCACTCGAGGAGCTCCGGCGGCTCTTCCCCGACTTCAGGCGCGCGTTCGAGCCCGACGGGCTCGAGCCGGGTGAGTTCGACGAGTTCGGGCCGACCGTCAGGACGCTCCGCGCGTTCATCTCGTCCTACCATGAGCTCGTCGCCGTTATCCGCGACGTGATGCTGCCGGATCCCGACCGGGGCTGAGCTCAGCTCAACGAACCATCGGCACGCGCGGGTCGGGCTCGAGGCCGTCCCAGGAGGCGCGAACCCAGGCATGGGCCGGATCGTCGGAGGCGGCCATCGAACGATGGTCTCCCGCAAGGGCGTTCAGGTAATACAGGTCGTACCCGTGCGCAGCGGCAACGGGGTGATAGCCGAACGGCACGAGCATCAGATCGCCGTGGCGGACGGTCTCGGTCCGGTCCACGTCGTGCTCGGGGCTGTAGAGGCGCTGAACGGCAAACGCCTCTGACCTCGCAGTCCGGTAGTAGTAGATCTCCTCCAGCACCACCTCATGCGGAGGGTTGTCGACGTCGTGCTTGTGTGGCGGGTAGCTCGACCAGTTACCCGCCGGGGTGAAGGCCTCGACCACGAGCAGGCGCTCCGCCGGGAACGCGGGCTTCAGGATGTGGTTGATCTGGCGCGTCGCGTTGCCCGCTCCGCGAGCCTCGGTCTCGACGTCCTCGGGCCGGATCAGCACCGGCTCGCGCCGGCGCTCGCAGCGAGCGCCGCAGATCGCCAGCTCGAAGGCCCCGGCTCCCGTCACCGAGAAGGTCGTGTCTCGCGGCAGATAGAGCGCCCACGGCATCCCGTCGAACACCTCGCTGCGTCCTTCTAGCTCCCACCGCTCGCCCCCGGACTCGACGGTGAAACCGCCGGCGAGGCTGACAAGCGCGACCTCGCTCTCACCGGTTTCCGCGGAGAACGACCCGGACCGGACGCCGAAGGAGAGGTGATTCCAATCGGCAGACTCCGGCGTCACCTGCTCCCAGGACCCGTGCCTCAGGAAAAGCTCGCCCATGGTTCCGCGCATACTGCCTGAGCTCCGACCCTTCGAGCGCCCGGCCCCGCCGCGAGGTGGGACGATGTAGGCGTGAGCAAACGAGTCCGGTGGCGGAAGACCGTGGCGGTGCTGCTGGTCGCTGCCACGATCGTGACGCCGCTCGCGCTCACCGCGGTGTGGCTGCGGGACGAGGTTCTCGTCACGCACCGGTACGTGCACACCGTCACGCCGCTCGCCTCGAACCAAGCGATCGTCTCCGCCGTCGCCGCGCAGATCACCGATGCGCTCTATGCGAACACGAACCTCTCGACGAAGAACGTCCTCCCCGGGAAGGCGAGCTTCCTCGGGAAGACCCTCGACGCCGGGCTGCGCTCCTACACGCAGGCGACGATTGAGCGCTTCCTGCGCACGGCGGCGTTCCGGGTGATCTGGGTCCAGGCGAACACGCAGGCGCACGAGGCGCTCGTCGCCGCGCTCGAGGGGAAGAAGAGCCAGTTCATCAGCCCCGACGGAAGCGTCGACATCGACCTCTCGAACGCCGTCCTCGCCGCCCGGACCGCGCTCGGCGACGCCGGGATCCACGCGTTCGACAAGCTCGGCACGGCCGAGCTCCAGCGAGGAATCGTGATCGCGAAGCCGGAGTCGCTCCACCGGGCCCGGAACGGGGTGAGGCTGCTGAAGGCGCTCGCGCTCGGGCTGCCGATCCTCGCGCTCCTCCTCTACGGGCTCGCCTTCGCGATCTCGCGCGAGCGGCGGCGGACCCTGCTCCGGGCGGGGATCTCGCTGATGATCGCGGGAGTCGGCGGGCTCCTCGCGATCGTCGCCGGGCGTTACGTCTACAGCCATCACGTGGTCGCGCCGGACGTGCCGCAGGCCGCCGCGCGCGCGCTCTACAACACCGTGCTCTCGGATCTCCGGCTCTGGTTCGAGCTCACCGCGGCCGGCGGTGTGCTCGCGACGGTCGCAGGCGTCGCCGCCGGCCCATCACGCGCCGCAGCAGCGGTTAGAGGCGCCACGCTCCGCACCGCGGGCGGCGTCACCGACGAGATCGTCGGCGCGAGTGCCACCTCGAAGTGGGTCGCCGCGAACAAGCCGGTGCTCCGGACGGTCACGGTGATTCTCGGCCTGCTCCTCGTGCTCGACTCGCATCACATCACGGCCCGCCTCATCATCGAGTACGCAATCGGCGTGCTCCTCGTGCTGGGCCTGATCGAGATCCTCGCGAGGCCGGCGACGCCCAGGCGCGCCCGAAGCGGAGTACCGTGACCGCATGAGTACTCCCGAGCAGGGCGCGAAGCCGTACGGGAGGCGGGCATTCCTGCTTCTCCTTGCGGGCGGTGCGACCTCGTTCGTCTGGGCGGCCCGTGTGAGCAACGTCCTCTCGCCGGTCACCTCGGCCTTCTCGCAGCTCGTCGGGAACCTGTTCCCGGTGGGAGGCTGGCGGATCTACACGATCTCCGGGTCGATGCCGATCTTCGATCCGAAGAGCTACCAACTCGAGATCAGCGGGCTCGTGCGCAAGCCCCGGACGTTCACCTACGACGAGCTGCTTGCGCTCCCGCAGTCCCACCAGGTCTCGACGTTCCACTGCGTTACCGGCTGGACGGTGCACGACGTGCGCTGGTCGGGTGTTCGCTTCAAGCACCTGCTCGATCTGGTCGAGCCGCTGCCGGAGGCGAAGGCGCTTCGCTTCGACTCGCTCGAGGTGCCCTACAACGACTCGCTGACGACGAAGCAGGTCGAGCTGCACGACGTGATGCTCGCGCTCGGGATGGACGGGCAGCCGCTCTCGCGCCCGCACGGCTCGCCGGCCCGGGTCGTGATCCCGGAGATGTACGGCTACAAGGGCGTGAAGTGGCTCTCGAAGATCGAGCTCGTCGCCGACCAGCCGACCGGGTACTGGGAAGGCCTCGGCTACGACCAAGACGCGTGGGTCGGCCACTCGAATGGCTACGGCATCTGAACCTCGCCGCATCCGGCGCTGGAGCCGCACCGAGCGCGCCGTGCACTGGGTGCACGCAACCGCGTTCTGCGTGCTGCTCGTCTCGGGGCTCTGTCTCTACCTCCCGAGCCTTGCGGAAGCCGTCGGCCGCCGGCCGCTGCTGAAGACGATCCACATCTACACCGCCATCGCGTGGTTGATCGCGCTCGTGTTCGTGTTCGTCGTCGGCGACCGCCGCTCGCTCCGGCGCACCGTGCGCGAGGTGGAGTACTTCGACGCCGACGACCGCCTGTGGCTCATGGGGCGCCATGCCCCCCAGGGCCGGCTGAACGCGGGCCAGAAGGTGAACACGATCGTGACGGCCGCGTTCGCGATCCTGTTTGCGGTGAGCGGGTTCTTCCTCTGGTACGGCGAGCGCGACACGCGCTTCCGGCTCGCGAACGCTCTCCTCGTCCATGACTACCTGATGTACGTCTCGCTAATCCTCTTCGTCGGGCATCTCGGGCTTGCGGTGATCTATCCGCGCACGCGCCACTCGCTGAACGGGATCACCCGCGGCTGGGTGCGCGAGGACTGGGCCGCCCGGCGGCATGAGAAGTGGGTCGAGGCGGTCGAGGCGGGGGAGGCCGAGTAGCGGTCAGGCCGCGGCCGGCTGGAGCCGCCGCGGGCCGGCCACGAGGTGGAAGATCGGGATCCCGGCGAACTGCTCGCGGGCCCGCTCGACCAGATCGTGCTCGACCCAGTGAGCCTCTTCCGCGGGATGCGTGACGAGCACGATCTCGTCGGCGGCGAAGACACGGAGGCCGTCCGCGATCGCCTGGAGCGGCTCCGCGTCGCCGATGGAACCGGCGACCTCGATGCCTTCGCCGCCAAGCCCAGGAAGGGAGTGGGCGAGCCGCGCCTCGGCCCGGCGACGGGCCGGGTCGATGTCGGAGACCCAGAAGCGCAACCGGGAGCTCAACGCCGGCGCGACGACGAGAACCTCGGTGGCCGACTCGCCTGCGTGGTCGCGAAGCGCCTGACGCAGATCGTGGCCGTCGATCGCATCGTTCTCGATCACGAGGATCCGGAAGGGAGGGGTATGTACGTGTCCGTGCATCTATGTGGACATTCTCTATGGATGCGCGAACCGGTTTTATGAATGTTCCGTGAGGCTCTTACGTCTGCCGTTACGATTGCCGGAATGGTCCTCGCAGGTGACAGCGACCGGGAGCGGACGCTCGTGTGGCTGCGCGAGCACTTCGTGCGTGGAAGGCTGACGCTCGAGGAGCTGGCCGAACGCACCGAGCTCGTGCTGCATTCGCGTTCCCGAGAAGAGTTGCGGCGCTCGTGCGAAGGCTTGCCGCGGCTGACGGCGCACCCGTTCGTGAAGGTCGTCGTCCGCGGCGCGTCGCTCGTGTTTTTCACGGGCGCCTGGTTGCTGTTCAGTCTCGTGCTGCTCCTCGTCTTCGCGTTGACGCTCCTGATCCACGGCGCGACGCTCCTCGAGTTCGCGGGATTCCTCGCCGTCTGGCTCGTGCCGACGTATCTGCTCTCACGGCTGTGGCGCAAGCGGCCGGTCCGGCACCTGAACTAGACCAACGCCCGCCTGAACCAACGCTCTCTGTACCGTCTCTCGGCTATGAACAGCGAGGCGGTCGAGATCCAGGCGTTCCGCGGCTCGAGACGGAGATCGGTGTATCGGAAGCACGTTCTCTCGGTCGAGGCGTTCGGGCGGATCCTGGCAACCGGAGAGCGAATGGCGCTTTCCCTGCTCTCGTCGCTCGACGTCCACGGGCCCCGCGAGCTGGACAAGCGCCAGGCTGCCCAGCTCGCCTCGGAGCTGACGAGCATCCGAACGACCAGCGAGCTGCCTGAGTTCGACGGGGATCTGACCGCGATCGCCGAGGTCGCGCGCTGGTGTTCCCACGCGACCGAAGGCTCGTGGTTGAGGATCGAGGGGACGTAGTCGGCTCAATCGGTGGAGGAGGACATGAGTCGACCGCGCCGGCTTTGCTGAATGCGACGCCTTGTTCGGCGCATCATCGGCCGCATCGGTCGCTCTGCCGATGATTTTCGGTCCCAGGTCGTTGAGGGCCGACGGGGAGATCGGGCTCAGCAAGCAGCTCTCCGACGTCAGACGGCGCGACCCAATTGGTTGACTGCACTGTCGTGTCGGCCGCGCCTCCACTCAGCATGCTCTGGGAGTCAGTTGACCCCACAGACGCCCTGGCCGAGCGGTTCGGGTTCGCCGATGCCGCTTCCGCGGTCGACTGGATGGGTGACGCCCTCTGGGACACCTGGGTCATTGCGGTAGACGACTGCGACCGTCTGGTGATCAGTGCCGGAAACCTGCTGGCGTGGATCACCTCAGATGACAGGCGCCTCATCGCGAAATGGTCCGTCGTCCCGAGCCTGTACCAACGCCTGGCCGACACGGCAGCGCTCACCACGTGGCTTCACGCCCGCGGCATTCCTGTCGCTGCGCCAATTCCAGCGAGTGACGGTCGTCTTCGAGTCGAGCTGAACAACGTATCGCTCGGCGTCTTTCCCGTCATCGACGGCGATCTCCTCGATGTAGGCGATCCGACACAGGTCACCGAGGCGGGCCAATTGCTGGCCACGCTTCATGGTGCGCTGGCGGCCTATCCCCGCCGCATCGATGGCAGCCCGTCGACTCGACACGAGCAGCTCATCCACAACGACTTTCGATCCGCCAACATCCTCCACGACGGCACGCACATCGCGGCAGTCCTCGACTTCGAGGAAGTGACCTACCGCACCAGGGTCGCGGACCTCGCCAAGGCGACGGTGCTGCTCGGGACTCGCTACCACAACTGGGGCCCGACGAGCCGGCTCGTCCGGGAAACGTTCGTCGCGGCATATAGCGACCGGGCCCCGCTGACCAGCGCCGAACAGAACGAACTGCAGCGCCGCATCACCATGATCGTGAACGAGCTCGGTTGGTAGAAGGCCCGCCTGAGGCATCGTTCCCCGAGCGACGAGCTCGGCGGAGGAGACTGGACCCACCGACGATCAGCCCCCTTCGATCGGCGTGTCTGGTCGCGTACCCCATTCCGCCCAGGAGCCGTAGTAGACGCTCGTCTCCGGGTAGTCGAGGAGCGTCTCTAGTGCGAACCAGGCTCGACCACAATCGCACCGACCACCCCGAGCTGCTCGACAAGTTGAGCGACGAGCAGATCGTCAGCTGGGTCGAGATCGTCGCCTGAATACGGACAGGGCGTCCCGGCCAGGCGGGCACTGCGACTTCGCATCGTTTGCGATCTGACCATCCCTGCCGCTTAACCGAACCTTAGCTCCGCCCCAATCCTGGTTCATCCACGGTCGGGCAGCGTGTGGACGCTGGCTACCACGAGGAGGACGGCGTGAGAAGAAGGACGCGGCAGGTGACGATGACGCTGACGGCAACGATTGGCGCAGCGGTCCTGTCCGTGTCGGCGCTCGCTCCGAGCACGCGGGCGAGCGCTTCTGTTCCTGCCTCGCTCGTGCACCCCACACCGGCCGCGCGCCGGCTGAACTTCGTCTTCATCCTCAGCGACGACGAGCGCGTCCAGGGAAATGCCGTGATGAAGAACGTCCAGCAGATGCTCGCAGCGCACGGCGTCACGTTCACGAACTTCAACGTCACGACCTCCGAGTGCGGGCCCTCGCGCGCGTCGATCCTGAGCGGGCAGTACTCCCATCACACCGGCGTGAAGGACAACTTCGGGCCACACGGGTACCCCGCCTTCGACTCGAGCTCCGACCTCGCGACCTGGCTCCACCAGGACGGGTACGAGACGGCGCTCGTCGGCAAGTACCTGAACGACTACAGCCTCGACGGCCACAACGCGATCCCTCCGGGCTGGAACGACTGGCAGGCGATGGACAGCGTGCCGCTCGAGAAGTACTACGACTACAACGTCAACGAGAACGGGCGGATCGTTCACTACGGCGACAAGCCGGCCGACTATTCGACCTCGGTGCTGACGAACAGGGCACTAGCCTTCCTCCGCTCCGCGCGCAAGCCGTTCTTCCTCTACTTCGCACCCGTCGCCCCTCACCTCCCCGCGATCCCGGCGCCGCAAGACATCGGCGCGCTCACAAAGCTCCCCACCTTCAGGTCGCCGGCGCTGAACCAACGGAACATCTCCTCGTACCCGTGGGCTTCCTACCACTCTCGCAGCCTCACGAAAGCAGGCGTCTCCTACACCGACGACGTGAGGCGCCACCAGCTCGAATCGCTGCTCTCGCTCGACCGGTCGGTGGGCCAGATCGTCGACACGCTCTCCCGCCGGCATCTGCTCGACCGCACCGTGATCGTCTACACGAGCGACAACGGCTTCCTCTGGGGCGAGCACCGGCTCGGCGGGAAGCTCTGGCCCTACAAGCCCTCGACGAACGTCCCGCTGATCGTGCGGACACCCTGGAAGACCGCGAACGGCACCATCAACACGAAGCCCGTGCTGAACATCGATTTCGCCTCGACGATCAGCCAGCTCGCAGGGATCAAGCCCAGCCTTCCCCAAGACGGCAGAAGCTTCGCCCCGATGCTCCGCGGCAGGGTCATCCCCTGGCGCAAGGACTACATCATCGAATACCTCGGCAAGAACAAGCTCCGCAACGGCGGGCCGCCGCCGTATATCGCGCTCAAGACCCCGAAGTACCTCTACGTGAAATACCTCTACCACGGCTGGCAGGAGCTCTACGACCTGAAACGAGACCCCTGGGAGCTGCGAAACGTCGCCGCCGAGCCCCGCTACAGAACGACCGTCGCGACGCTCGCAGCGCAGCTGCACACGCTCTATACGGCACCGCCGCTAGCCGCTCGAGCCTGACGCCTTCTGGTCGACCCCTCGGGCCGGCCGGAGTCGCTCCACGGTCTCCGCGCTTCGCTCCTCGCCGTCGCCGATGAGGCCCTCGACGACTCCGTCGATGTTGGCCTCCTTCTGGTTCTGGCTCATCTTGAACTTTGCCTCGACCCGGGTGATCGCGAGCTCGACACCGACGATCGCCCGCAGCTGTCCCTCGTGGAAGGCCCTGGGGGCGTCGTCGACGCTCCATGGGTGGGTGCGACCGGCTTCCTGGCGGGCTGTCAGGCGGCGGACGATCGCGTCGACCCACGTCGGATCGTCGTGGATCCGCAGCTCGCCGTAGACGTGGGCGGTCGTGTAGTTCCAGGTCGGCACGACTCTCCCGTGCTCGGCCTTGGACGGATACCAGCCGGGGTGAATGTACGCATCCTCGCCGTGAGCGATCACGAGCGCCTCACCGAGCGCGGGGCGCTTCCACTGGTCGTTCTTCCGCGCCACATGACCGAGCATTGAGCCGTGATCGCCGAGCTCGCGCGCGAAGAGCAGCGGCAGGAACGTCGCAGCCAGGCCGTCCTCGGTCACGGTCACGAGGTCGGCTGCCCGGATCTGCGAGAGGAACTCCGCCGCGGCCTCGTCGTCGACCGCGAAGTGCGTGGGCGTGTACATGACAGGACTCTAGAGTGCGTCCACCGGCTGCCACTTGAACTTGCGCAGCGCGAACACGAGCCCGATCGCGCCCCACACGAGGACGACCGCGAGCGCGCCGCTGTCCGACCAGATGTGCTGGTCGCGCACCATCACGTCGCGCGTGATCTCGGTGTAGTGGGTGAGCGGCAGGATCTCGGCGATCACGCGGAGGAAGTCCGGGTAGTCCTTCGGCGTGAAGAACGTGCCGGAGATGATCGCCATCGGCAGGTAGACGGCATTGATCACCGCCGAGGAGCCCTCGGCGGAGCGCACGAAGCCGCTGATCCCGATTCCCATCGCTGCGAAGCAGAGTGCGCCGATCACGAGCAGCACGACCAGCGAGAGGACGTTCTCGGGGATCCGCACGCTGAAGAAGAGGCGTCCGAGCGCGATGATGATCCCCGCCTCGATCACGAACACGATGAAGGTCGAGGTGAGGATCGCGAGCAGGTAGGTGGGAGGGGGGAGCGGTGTCGCGCGAATGCGCTTCATCACACCCGACTCGCGGCGAATCACGAGCGTGATCCCGAGACCTGCGAAGCACGTGGCGGCAACGCCGTAGCCGATCATCCCGGCCTCGAGGAACGCCGCGGCGCGGATCCCGCCCTCCTTCGTGATCCGGTCGTTCCCGTACACCGAGGCGAAGATCAGGAAGAAGATCACGGGTAGGAAGAACGTGAAGATCGCAGCCTCGCGATTGCGCCAGAACAAGAGCTGCTGGGCGCGGAGCTCGTGGTAGAAGAGCCTCATTCGTCTTCGGCAACGGGCTCGGCCGTGAGCTCTAGGTAGACATCCTCGAGCGTCGGCCGCCGGACTTCGAGCTCCTCGAGCTCCTCGCCGCGCTCGACCGCCTCGGCCGTCAGCTCGTAGAGGCGCCTCGTCGGCTCGGTGGTGTGCTCGAAGAGGAGCTCGCCCGCGCGCCGGTAGCGGATCTCGGTCACGTTGCCCTCGCCGGTCAGCTCGGCCGGTGAGCCCTCGCGCACGATCCGTCCTTCGCGCAGCACCGCGACGCGGTCGGCGAGCTGCTCGGCCTCGTCGAGGTAGTGCGTTGTCAGCAGGATCGTCGTGCCGAGCGAGCGGAGGTTCCTGATCGTCTCCCAGGCCGCACGGCGGGCACCCGGGTCGAAGCCTGTGGTCGGCTCGTCGAGGAAGACGAGCTCCGGGTTGCCGATCAGCGCGAGCCCGAGGTCGAGGCGGCGTTTCTGGCCGCCCGAGAGCGTTCGGCAGCGCGAGTCGGCCTTGTCGGTGAGGCCGACGATCTCGACGACCTCGTCGATGTCGCGCCGCTCGTCGAAGTAACCGCCGAACACGCGGAGGCTCTCCCGCACGGTCAGATTGGGATAGAGCGACGAGGACTGGAGCACGACCCCGAGCCGCTCCCGCCAGGCGCGGTCGGCGCGGGCGGGATCCTCGCCGAGCACCTCCACCTCGCCGCCGTCCCTTTCGCGGTAGCCCTCGAGGATCTCGATCGTCGTCGTCTTTCCGGCCCCGTTCGGCCCCAGCAGCCCGAACACCTCGCCGGTGCCGATCTCGAAGTCGATCCCCCTGACCGCCTCGTGCGAGCCGTAGCTCTTGACGAGCCCCGAGACGCGGATCGCGGTGCTCACAGCTCGAGCTCCGCGAAGCCGGCGGTCGGGAACGAGACCTCGCGGCCGGTGAGAGCGAAGACGATCTCGCTGCAGTCGGGCTGGTGGCCGACGGCGATCACCGTCTCGCCAAGGCCTTCGACCGCCGTGCGCAGGGTCGCAGCGGTGGCACCGGGGGCCAGGCCTTCGCTCACCTGGGCCTCGAGGCCGGCGGCGGCGGCAAGCGCATCGGCCGTCTCCCGAGCGCGCAGCAGCGGGCTCGAGACGACCGCTTCGGGATTCCGCTCGGCGAGCAGGAGCCCGAGCAGCCGCGCCGCCTCGTGACCCGAGGGCGTGAGCGACCGCAGCTCATCCGGCTCTCCGGCGGCAGCCTTTGCGTGACGAACGAGGATCACCAACACGACTCGCAAGCCTAGATGAGTAGTTCCTCGATCTCGCGTGTCCGGCTGCACGATCGGGGCAGCCTGGGCCGCTCCGCCCTCATGGAAGCCGATAGGGTCGGCTCCCGCGCGCCTCGGAAGAGAGCGTTTGTGGCCGATAGAGTCGGGCGATGCGCCAGTTCCGCTATGTCGTCGCCGACGTCTTCACCGATACGCCACTGACCGGGAACCAGCTCGCAGTCTTCACCGACGCGCGCGACCTGGATCCGCTGACGATGCAGGCGCTTGCGAAGGAGATGGCGTTCGCGGAGACGGTGTTCGTGCTCCCGGCGCACGCCGAGGATGCCGATGTCCGGATCCGCATCTTCACCCCGGCGACGGAGCTGCCGTTCGCCGGCCACCCGGTACTCGGCTCGGCGTTCGTGCTCGGCCTGCCGCTCCAGAAGGTCGTGATCCGGCTCGAGACCGGCGCCGGGGTCGTACCGGTCGAGCTCGAACGCGAGGGCGCGAGGATCGTCTTCGGCTGGATGGATCAGCCGATCCCGCCCTGGGAGACGTTCGCCCGCACCGACGAGCTCCTCGCCGGTCTCGGAGTCGAGCGCTCGGGGCTGCCGGTGGAGCTCTACCACCTCGGCCCGAAGCACGTCTACGTCGAGCTGGCGGGGCCCGAGGAGGTCGCCGGGCTCGATCCCGACTTCCGCGCGGTCGCGCAGGTCACCGACGCAGGCGTCAACTGCTTCTCGCGTCAGGGCAGCGGGTGGAAGAACCGTGTCTTCGTGCCCGGCGCCGGCGTTCCGGAGGATCCGGCGACCGGCTCCGCCGCGGGGCCACTCGCGATCCACCTGGCGCGGCACGGTCGGATCGCCTTCGGCGAGGAGATCGAGATCAGCCAGGGCGCCGAGCTCGGTCGCCCCTCGAAGCTCTACGCCGTTGCCGAAGGCGAGGGCGACCGGATCGACCGCGTTCGGGTGGGCGGCTCAGCGGTCGTCGTCGCCCGCGGCGAGTTCAGGATTCCCTGAATCCCACTGCGGCGATCTCCGGTAGCTCGAGCTCGAGCGCCGTCCAGAACACACCGCCGTTCCGCGAGACGTACAGCCGGTTTCGCCCCGCGTAGACGAGCAGGTCGGGGTTGGACGACAAGACCGCGACCGCCACGCCGGGCGGAAGCCCGCGCCCCGATTCGCGCCACGTCGTCCCGGCGTCGTGCGACACGAGCATCGGCGGACGCGCATCGACCACTGCGACGACCGTCGATCCACCCTCCGCCGCCGCGACCACCCGCGGCAGGTTGAGGCTCGGTGCCGGGGCCGGCTCGAACGGCTCACCCGGCTCGAGCTCACCGCTCTCGAGGTCGATTGCGAAGAGCCCGCCCGACGTCGCCGCGAGCAGAATGGTCACGAGGCAGCCGCCATCATCGCGGCGACCACCGCTGTCGCCCGCCGTGCCGCAGCCGGCGGCCCGAGGCCCGCGGAACGGCCCGCGAGATACGAGACGCAGAAGCCGTCGCCCGCGCCGGTCGGATCGCCCTCGAGCGGAAAGGCCGGCACCTCGTGGACACGCCCGTCCGCGACAACCGTCGCCCCGCGCGCACCGTGGGTGAGGAGCAGCTCGCGGATGCCGAGCCGCGCCGGGTCGCCGATCACTTCGGCCTCCTCGTCGTTCAGCTTCAGCACCGTGACGTGACGGAGCACCTCGGGGTCGAACTCCGCGTCGAGCACGAGCGGGCCGGTTCGCGGCGGCCGCACGAGCCCCTGCCCGTCGAACGACACCCGCCGCCCGCGGGTCGCCGCAGCAGCCAGTGCCGCGGCAGGGAAGTCGCTTCGGGAAAGGGGCGCGACGTGTACGAAGCGCACCTCCGGGGGCAGCGCCGGCACGTCTGCGGGAGCCCAGGTGTCGCCGAGTGCGCCCACCGTCATCTCGCGCCGGTCGCCGTCGTAGGACATCTCGAAGCTGGCCGTCGACTCACCCGGCACGTACCGCACCTGTGAGCCGAGCGCGACGAGCGGGGGGACGAGCTCCGCCCGGTCGGCCAGTGCGCAGCGCGCGTAGAGGATCGCCGGGGTGTCGAGGTGCTGCAGCGCCCGCGACGCATGGAACGGGCCGCCGCCGGTCCGCGGCGGCAGGCCGGGCAGGAAGTCGCGCGACAGGTTCCCGAGCACGGCGATCATGCGCGCGCCAGAGCCGGCCGGCGTGCAAGGAGGCCGGCGGCGGAGGTCAGCGCGAACGCCGCTGCGAAGCTCGGGAGCGAGGCGCCGCCCCACGGGAGCGCATGGGGGTCGGCATGCGCCACGATCCGCGTCCACCAGGCCGGTCCTTCCGGATAGAGCCATTGGTAGAGGCAGAAGCCGGCAAGCCACGAGATGAACGGCCACACCCGCAGCGCCGGCGCCGAGAAGATGTCCTGGGGGAGGTACCGGCACCCGGCGAGAAGCCAGTCGGCGAGCAGCACCCCGAAGAGGGGAACGAAGAACGACCCGAGCAGGAACAGGAACGGCTGGTAGTTCCGCAGGTCGATCAGGAGCGCTCCGACCGTCGCGACGCCCGCCGTCGCGGCGACGAGCAGGCGCTGGGGTACGCCGGGAAGGAGGTTCTGGAGGGAGACGGCTCCCGAATAGACGTTCGCGAACGCCTCGTCGCTCTCGTCCACGGTGAGCGCGAGGAGCGCGAGGAGGCTCGCCGCGCCTCCGGCCGCGATCGCGGTCAGGAGCCCCGGCGCGTCGCCGATGTGCCGCGACATCGCGATCACTGCTCCGAGCCCGAAAAGGGGGATGGTCGGCACGAAATAGCCGAGCCCCGAGCCCCAGAATCCCGCGGAGCGTGTCCTCGAGAAGCGCGTGTAGTCGGCGACGAGTGGCGTCCAGGAGATGATGCTCGCGAGCACGAGGTCGAATCCCGGCCAGAACGCATGCGACCCCGGCCGGCGCCAGAGCGCATCGACGTGCTGTCCGTGCAGCGACCACCACGAGAGATAGAGCAGTGAGGCGATCACGACCCAGACCGCGAACTTGCGCACGTACCGGCGCACGAACCCGACCGGCCCGAGCAGCGCGAGCGCCGTCGCGACGACACCGAACAGGAGCTTCCAGAATACGGTGCCGCCGAAGCCGAGCACCTGGTGGGAGAGCGCGCTCGCCCCGGTCGCGATCACGATCAACTCGAAGACGGACCAGCCGAGGCACTGCAGGATGTTCAACGCCGTCGGCCCGTAGGAGCCGCGATGCCCGAGCGGCGCGCGCATCAGCACCATCGCCGGGACGCGCGCGTCGGCGCCGATCAGCCCGCCGAGGCCGAGCATCGTATTGCCGACGATCGCGGCTGCGACGATCGCTCCGAGCGCGACCGGCAGCGAGAGCGCGAGCCCGCCCTCCGAGAACGGCAGGACGAGGAGTGCCCCCGCCACGATCACGAGCAGCGAGACCGACAGGTTTGCCCAGAGCAGGAAGCCGTCGAACGTCCCGAGCAGGCGGAGTCTCTGCGGAACCGGGTCTATGCCCCACTGCGGTGCGTCCTTCACTGGCTCCTCCCTTCGCCGGCATGATCCGGATCAGGTTCGACGGGTTTGATCTCAGCCGCCTCCGCGCGGCACCCCGGTAGGCGAAGAGTAGACGAGCCCCGACGGCGACGAGCACCGCGCATCGGCAGCGAATAGTCGCGTCTCGATCGACGCGTTCACCGAGCAGTTCGGCGGCCACGAGCTCGTCGTGACGAAGATCGGCTGGACCCAGCTCCGGCAGGTTTCGTCGTTCGTTGCGATCGCGACGAAGACGCACCCGTATCTTGCTCGGATTTCCGACGGCTGAAGATTAAGGCGTTTCTGTAGCGACATTCGCCCGGAACCCGCTATCGTGTTTTCGGGTTGACGCTCCGCATTCGCCTAGCTGTCTTTGTCCCGGTTGCTGCGGTGCTCGCCGCAGTTGCCGTCGGGTGTGCGATGGCGGCGCACGGTTCGACTGCGAAAAGCACCTCGTCGAGCACCGCTCTCTCCGGCGTGAATCTCGCGCAGGGGAAGGCGCTCTACCGCAAGTACTGCGGTCAGTGCCACGCGCTGACTGCCGCCCTCGCCGCCGGCTTCGGCAGCGACAAGGGCCTCGGCACCGACGGCGGGCCGAGCTTCAACGACCTCGACGTACCGTTCAACCTCTCCATCGTCGCCGTCACCGAGCAGTTCGGCGGCCACGAGCTCGTCGTGAAGCGGATGACCTGGCCGCAGCTTCGCCTGGTCTCGTCCTTCGTCGCGGCCGCGACGAAGACGAACCCGTACCTCGCGCGCATCTCGGACGGCTGAGCCGAGCCTCTTCAGGCTGATTGGCGCACCTGCGCGGCTTCGCCGCTCGGCTAGAGGCCGTCGGCTTCGCAGAGGGGTCAGAGGGCAGCAAGCCGCCACGGCACCGGTCGTCGTCGGTATGGAGCGGCGCTGCAGTCAAGCCGGCTGCGCGGCGATCTTCCTGAGGACGTACTTCAGGATCCCGCCGTGCTTCACGTAGTCACGCTCCCTCGGGGTATCGAGCCGAAGGATCGCGGTGAAGGCCCTGTCGTCTGCGACGACTCTCACCTCGGCGGCGTCGCCGCCCTGCACGCCCTCGATCGAGAACTCCTCTTCACCGGTGAGGCCGAGGGACTCCCTCGATTCGCCGGGAAGGTACTGGAGCGGGAGAATGCCCATCATCAGGAGGTTCGAGCGGTGAATCCGCTCGTAGCTCTCGGCGAGGACGGCTTTCACACCGAGCAGGCCCGGGCCCTTCGCAGCCCAGTCGCGGCTCGAGCCTGACCCGTACTCCTTGCCGGCGAGGACGACGAGCGGCGTCCCCTCGGCGAGGTAGCGCTCCGAGGCCGCGAAGATCGTCATCTCCTCGCCGTCGGGGAAATGCTTCGTCCACGTGCCCTCGGAGCCCGGGACGAGGAGGTTCCTGAGGCGGAGGTTCGCGAACGTGCCGCGAATCATCACCTCATGGTTTCCGCGGCGGGCGCCGTAGGAGTTGAAGTCCTTGCGCTCGACGCCGTGCTCGGTCAGGTAGCGGCCCGCGGGGGAGTCGGCCTTGATCGAACCGGCCGGCGAGATATGGTCGGTCGTGACGGAGTCGCCGAGCGAGACGAGGCAGCGCGCGCCGTGGATGTCCGCCACTGCGGCCGGATCGAGGCTCAGACCGTCGAAGTAGGGCGGCAGCCGGACATAGGTCGAGGCGGGATCCCAGGCGTAGAGATCGCCGGCCGGCGACTCGAGGCTCCGCCACGTCTCGTCCCCGGTGAAGACCTCCGCGTAGGTATTCGTGAACATCTCGCCGCGAACGGACGAGGCGATCGTCTCGCCGATCTCGGCGGAGCTCGGCCAGAGGTCGCGCAGGAACACGTCGCTCCCGTCTGCTGCAACCCCGAGCGGCTCGTTCACGAGGTCGACGTCGATCCGGCCGGCGAGTGCGTAGGCGACGACGAGCGGCGGCGAGGCGAGGTAGTTGGCCTTCACCTCCGGATGGATCCGCGCCTCGAAGTTGCGGTTCCCGGAGAGAACGGCGGCCGCCACGAGATCGCCGTCGGCGATCGCCGCGGAGACCTCGGGCAGCAGAGGGCCCGAATTGCCGATGCACGTGGTGCAGCCGTAGCCGACCGTGTCGAATCCGAGCTGGTCGAGATAGGTCTGGAGTCCCGCCCGCTCGTAGTACTCGGTGACGACCTTCGAGCCAGGAGCGAGCGAGGTCTTCACCCACGGCGCCCGCCGGAGGCCGAGCTCGACGGCGCGTTTGGCGAGCAGGCCCGCCGCGACCATCACCTGCGGGTTCGACGTGTTCGTACACGAGGTGATTGCGGCGATCACGACCGCGCCGTGACCGAGCTCGTGCTCCTCACCGTCGATCGAGATCCGCACCGGCCGCGCCCGCGGCATCGGCACGAGGGCCACGGCCGCGTGCTGCGGCTCCATGACCTCGTGCCCGCCCGGTGCCTGCTCGGTCGTCGGATCGCTCGCCGGGAATGTCTCCGCGAGCGCCCCGTCATCGTCGACTTCCACGCCGAACGTCGGAAGCGCCTCGAGGAACGATTCCTTCGCCCGCGCGAGCGGCACCCGGTCCTGCGGGCGGCGAGGGCCCGCGATCGACGGTTCGATCTCGTCCAGGTCGAGCTCCACCACCTGCGAGTACTCCGGATGCGCCTCCGGCTCGTGCCAGAGCAGATTTTCACGGCAGTAGGCCTCGACGAGGGCGACCCGCGACTCCGCGCGCCCAGTCAGGCGGAGGTAGTCGAGCGTCAGCTCGTCGACCGGGAAGAAGCCGCACGTCGCGCCGTATTCCGGCGACATGTTCCCGAGCGTCGCTCGGTCGGCGACCGTGAGACCCGAGACTCCATCGCCGAAGTACTCGACGAACTTCCCGACCACGCCCGTATGGCGCAGCAACTCGACGACCGTGAGCACGAGGTCGGTGGCGGTTGCCCCTTCCCGCAGCCGTCCCTTCAGTCGGAAGCCGACGACCTGCGGCACGAGCATCGACAGCGCCTCGCCGAGCAGTGCCGCCTCCGCCTCGATCCCGCCGACGCCCCAACCGAGCACGCCGAGGCCGTTGACCATCGTCGTGTGGGAGTCGAGCCCGACGACGGTGTCCGGGAACGCGATCCCGTCGCGGCTCTCGATCACGCGTGCGAGGAACTCGAGGTTCACCTGGTGGACGATCCCCGTGCCCGGCGGGACGACCTTGAAGTCGCGGAGCGAGGCCTGGCCCCAGCGAAGGAACGAGTAGCGCTCGCGGTTGCGCTCGACCTCGAGCTCGACGTTGCGGGCGAATGCGAGCCGTGATGCGAACTCGTCGACCTGTACCGAGTGGTCGATCACGAGCTCGGCCGGGATCAGCGGGTTGATCCGGGCGGGGTCGCCGCCGAGCTCTGCAATCGCGTTGCGCATCGCAGCGAGGTCGACCACGGCCGGCACGCCGGTGAAGTCCTGGAGCAGGACGCGGGACGGGAAGAACGAGATCTCGTTCGCCGGGTCGGCGTGGGGATCCCATGATGCGACCGCACGCGCGCCCGCCTCGTCGCCGAAGCGGAGCACGTTCTCGAGCAGCACACGCAGCGAATAGGGCAGGCGCCTCGCGTCCCCGCCGTCGAGGGCGTCGATAGGCGTGATCTCATAGGTTTCCCCGGCGACGGCGAGTGCGCTCATATCCAGAGTCAAGCAAAGGTTGCGCCGTCAAGGCGTAGAGGTACTTAACCGTCCCTTAATCGAGCCGTCCCGGGTTCGCCGGAATCCATCGATATAACGGAAAGAGATGCAGCAGGGGGACATCATTCGCGGTGGCGTCTGGGTCGCGGCAGCAGGGATGGGCGCAGGGCTTGCGCTCGTCGGCGCCGCGCTCACCGGGCATCTCGACGGGTCGACGACGATCCAGCAGATCTCGGCCGGCTCCCCGCAACCGGGCGGAACGACTTCCACGCAGGGCAACGGCAACCTCTCGGTCGAGCAGATCTTTCGGCTCGACGCACCGGGAGTCGTCCAGATCGACAACTCGGGCGGCCGGCATTCGTCGTCGACCCGGGGCAAGGCCCTCGGATCGGGGTTCGTGATCGACAAGGCCGGGCACATCGTCACGAGCAACCGGGTGATCTCGGGGGCCCCGGGCCTGCGCGTGAGCTTCTCGGGAAGTGACGAGCTCGATGCCACGCTCGTCGGGCAGGATCCGGCAACGGACGTCGCGGTGCTGCAGGTCGCGGCGCACTCGCGCTCGTTCAGCCCGCTCCCGCTCGGCGACTCCGACCAGGTGCAGGTAGGCGATCCGGTGGTCGCGATCGGGAACACCCTTGGCCTCGACCGGACGGCAACGGTCGGAATCGTCAGTGCCGTCGAGCACGGCATCGACTCGTCCGGCTCTTCGGCCGCTCACACGATCCAGACCGACGCCGCGATCAATTCGGGCAACTCCGGGGGCCCGCTCATCAACGCCCGCGGGCAGGTGATCGGCCTCAGTTCGCAGCTCGGCACGCGCGTGGCGAGCTCCTCAGCCGATGGGATCGGGTTCGCGATCCCGATCGACACGGTGAAGACCGTCGTCGCACAACTGCTTGCGACCGGCAAGGTGCAGCATGCGTTCCTCGGGATCGGCGTCGAGCCGGTCAACACAGCACTGGCGCGCGCGTTTGCGCTGCCGTGCAACTACGGCCTGATGGTGCAGACGGTCACCCCGGGGACAGGCGCTTCGCGCGCCGGGCTCGAGGCCGGACGGACACCTGTCCTCGTCGCGGGTGAGTCCTACCTGATCGGCGGCGACATCATCGTGGCCGCGAACGGGACACCGATCGCGAGCGAGTCACAGCTCCGCGACGTGATCGAGACGATGAAGCCCGGCGACCGCCTTTCCCTCCGGATCTGGAGGGGCAACAAGCAAAGGACTGTTCACGTGAAGCTGGGTCAACCACCCGGGTGATTCGAACAAAGATTGGGCCCCTGCAACGCTTGGGGCCCGACCCCGGCGGAGCCGTCTAGCCAGCGCGGCCCGCCGGACGAGATGGCCGCGACCCGCATGCCTGCCCGGGTCGCGGCCATTTTTAACTCCCGAGCCGAAGCCGTTCCGGCTCCTAGCCGAAGGTTTCTTCGCAAGCGAGAACCTGGCCTCGTCGGGAATCCGAGCGACCGGGAGCTCTGGCCCGTCTGTCCCCTACGCTTCTTCGCATGGATACTCCGGAGAAGGCCCTGGACGAGGCGGTGGCGTCAAAGAGCGACGGCGCGATCGAGGTGGTCGTCTCGACGGTCTCGCCCGACGGCGAATGGATCGCGGCGTTGCTCCACGTGCTCGAGACCGACAACTGGCTCGAGGCAGTCTACGAGCGAGTGGAGGGTAGCTGGGTCGAATGGACGACGAGTACCGAGAGCGAGGCCTGGAGCCCGATCGAGACGCGGGGCGGGGTGACCTTCGGCGCGTTCCGGCTCTACGGTCCGGCGCCCCCCGGGGCGGAGCGGGCGATCGTCTTCTGGCGCGGCGAGCCGCACGAAGCTCCCGTCCACAACGGCTACTTCGCGTTCGCGACGTGGGACGCGAGCGACGAGGAGCTCATCCGGACACCGCCGGAGCTGAATCGATTCGAATGAGCCGAGTGACCGCGGACGTGTTCGACGCGGGCGGGATGCTTGTCGACGAGACGAGGCTCTCGGGCAAGGAGGACGACTGACGATCGACACCGAACGGCTCCTGCTCCGCCGGCCGGTTCCCGGGGACGCGGAGCCTCTGCTCGAGGCACTCGCCGACCCGGAGGTGATGCGCTACATCGGCCGCGGCGAGACCGCGACGCCGCTCGACGCGATCGAGCAGGTCGAGAGGATGACGCGCGCATGGGAGTGCGACGGCTTCGGCCGGTTCGTCGTCGTGCGCGCCGTCGACAGCACGGTGATCGGCCGGGTCGGGCTCCTCGCTTGGGATCCCGCGACGTGGTCGAGCGGCGTGCGAAGCGAGATCGGCGATCGAGCCGAGGTCGAGCTTGGCTGGACGCTCGCCAGGCACGCCTGGGGGCAGGGCTACGCGACAGAGGCAGCATCCGCGGCGCGAGACTGGGCGCTCAGGGAGGTGCGCCCACGGCGGCTGATCTCGCTGATCCATCCGGAGAACGGCCGCTCGAAAGGCGTGGCGGCGAAGCTCGGCGAGCGGTTCGAGCGCGAGATCAGGACGACGCGCGGTGTTCCGGCGGAGCTGTGGGTCCTTCCCGAGCCCCCGCGAACGTCCAGCTGAAGACGACACATTCCTCGGGCCCTGCTGCGCCCGCGGCGCGATACGTCGCCAGGGCGGCCGTGTTGTCGGCCTCGGTTCCGACCCACATCCCGTAGCAGCCGCGAGCGCGAGCGAGCTCCGCGAGCGCGTCGACGAGCGCCCGTCCGACGCCCCGCTTCCGATGCTCCGGATGGACACTCAGCTCGTAGAGGAACATCTCGGTGCCCTTGTCCGGATGCGTCGTCTCGACACCGCTGACGAATCCGACCGGGGTCGAGCCGTCGATGAGTGCGACGAGCAGGTGGTGACCGGCGCTCGAGAGGAACCTCGCCGCCCACGCGGGTGTCGGCGTGTTGTCGAAGAGCTCCGCGCCGGCGAGGATGAGGTCATCGTCGCCGGGCTGGAGGCGCTTGATCTGCACAGGCCGATGTTACGGATCGCCTTCTCGGGCACCGGCGCAACGCCAATCCGCTGACGGGTTCGCCGCGTATGAGTGATTGCGATTCCCGTTTCGGGCTTCGCCGGGTACCCTGTTTCGCGTGGAGAGGGGCTCGATCGTCTTCGAGGAATCGGCCGTCCGTTCGGAGGACGAGGAGTTATGGATCGATGACGGCTCCGACGGTCGCGACGGCTGGTTCTGTGTCCGCACGGATCCGTTTCCGTGCCCCGCGTCGGGATGCACCTACGTCGCGGATTTCATGACCGCCGCGCACCTGATCCTCGTCTGGGAGGAGAACGACGACCCGAACCTGTTGCGGCATGCCGGCCAGGCGAAGAACGTGGGCCGGAATCCGCGGATCGTCGGCTACCGCTCGGACTACGGCCCGTCCGCGTCGTACTACGCCTGGATCGCCGCCGGCCGGCCCGTACACGGCGTGAGAGCGCAGTAGTGACCGTCGTCACCGACACGTTCCAGGTGCGCGGGATCCGCTGCGAGCGGTGCATGGCCCGACTCGGCCACGTACTCAAGGGCCACGAGGGCCTCGAGTCGGCGAACGCGACGCTCGCCGGCCAAGTGACCCTGAGCTGGGACGACGACCTGACGACTCGCGATTCGCTCGTGGCGGCGCTCGCACGCGGAGGCTTCCGCGAGCAACCGCCCGTCTGAGTGCGGGGAATCCCGGGGGGCCGGATGTCGTTAGAGGCATTGATAGGGTGGCCGGTCGAGTGAGCGAGAGCGCCCCGACAGCCGCCGAAGCCCGCCGTATCGCGGAGGTTCAGCGTGACCGTGTTCGCTTCGAGGAAGAAGCACTCGAGTTGAGCGACCAGGTGTACCGCGTCGCGCGAAGGCTTTCCGGTTCCCGCGAGGAGGCGGAGGATCTCGTGCAGGACACATACGCACGCGCGTTCCGCGCCTGGCAGCAGTACACGCCGGGGACGAACCTCCGCGCCTGGCTTCTGCGGATCCTCACGAACCTGAACATCGACCGGGGCAGGCGCTCGCAGCGCACCCCCGACAGCCAGCCGCTCGAGGAAGGCGACTACTTCCTCTACAACAAGCTCGAGTCGACCCTTCCGGACGCGAACCCCGACGAGGAGCGCGTGATCGAACGGCTGTCGCAGAACTCGGTGGTCGAGGCGCTCGCCGAGGTGCCGCACGATTTCCGCGACGCGATCGTCCTGGTCGACATCGGTGAGTTCTCGTACGCCGACGCCGCCCAGATCCTCGACATCCCGGTCGGAACCGTGATGTCGCGGCTGCACCGCGGCCGGCGGATCCTCAAGCAGCGCCTGGCCGAGAAGACGGTGGCGGCGTAATGGGCTGCGGTTGCGCAGACTGCGAGTCGATGATGCAGCCGTACATCGACGGGATGCTCACGGACGCCGAGGTCGCCGAGGCCCACGAGCACCTCGCCGCGTGCCCGCCCTGCGAGAAGCGCTATCGCTTCGAGGAAGAGCTCCGGCACTTCGTCCGTGTCGCCACCGACGAGCCGATGTCCGACAGCCTGCGCGACCGGCTCGCATCCCTTCGCAGCAGTTAGCGGCGCCGTCGCAAGCTCCGCTCGTCGACGGGCCGGCCCCCTCGCACGCGTGGAACGGGGTGCCGGGAGCGGTTGAGGCGGCGACCAGCCGGCGGGCATCCTTCCGACCCGGGGAACGCCAATCGCGCGCCGAGGGGCCCGAGAACCGGCCGCCCGTCCTTCCGAGCTGTCAGTTTTTCGGGTACCCACCTCCCGCCCCAATGCCGTCGAGGCTACCCCGGAAGGTGTGACGCGCGGGTACCGGTTGTTCCACAGCCTGGAGGCGCGTTGTTCCATAACCGGTGACGCGCGCGTCGTGGGGTAGCGTTTTCCCTGTGAGCGCTGCGGTCGTACTGATGGCATACGGGTCGCCAGAGCGCCTTGACGACGTGCCTGCGTACTACGCCGACATCCGCGGCGGGCGGCCGATTGCGCAGGAACACCTCGAGGATCTCGTCAGCCGCTACCGGCGTCTCGGGATCGAGGACTCGAACCCGCTGAACGCGATCACCGAGGAGACGAGAGCGCGGCTCTCCGATGTGCTCGCGCTGCCGGTGTTCACGGGGATGAAGCACTGGGATCCGCACATCGACGAGGCGGCGAACCGCGCAGTCGAGACGGGGGCGGACACCGTGATCGGCCTCGTGCTCGCCCCGCACTACTCGGCGCTCTCGATCAAGGGCTACCGCGAGCAGCTCGAAGGCGCGCTCGACGGCAGGGCGGCGCTCGAGTTCGTGGAGAGCTGGCACGACGATCCCGGGTTCGTCGAGTTTCTCGCCGGACGCATCCGCGGCACCGACCGGCACGTCGTCTTCACGGCCCATTCGCTGCCGGCGCGGATCCTCGACGCGGGCGATCCCTACCGCGACCAGCTGCTCGAGACCTCGAGGCTCGTCGCCTCCGCCGCCGGCGTGGACGACTGGTCGTTCTCGTTCCAGAGCGAGTCGCCGACCGGCGAACCGTGGCTCGGGCCTGACATCCTCGACCACCTCACCTCGCTCCACGACGCCGGCACCGACAGGGTGCTCGTGTGTCCCGTCGGGTTCGTATCGGATCATCTGGAGATCCGCTGGGACATCGATACCGAAGCGCAGGAGCGCGCCGCCGAGCTCGGGATGGAGCTCGGCCGGATCCGCATGCCGAACGCCGAGCCCGGCTTCGTCGACGTGCTGGCCGAGATTGTCAAACGCGCGCTCCCCGCCCCCGTTTCGCGATGACGACCGCCGGGAAGATCGTCGTCGACCGGGTGTCGCAGCGCTTCCGGGTTTCGGAGCGGCCGTACCGGACCCTCAAGGACACCGTCGTCGGGCGTCGCCGACGCTCACCGGTGAGCGAGGTCTGGGCGCTTCGTGACGTCACGCTCGAGGTCGAGCCGGGCGAGGCGCTCGGGCTCGTCGGCCGCAACGGCTCCGGCAAGACGACGCTGTTGAAGCTGATCTCGGGAATCTTCAAGCCGACCTCGGGCCGGATCGCCGTGGGGGGGCGCGTCGGCTCGCTCCTCGAGCTCGGCGCCGGGTTCCACCAGGACTTCACGGGACGCGAGAACGTCTACCTGAACGGCTCGATCCACGGGCTCTCACGGGCCCGCGTCCGCGAGCTGATGGACGAGATCGTCTCCTTCGCCGAGCTCGAGCGCTTCATCGACCTGCCGGTGCGCACGTACTCGTCCGGGATGTACATGCGTCTCGGCTTCTCGGTCGCAGCGCACATCCAGGCAGACGTGCTCCTCCTCGACGAGGTCTTTGCAGTCGGGGACGAGGAGTTCCAGCGGAAGTGCTTCGGGAAGATCCACGAGTTCAAGGGACGGGGGGGCACGATCGTGTTCGTCTCCCACGACGCTCAGGCTGTCGAGCGGCTCTGCGACCGCGCGGTGCTGCTGCGCAACGGAGCGCGAGTCTTCGACGGTGACACCCGGGAGGCGATCGCGAAGTACCGGAGCCTGCTCGCTGACGAGCGGAGCCCTGACGAGCTCGCAGCAGGGCTGCGCGAATGGGGAAGCGGCGAGGCGCGGATCGTCTCGGCGCGACTGCTCGACGCCGACGGCCAGGCACGGCCCGCGTTCGCCTCGGGCGAGGCCGTCGCGGTCGAGCTCGTCGTTGTCTGCGATCCGGGGATCGAGCCTCCACGGGTCTCGCTCGAGCTCCGGGACAACGACGGGAGCGTCCTCGGAGGAGTGGTCGCCGCGACCGAAGGCCTCGGATGGGGAGCGGCCGCGGGGGAGCGCATTCTCCGCTTCGAGATCGACCGCCTGCCGCTGGCCGACGGGCAGTTCCACCTCCGCTGCGCGCTGATCGACGCGAAAGGCGGCGGCCTCCTGCACCTGCTCGACGACGCGATTCGCTTCCTCGTCTTCCCCGGTGGCCCGGAGACCGGCGCCGTTCTGCTCGAAGGTCGCTGGAGCGTGCAGGAGATTGCCGCTTCCGCGCCAATCGGATAGCCGGAGTGAGCTCGCGGTCCTGCCCAGAATGGCCTCAGCTGATGGAGCTCGCTCCCGAGCTCCAGTTCAAGCACTTCACGCTCCGCGAGGCGCAACTCCCGGCCGACGCGCTCGTGAACCTCGAGGCCGTCGACCTCGACTCCGTCGCGATCTGCTGCGACCCGGCGAGCCACGTGTTCTTCGCCGAGCACACCGATCCGGCGGTCGCCGAGGCGCTGCGCGCTTCGCACTGGTTCGACCTTCGCGAGTGGGTCGAGCGCTCACCCGGCTCAGACGTCACCTGACCGCGCAACCGCGGGCCTCCCTCGAGAGTGCGACGCGCGCCGCCGCCCGGTACCGGGGCGGTAGTCTCCGAGCGGATGCCGTCGCTAGTCGTTCCCTTCCGCGGGGCGAAAGGCAAGAGCCGGCTCGGCTCTCTTCCGCGTGAAGCCCGCGAGGCAATCGCGCAGGCGATGCTCGACGACGTTCTCGCCGCCTGCATTGCGGTCGGGCCAACCTTCGTCGTCGGGCCGCCCGGCACCGGCACTGGGGAGGCCACGCTTGTCGCCGACCCGGGTGGCGGGCAGGGAGCGGCCGTCCGCGCCGGGCTCGAGGCGGCCGCCCTGGCGTCACCCGGCGCCGCGCCGTTGCTCGTCGTCAACGCGGACCTTCCCTGTGTCACCCCCCGCGACCTGCTCGCGCTTGCGGGGGCCGTCCCCGACCATGGGCTTGCGCTCGCTCCTGCAGCCGACGGAACGACGAACGCGCTCGCGCTCTCGGCGGCCGCCCAGTTCGTCCCGTCCTACGGGCCCGGAAGCGCGGATCGCTTCGCTGCGCTAGCCCCCTCCCGGAGAGTGGACGCGCCGAATCTCATAGATGACGTGGACACGGTCGACGATCTCGGGCGGCTCCGGGCGCGGCTCGGACCCCGCACGCGCAGCGTTCTCACCTCGCTGCGGATGGGAGCCGCCGCATGAAGACGACCGTCCTCTCGGGCGGCGTCGGCGGTGCGCGGTTCCTGCGCGGGGTCATCTCTGTAGTCGGAGAAGGCAACGTAACCATCATAGGCAACGTAGGGGACGACATCGAGATCCTCGGGCTCCATGTCTCACCGGACCTCGACAGCGTCCTCTATGCACTTGCCGGCCTCGCCGACGACGAACGCGGTTGGGGCCGGGCCGGCGAGACGTGGAACGCGCTCGAGACCGTTGACGCGCTGGGCGGCGATGCGTGGTTCCGCCTCGGCGATCGCGACCTCGGGCTGCATCTCGTCCGGACGCAGCTCCTCCGGGAAGGGGTGCCGCTCTCCGAGATCACGGTAAGGCTCGCAACGGCTCTCGGGATTCGGAGCGCCCTGCTGCCGGCGACCGACGATCCGCTCCGGACGTTCGTCGAGACGCCTGCCGGCACGTTCCCGTTCCAGGAATGGTTCGTCGCGCGAGGCCATCGCGACGAGGTCGATGCGCTCGACTTCACCGGTGCGACCGAGGCGAAGGCGGCACCGGGCGTGCTGGAGGCGCTCGAGTCGGCCGAGCTGATCATGATCGCACCGAGCAACCCGTATGTCTCGATCGGCCCGATTCTCGCGGTCGAGCAGATTCGCGCAGCGCTCGAACGGCGCCGGGCGCCCTGCGTCGCCGTGAGCCCGCTGATCGGCGGCCGGGCGGTCAAGGGCCCCGCCGACCGGATGCTCACACGCCTCGCGGGAGGTACCGGCCCGGCTGCGGTCGCAAGCTGCTATCCCGGCCTGATCGACGCGCTCGTGATCGACGAGCGGGATGCAGACGAGGGCGGCGCGGGCGATTTGCCCGGCGGCGTGCGTCTCGTCGTCGCCCAGACGCTGATGTCCGACGACGAGGCGCGCCGCCGTCTCGTCCATGCGGTCGTCGACGGCGCCTCCGCCGTCGCATGAGGGTCGCGATCCTGGGCGGCACCGGCAGCTTCGGGCGCGCGCTCGCGGTTCGTCTCGCCGCTGTCGGCGAAGACGAGGTGGTGATCGGGTCGAGGGACGAGGCGCGGGCGAGGGCGACCGCCGCCGAGGTCGGCTCCCGTGTCCAGGGCGCGACGAACGAGGATGCCGTCTCGGGCGCCGATCTCGCCGTGCTCGCGGTCAAGGCGGACGCAGCGCTCGAAACGGCGCGTTCCGTGGCATCGGCGCTCGGAACGACGCCGCTCCTCTCGGTTGCGAGCGAGCTGAAGTTCTCCCGTGACGGTGTTCGCCCGGATCCGGACGGGCGATCGCTCGCCGAGCGGATCCAGGATCTCGTGGCGGGACCGGTCGTCGCGGGGCTCCATTCGATCGCGGCCGCGAACCTCGACACGGCACCGCCGAACGAGGACGCGCTCGTCTGCGGCGACGACGGAGCGGCGAAGGAGCTCGCCCTCGCGCTCGCGGCCAAGCTCGTAGCCGGTCGCGCCCTCGACGCGGGCCCGCTCGCGAGCGCCCGCACGCTGGAGGGACTGACCGCGGTGATCGTCAACCTGAACCGCCGCTACCGGGCACACGCCGGACTCGTCGTCACGGGCGTCCCCGGCCGGTAACCGGAACCGGTGATCGAGAACCGGTGATCGAGATCTTCCCGGTCGAGGGGCTGCCGGAGATCGGAGAGGGAGACGACCTCGGCGCGATGATCGCCGGCGCCGTCGAGCTGCGCGAAGGCGATGTCGTGGTCGTCGCGCAGAAGGCCGTCTCCAAGCTCGAAGGCCGGGTCGTGAAGCTCGAGGGAATCGAGCCGGGCGCTCGAGCTCGCGAGCTCGCCGGGGCGGGAACCGACGTCAGGCAGCTCGAAGCGATCCTGCGGGAGACCGTACGTGTCGTGCGTTCGCGAGAGGGTCTCGTGATCGCGGAGACGCGACACGGGTTCGTCTGCGCCTCGGCAGGGGTCGACCACTCGAACGCCGCGGAGCCCGGCAGCGTGATCCTGCTCCCGCTCGATCCCGACGCGAGTGCCCGCCGGATCAGGTCGACCCTCGGGCAGCTGACCGGTCATCGGGTCGCCGTGATCGTCACCGATTCCTTCGGCCGTCCGTTTCGCCGGGGAACCACCGATGTCGCGATCGGCGTTGCAGGCCTGACCCCGCTGCTCGATCTTCGCGGTACCGCGGACCGCGCCGGACTACCGCTCCGCACGAGCCAGGTCGCGCTCGCCGACGAGATCTCCGCCGCCGCGGATCTCGTCCGGACGACGAAGGCCGACGGCCTACCCGTGGTGATCGTGCGCGGCGTGCGGATCCAAGGCGACGGCAGCGCCACCGAGCTCGTGATCCCGGCAGACCGCGACCTCTTCCGCTGAGAGGCCCCGAGCCCGGGATCAGCTCGTGGTCGGGCTGATGATGAGTGCCTGCGTCCCGTCGCCGAGTGCCTTGTACTGGATCAGGGAGAACTCGACCGGCTTCGTCAGCCTGTCGATCGTCTGTTTCTCCTGTGAATCCGGGCTCGTCGGCAGCGGAGGCGTTGCCAGCGGGAGTGTCTGTGAGATCGGCTTGTCGAGCTCGGCCTGGAGGTTGCTCCGCTCGAGGTAGAGCAAGGTGATCCGGCTCGTTCCCGCGTCCGGCGGGATGTAGGCGATCATCGCGTTGACCTTCGGGACGTACTTGAACGTGTAGAGCGCGAGCTCGAGCGCCTCGCGTCGCACGAGGCGGCCCCGGTCGGCGGTGGGCACTCCGCGCGTGATCGCACAGCGGGCGCCGAGCCCGCAGAGCTGCACCTGAAGATTGTCGGTGGTGGAGACGACTCGTGCGCAGCACGACGTGGCCGTGGCGGAGGTGAGGAAGCCGATCGTCGAGACCGGCGTCACCGTGGTCCCCGAGGTGCCCTCGGGCGCGCTCGGAACGATCGCAACGAGCGGAGCCCCTGCCTTGTTCAACTTGTATTGATTCGAGACGTGTGTGGCGATCTCGCTGGTCATCGCCGAGCTGCTACCCGCGGCCGGCCGCCAGCTCGACCACGCCGGCTGCTTCGGCGGCCCGCTCTCGCGTGCGATGAGCACGACGCCGACGATGGACGCCACGAGGATCGTGGCAAGCGCCCCGTAGAGCAGCGCGAATCGAAACTCGAGCCCGGAGCCGGCGGGCCTCTGCGGCGGCGCAACCGGGGGCGGTGCTGCGGGCGTGCCTGGAGGCGGAAGGGGGCTCACGCCCAAATGATGCCCGTTTCGAGCCCGATCCGGATTAAACAATTGCGAGAAGAGCGTTGTGCTGTGGTGAAACTACGCTTACCGCGTGAAGCTCCTGCTGCTCGGCGGCACCGCATTCCTCGGCCGAGCGGTTGTCGAGGCGGCCGTTGCGGCGGGACACGAGCCCACGCTGTTCACGCGCGGCAAGACGAATCCGGGCCTGTTCCCCGCGGTCGAACACGTGGTCGGAGACCGCGAATCCGAGCTGTCGCTCCTCGGTGGGCGCGAGTTCGACGTGGTTGTCGACACGAGCGGTTATCTGCCGTCGGTCGTCCGCGCGTCGGCGGAGCTCCTCGCGGGTCGAGCCGGGCGCTACCTCTTCGTCTCGACGATCTCGGTGTACGAGGACGCCGGGGTGCTCACCGAGAAAACGGCCACCCGCCGGCCGGCCGACCCGGAGAGCCGGGATCTGAGCCGCGACTACGGAGGCCTGAAGACGCTGTGCGAGGAAGCCGTCGAGTCCGCTTTCCCGGAAGGGGCGATCATCGTGCGGCCGGGGCTGATCGTCGGCGCGCACGACTACTCCGGCCGCTTCAGCTACTGGCCGCGGAGGGTTGCGCGCGGTGGGGAGGTGCTCGCGCCGGGACGGCCCGAGACGCGAATCTGGCTGATCGACGTTCGCGACCTCGCCGAGTGGATGGTCAGGCTCGCCGAGGGCTCGGCGACAGGTGTGTTCAACGCTGCCGGGCCGGGGGAGCCGCTCACGATGGGCGGCGTGCTCGAGGAATGCCGTGCCGCCACGGCGAGCGAGGCCCGGTTCACGTGGGTCGACGACGAGTTTCTCGTCGAACGGGAGGTCGTGCCGTACACGGAGCTGCCGCTCTGGGTGCCGGGCGGCGCTGACGGCTACCCCGCGATCGACTGCTCGAAGGCACGGGAGGCCGGCCTGACGTTCAGGCCGGTCGGGGAGACGATCCGGGCCGTCCTCGACGAGGTCGAGTCCCCGGGCCGAACAGGGCTCTTCGGCTGGACGCGGCCGGCGGCCGGGCTCGACCCGGACCGGGAGCAGCGGCTCCTCGACGAGTGGCGGGTGCGGCGCGCGCCGGAGCTCTAACCGACGAACTCGTCGGCGATCGAGAGCGCCTCGTCGAGGATCGCGATTCCCTCGTCGAGCTCCTCGCGGGTGATCGTGAGCGGCGGGCAGACCATGACCACGTTCCAGTGGCTCATCAGGTAGAGGCCCTTTCCGAGCGCGTGCTTCGAGAGCGCGACGACGGGCTTTGCCGCCTCGCCGGAGCCGTTGAAGGGCACGAGCGGCTCGCGCGTCTCGCGGCTCCTGACGAGCTCGAGGCCCCAGAAGCAGCCGAGGCCCCGAACCTCGCCCACGGACTCGTGCTTCGCGGCAAGCCGGTCGAGCTCCTCCCGGAAGACCGCACCCATCGCGGCGGCGTTCTCGACGATCCCCTCCTCCTGAAACGCCTCGATCGACGCGACCGCCGAGGCGCAGGCGAGCGGATGGCCGGAATAGGTGAGACCGCCGGCGAAGAACTTCGGGCGGATGAACTCGGCGAGCTTCGGGCTCACGGTCATCGCGCCGAGCGGGACGTAGCCGGAGTTGATCCCCTTCGCCATCGTGATGATGTCGGGGACGACGTCCCAGTTGTCGACCGCGAACCACTTGCCGGTGCGGCCGAACCCGGCCATGACCTCGTCGGCGATCAGCAGGATCCCGTAGCGATCGCAGACCTCGCGGATCGACTGGAGGTAGCCGTCGGGCGGCACGATGATCCCGTTCGTGCCGGTGATCGTCTCGAGGATCACCGCGGCGACCGTCTCCGGGCCCTCGTACATCAGGATCTCCTCGAGGTGCGGCGCGCCGGTGCAGACCGGGCAGGGATCCGGATGGCCGGCGGGGCAGCGATAGGTGTACGGGTCGAGCATCCGCACGACGCCGGGGATCCCGGGCTCGGCGGGCCAGCGGCGCGGGTCGCCGGTGAGCGTCATCGAGCCCGCGGTCGCACCGTGATAGCTGCGGTAGCGCGCGACGATCTTCTGGCGGCCTGTGTACCAGCGCGCGAGCTTGATCGCGTTCTCGTTCGCCTCGGTGCCGCCGTTCGTGAAGAACGAATACGCGAGGTCGCCCGGCGTGACCTCGGCGAGGAGCTTTCCGAGGCGCGACCGCGACTCGGTTGCCATCGGCGGGCCGATCGTCGCGAGCGTCTCGGCCTGTTCCTTGATCGCCGCGACGATCTTCGGGTGGCCGTACCCGATCGAGACGTTCACGAGCTGCGAGGCGAAATCGAGGTAGCGCTTGCCGTCGTAGTCCCAGAAGTAGCGCCCCTCGGCACCCGCGACCGCGATCGGCGAGATCGCGTCCTGCACCGACCAGGAGTAGAGGACGTAGCGCTTCGCGTCCTCGACGATCTGCTGCCCGAGCTCCGGATTGGTCTCGACGGTTGCCACGGCCGGATCGTATCGACACCCGGCGTGGGTCGTCTGCCTCGACGGTTCCGGCGCACACGCAATTCGAACGCGGTGTTGCCCGGCTGCGGCGGTCAGATCCGCTGGCGGAGAAGCCGGACGCGGCCGATCGGCTCGAAGCCGAGGCGCTCGAGGATCGGCGCCGACATCGGGCCGGCGCTCACTGCGATCCGGGGGGTTCCCCTCTCGACGGCCTCGGCCCAGCGGGCGTGGACGAGCGCTGTATAGACGCCGTGGCCGCGCGCGGAGGCGAGAGTCGCGCCGCCGAGGAGCAGGGCGGCACGAGGGGTGAACACCGCGCGGGCGAAGCCGACCGGCTCGCCGTGGAGGTAGGCGAGGTAGGTCGTCTGCAGCCCGCTTGCCTGGAGCACGGGCCAGGCGCTTGCGACCTCGTCTCGACGCTGCACGCGCTCAGCTTCGGGCACGCCGAAGCACTCCCAGTCGAGCTCGTTCGCAAGGAGCGCCTCGGCGGAGGTCTCGACGCGTCGAACCTCGACCGACGGCGCGCCCGATGGAGCGGTCCCGATCGTGAGCGAGGTCATCTCCGGCGGGTCGTCGGGCTCGAGACCGAGCGCGACGAGCTCGGCAGCAAGCCCTTCGGGGGTCGTGAGCTCCCCGAGCCACCAGGTCGCCTCTTCGAGGCCTTTGAGCGCGATCATCCCGGCCACGCGGTCGACGACACGGGCCGGATCGGCTCCTCCGAGCCGGAGCCGCTGCACCCAGGCCGACCGGCCGTAGGTGACGAACGCGAAGTTCTCGGCGCGGAACACGTTCAGCTTCGGCTCGAACGGGAGCCAGAGACCGGGCTCCTCCGCCAGCTCGAGCAGTCCTTCGTCCACCTCAGGTTCCGACGGCGCTTCACCGGCCTCGGCCGGGTTCTCGTTCATCCCGAAAAACTAGCGGCGAGATAACCTCCCGAGAGACGACGAAGGAGGGGACGATGACGGGCCTGATCGACGCGCCGCAGGCAACCAAGGCGATCAACCACTGGATCGGCGGCCGGCGCCGGGCCGGGGTTTCCGGGCGCTCCGGGCCGGTTTTCGATCCGGCGACCGGCCGCCAGACCGGCACGGTCGACTTCGCCTCGCCCGAGGAGATCGATGCCGCCGTCCAGGCCGCAAAGGCAGCGTTCCCGGCCTGGCGCGCGCTCTCGGTTGCACGCCGCGCCGAGCTCTTCTTCCGCATCCGCGAGCTCTTCAACGCCCACCGTGAGGACCTCGCGCGTCTGCTCACCGCCGAGCACGGCAAGGTCCTCTCGGACGCAATGGGCGAGGTCGCCCGCGGGCTCGAGGTGATCGAGTTCTGCTGTGGGATCCCGACGCTCCTGAAGGGCGGCTACACCGAGCAGGCCTCGACCGGTGTCGACGTCTACTCGATCCGCCAGCCTCTCGGCGTTGTCGCCGGGATCACGCCGTTCAACTTCCCTGCGATGGTCCCGATGTGGATGTGGGCGCCGGCGCTCGCCTGCGGGAACACGTTCCTGCTGAAGCCCTCCGAGAAGGACCCGTCGGCTTCGCTTCTCACCGCCGAGCTGCTCGCTGAGGCCGGCGTGCCCGACGGCGTTTTCAACGTCGTCCACGGCGACAAGACAGCCGTCGACTCGCTTCTCACGCACCCCGAGATCGCAGCAATCTCGTTCGTCGGCTCCACTCCGATCGCTCGATACGTCTATGAGACCGCCACCGCGGCGGGCAAGCGCTGCCAGGCCCTCGGCGGGGCGAAGAACCACATGATCGTCCTGCCCGACGCCGACATCGAGATGGCCGCCGACGCCGCCGTCTCCGCGGGATACGGCTCGGCGGGTGAACGCTGCATGGCCGTCTCGATGCTCGTCGCCGTGGGCGGGGTCGCCGACGATCTCGTCGAGGCGATCAAGGCGAGGATCCCGGCGGTGAAAGTCTCGCCCGGACTCGAGGAGGGAGCGGAGATGGGGCCGCTGATCACGCGCGAGCATCGTGACAAGGTCGCCTCGTACGTCGAGCGTGCGCAGGGGGAGGGCGCGACCGTCGTCGTCGACGGTCGAGGGAGCGTGCCCGCCGGCGACGGCTTCTTCCTCGGGCCGTCGCTGATCGACAACGTCGAGCCCGGAATGGACAACTACAAGGACGAGATCTTCGGCCCGGTTCTCGGCGTCACGCGGGTCGCGACCTACGAGGACGCGATCAAGCTCGTGAACGAGAACCCGTACGGCAACGGAACCGCGATCTTCACCCGCGACGGCGGCGTCGCGCGGCAGTTCGAGTTCGACGTCCAGGCCGGGATGGTCGGGGTCAACGTGCCGATCCCCGTTCCCGTCGCCTACTACTCCTTCGGCGGCTGGAAGTCGAGCCTCTTCGGCGACCGTCACATCTACGGGCCCGAGGGCGTCGACTTCTACACCCGGACGAAGGTTGTCACCTCTCGCTGGCCGGACCCGGCGACCTCGAAGGTCGATCTCGGCTTCCCCCAGACGCGGTGACGCAGCCCAGGTGATGCGGCTTCTCGCCCTGGCCGGGATCGCGGCCGTCTTCGTCACCACCCCGGCCGGGGCGGCGACACCGTCTCTCTGGAAGCAGGTCGTCCAGCACAAGAGCCGCGCCGGCATCGACGCGACGCTCAGCTTCCAGCAGCGCAAGGAGAGCTTCGGCGCCTACTCCTTCCGCGACATGCAGCTCGTCGTGAAGAACGCGGGCAAGACGGTCTACGACCACGACCTCTGCTCGCTCGACCGCTGTGGGATCGCCTCGAAGCACACCCTTTCCCTCCAGAACGTGTGGGGCGGAAGCCTGCCCGAGGTGCTCGTCGACTTCTATACCGGCGGCGCGCACTGCTGCTTCGAGACCTTGATCGTGCTCGTCGACGGGCCGCATCCGGGTCGTGCCGTCTTCCACGACTTCGGCGATCCGGGCTACGAGCTCACGCGCGACCACGGGAGCACGCTCATTCTCTCCGCCGACGACCGTTTCGCGTACGCCTTCACCGCCTTCGCCGGCTCCGGGCTCCCGGTTCAGATCTGGACGATCAACGCGAACGGAGTGCTCACGAACATCACTCGCACTCGGCCCGACCTGATCAGGAAGGACGCCGCGACGTGGTGGCGCGCCTATGTTTCGGAGCGTGGCAAGTCGGATCTCTCCGACGTGCGCGGCGTCATCTCGGCCTGGTGTGCCGACGAGTACCTCCTCGGCCAGAAGGCGGCCTGCGACATGCAGCTCGCGGCTGCGCTTCCAAAGGACTGGCTGAACGGATCGGGCTTCTGGCCGAGCGGTGCGAAGTTCGTCACGGCGCTCCATCGCTCGCTCGCGAAGTGGGGCTACCTCAAGAGCTGAACGTGGCGAGGATCGGCGCCCATTCGCGACTGCGCCGGCAGAGCGCGTCGGTTCGCGTGCCGCCCGGATCGAGCTCGGCGGTCAGGCTCGCGCCGAGGCACCAGACGCCCGTGCCGTACGCTCAAACGAAAGGACGGTGGCAGTGAAGGTAGTGGTCGGTGGCGGATCGGGATACGTCGGCCGCGCCCTCGTCGCGTCGCTCCGGGCCGACGCGCATGACGTCACCGTCGTCTCGCGTAGCCCGGGCGACGGCGTGGTCTCCTGGGACGATCTCGCGCAGGCGGTCGACGGGTCCGATGCCGTCGTGAACCTCGCTGGGACCTCGGTCGGGAGCTTCCGCTGGACCGACGGCCGCAAGAAGTCGATCCTCGCCAGCCGGGCCACCACCACGCGCGCGGTCGTACAGGCGATCCAGGCGGCGAAGGAGCGGCCCAGAGTGTTCGTCTCCGCGTCCGGCATCGACTACGCCGGGAATACCGGGGACACCGTCGTCGACGAGCTCTCCCCGCCGGGGAGCTCGTTCCTGGCCCGCATGTGCATCGCCTGGGAGCTGGAGGCCGCGAAGGCGCCGGTCAGGCACGTCGAGGTCCGGACCTCGCTCGTGATCGGGCCGGGTGCAGACGCCGTCTCGCTGATGGCGCTCCCGTTCCGCCTGTTCGTCGGCGGCCGCGCGGGCAGTGGGAGGCAATGGTTCCCGTGGATCCACATCGACGACCTCGTGCGGCTCTACCGGCTCGCGATCGACAGTGAGGCCCTGACGGGACCGCTCGACGCTGTCGCGCCCCAGCAGCTCCGCCAGCGAGATGCGGCCCGTGAGCTCGGAGCCGTGCTGCATAGGCCCTCGTTCGCCCCCGCACCGGCGTTCGCGCTCCGGCTTCTGCTGGGCGAGCAGGCCGATCTCCTGCTCCACGGCCAGCGGGCGGTCTCGCGGAAGCTCGACGGCTTCGAGTTCCGCTACCGCGGCCTACGGGCAGCGCTCGAAGATGCGCTCGCTTGACCCCGGCCTGCCGGCCGTGTAAGGAATCCTTACACCGCGGTAACGGGGCGCCCGCGGAGGGCAGGAATACTAGACGCGTGAAAGCGCGGCCTCTTTCGAGCTGGTCGGCGGGCCAGAAGCCTCTGGGCCTCGCCGCGGCACTGGCGATCACCGTCGGTGTGCCCGCCGTCGCGTTCGCCGCCACAGCGCCGAAGCTCGTCGGCAACGCCAAGGTCGGGAAGCCGATCTTCATCAACACGTGCGGTGTCTGCCACACGCTTCGCGCTGCCAAGTCGGTCGGCAACATCGGTCCGAACCTCGACAAGACGGCGCTCTCCGAAGCCGTGATCATCAAGGCGATCACGAACGGCGGCGCTTCGGTGATGTCGAAAACGGCGGCTGCGAAGTACACGACTCAGATGACCGCGTACAAGAACGTGCTGACGCCTGCCGTGATCCAGAACGTCGCGGCGTTCGTCTACACCTCGACCCACAAGTAGCTCACCGCTCCGCGGGCCTGGTACTGCCGCTGAAGGCGAGCGTCGAGGCCTGCCGAGACGGGGGTGTCTCCATGGCTCGAAATGCGGGTCGAGTAGCGGAACTGGGCAGCCGTGAGACGAGAACGGAACGGCGCCCGGAAAACCTCCTGCAAAAGAGCCGCACCGAGCCAACGAACGGCGGGGTCAGGTATAGCCTGAAAACGTCATGGCTTGTGCCGCGTTCGTGCCTCGTCGGAAAACGCTCTGGTGGCGCTGCGTCTTGGCTTTGCGGGTGCGCTGCCTCGCGTCTGTGGGCCCGTGGGCCACGCCGCCCTCGCCGCGACAGCGCGCTTCAGCGCCGGGTCGCGCTCGGGCCACTTCCTGAGGCAGCCGGTTCCACTCGGGCTCGTCGTCCGGGCTCGCGACGTGGCCGAAGCCCGCCTTCGGCGGCCTGCCGATCCTGCCGGGACGCCCCGATCAGGCGGCCACCCCTTTCCCCGTTGTTGCCAGTTCCTCTCCGAACCTCGCCCGGGCGACGTACTGTCCGATCCCCGGCGAGGCGACGAGCTCCCCGTTCTCCACGAGCACGTTCCCGCGCAGGAGCACGAGCTCGGGCACGCCCACCACCTCGGTGCCCTCGTAGAGCGAGTAGTCGATTCGCGAGTGGTGCGTCGAGGCCGAGATGGTTACGCGGCGCTCCGGATCGAAGATGACGATGTCGGCGTCGGAGCCCACCGCGAGCGTGCCCTTCCGCGGGTAGAGGCCGAACAGCTTCGCCGGGTTCGTCGCAAGCAGCTCGACCATCCGGTTCAGCCCGATCCGGCCCTCGCGGACGCCGAAGGTGTAGATCATCTGAAGTCGGCTCTCGAGGCCCGGCCCGCCGTTCGGGATCTTCGAGAAGTCGTCGCGGCCGAGCGACTTCTGCCCGTCCCAGTTGAACGCGCAGTGGTCGGTCGAGATCACCGAGAGCGTGTCCGTCCGCACCGCGTCCCAGAGCACCTCCTGGTTCGCCTTGTCGCGCGGCGGCGGCGTGTAGACGTACTTCGCGCCCTCGAAGTTCGGCCGTTCGAGAAACGTGTAGTCAACGAAGAAGTACTGCGTGCAGCTCTCGCCGAAGATGTTCCACCCCTTCGCGCGGGCGAGCGCGATCGGCTCGACCGACTCCTTGCACGAGACGTGGACGACGTAGAGCGGCGAGCCCGCGACGTGGGCGAGCTGGATCGCGCGGTTCGTCGCCTCGCCCTCTGTCTCGGGCGGCCGCGTTCTCGCATGCCACCACGGCTCGGTGTGGCCGGCGGCGAGCGCGTCCTTCACGAGCACGTCGATCGCATCGCCGTTCTCGGCATGCACCATCACGAGCGCCCCCGTCCGTGCCGCCACCTGCATCGTCCGGAAGAGCGTCTCGTCATCGACCATCAGCGCGCCCTTGTAGGCCATGAACAGCTTGTAGGAGGTGACTCCCTGGTCCGGCAGGGCCGCGAGCTCGTCGAGCGCGCCCGGTGCCGAGAGATCGGTGACTGCGATGTGGTAGCCCATGTCGATCAGCTGCTTGCCCTCGGCCTTCGCGTGCCAGTCGGAGAGAGCCTCGGCGAACGTCTGCCCTGCGCCCTGGATGCAGAAGTCGACGTGGCAGGTCGTGCCGCCGAACGCCGCGGCCGTCTGCCCCGACTCGACGTCGTCGATCGTGACCGTGCCGCCGAAGGGCATGTCGAGATGGGTGTGGGGATCGACGCAGCCCGGGAGCACGAGCTTGCCGCGTGCGTCGATCACACGGTCGGCGTCCTCGTCGAGCGACTCGCCGATCAGCGTCACCCGCTCGCCGTCGACGAAGACGTCTGCGATGTAGTCGTCGGACGCGGTGACGACGCGGCCACCCTTGATCAGCACGGACACGGCTCCTCCTTCGGTCGACGCCCAGATCCTAGACCCGGGGGCCGCGCGGTCGCGGCCCCCGGTGTCGAGGAAGAACTACTTCCCGCCGGCGGTCAGCTTGACCGTCGCAGGCTTCCAGCTCTTGCCGTACACGTCGACGCCCGAAGCCTTCAGCTCGGCCACGGCCTTCGCCGCCAGGTCGGTGCGATACGCACCCGACGGCGTCTTCGAGACGACCCCGAACTGCTTCGAGATCGCCGCCGTCCGCGTGTAGTCGGCCTTGTTCATGATCCCGATCCCGGAGCTGTTCGGCCAGATGAGCGCGTTGATCTGGTTCATCTGCCAGGTTTGATGCCCGGCCGGGAGCGTCGGCCCGTACCCGAGCGTGATCTTCACGCACGCGGCCTGGTGGTCGCGGCAGTAGATCCAGCCCTCGAGCGAGGCCTTGATGAACTTCACCGCGGTCGCCTGGTTCGCCGGATCGGAGAGCCACTTGCCGGTCGAGAAGAGACCGTCCTCGAGCATCCCGGTGCCGACGTTCTGCATCTTGATCACGTTCAGGTCGCTGAGCGTGTAGAGCTTGCCCGTCTTCGGGTTCTTCGTCTCGAGCACCTGGGCCAGCTCGTTGTAGGTCATCGCGGAAGCCGAGTCGACCTGGTGGTTCAGGAAGAGACCCATGTCGAACGGCTGCTGCACGATCGTGACGCCCTGGTTCTTGTCCGGGTTCATCCCGTTCTTCACGAGGGCGGCGAAGAGCTCGTACTGGTTCCCCCCGAGCCAGTTGGCGACCTTCTTGCCCTTCATGTCGGCGATCGACGTGATCCCCGAGTCCTTCCACGTGAGCTGCGTCATCCCCGAGCGCGCGAACACCTGCGCCACGTTCACGAGATCTGTGCCCTTGTCACGGGCGGCCAGCAGGCTCGGGAGCCAGTCGACGCCGAACTGTGCCTGCCCGCTCGCCACGACCGTCTCGGGAACGATGTCCGGGCCGCCGTTCTTGAGCGTGACGTTCAGCCCCTCCTTGGCGTAGAAGCCCATCTTCACCGCCGCGTAGTAGCCTGCGAACTGCGCCTGCGGGACCCACTTGAGCTGGAGGGTGACGTTCGTTGCCTTTGCCTGGTGCGATGCGGCCGTCGCCGCGCCGAGGCCCACCGTCAGGGAAACCGCCAGCCCCGCAGCCGCGAGCCATACGACAACGCGTTTCTTCATGCTGCTCTCCTTCTCCTCGGGTGTGACATTGCGGGGATTGTGGACCTTTTCCGCGCGAGGCTCAACGTGTTCCGATCGCGCAGGGCCCCTAGCGGCCAGCCGCGAACCTCGGGCGCCCAGCGCACGAACCGGCGCTCGGCGACGGCGACGACGAGGTAGAGCGCGATCCCGAGCACGGAGGCGACGACGATGCCCGCCCAGGCGGTCGTGAACTCGAAGATCGCGGCGTCCGACTTGATCAGGACGCCGAGTGCGTTGAACGAGCCGCCGAAGTACTCGCCGACGACGGCGCCGATCATCGAGAGCACGCTCGCCACCTTCAGCGCCGTGAACAGGTAGGGCAGCGCAGTCGGGACCCGGACCCGGCGGAAGATCTCGCAGTTCGCTCGCCGCGTAGCTCCGCATCAGCTGCACCTGGGTGCTGCGGACGCTCGTGAGCCCGCGCAGCGTGTTCACCATCACCGGGAAGAAGCACAGCACCGCCGAGATCGCGATCTTCGAGTTCGGGGAGAGCGGGTTGAACCACGCGTCGAAGATCGGCGCGAACGCGATGATCGGGACCGCGTTCGCGGCGATCGCGAACGGCATCAACGCCGAGCCGAGCGCCCGGAAGCGGGCGACGAAGCACCGCGAACAGGATCCCGACGGTCGAGCCGACGACGAAGCCGCCGAGCGCCTCCTTGAACGTGTACCAGCCGGCCGAGGAGAGCGTGCTCCAGTTGTCGTAGAGCGCCCGCACGATGTCGCGTCGGCTTCGGCAGCAGGAACTGCTGCACGTGGAAGGCTGCGATCGAGCCCTCCCAGATCACGAGCCCCGCGAACGAGCACCACCGCTGCGCCGGGATCCACTCGCGGGCCCTGGCCGTCAACGCTGGCTCCTCGGTGAGCGCTGCCTCTTCCTCGGGCAGGAGCTGCTCGCCGCCGTGGCGCAGGAGCTCGCGCACCGCGGTCACGAGCTTGAAGAAGTGCGGGTCCTCGCGCGTCTCGACGGTGCGCGGGTAGGGCAGGTCGATCGGGACGATCCCGCTGATCCGCCCCGGCCGCGGGCTCATCACGACGACGCGCGTCGAGAGGAAGACCGCCTCGGAGATCGAGTGCGTCACGAACACGACCGTCGAGTGGAGCTGCTGCCAGATCGAGAGCAGCTCCAGGTTCAGCCGCTCGCGCGTCATCTCGTCGAGCGCGCCGAACGGCTCGTCCATCAGCAGCAGCGCCGGCTCGAACGCGAGCGCCCGGGCGATCGAGACGCGCTGCTGCATCCCGCCGGAGAGCTGCCACGGGTGGTGGTCGCCGAAGCCCGGTGAGCTCGACCAGGTCGAGCATCTCCTTCACCCGCGCCGCCCGGCGGCGCCTTGTCCCAGCCGAGCATCTCGAGCGGCAGCGCGATGTTCTTCGAAACCGTGCGCCAGTCGAACAGCACGGCGTCCTGGAAGACGATCCCGTAGTCGCGGTCGCCGCGCGCCCTTGCCGCCGGCTTGCCGTTCACGGTGACCGTGCCGGCGGTGGGCTCGACGAGGTCGCCGATCACGCGGAGCAGCGTCGACTTGCCGCAGCCGGACGGGCCGATCAGCGAGACGAACTCGCCGGCCTCGATCCGCAGGTCGATCTCCTGGAGCGCGGTGACGTTGCCGCGCGGGAACGTCTTCGTCGACCTTCTCGATCGAGACGACCGGGTGCTGCGGCGCGTTCACTCCGGGACCTCCGGCGCGCGCCGCACCGCGACCCGCTCGGCGAGCACGACCGCGACGAAGAAGACGATCCCGAGCGCCGCCGCGACGATGTTCGTCGCCCAGAGCTCCTGCGGCTCGAGCGAGTAGTACTGGTTGAAGTTGAGGATCGCGCCGCCGAGACCGGATTGGAGGCCTGACGGGAGCTCGCCGATGATCGCGCCGACCACGCTCGCGGTTGCGGCGATCCGCAGCGCCGAGAAGAGGAACGGCATCGACGCGGGCACCTGCACCTTCCAGAGCACCGCCCAGCGCCCGGCGGCGTAGCTGCGCATCAGCTCGAGTGCTTTCGGGTCGGCGGACTGGAGCCCGCGGAGCGTGTTGACGACGACCGGGAAGAAGGTGAGGTAGGCGGCGATCACGGCGACCGCGCCCCAGCCCTGGAGGCTCCCGGGCAGCTTCGGGTTCACCCAGATCACGACCATCGGCGCGATCGCGAGGATCGGGATCGTCTGGCTCGCGACGATGTACGGGCATCACCCCGCGCTGGACGATCCGCGACTGGGCGAGCGCGATCCCGAGCGCGAAGCCGACCACGGCTCCGAGCGCGAACCCGAGCGCGGCCTCCTTGGCCGTGAAGAGCGCCTTGTGGAAGAGGATCGTCGCGAGTGCGCGGCTGGTTCACCTGCGCCGGCTGCCAGAAGGCCTTCAGGATCGTCCAGGTGTGCGGCATCGAGGTCGAGTTGACGACGAACGGCCAGGTCCAGCCGGTCGAGACTCCAGAGCGAGGCGGTAGAGCTCCCAGAGCCAGCACCAGCGCGAAGACGACGCCGATGCCGGTTGCGAAGCGCACGGCCGCCGTGCGATAGATCCCGCGTCCCGAGGGGCGTAGAGCTACGGCGCCGGCCACGGCCGATTCTTACACGGACCTCGTTGTAGGATCGGCGTCATGCCGCTCGACCCAGCCCGGACGGTCGCAGAGCTCGTGGAGCTCGCCGAGCTGACGAGCGACGGCGAAGGCGCCCAGCGGGTCGCGTGGACGGATACCTGGGAGACGCGCACGCGAATGGCTGCGGCGCGGCCTCGCCCGGACCGGCGCCCGCGAGGAGATCGACGAGGCGGGCAACCAGTGGTTCACCCTCGGCGAGGGTGAGCGGCCGCTCCTGATCGGCGGGCATCTCGACTCGGTGCCGAACGGCGGCTGGCTCGACGGCTCGCTCAACGTCGTCGCAGGGATGGAGGTGCTCCGTCGGATCGCCGAGGAAGGCGCGCCGCCCGTGCCGGTCCGGCTCGTGAACTGGGCCGACGAGGAGGGCGCGCGCTTCGGCCGCTCGCTCTTCGGCTCCTCGGCCGCCGCCGGGCTCGATGCGCGACCAGGACGAGCTGCGCAAGCTCACCGATCGCGACGGGATCGCGCTCCCGACGCGCTCCGCGAGCACGGCGTCGAGCTCGACCGCGCGATCGAGGCGCGCTCGCAGCTCGAAGGCGCCGGCGCCTACCTCGAGCTGCACATCGAGCAGGGCCCGGTGCTCGAGTCGATGAACCTGCCGCTCGGCGTCGTGCTCGGCACCTTCGGCGTCGAGCGCTCCCGGATCACCTGGCGCGGGCCAGGCGGCCCACGCCGGCTCGACGCCGATGGACAAGCGCCGCGACGCGCTCGCCGGGGCCGCGAAGCTGGCGCTCGAGCTCCGCAAGATCGCGGCAGACGCCGGCGGCGGCGCGGTCTGCACCTCCGGCGGCGTCGTCTGCAGGCCGGGGATCGTGACCTCGGTCGTCGAGACCGCCGAGCAGCTCCTCGACCAGCGGCACCTCGACGAGTCCGCACGCTCGCCTCGATGCTCGCCGGCGCGCAGGCCGCCTGCGGGCGTTTCGCCGAGGAGGAGAATCTCGAGGTCGAGTGGGAACGGATCTGGAGGATCGAGCCGATCCCGTTCGACGAGACGCTGATCGGCTTCGCCGACGAGGCGATCCTCGAGGTCGCCGGCAGCTCCCACCGGTTGCCGTCGGGCCCGTTGCACGACGCGGCCGAGGTCTCTCGGGCCGGCGTGCCGACGGTGATGCTCTTCGTCCAGAGCCTCCGCGGGCTCTCGCACACGAAACTCGAGGACACGGCGCCGGCGCATCTCGAGCTCTCGGTTCGCGCGCTCGACAGGCTCGCGTCGAAGACGCTCGCCTGGCTCGCCGGTTGAGACACGGCCGTAACGGCGTCTTGGGGGCTCGCCGACAGCCAGGCAGAATTTCGGGCGTGGATGAAGCGTTGAGCTATCGGAGCGAGGTCACGGCACTGCTCTTCGGAATCAGCGACATCGTGGTATCGCTCGGAAGGATCGAGATCCTGCTGGGAGGAGGTGAAGAGGATGGCGAAGAAGAAGCTGACGAAAGCTGACTTCGAGGCCCGCGAGCGCATGCTGAAGAACGCCGCACACCTGCGCGAGCCTGCGGAGAAGCGTGTTGCGGAGGACGAACGGCGGGCCAGGGAGAAGGAAGGGACCTAGCCAGGTGGGCTCAGAGCTCGTCGACCACGGGGTTCGCGAGCACGCCGATCCCCTCGATCTCGATCTCGACGAGATCGCCGGCCCTCAGGGAAACGGGCGGGGTCCGGCGCGTAGCCGACGCCGGGCGGGGTACCGGTGAGGATCAGGTCTCCGGGCTCGAGCGTGAACACTGCCGAGGCGAAGGAGACGAGGTGACGGACGCTGAAGACGAGGTCGGAGGTGTTCCCGTCCTGGAACAGCTCGCCGTTCAGCCGCTGGACGACGCGTAGCCCGGAGCCGTCGCCGAGCTCGGAGACCGGCACGAGCCGGTCGCCGAGCGGGCAGAAGGTGTCGAAGCCCTTCCCGCGCGTCCACTGCTTGTCGCCGTACTGGAGGTTCCGCGCCGAGACGTCGTTGGCGCAGCGGTAGCCGGCGACGAAATCGAGCACGTCGTCCTCGGCAATCCGGCGGCCGGCCCGGCCGATCTCCACCGCGAGCTCCGCCTCGGCGTCGGTATGGGTTGCCTCGGGCGGCAGCACGATCGCCTCGCCGGGCCCGATCAGCGTGTTCGTGAACTTCCCGAAGAGCAGCGGCTCGGCCGGCGCCTCCATCCCCTGTTCCCGGATGTGCTCAGCGTAGTTGAGTCCCGTGCAGATGATTTTCACGTTGTAATCTCCCCGGTTCATGGCTATCAGCTTCGGTGTCACGGTGCTACCCGATCCGCCGTTCGGCCGGTTCCTCGAGTTGCTCGAGCTCGCCGAGAAGGAGGGGTTCGAGTACGGCTGGACGTACGACTCGCACATCCTCTGGCAGGAGTCGATCCCGCTCCTCGCGCTCGCCGCGAACGCTACCTCGAAGCTGAAGCTCGGCCACTTCGTCACGAACCCGGGCACGCGCGAGCCGACGGTGCTCGCGAGCGCCTACGCGACGCTGCACGACATCTCCGGCGGCCGGATGGTGATGGGCATCGGCCGCGGCGACTCGGCGAGGCGTGTGATCGGCCAGCAGCCGGTGAAGATGGCCGAGTTCGAGGAGGCCTGCCGCATGATCAAGGCGCTGATGAACGGCGAGCAGGTCGAGTGGTGCGGAAAGGAGCTCGAGCTGACCTGGGCCCTGAAGGAGCCCGCGATCCCGATGTACGTCGCCGGCTACGGCCCGAAGGCGCTCGCCGTTGCCGGGCGCGTCTCGGACGGCGTGATCATCCAGCTCGCCGACCCGGTGATCATCGAATGGATCATGGCCACGGCGCGCGTCTCGGCGGAGAAGGCCGGCCGCGACCCCGCCGCGCTCGGATGCATCATCGGCGCACCCTCGAAGGTCTCCGACGACCTCGCAACCTGCCGCGAGGAGGTGCGCTGGTTCCCCGCGATGGTCTCGAACCATGTGATGGACCTGATCGAGCGTTACGGCTGGGATTCCGACATCCCCTCCGAGCTGACCGATTTCGTGAAGACGCGCAAGGGTTACGACTACAAGGACCACTCCCGCGTCGGCGCCGCCCACGGCGCGTTCGTCACCGACGAGATCTGCGACCGCTTCTGCGTGATCGGCTCGGCCGAGGCCTGCCGGGCGAAGCTGCAGCAGCTCGAGGCGGTCGGCGTCGACCAGTTCAACGTCTACCTGATGACGAACGCCCAGGAAGAGACGCTCGGCGCCTACGGCCGGGAGATCATCCCGCAGTTCGCGACCGCCTCGCTCTAGTCGCGATCCGGGCGGTGGACCTCCTCAGGGTCGGCCGACCCGTAGAGATCGAGCGACTGCACCCACACCGCGAGCTCGCTGAGCTTCACGGTCTGCGGAACGGCCGGGGAGCCGTCGGCAGCCTCTTGCCAGAAGAACGAGACCTCGCCCTCGGCGGGGCCGGGCTTCCCGAAGAGCCCGCGGCTCGGGCCGGCGAGCGACAACACCCACTCCGCGGGCCCGTCGGCGACGCTCCCGTTGTTTGCCGCCTCGAGATATGCCTTGAAGCTCGACGAGATCGCTTCGGGGACGCCGGAGCCGAGCAGATGCCGGGTGGTTCCGTCTTCGTCCTCCCACGAGAGCGAGATCCACTCCGGCTCGCCGTCGGCCCAGAGCGCGGGTGCTCCTTCGAGGCGTACCTCTCCATGATTCATCGCGACGACCTCCAGGCTCGCTTGACGCGGACGGTCGCATCATCGCATGTGACACGCCTGGCTCCGCCCCGACCCGGCCACGGCCGGTAGTCTCGGGCAGCAGTGAGCATTGACGGACACGTGGCGCCTGCCGGGCCCGTCGTCACCGCCACCGACGTGACTCGCCGCTACGGGCAAGGCGAGACGGCGGTTGACGCGTTGCGCGGCGTTTCGCTGCAGGTGAATCCGGGCGAGCTGGTGGCGGTGATGGGGCCGTCGGGCTCCGGCAAGTCGACGCTGATGCACATCCTCGCTGCGCTCGACGTGCCGACGAGCGGTCACGTCACGATTGCCGGGCAGGACGTCGGCTCGCTCAGCGACCGCGAGGTGACGCTGCTTCGGCGCGAGCACATCGGGTTCGTGTTCCAGTTCTTCAACCTGCTTCCGATGCTGACCGCCGAGGAGAACGTCGTCCTGCCGCTCTCGATCGCCGGTGTGAAGCCCGAGAAGGCGTTCCTGGAGGACCTGCTGAAGCGGCTCGGGATCGCGGACCGCCGGAGCCACCGTCCGGCCGAGCTTTCGGGCGGTCAGCAGCAGCGCGTCGCGATCGCGCGGGCGCTTGTCTCGCGGCCGTCGGTCGTGCTCGCGGACGAGCCGACCGGCAACCTCGATTCGGCCACGAGCCACGAGATCCTCGAGCTCCTCCGCTCGGCCACAGACGAATACGGGCAGACCACGGTGATGGTCACCCATGATGCCGCGGCGGCTGCGATCGCGGGGCGGATCCTCTTCCTGAGCGACGGGTTGATCGCCGACGAGCGCGCACGCAGCGAGCCCGCGGAGATCCTGGAAGTGATCAACCACCTGTCCACGTGATCCGGGTCTCCCTGAAGGGGCTCGCCGGGCGCAAGCTCCGCGCGCTCCTGACGGCGTTCGCGATCATCCTCGGCGTCGCGATGGTCTCCGGGACGTACGTCCTGACCGACACGATCAAGAAGGGCTTCGACTCGATCTTCACCGTGTCGTTCCAGAACGCGGACGCGGTCGTGAGCGGGAAGACGCTCTTCGGCACCTCGAACGACACGACCGCCCCGTCGATCCCGGAGTCGCTGCTCGGCCAGATCAAGGGCCTTTCGGGCGTCCAGGACGCGGTCGGCGGCGTCGAGTACGACCAGACGCACCTGGTCGGCCGCGACGGGAAGGCGATCTCGACCGGCGGAGCGCCGAATCTCGGCTTCAGCGTCAACCCTCGTGACGAGCTCTTCAACCCGCTGACGCTCGTCAGCGGGCGCTGGCCGGTCGCGTCGAACGAGGTGGCGATCGACGCCGGAACGGCGAAGAAGAAGCACTACGTGATCGGCGAGACGATCGGAGTCTCGGTTCACGGGCCGACGCGGCCGCTTCAAGATCGTCGGGATCGCAGAGCTCGGGGGGGTCGCGTCGATCGGCGGAGCCACCCTCGCGATCTTCGATCTCCCGACCGCGCAGAAGCTCTTCCAGAAGGAGGGCCAGCTCGACGAGATCCGGGTCTCCAAGACGGCCGCGATGTCGACGGACAAGCTGATCGCCGAGATCCGGACGATCCTGCCCTCGACGGCGCAGGTCAAGACCGGCGAGCAGCAGGCAAAGCAGGAGGCGAGCGACACCACGTCGTTCCTCTCGATCCTGCAGAAGTTCCTGCTGGCCTTCGGCTTCGTCGCCCTGTTCGTCGGAGGGTTCGTGATCGTGAACACGCTCTCGATCACGATCGCCCAGCGAACCCGCGAGCTCGCAACCCTGCGGACGATCGGCGCGACCCGGAACCAGGTGCTGGGATCCGTGCTGCTCGAGTCGCTCGTGATCGGGGTGGCGGCGTCGGTTGTCGGGCTCTTCCTCGGGCTCCTGCTCGCCCAAGGGCTGAATGCGCTCTTCTCCGCTTTCGGGATCGACCTGCCGACGAGCGGGATCGTGTTCGCCCCGCGGACGGTCGTCGTGTCGCTCGGGATCGGGATCGGGGTGACGCTGCTCGCGTCCCTCTGGCCTGCGTTCCGTTCGACTCGCGTGCCGCCGATCGCGGCCGTCCGCGAAGGATCGGTCCTTCCGCCGAGCCGGTTCGCGGGTTACGCGCCCCTGGTCGCCGTGGTCGTGATCGCGATCGGGATATTCGGGATCCTCGGGGGGAGCCTCGGCTTCGTGTTCTCGGGCGGTCTGCGACTCGTCGCGCTCGGCGTGGGCGTGCTCTTCGTCTTCGTCGGCGTCGCGATCGTCGCACCCCGGGTCGTCAAGCCGATCACCTCGGTGGTCGATCCGATCGCGACGTGGTCCGTGGTCGTGCTCTCGATCATCGTCTATCCGCTGACGCTGCTCTGCTGGCTGATCGCCCGGCCGTTCCGGAAACGTCCGGCATTCCCGCGGGTGATGCGCGACCGGACGGCGAACAGCCTCGCCGAGCGGAACGTGCAGCGGAACCCCAGCCGCACCGCGCTCGCCGCCGCCGCGCTGATGATCGGCCTCGCGCTCGTCACCTTCGTCGCCGTGCTTGCGGCCGGGCTCAAATCGACGTTCGAGAGCGCGGTCACGAAGCAGTTCAACGCCGATTACGCCTTGACCTCGCAGAACGGGTTCACGCCGACCGATATCTCTTCGGTCGTCGCGGTGCGGAAGCTGCCCCAGGTGACGACCGCTGCGGGCGTCCGTGCCGGCCGCGGCAAGGAGTTCGGCGACCAGTTCGACGTCACCGCGGTCGATCCGGGGATCTCGCAGGTGCTGAAGCTGAGCTGGAAGGAGGGCTCGCAGCAGACCCTCGAGACGCTCGGGAGCACGGGGGCCGTCGTGAGCGAGTCGTTCGCGAAGAAGCACGACCTCGTCGTCGGCTCGCCGCTCCATGTGCTGACGCCCTACGCGAAGGTCCTGAACCTCAAGGTCGACGGCATCTTCAAGGTTCCCGCCGGCGGCTCGCCGTTTGGTTCGGTCACGACCTCGGCCGCCAAGTTCGACGCGAACTACCCGAACCCGCAGAACGTGTTCACGCTGATCAACATCAAGGGCGGCGTGACACCCGAGAACACCGCGCTCCTGAATGCCACGCTCGCCGGCTTCCCCGACGCGAAGATCCAGACCGAGCAGCAGTTCGAGAAGACCCAGGAGCAGGGGATCGACATCCTCCTGAACCTGCTCTTCGTCCTGCTCGGGCTCTCGGTGCTGATCTCGATCTTCGGGATCGTGAACACGCTCGTCCTCACCGTGTTCGAGCGGACGCGCGAGCTCGGGATGCTGCGGGCCGTCGGCATGACGCGGATCCAGGTGCGGCGGATGATCCGGCACGAGTCGGTCGTGACCTCGCTGATCGGCGCCGCGCTCGGGCTGCCGCTCGGGATCGTGCTCGCGATCCTGATCGGACAGGCGATCGGCTTCTCGGCCTTCGCGCTGCCTGTCGGGCAGCTGATCGCGTTCGTGATCGCCGCGGTGATCGCGGGAATCGTGGCCGCGATCTTCCCGGCCCGCCGCGCGTCCAAGCTGAACGTGCTCGCCGCGCTCCAGTACGAGTGACGCGCGAGGCGCTCGTGGCGCTGCTCGCCGCGCACGACCCGGCCGACGAGCAGGAGGCTGCCGACCTCGAGCGGATGCGGGTGTGGGCGGCGAGCCTCGAGCGGCCGTCCTCGCGGGAGCAGCCCGAGGCGCACTTCACCGCGTCGGCGATCGTGGTCGACGAGGCAGGCGAGCGCACGCTTCTCGTGCATCACCGTAAGAGCGGGAAGTGGTTCCAGCCAGGGGGGCACCTCGAGCCGGGCGACGCGACGGCGGGGGACGGGGCGCTGCGGGAGGCCGCAGAGGAGACCGGGCTCGAGGTTCGGCTCGGGCGGCCGGAGCCTGCTCGACGTCGATGTCCACTGGGTTCCCTGGGACGAGCACTACCACCTCGACCTGCGCTACGAGGTGGTCGCGGCGGGGCAGCTCTCGCCGGATCCCGTCGAGGTGCACGCGGCCGAATGGGTGACCTGGGACGAGGCCTTTGCGCGGGTCGAGGAGCCGGCACTTCGGCGGGCGCTCTCCAAGAGCCGGAACCGAGCCGACGCTTGAGTCGAAGCTCCCTCCAGTTCCAGCTCACGGCCGACCGCCGAGCCGATCTCTAGCGTCCGCGGCATGGACGAGCGCATCGAGATCCACCGCTCGCGCAGGGCACGGCGCTGGCGGCTGACGGTTCCCTGGGACGCGCCCCCAAGGCTGACCGTGCCCTACCGGATGCCCCTTTCCGCGATCGATGCCGTGCTCGAGTCCCACCGCGATTGGATCGCCCGCGAGCGCGCCCGCCAGGTGCCGCGGCTCGGGCTCGACGCTCGCGCGGTCTCCGAGCAGGAGGCCCGGCGCGCGGCGCGGGAGCTCGTGACGATGGTCGCCGACGAGGAAGCCCAGGTACTCGGCGTCTCCTTTTCGCGGATCGACGTCCGGGGCCAGCGGACCCGGTGGGGCTCGTGCTCCCCGCGGGGCACGCTGTCTTTCAACTGGCGGCTCGTGCTGGCGCCGTTCGAGGTGCTCGACTACGTCGTCGTCCACGAGCTCTGCCATCTCCGCGAGCCCAATCACTCGCCTCGGTTCTGGAGCCTCGTATCCGAACGACGGCCCGACTGGCGGGCTCAGCGCGACTGGCTCCGAGCCTACGGTTCGGAGTTGCTCGCGTTCCAGCCGGACGCCTGAGAGCTCGAGAACGCGGCTGCGAACCCGGCGATCGGGGTGGCATCACGGGAAACTCGGATTGCCGTTTCTTACAGTCGACCGAGCGCGGTCTTCGCGAGCGCCTGCTGCGTTGCGACGAACGGCTCGACCCCGACGAACGACATCGTGATCTCGGTGCCGTTCTTCCACACGAGGAGAGCCGTCCCGTTCGCCGACCAGGCGTCGGCGCCAATGCCCTGGATCGGGAAGACGACGCCCTTGGTCGCCTTCGCGCTCTTGTCGAAGGCGGACTGGCTCGCGAACCTGCGCGTCTGCACGGTCATCGTCTTCTTCTTGACCGTATAGGTGCAGCTGCGGAAGAGGCCGACCGTCTTCGACTTTGCCTTGGGCGGTGTGGCGCCGAGCGCCATCGAGGCATCGCTCGTCGTGATCAGCACGCACGGATCCGGCGCTACCGCCGCAGCCGAGGCACCTGCGGCGGCGAAGGCGCAGACGCCGCTGCAGCAGAGCGCGGCGGTCAGGAGCGAGGCGCGCATCGGCCCTCAGGATACCGCGCGCCGGAAGCCGGTCGGCATCGGGCTCGGGTCGAGCGGGCTCACGGGAAGCCCGGGCACGGGCTCCGGGGCGTTGTAGCCGCCGGGAGCGACGTCGTTCGAGCCGTCGGGATGGAAGATCCCCGCGAGCAGCTGGATCTGGCCGCGGCCGACGCCGAGCTCGAACTGGCCGCCGCCGTAGAGTGAGATCCCGTGCTCGTTCGAGCGGTCGTAGAACTCGAAGAGGCGCTCGACCGAGCCGAAGCGCGAGGGCTTCGAGTTGAGGCAGCGAGGCGCGAACGGCAGCGCCTCGACGTCCGCCCACGAGTGGATCGGCGCATCCCAGGTGATCCGGTGGCGGTGCGGCTCGAGGACGGCGTCGGTCTCGGGATCGAGCGCCGGATCTTCGATCCACGCGTCCGGGAATCCCTCGGCGACGCGCCGGTAGAGCTCCGGGTTCGGCGGGTTGTCGACGGTCGTGCCGTGGTAGGCGCCCTTGAGGTCGACGACGTCGACGTTGCCGCCCGCCCCCAGCTCGGCAATCTCCTCGTCTGTCCACTCCGGGACGGGGTCGAGCTTGAACCGGAGCCCGGGGTACATCGCGAGCCAGAGGCCGGGTGAGGTGCGTGTCGAGGAGACGAAGGTGAGCGGCCTGGCCTCGCGGCTCACCGCCTCGGCCAGCGAACGGCCGGCTTGCTGGAGTGCGAGGTCGAGCGCCGCCGACTCGAAGGCCCAGCGCCGGTAGTCGAGATACGCGGCCTGGTTCGGAGCGCCGGCCGGGAAGAGGTCGAGCCCGTCGAGGTGCCTCGAGAGCGAGTCGATCGTCCAGCTTCCCGCCAGCTCGAGGTGGGCGAGCCGTTCGGGAGTCGTGCTCGGCGCCGTCGTAGGTGACGTCTTCGCCGAGACCCTCCATTCCGCCGCCCGCAAGCTTGACGGTCGTCGTGCGCCGCGTGAACTCCGGCGAGACTGCGACCTCGGAGAGCTCGAAGGAGAGGCCCTCGAGCTCGAGCGGGAGGGCGGCGACGAGATCGTAGAGGCCCGTCACCTCAGCCCGGCCGGCGCGATGAGATGGGCCGGCGATCGGGCTCGACGAGCGTTCGCGCGCTCTCGGGCAGGCTCTCCATGGCGCGAAAGCTAGCGATCGCGGCCCAGGTGGCGGCGGAGCGCGTCGAGGCGCCCGTCCCACTCGCTGCCGGCCTCGGTGAGCCGATAGCGCGTCTCGCGGCCCGCGCGCTCGGCCGAGACGAGCCCCGCATCGCTGAGCGTCGTGAGGTGCTTCGCGACGGCCTGCCGCGTCATCGGCAGCTCGCCGGTCAGCTCGGTCGCCGTGGCCGTTCCGTGGTCGGCGAGGAAGCCGAGCACGTGGCGGCGGCTTGGGTCGGCGAGCGCCGAGAAGACCTGCCCGAGGAAATCGTTCCCCAGGGGCTCAGGCATACGCCATGGCGTTTGCCTGGAGGCCGAGCGCCGTCGACCAGGCCGGCGAGGTCTCGACCACCGTCAGCCGCGTGCCCTCGGCGTCGTCGGCGAGCGTGAACTCGACCTCCCCTTCGCCCTCCCACTCGAACGCGAGGCGCTCGCCGGGCTCGATCTCGGTGACCGTCGCATGGCGAGACTCGCCGTTTCCCCAGCGGAAGTGCGCCCCGCCGCCCGGGCGCAGGTCGAGCTCGACGTCGTTCGCGAACCAGCGCTCGAGCTCTTCGGGGTCGGTGAGCGCCGACCAGACCTCGTCGCGGCTTGCGGGCAGCAGGATCTCCTTGCGGATCATGGCGACCTCCGTTTCTTGCGCAACTTACGGGTTGCGCTACAGTAGCAACCTCACGGTTGCACGTTACAGGAGGTGCTCATGCTGGTCGGTCAGGTCATCCCGATGGTGCTCGAGGCGGACGGTGCCCGCGAGCGCTCGTTCGACATCTACTCGCGGCTTCTGCGGGAGCGCATCGTCTTCCTCGGCCAGGAGGTCGACGACTCGGTCGCGAACCTGATCGCGGCGCAGCTGCTCTTCCTCGAGGCGGAGGATTCCGAGAAGGACATCTGGCTCTACGTCAACTCGCCCGGCGGCGTCGCGTACGCCGGGATGGCGATCTACGACGCGATGCAGTACGTGAAGCCGGACGTCGCGACCGTCTGCCTGGGGATGGGCATGTCGGCGGCGGCGATGGTGCTCTGCGGCGGCGCGGCAGGCAAGCGCTACGCCCTGCCGAACGCGAAGATCATGATCCACCAGGGGTCGAGCGGCTTCCGCGGCACGCCCGGCGGACATCCAGATCGCCGCGCGCGAGGTCCTCGAGCTCACGCGGCAGATGGCCGAGATCATCTCGCGGCACTCGGGCCGCGACGTCGAGCAGGTGATGGCAGACATCGACCGCGACCGGTTCATGTCGCCGCAGGAGGCGATCGAGTACGGGCTGATCGACGGGATCATGGAGCAGCGCGGCTCGTCCGCGACTCGAGCAGCCTGAGGAGACCGCGGAAGGCGAGGACGAGACGGCCGATCGTGATCAGGGAGACGATCAGGAACGCGAGCTCCTTGCCGCCCAGGGGCCGCCCGAGAACGAGCGCTCGCAGGAGCACGGCGGCGGGCACGCCGACGGCCCAGGTCGCGGCGAGCCGGCCCGGGCCGCCGGCGCGTGTAGAGACGGAACACGAGCGCCGCCGCGAACCAGCAGCCGAGGAACGGCAGCGCGTCCCTGGCATATCCCCGCAGCGAGACGTCGCCATGGTGGGAGAGCAGGCCGATCGTGACGAAGACGAGGATCGCGGCCGCGTCCGAGGCCGCGCGAAACGATGGGCGCCCGGTTGCCCGGGCGCCCACAGGAACTACCTCTCGCCGGCTACGGACGTGACGCGAGGGTCAGGCCTCGGCGGGCGCGTCCGCGTGCTGGATCCGCCGGCGTGGGATCCGCGGCGGGCGCCGGAGCAGGATCCACGACAGCCGCCGGAGCCGGCGGTGCGCGGAGCGCGGAGCTGCGGCGCCGGCAGACGCGGCGGCCGCGCCGCCTCCACCGACCGAGATCCCGGACGGCATCGCCGGCATCCCGACGCCTTCCTTCCTGGCGCGGAGGACTGCGAGCACCGCGATCGCGATCGCGAGCAGCGTCCCGACGTACTCCGGCCAGGCCCTGATCTGGCTCCAGTCGAGGAAGAGGATGATCGTCAGCGACCCCCAGGGCGACCGCGAGCCCGGTCGAGATCACGCCGGGCTCGACCCCGGAGAGGAACTCGATCTTGACGTCGAGCGCCCTGATGAGCTCCCAGGCGAACAGCAAGATCGCGATCAGCGCAATGATCACGCCGTAGAAGCTGTGCCAGAGGCTGAAGCTGACGCTGTGCGTGCCGAACGACCCGAGGTCGATGCTCGCCGCCTGCCAACCGAAGAACGAGAGAATAATGAAGAGAGCCGTCCCGACGAGCATGCCCTGCGCCTCGCGGGATAGCTTCATCAGCGCATCCATGTTTGTGTCCTGCTTTCCGTGTCGTTGCCGGCCAGGCCCGCCCGGTCGGACGGGTACTCGCGAGCATAAACCGAACGGCGGCCGGATGAGGGCCAAATGCGAGCCCGGTATGAGGCTCGCGTGGAACAATCGAGGGATGCCCCGCGCGGCCCAAAGAGCGTCGGCGCGTCGATCGTCGCGGCGGGCATCGTCGCCCTGCTGGCGAGCGGAGCCCGCGCATCCTCGGGATCGGAGGCCCGGCACCGTCCCTCGCGCGCCTCGTCGGCCAGACGCTCATGGGCGCGATGGACGGCACCGACGCCGAGCCGCGACCTGCTCGCCCGCATCCGGCGAGGCGAGCTCGGCGGCGTGATCATCTTCGGCGGCAACATCACGACCCCCTCGGCGCTCGCCGCGGTGGTCTCCCAGTTGCAGGGCGCGGCGAAGGCCGGCGGCAACCCGCCGCTCCTGATCGCGACCGACCAGGAGGGCGGCGAGGTGAAGCGCTTCCCCGCGGGCCCACCGGCCGCCTCGGCCGAGACGATGGGCGCGACCCTCGGTGCTCCGGCCGTGCGGGAGCAGGGCCGCGCGACCGGCAGGTATCTGCGGGGCGTCGGCGTCGACGTCGATCTCGCGCCCGTTCTCGACGTCGGCGATGCCTCGAGCTCGTTCCTCGGGAGCCGGATCTTCAGCCCGACCCGGCGACGACCGCAAAGCTCGGCTCGGCGTTCGCGACGGGCCTCCAGTCGGCCGGGGTGGCGGCGACCGGCAAGCACTTCCCGGGCCTCGGGACGGCGCCCGGCCAACACGGACGTCGCGGTCGTCGTCGTCCCGACCTCGAAGGCCGGGCTCGAGCGGCGGCTCGTCTCGTTCCGGGCCGCCGTGCGCGAGCGGAGTCAAGCTCGTGATGGTCTCGAACGCCGAGTATCCGGCGCTCGACCCGGCGCGGCTGCCGGCGGCGCTCTCGCCGAAGATCGTCTCGGGCATCCTCCGCGGGCAGCTCGGATTCGACGGCGTCGTGATCACCGACACGATGACGGCGCCCGCGATCGCCCGCTACCCGGACGCGCCCGTGCGTGCGCTCCGGGCCGGCGACGACGTCCTGCTCTACTCCGACAGCGAGGCGCTGAGCAAGCAGGCCTACGCCGTGCTGATGCAGGCGGCTCGGTCGCATCGCCTGAGCCGGCCCACCCTGCTCGCGGCCATACGAGCGGATCCAGAAGCTGAAGGCGTGGCTCTCCGCTCATTGAGGCGGCTTGCCGCGCTCTGCTGCATCGCCGCCCTGCCGGCCGCAGTGGCAGCGGCGCAGCCGTCCGGTACCGCGCCGAGGCCGCACATCGTCTACAAGCCGATCCCGTTCGGCGCCAAGCGCAGAGCCGAGATGGCGGCCTACGCCGAGCGCCACTACGGGATCGACAGCTGGAGGCTCGTCCACCCAAAGGTGATCGTCGAGCACTACACGGCGAGCGATTCGTTCTCCTCGGCCTGGAACACGTTCGCGGCCGACGCACCCGATCCCGAGCTGAACGAGCTTCCCGGCGACTGCGCCCACTTCGTGATCGACACCGACGGGACGATCTACCAGCTCGTGCCGCTGAACACGATGTGCCGCCACACGGTCGGCCTCAACTACACCTCGATCGGGATCGAGCACGTCGGCGAGAGCGACCAGCAGATCCTCGACGACCCGCGCCAGCTCGCCTCGTCGCTCGCGCTGACCGTCTGGCTGATGCAGACCTTCCATATCCAGCTCCGGAACGTGATCGGGCACAACGAGAGCCTCACGAGCCCCTACCACCGCGAGCTCTACGCCGCCTGGCGCTGCCAGACCCACGGCGACTGGACGCACGCCGACATGCAGCTCTACCGCGCCGACCTGCGGAAGCTCGCGGTCGGCTACCACGTGCCGATCGGCCCGCCGGCGCATCCGGTCTCGTCCGGCTGCTGAAACGAGTGGAGGGCCCGTCGCCGGGCCCTCCACGGAACACGCGCCGGTCGCGAGCTACGAAACGCCGGCGGCCTTCAGCGTCGCCCTGACGACGGCAGGCGTCATCGGGGCCTGGCGGATGCGGACGCCCGTCGCGTCGAAGAACGCGTTGGCGATCGCCGCTCCGGCCGGGCAGTTCGGCGGCTCACCCGAGCCGGTCGACTGCAGGTCCGGCCGCTGGATCACGACCGTCGTCACCTTCGGAGCCGACTTGAAGCGCATGATCGGGTAGGTCACCCAGTCGAGGCTCGTGACGCGGCTCTTGTTGAAGACGATCTCCTCGAAGAGAGCCCGGCTCGTCCCGTACATCATCGCGCCGGACATCTGGTTCTCGACCAGGGCCGGGTTGATCGCGAGGCCTGCGTTCTGCGACGCATACATGTGGATCGGCGTGATCACGCCGGACTTCTTGTCGACCGTGATCTCGGCAACCGTCCCCGCCTGCGAGTTCGCAAAGCTGCCGAGTGCGATTCCCCGGCCCGTCACGACCCGCTCGCTCGAGAGGTTCGAGGCGGCGACCTTCGGCGTCCAGTTGGCGGCGGCCGCGACGGTGGTGAGCGCGCTGAGCCAGCGCGTCCCGCCCGGCGTCCCGAAGCCGGGATCGGTCGTCGTCGCGATGTTCTGGAGCCGGAAGGCGACAGGATCCATGTTCGCCGCGTGCGCGAGCTCGTCGATCATCTGCTCACAGGCGAACAGGCACTGCGGCGCGCCCGGCCCACGAAGCGGAGCCGTCTTCATGTAGCCGCCGTAGAGCGGGAGGGCCTTCGTCGTCACGCGGCGGTTCGGGATGTTGTACTGCGTGCCCGAGTTCGTCGTGTCGGCGCTGCCGGCCGACGCGGTCAGCGATGTGAGCGGGCCGAAGCCGACGAGCTCGTTCGTCGTCTCCTGCGCGTTCGTGCCGTACGGGACGGACGAGGTGTAGTCGAACGCGACGATGTTGTTGTTCGCGTCGATCCCGGCCCGCACCTGGTTGAACTCGTTCGGGCCGTAGAAGTCCCAGCCGTGCTCGTCCCAGCGCATGAACTGGCACCGAACGGGCTTCCCGACGGCCTGCGACATCACGGCGGCCGCCTGCGCGGCATCGTCGCTCGTCGTGTGGCCGAAGGCGCTCGAGCCCTCCCAGTACTGGACGCGAACCTGGTTCAGGCTCATGTTCAGTGTCTGGGCGATCGTTCCCTGGAGCCGGTAGATGCCCTGCGTGTTCGAGAGCACGAATGCGCTCGTGGGTGTGACGTCCGCCACCGAGCACGCCGGCCCGATCGAGCCGTGGATGTTGTACGGATAGACGTAGTTCTGCGCGAGGATCTTCGACGCCGAGGCGAAGCCGGCGGTGATGTTCCCGCTCGAGGCGGCGACCTTGTTCACCGTCAGGCCGGCTGCGTCCTGCTGCTGCATCAGCTGGTACTGGTTACCGACGCCCGGCAGCACTGCCTGGGTGACCCAGCTCACCTTCAGCTGTGCCGCGGCCTGGATCGCATCGAACTCACGCGGCGCGACGACGCCGAGGAAGTTCCCGACCTGCACGACCTGGACGTTCGGGATGTGCGAGATCGTGGACTTGTCGACGCTCTGGACCGTCGCACCGGTGCCGTAGCTTCCCTGCCCGCGCGGGCGAACGATCCGGCCGTGAAGCATCCCTGGCACGCGGACGTTGTGGATGTAGGTGTAGGTGCCGGCGACCTTGGCGGGGATATCGATCCGCGGGACGCGGGTCCCGACGATCGTGTACTGGCTGATCGCCTTCGCCGGCGCGACGCCCGAGCCCAGAGTCGTGGCGGGGGTCGTGACGTTGAAGAGCTTCCCGGCAAGCAGGTCGGAGTACTTCACCGAGCCGCCGCCGCCCGAGATCACGCCGTTCGCGGCAGTGAGGCTGGCGACAGGAACCCCGAGCTTCGCCGAGGCGAGGCCCAGGAGTGCCTGGTAGGCATAGGCCGTGGCTGCACGGAGCTGAGGCCCGCCGCCCGAGATCGAGCCGCTGCCGACGGTCGGGCCCTGGTTCTGGGCCGGATGGTCGCCGGCGGTGTCCTCCTGGAGCGAGGACCGCATCGCCTCGAACGGCATGTTGAGCTCCTCGGCGGCGATCTGCCGGAGGCCCGTGGTCGAGCCCTGGCCGAGCTCTTCCTTGCCGAGATAGAGCGTCACCGTGTTGTCGGCGTTGATCGTGAGCCACTGGTCGAGGCTGTTCATCGACGGCGGCCCGAGCACGGCGCTCGCCTTGCCGGCCGCGATCCCGCCGGCAACCGAGAACCCGACGATCATTGCGCCGCCGCCCTTGATGAAGGTCTTGCGTGAGAAGGCCTGCTCCGGGATCAGTCCCGTCATCATGCACCTGCCTTTGCCATGACCTTGGCCGCCTGCTGGATCGCGGTCAGGATCCGGGGATAGGTTCCGCAGCGGCAGAGATGCCCGTTCATCGCCGTGCGGATCTGGTCTTCGGACGGGTTCTTCGTGGTCGCGAGCAGGTCTGCGGCCTGGATCATCATGCCGTTCTGGCAGTAGCCGCAATGCGGCACCTGCACGTCGATCCATGCCTGCTGCAGCGGATGGAGCGCCGGCGCCGCCGCCGTCGTTCCGCGCTGTGCCGCCCAGAGGGCCGGGAGGCCCTCGAGGGTCGTGATGCTCTTCCCGCTGACAGCCGCAACCGGCGTCACGCAGGAACGGATCTCCTTGCCGTCCAGAAGCACCGAGCAGGCGCCACACTGCGCAAGGCCACAACCGAAGCGGGGGCCGTGCAGGTGGAGCTCGTTGTGCAGGACGTACAGGAGAGGCGTATCAAGGCTCGCACTCACGCCGTGCGTGAGCCCGTTCACCTTGATCTTCAAACTGTTCGCCATTCCTTCCCTCCAATCGAATCGGCGCCCGAGCTGGGCGCGATCGTCGTTCCGGGTGCGGCGTCGGCGACGAAGCGGCCGCTGGACGCCACCCAGGGAGAGTATTCGGATCGTCCGACCGATGCAACGCAAACCTCACGCCCCGGGGCCCGCCCTCGACGCCCGAATCCCGCAAGCCCGAAGGCGGCACCACCGCCACCGGCTGAACCGTCGGGGCAGCGAGCGCCGCCTCATGTTCCGACACCGCCGAGCTTGGGCCCCTGATCGCACACGGCGGGGATCTCGGAGCTAGGGTGACGTCGATGACCGAGCAGCGGGCTGTTCTGGCGGTTGACGTGGGCGGGTCGCATGTGAAGGTGCTCGTGAGCGGCGAGACCGAACGGCGCCGGGCTCCGTCGGGGCCGATGCTGGCTCCGGACGAGATGGTCTCCCTCGCGCTCGAGGCGGCCGACGGCTGGCGCTTCGACGTCGTCACCGTCGGCGTGCCGGCACCGGTGCACAACGGCCGCGTCGTCACCGAGCCGTTCAACCTGGGGGAGGGCTGGGTCGCCTTCGACTTCGAGGCGGCATTCGGCGTCCCCACGAAGGTGATGAACGACGCCGCGATGCAGGCGCTCGGGAGCTACGAGGGCGGGACGATGCTCTTCCTCGGCCTCGGGACGGGCCTCGGTTCCGCGCTCGTGTCCGACGGTGTCGTGCAGCCGATGGAGCTGGCGCACCTCCCGTTCAAGAAGCGAACCTTCGAGGACTACCTCGGTGAGCGCGGCCGCAAGGAGTTCGGCCGCAAGAAGTGGCAGGAGCTCGTCTTCGAAGCCGTCGAGGCGCTGACCGCAGCCCTCGAGCCGGACTCGATCGTGATCGGCGGCGGGAACGCCACGAAGCTCGATGCGCTTCCGCCGAACGCGACCCTCGGGAGCAACTCGAACGCGTTCATCGGGGGCTTTCGCGCGTGGGAGGACACCGGCTCAACGGGCTGACGCGGCCGCCGCGCGCGCCGGCCACCAGGAGCGCTCCCCCAGGAGCCACGTTCCCGCCGGCACGAGCACGGTCCTGACGACGAAGGTGTCGAGCAGCACCCCGACGCCGACCGTGACGCCGATCTCGAAGAGGTCGTAGACCGGAAGCACGGCCAGGACGCCGAACCGCGCTCAGCCGGCCGCCGTGCGGTGAGCGAGGATCGCCTCGAGATCCTCCAGCGTCAGGTGGCCATGCGGGGACACCGTCGTCCGGTTGGCGAGCACCGTCAGGGGGTCGCCGGGATCGCCGAGGCTCGAGAGCACGAGCGCGGCCTCTGAGAAGTCCTCGCTTGCGCTGTAGTCGCTGACCGTGACCACGCACGTGAGCCCCGCTCCGGTTGCCGCGACGAGGCCGTTTCGCGAGTCCTCGACGACGACCGTCTCGTTCTTCTCCACCCCGAGCCGCGCAACGGCGAGCTCGTAGATCTCCGGATCGGGCTTCTTCGCGGTGACGACGTCCCCGGCGAAGATCGTGATCCGCTTCGCGAGCGCCGGCCCGAGGAGCCGCATCACGACGGCCCGGACGGCGCTCTCGGCGGAAGTCGACGCGACCGCGACCTTCCAGCCTGCAGCCGTCGGCGGCGCCGATCAAGCGCACGATCCCGGGCCGGGCCGGCAGCGGGTGCGTCTCGAGTAGGGCCCGGAAGATCTCCGTCTTCCGCGTGTGGAGCCGCTCGAACAGCTCTTGCCGCTCGGCCGGATCCGTCGGCAGGCCGTGCGCGGCAGTGAGCTCGGGGGTGAAGGCGGAGGCGATCCGCTCCTTGCCTCCGGCGACGAGCAGCCTCTCGGCATACTCGGCGTCCGACCACCGCAGCGGCACGCCGAGCTCCTCGAACGCGAGGTTGAAAGCGGGCAGATGGAGGTGGCGCTCGGTCTCTGCGAGCACGCCGTCGCAGTCGAGAATGAGCGTAGTCACAGGCTCATCGCGAGGTCGGGCCGGGTTCCACGTGGGCCCGAGCCGCGGCGGTGAGCGGCTCGGCCATCGCGCCATAGCCTAGGGATCGGCCGGTGGCCGTGCGAGCTCGAGTGCCGGTTTGGGTGGCCAAGGTCCGATCGTGCGCTCGCTCGCTTCCGGTATCGGGTGCAACGGGCTCCCACAAGCCGGCTCGACGCCGGCGGCCCGACGGCCTCCTCCTCGAGGCGGAGCCGCTAGACCAAAGACCATCCTTGCGGCCGACGCCATGGCCGGGTGCCTCACGGACACTCGTTCGGGGCCGCGCTGAGGCGGCCCGTGACGACCGAATGGAGGTCATGAGATGACGATCGGAAAGCATGAACGCGAATCGGCCGGATCGAAGCGGTTCCGCTGCGCGATGGCGGCCGCCTCGGCAGTGTGCGTTGTTGTCGGCCTGTCAGGAGGCGGCGTCGCCGGCGCAGCGACATCGAGGGCGAGCTCGGTACAGGTGCTGCATTTCTTCTCGAAGACCCAGACGATGACGTCCTCAACCGCGGCGGGGAAGCCGTTTTCACCCTCCCAGGCGAATCCTCCGGCCGCCGGTGACGAGTTCGAGTCGACCGATCTCGACTACGTCGGGAACCATGTGCACCACGCCGCGACGTGGGCGGCCTCGGATCATCTGCTCTGCATCGTTGCTGCCAAGGGCGACCCGGTCTGCCACGCCCAGATCGCGATCGGCAGCTCGATGATCCTCCTTCGCGGCCTGGCGACTCGCGCCACGAGCACCCCGTTTGTCGTGACCGGAGGGACGGGCCGGTTCAAGGGCGTGACCGGCTCGCTCGTCAGCGTCAACATCGACCCCAGCTCCGACAGCTCGAGCAGCGATCTGACGATCAAGCTGCGGCGAGCATGAACGCCCACCGCGAGGCCCGGGCTGCCGGACCGCAACCGCGCCGGAGAACCGCAACACTGTCGGTTGCTGTGGAAGGTCGCCGTGTCGTGTCGGGGGTGGTGCCGCGGAGCTCGTGGCTGACAGGGACGGTGTTCGGCCTGCCGGAGATCGGACTTGCGGAGATCGTGTTCGCGGCGCTATTCACCGCGTTCGGGGTCGCGTTGACGAGCGGGCTGATCACCTCGACGCCAACCCATCAGGGCTGGGGTGCGGCGATCGCAGTGCTCCTGATGACCGTGCCCGTGCTGTTTGCCCGCCGCTGGCCGGTCGAAGCTGCGGCGGCGCTCGCGTTTGGGGCCGCTCTGAACTGGCTCGTGATCGGTCACATGGTGCGCTGCGGCGCCGGTCTGCCGGCAGTCTTCTTCGTAGCGTTCATGCTGGGGGCGCGGGCAGGGTGGCGCGATCGGGTGATCGGGATGGGGTTTCTCGTCGCCAGTCTCTTCTGCCAGACGTCTTCGGATCCCCAGCTCTCGGGTCCGAGGACCTCCTCCTGTTCGTGCCCGTGGCGGTGGGCTTCCTGTTCGCGGGCGGGCTGCTGCGTTCGCGCAACACGGTCATCGCAGGGCTCCGTGCTCGGACCGCCGAACTCCGCGAGCAGCGGGAGCGGAACGCCGAGCTTGCCGTGGCGGCTGACCGGGAGCGTATCGCGGGCGAGCTCGACGACTTCCTGCGTGAGGGGGTCGACCGGATCGCCGTGACGGCGGAAGCCGGTCGGGCGACGCTCGACACCGAGCCGGCCGGGACGCAGGCGGCGTTCGTCGCGATCCAGGACACCGGACGCCAAACGCTGAGCCAGATGCGCGAGGTGGTGAGAGGTCTGCGTGACGGCGCACCCACCGAGCCGCAGCCGGTGCTGGGCCAGCTCGACCGGCTCCTCGGCGCAGCAACGGCCGCCGATGCGAGGCTGACGGTGACCGGCGATCCCAGACTCCTCCCACCCGGCGTCGAGCTGTCCGGTTACCGCATCGTGGAGCATCTCCTGCTCGCGCTCGAGTACGACGCAGCCGCGCGGATCGAGGTGACCGTCGCGTTCGCCCCGGACGTACTCGAGCTGACGGTTGCCGGCCCGAGTGCGCCGGTATCGGACGCGCGTCCGGCGTTGGCCGCCGCGACCGAGCGTGCCGCTCTGCACGGCGGCTCGCTCCGGAGCGAGGCCCGCGAGGGGCGCCGTGAGACGGTGGTCATCCTTCCGCTCGTCGCCGGCCGTGCGTGACCTGATCGAGCGTGGGCGGCGGTCGGGACGCGACCATCTCGACGCACTGACTGCCCTCGCGCTGACGGCGATCTCGTTCGCGATCCTGGCGGCCTCGGGCCTTCTCATCTGGCCTGAGGGCGCCGTCACGTCGTTCTCGGCGCTCGCCTTCACGGCGCTCGTCGGGGTGCGCCGGCGGGCGCCGATAGCCGTTGCGGTCGCCGCCGGGCATCCTGCTCGCGATCCCCGAGCTGACCTCCGAGGGTCACGCCTACGACAACAGCGCCCTCGTCGTTCCGGGCCTCGTGGCCGTCTTCCTCTATGCCTACACGCTCGGCTCGCGATGTTCGTGGGCGCCGTCGTTGATCGGTCTCGCGGCTCTGATCTTCGGTGTCGCCGGCACGGCGACCGCGTTCAACCCGCTCGTCGAGATGGTGACGATCGGGCCCTGGATCGGGGGCCTGATCGTTGCCTCTCGCCAGCGCGCAGCGGCCGAGCTGGAACTGCGCGTGCGGGAGCTCGAAGAGGAGCGCGAGCTCTTCGAGACCGAGTCGGTGCGGTACGAGAGAGCCCGGATCGCACGTGAGCTCCACGATGTCGTCGCCCACTGCGTGAGCCTTATGGTCGTCCAGGCGAGTGCGGGCGAGCAGCTCGCTCCGTCCGATCCGTCCGGGGCGGCCGAGGCCTTCGAGTCGATCAGCGAGGCAGCGCGTCAGGCCGAGGTCGAGATCGACCGGCTCGTCGAGTTGCTTGCAGATCAACCCCCGGCGAGCGCTTCGGCCGGGTTGCGTATCGTCGAGGAGCTCGTCAGGCGCGTGCGCGCGTCCGGCTTGACCGTCACCTGTCAGTTCACCGGCGACAGCGAGCAACTCAGCGAGGAGAGCGCCGATGCCGCCTACCGGCTCGTACAGGAGGGCGTGACCAATGCGATCAAGCACGCGCCCGGCGCGCCGATCGAGATCACTGTGCGCGGCGATGCCGCCGCCGTCGAGGTACGCGTCGAGAACGGCCCGGCAGCTGGCGTCCGCTCGGGCCTCGAGCGCGCGGGTGGAGGCCACGGCCTGGCCGGCATGCGCGAGCGCGTTGCGTGCTGCGGCGGCAGGTTCGCCGCGGGGCCCAGGGAAGACGGCGGCTGGCGGACCACGGCTCGCTTCCCGTACGACATCCAGGCCCGGACGGGCGGCGAACGGCTCGCCAGTCGCGATCCGGCGAGAAGATGAGCGACGAGGCGGGCGCGATCTCCGTCCTGATCGCCGACGACCAGCGGCTGTTGCGAGCCGGCTTCCGCGTCATCCTCGGAAGCGAGCCCGGCATCGATGTGGTCGGCGAGGCGGCCGACGGGCAGGAAGCGGTCGAAGTGGCGCGCGCCCTCGTTCCGGCGGTCGTGCTGATGGACATCCGCATGCCCAACATGGACGGCCTGGAAGCGGCGCGCGTGATCCTGGCCGAGACCGAATGCCGGGTGCTCATCCTGACCACCTTCGACTCGGACGAATACGTCTATGCCGCTCTCCGTGCGGGCGCGAGCGGCTTCCTGCTCAAGGACGCCCCGCGCGAGCAGCTGATCGCCGCCGTGAGGAGCGTCGCCGCGGGCGATGCACTGATCGATCCGTCGATCACGCGCCGTCTCATTCAGCAGTTCGCGCTCGCGACGAAACCGAGCAGCCACGACCCTCCGGAGCTCGAGTCGCTCACCCCTCGCGAACGCGACGTCTTCCGCCTCGTGGCCCAGGGGCTCACCAATGCGGAGATCGCCACGCGGCTGACAGTCGAGGAGAGCACGGCCAAGAGCCACGTCGGCCGCATCCTGATGAAGCTCCACCTGCGCGACCGCGTCCAGGCCGTCGTGCTCGCCTACGAGTCGGGATTCGTGACGCCCGAGAACCGGGCGTAGGGCGCGAAGCCCCGGTCAGACCCGGTCGTCCTGGATCCCGAATCGGTAGAGCGTGGTGGAGGCGAAGACGTCTCCGGGCCGCAGCACCGTCGAAGGGAAGCTCTCACGGTTCGGCGAATCAGGGAAATGCTGCGTCTCGAGGGCGACGCCGCCGCGGAAGCCGTACGGGCGGCCGCCGGGACCGGTCAGGCTTCCGTCGAGGAAGTTGCCGGAGTAGAGCTGGAGCCCGGGCTCGGTCGTGTGCACCTCGACTACCCGCCCGCTGCCGGGCTCCTCGAGCCTCGCCGCGAGCTCGGGCGACGCCGCGTCCACCCGGTCGAGGACGAAGTTGTGGTCGTATCCGCGCGCGAAGCTCAACTGGTCGAAGTCGTCGTCGGCCCGCAGGCCGATCGTCATCGGAACCGTGAAGTCGAGCGGCGTCCCGGCCACAGCCGCGATCTCCCCGGTGGGCACGAGCTCGGCGTCGACCGGGGTGTAACGATGCGCGTTGATCGTGAGGACGTGGTCATCGATCGTCCCGGTCCCCTCGCCGGCGAGATTCCAGATCGTGTGGTTCGTGAGATTGATCACGGTTGGCCTGTCGGTCGTGGCCCGATAGTCGATCCGGAGCGAGGAGCTATCGCTCAGCGTGTATGCCACCTCGGCCTCGAGCGTTCCGGGGTAGCCCATCTCGCCGTCGACGCTCACGCGCCGGAACAGGACGCGCGCTTCCTCGGGCCGGGCGAAGCTCGCGACGATATCCCATACGTGCCTGTCGAAGCCCCCGGCGCCGCCGTGGAGCGAGTTCCCGCCGTCGTTTCTGTCCAACTGGAACGTCTCTCCGCCCAGGGTGAACCGCCCCCCGGCGATCCGGTTCGCATACCGGCCGACCGTGGCGCCGAAGTAGTGGCCGGTGTGCTCGACATAGCCGGAGAGCGAAGGGAAACCGAGAGCGATGTTCGCCTGCTGCCCGGTTCGGTCGGGGGCGAGGAGCCGCGCCACCGCCGCGCCGTAGCCGAGCAACGAGAGCTCGACGCCTGCGGCGTTCGCGATCGTCACGAGCTCGACAGGCGTACCGTCGGGCACCGCGTCGAACGGCTGCCTCGAGATCGAGGGCACGTCTCAGCGATCCGAGGCGAGCGCCGCGAGCTGAATCCGCTTCAGGCGTCGCATCACGTCCTCGCCGCCGCGACCGAACAGATCGTGGAGCGTGAGGTACTCCCGGTAGAGGAGGTCGTAGGTCGCCTGACGGCCGGGATCCGGGAGGTACGACTCGTCGCTGAGGCGGCCCATCTTCCGGGAGGCATCGACGATCGTGTCGTAGCCGCCGGCGGCAGCGCCGGCGACGACGGCCCCGAAGATCGCAGAGCCGAGCGCCGGCGCCTGCCTGGACCCCGCAACCGTGAACCTCCGCCCCGTCACGTCGGCGTAGATCTGCATCAGCAGCTTGTTGCGCTCCGGGAGCCCACCGCAGGCGGCAACCTCGTTCACCTTCACGTCCGCGCTCTCGAAGGCGTCGATGATCACCCTCGTCCCGAACGCCGTCGCCTCGATCAGCGCGCGGTAGATCTCGGGCGCACGCGTCGCGAGCGTCATCCCGACGAGCAGCCCTCGCAGGTCGGCGTCGACGAGCACCGAGCGGTTGCCGTTCCACCAGTCGAGCGCGAGCAACCCGCTCTCCCCCGGCCGCAGCGAAGCAGCTTCCTGCTCGAGCAGCTCGTGGATGTCGACGCCTCGCTCTGCTGCCAGCTCGTGGTAGGAGCGCGGCACCGCGTTCTCGACGAACCAGGCGAAGATGTCGCCGACGGCCGACTGGCCCGCTTCGTAGCCGAAGAGACCCGGTACGACGCCGTCCTCGACGACGCCGCACATCCCGTCGATATCCGTCAGCTCCGCGCCGAGCAGGATGTGACAGATGCTCGTGCCCATGATCGCGACGAGCGTTCCCGGCTGGGTGACCGTGACCGCCGGCGCGGAGACATGGGCATCGACGTTCGCGACGGCCACGGGTGTTCCGGCGCGAAGGCCCGTCCAGGCGGAGGCCTGCTCGCTGAGGCCGCCGGCGAGGCTCCCGATCGGAAGGATCTGCCGCGAGAGCTTGTCGTCGACGACACGCTCGAACCTCGGGTCGAGAGCGGCGAAGTACGCGCTGTCGGGAAAGCCGTCGTGCTTCGACCACATTGCCTTGTAGCCGGCAGTGCAGCTCGAACGCGTCTCGATCCCGGTCAACTGCCACACGATCCAGTCGCCCGCATCGATCAGCCGGTCGGCGCGGGCGTACACCTCGGGCGCCTCGTCGAGGATCTGGAGCGACTTGGCGAAGAACCACTCGGATGAGATCCGCCCGCCGTAGCGGCTGAGCCACGGCTCTCCGCGCTCGGCGGCGACCACGTTGATCCGGTCGGCTTCGGGCTGGGCCGCATGGTGCTTCCAGAGCTTGACCCAGGCGTGCGGGCTCGCCCGGAGCTCGTCGAGCTCGCAGAGCGGCGTTCCGTCGGCGAGGGCCGGAAGCATCGTGCACGCGGTGAAGTCGATCCCGACTCCGATCACCTGCTCGGGGTCGATGCCCGTCTCCGCGAGGAGAGCGGGAACGGCGTGCCGGAGCGTACGGACGTAATCCGCCGGGTCCTGCAGCGCCCAATCCGGCTCGAGCTCGACGCCGTTGTGGGGTGCGGGGAGCCGCTCGTCGATGACACCGTTCTCGTAGACGTAGACCTGTGAGCCGCACTCGCGCCCGTCCGCGCAGTCGACGAGCACGGCGCGCCCCGACTCGGTGCCGAAGTCGATCCCGATCGCGTAGGCCTCGCCCGTCACGCAGCCGTCACCGCTGGCCGTAGTACGCGGCGGCGCCGTGCTTGCGCTTGAAGTGCCGCTCGAGCAGGGCAGGGTCGATCTCCGGGGCTTCGGGTCCGAGCGCGAGCGTGCGGAAGGCGAGCTCCGCGACCGCCTCCAGCGCGACCGCGTTCTCGACGGCCCCGCCTGCGTCGGCACCCCACGCGAACGGTCCGTGCGAGCGGACGAGCGAGGCCGGCATCTCGAGTGGATCGAGCCGGCGCGACTCGATCGCCTCGGCGATCACCTCACCCGTGTTCGCCTCGTAGGCCTCGCCGAGCTCCGCCGCGGTCAGGGGGCGAGTCACGGGAACCGGCCCGTGGAAATGATCGGCATGGGTCGTGCCGTAGCACGGAAGCTCGAGCCCGGCCTGGGCCCATGCGGTCGCGAAGGTCGAATGCGTGTGGACGATTCCGCCGACGGCTTCGAAACGGCGGTAGAGCACGAGGTGGGTGGGTGCGTCGGAGGAGGGCCTGAGGACGCCCCCGATTGTCTCGCCGGTTGCGAGCTCGAGGAGGACGATCGCCTCGGCGTCGAGCTCGTCGTAGGGCACGCCGCTCGGCTTGATCGCCATCACTCCGGCGTCGCGATCGACCTCGCTCGCGTTGCCGAAGGTGAGCGTGACGAGGCCGGCCTCGACGATCGCGAGATTCGCGTCGAGGACGCGCTTGCGGAGCTCCACGTGGTTCATGATGCGGGCCGCTACAGCCCCTCTGAAAGGCGGTAGTAGGCCTGGTTCCAGCGCAGCTCGTTGCGGAAGTCGCGACCGTCGGTCCGGCCGTCGATCACGAGCAGCTCGATGCCGGCCATCTCGGCCAGGTCGCTCAGGGGCTCGATCCCGAGGGCGCTCGTGAAGACGGTGTGGTGCGAGCCGCCGGCTTCGAGCCAGGCCTCGGCCGCGGTCTCGGAAGTCCGGCCTGGGCTTCCAGAGCGCGCGGGCGACCGGGAGCTTCGGGAGCGGGGCCGGCGGGGCGACGACGTCGACCTCGTTCGCGACCAGGCGGAAGCGGTCGCCCAGGTCGAGCAGGCAGACGACGACCGCCGGTCCGGGCTCGGCCGTGAAGACGAGCCGGACCGGGTCGTCGCGTCCCCCGATCGAAAGCGGATGGATCTCACACGACGGCCTGCCGGAGGCGATCGAAGGGCAGATCTCCAGCATGTGCGCGCCGAGCACGAGCGGGCCGCCGGAGGAGAAATCGTAGGTGTAGTCCTCCATGAACGAGGTTCCGCCGGGGAGGCCGGTGGCCATGGTCTTGAGGATCCGGAGGAGGGCGGCCGTCTTCCAGTCTCCCTCGGCGCCGAAGCCGAACCCGTCGGCCATCAGCCGCTGGGCTGCGATCCCGGGAAGCTGCGCGAGACCGTGGAGGTCCTCGAACGTGTCCGTGAACGCACCGAAGCCGCCGCGCTCGAGGAACGCGCGGAGCCCCGCCTCGATCCGCGCCGCCTCGACGAGCGATCCGCGGCGCGCCCCGGCACTGCCGAGCTCGGGCGCGAGCTCGTAGCTCTCCTCGTATTCCACGAGCAGGCGCTCGACCTCCTCGTCCGTAACGGCCCCCACCGCATCGACGAGATCGCCGATGCCATAGCCGTTCACCGTGAAGCCGAGCCGCAGCTTGCGCCTCGACCTTGTCGCCCTCGGTGACCGCGACCTGGCGCATGTTGTCGCCGAACCGCGCGACCGTGAGCCGCTGCGCCTCGTGCCGGCCGCAGGCCGCCCGTGACCACCCGGCGACCCTCTCGACGAGAGCCGGGTCCTGCCAGTGGCCCGCAACCGTCTTCCGGCGCCGGGACATCCGGGTCTCGAGGAATCCGTGCTCGCGGTCGCCGTGGGCCGATTGATTGAGGTTCATGAAGTCCATGTCGATCTCTGCCCAAGGAAGCTCGCGGTTGAACTGGGTGTGGAGGTGAAGGAGCGGCTTCTGCAGTGCGGCGAGCCCGGCGATCCACATCCGCGCGGGCGAGAACGTGTGCATCCAGACGACGAGGCCGACGCACGCATCGGCGCTATTCGCCTCGAGACAGAGCGTGCGGATCGCCTCGGGGGTCGTCACGACGGGCCGGTGGACGACCCGGACAGGCATCGCCGCCGCGGCATCGAGAGCCGCCGCGACCTCCGCAGCATGCACGTCGACCTGGGCGATCGCCTCGTCCCCGTAGAGGTGCTGGCTCCCCGCGACGAACCAGAGCTCGAAGCGGTCGAGCGACTTCCCGGTCAAGCGCCGGCCCCGTCGAGCGTCGCGCCGGTCTCCGGGTCGAAGAATTGCAGAGCTCCGACGTCGACGGCAAAGGTCACGCGGTCTCCTGCGGCCACGTGCGTGCGCGGATCGACGCGCGAGACTCCGTTCGCGACCGCCTCGCCGGCGACCTCGCCGCCCGCGAAGACCGGGTCGTCGACCGAGACGAGGCGGCGGTCGGGATGAGCCGCCTTCGCGTCCGTCACGAAGTGGACGAGAAGCTCGTTCCCGAGCGCCTCGACGAGCTCGACATCCGCATTCAGCGAGCACCCACGTCGGCGGCGCCGAGGCTCAGATGCTCGGGCCTGACGCCGACGATGACACGACGGCCCTCGCCCCCCACCAGGGCGGGCTTGCTCGTCGCGGTCTCGGGCGGCAGCGTGAGCTGCTGGGAGCCGAGCGTGACGACGAGCTGCTCGGCCGGCCCGGCCACGGATCCCTCGTACAGGTTCATCGCCGGGGAGCCCATGAACGAGGCGACGAAGAGATTGGCAGGCCGGTCGTAGAGAGCCTGGGGCGAGGCGAGCTGCTGGAGCAGCCCCCGGTGGAGGACGGCGACCCGGTCGCCCATCGTCATTGCCTCCGTCTGATCGTGGGTGACATAGAGGGTTGCGACTCCGAGCCGGCGCTGGATGCGCAGCACCTCGGTGCGCATCTGCACGCGCAGCTTCGCGTCGAGGTTCGAGAGCGGCTCGTCCATCAGGAACACGCTGGGCTCCCGCACGATCGCCCGGCCCATCGCGACTCGCTGGCGCTGACCGCCCGAGAGCTGGCCGGGCTTCTGCCCGACGCACTCGGTGAGCCCGAGCAGCTCGACCGTGTCGTCGACTCTCTGCTTGATCACGGCCTTCGGCAGCTTCTGCAGCCTCAGCGCGAAGCCGATGTTCGCGGCGACCGTCATGTGCGGATACAGGGAGTAGTTCTGGAACACCATCGCGACGTCTCGCTCTCTCGGAGAGGCGTCGTTCACGATCCGGTCGCCGATGCGCAGGTTGCCGTAGGTGATGTCCTCGAGCCCGGCGACCATCCGCAGGGCCGTCGTCTTCCCGCACCCGGAGGGGCCGACGAGCACCATGAACTCGCCGTCGGCCACCGCCAGGTCGAGCTCGTGGATCGCCTGGAAGCCGTTCGGGTAGATCTTCGTCACCTGCTCGAGGCTGATCGTCGCCACGGCTGGATGCCTAGCCCTTGACCGCGCCCGAGACGAGGCCGCGCACGTAGAAGCGCTGGAGCGCGACGTAGATGATCACGCACGGGATCATCGCGACGACTGCCCCGGCGACGAGGACGCCGTAGTCGATCTGGCCGTAGGTGTCGCTCGCCTCCACGTTCACGAGCGCGACCGGCAGCGTGTAGACCGAGTCCTTCGTCGTGAAGGTCAGCGCGCCGAGGAACTCCGTCCACGAGAACAGGAAGGCATAGAGGACGGTGGTTGCGACCCCGGGGACGATCAGCGGCCGCAGGACCTTCGTGAGCGTGGTCATCACCCCCGCTCCGTCGACCTTCGCCGCGTCCGTGAGCTCGTTCGGTATCTGCTGGAAGGTGTTCCGCATCAGGTAGGTGCCGAAGGGCAGGTTGAACGCCGTGTAGAAGAGCGTCAGGCCCACGAGGCTGTTCAGCAGCCCGAGGTCGTGCAGCTCGAGGAAGAGGGGGGTCAGAACGGCCTGGAACGGGATCATGAACGCGAGCAGCACCAGGGCGAAGGCAACGCCGGACCCGTGGAACTTGAAGCGGCCGAAGCCGTAGCCGGCGAGCGTCGCGACGACGGCCGTGAGTAGGGCCGTCGCGACGGCCACGATCAGGCTGTTCTCCACGTTCTTCAGGATCCCGTCGGTTCGGAACAGGGTCGTGTAGTTGCCGAAGCCGAGGTGGGAGAAGCTCTTCAGGGACGGTTTGGCGACGATCTCTCCGGGCGCCTGAAACGAGCGCAAGAGCTCCCACAGGAGCGGCACCACGAAGATCGCGCTGATCATCACCCCGGCGACGAGGTACAGGACCGTGCCCTCCGGCAGCCGCCGGGGGTGCTGTGTGATCCCGTTCGCGGTCTGCTCAGGCATCGTCTGCTCGCAGGAAGCGGATCTGGACGAACGTGATGAACCCGACGACGACGACGAGGACGATCGACATCGCGCTCGCGGTGCCCACGTTGAAGTTGGCGTTGAACGTCTCGTAGATCTGCATCACGATGCTCTGCGTGCTCGTACCCGGCCCGCCGTCGGTGATGATGAAGAACTGGTTGAACGCGAGCAGCGAGCCGACGACCGAGATCACGAGGCTGAGCGCGATCGACCGCTTCAACAGGGGAATCGTGATCAGCCGCTCCCGCTGCCACCACGTGGCGCCGTCGACGTTCGCGGATTCGTAGAGCTGCTCGGGGATGCTCTGCATCCCGGCCATCAGCAGCATCATCGTCAGCCCCGAGGCGAACCAGATGACCATCACGCAGATCGCCGCGAGCGCATAGTCCGTTTTCGCAGTCCAGGGTGTGTCGATTCCCACGAGCCCGAGCTTCGAGAGCAGGACGTTGACCGTGCCGAAGCCCGGCTGGAGCTCGACGTAGGTGAGGAAGCTCAAGGTGGTGAGGCCGATGATGAACGGCAGGAAGAAGCACGTCCGGAAGAACGTCGAGCCGAAACGGTTCGACCGGACGAAGCATGCGAGCAGGTACCCGATCACGAGGATCGGGCCCGTCACGATCGCCGTGTACTTCAGCGTGAACTTGATCGACTCGGTGAAGGTCGAGTTGTCCCGCAGCGCGCTGTAGTTCGCCGTGCCGACGTAGTGATAGGGACCGAGGAGCGGCCAGTTCGTGAACGAGATGTACGTCCCGTAGCCGAGCGGGTACAGAACGAAGAGGCCGACGATGAAGAGCGCCGGGGCGATCAGCAGGTAGCCGGCGCGGGCCTCGCGGCGCGCGCGCGCCCGCGAGGGGCGGGGCGGGCGGCTGGGAACGGAGGGCACGCTGCCCCCGGGCGACGGTGCCGTCACTGCGTTAGCTGGCGTTGCCACCCTCCTCACCACCTCCGATCCAGCCCCACGGCTCGCGCCGTAGGGTCAGGGACATCGCCGATTGAAGCACGGAAAGGGAAGCGCCGCGACCCGGAGACCGGGCCGCGGCGCCTGTCGCCTTGACTACCCGCCGACGGAGTCGAGGGTGGACTGGATCCCGCTCTGCCCGCTCTTGAGCGCCCCTGCGACGTTGCCGCTGAAGACGGCCTCGTCGAACATCTTGCTCCAGGGGGAGCCGGGCTCGTTGAACACCTGATCGTAGGCGAGCGTGTACTCGACCGACCCGTACTTCAGCGTGTCGATCGGCACCTTCTCGTACGGGTACTTGGCGAGGAACGCCGGGGTGACGATGTCGTTCCGCACCGGCGAGTCGCCGAGGCCCGGGTACTTGCTCTGCTGGGCCTTCGCGAGGAACCACTGCGCGACCTCCCAGGCACCTGAGGCGTTCTTGGCCTTGGCGGGGATCACGAAGTCGTCGCCCCCGTCGAACGTGCTGCCGTGGCCGCCGTTCATCGACGGGAGCGGCGCGTCCATGAAGTCGCTCGCGGGGAGCTTCTCCTTGAGGAACGTGTTGAAGAACCCGTAGTCACCCGGGAGCATCCCGACGTTCCCCTGTCCGAAGTCCTGGCCCCAGGTGCTGCCGTTCTGGGTCTGGTCGGCGGCCGGGGCCTGCTTACCCGCCCAGATCTGCTGGTACGCCGTGAGCAGCGCCTCGAGCGGCTTGTTGTTCTGGATGTTCGCGGTCTGCTTGCCGAGCGGGCCGACGAGCAGGTGCTGCCCGCTTGCCCAGATGTCCGGAAGCATCACGAACCCGAGGCATCCCTGGCAGGCCCCGGCGAACGACAGGCCGTAGACCGGCTTGCTCGGAGTGCTGAGCGCGGCGATCTTCTTGGAATCGGCCGCCATCGCCGCGAACGTCGTCGGCGGGCCGGAGATCCCGGCCTCCTTGAAGAGCTTCGTGTTGTACCAGAGCACCGAGAAGTCTCCGAGGTACGGAACGCCGTAGTATTTACTTCCGACAGTGGCAAGAGCCAGATGGCCCGGGCTCAGCGCCGACTTGTAGCTCAGGGCATTCACGTACTTCGTGATGTCGAGGAGCGCGCCCTCGTGCTCGAACTCCGGGACGTCGATGTCGTTCAGGCCCACGAGGTCCGGCGGGTCGCCGGCGCGGATCGCCGCGGCGAGCTGGCTCGTGTCGTCGTTCGGCGACGTCAGATGGAGCACGATCTTCAGGTTGGGATGCGTCGCGTTGAACTCCTTCACCAACCCGTTCGGAACAGCGTCCGTTGCGTCTCTGGCCCAGAACTGAACCGTGCCCGTCGCGTTGACGCCGAACGCCGGCGCTGCCGCCGACTTCGTATTCGACGCGGCCGAGATCCCCGTCATGGTCAGCAGTCCCGTTGCCATGACCGCCACGACAGCCGACTTCAAATACTTTCGCCTCATTGCCAACCTCCCACTAGCGGAATGGAACGACAACTACTGTCTTCTCCGGTACTCTCATCCGTCGAAGCGCTTCGCGAAGCGCTTCGACGGTAACAGGCCCGACTTGAAGAGTCAAGATGGAGACGGGCAGAGACGTCTTCTGTTAGCAAAAGGTTCGATTGCGATGAAACCCGAGAAACCCGCAACGATGGCCCAGATCGCCGAGCGCGCAGGCGTCGCGCTGAGCACGGTTTCGTACGCCCTGAGCGGCAAGCGCGCGATCTCCGACGAGGCGCGGGCAAAGGTGCTCCAGGCCGTCGCCGACCTCGACTACCACCCGCACGGCCCGGCGAGAGCGCTCGCGAGCGGCGCCTCGCACACGATCGCGCTCTTCCTGCCCTCGCCGCACTGGGACCTCGTCCCGATCCAGCAGACCTTCGTCGCGGGAGCGACCCAGGCCACGAGCGCGAGCGACTACTCGCTCCTGCTCATCACCTCGCCGACAGAGCCCGAGGACATCGTCCGCCTGCTCGCGGCCGGCCGCGCCGACGGCGTGATCCTGATGGAGATCCTCACCGACGACCCGCGGGTCGAGGCGCTCGAGGCAAGCGGGCACTCGTTCACGTTGATCGGGCGCACGGGCGATACGACCGGGATCAGCTTCGTCGACATCGACTACGGCGAGGCGGTACGAAAGAGCCTCAGGCATCTCGCCGAGCTCGGGCATCAGACGGTTGCGCTCTTCAACTTCCCGCAGGACCAGCTCGACGCCGGCTACACCTCGGCACTGATCGCGCGCGAGGCGTTCGAAGAGACGACGGCCGACCTCGACATCCGCGGCATTCATCTTCCGTCCCCGCACACGCCGAGCGAGGCGCACGAGGTGGCAACCGAGCTGCTCCGGTCGGAGCCCGAGTGCACCGCCGCGATCACGACCGGCTGGCAGTTCACCGGGCTGCTCGGTGCGCTACGGGCCGCGGACCTGCACGTGCCCGACGACTTCTCGATCGTGTCGGTCGTCGCCTCGCAGTTCGCGGAGATGCTGACCCCGGCGCTGACCTGCGTCGAGTGGCCTGCATTCGAGGCCGGCCGGGTCGCGGCGGAGATGCTGATCGAGCAGCTGAGAGGCGAGACGGGCTCGCCTCGCCAGCATCTGGTCGGAGGCGAGCTCGTGATCCGCGAGTCGACCGGGCCCGCGCGGCCCGTGCTCGTGGGGGCGGGAACGCGGAACGGCAATCGGGACGAGGCGGACGCGTGACTGCCGGTCCTGTGATCCCGGTCGAGCGGCAGAGGCTCGCCCTGCACCCGATCCTCGACGGCTCCGTGGAGATCCGCGGTGGATTCTGGGGCGAGCGACAGCGCCGCAACCGCGAGGTGACGATCCCCTACGGGATGAAGATGCTCGAGGAGAGCGGCACGATCGAGAACTTCCGGATTGCGGCCGGCAACTCGACGGCCGAGTACCAGCTGCCGCAGTTCCGCGACTCCGACCTCTACAAGGTGCTCGAGGCGATCGGCTGGGAGCGGGCCCACGGCAGCGATCCCGAGCAGGAGCGGTTTCTCGCCTCGAGCGTCGAGCTGATCGCAGCGGCACAGGAACCGGACGGCTACGTGAACTCCTACATCCAGGTCGTCGAGAAGGGCCGGCGCTTCACCGATCCCGCCATGGCCCACGAGCTCTACTGCGCGGGGCACCTGATCCAGGCGTCGGTCGCCGACACGCGCACACGGGGCGAAACCGGCGGCCTCGGAGCGATCGCGAACCGCTTCGCCTCGATGCTCGTCGACGCACTCCCGCCGGAGTACGTTCCGGGGCATCCCGAGATCGAGACGGCGCTCGTCGAGCTGTACCGGACAAACGGCGACCGCCGCCTCCTCGAGCTCGCCGCCGAGCTGATCGGCAGGCGCGGACGCTCCTCGCTCCGGTGGCGCGGCTTCGGCCCCTCCTACTTTCAGGACGATGTTCCCTTCGACGACGCGATGACGATTCGCGGCCACGCGGTACGGGCGCTGTACCTGCTCGCGGGCGCGACGGACGTCTACACAGAGACGGGCAGAGAGGCGCTCCTGGCCCCGATCCACGCCCAGTGGCGCGACATGGTCTCGAGCAAGACCTACCTCACCGGCGGGATCGGCTCGAGGCACGTCGACGAGGCCTTCGGCGATTCCTACGAGCTGCCCCCGGACCGCGGGTATTGCGAGACGTGTGCCGCGATCGCGTCGATCATGTGGAACTGGCGGCTGCTGCTCCTCACCGGGGAGTCGAGGTACGCGGAGCTGATGGAGCGCACCCTCTACAACGGATTCCTCTCCGGTCTCGGCCTCGACGGGACGAGCTTCTTCTACGTCAACCCGCTCCAGGCGCGGGAGCCGTCCTCGAGGGAGGCCTGGTACAACTGCGCCTGCTGCCCGCCGAACATCATGCGCCTGCTCGCAAGCCTCGATCACTACGTGGCGACGCGCACTGACGAGGGTGTGCAGATCCACCAGTACGTGGGCGGCCTGATCCGCGAGGAGCGTGGCCATGCCGACGCGTTCGAGCTCGAGGTCGAAACGGGCTACCCGTTCACCGGCGGTGTCGCGATTCGCGTTCACTCCGCCCCTGCCGGCCCGGTCGAGCTTGCCCTGCGCGTCCCGAGCTGGGCCGATGGAACGGGTTGCACGGTCAACGGCAGCTCCGTCGGGGGCGAGCCCGGCGAGGGCGGCTACCTTCGGCTGCGCCGGGAGTGGTCGGCCGGCGACGAGGTCGTGCTGGAGCTGCCGCTGCGGCCCCGTGCCGTCGCTGCCGCCGGTGAGATCGACGCCGCGCGCGGGTGTGTTGCGTTCGAGCGCGGGCCGCTCGTCTACTGCGTCGAGGGAATCGACCTTCCGGCGGCCGTGAACCTGCGCTCGATCTCGGTCGATCCGTCGGCTCCCGTCACCGAGGAGCCGGGGCTGGACATCTCGGGCGATACGGTCGTCGCCCTTCGTCTGGAGGGCCGGGCGCAGACGGCGCCGCCTCCGGCGGGCTGGCCCTATCAGGAGCTCGGCGGGCCGCTCGTGGACGGCGCTCGGGCTCTGCCCGTGCGCGCGACGCCCTACTACGCCTGGGGCAACCGCGGCGACACCTCGATGCGCGTCTGGGTTCCGAGACAGTCCTGAGCCGATGAAGATCGCCGTGACGGGGGGAAGCGGCAAGGCCGGCCGGGCGGTGATCCGGGAGCTTCTCGAGCACGGGCACGACGTCCTGAACATCGATCGGGTGCCGTCAGCCGAATCGAGCTCGCCGGACTCACCGGCTCCGTTCCTGTCCGCGGATCTCACCGACTTCGGCCAGGCGCTCGAGTCGCTCGCCGGCGGGGAGCGCCTGCCGGGGATCCAGGCCGTCGTCCACCTCGCCGCGATCCCCTCTCCGGTGCACGCGACGCCCGACGTCGTCTTCCGCACGAACATCACCTCGACCCACGCGGTCTTTGCCGCCGCCGCCCGTCTGGGCCTCGAACGAGTCGTGTGGGCCTCGAGCGAGACCACACTCGGCCTCCCGTTCGACGACCCACCCGCCTACGCACCTATCGACGAGCAGGCCGGGCCGCGGCCCGAAAGCTCCTATGCGCTCTCCAAGGTGCTCTGCGAGGAGATGTCACGTCAGTTCAACCGCTGGACCGGGATCCCGTTCGTCGGTCTCCGCTTCTCGAACATCATGGAGCCGGCCGACTACGAGCGGTTCCCGTCCTTCTGGGACGACCCGCATTCCCGCAAGTGGAATCTCTGGTCCTACGTCGACGAGAGCCACGTCGGGCAGAGCACGAGGCGCGCGCTCGAGGCGGAGCTCGCGGGGGCCGAGACGTTCATCATCGCCGCCGCCGACACCGTGATGAAGCAGTCGAGCAGCAAGCTGATGGCCGAGGTCTTCCCGGACGTTCCCATCCGCAAGCCTCTCGCCGAGCACGAGACGCTGCTCGGAATCGACAAGGCGCGGACGATGCTCGGCTACGAGCCCACCTTCACCTGGCGAAATGTCCTCTGAGGGCGGCGGCGTGATGCGCCACCGGACGCTCGGCAGGACGGGGCTCTCGGTTTCCGAGCTCGGCTACGGCGCGTGGGGGATCGGGGGGACGATGTGGATCGGGGCCGACGACGCCGAGTCCTCGCGGGCGCTGCGGCGGGCGATCGAGCTCGGCGTCAACTTCATCGATACGGCCTACGGCTACGGCGACGGTCACAGCGAGGAGCTCGTGGGAGCCGCGGCACGCGAGGCGGCAGAGACGGTGTACGTGTCGAGCAAGATCCCACCGCGAAACCGGCAGTTCCCGGCCCGGCCGGGCGTCCACGCGGGGGAGGCCTACCCCGCGGCGTGGATCCGCTCGTGCACGGAGCGGAGCCTCGCGAACCTCGGCCTCGAGACGATCGACGTCCAGCAGTTCCATGTCTGGTCGGACGACTGGGTCGACCAGGGCGACTGGCTCGAAGCGGTGACCGAGCTCAAGCGCGAGGGGAAGATCCGCTTCTTCGGCGTCTCGATCAACGACCATCAGCCCGAAAGCGTCCTCCGGCTCGTCCGCTCCGGCACCCTGGACACGGTCCAGCTGATCTACAACGTCTTCGATCAGAGCCCCGCGGACGAGCTCTTTGCCGCGACCGTGGCGGCGAACGTCGGCGTCATCGTCAGGGTTCCCTTCGACGAGGGCGCGCTCACCGGCCGGATCCGGCCGGAGACGACCTTCCCCGAGGGAGACTTCCGGAACAGATACTTCGCGGGCGACCGCAAGCGTGACGTCTGGGAGCGGGTGCAGGCGATCGCAGCGGATCTCGACGTCCCCGTCGAGCGGATGGCCGAGATCGCGCTCAGATTCTGTCTCAGCCATCCGGCGGTGACGACGGCGATCCCGGGGATGCGCTCGACGTTGAACGCCGAGCGAAACGCGCAGGCGATCGCGGCCGGGCCCCTGGACGCCACGCAGCTCGAGATCCTCCACCGGCATCGGTTCGCCGCCAACTTCTACGAGTCATGAGGATCCTCGTCATCGGTGGCTCGGGCCACATCGGAACCTTTCTCGTGCCGCGCCTCGTCCGGGCAGGGCACGACGTCACGGTGATCAGCCGCAACGAACGCCGGCCGTACAAGCCCGACACGGCCTGGGAAGAAGTCGCCGTCGTCGTCGCCGATCGTGACGCGGAGGATGCAGCCGGCACGTTCGGAGCTCGCGTCCGCGGGCTCGAGCCCGACGTCGTCGTCGACCTGATCGGCTTCACGCCCGAGAGTACGGCCGTACTGGTCGAGTCCCTCCGCGGCCGGGTGGGCCATTTCCTTCATTGCGGCACCGTCTGGATCCACGGGCCGACTCATGTGGCGCCGACGACCGAGGACGAGCCGCGCCGGCCTTTCGGGGAATACGGAATCCGGAAGGCGAAGATCGAGGAGCTCCTGCTCCGGGAGGCACACCGCTCCGGTTTTCCGGCGACGGTTCTCCATCCCGGGATGATCGTCGGGCCGGGCTGGGTGCCGATCAACCCGGCGGCCAACCTGAACCTCGAGGTCTTCGAGCGCCTGGCCCGCGGCGACGAGCTGAGCCTGCCGAACCTCGGGATGGAGACCCTGCATCACGTTCACGCGGACGATGTCGCTCAGGCCTTCGTCCTCGCGATCCAGAACCGCGGCGCCTGCCTCGGCGAGAGCTTCAACGTCGTCTCGCCTGCGGCACTCACCTTGCGCGGCTACGCCGAGTCGATCGCCGAATGGTTCGGCCGGCCGGCCCGGCTCACCTTCGTCCCCTGGGAGCAGTGGAGGGAGACGGTGTCCGCCGACGATGCGACGGCAACGTGGGAGCACATTGCCCGGAGTCCCTGCCATTCGATCGAGAAGGCCAGGCGGCTCCTTCGGTACTCGCCGCGCTACAGCTCGCTCGAGGCGGTGCGGGAGTCCCTGACCTGGCTCATCGACCACGGCGACCTATCGGAGCCCGACTGATCGGAAGGCGGTTCGTTCGATGGAATCGAGAAGACTCGGTAAGAGCGGGCTCGTCGCATCCGAGGTCGGATTCGGCGCCTGGGCTATCGGCGGAGCCTGGGGAGCCACCGACGACGGCGAGTCGCTGGCCGCCATGCACGCAGCGGTCGATGCCGGGGTCACGTTCTTCGATACGGCAGACGTCTACGGCGACGGCCGCTCGGAACAGCTGATCGGCCGGCTCATTCGCGAGCGCGCCGAGCCGCTCGTCGTGGCGACGAAGTTCGGCCGTGCGGCGCCGCTCGAGCTCGCGAACCTGAGCTACGAGAAGCTTCGCGGGTGGCTCGAGAGCTCGCGGGAGAACCTCGGCGTCGAGATGGTCGACCTCGTCCAGCTGCACTGCCCACAGTGGGAGGCCTACTACACGCCGTCAGTGTTCGAGGCGTGCGACCGCCTGGTCGAGGAGCGGCTCGCCGGCGCGTATGGGGTGAGTGTCGAGAAGGTCGAGGAGGGGTTGAAGGCGATCGAGTACCCGGGCGTGTCGACGGTGCAGATCATCTTCAACGTCTTCCGCCAGCGCCCCGCCGAGCTCCTTTTCGGAGAGGCGCGCCGGCGGGATGTCGGCGTGATCGCGCGCGTGCCGCTTGCCTCCGGCCTCCTCACCGGCAAGCTCTCTCGCGAGTCGCAGTTCGCGGTGGACGATCACCGCAACTTCAACCGGCATGGTGAGGCCTTCGACGTCGGCGAGACGTTCTCCGGGGTGGATCTCGAGCTCGGCCTCGAGGCGGTCGAGGAGCTCAGGCGGCTCACGTCGGCCGAGCTCACCCTCACGCAGCTCGCCCTCCGCTGGATCCTCGATCACCCCGAGGTCTCGACCGTGATCCCCGGCGCGAGGACACCGGAGCAGGCTCGCGGGAACGTGAGCGCCGCCGAGCTCCCGCCTCTTCCCGGGCCCGTCCGGCAGGCGATCGCCGAGCTCTATTCGGCACGCATCGCGCCACTCGTGCACCAACGCTGGTGAGCCCGGCCTGACGGTGGTTCACGGCCATCGACGCCGCCGTCGCCCGGCTCGACGATCTCGAGGCGCGGCTCCGGGCGTTGGCGCGGGCCTGACGTCCCCGGGGACAGGCCTCGATCGTCTGTCAGCTGCGCCCGGGCTCGGCGGGTTTCGCCATTCTCCCGCAATGGAAGCTTCCAAGCGGAGGGACGGCGGCGGCAGCAGCGGAGAGGGCCTCGCCGCTCTGCAGCGGGCGTACACGACGATCGTCGACGAGGCTCGCACGCAGGTCGCCGCCGGACGGGAACCGACACTCGGGGCGTTCGAGCAGGGAATCCGCGAGGCGACGAAGCGCGAGCTCGCCGCACCCGAAGGCGCACCGAGCGCAGCGCTCGAGCAGGCAGAGCGCAGGGCGCTCGAGCAACTCGCCCAGGTTGCCTCGGTCTTTCGCGCGCGCACGCTGCTCGCCCGTGAGGGTGAGCCCGTCCCTCCGCCCGAACCGGCTCCCCGGCCGGCGCAGGGGTTGAGGTCACGCTTGCGGATCCGGCCGACGATCGTCGCCAACATGGACGTGAAGCGAGGTGTCGAGGGCGATCGGCTGATCCTCTCGTGGGAGCCCGTGCCTGCCGTCGTCGAATGGGAGGTCCGCTTCAGCGAGCGGCGCGACTCTCGCGGCAGTTATGCCCAGCTCGACTCCATGACCCTGCCTGCGGCCGAGACGACGGTCGACGTGCCGATCGCCGATCATCTCTTCCGCGTCAACATCCTCGGCCGCTCCCGAGACGGACGGCTGCTCCGGCGCGCGCTGATCTCCGCGCTCAGCCGGGAGACCTGGAGCGACCGCTGGGAACGGCGAGCCAGCGCCTCCTGACTTCGCCATCTCTGTCGGGCTCGAGCCGCCCGGAAATCGCCACCACGATTTCGCGTGCGCGTGATTAGACTGCGCGCCAGTCTGCGGCGCAACGTGTGGGGGGAGCCATGGCGAAGCGGGAAGACGAGACGCTGTACGAGGTCACCGGGATCGTCGGTGGGCCCGCAGGCAAGCCGCTTGCCGGCGTACGCGTGGTCGTATGGTGGCGCCAGATCCGTGAGCTCCGCGAGCTGGCGGTCGGGGAGACCTTCGAGGACGGTCGCTACCACCTCCGCTACGCCCTCCCGGAGAATGCTCCCGGGCCGGTGCTCATCGTCGTCGAGGCGCTCTCGGAGCTCTTCGAGCCTCGGCTCTTCTCCCGGCCGGCTCCCGCGGCACCCAGGCTCGAGATCGATCTTGCCTTCGAGCCTCGCGACGAATCGGAGTGGGCGACGCTCGTCCGGGCGATCGAGCCGCTGCTCGACGGGCTCGAGCTCGACGAGCTCGTCGAGAGCGACAGCCATCAGGATCTGACGTTCCTCTCCCGGGAGCTCGGCAAGAGCACCGAGGAGCTGATGCAGGTGGCGCTCTCGGCGAGGCTCGCCCGGCAGTTCGACCTCCCCGCGCCGGTGTTCTACGCCTTCCTCGACCAGAGGGTGCCGGCATCGCTTCCGTTCCCGCTCCTCGATGCGAGCCAGGGCTTCACGCTCGTCGACTCGCTCGTGCAGGACATCGCCTCGCTCGTCTTCGCGCTCGCGCCGGAGGAGCAGGAGAGCACGCTCACCGCGGCCGTCGCGCTCGACCTGATCGGCCCCGAGTTCACCAGACGGATCCCGGCGCTCGTCGAGGAGCTCCAGTCCCTGCGCTCGACCGACCTCCTGAGCCGGCCCTACGCCTCCGGGACGGCGACCCTGTCGCAGCTCCTCGACGTGGCCGGTCTGCCGCCAGAGACCCAGCAGACGTTCGCCAACCTCCTCGCCGCCAACGACGGCCCGCTGGACGACTTCTGGTCGACGCTCGAAGCCGGCCGGTCGGGGCTCTCCGCCGACGAGGCCGAGGCGGTCGAGCGCGTGCTCTCGATCGGGTCGCTTGCCGGCAACTACGTGCCGCTCGTTCAGGCAGTCGACGCGGAGTTCGCCGCGGGCAGATACTCGAGCCTCTCCCAGGTCGCGACCCTGACGCTCGACGAGTGGACGGCGCTCGTGGCCAAGTCCGGCGTCCCGGAGGGAACGGAAGCCGGCGCCTCGGACACACCGGAGGCGGCGTTCGCAAAGGCCGTGTACACGCGGGCGATCCGTGCGTTCCCGACGGTCGCGCTCTCGAGCCGCATCGCCTCCGCCGGCCTCGTGCCGAAGCAGGAGCAGGCCCCGCTCGAGCGCTTCTTCGCGAACAACCCGGACCTCGAGCTCGTGACCGACAACCTCGCGCTCTACCTCGACGGTGCCGGGAAGGAGGCCTTCAGCGGGATCCCCGCCGGCGAGCAGGCGAAGGTTGTGGCGGCAGCCCGGGGCTTCCAGCGGGTCCTGCGCGTCTCGCCCGACGCGGACGTGGCGCAGGCCCTGATCGGCGCCGGAATCACCTCGGCGAGCCAGATCGCAAATGCCGGCCGTGCCCAGTTCGCCGCAGTCGCGACCGAGGCGGGCCTCTCCGCTGCCGAGACGAGCCTCGCCTACGAGGTCTCGGCCCACCGTTACGCCACCGTCGTCGCCAAGTACATGCAGTTGAACGCCGACGCGGTCGGTGTGCTCCCGAAGATGATCGGCGACCTCGGCGACCTGGGGAAGACGATCCAGGACGCCGTCAAGCGCGACCAGTCGCTGGCCGCGCTGTTCGGCTCCCAGGACTACTGCGCGGTCGAGGACTGCACCTCGGTACTCGGGCCGGCGGCGTATCTCTGCGACCTGCTGCTCTGGCTGAAGAACCATCCGCAGGGCAGCCACACCGCGCTCGACACGTTCGACGCCCGCCGCCCCGACGTCCGCAACCTCCTCCTCAACTGCCAAAACAGCGACACGGAGCTGCCCTACGTCGACCTCGTGAACGAGCTCCTGGCCGACACGATCGCGCCGCCGTCGGGCTCCGGCTCGACGCTCAACCCGCGGTGGAAGCAGACCTCGGAATCGGCGACCGCCGATCAGCTCAGGGCGGCGCCGGAGTACTTCAACCAGGACGCCTACGTGAAGCTCCACGGCGCGAGCTACCCGCAGTCGCTGCCGTACAGCACCGGGCTCGACGAGCTCCGCACCTACCTGCAGAGCTGGAACCTCCCGCTCTGGCAGCTGCGGGAGGCACTGCTCCCGCTCGCCGGCGGCAGCGTCGCGCAGCAGGCGGCGGTCGCGGCCGAGCGGCTTGGCATGAACCGCCACGCAGAGCACCTCATCGTCACGCCGAACGCCGTCTCCCCGGCGGTTGCCTGGAACACCTCGGACTTCTCCGCCACCGCCCCGAACGGCCTCGCGACCGTTCCCGCGTTCCTTCAGGCCTCGTCGCTCGACTACGAGTCGCTGCTCGAGCTGCTCGAGGTGAGCTGGGTGCAGAACGGGCTCGGGATCCACCTCGTCGGGCTGAACGACACCTGCGACACGACCGGGATGGCGCTCGCCCCGGCGCCGCTCGACACGGGCTTCCTCGACCGCTCGAACCGGTTCCTGCGGCTCTGGCTCGCGACCGGTTACAAGATGTGGGAGCTCGACCTGCTCCTGAACGCGCCGAGCGTCGGCAACGGGAAGCTCGACCGCAAGACGCTCGTCGCGCTCCAGGCGTTCTGGGAGCTGCAGGCGCAGACGAAGCTCGAGGTGGACGAGCAACTCGCGCTCTACCAGGACCTCGACGTCGAGGCGCACCTCGATCCCGACGGGACGACGACGACGTCGCGCTACGCACAGGTGTTCCTGAACCCGACGACCACGTGGGCCGCGCCCGATCCCGATCTCGAAAGCCTGCCCCTCGGCGGCCCGATCGGCGATCCCGCCCTCGCCGACCACGTCAAGTCGATCCAGCCGGCGCTCGCCGTCTCGGCCGCGGAGATCGCGACGCTCTTCACGCTCACCGACGGGATGTTGACCCTGGCGAACCTGAGCCTCGTCTACCGCGTCAGCCTCCTCGCGACCGCTTCGAGGCTCGCGATCGCGGACCTCCTGACCGTCGCGACCCTGCTCGCGCCCGGCGCCGCGAGCCAGACGGCCGCACTCGAGCCGCTGCTTGCCTCGCCTGCCGCCACCCTCGATTTCCTCGGGCAGGCGACCGCGATCCAGCAGTCGAGCCTGAGCCTCGACGCGCTCACCTATCTTCTCACGCCGCCGGTGTCGGGCGCCTGGACGACGACATCGCAGATGGCGCCCACCGAGATCGCAACCACGCTCGGGGGCGTCCAGCAGGCGATCGTGACGCTCCTTGCGGCAGGCACCACGCTCACGGCGTCGATTGCGGCAGGGGATACCGCGATCGACGTCGCGAGCGGTGCCGGGTTCCCGGCCGCCCCCTTCTACGTCTACGTCGGCTCCGAGATCCTGCAGGTGACCGCGATCGGCGGCACCGCCGGGACGCACTGGACGGTGGCGCGCGGCCGGCTCGGCACGCCCGCGGCCGGTGCGGCCGCGGGTGCGGCGGTCACACCGACGAGCGGCGACATGGACGGCGCCGTCGTAGCTGCGGTCGCCGCGGGCGCGCACACGGCGACGGCCGCGCCGCTCGCAAACGACGTGACCGCGCTCATCCTCGGGACGCTCGAGGTACCCGGAACCGGAAAGACGCTCCTCGCGACGCTCGAGGATCCTGCACTTGTCGCCCCCACCGGCACGGTCGCGATCGGCGGAGCGCCGGCCGCGGGCGACACGCTGACAGCAGTGATCACCGACGTGAGCGGCGCGGCCGTCACGGTCGCCTACACGCTCGTCGCCGCCGATGCTGGTGACCCCGAGCAGACCGCGGCAAGCTTCGCCGCGGCGATCGTGGCCTCGGCCGCGGTCGCCGGGCCCGCGGCATTCCTGGCCGGATGCACGGCCTCCGGCGCCGTGATCTCACTGACCGCACTCACTCCGGCCGCGCCCGGGACGAGCGTCACCTGCTCGGTCTCGGCGGCTCCAGGAGGCGCGGGCCACGTCACCGTCTCGCCGGACGAGGCCTCGCTCGACGGCGTCCCGGCGGTCAGTACAGCGAGCTTCCCGGATCAGTTCACGGCGATCCAGCTCGTCGACAAGGTCGGGATCCTCGTGCGCGGGCTGAGGCTCGTCGCAAGCGACCTCTCGTGGCTCCTCGAGAACGCGGCCGCCTACGGCGGCACCGACCTCATCGCGCTGCCTGTCACAGCAGCCCAGCCGGCGCTCCCGCTCACGCCGCTCCTGACCACGCTGCTGCTCCTGAAGCAGGAGCGCTCGTACATCTCCGCGCCCGCGACCGCCGCGGTCCAGACCCTCTACGACCTGATCGGCGGCGTGGGGACCGGGGCGATCGCGGCGGAGGCCGACGCCCAGGCCGCACTCGCTGCGATCACCGGTTGGCCCGTTGCCGACATCGAGGCCTTCTCCCGCGCCCTCGAACTGAGCTTCCCGGCGAGCTACACGCAGCCGGAGGCCTTCAGCGCGCTGCGCGACCTCGAGGTGATGTCGCAGTCGGTGGACACCTCGGGGCCGGTCGTCTCGGCCGGCACCACGCTCGTCACCGCGATCGACAACGTCCAGACCTCGATCACCGTCGCGAGCGCGATCGGTTTCCCGACGCCCGAGTTCTACGTCTCGATCGGCGCCGAGATCCTGCTCGTGAGCGCGGTCGGCGGCGCTGACGACACGAACTGGACCGTCGCGCGCGGCCGGCAGGGGACGACCGCCGGCGCCGCCGGGATCGGCGCGATCGTCACCCCTACCTACGGCGCTCAGCTCGTGAGCTGGGGTGCCGTCCCCCACGACGAGGTGGCGGCGGAGGCACTCGCGGCGAGCGCGCTCGGCGTGCTGAAGGCGCAGCAGCCAACCGAGGAAGCCTGGCTCACGCTCGCGCCCACCCTCATGGACCCGATCCGCGACCGCCGCTCGGCCGCGCTGCGCGCCTACCTCACCGCGAAGCGGAGCTCGTCGGGCGAGCTCGTCTACCCGGACGACGACGCCCTCTTCGACTACTTCCTGATCGACGTCGAGATGAGCTCGTGCCAGGTCACCTCGCGCGTCGTCCAGGCCTACATCGCGGTGCAGATCTTCGTCGAGCGGTGCCTGATGAACCTCGAGACCACGAAATGGGACTCGACGGCGCGCGGCGTAATCGTCGACCTCAGCGCCGACGACACCTGGAACCAGTGGGAATGGATGAAGCGCTACCGGATCTGGGAGGCGAACCGCGAGGTCTTCCTCTTCCCGGAGAACTGGCTGATCGAGTCGCAGCGGCCGAACCGCACCGAGATCTACGAGCAGTTCGAGCAGAACGTGCGGCAGGGCCAGAGCACGGCGGACTACCTCGAGACGACCGTCCTCGACTACATCGAAAGCCTCGACCACCTCTCGCATCTCCTCGTCACCGGCACCGCCCGCGACCCTGCGACCGGGACGATCTACGTGATCGCGCGGACGATCGCCGATCCGCCGACGTTCTATTCGCGGTCGTACGCGGACGGCGCCTGGTCGGGCTGGGCCCAGATCCCACTCGACATCAAGGCGCACCAGGCGATCCCGGCGGTCTACCGCGGCCGCGAGTGTGTGTTCTGGCTCGACGTGAAAGTGCAGAACGAGCCGAAGCAGACGACCGCGCCGGCGGTCCCGAACGAGAAGACCCAGAGCCAGAACGTCAACCGCTACGTGTCGCTCGCGGTCAACTTCAGCATCTACAGCAACGGGAGCTGGGGCCCGCCGCAGGTGGCAAAGGGCAGCCTGTTCGACAAGCCGACGTTCGACTCCTCGTCCGAGGCCGGCGACCCGAAGTCGATCGAGGCGCTCTACACGCTGAAGGTGCAGAGCCAGCCCGCCGCGCCGGGGCTCGGCACCTCGCTCTACCTCGACGTCTTCAGGCTCGGGACCTTCTCGGTCAAGAACATGTACAACGAGCCGGGCGACCCGATGAACTACCAGGTCTCGGGCGTTTCCCGATCGGTCGCGATCCACCTGGGGCGCGCAGTGTTCGACGGGCGCGTCAGCGATCTCGAGCTCGCGAACGTCGAGGTTCCGGGGGTCTATCCGGACAACTTCCAGCAGGACGTCGACTACGCCTTCGGGGTCGCGCTCCTCACGCACGCGAAGCAGGTCTACGGCCCGGACGCCCAGCCGCTGATCCCGCTCACCTCGCCCGATCCGAACCTGACCGGCGAGTCGGGTCTGCTGCCGGTCGCGGGCGCACTCGCAGCGTTCCCGAGCGCGACCGGCGGTGCGAAGCAGGCGATCCATCTCTCTCTTCCCGGCTCTATGGAGCTGCTCGGAACCGCGACGCTGCCGGTGCGGGTGGTCGGGCCGAGCACCGACCTGGCGCTCGACCCCAGGCGCTACTTCTTCTTCCAGGACAACCGGCGCTGCTACTTCGTCGAGGCTCATCGGACGCAGGAGACCGAACGGGGGAAAACGGGCAAGGGCCGGACACGCGCCCCGTTCGAGCTCACCTACCGCTTCCGGCCCTTCTACCACCCGTTCACGCGCCTTGCGTGGAACCAGCTCGGTGCCGGCGGGTTCGACCTGCTGTACGACCCGGAGCTCCAGCTCGCCCCCGACGCGATCGACCCGAGCTACCCCGACGTCTTCAGCTTCAAGGACGAGTACGACCCGACCTGGCGCGTCACCTGGGACCTCGCGGACGCGACCACGCAGCTCACCGAGGCGATCACGGCCTCCCAGACCCACCTCGAGGTCGCGAACGCGATCTGGGTGCCGGTACCGCCGTTCTTCGTGAAGGTCGGCTCGGAGCAGATGAAGGTCACCGCGGTCAGCGGCGCCGACCGCACGACGTGGGCCGTCCATCGCGCCCAGAACGGCACGACCGCGAAGGCGGCCGCCGAGGGCGCCGCGGTCACTCCGATCGACGAGACGAGGGACCGGCAGTTCCTCGACTTCGGCCCGAGCGCCCCGTTCTCGGTCTACAACTGGGAGCTCTTCTACCACGTGCCTCGCTACATCGCCGACCTGCTGAGCCAGAACCAGCAATTCGAGGACGCACAGACCTGGTACCGCTACATCTTCGACCCGACGGGCCAGGGGCCGGATCCGGTGCCCGAGCGCTTCTGGATCCCGAAGCCCCTTCGCGGGCTCACCTCGGCCGAGATCCTCTCCGAGCAGATCGAGACGCTGCTCACCGCTGTCAACGAGGGCGATGCCGGGGCCGTCGGGCAGGTGACCGCGTGGCGGAACGATCCGTTCAACCCGTTCGTGCTCGCGGATCTCCGGCCGGTCGCCTACATGAAATCGACCGTGATGGCCTATCTCGACAACCTGATCGCGTGGGCAGACAACCTCTTTGCCTCCGAGTCCCGTGAGGCGCTCTCCGAGGCCACGCTGATCTACGTGATCGCCTCGGAGATCCTCGGCCCCGAGCCGACGGCCGTCACGCCGCCCCCGCACGCGGACATGTCGTTCGATCAACTCGAGCCGCTGCTCGACGCGTTCGCGAACGCGATGGTCGAGATCGAGAACGTGATCGGGCCGACCGGGGAGATCGCCGAGCTGCGTGAGCGCTTCACCGAGATCGGCTTCATCCCGCGCCCGCAGACCTTCTACTTCAAGATCCCGCCGAACGACCAGCTCCTCGGGTACTGGGGAACGGTCGACGACCGGCTCTACAAGCTGCGGCACTGCGAGTCGATTGCCGGCGCTCCGCTCGAGCTGGCGCTCTTCGACGCACCGATCGATCCGGGTCTCCTGATCGCCGCCCGGGCCGCCGGGGTCGACCTCTCGAGCGTGCTCACGAGCCTGAACGCCGCGGTTCCGAACTACCGCTTCACGGCGCTCTATCCGCAGGCGCTGGACTTCGTGAACGCCGTCCGCGCCTACGGCTCGTCGCTGCAGGCGGCCCTCGAGAAGGTCGATGCAGGCTCGCTGTCGCTTCTGCAGCAGACGACGCAGAAGCAGTTGCTCTCCGACGGCGACGACGTGTTGCAGCTCCAGGTGCAGCAGGCCCAGAAGAACCTCGACGGCCTGAACCAGGCTCTCGCGCTCTCGCAACAGCGCTACGACTTCAACAGCTCGCAGGACTTCGCGAACGATGCGGAGATCGTCGGGACGACCCTTCACACGCTGTCCGCCGTGCTGAAGGGCGTCGCCTCGGCGATCAGCGGTGCGGGGGCGGGCGCCGCGGCCGTGCCCACGTTCTACGCCGGCGCGGCCGGGTTCGGCGGGAGCCCGGTCGCGATGGTGAGCATGGGCGGGAAACAGCCCGCCTCGGCTCTACACCTTGCGAGCCGCGTGATGACGATCGCCTCGGACGCGCTCGAGATCGGTGCCGGGCTCTCCAACACGATCGGCTCCTGGGAGCACAGGATGGACAACTGGAAGGAGGCGGCGACCGAGGCCCAGATCCAGATGCTCCAGACCCAGGACCAGATCGACGGCGCCACGCTCGCGCTCGAGGTCGCACAGCGGAACGTCGAGCTGCATCAGGAGCAGATCGCGAACATCCAGAAGCAGATCGACTTCCTGAACGACAAGTTCACGAGCAACAGCCTGTACGACTGGATGGTGACGAGCCTCGCCGGGACGTACTTCCAGAGCTACCAGCTCGCCTATCAGCTCTGCAAGCAGGTCGAGCGCTGCTACCAGTTCGAGCTCGGCCTGCAGGGCAGCTCCTTCATCCAGTTCGGCTACTGGGACAGCCTGCACAAGGGCCTGCTCGCCGGGGAGAGCCTGAACCACGACCTGCGCCGGATGCAGTCGTCCTACCTGCAGCAGAACGGGCGGCGGTACGAGCTCTCCCGTTACGTCTCGCTCGGCGCGCTCGACCCCGATGCACTGCAGGGCCTGCTCGTGAACGGCTCCTGCGACTTCACGCTGCCGGAGTCGCTCTTCGACGGCGACTACCCGGGTCACTACAACCGGCGCCTGACGCGCGTCAGCCTGACGGTCGTCTATCCGAGCCCGGGCAAGTTCGACAACGTGAAGGCGACGCTCACGCTCGTCTCGAACCAGGTGCGGGTGAAGGCCGACACGAGCTCGGGGTACGAGGAGAGCCCTATCGGCTCCGATCCGCGCTTCGTCTACACCTACGCTGCCAACTCGCAGAAGATCGCGATGGGGAACGCCCAGGACGACCCGGGCCTCTTCATCACCGCGATCGCGAGCAACATCGCCGACCAGCGGTACCTGCCGTTCGAGAACGCCGGTGCGATCAGCTCCTGGCACCTCGAGCTGCCGCAGGCCTCCAACGAGATCGACATCTCGACGGTCGGAGACGTCGTGATCCACCTCTACTACACGGCGCTCGACGGCGGCGGCGAGCTCGCCTCCGAGGTCGAGGCATCGAACCTCGCGAACCTGCCGACGAGCGGGCTCAAGCTGTTCAGCGCGCAGAACGACTTCACGGCGCCGGCGGCGACGGCCGCGAATCCCTATCCCGTCACGCCCTGGTCGGCGTTCCTCGCGGCGGGTGCGACCCAGAAGCTGACCCTCGCGATCCCGCCGTCGAAGTTCCCGCCCTGGACGCGCGGCAAGACGATCTCGGTCACGGGGATCACGGCGGTCGCGGTCGCGTGGGAGGCGGGCAGCTTCACCCTCGTCCCGCAGGCGCCGCTACCCACGACGCCGGTGACACTGAGCCCTGTCGCCGGCGTGACGGAGCCGAACGTCTGCGCGGGCACGGTCGTGACCCCGCCCGGCACACCGCTCGGAACGTGGAGCTTCGAGCTGCAGCAGGAAGGCGCGGCCGACTTTCAGTCGCTGACGAAGAACCTGCTCGGGGACGTGCTGCTGCTGGTTGCGTTCCAGGCGAGCTGACGGGCTCAGAGCGGGAGCACCGCGTCTTCGAGCGGCTCGGCGGCCGACGGAGCGAGCGGCTCGGCACCGCCGGCGGGTGCCTCGGTGCACTCGGCGAGCCATTCGAGTAGCCCTTGCACCCCTCGCTCGGCGGCGACCTCGCGCTGGCGGTCGGCGCCGTTTCTCGCGAGGAGCCGCCAGGCGTGCGCGAGCTCGCGGTCGGAGCCGAGCCGCTGCCCGTAGGACTCGAGCTCGCCGAGCAGTCTGGCGAGCCGGTAGCGGGCGGTCTCGGGAAGCCCCGTCTCGGGATCGGCGAGCTCGGCCGAAAGGCCGTCTCGCAGCGCGCACCAGCGGTTCTCCGCAAGCACGTGCGCCGCCTGTACGGGCAGCGTCTCCCCATCGCGCAGTCGTTCCTCGAGCGCCGCGACGAGAGCCTGGCAGAGGGCGGCGATCGCGGCCGCGCACTCCGGGGAGGTCTGGGCGTCGGCGATCCTGAACTCGAGTGTGCCGAGATCGGGTCGCAGCCGCAGGTCCCACCAGAGATAGGTCGGGTCGGGGAAGAGCCCGCCCCGCGCACCCCACGCGACGAACTCGGCGTACTCGCGCCAGGAGCCGAAGGCCGGCGGAATGCCCGAGCGCGGCAGGTCCTCGGTCAGCTTCAGCCGGCTCGAGGCGAGTCCGCTGTCTGCCCCCTCGAAGAAGGGCGAGTTTGCGGCGAGCGCGGCAAGCTCGGGCAGGTACGACCGTGCTGCGTTGTAGACGTCGAGAGCCTCGTCGGGATCGTCGAGCCCGACATGGACGTGCACCGCACACGGCAGGCCGCGGCGCATGGCCCACGAGCACTCGCGTCCGATTCCGAGGTAGCGAGGACGGTTCGTGACGGCGATCGCGTGTGCGAGTGCCGGATGGCCACCGGCGGCAATGATGCGAAGACGACCGCCGAGCGCCTCCTGCAGGCGGGCGCGGTTCGCATTCAGCTCCGCGAGCACGGGGCCGACCGTCGCTGCCGGCCCGGTCACGAGCTCCAGCTGCGCCGCGCGGAGCTCGGGCGAGAAGGAGGCGGTGCCGAGCCGGTCGAGAGCCCAGTCGATCGCCTCGACGGGCATGAGCGTCGCAGGGTCGACGAGAATGAGCTCCTCCTCCACCCCGACCGACGGGCCGCCGCCCGGGTGGAAGCCGTCGCGGAACGCCTCCTCGAGCTCGGCAGGCGTTCGCGGTCGCTGCGCACCGGCGCCGGCGAGCCCCCTCGGCAGCGGCTCTCGCCTGAGACGAGACAACCATCTTCCAGTCCGAATCATCCCGGCGTCCCCCCTTGGTTGCCGTTCCGGTATTCCAGCACCAGCGACCTGAACTGCGGCTAAGAAATGCACCGCTTTCAGTCGCGGCCGATCAGGTGCCTCGAGATGGTGTTTCGGCTCGACGAGACGGCGAGCTTGGCTGCGATACCGGCGTACACCGTGGCATTCAGCGCGCGGCGGCGCGTGCCGGCGTAGTGCTTGCGGTAGAAGCGGAACATCCCGTAGTGGAACGCGTAGTTCGTGCGCATCCCACGACGGCGGCCTGCCGAGCCGCCCTTCACGTGGGTGACTGTGACCGAGGGCTCGTACCAGGTCACCCAGCCGGCCTGCCTGGCGCGGTAGCAGAGGTCGAGGTCCTCCATGTAGAGCCAGTAGCCCTCGTCGAACCCGCCGAGCTCCTCGAGCATCCGACGGCGCATCAGCATGAACGCGCCGTTGACCGCGTCGACCGGGCCGCGCCCGGCCTCCGGCGCCCGGTATTGCGCGAGGACGGCGGGTGCTCCGGCTCGGCGACCGAGGCCCGTGAAGTGACCGAGCGCACCGAGCGGCGTCGGGAAGGCCCGGCGGGCGGCATGGTCGAAGCTGCCGTCCTCGCGCTCGAGCCGGCAGCCGCAGATCCCGATCCCCGCATCGGACTCCATCAGCTCCGCCAGCGCATCCAGAGCTCCGTCTGGCACGCGCGTGTCAGGGTTCAGCGCCAGGAAGTACGGGGCCTCGCCGCGCTCGATCGCCAGGTTCGTTCCGGCGGCGAAGCCGAGGTTTCGCCCCGGCTCGACCAGCTCGACCCCGGGCAGGGCCCGTACGAGCTCGGCGGTCCCGTCGCGTGAGTCGTTGTCGACGACGACGATCCGCAGCGGGCGGGCGGGTGGATCGTCGAGCAGCGAGGCGAGGCACGCGCGCAACAGCTCGCGGCTGCGGTAGGCGACGATCCCGACGTCGATACTCAACCGCGCCCCGGGATGCAAAGCTCGATCGAGACGCACCGCCGCATCGGGAATTGCTCATAGGGCGTCGCGCCGCGCCAGCGGTTGTGCCCCTCGGCCGAGAGGAAGTAGGTCTCCGGATCGTCGGCCAGGCGCTCGAGCAGCTCGTCGAGCTCCGGCTCGGCGATGCCGAGCCCGGACGCGGCGAGGCCGAGTCGCGCCCGGTGGTCGGCGTCACCCGGACCGAGCAGGACGTGGTCGACCGCGTGAATCGTGAAACCCCCGACCCGCGTGTGCTCGAGGAGCGCGGCGCACGTCCGCTCGATTGCGCCGGCCGTCAGGTGCTCGAGCACCGAGATCGAGTAGACGCAGTCGAATCGCTCGCCGGCCGGGATCTCATCGGGATAGAGGCCGCGCACGAAGCGGACACTCGGATAGGCCGAGCGCAGGGTGTCGAGGCCGGTGGGGCCGCGGTCGCGCCCGTCGTAGGGATCGATCACGGTCACGTCGTAGCCGAGGCCGCTGAGCATGGCGGCGACGAGCGGCTCGCCCGCACCGACCTCGAGCAGGCGCCCGCCTGGCGGAGCCGCGGCAGCGACGGCCTTGAGCACCCAGGGTCGCTGCGCGTCCTTGAGGTCGCCCGAGCGAACGAGCGCCGGCAGGCGGTCGGCCGAGTCGCAGTAGTCCCGCACGGTCGCATAGCCGAGGCGGCCGGGAGGTGCCGCTGCGTCCAGCCGCACCTGAACGGCATGCGTGCCGGGACGCGGCTCGGAGCCGAGGGCGCGTTCGTAGAGCCCCAGCAGCTTCTCGGCGCTTGCCTCCCAGCTGAACGTGCGCTCGGCGAACCGGCGGGCGCCCCGCCCGAGCCGCTCGCGGAGCTCATCGTCGCCGAGGATCCGCTCGACCGCCGCCGCGATCTCGAGCGCATCGCCGCGCCGGAGGAGGAGGCAGTCCTCGCCGTCTGCGACGTAGCGTCCCAGGTTCGTCTCCGGAAGCACGACCGGGCGCCCGCAGGCGAAGAACTCGGGAAGCTTGGAGGGGAAGCGGTAGTCGTTGAAGGCGTCCGGGCGCCCCGGTTGGACGAGCACATCGGCGAGCCGCATGTACCTCGGCACCTCCGAGCGCGGCTGCAACGGCACGTGGATGACGTGGTCGTGCACGTCGCGGAGCTCGGGCTCGACGAACCGGACGAAGTCGCGGCCGAGCCTGACGAGCCTCACCCGGCGCCCGGAGCGGTTCAGCGCCGCGACGGCAAGGTAGAGGCTCCGCATCTCGGCGGCGTTCGCGTCGTGGACGTTGCCTGCGTACACGAGCACCGAGTCCCCCTCACCGATCCCGAGCCGGCGCCGGAGCTCGGGGTCGGCGGGCACGTCGGTGAAGAGCTCCGGTTCGTAGGCGGGCCAGACGATCTCGGCCGGCACCCCGTCTGCCCGGAACTCGAGCAGCCGGTCGATGATCACCGTCATCCCCGCTGCGCGGGCGAGCAAC
>CAVWUL010000004.1:0-587173 GCA_963758125.1 uncultured Actinomycetes bacterium
TCGCCCCGTGTCGTGTGCCAGCGGCGAACCGTCCTGCTCGAGGTCGCAAGCCCGCCCGCGGCGAGCGCGACGGTCGGCCCCGGCTGGTCGAGGGATCCGCTGTGGTCGTCGGCGATGCGCACGGGCCAACCGCCTTCGAGCGGCTCGCCCGCTACGGCGATGTCGCCTCCGAGCGACACGAGCACACCCGAGTCCGTGGAGTCGGCCGCCGCAGCCGCGATGCGGTCGCAGCCACCGCCTTCGCAGTCGCACCGAGGTCGAGTTCGACACCGACCGGGAGGCGAACGGTTTGGCGTCGCCGTCAAGCTCGATCTCGGCGTATCGTCCGGCAAGCTCGCTCGACACGTCGACGAGCCGTCCATTGCGGCGGCTCACGTGCATGAAGCGTGCGGTCGTAGCCGCGAGGCGCAAGGTGCGGCCCACCGTCGGATCGACGAGGCCGTCCGTCTGCGCGGCGGCCGAAAGCGCGATCTGAGGGCGTCCCAGAGGATCTCGCCGAACGGGACCGCCTCGACCCGGTGAGCGGTTGAGGAGGCTCAGCTCGGAGTCCTCCCGGAAGCGGCTGCAGGCCAGGTCGAAGGCGCGGAGCGCCGAGACGAGTTGCGCGCGGGCGGCGGGCATCGCCGCGGATCGGCCGTGAGGAGCACAGCGGTCGTGCCGAGGGCGCGCAGCGATGTACGAGCCGGGGGGGTCACGAGCCTCCGAGACGACAACGGGCGCTGCCGAGGACGGACGGAGACCGGACGCGGAGGAAGAGACGACGAGGAAGACGAGTGCGGAGCTGCCCGCCGCGGGGCCCGAGCTCGCAGGCGTCGTCGCGGCGGGCTCGGGCACCGAGGTCACCGTCGCAGTCGTCGTCAGCCGCCTTCGTGCTCGTCGCGATCTCAGCGGCGGCCGTCTTGTCGCGGTCGTCGAGGCGGCGAAGGCCGGCGATTGCGCCCGCGGCCGCGGTCGCCGCAAGGAGGGTTGCGGCGGTGACGCGATGAAGACGCAGGATCGCCGCATTCCGGGCGGCGATCGGCCTGGTCGTGGAGTCGATCCTTCATCGCCGAGGCCAGGTTCGCAGCTGCGAAATGAGACCGTATGAGCGGTCCCTGAGCTAAGAGATTTCTCTTGACCTCGGAACTCGTTCAGGCGCACAGAGTTCCCGAAGCGCGGCGGCATGACGGCGAGCGCAGAGCCGATCCACACGTCGGCGCCGCCGCCCGGCTGGTTCGCGGCCGCCGGCGCGTCCCTCCGTGGGCGATCGCGATCAGCTCGACGATCGCGAGCCCGAGACCGGTGCCGCCCGGGCTGCGGGCATCGTCGGCGCGACTGAAGCGGTCGAAAGCCCGCTGCACGAAGTCGGCGTCGAACCCGGAGCCCTCGTCGGTCACATGCAGCTCGATCGACGCCTCGCGCTGACACCGCGGAGAGGCGCACCTCGCCTTCGCCGTGCTTCAGCGCATTGTCGACAAGGTTGCCGAGCGCCTGCGCGAGCCGAATCGGTCGGCTTCCACCCCCACGTCCTCGCCGTCCGCGACGGTCACGTCCGCTCGACTCGGCTCTGCCCGGCTCGGCAAAACGTTCGGCGACATCGTGAAGCGTCTCCTGAGTGGAGAGCTGCTCGCGCCTGACGGGGAGCGATCCTTCGTCGGTACGGGCGATCAGCAGGAGTCTTCGGCGAGTCGGTTCAGACGCTCGGTCTCTTCGGCGGCCGAGCGCAGTGCCTGCTTCGAGCTCTTCGGCCGAACGCGGCCGCCGCAGGGCGAGCTCGAGCTCGGTACGCAGAAGCGCAAGGGGCGTGCGGAGCTCATGGCTCGCGTCGGCGACGAACCGCCGTTCATGCTCGAAGGCGCCTCGAGACGGTCGAGCATGTGGTTCAGCGTCTGGGCGAGACTTGAGATCTCGTCCCGGGCGGCGGGAACCGGCAGGCGGGTCCCGGCGTCCCAGCGGTGACCGCGGCCGCGCGCCTGCGCATGGCCTCGACGGGTCGGAGCGAGGCCGCGGCGAGGAGATAGCCGCTCAGCACGGCAAGGATCAGCGCCGCCGGGGCGGCGATCAGGGACTCGCGGCGAGCACGATCGAGCGTCTCCCGGCGCTGGGTCAGCGGCTCGGCGAGGACGAGTGCCTCGCTGACCCCGTCGAACTCGATCGGCTCGGCCAGCATCCGCCAGCGGTCCTTCGAGCCCTACGAAGTCGTCGCTGCTCTCAGCACCGTCCGGCCGGCTATGACCTGCGCCCGTCGGCTTGGATCGAGCAGCGAGGGAAGACTCGCAGGCGTGCTCGAGACAATCGTCCGCCTGAGTTGAAGCTGCTCGACCGGCGCGACATCGGCCGCGTCGCGGTCGACGAGGGCCTCGCCTGCTGCACCCGCGGCACCACATCGGCGGCCTGAGCCCGCAGCGTCTGGTCGACGCTCGTCAGGAGCGCCTGCCGACGCGCACATAGACGAACGCCCCGGTTGCGACCAGCACAAGAGCCATTACGAACGCGAACGGGAGCGTGAGCCGAACACGGATCGGGAGCGAACTGATCAGCACCTCGGCGCGCAGCCGGTATCCGACCCCTCGAACAGTCTCCAGCGAGCGTGCTCCGAACGGACGGTCACCTTCTCGCGTAAGTAGCGCACGTACACATCGACGACGTTCGACCGGCTCTCGAACGCCATTCCCAGGCGCCGTCGAGGAGCTCAGTCCGGGTGAGCGTGTCGCCGGCCCGGCGCATGAAGAGGGCGAGGAGCGATAACTCCTTCGCCGAGAAGTCGAGCTCAGTCCCGTCCCTCGCCACGCTCGCCGTGTGGCTGGGTCGAGCTTGAGGCTCCCGACTTCCAGCACCGGCGGCCGCTCATGCGGGACCCGGCGCGTTAGGGCGCGAGCCGCGCGAGCAACTCTGCAAACGAAGAACGGCTTCACGAGGTAGTCGTCGCTCCGGTGTCGAGCCCTTCCACACGGTCGCGAGACCGTCACGGGCGGTCAGGAACAACACGGGCGTCCACACGCCGCGGCGCGCAGCTCCGAGCAGACCCCGAAGCCGGTCGAGCCCCGGGCAGCATCACGTCGAGCACGATCGCGTCATATCTCGCGCACGCGCCATCCAAAGCGCCTCTTCACCGGTGGGAGCCACATCGGCCGCGTGGCCCTCCTCGGTCAGGCCCCGTTTCAGGAGGCGTGCCATCTTCGGCTCGTCTTCGACCACCAGCACCAGCATGAGAAACATTGCGGCGCGGGCTCGATGAGCGCGGGATGAGATCTCATCGCCCGCTCATCAAGCCTCGATTCACTTGGCTCCATGCAGCAAGCCGAGCTCGAAGCGACCTCACGGATGGCCATCGCCCGCCGGAATGGTGGGGCGACCGGGAACCTACGCCTGACCGCGGTCGTCGGCGCTTCTCTCATCGTTCTCCTCGCCGTCGAAGGCGCGACGATCCCGTGGATCCAGCCTCTCCTCACGGTCCACATCTTCGTCGGGATGCTGCTGCTCGGGCCGGTCGCGCTCAAACTCGCCGCGACCGGGTACCGCGTCCTCAGGTACTACGGTGGTTCGGCCGGGTACGTCCAGAAGGGGCCGCCGGCGGCGCTCATGCGCGTTCTAGTGGCGCCGATCCTCGTGCTCTCGACGCTGACGCTGTTCGGCACCGGCGTTGGCCTGCTGGTGTTCGGGAGAGGTGTCGGGATGCTCTCCCTCCTCCACAAGGCGAGCTTCATCGTCTGGTTCGGAGCAACCGCGATCCACGTGCTTGTCTACGCGCGGCGAGCTCTCGGATACGTGCTTGCGGAGCGGACTCGTCCACGGATTGGCGGCACCGGCGTCCGCGTCGGGCTGCTCTGCGCATCCATCTTGGCCGGGCTCGGGATTGCCTTCGCGACCCTTCCGCAAGCTCGTTCGTGGACCCATTCGGGATTCCACCACCACCATCGCCACGGTGGCTGAGCCCGGCGTGCGGGTACACGACTGGGGCACTTGAGCACGCCGCTTACGCCGGTGGATCGGCGTGCCCAGCGTCGCCGCGCGCGCCGGCGCTGGAGGCAACGGCGGCTCGGTTGGGTAGCGCTTGCGATCGCTGCGGTCATCGCGGCACCGGTCGTCCTCCTGCCGGGCGGGGCCAAGCGCCCCGGTGGACGGGCCACGACGCTGACGACGACAGGTCGGACGCCGCGCCGGTCAGCGGCCCGCGCGGTGCACGTCTTTCGCCCAACGATCCTGGTCGAACACGCTGCGGGTCGCCTGCCTGCGCCGCTTCAGGATCCGTCGAGCGCCGTCGTCGACGGGAAGCTACTTCTCTTCGGCGGACTCACGGCGGTCGATACTTCCACGGATCAGATCGTCGAGCTCGGCTCTGCTGGCGGTCGGGTGGTGGGCCATCTTCCCTCGGCCCGCCACGACACAGCTGCGGCGGCGATCGGCCGTTACGCGTACGTGTTTGGCGGCGGCGACGGGATCTCGCAGCTCGACCAGATCGTCCGGGTCGACCCTGCCACGGGAGGCGCGTCGGTTGTCGGGAACCTGCCGGCGGCAAGCTCGGACTTGTCGGCGGCTGTGATCGCCGGCACCGCCTACGTGGTCGGCGGCTACACCGGCACGGAGTGGCTGAACACGATCGTCGCCTACCGCCCCGGGGCTCCCGCGAGAGTTGTGGCGCGGCTGCCCTTTGCCGTTCGATACGCGGCGGTTGCCTCGGTAGGCGGGCATCTTGTGATCGCCGGCGGCTCCCTTCAGGACGGGTCGGCCGGGTCGGCCGTCTTCGAGTTCACCCCGGGCAAAGCGGCCGCGGTGCGAATCGGCACGCTGCCGGCGGGAACGACACATGCAACGGCGGCAGCGATCGGGTCGACGGTGTACGTGATCGGTGGTCGAGGCGCAGCCCTCGGCTCCGCTGTGAACCGGATCGTCTCAGTGTCGATCGGCTCGCGGAGGATCGCGGTGGCGGGCGCACTCCACTCGCCGCTCTCCGACCTCGCAAGCGTCTCGCTCGGCGGTCGAATCCGGGTCGCGGGCGGGAGCGGGGCGGGGGGCACGGTCGCGACGATCGGGATCCTCCGCCCGACCGCCGACCCCTCGAGTCGACACGTCGCCTCGGCTGCGGGTACCGATGTCTACCGTTACGACCAGGCGAACATGTTGAACGCAGTGACGCGAGAGGCGAGGCCGCTCGTCTATGTACCCAATAGCCAGAGCAATACCGTCGACGTGATCGACCCGACGACGTACCGCATCGTCGAGCATTTCGCCGTTGGGTATCTTCCCCAGCACGTCGTGCCGGCGTGGAACCTGCGGACGCTGTACGTCACAAACGACGCCGGAAACAGCCTGACACCGATCGATCCGAGAACCGGTAAACCCGGCCCGCCGATCCCGGTGGACGATCCGTACAACATGTATTTCACCCCCGACGGTCGCCACGCGATCGTCGTCGCCGAGCGCCTGCACCGCCTCGACTTCCGCAATCCACACACCTTCGCGCTTCAACGGTCGCTGAGCGTTCCCTGCGTCGGGATCGACCATATGGATTTCTCGGCCGACGGCTCCTACCTGATCGCAAGCTGCGAGTTCTCCGGCGAACTCGTCAAGGTCGACCTCCGCACCGACACCATCGCAACAGTGATCACGCTCCCCGATGGTGCCGCCGGGATGCCCCAGGACGTCAAGCTCTCCGCCGACGGGAGAGTCTTCTACGTCGCCGACAACCGCGCAAGTGGCGTCTGGATCGTGAACGGCGACACGATGCACGTGCTCGGATTCATCCACACAGGCGCCGGCGCGCATGGCCTCTACCCGAGCCGCGACGGCAAGTTCCTCTATGTCACAAACCGGGTCGCCGGGTCGATCTCGGTGATCAGCTTCGCCACGCGAAAGGTTGTCGCGACCTGGCAGATCCCCGGTGGCGGCAGCCCTGACATGGGCGGCGTCACGGCCAACGGGCAGGTGCTCTGGGTCTCCGGCCGCTACAACGCCGTCGTCTACGCGATCTCAACACAGACCGGGCATCTACTCGCCAAGGTCCCCGTCGGCCAAGGCCCTCATGGACTCTGCGTCTGGCCCCAACCAGGCCGCTACTCACTCGGGCACACCGGCGACATGCGGTAGCGCGAGTCGCGGCGGTGACTTGACACCTTCTCCAGCGGCCTGCCCGGTGAAAGCGGAGAGGCCACTAGACTCGGATGATCATGGCGGATAAGGCCAGCTTCAGCGCCGAACAAGCACGGAACGTCGGTGAAGCCATCGGGATCGATTGGGCGGACACACCATTTGATGTCGAGCAGTTTCGGATGGGCATGGACGTCGAACTCGAACACGGCCTCCATGACCTGATGACGAACGTCACCGATTCCGACCCGATCATCACCGGCAAGATCGCGCTCGCACACCTCAAAGAATTCCCTGACTACTACACGCGGCTCGCGCGCATGGAAGCCGAAGCTGAAGCCGAACTCGGAAGCTGACCGATAAGGAGATCCAACAAAGAAGCACGAAAGCCTTGCCTGAACAGGGCTTTCAGTCGCCGAGCAACGGGACTCAAACTCGCAGCCTACGGCGCGACAGGCTGTGCTTCCTCCATGACCGTCGACGCCCTCAACGACCTCGACCTCCAACACACCACCGCTCGGCAGCCCCTGGGACGCCGTTCAGACGGCCGCCCTAGCCTGGAAGAGCCTTCGAGCCCCTCCTGGCCCCTTGAAAACACCGGCGGCTGAGGGCTGGGGTGCGTGGCAAGAATGGCAAGGATCACTGTTCGTTCGCGTTCGCTCAAGCGTTCGGTCGCGAGCTGGAATCCGCTCAACCATGCTGTTTTGACCGCACCTGAAGCGAACTGACGCGAGCGCTGCTCCGAATCGACAAGCCGGGGGGTCACTGGTTCGATCCCGCTCATAAAAGGCCTGCACACGCAGGCCTTTCGTTTTCAAGGCGGGAGACAGAATTCTGCCCTTTGAGCACAGTTTGGGACAGCTGGCCAGAATCGAGGCCGGGTGGGCCGAACTGCTCGACGTCGCCAACGTCATGGACGCCATCAATGCAAACCGAAGGCGCGGCCCGAAGGCCGCCCCGGTAGTACAGCTGCTGCTCCACGCCCTTTTATTTGATGGGCATCCCGATGCAGGAGTGAGCAGCGTCGCTGCCGCCGCCCTGCGAGGAGACGTAGTCGCCGTGGTTCTTGAAGTTCGACGTGGTGACCGCGAACGAGATCGCGACCTGGTTGCCGTGCGAGTCGGCGTAAGTGCCGCCGCCGCTCAGGGGGCCGTTGTAGCTCCAGGTGTAGCCGGGGTCGGGGAGGTAGCTGGTCGGATACACGCCGCTGATATTGATGTTCTGACCGGTGAGCGTTCCGGTGATGGCCTCGTTCGGGACGACAGACGTGCTGACGCCAGTGCCACTGAACGAGCCGTTGCCACACGGGTTGCTGTCGGTGAGGGTGTAGTTGTGGACATAGGTGACGCCGTTGAACACGCTGGTCACCGTGAGGCCCGTGGCCTGCTGATAGCGAGCAACGTCAGCCGAGGCGATCGAGGCGACTGCCATGATTGCGACGGCTGCAACGGCAGCCGCGAGGATGATCTTCTTCAAGGTGAAAACACCTTTCCAAATCGTGTGGGATTGACCGAGGCCCGCCGGGACGATTCCGACGTTCACGCCGGTCCTTGGGCTTCTGCTTTCCACGGTACGCGCGGCGTTGGCGTCCGGTAGGACACAAATGGGTCAATCCTTCTCGCCGAAGGTAGTGATTTGACGACCACGCCTACACCGGCTGGAATGGACGATCTCGCGGCACTCGGCGGGACCGCAGCCGGACACGAGTACGGGCTGATCGAGGCGCAGGCGCCGCCGGCCGTTGATGTGCTCGCCGAGATGCGCCTCCTGCTCATGGATCGCCGCCTTCCCAGTCTCGACGCCCTCTCTGATCGCCTGCTGCACCTGAGCGTCGAAGCTCGCCCAAGTGAACTCAGCGCCGGGGGGGGGGGGGGGGGGATTCCCAGCTGTGCGATCCGCTCCATCGTGGGTGCATCTTCAGGGTACGGCGGGTCTAAGGTCGCGCTCAGGCTCTACTCACCGAAACCCGAGGTCGTCGCCGGGAACTGGAAGCCGCCACCGATCGAGAAGGTTGACTGACGCGATGTTGATGCGCTTGATCGGTGACTCACTCGACCCACGGGCAACCGGGACGACCGGGGTGCCGGAGTCCAGACCATCTGCCTGGCGGCGAGAAAAAGCCGCTGCGACACGCCGATCGGGTCTGGGCCAGCTTTGCCGTCGCCTAACCCTCGACCGTCTGCTCCATCCGTTCCGGTGACCCCGAAACGATGGATGTAAAGCTCTCGGGCGGTAGGATCCGGCGTGGATGAGGCGTTGCTCGCTGATCGGTGTAGTTGCTGTTCTTGCATCCGGGGCTTTCTTGGTGAGTGGGGCTGCCGCGACGGCTGGGGTCACAGCGACCCTGACTCGCACAGTTCAGCCCGGCCCGCCAGGTACCCGGGTTGCGGTTGCGTGGAAGCTCCGTAACGCATCTGGTCGTGTCGTCCTCGATAAGCATGTGTTTGTGAAGATCACCTGTCCCGAAGGGGATCGCTCAACGACCGCGTACGCAAGTCCCAACGGCCATGGCGTCTACGTCGTCAGCGCGATCGTGCCTCCCGGAGGGGTCGGGTCGATCACCGTGGGGCATGGCGCATCGGTGTTCCCGGTCACGAACCCGTACCACGGATAGGAGGCGGCGTCATGTCGATCAGCTTCGGGCGGCGACTGACGCACTCAACGAGGGGAACCCGGAGCCTTTCGCCGCCCTGATGGCGGACGACTCGGAGTGGCGTGGTGTCTCGGGCGGGCATCTCTGGTGGAAGCAGACGCCTGCGTGTCACGGACCGAACGAGGCGCTGGACGTGATGAAGCACCAAATCAAGAAGCGGGCCGACAACCGTCTCCGGGTCAGACCCGAGTTCACGCAGGTTGCCGACGACAAGATCATCGGGTCGAGCGAGTGGATGGGCACCGATGGTCGTCCGCAGGTGCGCTACCAGGTGCTCACCTTCCGGGAAGGGAAGGTCATCGATATGCAGGGCTGCTCGTCCCTTCACGAGGCCGAGCGCTTCGCTCGGAACCATCCATGACCACCGTAGTGACCGTCGAGCCCATCTTCGTCGTCTCTGATGTTCCGCGGTCAGTTGCCCACTACGAGCGTCTCGGTTTCAGCACATCGCATCACGACGAGGGCTATGCCTTCGCCCACCGCAACGAGCTAACGATCCACCTCGCGGGGACTGGGCCCGGCCCGGATCGAACTGGTGGCGGCTCGATCTACATGCATGTCGATGACGCCGACGCACTCGCCAAGGAGTGGACCGCCAATGGTGTTGAGTTCGTTGCGCCGCAAGACTTCGACTACGGCAAGCGCGAAGGCTCGCACACCGATCCGGACGGGAATCTGATCCGTTTCGGATCCCCGCTGCGCCGCTGACCGACGCTGTGAGGAGGGCCGTCTCCTTTCCAGGAGCGCGCAGCCTCCTGGTCGAGCCGTCGCACTGACCGCCCGATCACCCTCATCGCGCTGACGGCCGACTGGTCAAACTTGGCGCTCGCCTTGGCAGTGTCGAGCGCGGCGAGGATGGAGGTCGAGCCCTGCCGCCAGGCGACCTGACGGCGTAGCTGGTCAGCCCGACGGCCTCGGTCGGATAGCTCCCCCTGATAGCCCGTCCCCGGAATCGAGTTGTGCGATGTTTGTTGCAATTCGTCGCGGCCGATGGCCCCGTGCGTATCCGAGTGCGGCTTCTCGGATTGCCTCGGCGTAATGCCCGAGGGGTCAACTTGATGCGAGAGCGCAGTGAGACAGTCGGCTGGTTCGCAACTGCGGGCTCAACGAAAAGGGAGGCTCGTGATCAGCACCTTCTTCCGGAGGCACCGGGCGGCTGCTCTAGCAGCAGCGCTCGTGATCGCCAGCGCTATCGGCGCGTGGGCGGCGAGGGCTGCTATGGCCGCTTCAAGCGATGGGGCGGCGCCGGCTGGTGCACGCACGATCGATGGAATGTTCTGTACTACCAAACTTTGTATTAGCGTCACGACGTCTGACGGACAAACAGCCCAGAGCCCGAACGGTCTCAGTCTCAGGCCGGGGACGTACTGGCTCACCGTCACCGATACGTCGGCGTTCCACGATTTCGTGCTCAGGAGCTGTCCGGGGTCGACGTCTCCTTGCGACCAGGGCTCGAAGGGCGACGAGTTGCCGCTCACGACCGTCGGCGAGGGCTCGACGGCCATCCCCGTGGTCGAGACGCTCAAGATCAACCTGAAGCACGGCACCTACAGGCTCTTTTGCAACGCACCCATGGGAAGCATGCCCAGCATGGATCACGAAGCCATGGGCATGTATGTCGACCTCTCAGTCGGCGGAGTGGGGCAGGTTGGTTGAGCGCTTTCCCTGATCCTGACTCCGAAGCCGCGGCGGTCGAGCGTCAACCGTTTGGTTCGCTCGAACGCCGCGGCTCTCTTGCCGTGAAAGAGCCGGATCAGCGGAGTCGTGTGATCACCACGATCTACCCACAGCCCTGTTACAGCGAGGCGATCAGCCATCTCCCGAGCGGCCTAGCGGCTACGTCGAGCGCGGCGCCAGGTCATCTACTGACTCGCACCCGTAGGGGCGTCGCATCGCGTCCACCACCGTCGGCAAGGACACGCCGAGCATCGGATAGCGTGGCTCGGACCTCGACGGTGACTAGCAGGCGAACCGGGCCTTCAGTGAGCGGAAATGCAGCTGAACAACCTCCCTCTCGCGACGACTATTGAGTCGGCACACGAGTTCTTCGTCGCGTGCGGAGGGGTCGCCGGCGCGCTGATCGGTCTCCTGTTCGTAGCGATCTCCGTCTCTCCGGGACGCATTTCAGGGCCAGACGCCTTGGAGTCGCAACGCATCCGTGCCGCGTCGGCCCTAACCGCGTTCGTCAATGCACTCGTCGTGTCGCTGTTTGCGCTCATTCCGGATGACAGCCTGGGGTGGGCGGCCACGGTGGTCGCGATCGTCGGTCTGCTTTCCGTCACCGACGCGCTCATCGGGCTCGTCAATGTCCGCCGTACACAACCTCCCGCGCTGCGCGACGCGACCTTCCTCGTCGGGCTCGTCGCCATCTTCGGGTTCCAGCTTGTCAACGGCATCCGATTGATCCACCACCCAAACGCGAGTGGGGCTATTGACACAATCTGCATCCTCGTCGTCGTGTGCTTCCTCGTCGGCGTCGCCCGCGCCTGGGAGCTCGTTGGCGGCCCAACCCTCGGATTCGACCACCTCGTCCATTCCGCTCGAACCGCGATTCGCCGCCGCGCATGACGCAGGAATCATCTGGCGCGGCACGAGTGACGGCGCGCCATGATGGTGGCGCGGTCTGTCTGCTCAGCGGGACACGAGCTTCGAGAGCTGTTGGGCTGTGTAGGTGATAGCGACGGGTGAGCCGTCGGGCTCGAGGGCGACGCCGTTCGCGAGCTGTCCGGCGTCGACTGGGTCGAAGCCGAGGCGGTCGATGAGCCGCATGACCCTGGTCACGGCCTCGGGGTCGTCACCTGCCGCGCCGAGCGCGATGCGGTCGGGTGCTCCGCTGGTACGCCGGTTCTCCTCGAGCTGGTGATAGCCGAGCTGGTTGAGGCTCTTCACGACTCGCGCATCGTGGAAGCGCTCCTGCACGACGGTACTGGTGCCGTTCGACGCGGTGGTCAGCTCCGGGTCGTCGCCGTCGACCGGCTGCCAGTAGTTCATGGCGTCGATGAGGATCTTGTCGGCGAACAGGTCGGGTGCGAGCTCGCGGAAGCGGTGCGTGGGGACGGCCAGGACGATGACGTCTGCGTGGCGTACGACCTCCGCGGTCGTCGCTGCACGCGCGCCGGGGGCGAGCACCTCGATGGTGAGCCCGATTTCGTCGGCCGGCCCGGATCCCGAGATGGCGACGTCGTAGCCGGCCGCGACGGCAGCTCGGGCGACCGTGGTGCCGAACTTGCCCGCGCCGACGATCCCGAGGCGCAGATCCGCAGCTTCGGTGGTGCTTGCCGCCGCTGGATGCTCCGCGAAGGCGACGGCCATCGTCAGCTCCCGACGCCGGCCGCTGGCGCGGCGTCCGCTTCGGGAGCTTCCGCAACCAGGTCGCGGACGCGGGGAATGACCTCGCGGCCGAAGAGCTCGATCATGGCCATGCGCTGGTCGTGCGGGACGCGTCCGATCGCGTAGTGCAGGTCGAACCGGCTGAGGCTGAGCGTGCGGACGACCCTGGCGATCCGGTTGGCGACGGTGTCGGGCGAGCCGACGTACATCGAGCCGTGGTCGACCTCGGCCAGGAACTGCTCGTAGGTCGGCGGCTGCCAGCCACGCTCGCGGGCCGCCCACTCGAACTGCTCCTTGTAGTAGGGCCACTGCACCTCGATCGCCTCGTCATCGCTGGGACCGACGAACCCGAGCGTGTGCAGCCCGACCGGCAGCTGCGGTTGTGCGTGCTGCTCGAGCGCGCGCTTGTAGAGCTCGACGTACGGTGCGAATCGATCGGGGTTCCCGCCGATGACCGCCAGCATGAGCGGCAGGCCGAAGCGCGCGGCGCGCACGACCGACTGGGGGCTACCGCCGACGCCGACCCACGTCGGGATGTGTCCCGCGGGGATCGGCGGGCTCACGAACTGGTTCTCGAGCGCCGACCGGAACTGCCCCGACCAGGTCACGGGCTGCTCGCGCAACAGGCGCACCAGCAGGTCGAGCTTCTCCTCGAACAGCTGCTCGTAGTCCGCCAGGTCGAAGCCGAAGAGCGGAAACGACTCGGTCAGCGAGCCGCGGCCGACGATGAGCTGCGCTCGGCCGTTCGAGACGGCGTCGAGGGTGGCGAAGTCGGTGTAGAGGCGCACCGGGTCCTGCGTGCTCAGCACCGTGACTGCGGTGCCGAGCCGGATCCGCTCGGTGCGGCCGGCGATCGCGGCGAGCACGACCGGGGCCGCCGAGTCCATGAATTCGGTGCGATAGTGCTCGCCAATGTTGAAGGAGTCGATTCCGACCGCCTCCGCCAGCACGGCCTCTTCGACGGCGTTGCGGATCGCCTCGTCGCCGCTGACCGAACGGCCGGACTGGTCGACCGTGATGGGCAGGAAGGTGTCGAGACCGAATTCGAGCGTAGACATGACGTACTCACTCCTCCTCGTCGCATTTACTTGACTACTCAAACGTCTCAGGATCAGGACGTATTTCTCCGCCCACGGCGCGAATGAGTTCCTCAGGGGCGGGCGGGCCCTGCCAAGTCCGTGCTCGTTGACGTTCAGCCGCGACGCTGAGGTCAGCGGGCTGGCAGATGCTGTGCACGTGTCTTTGCGCGTGCCTCGCGCCACCAGATGAGCTCGTAGGTGTGGAGTCCGACCCAGACGGCGGTCACGAGGGTGAGCGCGACCAGCGCGGACACGACGAGGGCGACGGGGAACAGCAGGGCGCAGGCGATCGCGACGATTAGGCGGCCGCGCCCGAGCGTGTGCGATACCCGTATGCGGATCGCGACGAAGGCGAACAGGTAGAGCGCGGGGCCGACGCAGAGGCCGAGCGCCGGGATCGTGCCGAGCTCCTTGTCGACGTGGGCGAGTGTCGACTTCATCGCGAAAGCGAAGAGCACGATGCCGGCCACCATCGGCAGATGCAGGTAGGTGTAGATGTCGCGGGCGAGGGCGGTGCGTTCCGTGCCGCTTCGGTCGGCGAGCATCCGCTCGACGCGGATCGGTAAGAAGTCAAAGTAGGCGAGCCAAAATGACGTCGCGACCACGAACCCGAGCAGCGCGGCGACGATCACGCCGGTGCTGAGTCCGCTGAGCCGCTCCCCGAGGCCGATCGCGATCAGAGACTCGCCGATGGCGATGATCACAATCAGGCCGTGACGCTCGACGAAGTGCGCAGGCTGGATAGTCCAGCCACTCATTCCGCCGAGGAGCGGCCCGAAGAGCCCGATGACGAGAGCGGCCAGCCAGAGGACCGGCTTGAGCCCGCCGTGAACGAATCCCGCCACCAGAATCAGCATCGCCCCGGAGAGAGCCCCGGGTGCGTACCGGAAGACCGCCCCCAAAAGATCCCGGTCGCCGCGTGACACGAGCGCATAGAGCGCTACGTGCATGACGTTGACGATCAAGAATGCGACCCCGAAGACGACGCCGTGACGACCGAATGCATCGGGAACGGCCAGCGCCGCAACGAACATCGCCCCCATCGCAACCAGCATCGCCCCCCAGACGGCGCCGACATCGGGATCGACGGTGTTGGTCAACCAGGCGTACGCGGTCCAGGCCCACCAGAGGGTCGTGAGAATCAGGAGCCCGTGCCCGAGGCCGCTCCAGGTCGGATTCCGCGAGAGAACCGTGGTGACCTGCGTGAACCCAAACACGAACACGAGATCGAAGAACAACTCGAGCGGCCTGACCGCATGCCCACGATCGTCAAGCTGCTCGCTCACGACAGGAGGCTAACGCGTCGGCTCGGCAGCAAGCGCCAGGGTGCTGATTGGTGGTCGCTGGCGTTGAACTCGGGCCAAGTAGTAACGCACGTCCGGCAAACGGGACGGCTGAGCGTTCCGATCGAGGATCAGCCCACGTCAACGCCGTTCGGGCGCAGGTACCCGCCGTCGACCCAGTCCGCAACCAGGCGGCCGTATTCGTCCGCGGCTTGCTCCCAGGCGAAGTGCCCGGCGTCGAGGGCGTGAATCTCGCTGCCCGGCACAAGCTCGTGGAGGTACTCGTTGTTCGACCAGGGAACGAGCTCGTCGTTTTGGCCGGCGACGATCTGGGTTGGCGTGGTGATTGTTGGCAGCAGCTCGCGCAGGACCGGGTTTTGTTCCGGGTAGTGCCGGACAAACCGCGCTGACTCGGCGAAACGGCCGAGGTCGTAGGCGCTGACGTAATCCTCGTGGACTTCGGGCTCCGTGTCGCTCGCCGCGCCTGCCTCGACCGCGTAGCCGATGTTGGTTCTCGCATCGAGAGCACGCACGACGTCCAGGCTGGGCGCCTCGATGACGTCCTTGAGGGCGCCGCCCGCATCGATCGGAAAGCGGACTGCTCCGCCGCCGACGGTCAGACTGGTCACGCGCTCTGGCGTCCTGGCAGCCAGGAACAGCGCGGCGGCTGTGCCGACGTCGGGGCCGACAACGTGCGGAGACCCGAGGCCCCACTCGTCGATCAGGCGCGCGAGGAACTCGCCGGCGGCATCCGGGGCGATGAGCTCTGGGCGTGACTGGTCGGAGTGGCCGAATCCGGGTAGCTCAACCGCGACGATCCGGCCGAGCGGCGTGAGTTGATGCCAGATGCGACGGAAGGCCCACACGCTCTCGGGCCAGGGCGCGACGAGCAGCAGGGTGGTATCCGAGTCCGCGCCGGTGTCCGCGAACCGAACACGCACACCGTCGCAGACCCTGAAGTACGTCGTGATCGGCGATCCCGCCCCAGCGCTCATCTGGCCTTCTTCCTCTCAGGTCGTTTGAATTGTCTGCGTCAGCCGGCGACCGACGGCTCGTCACCGGCAAGCGCCGCTCGTGCGAGCGCGGCGATGTCCCCGTTTGTGTTCGCGTGGCCGGCGATCCCCCAGCCACCTTCGGGCGACTCTGTAAGGAGCACCCAGGTGCGTTCGGCCATGCTCGGATCTCCGGCCGCCTCGGCAACGATCCCGGTCAGCTCTTTGACGACTCCGAGCTGCTTCTCCCGATCCAGGACGCCGATCGGAGTGAGTACCTGGACTCGCACGTAGTTGCTGTCTCCTGTGACGTTGGAGATCGCACCGGCGTCCATGTCGTGGATGAATGCGGCGGTGTTGTTGGCGAACAGGGGGAGCTCGGGAACCTGTTCCCAGCGCATGACCGCCGCGGCGAGATCCTGGGCAAACGTGTGCGGATCGGGAAAGGTTCCCGCCGCGGCGTACACGTCGATCATCGGCATCAGTTGCGCTCCTCGAGGAAGGCGTGGACGTCGGCTGCGAACTCGGCGTAGTGCTGGAAGAGGAAGCCGTGCGCCGAGTCCGGGTAGATCGTGACCTGCGCGTTCGGGAGCAGCCCGGCGAGCAGGTGCGAGTAGTGGGGAAGGATCATTGGGTCGCTGTCGCCGTTGGCGACGAACACGGGCAGCTCGATCGCGGCGACTCGCTGCAGTAGAGCGTGATTCGGGATCCCCCACGCGCAGACTGCGTCGTACTGCGCCACCCGGGTCTGCCAGGTCGTCGGCTCGTCGCGGTTGGCTGTGCGCCCGAAGATGCGTCCGGCTGCTTGCCTGCCCGTGTCGCGGCTCGTGTCCGTGGGCGCGAAGAACACATCGAGGTATCCCTGCGGGTTCGTTTCCGGCGCACCGATTGCCCCGATGACCTCGGGCGCCCAGCCGTGCATCCCGGCCGCGCCTTGCGGCGCCGAGGACGCGAGCACGATGCGGCGCAGGAGATCGGGGCGGATGAGCGCGATCTCCTGCGCGACGAAGCTGCCGATCGAGAAGCCGAGCAGATCCACCTCCTCGAGTTCGATCGCCTCGAGGAAGGCGATGGCATCGTGGGCCATCGCCTCGATCGTGTTCGGCGTCCTGCCGGTGGTCGCGCCGACGCCGGTGTTGTCGAAGGTGATCACACGGCGGTCACCCGCCAGCGCATCGATGAGCGCGGGGTCCCAATTGTCGAGATTGCCGCGGAAGTGCTGGAGCAAAACAAGCGGTGCGTCGCTCGCTCCTAGGTCTCTGTACGCGTACTCGATCGCGTTGTCGGCCGCGACTCGCTGCGCCTGAACGTCGACGTATGTGAACGACGCTTCGACCGTCATCGAACGGCTGCGCCAACGCTTTCGGCTGCCTTCTCGACGAGGTCGGCGACGTCTGCTGGGTGGGAGACCATTGCCACGTGACTCGAGGGGATCTCGGTCGTGGTCGCGCCCATTCGCGTCGCGAATTGACGCTCGGCATCCGGCGGGATCGCTTCGTCGTTCTGTGCGACGAGGTACCACGAGGGCAGCGACTTCCACGCCGGCGTGCCCATGACGTCGGTGAACGCGGACGAAGCTAGTGACTGCTGGACCGCGTAGAGGACGCGTGCCCGCGTCGGCTCGACGTCGCCGGCGAAGTGGTCGACGAAGTCGTCCTCGGAGAGCCAGCCGTAGCCGCGCGAGTCCGTGAAGAGATGGGCGAGCGCGGGTGTCACCGGGCCTTGCGAGAGCAGCGCTCCGAGCGACTCGCCTTCGTCGAGTGCAAATGCGGCGATGTAGACGAGCCCGACGACGTTCGGCGCATCCGTTCCGAGCGCCGTGATGATCTGCCCGCCGTAGGAGTGTCCGGCGACGATCGTCGGGCCGTCCTGGAACTCGAGCACCTGGCGCAGCCGCGCGACGTCGTCGGCGAGCGAGCTGAGCGGGAACTGCGGCGCTCGCACCTGGAAGCCATCTGCTTGAAGGCGCTCGATGACGCTACTCCAGCTCGACCCGTCGGCCCAGGCGCCATGGACAAGAACGATATTCGGCCGTCCGTTCATCTTTCGTCCACTCCTTCATCAGGTTTGTGAAGGCGGGAAGTGTGGTCAGCTCGAGCCGCGAGCGCATCACACAGTCGTGCGGTTTGAAAAGCGCGCAATGCGACTCGGATATGCTCGCGTGGGAGGAGCATGCCGAAGAGTCCCGCGCGGGAGTTGTACGGACGCGGCGCGGAGCTCGCGCTGATTCGGGCCGAGCTCGAACCCATCGCCGACGGGGGCGCCGAAGCGGTAGTGGTCGTCGAAGGGGCCGCGGGCATGGGCAAGAGCCGCCTGCTCGCCGAGGTCGCGGCGATCGCTCGCAGTCTCGGCATCAGAGTCGGGCGCGGCGCAGCCGATCCGAGCGAGAAGATTGTCGAGCTTGCGGCGCTCCTGGCGGCCCTCTTCGACGGAACCGAACCGCTGCTCGACCCCGACGAGCTCAGCACTCTTCACGCAGGGCCCGAGCAACGGTTCTGGTTATTACGAGACCTGCAGCAGCTGCTCGAACGGGCAGCCCTCGAGGCGCCGCTCCTGATCTCGATCGACGACGCCCACTGGGCAGACAGTGGAACGATCGCGGCGTTTCGCACCCTGCCGATGCGACTGATGGGATTGCCGATTGCCTGGGTGATCGCGCTTCGCCCGCCACGCGAGGCGACACCACTCGTGCACGCGCTCGAACAGTTGAAGCAGGAAGGCGCGCGTCCGATCACGCTCGGCCCACTCGATGATGCCGCGGTCGCACAGGTAGCCGCGGACGTGCTCGCTGCTCACCCCGATCAGTCGATCCTGAAGCAACTCGCGAAAGCCGGCGGAAGTCCGTTCCTTGTCGTCGAGACGCTCCTCGGACTGCAGGAAGAGGAGCGAATCCACCTGGTCGACGGCCGCGCCGTTCTGGTCGACGGCGGAATGCCGCGTCGAGTACAGGCAAAGATGCGGGAGCGGCTCGGACGGCTCTCCGACGAAGCAAGCGACGCCGTCACCGTCGCCGCTTCACTCGGGCGAACATTCAGCTTCGACGAGCTGGCGCGGACCCTCGGACGGCCAGCCTCGGACCTACTCGCGCCGGTCGGCGAGCTGCTCGAGGCAAACCTGCTCGTCGAGCGCGACGAGAAGCTCGCGTTCTGGCACGACCTCACACGCGAGGCCGTACGCGCCAGCGTGCCCATGACCGCCCGCCGCGCCCTCGACCGTCAGGCTGCGGTCGTCCTGCTCGAAGCCGGCGCCCTGCCGGTCGAAGTCGCGATGCAACTCGCCGCAAGTGCCGAGGTCGGTGACGAAGTCGCGATCGCAACGCTGCTCGAGGCCGCAAAGGCACTGGCCACGACCGACCCCGACGCAGCCGCACACTTCGGCCGGCGCGCGCTCGAGATCGCGCCGGCGCACGATCCCCGGCGCGGGGAGATCGTAGGCACGACGGCGATTTCGTTGCACATCGCGGGCGAAAGCGAGCAAGCGATCGCGTTCGCCGACCGCGCCCTCCGGGAGACCCTTCCCACCCTCCAGGAGGCAGAAGTCCGCCTCAGTATCGCCGGCATGTTCGCGATCTCCCCGGAGATCAGAATCGGGGCGGGACGTCTCGCCCTGAGCCTCCCTGACCTCCCCGCGGCCCTGCGAGCCCGCCACCTCGCCTGTCTCTTCCACAACCTCGTCACCGCAGGTCGCCTCGAGGAGTCCCGAGAGGTGCTCGAGGAAGCCCGTGCCTCCGTCGAGTCCGCCGGAGACGCTCGAGCGGCATTCACGCTCCGTGTCGCCGAGAGCGCGCTCGAATACACCGACGACCACTTCGGGCCGGCTCACGAGCTGATCACCGAGGCTTATCGCGATGGCATCTTCGCGGGCGATGACCAACGCCTGCGGCTCGCGCACATGTGGCACGGCGAGCTCCTGAGCGTCGGTGACCGACACGACGAGGCGATCGCAATCGCCGCCGACGGCCTCGCTGCCGCCCAGCGCGACCATCAGGGCTGGGCATACCAGATGTTCGAAACCTGGCACGGCCGCATGCTGCTGCGAACCGGACGAGTCTCCGAGGCGGCAGCCCTGCTCGAAGGTCGCTTCGCCCTCGAGGACGGAACGCGGGCGGCGTCGGTACTCGAGGCCGCCGGCATCGTCGCGCTCGGGCGACTCGCGACCCACACCGGTGACACCCGGCAGGCCCGCCGCCTCGGCGACATTGCGCACGTCATGCTCGAGCAAGGCACACCCGCAGTGCGGCGCCACGCACGCTGGCTGCTTGCACTCTTCGCGATGGCCGAAGGGGATGCCGAAGCAGCGCGCGACTGGATACGCGCACCGACCGAACCGGAGGGGCGAGCGATCCTGCCCCGCTTCCCATTCGACGTCGCCGACGAAGTGATGCTCCTCCGGATCGCGCTTGCAACACAAGACGACGAGCTCGTGCAGCTCGCGCTCTTCAACAGCGCCCGGCGATCGGAGCTGAACCCCGGCATCCTCTCGGTCGCGGCAACGGCAGCTCATGTCCGCGGACTGCTAGAGCGGAACGAGGCGGACCTCCGGGTCGCGGTCGATCTCTTCGAGCATGCACTGCGCCCGCTCGAACTGGCGGCGGCACTCGAAGACCTCGGCGCCGAGCTCACCACGACCAATCGCGAGTCCGCCGTCGACGCTCTCGGCCGTGCCCTCGCGCTCTACACAGAACTGGGAGCGACTTGGGACGCCCGCCGCGTCCGCAGCCGCCTACGCGAGCTCGGCGTCCGACGCCGCCTCGTCAGCGCCGAGCCAGAAACGAACGGCTGGGCAGCGTTGACGTCGGCGGAACTCGCCGTCGCAAGGCTCGTCGCCGAAGGGCTCACCAACAGGGAGGTCGCCGACCGCCTCTTCGTCTCGCCACATACCGTGAACAGCCATCTCCGCCACGTGTTCTCGAAGCTCGGGCTCAACTCCCGGGTGGCGCTCGCACGACTCGCACGCGACTACGAGATGGCGTGAACGTGTGATGCCGCGAACGCCGGTGTCGTTCAGTCTCCGTGCCGGCTGAGCAGCGACATGACCAGTGACGTCATCATCGGGCACGACGGCAAGCCGCGCTGCGGCTGGATCCGCGCAGACGACCCGGCCACCGCCAAATACCACGATGAAGTGTGGGGTGCCCGCACCTACGACGAGTCGGCGCTGTTCGAGGCCCTCACCCTCGGTGTGTTCGAGGTCGGGCTGAGCTGGGCAACCGTGTTCAGGAAGCGAGACGCGTTCCGCGCGGCATTCCACGGCTTCGACGTCGCCGAGGTCGCGGCCATGACCGGGCGGGATGTCGACCGGCTGGTCGAGGACCCCTCGATCATCCGCAACCGCTCAAAGATCCAGGCGACCATTGACAATGCCCGAGCAATGTCGACCGCGTCGCCGAGCCTGGGGGAACTCGCGAAGTCACACGCCGTCCGCCGCAAGCGGTCCCCACGGTCGATCGCCGACCTTCCTGCATCGACCCCGCAAGCGGCGACTTTCGCAAAGCAGTTGAAGTCGCAGGGCTACCGCTTCGTCGGCCCTACCAGCGTGTACGCGTTCATGCAGAACGTCGGCGTCGTCAACGACCACGTCCACGGCTGCTTCCGCGCGACCGATTACTCCGCTACATCTCGAGGCCGGACGCGCGCTTAGATGTCTTCTGAGGTGAGATCGCGGCGTGGCAAGAATGGCAAGGTTCAGCGTTCGTTCGCGTTCGCTCAGGCGTTCGATCGAGGAAAGCCGCTTTGGGAGTCAGCCCGATGAGAGTCGGGATGCCGGGGCGTTGCTTTGAGGGGGTCGGTCGCCGCAGCGGTTTTCAGTGCTCCCGCGCGACATCTACGTCTTCGACTGTGGGGATGCCTGGCTGAATCATCGTTGGACTACTCGTCTGTGAGAACGGCTTGGAGCATGCGTAGTCGTTGTTCTTCGAGGTTGAGGAGCAGGTTGGCCGCTTTCTCCGGGAAGTTCGGCACGTACGTCTGAAGAGCAGTTGGAGCTCTGGGCCCGGCCATCTGTGCGTGGAGCGTTTCGATGGTCTGGCTGGTCAGGTCGTTCCAGATTGTTATGCCGAATCCAGACTCCTCGAGGATTTTGCGGAGCTCATCGCTTTGGGCGAGGAAGCTGATGTCGGGTGCGTCGGCCCACGGGACGGGGAAGTGGATCGGTTGCCGCGGTCCGGCAATGATGTCCCACATCGCGAGGCGGCCGCCGTCTTTCAGGACTCGGCGGGCCTCGTTGTAGAGGCGTCTCTTGTCGGCGATGTTCATCTGCGCGTGCTGGCTCCAGACGACGTCGAACGAGTCCGAGGCGAACGGGAGGTTGAGTGCGTTGGCGTGCACGACGGTGATGCGGTCGTCGAGTCCCGTTGCGCTGTTGAGCCATTCGGCTGTTTCGCAGTAGTCGGCGGTCAGATCGACGGTGGTCACGTGGCAGTCGTAGTTCTGTGCGAGCCATCGGGCGGGGCCGCCGAGTCCCGCTCCGAGGTCCAGGATGTGATCAGCGGCCTGGATGGCGGCGAGGTTGGCGAGGTCCGTGGTTGCTGCGCGGCCGCGCAGATGGAACTCGTCGATTGCGCCGAGGTCGTCGATCGAGAGATGTTCGAGGTCTTTGCCATTCGCCTGGAGCACCCCGGCGATTCGTGCGCGTAGATCGCTGCGGCCGTATTGCGCCTCGATGCCGGCCGTGGCGCTCAAGGGTTCTGTCTGGGGTTGAGTTTGGACGTGGTTCATCGGATGCCTCCAGGCACGTTGTGGTGTTGGGTGAATCGGTGGTTCGCTCGGATCGAGGGGCGGTTAGGCTCGGCCTTCCTCCATGGATGGGATGGGGGCGCTCTCGGCGCCGGCCGCGTCACGAGGCGCTCGGATGCTTCGTCGGCGCTCATTTGTCGTTCGTACAGCGGGCTCAGGCGCGGGACTCGACGAGCGCTCGTAGAGTCGCTTGAGGGGGCTAGGCGCCCACCAGTTCCACTTGCCGAGCAGTGCCATCAGCGAGGGCACGAGGAGCGCGCGGATCACGAATGCGTCGATGAGTACCGCGAGCGCGATGCCGAGGCCGAGTTCCTTGATGAAGATCAGCTTCGAGGTCACGAACGCGCCGATCGCGACGGAGAAGAGCAGGGCGGCCGCGGTCACGATCCGTCCGGTGCGCTCGATCCCGGTCGCGATGGCTTGGTTGTCGGGTACGCCGCTGTCGTGCGCTTCTTTGATTCGCGAGATCAGGAAGACGCCGTAGTCGGTGGCGAGCCCGAAGGCGATCGCGAAGAGCAGGATGGGTTGGGTCGCGTCGAGGGCCCCGGTGCTCCGGTAGGAGAGCAGGCCCTGCAGGTTGCCGTGCTGGAAGATCAGGACGAGGATTCCGAACACGGCGCTGAGGCTGAGCGTGTTCATCAGCACTGCCTTCACTCCGAGCACAACCGAGCCGGTCATCAGGAAGAGGAGGGCGAGGGTTGAGGCGATAACGAGCGCGATAACGAGGGGGAGGTGGGCCCGGAGGCTGTGTTCGAGGTCGACGTATCCGGCGCTATCGCCTGCGACGCCGAGGTAGAACGGCGTTCGGACAGCGCGGATGTCGTGCACGAGCTGCCGGCTGGCTGCGCTGTAGGTCGCCGTGGCCGGCGCGACGTCGATGAGCGAGAGCCGGTGCCCGGCGGGCTGGGCAGGGCCGACAGCGGACACGTCGGGGAGGGCGCGGATGCGTGCAGCGAGGGCGGTCGCCTGGCGTGAGGCGGCCGGGGCGCCGACGACGACTTCGAGCGGCGCGGTGCGCCCGGGGGGGAATTCGCTTCGCAGTGCCGCGTCGACGCGATACGCGCTCGCGCTGCCGGGGAGTTCGCCGGCGTTAGCCGGGAGGAACTTGATCGACGCGAACGGCAGTCCCAGCGCAATCAGTCCGACGGTGGTGAGCAGTGCGATCCTGCCTGGGCGCGCGATCACGAACCGTGATAGCCGGTACCAGAAGCCGGTTTCGGCGGGTTGCGCGTCACGGTCGGCGGCGCGCTGGAGCCACTTGGGCGCGAGGGCGTTGATGCGCGGTCCGAGCAGCGCGAGCATCGCTGGCAGCACGACGAGCGCGAGCGTGGCGGCGACGAGCGCGACGATGGCGCCCGCGAGCCCCATCGAGAAGAGGAAGTTCTGCGGGAAGACGGTCAGTGAGGCGAGCGCCGCCGCGACCGTCACCGAGCTGAATGCGATCGTCCGGCCCGAGGTAGCGACCGTCCGGCAAAGAGCGTCGACCCCGAACCCAGTGCGAGCGGCCTCTTCGCGATAGCGGGAGACCATGAACAGGCTGTAGTCGATTGCGAGGCCGAGCCCGAGGCCGGTCACGATGCTTTGGGCGAACACGGAGAGGTCCGTGAAGCTCGAGACGACACGCAGGGCGAAGAACGTGAGGAGGATCGCGAGGCCGCCGAGTAGCGGCGGCAGCAGCGAGGCAACGAGCGAGCGGAAGAACAGCAGCGAGAGCAGGAAGATGATCGGGAACGCGAACAGCTCGGCCCGTGCCAGATCGTTGCCGACCTGGGCGTTGACCTGCGCGCCCGCGATCGCGCCGCCGCCGAGCTCGACGTCACGCTGACCGGCGAATTCGCTCTCCAGGCGCTTCGCGTCGTCTTGGATTCTCAGGTCCGACTTCGGCTGGAAGTAGGCGACGACATAGGTCGCCCGTCCGTCGCGGGAGACCATCGCCGGGTCGCGGCTGTCGTAGTAGCTCGAGACCGCCGCGACGTCGCGACTCGAGCGGAGCTCCGCCTCGACCTCCCGCACGCGGCGCTCGGCCGTCGCGCCGTGGACATCGCCGACGGTCACGAGCGCGACGACGCCGGGGTCGATCTGCCGCCCGCTCGCGGCCTCGAAGCGATTCGTCGCCTGAACCGACTGGGTCGAAGGGTCGGTGTCTCCATACGGGCTGAGTCGATTGGCGACGCCCAGCCCGAAGACGCCGGCTACGGCGATGCCGACCAGGGCGACGAGCAGCACTCGGCCCCGGTTCCGATACACGAATGACGCGAACGCGTCGAACATCTCTCCCTCCCTGCACTTGGAAGATCCAAGTAATAGCACGCTTGGACTATCCAAGTCAAGTTCGGTATACTGCGGGCATGGCTGCTCCGGTCGGCTACCAAACCTTCTGTCCCGTGGGGGCGGCGCTCAACGTCGTCGGGGAGCGCTGGGCGCTCCTCATCGTCCGCGACCTGTTCCTCGGTCCGCGCCGCTACTCCGAGTTGCTCAAGGGGCTCGGCGGCATCCCAACCGACATCCTCGCGACGCGGCTGCGGACCCTTCAGGAGGAGGGCATCGTCAGACAGGTCGGCGAAGGGCGCGCCCGGCGGTACGAACTAACCGAGTCCGGTCAGGCACTCGGGCCGGTACTCCGCGAACTCGGCCAGTGGGGAGCCGACCGGCTCAGGCTTCCCGCCGACCCGGCCGAGATCCCGACGCGAGTCCCGCTCACCTCGCTTCTCCTCGGTGGCGCGCCGTATCCGCGTCAGGCAAGCGGCGAGTACGAGGTTCGCGTGGGAGAGGAAACCGTCCGAGTCGAGGTCGTTGCAGGGCAGATCCATGCCGCCCCACACAGCGAGCCGGACACCACGATCGAGCTGAACCGCCCCGGAATGAGGGCACTGATCCTCGGCGCTCACGCCTCCGAAATCGAACAAGCCGGCGACCTCTCGATCCAAGGAAGCCGTCGACGCGCCCATGCCTTCCTCAATACCCTCACCGGGCCGCCACGACTCGCCGCGATCCGCGAACAACTCAAAGCTGCCGCCGCGGACGCGTGACAACGGGCTCTCAAAGAGACCTGGCAAGAATGGCAAGGTTCGATGTTCGTTCGGGTTCGCTCAGGCGTTCGCTCGAAGAGGTGATTCCGCTCAACGAAGCCGTGTAGGCGAACAGGGGCGAACTTACGCGAACGCCTGCGCCGATTCGACAAGCTGGGGGTCAGTGGTTCGAGCCCAGTACCGCCCATCTCACGAAAGCCCTGCTAATCCGGGGCTTTCGTCGTCTAGAGAGAGAACGCTGAGAGGGCGTGTGGTCGCGTTGTGGTCGCGCTAGCCTCGCGATCTCGCCAGCGCTGACAACAACGGAGGTGCTCGACCTGCCGAGGAGGCCGAACGCGAGAGAGGCTGGCTCGCGCGGCGCGAGAGCCCACGAGAGCTCCCGTCGACCGGCAAGGCGATGGAGCGATCGCCGATCCGGCGCTCGACCGCGAGACACGCTCGCAGCGTTCGAGAGGCGGGGATCGATGCGAGCGACGGAGCGCCGGTTTCCGGGGCCTGTCGGCGGGTTGCCGGGGCGGCCGTAGCGGCGGTCCGGGGCCGGGCTCGGGGGGATCGATCGGTTCCTGGCCGCTGCGTCGGATCGCGTAGACGAGCACGATCGCGACCCGGAGCAAAGCGATCGGGAAGAGCACCATCTAGCGTCCACCTCCGGCACCGGCTGTCACGGTGGGGCCTCCCCCGGGGGCGTGGGAGAGAGGTCGCTCACGCCGAGGATTTCCTCGGCGAATACCGAGCCTCCGAAGTACTGTGGGCCGAGCTTGAAGATCCTGGCGGGCAGCACGTTCGTCGGGCGTAGTGGATCGGTGTCGAACGCGGCGCGGCGGGCGATGAGGTGGTGGGCTCCCCAGAGAGAATCCGCGGTCTCGCGGTCGCCGTTGGGGAAACGAACCTCGTAGCGGGTGACCTCGGCCATGGATCAAGACTAGTTCCGGTCTCTCTCGGCCCGCGGATCGGGTGGTGTGGTCGTGGCGGCGATCAGTTCGGCGCTGCCTCGGCGTGCTTCGGCGATCTCGCGCCTGACGCGGGCGACGTAGGCCCGGTCTGCTGGTTCCGGGACGACCATGATGTCCTGGGGCCTGACTCCGGCCGCTCGTCAGCTGACGGTTGCAACGGTGGGTCGGTCGAGGAGGGCGTGGCGGGCGCCGGGGACGCCGTATTCGTAGGGGCCGCCGACGACCTGGGGGATCTCGTCGAAGTTGAAGATCGGTGGTGGGGAGCTGACCTGCCACTCGAGCGTCGTGGCGTGCCAGGGGTTCGCGTCGGCTTTGGGGCCGTGTTTCCAGGACCAGATCATGTTGTAGAGGAAGACGACGGTCGAGGCTCCGAGCGCGAACGAGCTGATCGAGATGAAGAGGTTGAGGTCGGCGAAACGGCCTGCGTAGTCTGCGACTCGCCGCGGCATCCCTTGGATTCCGAGGTAGTGCATCGGGAAGAAGGTGAGGTTGAAGCCGATGAAGGTGAGCCAGAAGTGGAGGACGCCGAGCCGTTCGTTGTAGAGCCGGCCGGTGATCTTCGGGTACCAGTAGTAGATCCCGGCGAAGATCGTCATCACGGAGCCGCCGTAGAGGACGTAGTGGATGTGGGCGACGATGAAGTAGGTATCGGTCGCCTGGATGTCGATCGGGACGGAGGCGAGGTAGACGCCGGAGAGGCCGCCGATCGTGAAGGTGGCGATGAATCCGACCGCGAACAGCAGCGGGGTCGTGAAGTGGAACGGGCCCCGCCAGAGCGTGCCGAGCCAGGAGAAGATCTTCTCGCGGCGATCGACCTCGGGTTCGATGAGCGCGCCAAGTCCGGCGAAAAGCACCGGCGGCGAACTCCAATCCGTTCGGGCTCACACGTCGAGACGCGTGTCTCGTCGAAGCAACGTCCTGCGACGGAGTCAACCGTTGCCGAGAGGCGTCATCAGGAGCGGAACCGACGGGACTCGAACCCGCGCCCCGCGGAGCTCGATCTGCGGGAAGAGAGACGGACTTGAAGATCGCTGCTCGTGTAGGTTCCGGTTCGTGGCTTCGGGGGTGGGGCCGTTTCTGTTGGGAGGGGTAAATCGCGAAGTGCATCTTTGCGAGCTGCCGCTTCTGGACCTCTATTCAAAGGGGAGGGGTTGTGACTAGAGTCTTTTTGCTTTGTTGCGCCGTCATCGCGGCGCTTCTCGTCATCGGGGGACCGACGGCGCTGGCTGGTAAGCCTGGTCCGTTGAGTTGTTCGGGGGGACGGCGGCTGTGCCGCAGGACATCGTGGCGGGCACCTATGGTCGGGTGACCGTCAGTGGCGTCTGTCGCTTCAACGGCGACGTGACGATCAATGGTGGCCTGGTCGTGGCTGCTGGTGGGGTGCTGAACAGCCACGCCTCCGGTGTCCCGTTCATGACGGCCCATGTGGTCATCAACGGGGACGTGCAGGTGCAGAACGGAGCGGTGCTTGGTTTGGGGAACTACGGTCCGCCAGGGATCAAGACGAATACGGTGGTGAACGGGAATATCGTGGCCGACCGTCCTTTGGATCTGTATCTCAGTGGGATCACGGTTCACGGCAGCGTCGTCTCGAACGGTGGTGGTCCGGGGACGAGCCAGTTCTTGAACTTCCCGACCAAGGACGACACGATCGACGGGAACCTGATCATGAATGGCTGGCAGGGCGGCTGGATCGGTGCGATCCGCGATACGGTCGGTGGGAACGTGCTGGTGTCCAACAACGCGAGTGTTGTGCACGAGACGCCGGTGGGATGCGATGACATGGACCCGAACCCGGCGAATCACTGCACGGGCTTCGCGCCGGGGCCGGACACGGACTCGACCGAGGTGGTGACGAACACCATCACCGGCAATCTGATCTGTGTCGGCAACACTCCCGCTGCGCAGGTCGGCGACAGCGGAGGGCTCCCCAACGTCGTCGGCGGCCACGCCTTCGGCGAGTGCGTTGGGTTGGTAGCCGGTAAGCCTGGTCCGTTGAGTTGTTCGGGGGGGACGGCGGCTGTGCCGCAGGACATCGTGGCGGGCACCTATGGTCGGGTGACCGTCAGTGGCGTCTGTCGCTTCAACGGCGACGTGACGATCAATGGTGGCCTGGTCGTGGCTGCTGGTGGGGTGCTGAACAGCCACGCCTCCGGTGTCCCGTTCATGACGGCCCATGTGGTCATCAACGGGGACGTGCAGGTGCAGAACGGAGCGGTGCTTGGTTTGGGGAACTACGGTCCGCCAGGGATCAAGACGAATACGGTGGTGAACGGGAATATCGTGGCCGACCGTCCTTTGGATCTGTATCTCAGTGGGATCACGGTTCACGGCAGCGTCGTCTCGAACGGTGGTGGTCCGGGGACGAGCCAGTTCTTGAACTTCCCGACCAAGGACGACACGATCGACGGGAACCTGATCATGAATGGCTGGCAGGGCGGCTGGATCGGTGCGATCCGCGATACGGTCGGTGGGAACGTGCTGGTGTCCAACAACGCGAGTGTTGTGCACGAGACGCCGGTGGGATGCGATGACATGGACCCGAACCCGGCGAATCACTGCACGGGCTTCGCGCCGGGGCCGGACACGGACTCGACCGAGGTGGTGACGAACACCATCACCGGCAATCTGATCTGTGTCGGCAACACTCCCGCTGCGCAGGTCGGCGACAGCGGAGGGCTCCCCAACGTCGTCGGCGGCCACGCCTTCGGCGAGTGCGCCAAACTCGGCTAGGGCAAACCCGGGAGGAAGCAATCACGGGGGAGGCTCGTCAGAGTGGGCCTCCCCCATTGCTTCCTCGAGCGGAAAACCGCGCACCGTTCCGTGACCCTCGGCGCCAAAGCGGCGGGGTGCGATGATCCCGCCGACAGGAAAGCGAGGCTGCGGCGGGAGGATTGGACCGGGGGATGCGTCCCGGTGCATCAGAAGCCGCTGACCGCCCTGAGCGTTTGGCCCGAGCAAACTCTCGAGGCGCGTCGTTGAGGCAGGGCCGAGGAGCGGAACCATCCGCTCCATGAAACGCTAGGGAAGGAGCTCTACCAGATGATGAAGTCACCGTCGACGAAGCTGATGGCGGCCGCTGTAGTTGTCTTGTTCGCCGTGGTCGCCGGAATCGCTGGGGCCAGCATCCTCGCAAAGCCGGGCGTCCACAACGGCGTCATCACGGCCTGCATCGAACCGGTCACGCAGGGCAACGCAGCCACCTCAGGTGACCTGAACATGTTCCACTGCGTGAAGGGCGCAAAGAGGCTCTCGTGGAGCATCAAGGGGCCGATCGGGCCGCAGGGTGCGACCGGACCCGAAGGCCCGAAGGGGCCGGAAGGCGCCGCAGGTCCTCACGGAAGCCAAGGGCATGCGGGTGCAAAGGGCGAGACGGGGGCCAAGGGGCCAGCCGGTGCGACAGGTGCGCCAGGCGTGGTAGGCCCGCAAGGTCCGGCGGGGGCAGCCGGGGCGCAGGGACCGCCGGGAGGCACGGGACCGACCGGCGCAACAGGTCCGGCAGGACCCGGGAGCACCATCATGACCGCCACGGCGTCCGCCCCGTTCACAGAAACCTCGTCGACCTACATCAAGGACCCCGCCGGGGCGGGAGGAACGAACGGGATCCAGTTCTCGGTCAGCAGCGCGACGACCGTGACCATCACGGTCAGCTCGAACTTCACGTCGAGTGTCACGGGTGGAGGCTGCCTGACGGCCTTCTCCATCAACGGAGCTACACCCACCGACCCGTCGGACAACCAAGCCTGGGGGCTCAGCGGCCTCACCTCGGGCAAGGTCGCGGTCGGAAGCGCCACCTACGCAGTCACGCTCAACCCGGGAATCAACATCATCTTCGCGAACTACAAGGCGACGCCAGGCACGACCTGCTCGTTCTTCGCAACTCAGCTCATCGTGACGGTCTTCAGCTCATCGTGACGGTCTAAGGACGCTGTGAACCTCCGCGCTTGCCGAGTGCCCCGCAGGAACCGTGCTGACGGTCGGCGGCGGGAACGCATCGAACAGCGTCACGAGCGAGCATCTAGGCCTTCCCGACGAGACCGGTCCTAGGTCGTCTGATTGGGCTCACCTGAGCCTATTCACGACCGATCGGGGCTTGCGTTTGTACCAGGTTGACTCCCGGTGGGGTGGCTGTCAGACTCGATCCTCCGGAGAAGAAATGAGAGGGGCGGTCCGGCGACGGGGGCGGGCAGCCAACCTTCCCAGTTCGGAAGTGTTCTCCAGAGCAAGAGGTTCGTCCAACCACCCGGAGTGTGAAGGAGGCGTTATGCGTGGAGGCCGCCGGCTTGTAATCCCCGCCGTTGCATTGCTCGTGCTCGTGGCCGTAGCTACGGGAGCTTCGGCTTCCACACGTGAGGCATCGTCGAAGTCCGCCACACCGTCGTTCCAGCTCAGGCTCGGCGGCATTTTCCCCCTCACTGGAGATCTTTCGTCGGTAGGGCCGTCAATCAATGCCGCGACACAACTCGCCGTCGACACGATCAACCAGACGCTCGCCAAGATGGGGCTGAGCAACAGCATCTCGGTCGACCTCGTCGACACGCAGGACGACCAGACCCAAACGCAGCCGGCGATCGAAGCCGCGACGAAGGAGGTCAAGGTCGACAAGGTCGACGTGATCATCGGGACGATGTCGAGCACCTCGACCATCGCGATGGCGCAAGCCGTCACGATTCCGAATGACATCGTCGTGATTTCGCCCACCGCTTCGGCTCCTCAGATCACCGATCTCAAGGACAACAACACGGTCTGGCGGATCCTTCCTTCCGACGATTTCCAGGGCAAGGCGCTCGCTACGGCAGCGGCGGCCGCGTTCGGTCCGCATGCGACGATCAACGTCGGCGCCCGCAACGACGATTTCGGGAGTGCTCTCCAGTCGATCTTCGTCAAGACGTGGAAGGCCGAGGGGGGCAAGATCGGTCAGGTGGTCAGCTGGGACCCGACCGCAGCGACCTTCGACACGGAAGCTCAGAAGCTCACGTCGGGCAACCCCAACGGTTGGGTCATCATCGACTATCCGGAAACGTTCGCGAAGGTCGGGCCGGCGCTGGTGCGAACCGGAAAGTGGTCACCTGCGAAGACGCTCATGACAGACGTCATGTCGATTCCCGCCTCGCTGAAGCAGGTCGGACAGCAAGCCACCGTGGGGCTCCGCGGGACAGCGCCGGCGGCGGCAGGCAACAGCTTTCCGCAGGTCGCGGCCTTCTTCAAACTGTTCAAGGCCAAGGAGAGCAAGCTCCCCGTGACCGGCTATGAAGGAACCTCCTTCGACGCTGTCATGCTCGCCTTCCTTGCCGCCCTCCAGGGGCATTCGGCGAGCCCGAATGCGATCAAGGCGAATCTGCGGTCGGTCTCGGGACCGCCCGGCGTGAAGGTCACCTACCTCCAGCTCGCGAAGGCGATCAGGTTGGTCCTCGCCGGCAAGCAGATCGACTACCAGGGCGTCTTCGGGCCGGTCGACTACGACAGCCACGGCGACGTCGGAGCCGCGCTGTTCAAGATCTGGAAGTACAACGGCAAGACAGTCTCCACGCTCAAGACCTTCACGGCCGGCACCTAGTCGAGCGCCGGCGTCACACGACGTGACCCAGAGGTACCGTGACGGCGGCGGCGCCGAGAGCGCCGCCGCCTACTGCCGGGCTGTCCGCCGCGGCTCGTTCGTTGCCGTCAGCGGCACCGCTGCGACCGGTCACGACGGGCGCGCGCTGCACGAGAATGACACCTACGCCCAGACGAGCGAATGCTTCAAGCGAGCGCTCGCGGCGCTCACCGAGCTCGGCGGCGAGATCGACGACATCATGCGAACGCGGATCCTGCTGACGCCGCAGGCTGACGTGGCCGGGGCGATCCGGGTGCACAAGGAGCTCTTCGAGGGCCACGAGCCGGCGAACACGACGTTCTTCGTGGCCGGCTTCATCCCGGAGGGTGTGGTCGTCGAGGTCGAGCTCGACGCGGTGATCCTGGAGAAGGTGTGAGAGAAGTCGAGGTTGCGATCGTGGGCGCCGGCGTGACGGGCCTCTCGATCGCGTTTCACCTGCGGGAGCGTCGGATCGGCCCTGTGGTCGTGCTCGATCGTTCCGGCGTCGGCGCCGGCGCATCCGGTGTGCAGCCCGGCGGCGTCCGCCGGCAGTGGAGCACAAGGGCCCACTGTTTGCTCGCCCATCAGTCCTACGGGTTCTACCGTGAGATCGAGACGCGTCTCGAGCCGGCGACGAAGCCCGTGCTCGAGCACTGCGGTTATCTGTTCGTCGCGCACTCGGCGACGGCACTCGCGCAGCTCGCTGCCAACGTCGCCCTCCAGAACGAGCTCGGTATCCCGTCCGAGATCGTCGACCCCGAGCAAGTGGCGGACCTCGTCGAGGGTCTTGACCCCTCGTCGCTCAGCGGTGCGGCCTGGTGCCAGACGGACGGCTATTTCGACAAGCCACAGGCGGTCGTCGAAGCCTTCGGCGAGGCCGCCTGGCGGGAAGGCGCGAAGCTCGAGCTGGCCGAGGTGGCGGGAATCACCCGCGACGGGGAAGGCTGGCGGCTACATCACCAGGGCGGAGAGCTCCGCACCCAGCACGTCGTTCTCGCCGCTGGCTACGACAGCCCACCGCTTGTCGCTCCGCTCGGGATCGACTTGCCGATCATGAAGGAGCAACGATTTCTCTTTCTCAGCCGTCCCGTGAGCGAGCGGCTCCTCGAGCCGTTGCTCGTGTCCCCGGAACGTCACTTCGCTGCAAAGCAGCTCGCCAACGGTCGGGTGCTGGCGAGCGATCTGCGGGCCGGCGGCGACCCGGTGCATCAGGAGGCTGGCTGGCGGCGAACGGTCCGTGTCGGCATCGAGGAGCTGACGCCGATGCTGTCCTACGTCGATTTCGACCTGCTGATCGACGGGTTCTACGACACGACGCCCGACCACGCGGAGATTCTCGGCCCCGTCGACGGGTTCCCGGGCCTCTGGCTCGCCGCAGGTTTCAGCGGCCATGGTTTCATGCTCGCGCCCGCAATCGGGAGCGTGCTTGCGGCGTGGATCGCGGGAGACGACCCGGGCGAGCCTGCCGCGTCGCTCATGCTGGACCGGTTCGAGAGCGGCAGCCTCGAGCTCGAGACCCAGATCGTCTAGGAAGCCGCATGACCGAGCTGCTCCAGTTGATCGTCAACGGGCTCGTCGAAGGCTCCATCTATGCGCTCGGCGCGGCCGGGATCTCGCTCGTGTTCGGGCCGTTGCGGATCGTGAACTTCGCCCAGGGCGACTACCTGACCTTCGGTGCGTTTGCGGCCGTTCTCGCGAACGTCGGCTGGCGCCTCGACATGGTCTTCTCGACCGCGTTCGCGATGGTCGCGACCGCGGCGCTGGCGGTGGCGATCGAGTTCGTTCTCTGGCGTCCGATGCGCAAGCGAGGAGCGAAGACGATGAGCCTGTTCATCACCTCGATCGGGCTCGCCTTCATCCTGCGTGCGTCGATCCTGTTCGTGGCCGGCAGCGGCGAGCGTGCGTACCGCGTGAACGTCTTCCAGTCCTACTCGATCGGCGGCATCCGGATCTCCGAGCCCCAGCTGATCTCACTCGTCGTCGCCCTGAGCGCGATTGTCGCGACTGCGTTGTTGCTGGCGAGGACGAGCTTCGGTCGCGCCATCCGTGCGATCGCCGACAGCGTCGACCTCGCCTCGGTTGCCGGTGTCAACGTCGACCGGATGGTGGTCTCCATCTGGATTCTCGTCGGGATCCTCACCGGCCTGTGTGGGGTGCTCGCCGGGCTGATCCAGAGCTCGTTCGATGCGAACCTCGGGTTCAATCTCCTCCTGCCGCTCTTCGCGGCCGTGATCGTCGGCGGCGTCGGCAGCCCGTACGGCGCGCTGCTCGGCGGCCTGGCGCTCGGGTTGGTCGAGGAGGTCTCGACCTGGAGCGGTTTCCTGGGAGGCGTCAACCCGATCTGGAAGCCGGCGATCGCCTTCCTGGTGCTCGTCGCCGTCCTGCTCTGGCGGCCCCAGGGACTGCTGGGAAGGGCGCGCATCCTATGAGCCAGCTGTTCAGCCTCGACTTCTGGTCGCTCGTCGGCGCCGTAAGTGGCATCTATGCCATCTTCAGCCTCGGCCTTCAGCTCCAGTTCGGCTTTACCGGCCTGCTGAACTTCGGGCACGTCGCGTCGATGGCGATCGGCGCCTACACGATGGCGATCCTGGTCGTGAAGGAGCACGTCCCGCTGTGGGCTGCCTCGCTGATTGCGATCGCAGCGGGAATGCTCTTCGGGGCGGCGCTTTCAATACCGACACTTCGCCTTCGTGCCGACTACTTCGCGATTGCGACGATCGCGCTCAGCGAGACGGTGCGCTACATCGCCCTCAACGAGCAAGCGCTGACCGGGGGTGCGCTCGGGACGAGCAACCTCGCCGGGCCGACGCAGGTGGCCGAGTACAACACCGACTGGGTCTCGTTCCAGTCGAGAGTGCAGGGCTGGCTCCACGACGTCGTCGGCCGCTACGCGGGGTCGGACTTCGCCATGCTCGTGATCGTCTGGACGGTCGTGCTGTTGTGCCTGCTCGTGCTCACGCCGATGGTGCGCTCGCCGTGGGGACGTGTGCTGCGGGCGATCCGCGAGGATGAGGACGCGGCAGCGGCGCTCGGCAAGCCGGTCGGCTGGTACAAGCTTCAGTCGCTCTCGATCGGCGCCGGCTTCGGGGCGATCGCGGGTTTGCTCTACGCGTTCGAGTTCCAGTTCTTCAGCCCGGACGATTTCGATCCCCTGATCACGTTCTACGCGTGGCTCATCATCCTGATCGCCGGAGCGGCGCGCATCTGGGCGGTGCCGATCGGCGCGCTGATCTTCGGGCTCATCTTCTCCGGGACCCGCTTCTTCAACTTCAAGCCGTTCACCTACCTCGATGCGGCCCAGCTCGCCTACCTCCGCATGATCATCATCGGCGCGATCCTGATCGCCCTGATGGCCTGGCGGCCACAGGGTCTGTTCGGGAAGCGCGAGGAGATGGTGCTCGAATGACGGCTCTGCTCGAGGTGCGCGACGTCGTCAAGCACTACGACGGGATTGCGGCGGTGAACGGAGCGTCGCTTGACGTCGAGGAACGGTCGATCACGGGGTTGATCGGCCCGAACGGCGCCGGCAAGACGACCCTCTTCAACATCATCTCGGGTTTCAGACGGCCCGAACAGGGAACGGTCCGGTTCGGCGACCAACGGATCGACGGCCGTTCCGCAGACCGAGTCGCGCGAAGCGGGCTCGTCCGCACCTTCCAGCATACGAAGGCTCTAACACGGATGACAGTCCTCGACAACATGATGCTCGCCGCTCCGCGCCAGCCCGGCGAGGGCCTCACCCGACTGGCGTTGAACCCCCGCCGCGTCCGACGGCGCGAGCGGGAAGTCGAGGCGCGAGCACGGGAGCTGCTCGCAGTCGTCCGGCTCGAACGGCATACCGACGACTATGCCGGGACGCTCTCCGGTGGCCAGCGGAAGCTGCTCGAGTTCGGACGGGCCCTGATGACGGAGCCGCGGATGGTGATGCTCGACGAGCCGATGGCCGGCGTGAACCCCACACTCGGAATGGAGCTCCTCGACCGGGTACAGGAGCTGCGCGCCTCCAAAGGGATGACCTTCCTGCTGATCGAGCACGACCTCAAGGTCGTGATGGCCGTCAGCGACCTGATCCACGTGATGAGCAACGGCACCGTGATCGCATCCGGCCCGCCCGGCGAGCTGCGCGGGAACCAGGACGTGATCGACGCGTATCTGGGCAAGTACGGTGAGCCCTCCACACGATCCCCGGGAGCGTCCGAATGACCATGCCCGTTCTTTCGATCGTCGGTCTCCGGGCCGGCTACGGTGAGCAGGACATCCTGCACGACGTCTCGCTCGACATCCCGGCCGGCGCCTTCGTCTCCGTCATCGGCCCGAACGGTGCGGGCAAGTCGACGCTGCTGAAATCGGTCTACGGCCTACTCAAACCCCGCGCCGGCAGAATCGTCTTCCGCTCAGACCGCGAACATGAGATCGCCGGATGGAAGCCGTACCGCCTCACGAGCGTCGGGCTGAACTACGTTCCCCAGCTCGCGAACGTCTTCCCGAACATGTCGGTGCTCGAGAACCTCGAGGTCGGCGCGAAGGTCGTAGGGGCGAACTCGGCCAAGCAGGTCGAACGGATCGTCGAAACGTTTCCGATCCTGTATCAGCGCCGGCGCGCCCGCGCCGGAACGCTCTCGGGCGGGCAGCGGCAGATGCTCGCCCTCGCGCGGGCCCTGGTTACGAACCCGCGGGTCATCCTCCTCGACGAGCCCTCGGCGGGCCTCGCGGCCACGGTCGTCGACGACCTCTTCGAGCACCTCGCACAGGTCAACCGGGAGGGAACGGCAATTCTGCTCGTCGAGCAGAATGCCCGCCGCTCGCTGGCAATGTCCGACTACGGATACGTGCTCGACATGGGCCGCAACGCCTTCGAGGGCCCCGGCCGGACCCTCGTGAACGACCCGAAGATCGCCGACCTGTACCTGGGCGGCGATAGCGGCGGCCTCTATCGGTCAACACCACTCGATGCGCCCGACGGGCTCAGGTGAGGTCGCCGGTGTCGAGCCGCGCCCGGGCTAGATGAGCGGAGTCGGAGCGGGAAGCCCGGCGGAGAGGCGCTCGGCAAGCTCGGTCGGGTCGAGCTCTTTCATCTTCCGGACGTAGGCGTCGCGAAACCGTCCGCCAAACGCCTTCGCGTTGAGCGGGCAGACCTGCAGGCACACGGCGCAGGCGAAGTGCTCGGCAAAATACGGGGCGCACTTCTCCGTGTCGACGATCCATCGCTCCGTGTCGCGGACGACGGCACGTTCGTCACTGATTGCATCACCGGGGCAGTAGGTCGAGCACATGCGGCAGTTGCGGCAGAAGTCCTCGATCCCCTCATCGCGCGGCTGACCCTCGGCGAGCTCGAGCTCGGTCGTGACGATACCGACCCTGAATGAGCATCCGAGCTCGCGGTTGATCAACGAGCCGTGCTTGCCGAGCTCGCCAAGCCCAGCCTTATGAGCATGTGGGAGCATCGCCAGCTGTTCGTCTCGGACCGTGTGCGCACGGGCGGAAAAGCCCTCGGCGCGGATCTCCGCCGCCAACTTCACGGTCAGATCGCTCAGCGCGTCGTAGATACGCAGGTACTCGACGTGCGACTCCCTCCGCGGCACCTGAAGGATCTCCCCCTCGTAGTCCATCGCGATCGCCGCAACGACCGCGTAGTCGTCGGTCAGGTCGAAGCCGTCATAGACGTAAAACGGGTCAACCCGCGTGATCCCGACCATGTCGGCCCCGAGCTCGCGGGCCCGTGTGGTGATCCAGGCGGTCGCATCGGGAACGCTCGAGTCTCCCCGCCGAGCTGCGACCTCGCCGTCCTGCAGCGGCTGGCGCGCCTCGATCTGCGAAGAGAGATCGACCTCCTCCGGCGAGATGTCGTCGCGTTGCGATAGCGACCTGTAGCCGAATTTGTTGATCGTCTCTCGCGGGCTGACGTAGACGAGCTTCTCGCCGTCCCACTCCGGAAGCACCGGCCGAACCGCCATGAGAGGCAACTTATCGCAGAGAGATCGAGCCGTGGCAGCAGGAAGCTGCCGCAGCGCGATAGAGTCGCCTGAGTATTTCCGACGAGCTGCTGCTAACCGTGTCGTGTACATCGGATGAGATGACCGGGAGGGAGACTCTGCCATGACCCAGAGCCTCACATCCACTCCGCTGCTGATCGGAGGCGAGGAGCGCGAGGCAGACGAGTTCTTTCCGGTCTATGACCCGTCGAATCGCGGGCTGATCGGATACGCCGCGGCGGCGTCGGTCGCCGATGCCGAGGACGCCGTTCGGGCCGCGCACGAAGCGTGGCCCGCCTGGGCGGCGCTCTCGACCGCGGAGCGGGTGCGCCTGGCGCTCGTTTCGCTCGAGGGTCTCGACTCGGATGCCGACGAGCGGGCCGAGCTACTCGTGCGCGAGAACGGCAAGACCCGGATGGAGGCGACGATCGACCCACTCGTCCTCATCGGCCGGTTCCACCAGGCGGCAGCCGTCGCGGCGCACGTCGACGACGAGGAGGCGCTCGCCGGGCCGCCGTTCGCAACGACGATCGCGCACGTCCCGGTCGGCGTCGTCACGATCATCTTCCCGTTCAACTGGCCACTCGCGATCCTCGGCGCAAGCCTTCCGTTCGCGCTCATGTCGGGGAACACGGTCGTGGTCAAGCCGCCGCCCACTACGCCGATGTCGGTGGTGCGGACGTTGCGCCATCTCGCGCTCGCGCTCCCGCCGGGCGTCCTGAACGTGGTCACCGGCGCCGATGTCGTCGTCGGCCCGGTTGTCGTCGGCGATCCGCGCGTGAAGCACGTCTGCTTCACCGGCAGCGTCGGCGGCGGTAAGCAGATCATGCAGGCGGCGGCGGCGAACCTCACGCGCGTGACGCTCGAGCTCGGAGGCAACGACCCGGCGGTCGTCCTCCACGACGCGGCCTTCGACGCGGCGGAGTTCGAGCGTCTCGCCGCGGCGACGTTCATGACCACGGGCCAGGTCTGCATGGCAATCAAGAGGCTCTACGTTCCACGCGGCCGCTTCGACGAAGTCGTCTCCGGTCTCGAATCTGTGCTGACACGGACCGTCGTCGGGAGCGGACTCGACCCGGGCGTCACGATGGGCCCGCTCCACACCGAGCGCCAGCGCGACCTCGTCGTCGAGCTCGTGAGCGAGGCGCGCACGGCCGGAGCCGAGGTGCGCGAGGCTGGGTCGTTCGCCTGCGATCCCGACAGCGGCCATTACCTCTTGCCGTCGCTCGTGCTCGATCCCGGCCGCGAGCTGCGCATCGTCACCGAAGAGCAGTTCGGCCCGACGCTGCCCGTGATCCCGTACGACGACGAAGCGGAGGCGATCGCGCTCGCGAACGACACGTGGTCGGGACTGTGCTCGTCCGTCTGGTCGACCGACAGGGAACACGCGATGAGCGTCGCCCGGCAGCTTCGAACGGGGGTGACGTTCTTCAACAACCACAACGCGACGGCCGTCGACGAGCGCGCGCCGTTCGGCGGCTTCAACCAGAGTGGTATCGGCCGGGAGCTCGGTCGTGAAGGGCTGCTCGAGTTCACCGAGACGCACGTGATGAGCGCACCGGCTTCGAGCGATCCGCATTGAGCTGAGTGTTTACGCGCTCTGCGTTACGGCAGGGGCGCTCTTCCGTCTCCCGTCGAGTTGCGGAGCGCGGCCGCGACGTTGGCGATGTGTCTGCGCATTGCCCGCTCGGCGACGCGCGCGTCGCCGGCGGCGATTGCGTCGGCGATGGCGAGATGCTCGGCGTAGGAGTTCTCCGATCGCCCGGGAGAGAGGATCGTGCGGTACTGAAAGCGCACCATCTGCGCGTGGAGTGACGAGATCAGCCGTTCGGCGGTCTCGTGCCGGGCGATGGCGACGATCCGCCGGTGGAAGGCTGCGTTGGCGTCGGATGCGGCGAGCAGGTCGCCGCGGTCGAGCTGCTTGCGCTGCGCTGCGAGGTCGGCACGCAGCGCAGCCGCGTCCTTTGGAGTGATGTGCTCGGCGGCTCTGCTGGCCGTCAGGCCTTCGAGCACCTCGCGCGCCTGGAGGATCTCGATCGCCCTGGGCAGGGAGATCATGCGGACTCGCGCTCCGCGATTGCGCTCGCGCTCGACGAGGTCCTCCTGCTCGAGGCGGACAAGCGCGGTGCGGATCGCTGCGCGCCCGATGCCGAGCGACTGGGCCAGGTCGGCCTCGACAAGCCGTTGGTTCGGCTGTAGACGTCCGGAGACGATCGCGTCGTGCAGCAGGCGATAGGCCTCGTCGGGAGGGCGGGCGGGCGTAGCGCGTGGTGCGGCGTCGCCGCTCAGGCGGCGCCTCCTGCGCTGCGCCAGCCTCCGCCGGCGTAGTCCAGTCGCGCAACCTTTGCGTACGGCGCCGGACTGACGACCGCGCGCACCTCCTTCTGGCGGTGCGGCTCGACCGTTGCCTTCTGCGTCCCGCCGTCCGGCTCGCCCCAGATCACCGTGACCGTGCTCCCGATCTCGATCTCGGGATCGACCACTGCGAGCGAGAGCGCGTGCTTCTCGTTCGCGCTGTAGCCGGTGAAGAGCGACAGTCCGACGACATTGCCTCCGGAGTCGAGCACCGAGTCGAAGTTCGAGGAGGCGTAGTTCGCGTTCGGGAGGTCGAAGAACTGATAACCCTCGCCCTCGGGCGCGAAGATCGAGCCGAGGATCTCTGTGACGTCCTCGTTCGACCATTCGAGCGTCACCTTTCTCCGCTGCGACTCCGCGTCGATCTGCGCGAGCGCGTCGCGGCCGATGAAGTCGTGGTCGAACTTCACGATATGGCCGTAGCCGAGCTCGAACGGGTTCAGGTAGTAGTCCTCGACGTCGCCGGAGACGAAGCTCCCGGCGAGCGCGTTGACGGCCTCGTAGCCGTCGGCAGGCAGCCACTCGCGATACGAGCGCACCTCCTCGCCCGTGTAGATCGCCGGGAGCGGCGAGGGGATCCAGCCGGACTCGAGCGTGTTCGAGGAGTACGCGCGCGACCCGACCGGCTCGAGGCCGAACTCCCGGCCGGCGTCGAGGATCGCCTGGCGGGACTCCTCGTGCGTCTCGTAAGGGCCCCACAGCTCGAGCCCGGGCGCGCCCGCCATCCCGTGCCGCAAGGTACGGATGCTCTGCCCCGCGACGTTCATCGTGCCCAGCCTGAAGAACTTGAGCTGATCGATCGGGGCACCGTTCACCTTCTCGAGCACCTGCCACGCGTTCGGGCCCTGAACCTGGAAGCGCCACAGCCGTCGTCTCACCGGGTTCCCGTAAGGCCTCATCGGCGAGCGGTCGTCGAGCTCGACCTCGCAGTCGTAGCCGCCCGTCTCGGCGTGATACCGGAGCCAGTTCGCGGCCGGCGAGCGACCGACGAAGAGGAACTCCTCTTCCTCGAGATGGAAGAGAATGCCGTCGCCGATCACGTTGCCGGCCGGCGTCGCCGGGATGTACTGCTTGGCACGGTCGAGCGGGAAGTCGGTGACGCTGTTGATCGCCGTGTCGGAGATCATCTGCAGCGCCCCCGTGCCTCGCATGAAGAGATTCACCATGTGGTGGGACTGGTCGTAGAGACACGCGGTCTCGCGCCAGGCGCGCTGCTCGCGCTGCCAGTTCGTGAACTCGGCGGGCACGACGGGGTAGATGTAGGCGCCGAGCTGCGAGTTCCGCAGCATGTGGACGACGTCATTCGAGTCGATTATCTCCTGCAGGTTTTTCGCGCTCATCGGTGCTCCGTTTCTCTCGATCCTGCCGCCTCTGTCGGCGGCGTCGCATAGGTGAACCAGCTCTCGGGCATCGGCGTTCCCCACGCCTGGCCCCGCGCACGCTCCTCCGGCGTCCACGTGATCGGCTTCCAATCCGGCGCGAGCAGCAGCCGGCCGTCGGTGATGACCTCCACGCGGTTGCCTCCGGGCTCGAACGCGTACAGGAACGTCGTCTGCTGGACCGCGTGCTTCGCAGGGCCCGCCTCGATCCGCACACCGGCGTCGACGAAGACGTCGGCAGCGCGCAGTACGTACTCGCGGGCATCGACGGCGTAGGCGACGTGGTGGAGCCGTCCCGCAGCGCCGGCTGGATCGATGCGACCGTAGGCGAGGTCGTACGACTTCGGCGTCACGTGGAGCCAGGCTCCCGTCCGGCTGCCCTCGGCGTCGACCGCCTGCTCGCTGACGCGGAAGCCGAGCGTGTCGACCATGTAGTCGGCATTGAGGCCGACGTCCCGGCACCAGACGTTGACGTGGTCGAGACGCCGCACCGCTGCGCCGCGCACGCTGATGCGCTGCGGCTGGTTCTTGAGGGCGGGCAGCTGTCCCTCGGCGGGCGCGTAGTACTCGCTCTCGTAGTAGATCGACATCCGGTGGCCGTCCGGATCGGTGAAGGCAAACGTTCTGCCGATGCCGGCGAGGCCATTCTCCCAGCCGAGACCGCGGCCCGTCGCCTCGATCGCCGCGACGCGCCGCTCGAGCGCGGCCTCGCTGGTCGTGCGCCACGCCATCGTCCCCGGCCCCGGACGTTCCGCCGCGGTGAGCCGCAGCGACGCGCGCTCGTAGTCGCCCCAGGCGCGAAGGAAGACCGACTCACCGACGCGCTCGACCTCGTCCATCCCCAGCACGGCCACGAAGAAGTCGAGGCTCGCGTCGAGATCGGGCGTCAGCAGCTCGACGCGGCCGAGGTGGGCGACGTCGTACACCGGCTCGCTCACAGCTCCCCTCGCTCCGCCTTCTCGCGCAGGCCGTCGATCTCCCACGACAGCTCGCCCGCCTCGAGGCGCCCGCGCTTGACGAGCTCCCGCTCCTCGCGTTCCTGCGAGGCGGCGAGCACCTCGCCGACCCGTTCGCGCTCGACAACCGCGACGCCGTCGCGGTCGAGCACGAGCAGGTCGCCGGGGCGGATGGCGGCGCCGCCGACGACGACCGGGACGTCGATCTCGCCCAGGATCTCCTTCGTCGCCCCACGGATCCGCACCCAGCGCGCCCAGACCGGCAGCCCGAGCTCGGCGAGCTCCACCGCATCCCGCACGGAGGCGTCGACGAGAATCCCCGCTGCGCCTCGCGCCTTCGCCTGCGTCGCGAGGAGCTCGCCGACGAGCGCGACCGGCGCGGGCTCCGGCATCGTGAGCACGAGCACGTCGCCGGGCTGGACCGCGGCCATCACCGCGTGCACCGTCAGGTTGTCGTCCTGGCCGCAGCGCACCGTGCGCGCCGGGCCGGCGATCGCGCTTCCCGACACGACCTGCACGAGATCCGCCTCGACGTAGCCGCGGCGCCCTCCCGCCTCGTACACCGTCGCGGATCCGAGCCGTGCCAGCTCCGACGTGTCGCTCGTCGAGGCGGGGCTCACAACTGCTCCAGCACGTCCGGGATCACGCGCATGAACGCCTCGGCCTGACGGATCGCGTCGTTGCCGGTGGCGCGCCGCGCGTGGTTTCCGCGCTGATCGGCCCGCTGCGTGTAGTAGGTCTGCAGGTACTGCTGCGCCTTCATCTCCGCCATCGCCGCCTTCTTCGCCTCGAGGACGCTCGTGATGTCGACGAACGTCGTCGGCACGAAGTTGCAGAGCTCGGGCTGGTGCGGCTCGAAGAGGTAGAGCGCGGGCGGGCGCACCACACGGAAGGCGCTCGGCACGCCGGCGCCTGCGGCGAGCGACCGCGCGCGCGCGACGGCGGTCGAAGCGAGCCCGTGGTCGGGATTGAAGGGATCGGTGTCGGTGTGCGTGACGATCGCGTCGGGCACAGCGTCGCGGATGACGTCCGCGATCGCAAGCAGCCTCTCCTGGTCGATCTCGAGGGGGTAGTCGCCGAAGTCGAGGCAGCGAAACGTCGCTCCGAGCTGCGCGGCAGCACGCTCCGCCTCCTCGTGCCGGATCCTCTTGACGTTGTCGACGGTCTGGTCGGGCTCGCTCCACAGCTCGCCGCTCTCGCCGCGCTCGCCGTACGAGAGCGCCACGACCTCGGCGGTGCCTCCGGCGCTCGTGCACAACGCGACCGCGCCTCCGGCGCGCCAGACGAAGTCGGCGGAGTGCGCGCCGATCACGAGCAGCTTCCGGCTCACGAATGCCGCCCCTCGAGCGCGACCCGCTGTTCGAGCCCGCCGAGTCGCCGCGTGTTCGTCACGGCCATCGTCCGCACGTCATCCTCCGAGAAGCCTGCATCGCAGAACGCCTCCGCCATCAGCGCGAGCCCGTCCTCCACGGGCGGGTTCGCGAGCTGACCGAGATCCGTCGCCCAGACCGTGCGCTCGACGCCGACCGCGCGCGTCGCCTCGAAGACGCGCGCCCAGGTCGTCTTCCCGGTGTACGGGGTGGTGAAGACACGTTCCATCAACGCTCCCATCTCCGCGAGCTCGACCTGCTCCGAGGGCTCGAGCGACTGCGACGGGAACTCCGGATGCGTCACGACGACGTCGCGGATGCCGAGCTCCGACGCGGCGGCGACGACCGCGAAGATCTCGTCCCGCGCGAGATGGCCCGTGCAGAGGACGAGGCCATGGCGGGCGACGACGTCCAGGACCCGCTCGGCGGCGTTGGTCAGGCGCCCGTGGTCGTCCAGCACGTGCACGGGATCGGCGCTGACCCCGGCAGCTCGCAGCGAGAGCTCGAACGCCACCCAGACGGGGACGTTGCCGGCCGCCCTCGCCTCGGCGACCTCGTGCTGCTCGTTCACGGCGGAGACGGTGGGAAACCAGACGATCCGCGCTCCCTCGCGCGCGGCGACCTCGACCGCGAGCGGATTCAGGCCGCCGACCGCAGCATTGAGCGTGATGGTGCCGAGAACGGTCACGCCGGGCACCGCCGCCGCGACGACGCGTGCTCTCTCAGCCGTCGCGGTGTAATGCGACTTGAGCCCGAATCCCGCAAGCCCGGTTTCGAGGCAGCGGCGGGCAAGGCCGAGGTCGTCGATGCGCCTGTCGACGAAGTCGGGCGAGACGTGCACGTGGTAGTCGACCGCTCCGCGCACGAGCTCGCGTGCGTGGAGGCCGGGGACGGGATGGTCGCGTTTCCCGTTCACGCAGATCCGGCGTCGGCCGCCACCCGGTCGTCGTGGACGCAGCGCTTCTCCTGCCATCGCCAGGTGGCGGACAGCTCGTTGAACGTGAAGAAATGGAAGCCGACGATGTCGAGGCTCGGGTCCTCGCGCTGTGCGTCGATCGCGTCGTAGAATCGCTGTCCGGCGTCGCCCGAGCCTCGAAGCAGTCGGCCGACGCTGCGCTGCCGGCGCAGGTAGCGAAGCGACGGGCCGACTCCGATGCGCACGGAGATCTCGAGCAGGCGCCGCCGGTCGACCCGCCCCGTCGCGCCCGCGTACAGCGGGAGTGCGATCCCGCTCGCGCGATGCCGTGAGAGCCACGCGAGCAGCACGTCTGCGTCGAAGCAGATCTGCGTGACCATGTACGTCGCCAGCGCGGCCTTGCGCGTCAGCGCCGCCTCCAGCTCCCGGTCGTCGATCAGCTGATGGCCTTCCGGATACGCGGCCACGCCGATTGCGGCGGGCCGCAGGGGGTGGTCCGTGAGGACGTCGAGAAGCTCGCCGGCCGATCTGTACGGCCCGAGCGGCTCGTGCAGGTCCCCGCCGATGACGAACAGGTCGTCGATCCCGGACTCGGCCGTCCGTGAGAGGATCGCCTCGAGATGCTGCCGGCTCCTGACCATGCGCGCTGCGAGATGGAGCGTCACGCTATGACCGAGCCCATGCAGCTTCAGAGCATGGTCGAGGCTCCGGTCCATGCCGTGCTTGGGCGACGCCGTCACCGTCAGCCGGAGCGGCGTGGCGATCTCGGCCGCCTGCTCCTCGCTGCTACGGAACGGCAGCACCTCGTACCGGCACTCGCAGAGGTGTGACATTGACGCCCCGATTGTATACAATCGTTCCCACAAGATGCGGACTGCGGAGAGTCATGTGCACCTCAAGAAGGGTGCGACGCGCCATTCGCTGCTGCGACGGCGATCCGCGGCGGCCCTCCGAGGTCTCCGAGACGTGCGGCCGCTCCCCGTGGATGCTGACCCGTTGCACGTCACGACACATCCGGTGAAGAGAGGGCAGATCCGGTGACCACCGGGACTCTCGAAGACAAGCTGCGAGACTTCGAGAGCCCCGTCGACATGCTGCGCAACGCCCCGACCGGGCCGTACGTCTTTCCCCTCGCGCCGGAGTTCTCCAACTGGCGTGACGAGCAGCAGGCGTGGATGGAGAGTGCGGCGCTGCTCGACCAGTCCTTCCACATGACCGACGTGTACCTGGAGGGGCCCGACGTCGTCCGCCTGCTCTCGAACGTCGCGGTCAACAGCTTCGCGACCTTTGAGCGTAACAAGGCCAAGCAGCTCGTCGCGTGCAACGACGACGGCCGTGTGATCGGCGACGCCGTGCTCTTCGGCCTGGAGGACGACAAGGTCTGCATCGTGGGCCGTCCGGCCCTGGGCAACTGGGTGCACTACCAGGCCGAGGCCGGCGGCTACCGCGTCGAGATCACGCGCGACGAGCGCGTGCTCGACGGCGACGGCCGGCGCCTCACCTTCCGGTTCCAGGTCCAGGGGCCCAACGCCGCCGAGGTGATCGAGGAGGCCTCCGGTGCCCGGCTCTCGGAGATCCCGTTCTTCAACCTGGGCGAGATCGCCATCGCCGGCGTGCCCATCCGTGCACTGAACCACGGCATGGCGCGCGTGCCCGGCCTCGAGCTCGTCGGCCCGGCCGAGGATCGCGATCGCGTCCTGGAGGCATTGCTCACGGCGGGCGCCGAGCACGGCCTGCGACGCAGCGGTGCGCGCGCCTACTCCACGGTCGCCATCGAGTCGGGGTGGATCCCGTCGCCCACGCCCGCGATCTACTCGGGCGAAGCGACCAGGGCTTACCGCGAATGGCTCTCGGCCGACGGCTGGGAGGCCAACCTCTCGCTGGGCGGCAGCTTCGTCTCGCCGAGCATCGACGACTACTACCAGACGCCCTGGGACCTCGGTTACGGCCGCCTGGTCAAGCTCGACCACGACTTCATCGGCCGCGAGGCGCTCGAGCGTCTCGCCGACGCTCCGCATCGCCGCAAGGTCTGGATGCGCTGGGACCGCGACGCGGTCCTGGGCGTGTTTGCGAGCATGCTCGGCCGGGGCGAGCCTGCCAAGTACATGGACCTGCCGGCTGCGCACTACGCGACGCTGCCGTTCGACTCGGTCCTCGTCGACGACGAGCTCGTCGGCCTGTCGACGTACCCCGTCTACACGGCAAACGTCCGCGACTGGTTCTCGCTCGCAATGGTCGACGAAGCGCACGTTGAGGACGGCGCCGAGATGACGATCGTCTGGGGCGAGCCCGACGGAGGCACCGCCAAGCCGGTCGTCGAGCGCCACAAACAGGTCGAGATCCCGGCGTTCCTCAGCACCACGTCACTCGCCCAGCGGCCCGCTGGGACCCCATCGATCAGGCTCGCCGGTTGAGCGACCCCTCACAGCTCGTGCTCCCCAGCTGGTCGCGTCGGGGGCTCTGCTCATCCGCGCTCGACAGACCGGGCCTGGCTCATGACGTCTTAGGACTACGAATGACCATCACTGTAGGTTCGACAAGCGACAGGAGAGAGGTGCTGTTATGAGTTCGCCTTACCGGCGGCTCGTCGCCTGCGGGCGCCTTGCCGCAATTCCGCTCGTGGTTCTCGCGGCCGTGACGATCGGCGTCACGGCCGCTTCGGCGCATTCCGGGGCGACCCCCGTCAGTCCGTCCGAGCTCGCCCAGCTGAAGGCTTTCGTCGCCAAGGCGGAGACCGCGCCGGCATGGCATGCTCCCGGCCCGTCCGTCAACGCCAAGACGGCGCTCGCGGGCAAGAAGATCGTGACGTTCCCGATCAGCTCTGAGATCGATGCCTGCAACCTGAAGGGCCAGCAGGGATATCTCGATGCCGAAGCCAAGGCGCTTGGTGCCACCGTGATCCCGCTCAACACCACCGCCGGGCCGCCGAGCTGGCAGGCGAACTTGAGTACGGCTCTCACGGACAAGGCAGATGCGGTTGTGATGCTGTGCGGGCCCGCCGCCAGCGCCGTCGGGCCGCAGCTGCAAGCCCTCGCAAAGGCCCATATTCCCGTGATCGACGGGAACTACAACCAGATCGGCGGCAACTCTGCGTTTCCGCTCACCAATCTCTCGGCCGAGAGTGGTGTCGACACCGCCGGCGGCGTCGAGACGGACCTGGCTCAGGCACTGGTCGACCTGAACGGGCAGCCGGCGCACGTCCTGTTCCTGAACAGCCCGCAGGTCGCTCAGTACAGCGGTGCGACGCAGAGTCTGAAGAGCGCAATCCAGAAGTGGTGCCCGAACACCTGCACCATCGAAAAGGAAGAGGACTTCGGTACGCAGGATTGGGGCAGCGCCAAGGAGCAGCAGGCGATCGCGACGGATCTTCAGGGTGACTCCAAGATCAACTCGGTGATCGTCACGTTCGACGGGATGAGCGACGTCATCGTGAGCGCGGTCCAGGGCGCCGCAGCGAGCCACCCCGGTCTGAAGCTCTACGCCTGGGGCGGCGGTATCGCCGAGATCAAGACCGTCCAGAAGAACCCGATCTTCGCCGGCGACTCGGGTCCCGATGAGCGCTGGGACGCGTACAACCAGCTCGATCAGGTAATCCGCCTGCTCGCGGCCAAGCCGGCCGCGGCGGTCGGCAAGGAGGTGGCTCCGAACATGTTCTTCACGAAGAGCAACGCGGCGACCTTCTACAACGGCAACGACTACAGCGACAAGGCCTACAGCAACGGAGCCTTCATCAAGGACTTCCAGAAGCTGTGGGAGGTCACCAAGTAAGGCGATGCCGCGGGCGCCGCTCGGATCCGTACGACTGGGGAACGATGAGCAGTGATACTGATCCGGCGGCGCCTGCGAATGCCGCCAGGGGTGTGGCACCGGCGCTCGAAGCGAAGAACCTGGCCAAGAGTTTCGGGGCCTTCCGGGCGCTCCGCGGCGTCGATGTCACGATCAACGCCGGCGAGGTTGTCGCACTGCTGGGCGAGAATGGCTCCGGCAAGTCGACGCTGGTCAAGATCCTGTCCGGCTACCACGAGCCCGAGCCGGGCGGCGAGCTGCGGCTGAACGGCATCGACGTCCCGCTCCCGCTGGCTCCCAGCCGGGCACGCTCGGGGGGTCTCGCCTTCGTCTACCAGGACCTCGGTCTCGCAGGCGACCTTCTCGTGGTCGAGAACCTCTTCGTAGGGCACCGCGTGACGAGCGCTCTGGGCTCCGCGGTGCCCATCAACTGGCGCGCCGAGCGCGCGCGCGCCCGTCAGATCTTCGAGCGCTACGGGGTCGACCTCGACCCCGGCGCCCAGGTGGGCCGCTTGCGCCCGACCTCCCAGGCGCTCCTGGCGATCGTGCGTGCCGCCGAAGAGCTGCGCGAATACCGCCAGCAAGACGAGCAGAGCGGTGGGCGTGCTGATCCTCGACGAGCCAACCGTGTTCCTACCCGAGCACGAGAAGGTCTTCCTGTTCGACCTGATCCGTCGGGTCACGGACGAGAGGATCGGAGTGCTGTTCGTCTCCCACGACATCTCGGCCGTGCGCGAGATCGCGCACCGCGCCGTGGTCCTCCGGGACGGCGAGGAGGTCGGGGACGTCGTCGTGAAGGATGTCTCCGACGCCGATCTGATCGAGCTCGTCTCGGGCCACCGGATGGACCGCGCCGCGATCGAGCGGGCCACGAACCGCGAGTCATCAACAGCCGTCGAGGCGGTTGGCGACGTGGCACTCGCGGTCAAGGACCTACGGGGCGGCCGCGTCAGCGGCATGACCTTCGCTCTGCACGCAGGCGAGATCCTCGGGATTGCGGGCCTTCTCGGCTCCGGCACCGAGGACCTGCCCTACGTGCTGTTCGGCGACGTCGCCGGCTCGAGCGGCGAGGTTACGATCGGCGACTGGAGCGGTGGCATCTCCGATCTCGCTCCGAGCAAGTCGGTCGAGCTTGGTGTGGCACTCGTGCCCGCCGACCGAAAGCAGCAAGGCGTCGCGCCCGAGCTGCCGGTCTCGCTGAACATGCTCTCGCTCTCGCTCAAGAACTTCATGCAGAACGGCTTCTTACGCCTGGACAAGCTCCTCGCCACTGCCGGCGAGCGCGCTGTGGCCTACGACGTGCGCCCGCGCGACGCGTCGCTGATCCTGGCGGCGCTCTCGGGCGGCAACCAGCAGAAGGTGGTACTCGCCCGCTGGCTCGAGCAGAGCCCCACGGTGATGCTGTTACACGAGCCGACGCAGGGCGTGGACGTGGCCACCCGCGAACAGATCTACGAGCTGATGCGGATGCGCGCCGCCGAGGGCGCGGGGATCCTCTGGGTGACGACCGACTTCGACGAGCTTGCGACGATGGCGCATCGCATCCTGCTGTGCGCCGGAGGCGTGATCGCCGGAACGATGGCCCCGCCCTTCAGCCGCGATCGGATCACGAGCGAGGTCTATTCCACCACCGCGCGCCGCACCAGAGAGGCGACAGTCGCGGCATGAGCGCCGACACGGACGAGGCAGCGCGGGCCGCGCCGCCGACCGCCCCCGCCCCTGTGAAGCGCCCGAGTCTCCGGTCAGGTTTTTCCCGGATCTTCAGCGCCCGCGTGTTCGAGGCGTCGCTGCTTCCGATCGCGTTCGCGTTGATGATCGCAGGGTTTGGCCTCGCCCGCCCGGACACGTTCTTCCAGTGGTCGAACTTCACCACGATCTTCGGTCTGAACGCCGTGGGCCTGGTGCTGGCGATGTCGCTGCTGGTGCCGCTCACGAACGGCGACCTGGACCTGTCGGTAGCTGAGATCTCCGGCTTGACGTCGGTGTTGGTCGGGTGGTTGAACGTAAACCACGGCTGGGCCATCGTCCCGTCGATCCTCGCCGGTCTCGCCACTGGGCTCGCCTGCGGCATCCTCAACGGCTGGATCATCGTCCACTTCGACGTCAACCCGTTCATCATCACGCTGGCAACCGGGAGCATCTTCAGCGGTATCGCGTTCTGGTTGCCCAATCAGCAGACGGTTGCGGGCATCTCGACGAAGCTCACCGACTGGACAGTGATCCACCAGATCTTCGGCATTCCGCTCGATTTCTGGTACGGCGTGGTGATCATGCTGATCATGTGGTACGTGCTCACCTTCACGGCGTTCGGCCAGCGCGCGCTGTTCGTCGGTCAGTCACGTGAGGTCGCGCGTCTCAGCGGCTTCAGGGTCAAATCGATCAGATTCTCGGCGTTCGTGATCGCAGGGGTGATCGCGTCGATCTCGGGAATCATCAACGACGGCGTCCTCGGATCCGCGACGCCGGGCTCCGGGAACCTCTTGCTGTCGGTGTACGCCGCGGTCTTCCTCGGCATGACGACCATCCAGCCGGGACGCTTCAATGCCATCGGCACCGGCATTGCGGTCTTCTTCCTGGCCGTCGGTGTGAACGGCATGAACCTGCTGGGCGCCCAGATCTACGTTCAATCCCTCTTTTACGGCGTGATCCTCGTGATCGCCGTGGTCGCCTCGCGACTGATCAACCGCCGGCGCGCGGCGTCCGCGGCCCGCGCCTCGACCTGACGACGCCGTGGCACCCACAGGCCGCCCGGCGGATCTCGAGCTCGTCGCTCGCGAGCCCCGTCACGATTCGGCCCGAGAAGCCTGCGGCAGGCCGCGGAGGACGTCGGCAGCCGCCTGCGCGACGTGCGGCTCGACCCCGAGCTCGCGCAGAAGATCGGCCGCAGCCTCCATCTCGGCGATCCGGCGTACGGCATGTTGTGTGCTTCCTTCGACGAGACGATCGACGAGGCTCCCGTCGGCGTCGCGAAGCGTCGCCGCGATGTCCGCCCGGAGCCAGTCGGCGCAACCGACCGCCTCCGAGGCGGTGAGGCTCTCGAGAACCGAGGCAGCGAGCCCCTTCATGAAGACGCTGCGGAGGAGCTTTCGTGCAGCCGCGGCGCCCGGCTCCGGCCCGACGACGTCGACCGGGGCGCCGAGCGAGCGCAGGATCTCCGCATAGCGGGCGGCACCGTCACCCGAGGCGAGCGCCGGCGTGCGGATCCCACGGCCGGGCACGGGGGCGAGGAGCGCGACGTCTGCGAACGACGCGCCGGCCGAGTGGACGACGGAGGCGATCTCCCGCTTCACCGCGATGCCCGTCGTGTTCAGATCTGCGAAGAGGGATCGGGGCGAGAGCGCCGCGGTCGTGGCCTCGGCTGCGGGGAGCGCGCTCGCACCCGAGTTGAGGCTCAGCACGAGATCCGCTCCTGTGGCGGCATCGACAGCGCTCTCCGCACGCCGCACGCCCGAGACGGAACGGGTCGGCACCGGGTCCCATCCTGACGTAGGTATGCCGAGGGCGATGAGGTCGTCGGCGAATGCCGTGCCGGCCTCGCCGAGCCCGAGTAGCGCGACGTGAACCGGTCGGCGTGCCGTCTCCGTCACCCGGCGTCAAGCGTAGCCGAGCACGGGCGCTCTCGGCCGCCCGCTCACCCAAGCGGTGCAGGTCTCGGACGGCGCCCGGGTCGGCCTGTCGAGTCCACTGTCGATACCGCAAACGCCCGCGGCTGGTTCTCGCTCGTCCGGTCGACGAGGCGGAGGCTCGGGCCTAATCTTTCTGAGCTCGAACGTGACGCGGCCGGTCCATTCGCTCGTCCCTCGGGATCGCATAGGGTTGAGGGGTCGATTCGAATGAGGAGCGCGAGATGCAGAGTTCGAACCGGAGCGGGTTTGCGAGGCGGGCGTCGGCAATGGTGGGCGCGTCGGCGGCGGTCCTCGCAGTTGTCGCCGGCGCCTGTGCGGCCTCGAACCACGGCAAGGTGTGCGGGACGGTCACGGTCAAGGGCCAGACGAGCGACCGGATCGCGGTGACGGTCGGGAAGATCGAGGATCCGCTTCTCGCCTACGGGGCCGACGCGGGCATGAGGGTCATCGGCGTCGAGTTCACGGTCAAGAACGTCGGCAAGACGAAGTACGACGACAGCCCGGGCGCCTTTGTCAGCACGGTGGACGGAGAGATCAGCGGCGGTCTGATCACCGGCAGCGGGCCGTGCAACACGCCAAGCGACCTCAAGCTCGCCTCCGGGCAGGAGAAGACGTTCTGCATCCCGTTCGAGATCCAGAAGGGATCCAAGCTGGCGTTCATCCAGTACGACACCGACAGCGGCTACGGGACCCCTGCGGTGTTCGCCATGAAGTGAGTCACGTTTTGGCCGTCGAGGGTCGCGAAGACGCTCTCGATCACGAACACGGATCAGGTGAGGGCGTGTTCGAGAGCCGCGCGGTCCGCGGGCTGGCCGTGCGTCGGCAGCACGATCTCCACGGGCCTGTCGAGCAGCGGCCTCAACCCGGTCGCGACCTGTTCGACGGTGACGCCTTCCGGTAGCCAGCCCGCGGCGATCTCGAGCCCGTTCCCGAGGTCGATCAGCGTATCGCCGGCGATCACTGCGCGAGTTCGCTCGCTCCAGAGCACGAGGTCGAGCTGGCCTTCACGGCCGGGATACGCCTCCATCCCGAACAGCGAGTCGCCGATCGCATAGCGCGTCGCCGGGACGAGCTGGTCCTCGGGGCGATCGGGCGCAGGGGCCCACACGGGAAAGCCGAGCGCTGCGGCGTCGCGCTCGTGCCATGTGGAGGTGAGTACCGTGACCACCTCGCGCGATCCGAACAGCGCGCGCACATCGTCCGGAACAGCGATCGGGTCGATGAGGATCAGCCGCGCGCCGTCGTCGATTGCGTACGCCGACACCGGCCCTTCCCACTCGGGATGAGTCGCGGTCCAGTGGTACACGCCCTCGGGAAGCAAGTAGCCTGATGTTAGGCACAAACCACGCCTCGCACCTGGCAACCGCTGCTTGACGGACCGACGGCAGTACCAACCCTGTTCGGCGAACGAAGCTGGGCGCGATCGTGTGTGAGCGGCCTCGGCGTCTACGAACTTCCTCCCGGTGCCGTCTCGACGGTTGCCAGAACCCGACCCGATTCGGGCCAGTTCGGCTCCGCCGAAAGGTCGGCCGGACGGGCCATGTAACGCACCTCTGCTAACAGGGAGGGCGCGGAGTCGTCTGCTTGTGGAGGAGATGACACGCAAGATCCCCTACGACCCGATGTTCGACCCGGCCGGCTACTTGCGCTGCGAGGACTGCGCCGCCCACGAATCAAGTGCCGAGGGCCGGGAGACAAGCAAGCTCTTCACGCGCGTCTACGAGCTCGCCGGCTACGGACTTGCTCGAGAGCACCCCCACGACGACGTCGTCCCCGATGAGCTTCACCTGAGGAGGGCGTACTACTCGGCATACCACGGACGGGAACATCTGTCATACGCGGAGCTCGACCTCGAGGAGACGCCCGAGTCGTCGCCACCCGATGACGCAGTGGCCTGAACGCGCCGCACACGCCGCCACCCGCGGCCGGCAGCGGACCACTTCCCGCGGGGCTCGCAGGGATGAGCTCAGTGCGGCTGAGTCAGCGGGATCGGTCGCCGCGTCGGCCTGTGAGCCGGCGTCGCGACTGCGAGCACGAGCAGATCATGGCCACACTGCTTCCTTCGTGTCGCGCGTCGGGTGGCTTTCGATCGTACCGGTCTCCCAGATCCCGTTGACGAGCCGCTTGCAGAGCCTCAGCCTGCTGCCGTCGCGTCTTACCTGCGGCGCGTAGATTCGGATCCCGTCGCCCACGTCGACGAGCGATTCGCGGTCGGGGTCGCGGGCAGGCTGGCGTCCGTCGAGTACCGCCTCGGCGCGGCACCAGTGCCTGTGCTGCTCGATCCTCCGGGCAAGCATCGCTGCTCCCGTCGCGTCCACGCTTTCCCCTTCGTGTCGTTGCCTGGTTGGGCGGAGCTCAGATCGCAACATCGATGCTCGATCGCGCGTGACCCCTGTCCCTCTCGTGACTTGGTAGCGAGGAACGATCACCCAACGCCTGACCCGAATGGCTTGTTGTTGCGAGCAGGTCGGCTAGAGCGGCTTCGGGGCCGAACTCGAGTGCCAGCCGTTGCTCAATGAGGCGACAGCGCCTGGTTCTGCCGACCTCCAGCCGCTTCTGGCGGTCATCCCCTCGGTGGCACGCTCAGCGTGATCGCGGAGTCAAGCGCCGCGCGACATACGACACGGAAAACGGCGCCATCGCCCTCGAGAGCTACGCGCGCTCAAGTCCGAGCCGCGGCGCACCCGAACACCAGGTCTTCCGGTCGTCAGTCGACTGCCGCCGGTTGCTGCGCGGCGTCGACTTGGAGTCCGGGGTCGGCCGCACGGACGGCGGTCTGCTCGGCGCCGAGCTCGCCGCGGACGATGTTCGCCCCCTGCGCGAGCGCGGCCGCCTTGTAGAGCGCGATCGGCCGCGGGACGCCCTGGCGGCCGAAGCCGCAGTCCGAGGAGAGCACGAGCTTGTCGGCGTCGATGTACTCGAGCGCGGTGCGGATGTCGGCGGCGACGTCCTCGGGCGTCTCGACCTGCAGACGCCGGTGGCTGATCATCCCGACGGCGACCTTCTTCGGCAGGTTGCCCTTGTACGGCGCGAACGCCGGCAGCAGGCTGTGATTCGACTCCTTCGACTCGATCGTCCACACATCTGCGTTCAGCCGGTTCAGGTAGATGTCGACCGACGGCTCGTAGGAGATCGCCGGATCGAAGCAATGCTGCGCGCCCGGGTTGCCCCAGCAGGTGTGCACCCAGACCTCGGCGTCATCGAGGCCCTCGACCGTGTGGTTGAACAGGTCGACGAGGAAGTCGAGGTACTCCGACGTCGCGCCGTAGGCGGCAGCGCTATGGATCGCCGGCTCCTCGATCTGGATCACCTTGCAGCCGGCGGCGGCGAGCTCGCGGAGCTCGGCGTTGAGGATCGTGGCGATGTCCCACATCAGATCCTGCTTGTCCTCGGCATACGCGTCGGTCTTCACGGTCAGGACCGTCGCGGCGAGGTCGGAGGCGATCGTCCCGAACTTGACCGGGCGCTCGGTGCGTGCCTGCGCAATCCGCCAGATCTTCGCGAACTCGAGCGGCGTTCCCGGCTCGACCTTGCCGTCGACCGTGTGGTACTTCCAGCCGCCGACGATCTCGTTCAGCCATGAGCCGACCGGGTAGCTCCAGCCGAACGTCGTCTCGCTGTCCCACTTCGACATGCCCTTGAAGCGCTCGGAGGGATACGAGAACCAGGAGCGCCCGCCGATGTCGGCGTCGAGGTGGTAGTCGCCGTTCGTGAGGATGTCGAGCCCGGCGAGCTCCTGGTCGTTCAGGACCGACCCGACCGCGTCCACGAATTGTTCGCGGTAGGCGACGTCGGCCATCGCGGAGGAGAAGGGCCGCTCGTAGAGGTTCCCCGTGAACCAGGTCGGGCGCGGCCACGAGCCGGTGACCGTGGTCGGCAGTACGAGATCCTTGGTGGCGATCAGCACGGGTTCCCTCCTCTCGGACGGCGGCAATTGCACGCAGATTATCCGCCTTTGCGGCAGCGTGTGCAGCCGAGCTGAACAGCGGCGGGATTCCTACTGGATGAGCGGGGAGTCGGACTCTCGCCCGACCACGACCCAGAGCGCCTCGGCCGGCTGGCTTCCGACCGCATAGAGCCGGTGCGGGGCGGACGCGTCGAACGAGATCGCCATGCCCGGGCCGCAGCTCGTACTCGTCGAAGCCGACGCGTACCCCGAGCACGCCGCGGAGCACGTAACCGTACTCCTTGCCGCTGTGGCGCAGCAGCGAGTCCTCGAGACACGACTCGGCGCCCGGTGGGTAGACGATCGTGAGGAACTCGACGATCTGGTCGCGGTCGGCGGTCAGTCGCTCCCACGTCACGCCCGACTCGAGGTTGATCACCGGCCGGTGCCCCGGCGCGGTGACCCGCGAGTCCTCGGCGGGCGCTGCGACCGGCCGCGCGCCGAGCTCGGGCGCCTCGGGCTCGACTCCGTCGAAGAGATCACCCATCGAGAGGCCGAGCACCGTCACGAGGGACCAGAGTGTCGAGACCGACGGTGTCACCTTGTTGCGCTCGATCTGGGAGATGAGGCTCGGTGAGACGCCGACGCGCCTCGCGACCTCGCGTACCGTCATTTCGGCCACCCGGCGGGCCTCGCGCAGCCGCTCGCCGATGTGCGAGGGCTCGGGCGGGTCGGGCAGCGGCTGGACGGCAGCCATCAGGCCTTGGTCCCTGTCTCGACCCTCGCGGGGTCGATTCGCGCTGCCAGGTACTCCCAGTCGCGCTCGAAGCGGTACGAGTGCTGGTCGGGCGGCCCCGGGGCGGAGGTCTCGAGCCAGAGCACCTTGTTCCCGACCACTTCGTAGAAGGCGTGGATGCAGCCCACTCCTGTCCAGAAGACGTCTCCGGGCCCGAGCGTGTACCGCTCGCCGTCTGCGACCACGTCGACGATCCCCTCGAGCATGACGTACGACTCCTCGAAGGGGTGGTCGTGCGGGTGGGCGACCGCCCCGGGCTGATAGACGACCATGAACATCGTCTGCAGCTGGGCGCCGAGTCGCTTGTCGACGAGCATCTTCACGGTGATCCCGCTGTAGGCGAGTGCGGCGGTCGCCATGCTCGCCGAAACCGTCGGCTCGTCGACGCGGGCACCTTCCTTCAGTCGGTCGATCTCCATGTCGGCCTCGCGGAGCAGGAAGAGGTGGCGGTTGCGCGGGTCGCGCAGGTCGAGCGCCGCGGGCTCGCCGTCGGGCGGGGGGCCCAGGAAGAAGGTGTCCGGCGGCTGGCCCTCGCCGCGGGGGCGCGGGGAAGCCATCTCGATCCAGCGCGCGGCCGCCTCCGAGCGCCACGCGTGCGCGAGGCCGACCGGCAGCACGCCGCATGCGCCCGGCTCGAGCCGTACGCCCTCGTCTTCCAGGTAGAGGACAGGCTCGCCCTCGAGCACGTAGAAGGTGGTCTCGAACGAGTGGAGGTGGCTGTCGACGTGCCCGTCCTCGAGCACCACGAGTGTCAGGCCGGTGTGGGTCGCGCCGGTCGCGCCGCCGACGAGAACGCAGCGGGTCAGGCCCGAGCTGCGGTCGAGGAGGGCCGGAGCCAGCTCGATCTCCTCTCTGCGGACGAGCCGGTGCACTAGACGGTGACCCCCTCGTCGGCGAAGTCGGCCCCGCGTACGTAGGTGCGGCCGGTCACGAGCAGCTCCGAGGCCGGGAAGCGCGTGATCACGCGCGGGCCGGTCGGGGTGACGATGACCTCCTCCTCGATCCGCGCCGCGGAGCGGCCGTCGGTCGCCGCGCAGTAGGTCTCGAGTGCGAACACCATGCCGACCTCCAGCTCGATCGGGTCGTCGAAGCTGTGGAGGCGGGAGATCATCGGCGCCTCGTACAGCCCGACGCCGAGCCCGTGCCCGAACTGGAGCCCGAATGCGGCGCGCTCGTCCTTCATTCCGATCTCCTGCGCCGTCGGCCAGACCTCGGCGATCGCGTCGGTCGTCTCGCCGGGGCGGACGCGCTCGATCGCGTTGTCCAGCCATTCGCGGCACTGCTTGTAGGCATCGAGCTGCGGCGGTGTGGCGTAGCCCACGTTGAACGTGCGGTAGTAGCAGGTTCTGTAGCCCATGAAGGAGTGGATGATGTCGAAGAACGCCTGGTCGCCCGGCCGGATCAGCCGGTCGGAGAAGGTGTGCGGGTGTGGATTGCAGCGGTCGCCCGAGATCGCGTTGATCGCCTCGACGTGCTCGGAGCCGAGGTCGAACAGCACCTGCATCGCGGCGGCGACGACCTGGCTCTCTCGCACGCCCGGCCGGAGCATCCGGTAGATCGTCTCGTAGGCCGCGTCGACGATCCCGGCGGCCTGGTCGAGCAGCGCGAGCTCGTCCTCGGACTTGAGCTTCCGCGCCTCCAGCATCACGGGCTGTGAGTCGGCGATCTCGAGCCCCTTTGCCTGGAGCGCGAGCAGCGTCGTGATGTCGGGCACGTCCATCCCGACAGGCTCCGTGTCGAGACCGCGCTCGTGGAGCTCCGTCCAGATCATCTCCGCGAGCGCGCCGGGGACGCCGGTCTCGTTGCGCATGGCGCCGCGCATCGGCGGCACCCAGGCGCGCCAGCTCGACTCGGGGAGCCACGGGCAGTAGAGCTGGTGGTGGCGCGCAGCGGAGCCGAAGTCCCAGAGGATCGGATCGTCGTCGCGGAAGACGAGCGCGAAGCGGATGTTCTTGTCGCGCTCCCAGGTCCCGATCGCAGTGCTCGTGACGTAGCGGAGGTTGTTCGGGTCGAAGAGGAGCAGGCAGCCGAGGTCGGAGGCCGCCAGCGACTGCCTGGTGCGCGCGAGGCGATGGCGGCGGAGCCGGTCGAAGTCGACGCGCTGCTCCCAGTCGACGGCCATCGTCGCCCCGCGCGAAGCGATGTTCACCTTGTCGGTCATTGACGGCTCCTTTCCTTCAGATAGAGCAGGAGCGAGGCGAAGTCCTCGTCCGCGTGGCCGGCGCTGCTCGAGGCCGCGAGGAGCGAGCGCAGCTCTTCTGTGAGGGGCAGCTCGACGCCGTTTCCGCCGGCGAGGTCGAGGACGAGGTCGATGTCCTTGCGCATCATCTCCGTCGTGAACGTAGCCGAGTAGTCGTCGGCGAGGAGCGGCGGCGTCTTGTAGCCGACGAAGGTCGAGCCGATCACGGACGCGCCGATCGTCTCGAGCAGCGTCGCGCGGTCGAGCCCGGCCGACTCGCCGAGCACGAGCGCCTCGGCCAGGAGCTCCGCCGTGCCGCCGATCAGCACCTGGAGGACGAGCTTCAGCACCCGGGCGAGCTCGCCCTCGCCGGTGTAGCGGACTGTCGGCGTGATCGCCTGCAGCACCGGCTCGGCGCGCGCCGCCGCGGCCTGCGTACCGGACACGAAGATAACGGCCTTGCCGCTCCGGATTGCTGCGGGGTTGCCGCTGATCGGGGCCCGGACGTAGTCGACGCCGCGCGCGTGGGCCGCGTCTGCGATGCGCCTCGAAGCGTCGACCGAGATCGTCGTCATCTCGGCGAGCAGCGTTCCCGCTCGGGCGTGCGCCAGGATCCCGTCCGGGCCGAGGATGACGGCGTCGACGGCGGCGTCGTCGGCAAGGCTTGTCACGCAGATGTCGGCGTGCGCCAGCGCCTCACGCGCGGCGCCGAGGAGCGCCGTCCCAGGCACCTCGCGTCCCGGTGAGCGGTTGAAGACCGAGACCGCGAAGCCGGCTTCGAGGATGCGCTCCGCGATCGGCAGGCCCATGTTCCCGAGCCCCACCACTGCCACCTGTGCGCCGGTGGGCTCCAGGTCTCCCGCCTCCGCGAGTGCTAGGTCAGAAGCCATCCGCCGTCCACCTCGAGGTTCGTCCCGATGACCGCGCCGTTCTCCAGGAGGAAGAGCGCCGCGTCGGCGATCTCGTCCATGGTCACGAGCCGTCCGAGAGGAGTGCGCGCCGCGAGCGCGTCGAGTACCTCGGCGGGCTTCGCCGACCAGTACGGGCTGTCGCCGACGACACTCGGATGCAGCGCGTTGACCCGGATCGGCGCGAGCTCGACGGCGAGCGTGTTGACGATACCGAGGACGCCGCCGTTGACCGTGGTCACGGTCGTCGAGCCGGGGTAGGGCCGACGAAGCGCGAGCCCGCCGAAGAACAGGATCGACGCGTCGGGCGTGAGCCGCGTGAGCAGCGTGTGGACGACCTCGGTGTATCCGACCAGCTTCATCGTGATCAGATAGCGGGCGCGCTCGATGTCGTAGTCGGCGATGGTGTTCTCGTCGCGTTCGATCGCGCCGATCACGAGCCGGTCGACGTCGCCGATGCCGGCCAGGCTGCCGGCGATCGATTCCGGGTCGGCGAGGTCGACCGCCGCTGCGGTCACCTCGCCCGGTCCCGCAATCGCCGCGGCCACCTCGCGCGTCCGCTCGAGGCGCCTCCCTGTGATCACGACGTTCCGCCCGCGCCCGGCGTAGGTCTCGGCAAGCCGCAGGCAGAGCCCCGACGTGCCGCCGACGATCACCACCGATCCGTCGCTCATCGGCCCGCACGATAGAGGCGGAGTGCAGTGTGAGTCAACTAGAGGTGGAAGCCCGGAATCGACGGCGCCCCTGTATTGGCCGCAGATCCGCGCTTTCGGCCATTGCCTTCGAGCCGGGAAGGTGCTAACACTTCGCGCGCCAAGTTCAGTGAGACTGGACGAATGACCGAGGAAGGGAGCTGATCGTGTCCGAGCGCCTGCTGCTGCGCGGGGGCCATGTGCTGAGCATGGATCCGCGGATCGGGGACATCTACGGCGGTGACGTGCTGATCGAGGGCGAACGGATCGCAGAGGTCGCGCCGTTGATCGAGGCCGGCGACGCGCAGGTCGTCGACGCGACCGGCTGCATCGTGATCCCCGGCTTCATCGACTCGCACCGCCATACCTGGGAGACGGTGATCCGCGGGATCGCGCCGGACGTCAGCCTCGGCGGCTACTTCGACATCGTCCTCGACCAGCTCGCTCCCGCCTATCGGCCGGAGGACGTCTACGCGGGGAACTACCTCGGCTCGCTCGAGGCGATCGACGCCGGCGTGACGACGCTTCTCGACTGGTCCCACATCTCGAACACGCCCGAGCACGCCGACGAGGCGATCCGCGGCCTCGCCGACGCGAAACTTCGCGCGGTCTACTGCTACGGGAACCCGAACACGTCTCTCGCCGACTGGTGGTACACGAGCACGCTCGAGGCGCCGGAGGACATCCGCCGTGTGCGCGAACGCTACTTCTCGAGCGACGAGGGGCTGATGACGCTCGCGATGGGCACCCGCGGGCCGGGCTTCTGCACGCCCGAGGTCGTCAAGCACGATTGGGAGCTCGCCCGCGACGTCGGCGCGCCGATCAGCGTCCACGTCGGAATGGGCCCCTACGCGGGCCGTTTCTCGATGGTCAAGCAGCTCGACGAGCTCGGCCTGCTCGGCCCGGACACGACCTACATCCATTGCAACTACCTCTCGGATGAGGAGTTCAAGCTGATCGCGGACACCGGCGGCAAGGTCTCGATCGCGCCGAGCGTCGAGATGATCATGGGCCACGGCACGCCCCCGACTGCGAAGGCGCTCGCCCACGGCCTCCGTCCGAGCCTCTCGATCGACGTCGTGACGACGGTGCCGGGCGATATGTTCACGCAGATGCGGTTCCTGTTCGCGCAGGACCGCCTGCTGGCGCACGAGGCAGCGTTCGCGGCGGGGAGCGAGGAGGAGCCGAAGCTCCTGACGAGCCGCGAGGTGCTCGAGTTCGCCACGATCGAAGGCGCACGCGTCTGCGGGATCGAGGAGCGCACCGGCTCGCTGACACCCGGCAAGCAGGCCGACGTCGTGCTCGTCCGCGGCGACGACACGAACACCTATCCGGTGATCGACCCGGTCTCGACACTCGTGCTCCAGGCCGATACGCGCAACGTGGACACTGTCGTCGTGGCCGGAAAGGTGCTCAAGCGCGGCGGCAAGCTCGTCGACGCCGACCTGCGCGGGGCTCGCGACCGCGCGTCGTCGTCGCTCGACCACCTGCTCACGCACACCGACGTCCAGCCGAACTGGGTCCAGAGCGCCGCGGCCACGGCGGCGGGGTGATCCGTGCAGTGTCAGTAACCACTTGACGGGAACTGTGCAGTTCTCCTAAACTCGCGCGGCTGTGGATGCGACGACGCCCGGGATTGCGTTTCGCCGGCTCACCGACCGGCGTGCCCCCGACGGAGTCTCTACCAGGTGCGCCACGACGAACACGCCGTCGCTCGCCCCTTCCAACGTAAGCCGGAATCCAACCGACACGCCCTGTGGCCTGAGTCGGAATTCAATCGAGTACCAGAAGGAGGGTCTGTCGCAGTGAAACGCATCTCTCCGAACCCGCGGCGAAGGTCGGTCGTCGGCGTCGCCTCGCTCGTTGTCGTCCTCGTCGTGGCAAGCGCCGCGGCAGGGCTGACGGGGCGGGCCAGCGCGCGCACGTCTTCGGGCCCGGTCAAGATCGCCTACCTGTCGTTCGCCGTCGCGAACAGCTACGACGCGCCGATGCTCGCCGCTGCCAAGCAGGCAGCCTCGAAGGGTGGGGCCACGATCACCGTCCTCGACGCCAACAACAGCCCGAACACGCAGCTCTCTCAGCTTCAGACAGCTGCCACATCGGGTCAGTACCAGGCGATCATCGTCCAGCCGATCTTCGGCACCGGCCTGATCCCGGCCGTCAAGCAGGCGATCTCGAAGGGGATCAAGGTCGTCAACATGGACCAGGAGCTCGGCCCGAACCTGAGCACATCGAAGCCTCAGGTCGCAGGGCTCTCCGGCAACGTCGTCTTCGTCCCGACGAACATCGGCACGAAGCTCGGCAACCTCGTCGTCAAGGCGTGCGCGGCCAAGAACCTCAATCCATGCAACGTCGGCTACCTCTACGACATCAAGGCCTCCGCGCTCGACGTCGCGATCCGCAACTCCTTCAACAAGGCGATCGCCGGGCACCCGTCGATCAAGGTCGTCTCGGAGGGCCAGAGCTTCTTCACGCCCTCCAAGGCCCTCGCGGCCGTCCAGACGATGGTCCAGGGCAACTCGAGCATCAACGTGATCGCGGCGTCCGACCAGGGGATCGAGGGCGCCGTCCAGGCCGTCGATCCGGCGAAGGTGACGCTGATCGGGTACGGCGGCAGCGAGGCCGGCCTGAAGGGTGTCGCCTCCGGCAAGTGGTTCGGCACGATCATGCAGCTCCCGGCGACCGAGGGGAAGGACGCAGTCAACTGCGCGATCAAGGCCGTCAAGACCGGCAAGGGCTGCGGCGGCGTCGACACGGTCGACGCGGAGCCGAGCGCCGGCGTCGTGACGAAGGCGAACGTCGCGAAGTTCAAGGGGGAGTGGCCCGGCTAGGAGATGCCAGAGGCCGAGCAGGAAAGCACTGACCACGTCGAGCTCCAGGACGTCTCCAAGCACTACGGAGGCGTCCTGGCGCTCGACCGCGTCTCGTTGAAGTTGAAGCCGGGCTCCGTGCACGCACTGATCGGCGAGAACGGCGCCGGGAAGTCCACGCTCGGGAAGGTGATCGCCGGCGCGATCGTCCCGGACGGCGGCCGGATGGCGATCGGAGGCTCGGCGGTGGCGTTCCACACGCCGAAGGAGGCTCTCGACCACGGCGTCGCGCTGATCGCCCAGGAGCCTTCGGTCGTGCCGAGGCTCTCGATCGCCGAGAACGCGCTGCTCGGCTCGGAACCACGGCGGTTCGGGTTCGTCAACCGGCGCGCGCTCAACCGCCGCTTCCGCGAGCTCGCGGCCGACGCGGGCTTCGACCTGTCGGCGACCATGCCCGCGGGGCGGCTGCGCACAGCCGAGCAGCAACAGGTGGAGATCCTCCGAGCGCTGGCGCGCGACGCGACCGTGATCGTGATGGACGAGCCGTCGGCGGCGCTGAGCGAGCCCGACACGGAGCGCCTGCACGAGATCGTCCGCGAGCTGGTTGCGCGCGGGAAGACGATCCTGCTGATCTCGCACTTCCTGCGCGAGGTGCTCGCGCTCGCGGAGACCGTGACCGTCCTACGCGACGGGCGCGTCGTCGTGGAGCTGGCGACAGCGGAGGCGTCGGAAGGCTCGCTCGTCGAGGCGATGCTCGGGCGGTCGCTCACGGCCGCGTTCCCGGCGCATCGGCCGCCGGCGGCCGACGCTCCGCTCGCGCTCTCGGTTCGCGGGCTCGCCGCTCGCGGTGTCGCCGACGCGTCGGTCGAGGTGCGGGCCGGCGAGATCGTCGGGCTCGCAGGGCTCGTCGGCGCCGGCCGCACCGAGCTCGCCCGGGCGATCTACGGGGCCGAGCCCGTCTTCGCCGGCACGGTCGTCTTCGGCGGCGGCGCCGCGGCGCGGGGCGGCCCGCGCGGCCGGCTCGCGGCCGGTACGGCGCTCATTCCCGAGTCGCGCAAGGACTCGGGCCTGATCTTCACCCGCTCGGTGCTCGAGAACGCAACCCTCGCGCGGCTCGAGCGGCTGAGCGGCATGGGCTTCGTCAAGCGAGGCGCCGAGCGGCGCGCCGGCCTCGCGATCCTCGAACGCTGCCAGGTCCGCGGCGCGCGCCCGACCGCGCGGGTCGGCGCCCTCTCGGGCGGAAACCAGCAGAAAGTGCTGTTCGCGCGCATGCTCCTCTGCGAGCCGCGGCTGCTGATCGCCGACGAGCCGACACGAGGTGTCGACGTGGGGGCGAAGCGGGCGATCTACGAGATGCTCGTGTCGCTCGCCGAGTCCGGAATGGGGATCCTGCTGATCTCGTCGGAGCTCGAGGAGATCCTCGGGCTCTCGGACAGAGTCATCGTCATGCGCCGCGGGCGCACCGTCGCCGAGCTCGCCGGAGCCGAGCTGAACGAGGCGTCGATCCTGGCGGCCGCATTCTCGGAGAGTCCCGCGTGAGTGCCGTCTCGGCTCGCGTCGAGAGCGTCAAGCGGATCGACTACGACCGGCTGCGCAGCCTCGGGATCCTGATCCCGTTCGCCGCGCTCTTCGTGATCCTGTCCCTGACGAGTGCTCCCTTCTTCACGAAGGTGAACATGCTCAACATCCTCGACCAGCAGTCGGCGACGCTGATCGTCGCCGCGGCCGGGACGCTCGTGCTCGTCGCCGGCGGGATCGACCTCTCGGTCGGCTCCGTCTACTCGCTCGCCGGGGTGACCGCGGCGGAGATTGCCCAGCACCACAACGCCTGGCTCGCGATCGCGATCGGCATCCTCGCAGGGACGGCCGTCGGGCTCGTGAACGGGCTCGTGACGACGGTTCTCAAGATCAACTCGCTGATCGCGACCCTCGCGATGGCCTTCGTCGTCGCCGGGCTCGCGAGCCGGATCACCTCGGGCAACCTCGTCGTCCTCTTCAACAACACGGAGTTCGGGAAGCTCGCGCAGACCGAGTGGTTCACGGTGAAGACGTCGATCTGGCTGATGATCGGCGCCGTGATCGTGCTCGGGATCATCCTGGCGTGGACGACCGTCGGGCGCTACATGTACGCCGTGGGCGGAAACTCGGAGGCGGCGCGGCTCGCCGGGGTGCGGGTGAACCGGGTTCGTGTGCTCACGTTCGTGCTCAGCGGCACCGCCGCCGGGCTCGCCGGCGTGATCGACGCCTCGCGCGTGCTGAGCGCCGAGGCCTCGACCGACTCGACGACCTTCGCCTTCACCGTCCTGGCCGGGATCGTCGTCGGTGGGACGAGCATTCTCGGCGGCGACGGGGCCGTCTGGCGGTCCGTGGTCGGCGTCCTCTTCATCGCGCTGATCGGGAACGGCTACACGCTGCTCGGCCTCGACCCACTCTACGAGCAGATCACGCTGGGCCTGATCCTGATCGCGGCGGTCGCGCTCGACTCCTGGACTCGGCGCCGCACATGACGCGCGCGACCGAACCGCTCGACCTCTACCGGCGGATGCTTCTGATCCGGGGTTTCGAGGATCGCGTGCAGAGCCTCTTTCTGCGAGGCGAGGTGTACGGGACGACGCATCTCTACTCGGGCCAGGAGGCGGTCGCGGTCGGGTTCGCGTCGGTGCTGGCCGACGGCGACCGCGTCGCCTGTACCTATCGCGGCCACGGACATCTGCTCGCGATGGGCACCGACCCCGAAGGGCTGCTGGCCGAGCTGCTCGGGCGCGAGTCGGGCGTCAACGGCGGGCGCGCCGGCTCGATGAACGTCGTGGACCCGGATCACGGCGTTCTCGGCTGCTACGGGATCGTCGGAGGCAGCATCGCGACGGCGACGGGGGCAGGGCTCTCGCTGCGCGGCTCGGGCTCGGTCGCGATCGCCTACTTCGGGGACGGCACCGTGAACCAGGCCTACTTCTTCGAGTGCCTGAACTTCGCGAAGGTGATGTCGCTGCCGGTCCTGTTCGTCTGCGAGAACAACGGCTACGGCGAGTACACGCCGTTCGAGGCGGTGACCCCGGGCGGGATCGTCGCACGTGCGGCGGCGTTCGAGGTGCCGACGACGCAGGTCGACGGGATGGACGTCGACGCGGTGCGCGCGGCGGCCGGCGAGGTCGTCGCCCGGGTGCGGACGGGCGGCGGCCCGGAGTTCGTCGAGGCACAGACGTACCGCTTCGTCGGCCACTCGCGCAGCGACCCGGGCTCCTACCGGCCCGAGGGCGAGCTCGCGCGCTGGCGCGAGCGCGACCCCCTCACCGTCGCGCGCGAGCGTATGGCCGAAGGCGATGCCGCGGCGGTCGAGGCCGAGGTCGAGGCTGAGCTCGAGCGGATCGAGGCGGCCGCGCTCGCGGCGCCGTTCCCGAGCGGGCTCTCGATCTCCGAGTTCTGCGAGCCCCCGCGAATCGGCGGGGCAGTGTGACCATCGACATCGGCATGCCTCGGCTCTCCGACTCGATGGAGGAGGCGACGGTCCTGGCCTGGCTCAAGCGCCCCGGCGACGAGGTCAGGCGAGGCGAGCCGCTCGTCGAGATCGAGACCGACAAGGCGACGGCCGTCTACGAGGCGGAGGCCGACGGCGTGCTCGACGAGATCGTCGCGGCCGAGGGCGAGACGGTTGCGCTCGGGGCCGTGATCGCGCGGCTCCGGACCGATCGCAGCGGCACACCGGCCACTTCGGCCCCCGCGCGGCTCGCCCGCGTGGTCGAGAGCGGCGAGGTCGAGCTGCGCGTGGCAGTCCGACGTGCGCTCGACGACGAGCTCGCGGCGGACCCGAGCGTCGTCTTCTACGGCGAGGACGTCGCGCTTGCGGGCGGCGTGTTCGCGGTGACTCCGGGGTTGTACGAGAAGTACGGCCCGGAACGGGTCTTCGACACGCCGATCTCGGAGCTCGCCCTGACGGGCGCCGCGTACGGCGCGGCGATCACCGGCACGCGCCCTGTGCTCGAGATCATGTTCGGCGACTTCCTGGCGCTCTCGATGGACGTGCTGATCAACCAGGCGACGAAGTACTGGTTCCTGAGCGGCGGCCGTCAGAGCGTGCCGCTCACGATCCGGTCGGTCGTGGGCGCCGGCGGGCGGTTCGGGGCGATCCACTCGCAGATGCCGGTCTCGTGGCTGATGGGCATCTCCGGGCTGAAGCTCGTTGCGCCCTCGAACCCGGCCGACGCCTACGCGCTGCTGCGTGCCTCGATCCGCGACGAGAACCCCGTCATCTTCTTCGAGCACAAGCGGCTCTACTCCGTGAAGGGCTTCCTCGACGACGGCGTCTCCGAGCTCGGGCGGGCCCGGGTCGTGCGCGAGGGCCGAGACGTGACCCTCGTGAGCGCGATGAAGGGCGTCCACGACTGCCTCGCGGCCGTCGAGCAGCTCGCCGCCCGCGGTGTCGACGCGGAGATCGTCGACCTTTGCACGATCCGGCCGGTGGACATCGAGACGATCCTCGGCTCGGTCGCGAAGACCCACAGGATCGCCGTGGTGGAGGAGGGACCGCTGACCGGCGGCTGGGCCGGCGAGGTGCTCGCGCTCGTGATCGAGCGCGGTCTCGAGGAGATCGACGACGCGTGGCGCATCGCCACGCCCGACACGCCGATCCCGTACAGCCCGCCTCTCGAGGACGCCTTCCTGCCCGGTCCCGACCGCATCGCGGCGGAGGTGCTCGCGCACCTCGGCCGCAGTGCCTGAACGCGCAGTTCGACGCGCTCGCCCATCCCGAGCCGTTCATGACCGAGATGCGCTGACAGACGCCGCCCTGCCCGGTTTCGACGAGTCGCCACGCCGGCCTGACAATCCACGGGACTGAAGCAGTGCACGGTCTTGACGGCGTCGGGTCTCAGCTGCTCTGACCCGGTTCCTCGGAGCCTCCGACGCGCCCGTGCCAATTGACGGGTTGCGCCGCCCGTCGTTAGTCTCGTAGGTGAATAGTGGTGACGACAACTGGGGAAATGGAGGAGCAATGAACTTCCGGGTAGTTGTGGTCGGCATCATCGGGGCGGCGACGCTGTTTCTCACGTCGGGCTCGCTCGGCGCGAGCGCGCCTCCACCGGGCACGAGCTTTACGGTCTCGGTCACAGCCGAGCCCGGTAACGGGATGGACACGACCGATTTCACTCCGCTGTCGCTGACGATGGCGCAGCTTGCGAGCATGCCGCAGGTGACGGTTCCAATCGACAGCGGGGCGACGACCGAGACCGGGCCGCTCCTGACGAGCCTTCTCACCGACGCGCACTTCACTCCGATTGCGGCCTGCAAGAACGACTCGGTGCGCTACTGGATCGAGGCGTCGAGCCTGGACGGCTCGGCGGCCGAGGTCACCGACGGCGAGATCGATCCGAACTTCGGAGGGAACACGACGATCCTCTCGATCAACCAGAACGGGACGACGCTCGCCGCGCCCCGGCTGGTCGTCTCGAAGGACGCGAACGACGCCCGCGACGTCTCGGACGTCTTCAACCTCACGATCGGGCGAGCCCCCACGCAGTACGCCGAGACCACCGCGGCGTGCAATCCGCCGTCGTTCACACCGGCGCCGCTGCCGATGGGCGGCGTGACCGGCGACGTGGGTGGCGGCGACGTCGTGATCAACGGCAACGTAACCACTCCGAGCGACATCCCCTTCGTGACTCTCGGCTCCTCGGCGTTCCCGCAGATCTCGGGAACGTTCACGGTCAACAGGAAGTCGAAGGAGGAGGCGGGCCCCGCGCTCTACAGCGTCCTCTCGTCGGCGGGCCCGACGTTCCCGCCCGGGGCCGACGGCCCGGCCCGGACCTACCTCGAGGCGACCTCCTCCGAGGACGGGTCGGCGGTGCTCGTCTCCTGGGCCGAGTTCGACCCGGCCCTGAGTGGAGCGGCGATCACCTCGCCGACCTGCCCGACGTGCAAGCTCCTGTCGCTCGCCGAGGGGACGCCCCCCGCACCCGCCACGTCTGTTCTCGAGTCGCAGGGCGGCGAGGACACCGGTCCCCGGCTGATCGTCCCGCTCGACAACGAGGGGGCGCGTAACGACTTCGGCGTCCAGTTCCTCACCGTGCTCAGCACGCCTGACGTGCCCCTGCCGGCGGGCGGCTCGGGCCCGAGGCTGGCGGGCGAGAACCTGGTGAACGCGTCACTCGCAAACGCCTTTCTGGCCGGAGCGAGCATCCAGGGCTCGAACCTGAGCAAGGGCGATCTCGCCGGCGCGTTCCTCACCAATGCCAGCCTCGCGGGCGCGAACCTGAACAGCGCCAACCTCTCCGGCGCTCTCTTGAACGGGGCGGTGCTCACCGGGGCGAACCTCAACGGTGCCAACCTGGCCGGGGCGAACCTGACCGGGGCGAACCTGGCGGGGGCGAACCTCAACGGCGCCAACCTGACGGGGGCGAACCTGACCGGCGCCCGCCTCGCCGGCGCGAACCTGAACCGCGTCGTCTGGTCGAACACGACCTGCCCGAACGGCACCAACAGCGACTCAGACGGCGGCACCTGCGCCGCGAACCTGTAAGCAAGCCCTGGGGCGCCCGGCTGCGACGCTGGGCGCCCCAGGCCGAGTGACGCGACGCACGGCCACACGGTCGTTCCCGAACGATCCGGCCGTCCCCTTTCAGTGCGTCTGGGGCGTGTTAGTTGGAGCGGATGATGGTGCCGATGTGTTGGTCGCGGAGTGCGTGGGTGAGGTTGCCGGGGGTGAGGCCGTTGATGAGTTGGACGGTGTTGATGTGGCGGGTGGTTTTGAGGACGTCGAGGAAGGCGCGGTCGATGGGGAGTGTGGTGGGGCTGTTTTGGAGGAGTTCGGTGGCGGTGGTTTGGGGGATGAGGGTGGCGGTTGGTTGTTGGTTGGGGTCGGCGGTGTAGATCCCGTTGACGTCTTCGAGGATGATCAGGCGGCGGGCGCCGAGGGCGTCTGCGATCAGGAGGGCGCCGGTGTCGCCGCGGTGGATGGGGAGGCGTCCGTTGGCGGGGGGGAACTCGTGGGCGTTGTAGGGTGGGTAGGCGGCGCTGACGACGGCTTGGGTGGCGGCGAGGTGGATCGCGAGTTGGTTGCCGACGACGCCGTGGTCGACGTAGGAGACGCCGTCGTTGGCGAGGAGGTTGGCGAGGATGTTTCCGTTTTGGCCGGATTCGGTGGCGGCGAGTCCTTGGAGGTTGCCGACGGGGAGGCCGAGGTCGAGTCCGACGCTGAAGATGTGGCGGGCGCGGATCCCGGCGCCGGTGAGGATCAGGAGTTTGTGTTCGGGGAGGAGGCGGCGGAGCTCGTCGACGAGGGGGAGGATCGCGTCGGCGCCGCGGTCCATGATCGAGCGTCCGCCGATTTTGATCACGTTGAGCCAGGGGAGGAGCCGGATCGGGGCGTGGTCGGTGGCGGGTTGGGTGAGTTCGGGGTTGAGGAGGGTTTGGCGGGCGAGGAGCGATTCGACGTGCTTGGCCGTGGTGGTGGTCATGGTGGTTGTTCTCCTCAGTCGGCGGTGATGATCGTGCCGACGTGTTCGCCGGCGAGGGCGCGGGTGATGTTTCCGGGGATCAGCCCGTTGATCACTTGGACGGAGCGGACGTGGCGGGCCGAGCTCATCAGCTCGAAGACGGGGAACTCGATGATCGAGTCCTGCAGGCCGCGGCCTTTCAGCTCGGTGACGGTGATCTTGGGGATGAACTCGGCCTTGGGGCTCGTTTTCGGGTTGGCGCTGTAGAGCCCGTTTTCGTCTTTCACGTAGAGCATCGCCTTGCAGCCGAAGTTCTCGGCGACCATGTAGCAGCCTGCGTCGGTGCGGTAGGGCGGGATCAGCCCCTGCTCGGGGAGCCGCATCCACATCCCGTAGGGCGGCATCCCGCCGAAGATCACGGCGTGGGCCTGCTCGAGCACCAACGGCAGCGCCGAGAGCCCCGCCCCGCTGACGACGGGGACGCCGTGCTTGGCCAGCAGCTGGCCCAGCATCTCGGCGTTCTGGCCGGCCACGGCCGAGCCGACCCCGGTCAGCACCCCGGTCGGGAGCCCGAGACCGGCCGCGATCGAGTAGAGGTGGCGGGCCCGCGTCCCCGCCCCCGTCCCGATCAGCAACTGATGCTCGGCCTTCCCCGCGACGAGCTCCTCGACCACCGGATAAACCGCAGCGCGGCCCCGGTCCATGATCGACTGCCCCCCGATCTTCAACACCGTCGCCCCCGGAAGAATCCGGAGATCCGGCGCCGACTCCGTCGCCCGCAAAAGCCCCTCATCCGTCAACGAGCCCTCCAAAAGCAGCCGCTCGAGCTCCGACGTCACCTCAGACATACACACCTCCCTCAATCGCGATAGGCCACGCCCACCCGGGGCGTACGACAAACGAGAAAGCGAGATCCTGAGCCGGTCGCTGCGCTCCGGGCTTCCACGTCTCCGCGAGACGTCCCGGCCGGCGCCGTCGCGACGCATTATGGGCCACCGCCCGGTCTGGTGCTGGATTGGCAACGGCAGGCTCCGCCGTCACCCAGCCGGTGACGACATTCGTGACCACGCCGTGTAGCTGAGTCCTCGCGGTCAGGCTTGGCACCCCATCTCCTCCCCGGTGGCTAGGGAGACTGTCACTTAGTCGCCCACGAGACTACTATACGCGGCGGTCTAAATGGTCAAACCGAGAAAGGGGTACCCGAATGACCTCCAAACGAGCCTTCCTGGCTCTGCCCACGTTCGTGCTTGCCTGCGTTCTGCTCGCGGCGTGCGGCGGCAGCTCGTCGAGCACGACCACCACGACCGCATCCGTCTCAGGCACGATCAACGTCTTCGGTGCCGCATCGCTCACCAGCGCCTTCGAGCAGATCGGCAAGGACTTCATGGCGGCGAACTCCGGCACGACCGTCAAGTTCAACTTCGCGGGCTCGAGCACCCTCGCAACTCAGATCGGCCAGGGGGCACCGGTCGACGTCTTCGCCTCCGCCGACAGCGAAAACATGGACAAGGTCGCCTCAGACATGAACCCGTCGCAGACCTTTGCGACCAACTCGCTGGTCGTGATCGTTCCCGCAAGCAACCCGGGCAAGATCAAGAGCCTGCACGACCTCGCGAACCCCGGCCTCAAGATCGCCGTGGCCGAGCCCAGCGTCCCGGTCGGGAACTACACCAATCAGGTGCTTGCGAAAATGGGCGCCTCGAGCGAGTACGGGCCCTCCTACGAGGCGGCCGTCAAGAAGAACTTCGCCACCCTCGAGACGAGCGTCGGCGGGATCGTCCAGAAGGTCGAACTGGGTGAGGTCGATGCGGGTTACGTCTACGTCTCGGACGCGCTCGAATCGGGCAAGAAGGTGACGACGATCGAGATCCCGGCGAACTACAACGTCACAGCGGAGTACCCGATCGCGACCGCGAAGAAGTCGACGAACCTGACGACAGCCGAGGCGTTCATCCTGTTCGTCCTTTCGGATTCCGGCCAGAAGACGCTCGCGAAGTACGGCTTCGGGCCGGCGTAAGTCGGACCGATGACGACACAGACAGCGGACGCGGTCCGCACCGCCAGACGCCGGCCGGAAAAAGGCGGAGCCTGGAAGGGCTGGCTCACCGTCGGAGGCCTCATCGTGCTCTCGAGCGCCTTCTTCCTCTACCTGCTCGTGCCGATCGCGGCGCTCCTGCTGCACGCACCGCCCTCGGAGATCTGGCACCAGATGAAGCAACCCGATGTCCTCGCCGCGCTGCGGCTGAGCTTTATCACGACCGCGATCAGCACCGTGCTGGCCGTCGCGTTCGGCCTGCCGGCCGCGATCGTCCTCGCTCGGGGAAACTTCTTCGGGCACCGGTTCCTGGAGACGCTCTCGACCCTGCCGACCGTGCTCCCACCCACGGTCGCCGGGCTCGCTCTGCTCCTCGCCTACGGCCGCATGGGGCTCGTCGGGAAGTACCTCAACCTGCTCGGAATCCAGATCCCGTTCACGACGACCGCCGTCGTGATGGCACAGGTGTTCGTCGCGGCGCCGTTCTTTGTCAAGACCGCCCAATCGGGATTGGAGCAGCTGCAGGGCCGCTTCGAGACGGCCGCCTACACGTTGCGGGCTTCGCCCCTCCAGGCCTTCTGGCATGTCGTCCTGCCGCTCACGAGCCCGGCGCTCCTGACCGCCGTCGGCCTCGCCTGGGCTCGGGCCCTCGGCGAGTTCGGGGCGACGATCACCTTCGCGGGCAACTTCCCGGGCGTTACGCAGACCTTGCCGATCGCCGTTTACATCACGTCCCAGTCGAACCTCGACAAGTCGATCGCGATCTCCGTGATCCTGCTCGCGGTCTCGTTCGCGGTCCTCACGACGCTCGGCCTGGTCCCGGACCTGGCTCGTCAGGCGCTGGTCGTTGTGAGCCTGGACATGCACTTCGAAGCGACGCTCGGCACGTTCCACGTCGACATAGGCTTCCGGTCGGGGGAGGGCGAGACGACGGTCCTGCTCGGCGAGAGCGGCTCCGGGAAGACGACGGTGCTCCGCTACCTCGCCGGGCTGCTCCGGGCCCACAGCGGCTTCTTGGTGCTCGACGGCGAGCTCTATGTCGACACGAGCTCCGGGGTCAACGTGCCGGCGCAGGAGCGGCCCGTCGGTTACGTCTTCCAGGACTACGTCCTCTTCCCGCACCTGACGGTGTACGACAACGTCGCCTTCGGCCTGCGGATGCAGGGAGTCGAGGAGGGCCTGATCCGCGCGCGGATAGGTGAGGTGATGGACCAGGCCCACCTCCTCGGCTACGACGACCGGCACCCGAAGGAGCTGTCGGGCGGCCAGCAGCAGCGGGTCGCGATCGCCAGGGCGCTTGCGCTCCGGCCGCAGCTTCTCCTGCTCGACGAGTCGCTCTCGGCCCTCGACATCCAGACGAGGCACCAGGTCGAGCGCGAGCTACACGAGATCCTCGGAGCGCTGGGGGTGTCGACCGTGATGGTTTCCCACCAGTACTCGGACGCGCTCAACTTTGCCGACCAGATCATCGTGCTGGAACGTGGAGCCGTGATCCAGCAAGGCGTCCACGTCGACCTGCTTCGGCATCCGCGCTCCGGCTACGTCGCGGAGATGGTCGGCGTGAACAGGATGCTCGGGACGGTATCGGCGCTCGACGGGGCCGACTGCCGCGTCGAGCTCGGCCCGGGCGTCGAGGTGGTGGCCGTCGCTGCGGCGGACCTTGCGGTCGGGGCCGAGGCGACCGTGGTCGTGCACCCGCGAAGCCTCGCCCTGAGCGCCGAGGCGCCCGGCGGTTCGACGCCGAATACGTTCCGCTGCCGGGTCAGTCAGACCCTCCCGGTGAGCGCGAGATTCTCGCCGCGTGACGGGGAGATCGAGGGGCTGATGAACGTCGCTCTCGAACTCGGCCCCGGGCTACCGCGGCTGCGCGCCGAGGTCGACGTGAGCGGGCCCTCCGCGCTCGGGCTCGAGAACGGCGCGACTGTCTACGCCTCCTTCGGCCCGGCGGACGCGGTCGCCTATCCGTAGACGTGTCTGCAACCGAGCGGTCATGACTGCGCGTACGAGGGACACACCGCCCGCGCTGAGGATCGCGTGCGTGCAAGTCGTTCGGTGACACGGTCGTGCTCGACGGGCTCGACCTCGAGATCGCCGAAGGAACGGTATTCGCCCTGCTCGGCCCGAACGGCGCCGGCAAGACGACGATCGTGCGGATCCTCTCGACGCTGATTTCCCGCCGATCAGGGGGAGATGCGCGTGGCCGGTCACGATGTGGCCGGTGATCCGGGCGGCGTGCGAGCCGCGATCGGGGTCACCGGCCAGTTCTCCGCGGTGGACGAGCTGCTGTCCGGCGAAGAGAACCTGCGTCTGATCGCGAAGAGCGTCGAGACCGCGAGCAACACCCCGATGTTCCTCACCCTGCTTCCGTTCCTCGGCAGCGGCTTCATCCTCGTCGGGACCCTGCCGACAGGGCTGCAGCAGTGCGCCAGGTACCAGCCCTTCACCCCGGTCACCGAGACCGTTCGAGGGCTCCTCACCGGAGCTCCGACCGGCGGCAATGCCGTCGCAGCAATCGCCTGGAGCCTCGGGATCGCCACGGTCTCGTTCCTCTGGGCCAAGCACCTCTACCAGCACCGGCGTCCCGGCTGAGCTCCCTCTCGTCCTGGGAAACGCGGCATAGTGTCACCGCGGCCTTTGGGGCTCAGCGGGGAACGGGCACGTGGAAGGAGAAGCGCAATAGCCTCGCGCGACACGCAGCATCCGGAGGAGGCGGCGAGCGCCTTTCGGCGCCCCGAGAGCCTGCCCGACCCCGGGGTGCCCGCCGGCACCGCAAACGAGGAGATGCCGTTCGATCACATCGTCGTGGTGATGATGGAGAACCACTCGTTCGACAACCTGCTCGGTGCCCTCGCGCGTTCCGGGCAGGGCGCCGCCGACGGGCTGAGCTTCGATTCGAGCGGCACGGCGACGAACTCCAACCCCGGTGCGAGCGGCACGCCTCCGCTCGTGCGCTCGTTCCCCTTTTCCTCGACCGCGCAGGCGAAACATGTGTCGCAGACGTGGAATGCGACGCACCAGCAGATCAACGGCGGCCGGATGGACGGGTTCGTCCAGTCGGTCGCCTCGACCCAGCCGATGGGGTACTACCCGCCGGAGGTGCTCCCGTTCGCGTACTCGCTCGCGCGGACGTTCACGGTCGCGAACCGGTGGTTCTGCTCGGCGCCGTGCCAGACGATCCCGAACCGGCGCTTCCTGCTCGCGGGCACCGCCTACGGGAGCATCGCCACCGACGTGTCGACGCTCCTCGGCGGCGCTCCGCCGAACGGGACGATCTTCGACCGGCTGAACGCGCACGGGATCGGTTGGCGCAACTACTTCACCGATCTCCCCGGCGACCATCGTCATTCCCTCGATCGTCGAGAAGCATCCGGCTCACCTCCGCACGATGGATGCCTTCTTCGACGATTGCGCGGCCGGGACGCTGCCGGCGGTGAGCTTCGTCGATCCAGAGGCCGGTCTCCTGTCGTTCGCGGCCGCTCAGCTTGCACGCCTGCCTCTGCTCGAGACGGCCGCCGAGAGGCTCGAGAAGCGGGGAGGATCCGAGGAGGACCCCCAGGATCTCTACTACGGCGAGGCCTGGGCGCATCGGGTTGTCGAGGCGATCCTCGGCTCCCCGGGCTGGCCGCGCACGCTGCTGATCTACCTCTACGACGAGCACGGCGGCTACTACGACCACGTTCCGCCGCCCGCCGCGATCCCTCCCGACGCGATCGAGCCGAAACTGAGCGAAACCGATCTCGCCCGGCGGCTACGACATCTACGGCCCCCGGGTGCCGGCCGTCGTCGTCTCGCCCTACTCGAGACCGAATGCGGTCACCGACGTCGTCCACGATCACACGTCGGTGCTCGCGACGATCGAGGCGAAATGGAACCTGCCGGCGCTCACCTACCGCGACGCCAACGCGGCGACCGTGATGGACTTCCTCGACACGGGCCGGGCCGCGTTCCTGGAGCCCCCGGCGATCGAGGGCCCCTCGGCCGCGGGGCCGTCCGGCCCTACGAGCTGAGTCGGTCGCAGAGGTCTCGCATGGAGCGGCCCGTGCTCGGCGCTTCGAACGTTTCGGGCGGTCGAACTTCGGCAACAATGTGGGATCGGGCCTCGGACAGAGGAGGTAGTGGCATGAGCTCGACCTTCGCGAAAACGGCTCTTGCCTCGGTGCTGCTCGTCTCGGCGGGCTCGCCGCTCCAGGTGCGGCTGAGCGCGGCTGGTCATGCCCCGAAGATCAAGACGCACTGGGCCTACACGGTTCGAGCGACCCTTGCGGGCAAGCCCGCGACGGCGAAGGTGACGGCGCAGATCGTCGATCCGCTCGGGGGCATGCATCCCGTCGGCTTCGGCAAGAAGAAGGGGAACGTCACGAACGTGCCGTTCAAGGGGACGTTCAGCGACTTCGTGATCTGGCCGGGCAGCTCGACCGAGATTCCGCTGACGTTCCGTTTGACGGTCACGAGCGGCAAGGGGAAGAAGGTCCTGAACTACCGCGTGACGTCGCACGCCTGAGGGGGCTGAGAGCGGGATGAGCAGCGGCTTCAGGTCGAGTCGAGGTCGCGCGCTGGCGTCGGTCTGCGCCGTCGTCTTCCTGACCTTTCTCGACACCACGATCGTCTCGGTCGCCCTCGGCAGCGTGCAGTCCGATCTGCACGCCGGAGTCGCCGGCCTGCAGTGGGTCGTGAGCGCCTACGCGCTCGTGTTCGCGGCCCTGCTTCTGACCGGCGGCAGCCTCGGCGATCGCTTCGGCCGCAAGAAGCTGATGCTCGGCGGCGTCGCCGTGTTCGCGGTGGGATCGCTGCTCGGTGCGCTCGCGCCGAACGTGGGCGTCCTGATCGCCGCGCGCGCGATCATGGGCATCGGCGCGGCGGCCTCGGAGCCGGGACGCTCTCGATGCTGCGGCATCTCTATCCCGACGAGCGGGAGCGGGCACGCGCGTCGGCGATCTGGGCGGCGGTCACCGGGCTGGCGCTCGCGTGCGGGCCGGTGTTCGGCGGCGCAATCGTCGGCAGCGGCAGGCTGGCGCGGAGTCTTCTGGTTCAACGTCGCCTTCGCCGCGGTCCTGCTTCTCGTCACCTCCCGCTTCGTCCCGGAGAGCGCAGACCCCGAGCAGGCGCGGCTCGATCTTCCGGGCTTTCTCCTCGGCGGGCTCGCCGTCGGCGCGGCGACGTTCGCGATCATCGAAGGCGAGACATCCGGCTACACGACCGCCTGGGTCGACGTGCTCTTCGCCGTCGCCGCCGTCGCCAGCGGTCGTCTTCGTCCTCGTCGAGTCGAGGGTTCCCTCGCCGATGCTCGACCTGCGCTACTTCCGTCTGCCGGCCTTCAGCAGTTCGCTGGCCGTCGCCTTCGCCGTCTACTTCGGGATCTTCTCGATCTTCTTCTTCACGGCGCTGTACCTGGAGGAGGTGGTCGGCTATTCCGGATATCGCGCCGCCGCCGAGTTCGGGCCGATGGCCGTGGCTCTGATCGCCGGCTCCTGGCTCGCCGGCCGCTGGGTCGCACGGCAAGGCGCGCGCCTACCGATGACGACGGGCTGCTTCGTCGCGGCTTTCGGGATCCTGCTGACCCGCCACTACCTGCCGACTCACCCGAGCTTCTGGCCGCTCACGTGGAGCCTCGCGGTCGCCGGGCTCGGCTTCGGGATCGCGATCGTCCCGGTCACCGCCGCGGTTCTCGCGCTCGTACCGGCCGAGCACTCCGGGATGGCCGCGTCGGCGAGCGAACACGAGCAGGCAGCTCGGAGCCGTCTTCGGTGTCGCCGTTCTCGGCGCGCTCGTCAACGCCCACCTGACGAGCGACCTCGGCGCGCGCCTCCGCACGCTCGGCATCCCGGCGAACTTCCAGTCGATCGTGATCAACGCCGTCGAGACCGGAACGATCCCTGCCGGCGGCACGGCTCACGGGCCAACAGGCGAGCTACGGCCCGATCGTCCACCGCGTGATCGGCGCCGCCTACGGCGCCTTCCACGCCGGCCTCGACACGGCGCTCCTGACCTCGGCAATCCTCATCCTCGCAGCAGGCGTCGATCAGCGGCTACTTCGCCGACTCGCCCGAGACCGAGCAGACCCATCCCGGCGGGACTCTCGGGATGGTTGAGCAGTAAAGGTTCTGGGTACCAGCCGCCCGAGATGGCTGCGGTGGGGCAGAGCTTCGTCGAGATCGGGCCCGGCGGCGCTCTCGCCGCGCAAAGGCGGGCCGTGACGTACGTCGTCTCCGGGGAGTGCGCGTTCCTGCTCTTGATCTCGCTCTGCTGCGCGATCCAGCCGTCGTGGACTGCCGTGAAGCGCGGGCTCGAGCTACTACGGGAACTCCGTCACGACGGGCGTTCCCTACGGGGCCGGATTCGGAGTCTCGATCGCGCTGACGGCGGCTCGGGCTCGCGAGCGTCGAGCGCGACTCGGCCGCGGCGCGGCGCTTCCGCGGGGCCGTCGCCGGTCTCCTGGTGCTCATGGCCGATCGTGCCGTTCACCCCGTATGCGGTCGATGTCGGTGTTCGACTGGCTCCACATCGGCGTCGTGACGGCGCTGTTCCTCGCCGGCTTGGCGCTCGGCGCCTGGCTCGTATTCGGGCTTCGGGATCGGGTGACGCTCGTTCTGTTCCTGATCGAGTCAGCGGCGGGGATCTCGGCCTTCGCGGCGCAGCTCGGGCTGCACGACTACATGATCCCGAGCGAGTTGGCCTTTCAGGCCGCGGTGTTCGCGCTCGTCCTGCGGGGCGTCCGCCGGCTCACGCATCCCTCCGCGAGCCCTCGTTGTCAGATAGGTTTACGCGCAGCGCTTCCGGGGGTACCCGGTACCTACGCGAGTAACAGTGCGATCGGCGCGACCTGCTTGTCGAGTCATTCGGGCGTCAGGTAGTGTTTCACCAAACCTTACGTTGACGTAAAGAGCCGCTTTGGAGGGTTAGGTGCATTCATCGGGCTTGGAAGAGAGATCGTTGACGCCGCGGGCGCACGGGAACCCGCAGGCCGGCCCCTCCGGACGCGCGTCCGACCCGGAGGCCGGGCCGGTGATCCATCGATTCGAGAATCACGATCTCGTGACCGAGCACGCGGCTCAGTTGATCGACGTCACCGACGATGTTCGCAGCGTCGTCGAGCGGGCGGCGATCGAGAACGGGATGGCGCTCGTCTATTCGCCCGCACACGACCTGCGCAATCATCATCAACGAGCGCGAAAGCGGTTTTGCCGAGGATTTCGCCGAGTTGCTCCCGACGCTCGTTCCGGCCGAAGGCCGTTACTACCGCCACGACGATCTCGAGATCCGGACCGAAGGGATCGAAGAGGACACCGCCGAGTTTCCGAACGGGCATTCACACTGCTGGGCCGGGCTGATCGCGTCGGCGTCGCAGACCGTGCCGGTGGTCGACGGCAGGCTGATGCTCGGGCCGTGGCAGAAGATCTTCTTCTGCGAGCTCGATCGCTCCCGGAAGCGGAAGGTGTTCATCCAGGTGATCGGCGAGTGACCTCGACGGTCACGCAGCCGCCGGGATCGAGCACGCCGTCAGCGCGCGCCACTCTCGAGCGTGCGAGCCGGCATTTGCTCTCGCTCCAGCACAGCGACGGCTGGTGGAAGGGGGAGCTGGAGACGAACGTCACGATCGACGCCGAGGATCTGTTCCTGCGGCACTACCTCGGATTGCTCGACGAGCATCGGGCCGGCGCTACGGGCCGCTGGATCAGATCGAAGCAGCGACGCGACGGAAGCTGGGCCACCTTCTACGGAGGGCCTTCCGACCTTTCGACGACCGTCGAGGCCTACATCGGGCTGCGTCTTGCCGGTGACCCACCCGAGGCGGAGCACATGCGCCGGGCCGCACGCTTCGCCCGGGAGGCAGGGGGCATCGAGGCAACGCGTGTCTTCACGCGAATGTGGATCGCGCTCCTCGGATTGTGGTCGTGGGAGGGGCTGCCGGTGCTTCCGCCCGAGCAGATGCTTCTACCGGCGCACGCGCCGCTCTCCATCTATTCCTTCGCGTGCTGGGCGCGTCAGACGATCGTCCCACTCCAGATCGCGACGGCGCTTCGGCCTGTGGCGCCGGTGCCCTTCGCAGTCGACGAGCTGCGCACCGGGCTGGAGTCCGAAGCCGAGCCCCTCGATGCCTGGGGGAGGGCCTTCACGCTGATCGACCGTGGGCTCCGCCTCTACCAGCGGCGTCCGATCGGTCTCGTTCGGCGCAAGGCGCTGGAGGCGGCCGAGCGATGGATTCTCGCCCGACAGGAAGCCGACGGCTCCTGGGGCGGGATCCAGCCACCGTGGGTCTGGTCGATCGTCGCGCTTCACGCCTACGGGTATCCGATCGACCATCCGGTGCTCGTCAAGGCACTCGACGGATTGGAGGGGTTCACGATCGAGGACGAGCTCGGCCGCCGGGTCGAAGCGTGCCAGTCGCCGGTCTGGGACACGACCCTCGCGCTGATCGGCTTGCTCGATGCCGGTCATTCACCGGCGCAAGACTCGATCGCGCTTGGAGCCGAATGGCTCGCGAGCCGTGAGGTGCGGCTGCGCGGAGACTGGGCGGTGCGTCGCTCGAAGCTCGAGCCCGGCGGGTTCGCGTTCGAGTTCGCGAACGACAACTACCCGGACGTCGACGACACGGCCGAGATCGTGATCGCGCTCACGCGGGCCGGTGTCGACGGCCCGGTCGTCGCTCGCAGCATCTCCTGGCTGCTCGGAATGCAGTCGCGCAGCGGCGGCTGGGGCGCTTTCGATGCCGACAACGCGAGCCGGCTTCCGCGCAAGCTCCCCTTCTGCGACTTCGGTGAGGTGACCGATCCTCCGAGCGTGGATGTGACCGCGCACGTGCTCGAGGCGCTGGCCCTCAGGGGATTGGCCGGCAGCTCTCAGGCCCGCCGCGGAATCGAGTACCTGCTGCGCGAGCAGGAGCCGGACGGATCGTGGTTCGGTCGCTGGGGTGCGAATCACCTCTACGGAACCGGCGCTGCGGTCCCGGCGCTCGCTGCGTGCGGGCTCGCGGGCCACGAGAGCGTTCGGCGTGCCGTTCGCTGGCTGGCCACCGTCCAGAACGCAGACGGAGGATTCGGCGAGGACCTGCGTTCCTACGACGACCCGACATGGCGCGGGCGCGGCACCTCGACGGCCTCGCAGACCGGGTGGGCCTTGCTCGCGCTCCATGCCGCGGGAGAGAACGGCTCGGTCGTCGAGAACGCAGTACGTTTCCTCGTGGAGACACAGCTCGCGGACGGAAGCTGGCACGAGCCCTGGTACACGGGGACCGGCTTTCCGGGGGACTTCTACATCAACTATCACCTCTACCGGCAGGTGTTTCCGGTGTCGGCTCTCGGTCGCGTCCTGGCTGGAAAGGGGGTTCGGAGTGAGCGGGCAGCCGCTGCTCGTCTTCGCGCCGCTTCGGCTTGAAGCCGCCGCCCTCGGCCGCCGGTCGGGGCTGCGGGTCGTCTGCTCGGGAATGGGCGCGACGCGGGCCCGGATCGCTGCCGCCCGGGCGCTCGGAGCCGACGACGTTCGCGGCCTCGCGGTTGCGGGCGTGTGTGCCGCGGTCGCCCCGGAGCTCGAGCCCGGCGACGTGGTGCTCGCCACCGAGCTTCGCTGCGCGGGTCGCGACCCCCGACCTGTTCACGGGAGCGCGTCGCTCGCCTCGGCGCTGCGCCGGCGCGGGCTCCGAGTGCATCTCGGTCCGATCGCCTCGGTCGACCATCTCACCGGGCCCTCGGAACGGGAGCGGCTGCAAGAAGAAGGTGTGATCGCCGTCGACATGGAGTCGGCATGGCTCGCCGACGGAGCCGGCGGGAGGCCGCTCGCGATCGTGCGCGTCGTCGTCGAGCCCTTCGATCGCAAGCTGATCGACCCCCGCAACGTGCCTGCCGGGATCCTGGCGCTTGCACGTTTGCGTCGGGCGGCTCCCGCGCTCGCGGAGTGGGCGGAGGCCCTCGGCCCGAAGCGGATCCTCCTCGCTGCGCCACGATCGTTCTGCGCGGGCGTCGAGCGTGCGATCGAGATCGTCGAGCTCGCGCTCGAGCAGCGCGGCGCACCCGTCTACGTCCGAAAGCAGATCGTCCACAACGAGCACGTCGTCTCCGGCCTCGAGCGTCGCGGCGCGGTCTTCGTCGAGGAGCTCGACGAGATCCCGGAGGGCGCAACGACTGTTTTCTCGGCACACGGCGTCTCGCCGGCGGTGAGGCGTGACGCGCAGGAGCGAGGCCTCGATGTGATCGACGCGACCTGCCCGCTCGTCAGCAAGGTGCATGCCGAGGCCCGACGTTTCGCGGCGGCAGGGAACACGGTCTTCCTGATCGGGCACGAGGGGCACGAGGAGATCGAGGGCACCTTCGGTGAGGCGCCCGACGCGACGGTTCTCGTGCAAGACGTCGCCGAGGCTGCACGAGTCGAGGCGCCGGATCCTGGCCGCGTCACCTACCTCACCCAGACCACGCTTGCCGTCGACGACACCGCCCAGATCGTCGACAGGCTGAAGAAGCGCTACCCGGCCCTCCGGGGGCCCGGCTCGGATGACATCTGTTATGCGACGACGAACCGGCAGCAGGCGGTCCGCGAGATCGCGCGCGACTCCGACGTCGTGCTCGTCGTCGGCTCGCCGAGCTCGTCGAACTCGCTCCGACTGGTCGAGGTCGCCGAGCGCGAGGGAACGCCCGCCCACCTCGTCGACGACGAGACAGAGGTCGACGTCGCGTGGCTCGAGGGCGCGAGGACGATCGGTCTCTCGGCCGGCGCCTCGGCGCCGGAACGGCTTGTCGACCGGCTGATCACGGCGCTCGACTCGCTGGGCGGCGCCGAGGTCGAGGAGCGGACCACGACGACCGAATCGCTCCGGTTCCGTCTTCCAGCGACGGTCGCGACCTGATGAGCGTCCCGCTCCGTCAGAGCGTCAAGATCGGCGGGTACCTGCTCGCGCAGAAGCTCCGCAGGAGGGAGCATTTCCCACTGCTCGTCGAGCTCGAGCCGCTCTTCCAGTGCAACCTGGCCTGCTCGTTCTGCGGGAAGATCCAGTACCCCGAGCACATCCTCAAGCGGCGGATGCCGGTCGACCAGGCGCTTGCGGCGATCGAGGAGTGCGGGGCGCCGATGGTCTCGATCGCCGGCGGCGAGCCGCTCGTGCATCCCGAGGTGCACCTTCTCGCGGGGGAGCTCGTCGCCCGCAGGAAGTTCGTCTTCCTCTGCACGAACGCGATCCTGATGACGAAGAAGCTCGATCTGTTCGAGCCCTCGCCGTACTTCTCCTGGGTCGTCCATCTCGACGGCCTGCGCGAGCGGCACGACGAGTTCGTCGAGCGAAAGGGCGTCTTCGACAAGGCGGTCGAGGCGATCCGCGAAGCGAAGGCGCGGGGATTCCGCGTGAACACGAACACGACGTTCCTCTCCACCGACACCCCGAAGACCGTTCGCGACATCCTCGACTTCCTGAACGACGAGCTCCACGTCGACGGGATCCAGATCTCGCCCGCCTACGCCTACGAGAAGGCGCCCGACCAGGAGCATTTCCCCGGCGTCGCGAAGACGAGGGCGCTCTTCAGCGAGGCGTTCGCGAACGGGGGCCGCAAGCGCTGGCGGCTGAATCACACCCCGCTCTTCCTCGACTTCCTCGAGGGGAAAGCCGACTTCGAGTGCACGCCCTGGGGCATCCCGAGCTACTCGCTCTTCGGTTGGCAGCGGCCCTGCTACCTGATGGGCGACGGCTACACGAAGACCTATCGCGAGCTGATCGAGACCACCGACTGGGGCATGTACGGCCGCGGCCGCGATCCACGCTGCGCCAACTGCATGGCGCACTGCGGCTACGAGCCGACAGCCGTCCTCGCGACGACGCACTCCCTCCGTGAATCGCTCCGGGCGGTCGTCGGCTCCTAGGTCGTTTCCGCGGGCTCACGGGCGGGCTTGCCCTCGCGCCCGGCGCGAACCGCCCGGGTCGCAAAACGCATCATCGCCGTCGGCATCCTCGACGCGGCCGCGACCGCCTGCTCGAGCGACTCGGCAAACTCCTCCACGTCCTCCGCGGAGAGCGTGAGCGGCGGCAGGCCGCGCAGGACGTTCTGCCGGTGGCCCGAGACCTGGATCAGGATCCGATGCTCGGTGAAGAGCGGAACCGCAACGAGCTGCGAGAAGATCCCTGCCTGCAACCGCTCGAGGATCCGCCAGGAGATCCGGCTCCCTTCGGGCTCCTGAAACTCGATCGCCCACGCGAGACCGAGGCCGCGCACCTCGCGAACCACGCCGTAGGTATCGACGAGCGGCCGTGTGCGCTCGAGCAGCAGCTTGCCGGTCCGTGCGGCGTTCTCGACGAGGCCCTCGGCGTCGAGCTCGTGGAGCGTCGCGAGCCCGGCGACCATCGCCAGGTCGTTGGGGGCGAACGTCGACCCGTGCGCGACCGCATGCTCCATCGAGTCGAAGACACGATCGAAGACCGCGTCGCTCGTGAGGCACGCTCCGACCGGCACGTAGCCGCCGGAGAGCGACTTCGCCACCGTCATCAGGTCGGGCTCCAGGCCGAAATGATCGGCTGCGAACATCCTGCCCGTCCGCCCGAAGCCGGTCAGAACCTCGTCGAGGCAGAGAAGCGTCCCGTACCGGCGGCACAGAGCCTGCACGCCCTCGAGGTAGCCGGGCGCGGGCAGGACGATGCCCTTCCCCTGGAGCGGCTCGATCAGGACGAGCGCGACGTCTTCTCGTTCGAGCTCGGCCTCGACCGCGTCGAGGTCGTTGAACGCCACCTTCGCGAATCCCGGCAGGAGCGGGCCGAAACGATCGGTGAACTCGGCGTTTCCATTCGCCGAGAGCGAGCCGAGCGTCAGGCCGTGGAACCCGTGGTCGGCCGAGACGCACGCGGCTGCGTCCGCTCGCAGCGCGGGCGAGCTTGATCGCCGCCTCGACCGATTCGGTGCCCGAGTTCGTGAACAGGACCCGGTGCACCGACGCCGGAGCGCGCTCGAGCAGTTGCGCGGCGAGTACCGCCGGGAGCGTCCCGACCCCGAGCTGCACCGAGCCCGGCGTCTCGAGCTCGAGCGCGGTCGCAAGCGCGTTCCGCACGGTCGCATTGTTGCGGCCGACGTTGAACATCCCGTACCCGCCGAGCATGTCGAGATAGCGTCGGTCTTCGCTGTCGTAGAGATAGGCGCCGGACGCCCGGGCCCAGTGCCGATCGAAGCCGATCGTGCGCAGCACCCGTACGAACTGCGGGTTGATCGCAGTGGCATGCAGGTCGAGCTCGCCCCCGAGATGCGTCGCGATCAGAGCTCGCAGATCGAACTCGCTCATCGGGGAGAGCACCCGACCTCCATCCCTGGATCATCGCAGCAGGGAGCGCTCCCGGAGCGGGCCCTTCAGGCCCACGCGCGTCCGGTGTGAGCCGTTGGTGATTGACATGTGACGATCCGGGTACCGTCCTTGACGGTAAGGACCGCCCGGTGCACGATGCCGGCGGCGGGCGGCTGCCGGGCAGGCGCCCCTGGAGGATCATCGACAACTGGGGGGTTTCGTGATGCCTCGTTTGACTCCGTTCTCGGCGGCGCTTTGCTTCGGATTGGTGTCCCTGGTGGTGATTGCGGGAGCCTCGGCGGTCGCGCCGAACGGGCCGTCGCAATCGCTCGTGATCAGTCAGCTGTACGGCGCCGGGGGGAACTCCGGCGCGGCGTACGACGCGGACTATGTCGAGCTCTTCAACCTGAGCGGCGCCCCGCAGTCGACGAGCGGGCTCTCGCTGCAGTACACGAGCGCGACCGGGACGGGAGCCTTCGGGGGGAGCGGCAGCGGGACCGCGAGCCAGCTCTTCGCGCTCCCGGCTGCGACCGTCCCAGCCGGCGGCTACTACCTCGTCGGGATGACGCCGGGCTCGAACGGTGCCGCGCTTCCCACGCCGGATGCCGTCGGCGCCATCAGCATGGCGGCGGGCGCCGGCAAGCTCGCGCTCGCCACCGGGACGACCCCGCTCGCGTGCAACACCGGGCCGAGCTGCGCGACCGCCGGAACGGATACGCGGATCGTCGACCTCGTCGGCTACGGCACCGGATCAGGGGGCGCGACCTACTTCGAGGGCACCGGCGCGGCGCCCACGATCGGCGCGACGAGCTCTGACGTGCGCGCCGGTAACGGCTGCCAGGACTCGGACGACAATGCCGCCGACTTCGGCACCGTCTCTCCGCCGACTCCTCGGAGCTCGGCGACGGCGCTCGCTCCGTGCGGCGCCGGGCCGACCTCGTCGCCCCCGAGCGTCGCCGGAGCCGCCGACCCGCCGAGCGTGGGCTCGGGGGCCTCCACGCTGTTGACCGCCCGCGTCACCCCCGGCGCCAACCCGGCGAGCACCGGGCTCGCCGTCACCGGCGACCTGTCGTCGATCGGCGGCTCCGCGATGCAGACGTTCTTCGACGACGGGACGCACGGCGACGCCACGGCCGGCGACGACACTTTCTCGTTCTCCGCGACCGTCGACTCCAGCACCGTGGCGGGGGCGAAGTCGATCCCGCTCACGGTCACCGACGGCCAGTCGCGCAGCGGCAGCGGCCCGCTCGCCCTGACAGTGACGACGCCCGCACCGACGGTCGCGATCCACGACATCCAGGGGACGCGATTCGAGTCGGCCTATGCCGGACAGCGCGTGCAGACCTCGGGGATCGTGACTGCGCTCGACACGGACGGCTTCTACCTGCAGACACCCGACGGCGACGTCGATTCGAGCCCCGCCACCTCGGAGGGCATCTTCGTCTTCACGAGCTCGGCCCCGCACGTCGCGGCCGGCGATGCCGTGACGATCACCGGCACCGTCTCCGCGTTCCTGCCCGGCGGGTCGTCGGGCACCTCGAACCTGACCGTGACGGAGATCGATTCGGCGTCGGTCACCGTCGACTCGAGCGACAATCCGCTGCCGGCTCCGGTCGTGATCGGCACGGCTCAGGGCGACCGGACGCCGCCGACCCAGGTGATCGACACGCCGGAGACCGGCGATGCGAACACCGAGGCGCAGCTCGAGCCCGCGCGCGACGGCCTCGACTTCTGGGAGAGCCTCGAGGGCATGCGGATCGAGCTCGACCACGCCGTGGCGGTGGGACCGACGAACGAGTTCGGCGAGACCGAGGTCGTCGACTCCTCGACGGTGCCCGCTTCGAACTTCACGCCGGACGGCGGCGTGATCGCCCGCTCGGACAACTTCAACCCGGAGCGGCTCGTCGTCGACGACGGGCTCGAGTCGCTGCCGGCGATGAATACCGGCGACCACTACACCTCGCCGGTGATCGGCCCGCTCACCTACGACTTCGACGACTTCTACCTCGAGCCCGACCAGCCGGTGACCGTTGCCCATGACGGCGCCACGCGCGGCACGGCGGAGCCTGCCGGGCCGGATCAGCTCTCGATCGCGACGTTCAACGTCGAGAACCTGGCGCCGTCCGATCCGGCGAGCAAGTACAGCGCGCTCGCCTCGATCGTGGTCGACAATCTGAAGACGCCGGACGTCGTCGCGCTCGAGGAGGTTCAGGACAACGACGGCGCCACCGACGACGGAGTCGTTGCTGCCGACCAGACCCTTGCGAAGCTGATCGGGGCGATCCAGGCCGCGGGCGGACCGACCTACGACTACCGTGAGATCGACCCGGTCAACGACCAGGACGGCGGCGAGCCGGGCGGCAACATCCGGGTCGTCTTCCTCTTCAAGGTCGAGCCGGGCCTCACGTTCACAGCCGTCCCTGCGGCCGCCGGCGATGCGACGACCGCCGAGGCGTACGACCCCGCGAGTGGCAACCTCGTCTACAACCCGGGCCGCATCCACCCGACGAGCTCCGCCTGGGACGCGAGCCGCAAGCCGCTCGTCGGCGAGTTCCTCTACCGCGGCCAGAAGCTGTTTCTGATCGCGAACCACTGGGTCGCGAAACTGCCCGACGATCCGCTCGAGGGTCATGTGCAGCCACCGCAGCAGCAATCCGAGGCGCAGCGCCTGCAGCAGGCCACCGAGGTGAAGACGTTCGCGCAGAGCATCCTCGGCCCGGACCCGAACGCGAACCTCGTCGTGCTCGGCGATCTCAACGACTACCGGTTCTCCGACTCCGTGCAGGCGCTCGACTCCACGCCGCTGCACGATCTGATCACGACCCTCCCGGCGAACGAGCAGTACACCTACGTCTTCGAGGGCAACTCGGAGGTGCTCGACCACATCCTCGTCAGCGACCACCTCTTCGCCTCACCGTTCTACTACGACCCGGTGCACGTGAACTCCGAGTTCGACGACCAGGTCTCCGACCACGACCCCCAGGTCGTGCACCTGACGTTCAACCGCCCGCCGACCGTGTCGATCGAAGGCCCGTCGTCGGTGGCGGAGGGCGCTTCGATCACGCTGACGGCCGATGGGAACGATCCCGACGGCGACCCTCTCACCTATAGCTGGGACGAGAACGGGGACGGCGTCCCCGACGCGAGCGGGCCGTCGGTCACGCTCACGCCCGACGACGGGCCCGCGACGATTCATCTCGGCGTCACCGCGAGCGACCCCGCCCGAGCAACGGGCACCGCCGCCGTGACGATCACGGTGACGAACGTCGCCCCGACGGCGGCGTTCACTGCGCCGGCGTCGGCCACCGCGGGCGGCACGTTCACGCTGTCGCTCACGAGCCCGAGCGATCCTTCGCACGCCGACACGGCCGCAGGGTTCACCTACGCGTTCGACTGCGGCGGGGGCTACGGGAGCTTCTCGTCCTCGGCAAGCAGCGTCTGCCAGGCGGGGAGCTCGAGCGGCACCGCGAGCGTCGGCGCCAAGATCCGCGACAAGGACGGCGGTACGACCGAGTACCGCAGCTCGCTCTCCGTCGACGATCCCTACGACACGATCTGCCTCCTGGCGCGCTCCGACTCGTCGCAGGCGGCGGCTGCGGGCACGATCTGCCTCGAGCTGGCCGCCGCGGAGGACGCGGCGAACCACGGTCATCCGCTCGTGAAGGACGTCGACCTCCTCCTCGCGGACGTGACGATCGCGCTCTCGCCGAAGGCATTCAGCCACGCCGACGCCCTGCAGCTCACGAACATGATCGGCGGCCTCCTCTGATCCGGCTCGAGGCACTCTCCCCGCTCTGAGCCGCCCGGGCGATAGCCTGGTCTTCGATGAGCGGCTTCGTCCGGCGAGGGATGAGAGCGCGGGGACGGCGCGTCTCGGCGAGGGCCGGTCGCTGGCTCGTGCTCGTGGGGCTCGCCTTCGCGTTCCAGTTCGTCTCGACGGCAGCCGGTGCCGCCCCGCCCGATCCGGGGGCGACGTTCTTCTTCGACGTGTCACGGATCGAGGCCGTACCGTTCCCAGGTCTCTCCGCCACCCGTTACGAGGTCGAGGTGACGAACGCGCCGATCGGCAATACGCCGTATGCGCGCTGGTACCTGAATCTGAAGCCGTCTGCATCGAGCGGGGCCTCGTGCGACAACGCCTTGCTCGCGGGTGGGGAGCGCTTGAGCCCGACGCGGTACGGCTGGAGGAACCAGGGTCGGAGCTTCGTCTGGTACCACGGCCCCGCGGACAGCTACCCGGCCGATCGCTCATACGGCTGCGATCAGGCCGAGCTCGGTCACGGCGGGTACCCGGGGCGGGTGACGGTCGTGCTCGAGAACGATTCGCAGCACTGCACGGCGACCTTCGCGGGCGTGGTGACGGGGTCTCGGCCGCAGTACGGGCCGCCGGCGGTGTGCGCGCTCGGTGGATACCTGCCTCTCCCGGTCCCACACGCGTTGCTGGGCGCATACGCGAGAGTCGGCTCGAATCTGAACGCGCTGATCCAGCAGGTGCGGGCGGGGAAGACACCGATCGGAGGCGCAGCGTTCGGGCGGGCGCTCGAGACGATCCTCGAGCCTCAGACGAAGGCGTTCGGCAAGCTCTTCCCGCCGGTGTGGGGTTGCAACTTCACTGCCGTCTTCGATCCGGTGCTGCTCGCCAAGAGCGCGCTCGAGACCCAGATCGCGGAGCTGGCCGGCGGCGGGCACGTGCCCCGCTCGGCGCTCGACGAAGACGCCCGGAACATGAAGGCGACGACCGGCGCCGTTCGCGCCTGCGAGCCGACGGCCTCTCGTCCACTCGGTGCTCCTCCCGGCGTCGTCGGGAGGCTCGACCGGTTGAGTGCGGAGACCGACGCGCTTCGCGCCCAGGCGGGCACGGGAGCGATTGCCCCGCGAAGGCTGCGGGCAAGGCTCGAGTCGATCGACGCCGGGTTGAACGCTCTCGTCGGCAAGAGCTTCCCCGCGGTCTTCGGAATGCCCTACCGAGCGCTGCTCGATCGGGTGCTGGCCGAAAGCTCGATGGTCGCCTCCGCCAACCGGGCGGCGACGATGGGAGACAGGGGCGGGGTCGTCGCGGCTCTCTCCCGCGCCGCGGGCAACCAGCGGGCGATCACGGGCTCGTTGCGCAAAGAGGCCAGGCAGGCGGCGAAGGCGGAGAAGGCGGCTTGATCTAGCCTCCCGGGCATGAACCTCACTCTCTCCACCTGCTTTCTCATCGTTCATGATCCGGACCGTGCGCTCGACTTCTACCGCGACACGCTCGAGCTCGAGGCCCGCAGCGACGTGGCCCGCGACGAGTACCGCTGGATCACCGTCGGAGCCGCCTCCCAGCCGGACGTCGGAATCGTGCTCACGAACTACCTGAACGGGAGCCCCGCCGACGAGGACGCAGTCGCTGCTCTGATCGCCGAGGGTGGCCAAAACGGCGTCCACTTCAGGAGTGACGACCTCGACGGCGCGTTCGAGAAGGTGCGCGAGGCCGGCGCCGAGATCGTGCAGGAGCCGACCGAGCAGCCGTGGGGGATCCGGGACTTCGCGGTGCGCGATCCGTCCGGGAACCTGCTGCGGATCGAGCAGCCCCCCGCCGCCTGGTCGTGAGGCGCGGACGCTAGAGTCAGCCGGAGTGTCCGACGCGGCTCAGAGATCCGAATCGCCTTCCGAGCTGATCGACGGGAGGATCCGCGAGCTCGGCGACTGGCGCGGCGAGCTGCTCGCGCGGCTCCGTGCGCTCGTCAAGCAGGCCGACCCCGACGTCGTCGAGGAGTGGAAGTGGAGGGGCGTCCCCACCTGGTACCACGATGGGATCATCTGCACCGGCGAGACCTACAAGAGCATCGTGAAGATGACCTTCGCCAGGGGCGCCTCGCTCGAAGATCCCTCGGGCCTTTTCAACTCGAGCCTCGAAGGCAACGTCAGGCGCGCGATCGATTTTCACGAAGGCGAGAAGATCGACGAGAAGGCCCTCACGGCTCTGATCCGCGCTGCGGTCGCGCTGAACGAGGCAAAGAGCTCCTAGCCGGGGCTCGCGCCGGCCGGGTGCAGTAGCGTCCGGTGAGCGAAGCAGGAAGCTGAGGAGGGGACGCAGATGGCAGTGGTGGTGCGTGCCGAATCGCTCTCGAAGCGGTTCGGGAAGGTGGTCGCGGTCGACGATCTCTCGTTCGCGCTCGAGTCGGGCACGATCACGGGGTTCCTCGGGCCGAACGGTGCGGGGAAGACGACGACACTGCGGATGCTGCTCGGCCTCGCGGCGCCGACGAGCGGGCGCGCGACGATCTTCGACAGTCTCTATTCCGCGCTCGACGGGCCCGCGCTCCGGGTCGGCGCCGTGCTCGAGGCCACCGACTTCCATCCCGGCCGCTCCGGTCGCGACCATCTGCGGACGCTCGGCCAGGCCGCGTCGCTGCCGGATTCGCGGGTGGACGAGGTGCTGAAGATGGTCGATCTCCAGGGCGCGGCGGGCCGTCGCGTGAAGGGCTACTCGCTCGGGATGCGCCAGCGGCTCGGGCTCGCCGCGGCGCTGCTGGGCGACCCGGAGCTCCTGATCCTCGACGAGCCGGCCAACGGCCTCGATCCCGAGGGCGTCCGCTGGCTCCGCGACTTCCTGCGCTGGTTCGCGGCCGGCCAGCGGACGGTGCTGGTCTCGAGCCACGTGCTCGCGGAGGTCGCTCAGACCGTCGACCAGGTTCTGATCATCAACCACGGCAAGCTTGTGATCGAGTCCTCGCTCGAGGAGCTGACCGCCCGTGTCGGCGGTGCCGTCCGCATCCGGACACCCGAGACGGCGAAGCTGCAGGAGGCGTTGGAGAAGGCCGAGATCCACTCCATACCGGGGAGCGGCGACTCGCTGCTCGTCCAGGGGGCGACCAGCGAGCACGTGGGCGACATCGCCTTCGCTGCCGGCGTCCCGGTGCACGAGCTCGTCGTCGAGAGCTCGTCGCTCGAGGACATCTTCCTCGACCTGACCTCCGAGCAGCCCGCCTGATGGCCCAGCTCCGGTCCGAGCTCCTGAAGATCCGCTCGACCCGGACGACGATCGGGATCGTGATCGGGATGGTGGCGGTCATCCTGCTCTTCTCGCTGCTCGCCGGGCTCGTCACCAAGGCCCCGGACCTGACGACCGTCGAGGACCAGCGCGGCGTACTCGGGGTCGGCAGTCTCGCCGGCGTCTTCTCCGCGATCGCGGGGATCATGCTCGTGACGAGCGAGTACCGCTTCGGCACGATCCGTCCGACCTTCCTTTTCCAGCCGAGACGCTCGAAGGTGCTCGTGGCAAAAGTTCTCGCGGGACTGCTCGCCGGGCTCGTCTTCGGGATTGTCGGCGAGGGGCTCGGGTTCGGCATCGGGGCTCTGATCTTCTCCCTTCGCGGCATTCCGTTCCTGCTCGACGGCAGCCAAGTGGCGGTCCTCCTCCTCGGCACCCTGGCCGGCGTGGCGCTCTGGGGTGCGATCGGAGTCGGGCTCGGGGCGATCGTTCGCAGCCAGGTCGGCGCGATCATCGGCCTCCTCGCCTGGGGATTCGTGGTCGAGAACCTCTTCTTCGCATTCGTTCCCTCGGTCGGCCGTTTCGGCCCTGTTCACGCGCAGGACTCGGCGATGGGGGACACGAGTGGCCACCACCTGGCGACCGCGCCGGGGATCGCAGTTCTCGTCGGCTGGGCGGTGCTGTTCTCGGTGGTCGGAATCGCGGTCGGCGCGCGCCGCGACGTCAACTGACGCGTGGGCTCACCCCGGCCGGCCTGGGCCCCGATGTGGAGAGAGGATGCTCGTCGTCTGCCACAGCGGGCGTGCTCCGCTCGTGTCGTCCTCCTTCCCTCGTTTCCTCACGCCCTTGTTGACCGAGCGGCGGCAGCGGAAACGTCGGCGGCGTCGACCTCGGCTCGGGACGTCGGGGTTCAGAGCCGGATCACGGCGGACCGGCCGAGAGGCCTGCCGGTCTCGTCGAGCGCGACCACGGCGGCGAACGGCCCGGCACCGGACGGCAGGTGGAGCATCGTCTCGAACCCGCTCCTCAGGACGGTCAGCTGCGGGCTCAGCGCCTCCTGGTTCGTTCCGGCGATCGCCTGCCATCGGTGGACCCCGGTCGCACCGTTCCAGCTGGTGAAGAGCTGAGTGCCCGAGGCAGTCGGCCTCGCGGCAAGTGCCGGCGGCGCCGTCGGCGTGGAGGTCCACGGGAAGCGCAGCGTCCTGTAGTTCTGCCCGCCGTGGGGGAGCTTCGCGTCGAGGAGGACGGCGCCGCCCGCGGTGTACTCGGTGAACCACGGCTGGGTCGCCCAGCCGACGAGCACGTTCCCGTTCGGCTGGAGCTGGACGCTCCCGAAGGCATGGGCGAGGAGTGGGGGACGGTGGAGGAACTGCCGTGAGAGGCCGGCCCGCATGCGGGTCTCGTCGAGCACGAGCGCGAGGCCTCGCGACTGCGGCGCCTCCTGCGGGTCGTCGGCGTTGTCGAAGAGCGTGACGAGCTCGCCGGAGCCGTGGCTCCGCGCGTCGTGCTGCCACGAGAACCGGGTGCCCGGGCCCATCGCGAAGTCGCTTCTCTTGCCCCCGAGCCTCCAGATCACCTTTCCGGTACCGCGGTCGATCTTGTAGACCGTCCACGTGTTGCGCGCCGACACGAGCAGGTTCCCGTCCGCGGTGAGATCGACCGAGTTGACGTGGAAGTAGTCGAACGCGGGCGCCACCTGGGAGTAGGACTCGGTGAGCGCGACATGGTCGAGGCTCCGCCACTCGAAGAGCACGCGGGCGCTCGGGACCTCGAGCTCCTGGACGATCCCCTCGATCACCCTGCCCGGGCGGTGGCCGACGCTCGAGCGATCGACGGTCGGGATGTCGTAGGCGGTGATCAGTGCCGTTCCGGTGGGCGTCAGGATCAGCTCGTGCAGGTCGGAGCCGCGGCCGTCGCCCGGCGGGAAGCGCGCGAGCTCACGGTAGTTGCGGTCGAAGACGACGTGGTCGCCCACTCCAAGCCCGTGCTTCGTCTTGCCCTCCCACCAGGTGAGAACCGGCTCCCCATGGTAGATCGCGGCGCGCAGGTTCATGACCGTCAGCGGAAGGGTCGGGTGGAACCACACCGGCTCGCCGGTATCGTCGACGATCATCGCGCCGCGCTGGCCCGGGCCTGACGAAGGCCCGAGGAACAGGAGCCCCGGCGCCGTTCCCGCTGCGCGACGGACAACCGTGATCTTCGGCGGGATCAGATCGGGCCGGGAGACATAGCGGCTCACGTCGTTGGCCGACCACGCTTCGGTGCGAGCGAGCGCGTGACCGCTGACGAGGAGCCGGTCGGCGGCGATCCCCGCTGCGACTGCCCCGGCGCCCACGAGGAGGCCGGCACGGGTGAGGGATCGGCGGCTCGAGGCAGCGCCACCGGTCGAAGCATCGGGAGTTCCTTGGCGTTTCGGCGGTGACACGGTTCTGCGAGGGGGCACGTCGAAGCGTTGCGAGCTCCCGGCTTCAAGGGTACCGCGGCCGGGCCCGACGGCACGGAATGAGGCGCATCGCTGCTACAACGGATCCATGCGACAGTTCGCCCGCGGCCGGCTCGATCGTCGTCTCGCTGCGTTGCTCGCCCTCGCCGCCTGCGGGGCCCTCGGGCTCACAGCCGGCGCGTTCGTGGCGTCGGGCGCGCAGGCAGACAGCGCCTCGATCGTCGTCACCTACATCTCGCCCGTCGCCTTCCGGGTGAAGCTCGGAGACGGGACGAACGTCACGCCGGGCTCGACGATCCCGGCCGGCAGCTACCAGCTCTTTGTCTACGACGACAGCGAGGACTCGAGCCCCGCGTTCTCGTTCACGGGGCCCGGAGTCTCCGTGCACAGCAACCTGAACAGCACCGGGATGGGCATCGACTCGCCGTCGGTGCTCGGCGTCGTCACCCTCCAGACGAGCTCGAGCTATCAGATGCAGGACACGGCGGTCGGTGCCTCGTCCCTCGTCTCCTTCGGATCGAGCTCGGCCGCGACCGCAACGGTCGTCGTCGGCACCTCGAGCGGCTCGACGCAGAGTGCCGGGACGACGACGACACCGTCCACGACGACGATGCACACCCCGACCACCCCGGCGCCCTCCAGGCTTTCCGGCGTGGTCAGCGCGTCCGGGAAGCCGGGCCTGATGCTCGCCGGCAAGGCCGTGAAGACGCTGCCGGCCGGCCGCTACCTCGTTCTCGTCGCCGATCATTCCCGGAAAGCCGGGCTGATCGTCGGGACGAGCGCGAAGCACACGATCATCCTCAGCAAGCCGGCCGCGACTGCGGCGAGTGCACGGGTCGCGCTGACCCTGAGCAAGGGGAAGTGGTTCTTCGAGGCCTCCGCGGGCGGCCCGAAGACCTGGTTCCGCGTTACCTGAAAAAAGACACACGGTGGCGCTCGCCGATCGGTAATTTCCCGCGCGTGGGGTCGCTGGCATTGTTGTTTTTATGGTTAAGTGGGTAGTGTGAAAATTATGTGTGTGAAGATTTTATATTTGGTTTTATGATAATTGAGGTGTAAGAAGGTGTGGAATAAGGTGGATATAATAGTTAAGAAAATTATATATAGAATTGAAGAGAGAGATGGTGAAGTATGTAAAGTGGTAGGGTATGTAATTGGTAATTTGAAAAAGAAAGTGAGTGGTGGTGTAATAAGATATGTAGTGGGTTGAAGGGTGGTGTGTTATGGTTAAATATAGGTGTTATATTAAGGATGTAGTGAGTAGGAGTAGGGGTAAAGTGTGTTGAGAAAGTTGTGTATAAAGTTAGAGAGAAAATATGTGATGAGTGCACGGCGAGTTGAAGGAATACAGCGCACAAAGATGAGGTTCTGTTTTCAGGCTAAGTAGAAAAGAAGAGAAAAGAGAAGGAGTGGAAGAAGGAAAGGGTAGCTTTATGGAAAGAAGAAGTTGAAGAAGAGAAGAGGAAGGAAGATAGAGAGGTAAAGGAAATTATAGTAAATTTGAAGCATGAAATGAAAGAAAAGCAGAGAAGTTTAATGCTCACAGATTTAGTGAGAGAGAAGATAAAGAGAAAAAAGGGAAGGGTTGAAGAAGTGAAAATGCAAAGATAGCAGAGCAAGGAGAAGAAAGGAATTTTAAAGAGCATATTATGATGAAAGTAAGAGAGATAGGGAAGGATGGTTTTAAAGGAAAGAGGTTTGAAGTGACGAAGAGAAGATAAAAAAATGGAAAGAAAAATGGGAAGAGAGAGGAGAGAAGGAGATAAGAAAGGAGTGCTTTGAGATAGAGGAAGAAAGTTGGGAAGTGGGGTATATAGATTAGGAAAGGTAAAGATAGGAAGATATAGAGAGAGGAGATTAGGAAAAAGAAGAAAAGCTAAAAAAGAGGAGAAGAAGAAAAGAGGTAAAGATGATTATGAGATGGAAAGAAAGGGAAAGGAGAAGGATAGGGGAAAGATAGATAGAGAGAAATAAAAGGTAGATAAGGAGAAGAAAAAAATAAGGGCAGAGATGAAGAAGATAGAGAGAGAAATAAGATGAGAGGAGATGGAATGGGAAGAAAGAATAGATAAAGATGAGATAGAAAAAGAGAAGATAGAGAGATGGTTTGTAGAAAAAAAAGACAATAAAAGAAGGAAGAAAGGGGGGAAGAGGGAAAGTTTTAAGTGGAAGAGAAATAGATATAAGCTTTGATAAAGGAAGATAGAAAGATAGAAAGATTTTGTAGAATATATAGCGGAGAGAGGTATTGTGTTAGCTGTGAAGAAAAGAAAGAGGAAGAGGAAAGATGAAAGAAAGCAGAAGATGAGAGAGATGAGGGAGTTATCTCAAAGCGGACGGGTTAAAAGGAAAAAGAGAAAGTTGAAGTTGAAAAGAGAGGAAATGTTTACAGATAGAGAGAGAGAAAAAATGGTAATAGCTAAGGAGATATGAAGAGAATATGAGGAAATAGAAAGAGAGAAGTTATATGGTATAGAGGAGAAGAGAATAAATGAGTTATAGAGATAATGAGAAGTAAGAGGAAGAAAGAAGATGGAAGGAAAGAAAAGCAAAGATAATAAGGTTGATAGGGTTTTATAATATTTAAGAAGATGGAGAAAGAGAAGAAAGAAAATAGAAAAATAAGATATTAGATAGTGAAAAGAGAAGAAATATAGAAAATGAAAGAGCGGGAGAGGAAAGAAATAAAAGGGAAAGATGATGAGAGAGGAAGGGAGAAACTATATAAGGTAAACAAAAGAAAGAAGAAAAATAAGGTTAGGAGAAAAGATAAAAGAGAAGTTTAGGTAGTTAGCTAAACTATTAAATAAAGGAGAGGATTATGATAAGAAGATGACAAAGAGATGATGTAGCAATGAGGACAAAGGATGAGATGATTTATAGAAGACTGTAAGGAATGTAATGCAATGATATGTAAGGATTATGGTAGCAGCTAAGGAGAAGATTGATTTTTGTAGGAAAATTAGGAATGGCTAAACGAGTGGCAAAAAGAGAAAGATAACAACAACGCTGAGTTTAGAGAGGGCTTAGAACTTTTACGCAGCAGCATCTTTACGAGCAACTGTGACTGTGATAGAGCTTTTGCTAACAAAAAAACGCTATGACGCACACTGCTTTTGCTTCAAAAGTGAAGGTAAGAGACAAGGAGATGGCTAGAAATAGGCACTGGCTAAGTGGAAAGCGGTGTTATCTATGTTTTTTTGGATAGAAAGCTTGTAGGGGGCTACAACGGCTATGCGTATCTAGCTTATCGGCAAACTACTACCGCGGAAAAACAGAACGCAGCGGCCACGCAGACGGACGACGAAGAATAGCGTAAGGTTTCAGTGATAGCTTTACAAAGTTGAAGTTGCTGAGTTGAACGTGTCGCAGCTTTTGCGAGATAAACTATACAACACTGTTAAGGTAATTAAAAATAAGATAGGTATATAGAAAAGTAAAAGAGAAGTTTTATAAAGTGATAGTGAGGTAAGCAGTAGAGAAAGTTAAAATAACTGTGATAGATTGAAGGGATAAATTTAGGTGTATATAAGCAGCGGATAGTATTGAATAGAGTTAGGGATAAAGGTGCAATATAGGGAGGGATGAAATAGAAATAGGAGCTATGTAAAGACTGTTGAAGTGATAGAAATGAAAGATGTTGTAAAAGGTGATAGATGGTGTGATGATGAAGAAAGATACACATAATTAGTGAGGTGTTAGAGATATAGATGGAAGCTGAAAGAACGGGAGCGCAATATGGATGTTGCGAGCAGGGAGATGCCTCGATATAGCTGGCGAACTATGCGGTGAGAGTGTGATTTAGGGGGTATAAGCAGAGATAGAAAGATGAAGAGAGGAAAGGGAAGAAGGAATTTTGCTCTAATGTTTTTAGCTACTGGTATAGGGGTGATTGTAAAAAGATAGTGTTAAAGAGGTACTACTATGCAGCAGCAAGTTGCTATAGTAAGTAGATGATGGAAGACGGAGAGAGCTTAATAGTTTTAGGAATAGAGGCTGTAGCTTTTATGGTTGCTAGAAAGTATGGGAGTAAAGAGATAGAAAAAAAAGAGGGCTGAATTAAAACAGGAAGAAGAAGAAGATAGCGCTGATATAAAGGATGGTGGAGTAATGGTGGATTAAATAGAGAGGGATGCGCGTTATTAAAAACTATATAGGAGATGAAGATGTGTATAAATAGCTGTAATGGTAATGGCTATAGGTAGAGTATAGAAATTAGATAGATAACTGAGACAGAGGGAGAGCTACTAAAGGTGAGGAAATTATATAAAGTGGGTACAAGCTACACAGAAGGAATGTTTTAGACAGTATATATGTAAAAATGCAATACAATATAAAGAATAATATAACAAAGTGTTTATAGAGGAGAGAAGAGATGAAGAAATATGAAATAGCTAATATGAGATATAGGTTTTAGTGTGTGTTTGTTTACTGTGATAGATGTGAAAAAGAGAGAGAGTAAGAGAGGAATGCTATAATGCTATGTGTATAAAAAAGGGTAAGATAGGGAGAAAGATATACAATCTAAAATATGGATTTCTGAAAGAGATCTATGAGAAGGTTTTAGTAGAGCTAGGTGTAGGCTTTTTTTAGGGAGAGAAACATATTCTGGGGGATGAGATAGCTGTAAACAAAACGTCGTATCAGCATGAGATGGACGCATATTGCACAGAGAAGTTGAACGACAGCCTTTCTAAGCTATAGTAAGACGACAAAAAGGGGCAGACAGATAGCGCGTTTTTAGCTTGAAACTTCACACGTGTGTTCAGACGGAGGTTATTTCAGACTCTAAAGACGCTGGAGCTATGAATTACCTCGTGAGCGATCTCACATATGGTTTTATCGCGCCTCCGAAGTGGCATCGCACCGACAATCCGTTGCATGTGTTTGAGATGAACTATGGCAGCAATCATCATCTGTCTGCGGAGGGCTATTGGAAGCCCGTAAGCTCTGAGCCAGGGCAGCAGCCCATCTCAGATGCAAACGCCGTAAACCTGACTTGCGATTACACCGATGGCAGGGCGACGGATGCGAACGCTTGCACTGAGATGCAAGCCTATACCCAATTTGGAAGTATCCACACCGACACTCAGACCTACCATATCGTTTCGTGGAGCCATGACGAAGTGATTGCAACAGACGCGGAGCGCGGGCTTTCTGGAGCGACCACTACGACCTTGCTCATTCATCCTGGAGCCAACGAAATCGAAGTCGTTGATCGAACGAGGATGGATGAAAAGCAGCCGGACTTTACTAAAGGCATGGCGGGAAAGTCTTTAGGCGATCACTACGAATTGAATGGGGGGATGTACCTACTCGACACAGAGGGGATTTCTTCAGTGCAACGAGGACGGTGTAGTTATCGATATGCGCTTCGACGTCGTGGAAAAGCATCATGGAGATGTCGTTGATGTGCCGGGGACGGAATGGAACGCTGCTGGGTCAAAGACGAACCACAAATTCACTCCGCAGGAATGTAGCGCGGCTATGCAAAAGAAACTCGAAAAGCTGCACTGACCGAAGGGCCCGCGCCTAAATGAAGTGTCTCGCAAAGGGTAAGTTTCGGGACGGTTCACGGACCCGCGTAAACAGCGGGCTTGCGCGTCTCGAATGTCTGTCCAAAATGAAGGCATGAAAAAACCGCGCCGTAAGGGAACACCGGCCCCGGACAAGCTGCATGTATGCGAGCAATGCGGAGCGCCCTACGTTCTCATTCAATCGCTCGATGGCTTGTTCAAAACTCCCGGCGCAGGATACGGTTCATACAAAGCAACGTGCAATTGCGAGCCACCAGAAATAAGCATCACCCCGCCCAAGCCGATAGACCCCGACGACGAGGTGCCGTTTTGAAGTACGGCTACGCGCGGGTTTCGACGGACGACCAGAACGCGGACATGCAGCACGCGGCGTTGAAGAAGGCCGGATGCAGCAAGATTTTTACGGATGATGGATTGTCAGGCGCGACGACAAAGCGCCCTGCTCTGCTCCGTTGCATCAAGACGCTAAAACCGGCGACACGTTGACGGTCTGGAAGACGGACAGGCTAGGCCGCAGCCTCCGTGATCTAATTTCCATGCTCGACGACTTCCGCGATCGAGGAATTGAATTCCGATCGTTGACGGAAGCGATCGACACAAAAACGCCGTCAGGCCGGGCCATGTGGCAAATGATAGGCATTCTGGCCGAGCTGGAACGCAGCATGATTGCCGAGCGGACCCGCGCAGGCGTTGCCGCCGCCAAGGCGCGAGGCGTGAAGTTTGGCTGCAAGTCGAAACTGACGCGGCAGCAGATCACCCAGGCAATCAAGCTGATCGAGCAGAGCGAAAGCCGGACGATGTAGCCGCGAGCTTTCACGTAGGCCGCTCGACACTGTATCGGGCGATTGCGGAGCATAAAGCGCGAGAAAAACGAACCGCATAGCCCCTTCCCTCTTGTGAATCTGGCAGTTACGATTGGTCTTACTGTTCACAACTATCGTTAGGTGCGCAACTTGGATTTTGACGAAGTTAGAAAGCTCACAATCACTGCGCTGTTTTCAGACGATGAATTGCTTGATCGCTTGGTTCTAAAAGGCGGCAACGCCTTGAACCTCGTATATCACTACACATCCCGCAGTTCATTCGATCTCGATTTTTCAATGGAAGGTGATCTTACAGAGGTACCGACGCCGAACGCCGGATTTTTCACGCCTTGCGCGACCGCTTTGACGCTGCTGGCTTTGTGCTTTTCGATGAAAAATTCGAGGCTGTACCAGGCAGTTGAGTGAGCACCAACCCCCCACATGGGGCGGCTATCAGCTTGCATTCAAACTGATAGAAAAAGAAAAATATGAGGTTTTACAAGGCAAATTAGATGATATTCGCCGTCAGTCTCTTGTCATCGGGGCGGGCCATCGGCGCACCTTTACAGTGGATTTGAGCAAGCATGAATATTGCGCTCCGAAAGTTTCGACTGAACTCGATCACTACATGATCTATGTCTATACCCCGGAGATGATTGCTGCGGAAAAGGTCAGAGCGATCTGCCAACAAACGCCGGCTATTCTCCTATGCGTCGTCCTGGCACACCGAGAGCGCGTGATTTTTATGACATTCATCTGCTTGCAACAGCAGCGGGCGTGGACCTCTCAACAAATTTAGAACTGGTTCGACATGTCTTCGCAGCGAAAGAAGTCCCCTTTAGCTTGCTCGCAGAGATGGCCGATTTTCGAGAGTTTCACCGGCCAGATTGGCCTGCGGTGGTTTCGTCTGTGGGACAGGCCGTAAAAGAATTCGATTTTTATTTTGACTTTGTACTAGCTGAAGTCGCCAAACTCAAAACCTTTGGGAAGAATAGCCGCCACTCCGGATCGAAGTCGCGGTCACGAATATCGTGAGCTAAATAGAAGTTGTAATGTACCCCAAGGGCTTTTAGCCGTTCCCATGCTTTTTGCGGATATCCTGCCTTTTGTAAGTAGAAACCAACCACCTGGTGGTACGGATATGCAAAATCTAATTTCGCTAGAGTGGCGATCAATGTGGCCGTAGAAATTCTTTCTTTGGCGCGTGCGATACGCCTGAAAAACTTGATAGACGCCGCCGCCATAGACAGGGCGCACCGTTATATCGATAAGCGTTCTTTCTAGCTTTGTCACAGGTACTTGTTCGCCATCTAGCCGAACGCTTCCAACTTCCAGGCGGCCTGTATTTTTTCCGTGCATCAACAAAATCTGAGACTGCTCGTAGGTGAACAGAGCATTGGAAGTTCTAGGCTGATGCGAGAAAGCCCTATCAATCCCTTCTTGCGTAAGTTTTCCCGAACTGTGCCCCTCTGAGGTTTGTTCTCGATTTACGTAAATCGTTTGCGGCAGTTGATCCGTAAGCCCGTGCAACAGAACTGCCGTCCCATGGGATAAGTAAGCCCCGCGTTCTATGGTTGCAGCCACGGCATAGGGCGAGGCATTCCCCCACACGTATCGCGAGGCGCTTCGCAAATTAGAATTCTCACGCCCAGGTACAATCCACACCTGCCGCAGCGCCGTGTTTTCAAGCATAAAGCGAAGAAATTGAGCATTCGTGGTGTTTACCGCTAATCGCCACTCTGTACTTCGCTGATAAAAAACATTCAATAACTCTATTTCTGTGAATGCCTTACGAGGATAGTTTTCAAAAAAAGGAGACGATCTGCCCTTGCGCGGTATGGAGACGTGATGGGCGTCCTCTTTTAGGCATGAATTATCTATCCCTGACGATGTATACATCGTCAGGGTATCATGATTTACGCCGACAATCAAGTAGATCATTCTTACCAGAAGAGATATTGAAATATTATCCTAATATATGGTAGATATATATATCTACCATAATAGGGCATATTTTGTAAAGCATAATTCTGCTAGAGCGCTAATTCTATTAGGGGCGCTAATTCTATTAGGAGCGCTGTTTCTATTAGGAGAGCGCTGTTAGTTAGCACTTCCCTGCCCTACGCACCCATAACGCGGGCCAGGATCGAGCGGGCCAGGGCCACGCTATCAGAGACGACCGACACCACCCGAGGCGAAGGCCGGGAAATGTTTTCATCCCGAGCGAGACGAACAGCGGCGATGATTGCCGCAGCGATCACGAGTGTTGAGGCGAAACGATCACGGAGCCTTGCGTTTTCTTCCCGCGCTTCGGCCCGTCTCATTTCGCCCATACCCCTAAGCATAGGCGAATATAAGACGAAGTATCAAGTTAGGTTCTCATGCTTGCATGAAGCCATGAGAACCGCTAGTGTGGAATTCATGCAGCCATAGGAGCATGAAAACATGCAGGTTATCGTAATCAATTCGCAGAAGGGCGGCAGCGCGAAGACGATGCTTGCAAAGCACCTGTCTGTCGAGGCGGAACGCGCCGGGGACGGGCCGGTGTTCCTGATCGACACCGACCCCCAGGGCAGCCTGACCGCATGGCATACAAAGCGCGAGGCCGAAATTCCCGCCCGTGTCGAAGTCCCTTTTGAGGGGCTTGAAGACGGTCTAGAGCTTTTGAGGAAGCACGGGGCGGCATATTGCCTTATCGACACCGCATCGGGCCGCGTGGAGGTTGCAAAAGAGCTTTTCAAGTTAGCGGATTTCGTCATCTTCCCCGTACAGGCCAGCGAGGACGATCTAACCGCAGCGCCAGTGACGGTCCAGGCATTGAAAGAGGTCGGAGTTCCCTTTCTTTTCGTTTTGACCCGCGTAAAGGCCAACACCCTGATTACAGCCCAAGCCGCAGCCTTGCTATCGAAGCATGGCGAGGTTGCCGAGACTTTCATCAACGACCGCACAGCATACAAATCGCCGTTCGCCAAAGGCCAGACGATCACAGAAGCAGAACCCAAGGGACCGGCAGCAAAGGAAATAGCCGCCCTATGGGAAAACATAAAATCATGCTTGCATGAAAGCATGAAACCAGCACGAAAGGTAAAAGCGCATGGCTAAAGCACTGGAATTGACCGCCGAAACTTTGACCGCAGCTCCGCCTATTCCCAGGGCCGCGCAGATCACAAAACACGCGACCATGCCGACACAGGCAAGGGAAGTGAAATCAATCGCCAAGGTGGAGCCACGCGAACCCCTGCAAGTTCGCTGGCCAGGTGAGGACGTAAAGGCTGCAAAACTCGCAGCCATTCAGCTAGACTTTCCGACCGTTAGCGACTTCATGCTTGCATGTTTTCATGCGTACATGAAAACACGAAAACAAGCATAGGGAGCGCCGCACGATGGCAAAGGGCAGGGAAGGGAAGAGTGACGCAGATTTCACGCTTGTAGGCGACCTCATCAAGCCAAGATGATCCGTCAGCTAAAGGCCGCAGTGCGAGGCTCGACACCCATTCAGCGGCGGTTGCTTGATACAGTCGTCGCCCAGGCTGAGGAACCGGATTTACGTTCTCTTCTGTACCAGCACAGCGTTTTTTGTCAGACCAGCTTGCCGTATCGCAATCCAGGCGATGAGGCCCGGACATGGGAACGAAGCAACGGTGATGTTCAGCTAGAGGTTATAGCAGGGAAGGCGATGCACCCCGATCTAGGGCGTTTCGTTCCTGTGGGCTTACCGTTTGGCCCGAAGTGCCGCATGGTCCTCATGCACATCAATCAGCGGGCGCTTGTCACGGCATCACCGAACGTTGAGATCGAAGACACGCTTTCAAAGTTCGTGCGGAATGTTCTCAAGCTCGACTCAAAGGGTCGAAACATGCGCGTTGTAAAAGACCAACTCGCACGGCTTTCGGCATCGTCAATCCGCTTGGGCATCGTCCGCGACGGCCATGCGGTTACTGTGAATTCGCAGATTGTCACGGCCTTCGACGTGTGGTTTCCGAAGGATGACCGCCAGCGCGTTCTGTGGCCCTCTACGGTGCAGCTCTCGCTTGATTACTTCCAGAGCCTCATGAACCACGCCGTGCCGCTTGACGAGGCCCATATTGCGGCGCTGTCGCATAGTGCGCTTGCTCTCGATATCTACACATGGCTGGCGCAACGACTTCATCGGATACCGCCAGGGAGGCCCGCCGTGTTTCGTGGCTGGCGCTTATGGACAGTTTGGGCAGGGTTATGACCTGACGGATAGATAACTTTCGGCGTGTTTTTCGGGTGGCTTTGAAAGAGGTTCTGACCTCTACAAAGCGGCGCGTGTTGAGGATGAAGCAAGCCCGCGTCTCTATTCGCAGGGCGGCCAGCATGTCTGGCGCGAGAACAGCAAAGGATTGACCTCTACACAGCCTACAGTGCGAAAGCTCTGAAATAAGCACAAAACTACTACGGCACTTTGTAGGAATCTGTTGAAAAACCTGTGTTTTCTGAAATTTATAGCACGGCACTTGGGACGAGTGCGGCACTTTGTAGGAAAAGGCACGGCATTTGTAGGAGTAGCGCTATATAAATAACTCTAGTCTTGGTAGTAGCACAAATTGTGGATAACTCAAACAGCGGGCGACTTCGCTACGCTACGTCGCAATGGAGCGCGCTAACGGCGTGCACTATGAATCAAAAAGCAAAGCGATTGGCAGCACCGAAGCAGTAGTACAAAAATAAGCTTAAAAACGAGAAACACGGGCGGGGCGAACTATGAGCGAAGGACGACATGAGCAGGGCAGGGAAGCGGATACAGGCAAGGCCTCGCATGTCGCGGCATTTGCAAGCGTAGGCGTCAGGCATTCGACGTGACTTACAAACATCGACGGAAGAAGACGGCTTTGCGAACTGCCGCCGATTGACGAGCTGCGCACACATCGGTAAAGCCTGAGTGCAGCGATGAACTACGGCAGAATACATCATTCGCCACGTTCAACTTTGCGAAGCTGATACAGCTTGACGATCGACAGTGCGAAGACGACGTATAGCGCATACGTTCATGACGCTCGAAACTCGCCGGAAACTTCAGGCGTGGCTGCGATGAGTGACGTACGGCAGACAAAAACGCATGCGGGATCTCGCCGGAGAATTCGCAAAGGTGCGGAGCAGATCCACGGCAGCGGAGCACGCGTATAAGCGGAAGCTCAATTCAAAACAAGTACGCGCAGAATTCGCTGTAGAGCTGCGCAGGTCGAAGCGGGCAGGGTGAGACCGGCGCGTAGGCACCAGCTGGTCGCTCGCAGGAAGAACGCACACACGCAGGGAGCAATCGAGTTCGACGGAAAAGATGGCGAGCTATCAATTTTGTCTCGATCACGCACACTGACACGGTGAGGACCGAGCAGATACAGCGCGCGATTCACCTGGTGCGCACGGCATGGAGTGGGGATGGAGCACAGAGGCACGCAGCAGTTGATGGAATTGAGTGCGAAGGCAAAGAGAATGGAGAGCGTTACGCGGTCTGACAGCGACGTGCAGCGGAGTGGGTTGACGGCAGCCTACGAATGAAGCAGACGCAGGGCACGCTAACAGGCAGGCGTGCAGGGGACTTTTTGGGGATGCTGACCACGGCACTTGCAGAAACGCGCCTACGGGCTTCTAGCGCGAAATTTTCTGTGCGTTTTGCTTCTCTGAAACTGATTAGCGTTTTACCTCAAATCGAGAAAGGCGGTTAATTCATGACAAAGCGAAAATGGTACGTTGCTGGGAGCGGGGATAAAAGGTACGGTCGAACGGGCAGTGGGGCACTGTTGATTGCAGCCAATGTTCGCCACCAATTACCAATCAAGACAACTACAACGCAGACGGGAAGAAGGAGTTTTCGTACAGAGCACACACGCCGGGCAATCCGATCCGCCGCAAGGGTGCTAGTGTTGCTTCTCCACTCGCAGAGATACACGGCGTGATAGTGGCAGGCGTCGTTAGAAGGGCAGGGAATTGACCGATTTCGCCCTCTCGAGTGGTACGGGTCGGGGAATAGAGGCCGAGAAACCCGGTGTTTCCAGATAGGACCGCCGCGCCCCTCGATGCACACCGTTTTTCCGGCAGCGAACAGCAAAAATTCATCGGTGCCGATTTCGCGGACCTCCCAGGGTTCGAGGTACTTTTTATCTTTCCAGTCCAGGCCCATCGACACACTCAAATCCCCAGGCCGCGCCAGAGATTCACTGACCGTTTTTTTCGGGCGACTGACGACAATATCCGCCGTGCGCTTCGAGACATATTCCGCCGTGGTGTTGTCCTGGGGCCGAAAGAATTGCAGCATCCCGGCGTTAGCAAGCATGGTTTCCCAGGAGTGTTGATAATCGCGTTTTAGCTGGTTCAAATCCTGCAAAATCGGCCACAAGGTAATGGCATAGTCACGCGCAATGCCGAAACCGTCCTCAACAGCTTTGAGCGGGCCGAGCTGCGCAAATTCATCGAGTAAAAAGAGCGGGGCAGGCCACGGTTTTTTTGTTCGTCCATAAGTTCGTTGAGAGCCGCGCCGACGATGAGACGGAACCAACGCGAACAGGTTTTCAATCGACGCCCCGGCAGGATGAGATAAAGCACGTGGGAGTTCGCGCAATTCATTGAAGAGGAAAGAAAAGAAAGAAGATAGAGATGGAGTAAGAGAAGGGGGGAAGAGGAAAACTACGAAGCGGAGTTCCTCGGGTTACGCAGAGACGCTCGCCCGGCTGATCGCGGGGATCGAACACCGCCAACTCACGCTGTTCGGGCAGATCGACCATGCGGCCGGGGCGCGCGAGGCGGGGCTCGAGCTCGAGGACGAGGTCGTGGTGCTCTTCGGAAGCCCACGGGCCGGAACGCCGCTGATGCAGGCCGACCGAAAGGTCGGGATCGAACTGCCGCTCCGCATCCTCGTCTGGCGCGAGGCCGGCGAGGTGCTGGTCGGCCATCTCGACCCGCGTGAGCTCGCCCGTGGCTACGAGCTCGGCCCGCTCGCTCCGACGCTCGAGGCGATGGCCTCGCTGCTCGGCGAGCTCACGGCGGAGGCTGCGGCATGAGCGCGAAGGCAGGGCCCGGGCCGAGGAACCTCGTCCTCGCGGCGATGATCTTCGCCGTCGCGATGACGTTCATCGACCAGACGATCGTCTCGATCGCGGCGCCGAACATCCAGCGCGAGCTCGGGCTCACGAGCACGGGCGTGCAGTGGGTCGTGAACGCCTACCTGCTCTCGCTCGCAGCGCTCTTTGCCTTCGGCGGCCGGCTGGCCGACACGGTCGGCCATCGCAAGATGGTGACGATCGGCGTGATCGTGTTCGCGGGCGCCTCGGCGATGTGCGGGCTCACGCCGAAGGGAAGCCTCGCCGAGGCATGGCTCGTCACCTTCCGCGTCGTCCAGGGTGCCGGCGGGGCGATCATGTTCCCGGCCGCGCTCGCGATCGTCGTGCAGACGTTCCCGCTCCACGCCCGCGGCAAGGCGCTCGCGCTCTTCTTCGGGATCGCCGGCGGGCTCACAGCGCTCGGGCCCGCGCTCGGCGGGGTCCTGACGCAGTGGACGTGGCGCGCGATCTTCTGGGTGAACATCCCGGTCGCGATCATCGCGCTGATCCTGATCGTGGTCTCGCACCCCGTCACGGACCACAAGCCGGCGAGGATCGACTACCGCGGCCTCGTGCTGATCGCGGGCGGCGTGTCGCTCAGCATCTTCGGGTTCCAGCAGTCCGGCACCTGGGGCTGGAGCGATCCGAAGACGATCGCCTGCGTCGTCGTCGGAGCGCTGATCCTCCTCGTGTTCGTCCTCGTGGAGCGCGGCACGAGCTCGCCGCTAATCGACGTGAACATCTTCCGGATCCGGCCGTTCGCGGTCGAGAACCTCGTGCTCGGGATCTCGAACCTCGCCTTCATCCCGACGTTCTTCTTCGCAAGCGAGTACGCGCAGGTCTCGCTCGGCAAGTCCGCGTCGTCGGCGAGCCTCGTCCTGCTCTATTTCTTCATCGGTTTCGTGATCGCTGCGCAGATCGGCGGACGGATGCTCGACCGCGCCGGCGCCAAGCGTCCGGTCGTCCTCGGCTGCACCCTCGCCGCGGTCGGATACTGGCTCTGGGGCAGCAAGGTCACCGGCCTCGACTTCGGCTCGCAGATCTGGTTCGTCATCCTGGCGGGAGCGGGGATGGGCTTCATGCTCGGACCGGCGAGCACCGACGCCGTCAACCGCGCCTCGCGGCTCTCCTACGGCGAGGCGACCGGAATCACCCAGACCGTCCGGAACTACGCCGCCGGCCTCGGCTTCGCGATCCTCGGAAGCCTGCTCGTCTCCCAACTTCACTCGCGCGTGACGACGTCTCTCGTGGACAGGAACGTGCCGCATGCCGAGGCGTCCGCCGAGGCGAACACCATCCTGCAGTCACACGGCGGCCATGCCGGTGCGATCCCGGCGTTCGTCCGCCTCGACTTCGCCTACGCGACACGTTCCGTCCTCTATGCGATGGCAATCGTGATGGCTGCGGGCGCCGTCGCCGCCGTCCTCGGGCTCAGGCGCGGAGTTCAGAGGGAAGTCCAGGCCGCGGCAACGGAAGCGGCGTGAGGTAGGCGTGCCGGCCGGAAAGGATGCCCTCAAGCACGCCGGCGGCCTGTACCGGAGGCTCTATCGCGCCGCGCTGCGGCCGATCCGCGGGGCAGAGCACGAGGCGCACCATCTCCACGAGATCGAGCAGGAGGGTGAGAGCGGCGCGACCCCGCTGATCGCGATCCTCGGCCTCCTCCTGTTCCTCGGCTCGATCTTCATCGTCCTGCTCGGGCTCGCGCTGCTCGCCTACAACCTCGCTTCCTGAGCGCCGACGGCTAGAAGGCGACCGATTCGCCGATCCCGACCGCCCTGACCTCGACCTCCGGTACCCGCTCCCGCGCCGCCGCCAGGAACGCCGTGAGCGGCTCGCTCAGGAAGTGGGCGTGCGTGCTGCGGTAGAAGGGCCGCAGCGTTCCCCAGTGGATCGGGACGGCGATCCGGGGGCGGAGCAGCGCCAATGCGTCGGCGGCGCGGACGGGATCGAGATGCCCCTCGCCGATCGTCGGGCCCCAACCCCAGATCGGGATCAGCGCTACGTCGAGCCCGGGGGCGAGGTCGGCCATCTCGTCGAAGAGATCGGTGTCGCCTGCGAAGTACACCTTGCCGGTTCCGCCGACGAGGTAGCCGACCGCTGCGCCCGAGCGGCCGGGCGCCGGTCGGCCTGCGTGGTCGGCCCGCGTGGCCGAGACGGTGACGCCGCCGACCCGAACCTCCTCGCCCTCGTCGACCTCCTTCACCTGCTCGAAGCCGCGCGAGCGCACGAGCTCGCCGAGCCCTCGCGGCACGACGACGGGCGTGACACGCGGAAGGCGCTCGAGCGTGCCCAGGTCGAGGTGATCCAGGTGCCCGTGCGAGATCAGGACGGCGTCGGGATTGCCGAGCTTGGGGAGCGGCCCGGCCCGGAGCAGATGAGCCGTTCGCCGGCGGAGGACGGGGTCCGTGAGCAGCGAGACGCCGTCCAGCTCGATCAGCGTGCTCGCGTGGCCGAGGTAGGTCACCTGCCGCTCGCTCAACGCAGCCCTCCGGGCTTCGGCGGCCGAGTGTTAGCTTCCCGGGCGGGAATGCCCGGCGAAGCTGCATACGGCGAGCAGGTGGCCTGGCAACCCGGCCGTCCGCGCTTCCGCGTGTTCAGGCTTCTCCTCGCGTGGCTCCTCTCTGCCGCGTCGCTCTTCGTGGCGGCGCTGATCGTCCCCGGCGTCTCGATCAGCGGCTTCCTCGGCGCGATCGGCGTGACCCTTGCGATCGCGGTCCTGAACGCGATCGTGCCGCCGCTGATCGCCGCGCTTCGCCTGCCGTTCATGGCGCTGCTCGGGTTCGTGTTGATCCTGCTCGCCGACGCGGCGATCCTCATGCTCGTCTCCAGCGTGGAGTCGGCGGCGATCCATGTCTCGAGCTTCGGGTGGGCGCTCGTCACCGCGCTCGTCGCCTCCGCGGTCGGGGTCGTCCTGGACGTTATCTTCGGTACGAACGACGACGACACCTACACGCTCCGGGTGGTGCAGCGGATCGCACGGCGGCACGGCGACGTCACGGCGACCGACGTACCCGGGATCGTCTTCCTCGAGATCGACGGGCTCGCGCTGCCGGTTCTGCGGCGGGCGATGCGCGACGGCAACGCGCCGACCATGGCGTCGTGGCTCGCCGACGGGTCGCACAGCGTAATCGAGTGGGAGCCCGACCTCTCGTCGCAGACCGGAGCGAGCCAGGCCGGGATCCTGCTCGGCTCCAACGAGAACATCCCGGCCTTCCGCTGGGTCGAGAAGGAGAGCGGCCGGACGATCGCCTGCTCCGGCCCGGCGGACTGCGAGGAGATCGAGCGCATCCATGCAACCGGGATCGGGCTGCTCGTGAACGGCGGCTCGAGCCGCGGGAACCTGCTCTCGGGCGAGGCCGACGAGGTGATCCTCACCGTCAGCCGGATGAGCGCGGAGAAGCGCGCCAATCCCGGGTACCGCGCGTTCTTCGCCAACGGCTTCAACGTGACGCGAACGTTCGTGCTCTTCGGCTGGGAGCTCGTGCTCGAGTGGACGGCGGCGGGGCGCTCGGCGCGGCGGGACGTGCGGCCGCGCGGGCACCGCGGCGGGATCTACCCGCTGCTCCGGGCGACGATGTGCGTGATCGTGCGCGACCTGATCGTGTACGGCGTCCTCACGGACATGATGCGCGGCGGGCCCGCGGTCTACGCGACCTTCTCGAGCTACGACGAGGTCGCTCACCACTCGGGCCTCGAGCGCGCCGACACCCTCGAGGCGCTGCGGAAGCTCGACCAGCAGTTCGGGCGCATCGACCGCGCCCGCCGCTTCGCCCCGCGGCCCTACCGCATCGTCGTGCTCTCCGATCACGGGCAGACCCAGGGCGCGACCTTCAAGCAGCGGAACGGCTACTCGCTCCAGGATCTCGTCGCCGAGTCGCTCGAGTCGATGGACGTCCAGGCGATCGCCGGCGGCGACGAGCAGGCCGCGATGGCCGGGCTCGCGCTGCGCGAAGCGACCGGCGCCTCCAAGGACAAAGGCGGAGAGCGCGCCGCCGCCGACGGCTCGGCGATCGTGCTCGGATCCGGCAATCTCGGTCTGGTCTACCTCACAGAGGAGCCGCGCCGGCTCACACTCGAGGAGATCGAAGAGCGCCACCCCAAGCTGATCCCCGCGCTCCGCGAGCATCCGCACGTCGGCTGGCTCCTCGTTCGCTCGAGCGAGCAGGGACCGCTCGCGCTCGGCCCTCGCGGCGTGCGCCACCTTGCCGAAGGCACGCTCGAGGGAGAGGATCCGCTCGAGCATTTCTCTCCGAACGCCCCGGCGCATCTCCTGCGGACCGACGGTTTCCAGCACGTCGCGGACATCATGGTCGGGAGCTTCTACGATCCCGAGCTCGAGGAGGGATGCGCCTTCGAGGAGCTGATCTCCTTTCACGGCGGCCTCGGCGGGCTCCAGACCCGCCCGTTCATCCTCTACCCGAAGGAGCTTGCCGCGCCGGGGCAGGCGATCGTCGGTGCTGCAGCCGTGCACGGGGTGCTCAGCGGGTGGCGCCGGGACCTCCAGGGCGCGGATGCGGTGCCGCTCGAGGCGCCTGCGGAGTTTCATTTCCCGCCGAGTGGAGATCAGAAAGAAGGCGTTCGCAGCTAGATCCCTTATCACCCCCCGTTGCTGCGGCCGCCGCGGCACAGAACCACAAACGGGAGGTTCAAATGGCGAGCGGTCTCAAGCTCAAGGTGAACGGGCTCACGCACAACGTGAGCGCCAGCCTCGATACACCCCTTCTCTACGTCCTGCACAACGAGCTCCACCTGCACGGGCCCCGCTTCGGCTGCGGGCTCGCGCAGTGCGGCGCCTGTTCGGTGCTCCTCGACGGGAAGGAGATCCGGTCGTGTGTGACACCGGTGGCGGCGGTCTCCGGGAAGAGCATCACGACTCTCGAAGGACTGCCCGCGCTCTGGGCGGCCGAGCGGGGCACGTCGGCGGCGGCGCCGGCACTCCACCCGCTCCAGCAGGCATGGATCGACGGCCAGGTGCCGCATTGCGGCTACTGCCAGAACGGGATGTTGATCCAGGCGGCCGATCTCCTCGCGACGACAAAGCATCCGACCGAGGACCAGATCAAGACCGCGATGAACGGGCATCTGTGCCGTTGCGGCACCTATCCGCGGATCCTCACGGCGATCCAGGCGGCCGCGACGGCGATGGCGAAAGGTGGTGCGTAAGCATGTCTGCACTCTTGGAAAGGCGCGAGCTCTCGCGCCGGTCCTTCCTCAAGGGCGGCGGCGCCCTGGTCGTCGGATTCACGTTGCTCGGCGCCGGCACCGGTCGTGCAGTTGCCGCGGCCGATCCGAACCAGTTCGGATCGTTCGGGCCCGCCGACTCGAACGCGATCGATTCCTGGATCGTGATCAACGCCGACAACACGGCCTCGGTCAAGCTCGGCAAGGTCGAGCTCGGGCAGGGCTCGATGACGGGGCTCCTGATGATCGCGGCGGAGGAGCTCGGGATGGACATCGCTCAGGTGCATCCGATCACGAACGACACCGACCTGACCCCGAACCAGGGGATCACCGCCGGAAGCTCCGCGATCGACTCCGGCGGAAAGCAGACCCGCGCGGCCTCGGCGGCCGCCTACCAGGCGCTCCTCGGGCTCGCTTCCGGCCAGCTCGGAGTCCCGGTCGGGAGCCTCAGCGTCTCGAAGGGCGTCGTCACCGGGGGCGGGAAGACGGTGACCTACGGGCAGCTCCTGGGCGGCAAGCTCTTCAACATCGAGATGGGCTCGCAGTACAACCTCGCCCCGAGCCAGCCGCCCGTGCAGTCGCAGGCGCAGGGCGTGGCGAGCGGCGGCTCCGGCTCGAGCCAGGGCCTCGCCACGACGGAGACGGCGCAGGTTCCCGCGTTCGTCGCCTCCCCCGGCCCGGGGCTGACCGCCGGAGCCCCCGGGACGAAGCCCGTCGGGCAGTACACCCTCGTCGGGATCGCACCGGGACCGCCCCGGATCGATATCCCGGCCAAGGTCACCGGGAGCTACACCTACGTCCACAGCATCCGGATCCCCGGGATGCTCCACGGCCGGATCGTGAGGCCGCGCGGACAGGGCGCGTACGGCTCGGGCACGAACCCGCAGGTGGTCTCCGTCGACGCCTCATCGATCGGCCACATTCCGAACGCGAAGGTCGTCCAGAAAGGCAACTTCATCGGGGTGACCGCCCCGCTCGAGTACGACGCGATCCAGGCGGCCGTCGAGTTGAAGGTCACGTGGGCGCCGATGCCTGCGCTCCCGACCTCGGGCAACCTCTGGTCGAGCATGCGGGCCGAGGACACGGCGGGGCTCGTGAAGGCCTCGACCGCGCTCAACATGGGCAACGTCGACTCGGCGCTCGCCGGCGCGGCGAAGGTCGTCTCGCAGACCTACACCTACCCCTACAACGGGCACTTCCCGATCGGGCCGAGCTGCGCGGTCGCCGATGTGACGTCGAACGGGGCCCGGATCTTCTCGAACTCCCAGAACATCTACTCGACCCGAACGGCGGTCGCGCAGATCCTCGGGTTCGGGATCAACCAGGTGCGGGTCACCTACTACGAGGGCTCGAGCGTCTTCGGAAGCTCACCGCAGACGGACGTCGCGGAGTCGGCGGCGCTCATCTCGCAGCTGGCAGGGGCCCCGGTGCGTCTGCAGTTCATGCGCTGGGACGAGCAGGGCTGGGACAACTACGGGCCCGCCCAGATGATGGACGTGAAGGGCGGGATCGACGCGAGCGGCAAGCTCGTCGCAACCGACGTGACGATGTTCGGGATCCCGTACTTCACGACGACGCCCCCCGAGCAGATGACCGGCACGGCACCCGTGTTCGCGGCGCTCGGCTCGTTCGACACGACGAACACCGGGACGCAGTACAACCTGATGAACCGCCGCGTCACCGGCAAGACAGTCCCGCTGCAGGATCACTCCTTCAAGTCGACGTTCCTGCGGGCGCCGCAGGCTCCCCAGACGACGTTCGGCTACGAGCAGATGATCGACGAGCTCGCGTACGCGGCCCAGATGGACGCGTACCAGTTCCGCCTCCAGAACGTGGCGACGCTCGCCTCGGACGAGGCAAACGGCGTGACCGCCCTCACCTGGGATCGCTGGCGGAACGTGCTGACGAAGGTCGGGCAGATGTCGAACTGGCAGCCGCGGGTTGCGGCCTCGAAGCTCGGGACGGGTAACGTCGTCACCGGGCGCGGGCTCGCCTTCGGCAGCTTCGCCGGGACGATGGTTGCGAACGTCGCCGAGGTGCGGGTCAACAAGAAGAGCGGGAAGATCACGCCGCTCACCTTCTACTCGGCCCAGGACACCGGGCTGACTGTCTATCCGGCGGGAATCCAGAACCAGGCGGTCGGCAGCCTCACCCAGGGCGCGAGCCGTGCGCTCTTCGAGGAGGTCGCGTTCAACAAGAGCAACGTGACGAGCCTCGACTGGGTCACCTATCCGATCATGCGGTTCATGGACGCGCCGAAGATCGAGTTCGACTACGTCCAGCGGACAGACATCCCCGGCGTGAACACGGGGACGCTCACCTCGAACGGGACGACGGTCCCGGCCGGGACCGTCGCCGCGAGCGGCGTCTTCTCGTCGGGCTCCGGCGAGCCGCCCACGGCGAGCATCGGCGCCGCGATCGCGAACGCGTTCTTCGACGCGACCGGCGTCAGGATCAGGAACGCGCCGATGACCCCGGCCGAGGTGCGGGCAACGCTCGCCGCGGCCAAGTAAGGAAGCCTGAAGCGGGTGCGGGCGGGGATCGCCGCCCGCACCCGCGCTCAGCCGCCGTCGAGGAGCCAGCCCACCGGATCGGCGACGAGCTCCCGCAGCAGGAATGCGAGGACGCCGCCCAGCAGGCCGCTGCCGGCGGTGTCGGTGGCGGCCCGGTCGACGCCGGCCCGGAGGGCGGCGTCGATCGTCGGTCGTGTCCAGCGGATCTTCTCGCCGCTTGCGGGCGAGAACGAGAGAACGAGCTCCTCGCGGCTCGTGCCGAGCTTGCAGGCGGCCCCGTTCAGGCCGGAGAGCGCGATCCGCTGCACGGCACCGTCGATCCCGCCGCCTGCGAACGCAGGCTTCGACGTGCAGGGATCGGCCAGCTTCGCGCCTCCGAAGCCGACCGCGCCGAGTGCGAGCTCGACCGCGATCAGGACCGTGGCCACGGCTGCGAGCGCGGTCAAGGCGAGCCTGCCGTTGCGCGTCGTCACCGCGCTGCCGCCTTGCGGGCGGCGAGGATCGGGATCAGCGCAATCAGCGCGAAGAGCGCAGAGAGCCCGAACGCGCTGCGGAAGCTACGCGTCATCACGTCCTGGAGCGCTCCGATCAGTGCGTCCCGCACCTGACGCAGGTTCGAGTCGTGCGCGGCCCCGCGCTTGTCGAACGGCTCGGCGAGATCGGGGACGACGCCTTTCGGGGCGCTTTCCAGGGCCGATCTGAGGTCGAGGGCGATCGGCACCTTCTGGCGCAGCGGCGCATTGCCGTCGAGGATCACCCGCGTCCCGGCGAGGAGTGCGCGCTGGCTGCCCTGCTCGAGCTCGTGGGAAAGGAGCGGTGAGATGAGGGCGAGTGCGACGACGAGGCCGGCGTGCCGGGCACCGATCGTCACGGTGGCGCTCCGGACCGCGCCGGAGCCAGGGGTTACCGCGCGATGGGTGAGCACGGGGACGGCGAGGCCGAGACCGACGCCGCAGAGTGCGAGCGAGATCGCAACGAGCACGGTGCTCGTCGAGGGGAGGAGAGCCAGGGCGACGAGCCCGGCTGCGAGCAGTCCTGCGCCGGAGCCTGCCGCGAGCCGGGGGGAGAGCTCCCGCTCGAGTCGCCGGGAGCCGTAGGCGGCCAGTGGGAGCGCGCTGACGACGGCCGCGCCGGCGATCGGCGAGAGCCCCCAGACCGTGATCACGAGCAGGACCGCGAGGAAGAGCGCCCCGACGAGCGCCCCGAACAGGAACGCCAGCGCCACGTTCGCAGCGGGGCTCGAACGGCGCTCGACCTCGACGCGTGGGTGGAGATGCGATCCGAACGCGGCCACGAGCGCGACGAGGGCGACCGGGGCCTGGAAGGCGAAGATCGCGCGCCAGTCGAAGAGCTCCGTGAGCACACCGCCGAGCGCCGGGCCGGCCGCCGCTCCGAATGTGCCGGCGGCCGTCCAGATCGCAAGCCCTCGCCCGATCGACCCGGTGAGCGCCGCAAGCAGCGCAAGTGCCCCGGCGAGGAGCATCGCCGCTCCGGCGCCCTGAAGGCAGCGAAACGCGATCAGGGCCGCGAGGTTCCAGGAGACGGCCGACCCGATCGAGCCTGCGAAGAAGAGCAGGAGCCCGCCGCGGTTCACCCGGCCGACGTCGACCCGGCCGACGATCGGAACGAGCGCGAACGCCACGACCGCGACAACGAGGTTGTAGGCCGTGATCACCCACGAGACCCCGACGATGCTCGTGTCGAAAGCCCCGTAGACGGCCGGGAGCGCGAGCACGACGATCGAGGAGTCGGCGAAGGCCACCGCCACCGCGGCCGCGACCGCGATCGTGAGCAGCCGCCGGCGGCGAGATCCCGACCTCGCCGCCGCGTCAGCCTCGGCGCTCAGCAGGAGCCTTCATCCAGGAGGGCAGCACCGGTGCGATAGCTTGCGCGAAACCGGTGCGTGGGCGATGATCTTCACGCTTCGCGCTCGGGTTAAACGACATCTAAGGAGGAGCATGCTTGCAACGGGCTTTCTGACCTTCCTGTGGTCATTGATCGTGATCTTCTTCATGGTCATCTTCTTCATCCTGCTGTTCCACGTCATCGTCGACCTCTTCTCTCGGCATGACGCGTCGGGCTGGAAGAAGGCGATATGGGTGTTCTTCCTGATCGTGTTCCCGTTCCTCGGGCTCTTCGCCTACTACATCAGCAATGGCGACGGGATGGCACAGCGCCAGATGAAGCAGGTTCAGGCGGCGCAGACGGACATGGACAGCTACATCAAGAGTGTCGCTACCTCAGGCGATCCGACGGAGCAGATCGCGAAGGCGAAGTCGCTCCTCGACGCCGGAACGATCACGCAGGACGAGTTCGACAAGCTGAAGGCCAAGGCGCTCGGCTAGCCGGCGCCCAGGTCGACGGGGACGGTTGCGGGAGACGCAGGCGCGACAAGCCATTCGCCCGACTGCGACTCGAAGATTGGAGATCGGGCGCCGTATCGGCGCCCGATCTCTGCTCCCGATGTGAGTATGCTCGTGCGGTGACCGACGTCGGATTAGAGGGTGCAGTCACGACGGCGCTGCCGGCCGCGGAGAAACCGGCCGAAAAGATGAGCCGCCGACGCCGGATCACCGTCTGGACGCTCGTCGTGCTCGCATCGGTGATCGCCGTGGTCTCGGTGCTCACCGTTTGGGTTCACCGCCAGGTGCTCGACAACCACGCCTGGACGAAGGCGAGCGCGCAGGCGATACAGGATCCGACGGTCCGGAACGCGATCGCGAACCAGGTCGTGACCCAGATCTACGACAACGTCGATGTCGCCGCGCAACTCCAGCAGCAGCTCCCGCCCAACTTCAAGCAGCTTGCCGGACCAGCTGCCGCCGCCCTCCGCGAGCCCGCCACCCAGGCGGTCGAACTGCTGCTCGCCCAGCCGAGGTTCCAGAAGCTGTTCGTGAACGCGAGCTCTGCGGCGCAGAAACAGCTCGTCGCGATCCTCGAGAACAAGACCGGCCACGGGATCTCGACCGGTAACGGCGAAGTGACGCTCGACATCGGCGAGCTACTCCGAGAAGTCGCGACGCAACTCGGTCTGCCCTCGGCGGTGATCAACAGGCTGCCGCCGGACGTCGGCGTGATCGAGATTGCGAGCTCGGACCAGCTCGCGACTGCGCAGAAGGGCGTCCGTGCGATCAAGATCCTGAGCGTCTGGCTCGCGATCCTCGTCTTCGGCATGTACATCCTCGCGATGTATCTCGCCGTCGGGGAGCGGCGCAAGACCCTGGCCCACATCGGCTGGGCCTTCACGATCGTCGGCCTGGTGACGCTGGTTGCGCGCCACTTCATCGGCAACTACGTCGTCAACATGCTGTCGCAACCCGAGAACCGCACGCCCGTGCGGCACCTCTGGCTGATCGAGACCTCGATCCTGGGGCAGATCGGCTGGGCGATCATCATGTACGGGTTGATCACCGTGCTGGCGGCGTTGGTCGCCGGGCCGACGCCGCTCGCGAGGTCGCTGCGTCGCGAGGTGGCACCCGTGCTGAACGTCCGGCCAGGGATCACCTGGAGTGCAACCGGGATCGTCTGGCTGCTCTTGATCCTCTGGGGCCCGACGCACGCGCTGAGGACGTGGTGGGGGATCCTGCTTCTGGCCGTGCTCCTCGCTGCGGGCGTGTGGGTGCTCCGCCGCCAGACACTCGTCGAGTTCCCGACGGCGGGGCTCGAGCCCCACGAGGTCTCGCTCGTGGCGCGGGCGACCGCTTCGGCCCGCAAGCTCACGCATCACAGGGAACACGCTGCCGCGCCGGCTGCGGCCGCCGGTGTGTCGACTGCCGAGGAGCTCGACCGGCTCGTCGCGCTTCGCGACAAGGGTGCGCTGACGCAGGCCGAGTTCGAGCAGGCGAAGAAGCTCGCGCTCTCGAGTAGTTAGAGGTTCTCCACGACCTCGATCCGGCCGTCCGCGGCGGCCTGCCGGAACGCCTCGTAGTCACGCTCGTTCTGGTTGGCATAGGCGGCGGCGAAGGTCGCAAGGGCTTCGTCGAAGGTGTCGCTCTTTCCCAGCGTCTCGTCGAAGTCGTTCAGATCGAAGACGAGGTTGCGCTCGGGAGAGCCGAAGCCGCCGAAGTTGCCGAGGTGCGCATCGCCGCAGAGCTGAGCCTCGAGCCCCGATCTCGGCAGTGGTGCGAAGTCGTAGGCCATCACGGCGGTGGTTCCGCGATGGAACGCGAACGGCGAGACGAGCATCCGTCCGTAGCGGATCGGCACGAGCTCGGGAATCCGCGTCGCAGCCTGCTCCTCGAGCAGGGCGATCGCATCGCGGCCCGTCGGCTCGAAGCTCGCGTGGCTCCGGCGCGGGCAGGCCTCCCGTGCGGTCCTTCCGTGCGCAGCACGTTCCTCGGGTGTGAGGTGAGCGGGCATCAGGTCGACGGAAGCGTCAACACGATCACGACGCCGACCGTGAGCAGGATCCCGGCCACGACGAGGATCGAGACGCGGACGGCCCGCACCTTGAACCGCTGGGCGAGCGCGATCAGGAACAGCACGGTTGCAAGCAGCACCGTGTCGCGGACGAACTTGTCGCCGGTCTCCCGGGCCTCCGTTCCCTCGGCGAAGGCTGCCGTGGCCTCCGCGTTGTAGACGGCGGCCTTCGCGGTCGCGGCGTTGCGGTACTGCTTCATCACGAGCGGTCCGGGCGGCGCCTTCGGATTGTGGAAGGGATCGGTCTTCAGCCACGCATCGAAGGCGACGGCGAACTCGGGCCGGAAGCGCTTCTCGAAGATCTCCTCCTGCTTCGCGTCGCCGTTCGCATTCGCCTGGAGCCAGAACGAGAAGACGTTCGAGTCGTAGAGTTGCTGCTGCCCGGCGAGTGTCGCCGACTGGGTCGCGAGCGACCTGTCTCGCGAGGAGACGCCGTAGAGATGGGCCTGCTTGCTGTCCCAGAGGGTCGACTGGTAGCCGCTCCATGCCGTGGCGACGGCGACGATCGCGAGCAGCACCGCCTCGGCGATCTCGATCAGCTCGTGCCGGAGCTTGTGCTCGTCGCCCCCGGCGTGACCGGAATGCATGAAGTTGTGCGCGACCTCGGGAGCCGCCGACCCCTCGGCCACTAACCGCGCTGCATTCCGGTCGCCACGGCGTGATTATCGTGCCCGCCGCGTTAGAGTGCGCCGGATGAAAGGTGAGCTCTACACCGGCGGCGACGCGCAGGGGGATCCGACGAAGCTCTGGTGGATCTTTCTCGTCACCGGCTCGCTCTGGATCCTCTTCTCGCTCCTCCTCTTCCGCTTCACCTACGCGAGCGTGACCGCGATCTCGATCCTGATGGGCGTCGTCTGCATCGCCGCGGCGATCGAGGAGCTGATCTTGATCCCGACGGCACACGGCTGGTGGCGTCTCGGCCGGGTCCTGCTCGCTGTCGCGTTCGCAGCGATCGGAATCGTGGCATTCGTCCATCCCGGGAACACCTTCAGCGCGCTCGCGGCGATCTTCGCCTTCTACCTGATGCTGAACGGGCTGCTCTCGATCGTGCTCTCGCTCGCCGGGCTGCTCGAGCCGCGGTGGCTCGGGATCGTGAGCGGGATCCTGATGGTCGGCCTCGCGTTCTGGGCAGCGGGCGACTTCGGGCACAAGGAGATCCTGCTGCTCGTCTTCATCGGCGCCGGGGCGCTGATCCATGGGCTCGTGCAGATCCTGCTCGCGTTCCATCTGCGGACGCTGCGCACAGCCCTCCAGTAACTCGTTTCTCACCGATACCCCGGTAGGGTATGATGCCGAGATGGCCGCCGCTCGAGCGCCGGAGACCGTCAGGCTCCAGCTGGAGGGCATGTCGTGCGCGTCGTGCGCCTCCGCGATCGAGCGCCGGCTGAACGGTCTCGACGGGGTGGAGGCGAGCGTGAACTTCGCCACGGGCAAGGCGACCGTCCACTGCGAGCCCCCGGTGGCGGTGGAGGAGCTCGTTGCCGCGGTCGAGTCGATCGGCTACGCGGCGCATCCCGACGGCGCGGCGGCCCACGATCACGACGAGCCTCTCGACGCGCTCGCGCGCAGGCTCGTGCTCGCCGCCGTTCTCACCGTGCCGGTCGTCCTGCTTGCGATGTTTCCCTCGTTGCGCTTCTCCGGCTGGGAGTGGTTCGCGCTCGCACTCTCGACCCCGGTCGTGTTCGGGGCGGGGATCGGCTTCCACCGTGCGGCGCTTCGAGGCGCGCGCCACGGATCCGCCGGCATGGACACGCTGATCTCGCTCGGGACGCTCAGCGCCTGGACGTGGTCGGCAGTCGTGCTCGCCGCGGGGCTCTCGACCGGGACCTACTTCGAGATCGCGGCCACCGTGACCACGCTGATCCTGCTCGGCCGCTACCTGGAGGTGCGGTCGAAGCGCCATGCCTCGCAGGCGATACGCGGCCTGCTCGAGCTCGGCGCCCGCGAGGCGTCGGTCCTCCGAGACGGGGCCGAGGTGAGTGTTCCGATCTCGGAGCTCGAGCCCGGCGATCTCTTCGTCGTGCGGCCGGGCGAGAAGATCGCTACTGACGGCGTCGTCGCCGAGGGTGCCTCGGCGGTCGATCGTTCGCTCCTGACAGGCGAGTCGCTCCCGGTCGAGGTGTCGGTCGGCGACGAGGTCGAGGGCGCCACAATCAACGACTCCGGCCGGCTCGTCGTGCGGGCGACCCGGGTCGGCGCAGACACGGTGCTGGCGCAGATCGCGCGGCTCGTCGACGACGCCCAATCCGGCAAGGCGCCCGTGCAGAGGCTCGCGGACCGGATCTCGGGGATCTTCGTGCCGTTCGTTCTCGCTCTCGCCGCGCTCACCCTCGCCGGCTGGCTCGCCTTCGGCGGCTCAGCCGGCGAGGCGTTCACCGCGGCCGTCTCGGTGCTGATCATCGCGTGCCCGTGCGCACTCGGGCTCGCGACCCCGCTCGCGCTGATGGTCGGTACGGGCCGGGGCGCGCAGCTCGGCGTGCTGATCAGGGGGCCGGAGGTGCTCGAGCAGACGCGGCGGATCGACGTGGTCGTGCTCGACAAGACCGGGACGGTGACCGAGGGGAGGCTCGAGCTCGCCGGAGTGACTCTGCTGAACGGCTCGAACAGGGCCGAGGTGCTGCGCCTCGCCGGTGCGGTCGAAGCGGCCTCGGAGCACCCAGTCGCGCGCGCCGTGGTTCGGGCTGCACGTGAGGAGCTCGACCGGCTGCCGGCCGTCACGGGCTTCCGCAGCACGGCCGGGACGGGCGTCTTCGGCGTCGTCGACGGCCACGAGGTCGAGGTGGGGCGGAGCGGGGCACAGATCGAGGTCTCGTGGGACGGCGAGCCGAGGGCCAGGCTCGAGCTCCGGGATACGGTCAAGCCGTCGAGTGCCGAGGCGGTCCGCGAGCTCCGCGCGCTCGGCCTGGAGCCGGTGCTGCTCACCGGCGACGGGGCGGGAGCCGCCGAGCGCGTCGCCGCCGAGGTCGGGATCGAGAGCGTGCTTTCCGGCGTCGATCCGGCGGGGAAGGTGCGGGCGATCGAGGATCTCCAGCGCGCCGGCCGCGTCGTGGCGATGGTTGGGGACGGCGTCAACGACGCCCCGGCGCTGGCGCAGGCCGATCTCGGGCTCGCCCTCGGCACCGGAAGCGACATCGCGATCGAGGCCTCCGAGCTGACGCTCGTCTCCGGCGACCTCCGCGCCGCCGTCGACGCCGTGCGCCTCGCGCGCCGGACCCTCCGCACGATCGAGGCGAATCTGTTCTGGGCCTTCGCCTACAACCTCGTTGCGCTGCCTTTGGCCGTCGCCGGGCTCGCGAGCCCCATCGTCGCTGCAGCGGCAATGGCCTGCTCGAGCCTCTTCGTCGTCGGCTCGAGCCTTCGCCTTCGGCGCTTCAGGAGCATCCGCTGACCGACGCGACCCCCGGATATCACGGCGAGAAGGCCGCGCTCGTCAAGCGCCTCCACCGGATCGAGGGCCAGGTGCGCGGGATCGAGCGGATGGTGGAAGAGGATCGCTACTGCATCGACGTCCTCACCCAGATCTCGGCCGTGAGGACGGCGCTCGACTCGCTCTCCTTCCGGCTGCTCGACGGCCATGTCCGCCACTGCGTCGCCGGAGCGCTCACCTCGGGCGACGCGGCCGACGCCGAGACGAAGGCCGCCGAGTTGCTCGCGGCGGTCGAGCGCTTCGCAAAAACGCGTTAGTTCTTCTCGCCCTTGTCGGGCCGGATCACGACCACCGGCACCGGAGCGTGGTGCACGCACTGCTGGCTCACGGAACCGACGAGCAGGCCGTGGAAGCCGCCGAGCCCGCGCGTGCCGACGACGAGCAGGTCCGAGCCTTCGGCCTCGTCGCAGAGCACTTCGGCGGGTTGCCCCTCGCGGAGGACCGGAGTCACGGTGACGCCGGAGCCCCCGACCTCGGCTGCGGCGATTCCGTCGTCGAGCGCTTTCTGCGCGAGTTTTCGGAACTCGTCGAGGTCGATGTCGCTCGGCGCCCAGCCGCTGCCGTAGACGCCTGCCGGGACGTGCCAGGCGCTGACGGCCCTGACCTCGGTTCCCGGTGTCTTCTTGGCCTCGTCGACCGCGTATCGCAGCGCCTTGATCGAGGCGCCCGAACCGTCCACGCCTACCACGATCGTGCCCATGGAATTCCTTTCTCTCCGGCTGAGGGAGCCCGAAAACTACTACCGTATTGCGGGACGCCGTGAACGAGCTCTTCGAGACCGCTCGCGCCCTCGTCGCGGAGGGCAAAGGGATCCTTGCCGCCGACGAGAGCTCGGGGACGATCGCCAGGCGGTTCGCGACGATCGGCGTCGAGTCGACGGAGGAGACCAGGCGGGCCTATCGCGACCTGCTCTTCACGACGCTCGGCGCCGAGAAGCACATCAGCGGCGTGATCATGTACGACGAGACGATCCGGCAGGAGAGCGCCGACGGCACTCCGTTTCCGGCTCTCCTCGCCGGGCACGGCGTGATCCCGGGGATCAAGGTCGACCGGGGAGCGAAGCCGCTCGCGCTCGCCTCCGGCGAGACGGTGACCGAGGGCCTCGACGGGCTGCGCGAGCGCTTCGCGGAGTACCGGACGCTCGGTGCGCGGTTCTCGAAGTGGCGTGCCACCTACTCGATCGGTGCGGGCCGGCCGAGCGAGTACTGCGCCTGGGTGAACGCGCACGCGCTCGCCCGCTACGCCGCGCTCGCACAGGAGGCCGGAATCGTTCCGATCGTCGAGCCCGAGGTGCTGATGGACGGCGACCACTCGATCGAAGAGAGCGCGAAGGCGACGGGCCGCGTCCTTCAGGCGCTCTACACGGAGCTTCACGACCAACGCGTCGAGGTACGCGGCACGCTCCTGAAGCCGAACATGGTCTTGTCCGGCTACGACGCCGCCTCTCGGGCGGCGATCGACGAGGTCGCAGAGCGGACGCTCGAGGTGCTCTACCGGCATGTCCCGGCCGCCGTCCCGGGGATCGTCTTCCTCTCGGGCGGCCAGAGCGACGAGGACGCGACCGCCCACCTGAACGCGCTGGTGGAGCGCGGCCCCCATCCGTGGCAGCTCTCGTTCTCGTACGGGCGGGCACTCCAGACGGCTGCGCTCGAGGCCTGGGCCGGTGAGCCGGAGAGGGTCCCGGCGGCGCAGGCTGCCTACCTTCACCGCGCAAGACTGAACGGCGCCGCCCGCCTCGGCGCCTACACGCCCGAGCTCGAACGTCCTTGACCGCCGCCGTCGCGGTCGACGGGCTTCGCGTCGTCCGGGGCGGCGTCCCGGTGCTCGACGGGCTCTCGCTCGAGCTCGGGGCGGGGATCGTCACGGGGCTGATCGGCCCGAGCGGCGGCGGCAAGTCGACGCTGATGCGCGCGATCGTCGGTGTCCAGAAGGTGGCCGGGGGCCGCATCGAGGTACTCGGCGAGCCGGCGGGGGCGGCATCGCTCCGCCGGCGGGTGGGCTACGTGACCCAGGCGCCGTCGGTCTACGCCGATCTCTCGGTGCGGGAGAACCTGCGCTACTTCGCGCGGCTCCAGGGCGACGGGCCCGACGCGGGTGGACGAGCTGATCGAGACCGTTGCTCTGGGCGAGTTCGCGGGGCGGGTGGTCTCGCGGCTCTCGGGCGGGCAACGGGCACGCGTCTCGCTGGCGACGGCGCTCCTCGGCAGGCCCGAGCTGCTCGTCCTCGACGAGCCGACGGTCGGGCTCGATCCGCTCCTTCGGCGTGACCTCTGGGCGCTCTTCCATGCGCTCGCGGAGCAGGGCGTAACGCTCGTGGTGTCGAGCCACGTCATGGACGAGGCGGAGCGCTGCGATCAGCTGCTGCTGCTCCGCGACGGCCGGCTGATCGCGTCCGGCACGCCTGCAGGCCTGCACGAGCAGACCGGCGAGGCGACCATGGACGACGTCTTCCTTCGCCTGGTTTCGGCAACCGCAACTGCCGAGCAGTGAGCTCCTCTGCAACGTGGGCGACCGCGGTTCGCGTGCTCGCGCAGCTCCGTCGGGACCCGAGGACGATCGCGCTCATCCTCGTTGTCCCGTGCGTGCTCGAGGCGCTCCTCAAGGAGCTCTTCAAGGGCACGCCGGAGGTCTTCCAGCACGTGGGTGCACCGCTCCTCGGGCTCTTCCCGTTCATCACGATGTTCCTCGTCACCTCGGTGACGATGCTGCGCGAGCGCACGTCGGGAACGCTCGAGCGGCTGATGACGATGCCGATCTCGAAACTCGACCTGCTCGCCGGCTACGGGCTCGGGTTCGGGCTCCTGGCGATCGTCCAGGCGACGCTCGTCTCCGTGCTCGCCTTCGGGCTCCTCGGGCTGAACGTGGCCGGCCCGGAATGGGCCGTGGTGCTCCTGGCGGTTGCGAACGCGACGCTCGGGATGGCGCTCGGGCTCCTCGTGAGCGCCTTCGCGAATACGGAGTTCCAGGCCGTGCAGTTCATGCCGGCGATCGTGCTGCCCCAGCTGCTCCTGTGTGGGCTCTTCGTCCCTCGCGACCAGATGGCGGCCTGGCTCCAGTGGATCTCGGCCGCTGCTGCCGTTGACCTACGCCTACGACGCGCTCGCGCGAGTGGCGGCGGGCGGGCCGTACGGCGCGCGGTTCGCCCTGGATGTGGCGGTTACGCTCGGCTCGATCGTGCTTGCCCTCGCACTCGCGGCGGCGACGCTCCGGCGTCGGACTCCGTGACCGGCGGGGCGAGCCGTCGGTGCAGAACCGCCACCCCGGCTCCGCTCACCCCGATGCTGGCGAGTGCTGCGACCATGATCGCCGCGCCGATTCCGGGCGAGATCACGTGCTGCTGCAGGCCGAGCGCGACGATCGCCGCAGGGACGCCCAGCGAGACCGCCGCGGCGAGCCCGGCACCGGCGGATTGCCGCGTCACGGCGGCTGCCCCGAGGCGCAGCAGGACGTTGAAGACGATCAGGAGCGCAGCGAGCTCGACGAGCGATCCGTGCGTTCCGAAGGCGCGGAGATCGATCTGCGCACCCAGCACCACGAAGAAGAGCGGAACGAAGAAGCCCTGCGCGACGCCCACGACCTGCCGCGAAAGCCGCTTCGGGCCGCCGATCGCGGCCACGACGAGGCCGACCGCGAACCCGGCGATGAGGACGCTCGTTCCCGTCCGCGTCGCGAGCCAGGCGAGCCCGAAGAGCACGAGCAGCGAGAGCCGCAGGTCGAGCGCCCAGTTGCGCTTCTTCGAGAGCAGCCGGATGCGTTCGATCCAGGCCGCTTTGCGCAGCGACCGGATCGCGAAGTAGAGGAGCACGGCGCACGCCGCGACGGCGAGGGCACCGAGCAGTGCGTGCGTCGCCCGGTTCGGCTGTAGGACGAGCGGCACGGCGACGATCGCCGCCACATCGGCGACCGCGATCTGCGCCGCGACGACCAGGCCCTCCGACTGGGTGAGGAGCCCGGCCTCGTGAAGCGAGGGAACGAGCACCGCGGCGGAGCCGCTCGCGAGGATGACGGCGTAGATCGCCGGGTGAGGGACGCCGGCGATCCGCGCCGTTGCGATTCCGGCTCCGACCGCGAGCACCCCGGCCGCGGCGGCGGCGACGGCACCCCGGCCGAGCCTCCGCACGAGCTCGGGCTGCCTGACGGGAATGTGCATCCCGGCCGTGAACATCAACATCGCGAACCCGACCGAGGCGAGGAATGCCGTCGTCGGATCCGTCGGATCGATCCATCCGAACCCCGTCTGCCCGACGACGAGCCCGGCCGCGAGCTCTCCCACGATCACCGGCACGAGCACGCGCCCGCTCGCAGAGAGGAGCGGTCCCGCGAGCCCGGCGAGGACGATCACGCTGAGCGTTCCGAAGGTCACGCTGCAAGTCTCCTGTTCCAGGACCGTCTCCGCGAGACAAGCCGCTCCGGCCACTGTCTCCGCGCGCCATGTCCAGGGGCCTGTCCCCGGGTCTAAGCGTTTGGGCACATGGCTTCGTGCGCCATGTCTAGGGGCCTGTCCCCGGGTCTAAGCGTTTGGGGACGTGGCTTCGTGCGCCATGTCCAGGGGCCTGTCCCCGGGTCTAAGCGCTTGGGGACGTGGCTTCGTGCGCCATGTCCAGGGGCCTGTCCCCGGGGTCTAAGCCTTTCGGGGCATGTCTCGGGCGGCGGGTTCGGGTTGCGTCAGCCGGCGGCGCCTGGGCCCCACGAAACCGGGCCGGCGGCGAGTGTGTGGGAGCCGAGCGGGCGGCCGAGGACCGCGGCGAGCTCGCGTGAGACGTCGAGGAGGCTCTCGAGATCGACCCCCGTGGCGATGCCCATCTCGTGGAGCATCGAGACGAGATCCTCGGTGGCGATGTTGCCGGTGGCGCCCGCCGGGACGGGGCAGCCGCCGATCTCGCCGAAGCTCGACTCGAACGAATCGCAGCCCGACTCGAGCGCGGCGAGGACGTTCGCAAGGCCCTGGCCGCGGGTGTTGTGGAAGTGCGCCGTGAGCTCGACCTCGCCGCCGAGCGCCTCGCGCGCGGCCGGGAAGAACGAGCGGACCTGAACAGGGTTCGCCATCCCCGTCGTGTCGCCGAAGCCGATCTCCCCGGCTCCCGCCGCAACCAACCGCCGCCCAATCGCAAACACGGCCCCGGGCTCGACGCGGCCCTCGTAGGGGCAGCCGAAGCTGACGCTGATCACGGCGCCGGCTCGAAGCCCCTCTTCGCGCGCGCGGCGCATCACCGCCTCGAGCTCGGCAACCGATTCCTCGACGGGCCGGCCGACGTTCATCCGGTTGTGGGTCTCCGACGCCGACACGAACCCGCTGACATGCTGGAAGCGGTCGCGCAGCGCGAGCGCCCGGTCGAGGCCGCGGAGGTTCGGGACGAGCACCGCCGCCTCCACGGATTCCGGGAGCGAGATCGCGGCGAGAACCTGCTCGGCATCGGCGAGCTGCGGGAGCACGTCCGGCCGCACGAACGAGGTCACCTCGATTCGCTGCAGCCCCGTCGTGCCGAGCCGGTCGATCAGCCTCACCTTGTCGGCGCTCGCCACCACCTCGGGCTCGTTCTGGAACCCGTCGCGGGGCCCGACTTCGCGAATCCGAACCCGCTCTGGAAGCTCCACGCTCACCTCGCCGAAGCCTACGCCTGCGGGTATACGGTCAGGTACGCGGATGGCAACGCTCGAATCACACGTGGACACCGAGGCGGAGGAGTTCGGCCGCCGCAGCGGCCGCATGGAGGCGCTCGTCACCGAGCTGCGCGAGCGTACCGCCGCCGTCTCCGCAGGAGGCAGTCCCGCCGCGCTCGAACGGCACAGAAGCCGTGGCAAGCTGACGGCGCGCGAGCGGATCGACCGCCTCATCGACCCCGGCAGTGCGTTCCTCGAGATCGGCGCCCTCGCCGCGTGGGAGCTCTACGACGGCGGCGCGCCGTCGGCCGGGATCGTGACCGGGATCGGTTCCGTCGAGGGCCGGCTGTGCATGCTCTTCGCGAACGACGCGACCGTGAAGGGCGGCTCCTACCTGCCGCTGACGGTCAAGAAGCACCTGCGGGCGCAGGAGATCGCCGAGCAGAACCGGCTGCCGTGCCTCTACCTCGTCGACTCCGGCGGTGCCTTCCTGCCGCTCCAGGCCGACGTCTTCCCGGACAGGGAGCACTTCGGGCGGCTCTTCTACAACCAGGCGCGGATGTCGGCGCAGGCGATCCCTCAGATTGCCGTCGTGATGGGCTTCTGCGCCGCGGGCGGCGCGTACGTCCCGGCGATGGCCGACGAGACGGTGATCGTCCGCGGCACCGGCTCGATCTTCATCGGCGGCCCCGCGCTCGTGAAGGCGGCGACCGGCGAGGAGGTCAGCGTCGAGGAGCTCGGGGGCGCGGAGGTTCACACCAGGCACTCGGGCGTCGCCGACCACTACGCGACCTCCGACGAGCACGCGCTCGCGATCGCGCGCCGGATCGTCCGTAACCTGCACGGCCGCTCGCCGGAGCCGCCCTGGGACCTCGCCGAGCCCGAGCCGCCCGCCGCCGACCCGGCCGAGCTCTACGGCCTGATCCCCGACGACCACCGCACCCAGATCGACCCACGCGAGCTGATCGCCCGCATCGTCGACGGGTCGCGTCTCGACGAGTTCAAGCAGCGTTACGGCGAGACGCTCGTCTGCGGGTTCGCCGCGATTGAGGGCTACCCCGTCGCGATCCTCGCCAACAACGGCGTTCTCTTCGCCGAGTCGTCACAGAAGGGCGCGCACTTCATCGAGCTCGCATGTGCGCGGCGGATCCCGCTGCTCTTCCTGCAGAACATCACCGGGTTCATGGTCGGCAAGGAGTACGAGGCGGGCGGGATCGCACGCGACGGCGCGAAGCTCGTGATGGCGGTCGCCTGCGCGGGGGTGCCGAAGTTCACGGTCGTCGTCGGCGGTTCGTTCGGCGCCGGCAACTATGCGATGTGCGGCCGCGCCTACGGCCCGAGGCAGCTCTGGATGTGGCCGAACGCTCGGATCTCCGTGATGGGCGGCGAGCAGGCGGCAACGGTGCTCACGACCGTCGGCAACGCCGATGCCGACGAGATCCGCGCCAAGTACGAGGAGGAGGGCGGCCCGTACTACTCGACCGCGCGGCTCTGGGACGACGGGATCATCGATCCGCTGGACACCCGCCGGGTGCTCGCCCTCGGCCTCTCGGCGGCACTCGAGGCGCCGATCCCCGAGACGAAATTCGGGATCTTCCGCATGTGACCGCGCCCGCGATCCGGAAATTGCTCGTCGCAAATCGAGGCGAGATCGCCGTGCGGATCTTCCGCACGTGCCGCGCGGCTCGGGATCGACACCGTCGCCGTTGCCGCTCCGGACGATGCCGGCGCCCTCCACACGCGTGTCGCGGGCGAGACGGTCGCGATCGCGAGCTACCTCGACTCGGCCGAGCAGGTTCGCGCAGCGCGTGAGGCGGGGGCCGACGCGATCCATCCCGGCTACGGGTTCCTCTCGGAGAGCGCCGAGCTGGCGGAGGCGGTCGAGGGCGCAGGGCTCGTGTGGATCGGCCCACCGCCGGCCGCGCTCCGGGCGGGCGGCGACAAGCTCGAAGCGAAGCGGATCGCCGCCGAGGTGGGCGTTCCCGTCCTCGCGAGCGGAGAGCCCGACGAGCTCGGCTACCCGCTGCTCGTGAAAGCCGCCGCGGGCGGCGGCGGACGCGGGATGCGAATCGTGCGCTCGCCGGTCGACCTCGAGAACGCGCTCGCGACCGCCCGCAGCGAAGCCGCGCGGCCTTCGGCGACGGAGCGGTCTTCTGCGAGCGCTACCTCGAAGAGGCGCGGCACGTCGAAGTGCAGCTCCTCGCGGACGCCGGAGGAGCCGTCTCGCTCGGGGAGCGTGAGTGCTCGATCCAGCGCCGCCACCAGAAGGTGCTCGAGGAGTCGCCGTCGACAGCGATCGACGACGAGCTGCGAGTCGCACTCGGGGCCGCAGCCGTCCGCTTCGCGACCGCGATCGGCTACCGCGGAGCCGGCACCGCGGAGTTCATGGTCTCGGGACGGGAGTACTTCTTCCTCGAGCTGAACGCGAGGATCCAGGTCGAGCACCCCGTGACCGAGCTCGTCGACGGGCCGCGACCTCGTCGCCGACCAGATCCGCATCGCGGAGGGCGACGCACTCGAGCCGGCGAGAGTCGCGCGAAACGGGCATGCGCTCGAGGTTCGCCTCTACGCCGAAGACCCGCGCACGTTCCTGCCCCAGGCCGGCCGCATCGACCGCCTCCGTTTTCCGGAAGGCATCCGCGTCGACGCCGGCGTCGAGCAGGGCGACGCGATCGGCACGGGCTACGACCCGATGATCGCGAAGCTGATCGCCCACGGAGGAACAAGGGACGAGGCGATCGAGAAGCTCCGCAAGGCGCTCGCCGAGACCGAGGTCGAGGGCCTCGTCACGAATCTCCCGTTCCTGCGCTGGCTCGTCGCGCACCCGGCCTTCCGTGCCGGCGAGACGACCACCGACTTCCTCACCCGCTACGCGCCACTCAGCCCGGCTCCGCGGCTGCCGTCGGCTCCATGGCGTGCCGGCTTCCGCCTCAACCTTCCTGCGCCGGCTGTGACGGCGCCTCCCGATCTCGAAGGAGCCGCCGGCGGCAGCGATGGAGGCGACGTGCCGGACGAGCTCACCGCGCCGATGCCCGGCAAGATCATCCGCGTTCTCGTCAGTCCCGGCGACCGCGTCGAGTCGCGCGCGACGCTTGTCGTGATCGAGGCGATGAAGATGGAAATGCCGCTTGCGGCGCCCCGCGCGGCCACGGTCCGTGCCGTCTGTGTCTCCGAAGGAGACGTCGTGGCACGCGGCATGATGCTCGTGGAACTGGAAGAGTGATGGAGTGAGCGGACTCCGTGTGGAGCGGGAAGGGGCGGTGCTCCGGCTGACGCTCGCCCGGCCGGAACGGCGCAACGCTCTCGACAGCGCCCTGATCTCGGCGCTGACCGAGGGCTTTGCCCTTGCGGGTGACGCCCGCGCGGTCGTCCTGGCGGCCGAAGGCCCGGCGTTCTCGGCCGGGGTGGACCTCGGCGAGATGCGAGCCGCAATCGACGCGACCGCGCAGCACAACCTCGACGAAGCACGGGGCTGGCGGGCGATGCTCGAAGCCGTCGACGGGTGCCCGGCACCGGTCGTTGCCGCCGTCAGCGGGCCCGCGCTCGCCGGCGCCTGCGGGATCCTCGCGTGCTGCGACGTGGTCGTCGCGAGCCGCGATGCCACCTTCGGCTTCACGGAAGTGAAGGTGGGGATCGCTCCGGCCGTGGTCTCGCCGTTCGTCGTCGCGCGGATCGGCTCCGGCGCCGCCCGGGCGCTGTTTGTCACCGGCGAGCGGTTCGACGCGGAGCGCGCGCTTGCGATCGGGCTCGTCGAGCGAGCTCGCCGAAGACGTGGGAGCCGCGGTCGACCGAGTCGTCGCGGGTCTGCTCGCGGCCGGGCCGAAGGCTGTGCGAATCGCCAAGCTGATCGCCCGCGCGCCGCTCGAGGGAGCCGACACCGAGCGCCTGATCGCCGAGCTGAGGACGCGAGACGAGGCCCAGGAGGGACTGACCGCGTTTCTCGAAGGGCGCTCACCCAGCTGGAGCGAACAGGGATAGCCTGGCCGTGGTCTTCGACCTCCCGGAAGAGCACGAAGCGCTTCGAGCCACCGTCCGCGACTTCGCGGAACGCGAGATCGCGCCGGTCGCGGCCGAGCTCGACCGTACCAAGGCCTTCCCGTACGAGATCGTCGGCAAGCTCGGCGAGCTCGGCCTGATGGGGATCCCGTTTCCCGAGGAGTACGGCGGCGCCGGGGCCGACTCGCTCGCCTATGCGCTCGCCGTCGAGGAGCTCGCGCGTGTCGACTCGTCGGTCGCGATCACGATGTGCGCGCACACCTCGCTCGGAACCCAGCCGATCTACCTTTTCGGCACCGAGGCCCAGAAGCGCGAATGGATGCCGCTCCTCACCTCGGGGGAGCGGCTCGGCGCCTTCGGGCTGACCGAGCCGGAGGCGGGCTCGGACGCCGGCAACACGCGCACGCGCGCGACCCTTGCCGGCGGCGAGTGGACGATCGACGGCGCGAAGCAGTTCATCACGAACGCCGGCACGGAGATCTCGGGCGTGGTCTCGATCACGGCGGTGACCGGCGAGCACGACGGTCACCGTGAGATCTCGAACCTGCTCGTCCCCAACGGGACACCCGGGTTCGAGGCGGGCGAGCCCTACCGCAAGATGGGCTGGAACGCCTCCGACACGCGGCCGCTCTCCTTCACCGGATGCCGCGTCCCCGAGGCGAACCTGCTCGGGCCACGCGGCAACGGGCTGAAGCAGTTCTTCGAGGTGCTCGACATCGGCCGGATCGGCATCGCCGCGATGGCGGTCGGGCTCGCGCAGGGCGCGTTCGATGCGGCTCTCACCTATGCGAAGGAGCGCCATGCATTCGGGCAGCCGATCGGCCGCTTCCAGGCGATCGGTGCGAAGCTCGCCGACATGTCGACCGAGATCGAAGCGGCGCGCCTCCTCACCTACAAGGCCGCTCGGTTGAAGGACGCAGGCCGGCCGTTTGCGCTCCCTGCGGCCCAGGCGAAGCTCAAGTCCGGCCTCGTCGCGCTGCGGGCGGCAGACGACGCGGTGCAGATCCACGGCGGCTACGGCTACATCGAGGAGTACCCGGTCTGCCGGTTCTACCGCGACGCCAAGATTCTCACGATCGGCGAGGGCACCGACGAGATCCAGCGGCTCGTGATCGCCCGCGCCCTCGGCGTCTCCTGACCCGGGTTAGACTCGAGTAGGTTCCCGTCCTCGAGAAGAGCGATTTTCGTCCTTCCCTGACTATTGCCTCCACCCGAAGGGTGCCGTACCCTCTACCCTGGCCGTGTGAGCAGGCGGGCAGGTTTCGGCGCGCAAACGCTCATGTCCGCACGGACGCATTGACGCGTTTTACTCACCTAGGAGGACGAATGGCGAATAGCCTTAAGATCAAGGTGAACGGGCTCACGCACGGCGTGAGTGCGAGCCTTGATACGCCTCTCCTTTACGTCTTGCATAACGAGCTCCATCTGCATGGCCCGCGCTTTGGTTGCGGTCTTGCGCAGTGTGGTGCCTGCTCGGTGCTTTTGGACGGGAAGGAGATTCGCTCGTGTGTCACCCCGGTCGCTGCGGTGAGCGGGAAGAGCATCACTACCCTCGAGGGCCTTCCGGCCTTGTGGGCGGCGCAGCGCGGCACCACTGCTGCGGCGCCGGCGCTTCATCCGCTGCAGCAGGCGTGGATCGATGTACAGGTGCCGCATTGCGGTTACTGCCAGAACGGAATGATGATCCAGGCCGCGGACCTCTTGGCGACGACCAAGAACCCGTCCGAAGACCAGATCCGCACGGCGATGAACGGCCATCTCTGCCGCTGTGGGACCTATCCGAGAATCCTGACCGCGATCCAGCAGGCGGCCAAGGTCATGGCAAAGGCAGGTGCATGATGACCGGCTTCCTGCATGAAAAGCAGCCGCTGACCGACAAGCAGTTCTCGCGCAAGACGTTCGTGAAGGGCGGCGGCGCGCTGATCATCGGGTTCTCCTCGCTCGGCGCACTCGCCGGCAAGGCCGACGCCGCAACGGGCCTCACCCCGTTTGCAGCCCGCGGCCCGCAGGACTACCTGCCGGACGTCAACCAGGTCGACACGTGGTTCGCGCTGACGACCGACAACAAGCTGATCGTCACCCACGGCGAGACGGAGCTCGGTCACGGCACGCCGACCGGCATCCTGATGCTGACCGCGGAAGAGATCAACATGACCATGGACCAGATGGTCTATGCGCATCCCGAGTCGTGGCTGAACGTCACGGGCGGCGGTAGCGGAAGCTCCGGCATCTCGGGCCGCTCGACCTCGATCCGTGCGGCAGCGGCGTACGCCAACCAGATCCTTCGCAACATGGCGGCGACGAAGCTCGGCGTCCCGGTCGCGAACCTCGTCTCGAACGGCGACGGCACGATCACCGGCGGCGGCCAGACGGTCAAGTACTCAGACCTGATGGGCGGCAAGACGTTCAACTACCTGATGTCCACGAACGGCGGCCAGGTCTCGGCCACGCCCGGTCAGGGAATCGCGAAGCCGGTCTCGCAGTACACCGTCGTCGGCAAGTCGTTCCCGCGGATCGACATCCCGGCCAAGGTGAACGGCACCTACACCTACGTACAGAACGTGCACATCCCGGGCATGCTCCACGGCCGGCGTGTCCGTCCTCGCGGTGCCGGTGCCAATACGGCGCTCAACGACAGAGCGGTCAGCGTCGACCCGACCTCGATCAGCCACATTCCGGGCGCTGAGGTCGTGCAGATCGCGAACTGGCTCGCCGTCGTGGCTCCGAAGGAGTACGACGCGATCCAGGCCGCCGCACAGCTCAAGGTCGTGTGGCAGAGCGATCCGAAGCTGCCGGGCTCCGGCAACTACTGGTCGTGGTTGCGTACCGCGGGCGACACGAACACGCTGAACCCGCCCCGCTACACCACCTTCAACCCGACGGTGGACAGCGCGATGGCCGGTGCCGCGAAGACGGTCTCCGCGACCTACAAGTACCACTACAACAGCTTCGTGCCGATCGGCCCGCACTGCGCTGTTGCAGACGTGAACGCGAACGGGAACGGTGCAACCGTGTACGTCCAGGCGCAGGCGCTCACCGGTCTCCCGGCGAACCTCGCCGGCGTGATCAACTTCGTCACGGGCAACACGAATGCGACCGCGAACAACGTGCGTGTGGTCTGGTATGAAGGTGCGAGCTCGTTCGGCGGCGGCCAGACCGGCGAGGTGAACGAGGAGGCAGTCGCCCTCTCGGCCAAGCTCGGCAAGCCGGTGCGCGTGCAGTGGATGCGCTGGGACCAGACCGGTTGGGACCACTTCGGGATGGCGAACCTCTGGGACGTCAAGCTCGGCGCCGATGCGCAGGGCAACATGATTGCGGCGGACTGGCAGACCTATGGCCAGGCCCAGAGCAACATCGACCAGTCGAAGCTGCTGATGAACTTCCCGAGCGTCTCCTGGCCGGCAACCCCGGGCGCGGGTGGTATCGCGCCCGGCGACACGGCGATCTACTCCAAGACGTCGTTCACGAACAACCGGCGGGTGCTCGCGAAGACACAGCCGCTCTACGGCGGTGCCTTCAAGTGCAACTTCCTGCGGGCACCGAGTGCGCCGCAGATGTTCTTCGCCAGCGAGCAGATCGTGGACGAGCTCGCGCACGCGATGAACATGGACCCGATCGCGTTCCGCCGCCAGAACATCGACGGCACGCAGGTGCTCGGACAGCGGTGGCTGTCGGTGATGGACGCTGCCACGCAGGCGGCGGGCTGGACGCCGAAGGTTGCGAACTCGAAGCCGCAGACGGGCCGGATTCGCACGGGCCGGGGCTTCGGCTTCGGCACCTTCGCCAATAGCCAGGTCGCGATGGTCGCCGACGTCGAGGCTGACGTGAAGTCCGGCAAGATCCTCGTGAAGCACCTGTACATCGCCCAGAACAACGGGGTCACGATCGGCCCGCAGCTCGTCACGAACCAGATGAGCGGCGCGGCGATCCAGGGGCTCTCGCGGGCGCTGCTCGAGCAGCCGCAGTTCACCAAGGAGCGGCTCACGAGCGTGGACTGGGTGACCTACCCGATCCTCCGCTTCGCCGATCATCCGGCGGTGACGCTCGTGAACGCCCACCCGGGCGAGTACGTCACGGTCGTCCCCGGCGACTTCACGACGGCCACCCACAAGGGTGCCGACGTGACGGCCGGTAACACGGCTGCCCAGGCTCAGGGTCAGACCCTGACCGGCTCGGGCGAGCCGCCGACGGCGGCGGTCGGCTCGGCGGTCGCGAACGCGTTCTTCGACGCAACGGGTGTCCGCATCCGCCAGTCGCCGATGAACCCGAACAACGTCCGCCTCACCCTGAGGGCTGCCGGCATCTCCTAGCGGTAGCGACTCGACGACGAACACGCTACAAAGGGAGGGCCCTTTCGGGGGCCCTCCCTCTTTCTTCCGATGATGCAAAAGGCCAAGATCTCGAGGAGCATGCTCACGGCCCTGGTCCTCGTGGCCGCCCTGGCCGGCGCCGGGCAGGCATCCTCCGCTTCGGCGATCGCCCCGACCCTGTACGTGAACTACGTCGGGATGAACTGCACCTTCACGATGGTCACCGATTCGGGCGCCACCGTCTCCTCGCTCGCGCCGGGTAGCTACCAGCTCACGCTGACGGCGGACGACTTCACGTCCTGTCCGGCCGCGGGCCTGCCGGACTTCTCGCTGACGGGCCCCGGCGTCTCGATTCAGACACCGATCGATGCAGGCACGGGCGCGGCCGCCGACTACACGATCGCACTCCAGCCGAGCTCGACCTACGTCGCGCAGGATCTGAGCCAGCCGCTCTCGCGTCTGACGTTCACGACGCTTGCTTCCGGCACGCCGATCACCCCGGCTGTCCCGTACTCGACGACCGGGACGGGGAAGGCCGGCAAGTCTGAATCGTCCCCGATCGGGACATCGGTTCCCGTCCAGGGCGCCGCCGAGCCGCTGCCCCTACGGGGGACTCTGACCGGCCAGGTCACTCCGGCCGGGGTGCCCGAGCTGAGCTTCAAGGGCAAGACGGTGACGAGGCTGCAGTCGGGGCGGTACAAGGTCTCGGTCGTCGACAAGAGCAAGAAGAGCGGCCTCATCGTCCAGGAGACCGGCAAGAACGGGACGACCATTGCCGGCACGACGTTCACCGGCTCCCGCACCGTCACGGTCACCCTGAAGGCCGGCCAGTGGTTCTTCTATCCGACCTTCGTCGGCAAGAAGAACTACTTCATCGTCACAAGTTAGTTCCGCCTCCTCGAACGGTTCGTCGGGGCGCGAGCGCGTCGGCCGGCCGCACTGACCGAGAGGGCGGACGCTTCGCGCCCGGCAGTGTCGTGGGCACCCTCGTTCCGCTTCGCGGAGGGCCGCAAGCGGCCCGGGGGTGCCTAGACCGAGAACTCGTCGTGGGGTGCCGGTGCGTTGAAGGCGGCCGCGAGTCGTTCGACTCCCGGTTCGATCGCCTCGAGGGCCGGCTCGGCAAAGTTGAGCCGGAGCGTGTTCGGCAGCCCGAGGCCGGGCTCGGCGGCGAGCGCCGTCACGCCCTCGGCGCGGTGGAGCACGCCCTTCGCGTCGGTTCCGAGCGGGAGCCGGAGGAACAGGAAGATCCCTCCTTCCGGAGGCGTGTAACCCGCCTCGGGCAGGTGCTTCCCGAGCGCCGCGATCAACGCGTCCCGCCGCTCCAACAGCCTCGCGTTCAGGCGCTCGACGTGCGGTTCGAAGCCTCCGCGCTGCATGAACTCGAAGACCGTGGCCTGGCTGAGCAGCGCGGGGGAGATGTAGGTGCCGTTCGCGCTCGTCGCGAGCTCACCCGCGAGCTCGTCCGGGACGATGAAGACGCCGACGCGGAGGCCTGGCGCAATCGTGAGCGAGAACGAGGTGCTGTAGATGCAGGTCTTCTCGGAGAGCTCGAAGAGCGTCCGGTTCGGCTCGCCCTCGTAGCGGAGGAGCCCGTAGGTGTCGTCCTCGAGGATCGGCGTGCGCGTACCGGTGAACAACTTCCCGAGCGCCCAGCGGTCGTCCTCGCTCATCGTCATCCCGGTCGGGTTCTGGAACGTCGGCATCAGGTAGGCGAGGCTCGGCTTCCCGCTCACGCGCAGGGTGGACTCGAACGCCTCGACGCCGATCCCTTCCTCGCTCCAGTCGATGTAGATCATGCTGGCGGACACGCCGAACAGGAGTCTCAGGGCCCGGTCGTAGGTCGGGTACTCGACGGCGACGTTGGAGCTGCGGGCGAGCCTGTCCGCGATCAGGCCGAGCCCCTGAAGCCAGCCGTTCGTGAGCAGCACGCGGAACGGGTGCACGTCGTAGCGCTCGGCCAGAAGCTCGCGAAGCGGGGTGTAGCCGGCGCCCGTCCCGTACGAGAGGATGCGGGCTCCGTCCGCCTCGAGCGCCGTGCCGGCGCAATCGGCAAGCTCCTCGGAGGAGGGAAGCAGGTCCGGGTGAAGGCCTTCGCCCGCGAAGGAAATCGTGTCCATGAGCCGATTCTACGGTTGCCGGCCGAGCGGCTCGCCGCTCGCTGCGAGCTCGATGAAGAGGTCGAGCGCGGCGGGGTCGGCAAGCGACTCGCGGCTCGCGACGGCCGCCGGGTCGGCTCCCATCAGGATGCGCTTCACGGGAACCTCGACGAGCTTGCCGGAGATCGTCCGGGGCACCGCTTCGACCTGCCGCACCTCGTTCGGCGCATGACGAGGCGAGCAGTCCTCGCGGAGCCGCGCCGTGATCCGGCTCTGAAGCTCGGGGTCGAGCGTGATCCCGTCCTCGAGCACGACGAAGAGGACGATCCACCCGATCGTCCCGGGCCAGGTCAGGTCGACGACCAGCGCGTCGAGCACCTCGGGCAGCAAGGCGACGGCACGATAGATCTCGCTCGTTCCGATCCTGACGCCGCCGCGGTTGATCGTGGAGTCCGACCGTCCGCTGATGATCGCGGTCCCGCGCGAGGTGATCTCGATCCAGTCGCCGTGCCGCCAGACCCCCGGATACATATCGAAGTAGCTCTCGCGGTAGCGGCTGCCGTCCTCGTCCCCCCAGATCGCGAGGGGCATCGAGGGCAGCGGCTCCGTCAGCACGAGCTCGCCGACCTGGTCGATCAGAGGGGCGCCTTCCTCGTCGAACGCCTCGACCTTCGCCCCGAGCGCCCGGGCCTGGAGCTCGCCCTCGTACACTGGAAGCGTCGGCACGCCGCCGACGAAGGCGGTGCAGACGTCGGTCCCTCCGCTCATCGAGAAGAGCCAGGTCGCCGGGCCGACCGAGTCATAGACCCAGCGGAACCCCTCCGGCGAGAGCGGCGAGCCCGTCGAGCCGACGCTCCGCAGCCGAGAGAGGTCGCGCCCGGCGCGGGGATCGACGCCGGCTTTCAGACAGCTCGAGAGGAATGCCGCGCTCGTGCCGAAGCACGTGACCTCCGCGTCCGCCGCGAGCTGCCAGAGCACGTCGAGGCCGGGGTGGCCCGGGTTGCCGTCGTAGAGGACGATCGCGGCTTCGGTGAGGAGGCCGCCGACGAGCAGGTTCCACATCATCCAGCCGGTCGTCGTGAACCAGAAGAGGCGATCGCCCGGACGGGTGTCGAAGTGCAGGTGCACCATCTTCAGATGCTCGAGCAGGATCCCGCCCTGGCTCTGGACGATCGCCTTCGGCAGCCCCGTCGTGCCGGAGGAGTGCAGCACCCAGAGCGGGTGCTCGAACGGAAGCTGTTCGAAGCGGAGCCCTTCCTCCCGGTTGGAGATGAGCTCGCTCCACGCATCGGCGCCTTCGAGGCCCGCACGCTCGTCGAGGTAGGGCAGGACCACCGTGTGCTCGAGGGTGGGAAGGCCCGAGCGGATCTCGGCCACAGCGCCGAGCCGTGGGTGGTCGCGGCCGCCGTAGCGGTAGCCGTCGACCGCCAGCAGCACCTTCGGCTCGATCTGGGCGAAGCGGTCGACGACCGCCCTGACTCCGAAGTCGGGCGAGCAGGACGACCAGATCGCGCCGATGCTCGCGCACGCGAGAAACGCGGTGACGGCCTCCTCGATGTTCGGGAGGTAGGCGACGACGCGGTCGCCGGCGACGACGCCCAGCGAACGCAGCCCGGCCGCGAGGGCCGCCGTCTCGGCCTCCAGGCGCTCCCAGCTCGTCTCTCTGCGGGGCCGGAGCTCCGAGCAATGCACGAGCGCGACGGCGTCCGGACGCTTTCCGGCGAAGATGTGCTCGGCGTAGCTGAGATGCGCTCCCGGGAACCACCGGGCGCCGGGCATCGTCCGGTCCGGGCACACCGCGTCGTACGGGCGGCTCGCCCTCACCTCGAAGAACTCCCAGAGCGAGGCCCAGAACGCCTCGAGCTCGGTAACCGACCACTCCCAGAGCTCGGCGTAGGAGCCGAACGCGAGGCCGCGCTCTCCTTCGAGCCGGCGCGTGTACTCGGAAAGTCGCGAGGCGTCGATCTGGGCCTGCGAGGGCTCCCAGAGCTTCAGTGCGGCCTCCACGAACGTCTCCATCTGGAACTCGGTGCCTGGACGGCCGCACTACGAGGTCGGTCGCTCGGCGCCCGGCAGTGCGCTGGGCGCCCTGCTCCGCTTCGTGGAGGGGCCGCGAGCGGCCCGGGGGTGCCGTGACCGTGGTTCGGGTGCAGGCCGGGAGCCACTCTGCGACGCGGACGAGCTCCCAACTACGCGGCGCGGACGAGGACCGAGCCGGCAAGCATGAGGCTGATCGCCCGTGGTTCGCCGGCGGTCACGAAATCGACCATCCCGGCCGCCGCGTTCACGTTGACCCGCCCCAGCGAGCTGCCCGGCTCGATCCCGGCGGCGAGGAGTGCCTTCAGGCGCTCCCGGCTCGTCTCGTCGAGGCGCTCCACGGCCAGTTCACCGGGCTCGGCCGCTGTGGACAGGGCGAAGAGCCCCCGCGTCTCGCGGCGCGAGCGCTCGGGATCGACAGGCCAGCCGTGAGGGCAGCGCTCCGGGCTGCCGAGGGCGGCCCAGACGCGCCCCAGAGCTTCGTCGTCGAATCCCGGCGCGATCTCGCGGGCGCGCTCGAAGCACTCGTCGACCGTGTAGCCGAGCGTCTGCGCCGCGAAGCACTCGAGGATCCGCTGCTTCCGTAGGATCCGATCGGCCTGAGCCCGTCCGTCCACTGTGAGCAGCACATCCTTGTGGACGCCGCGGCGAATGAGCCCCTCGTCCTCGAGCCGTGCAAGCGTCTCTCCGGCGGCCGGCCGCGAGATGCCGAGGATCTGGGCGACATGGGCCGAAAGCGTCGGCGCGTCGACGATCGCGCCGCACTCGACGACCGGTGAGGTGAGGTTGTCCAGGGCCAGCAGATAGTCCTCGTGCGAGTTCGCCCGGCGCGAGCTCAGTTCGCCGGTCTGCACCGGAAGCGGGCGCCGCGTGCGCTTCACGGGGCTGGTCGCCGCTTCGAGCTCACCGGCGGAGGTCGCATCGCCGACGTCGTGCCCGGATGAGGCGTCGTCCGAGAGGTTCAGCGCCCGGAGCGTCGCAATCCCGCGCGCATCGAGCAGCCGTGCCTGGCAGCTTGCGGCGCAGGCGTCGAGCGCGATCACCTCGCGACCCTCGCGGGCGGCGGCCACGATCTCCTCGATGTCCTCGACGATCTCGGCCAGCCCGTGGCTCTCGAGCCGTTCGGCCACCTCGGCCGACGCGATCCCCAGACGTGACGCGCCGTGGCACGGAAGGAGAATCGGGCGGACTGCAGCGGCCACTCGGACACTGTACCCGACGCAGCGAGATGGTTCTCTCCACCTTACGAACACTGTAAGGGTAACCTTATTAGCGGCGGCGACCCGCTGCCCGAACGACGACAAGGAGAGATCGCGTGAAGAGATTGAAGGTGCTCGGTGCGGGAGTGGTCTCGGCAGCCGCCGTGCTCGCCGGGACTGCACACGGCGCCACCGCGTCCACCTCGCCGCAGCTCACCGCGGCCACGAACGCCTATCGCGCGTGGGTTGCCTCCGAGAGCGGCAAGCTGCTCGTCGGCGTGCGCCGGCTCTCGGCCGCTCTGGATGCCGGCAACCTCGCGCGGGCGGAGACGCTCTACGGGCCGGTGCACGCGCACTACGAGCAGATCGAGCCGGTGGCGGAGAGCTTCGGCAACCTCGACCCGGAGATCGACGCGCGCGCCAACGACGTCCCGGCCTCCAAGTGGCGTGGGTTCCACCGCATCGAGCAGCTGCTCTTCCAGAAGAACACGACTGCCGGCACCGCGCCCCTCGGGAAGCAGCTCGTGACGGACGTCGAGACGCTGGCCGGCAAGGTGAAGACGCTCCAGCTGACCCCGGCGGAGCTCGCGAACGGCTCGGTCGACCTGCTGAACGAGATCGCGAGCTCGAAGATCACCGGTGAAGAGGAGCGCTACTCGCACACCGACCTCTCCGACTTCCAGGCGAACCTGGACGGGGCGAAGGAAGCGTTCCTGCTGCTGACCCCGGCGCTTCTGAAGGGTGGAAACTCCGGGCTCGTCGCCACGATCCGCTCCCGGTTCGCGGCCGTGCAGACCGGCCTGAACAAATACAAGCGGGCGACACCGCTCGGGTTCGCGCTCTACGGAGCGCTGACCCCCACGGACCGTCGTGCGTTCTCGGGCCAGGTCGACGCTCTCGCCGAGCCGATGTCGACGATCGCCTCGAAGCTCGGTGCCTAGGTCGTTCGACAGACGCGGGTTCCTGACGGCCGCGGGCAGCAGTGCCGTCGGCCTTGCAGTGGGCGCCGGTCCGGCCTTCGCTGCGGTGGAAGGCTCGGCCGGCCCCGCGGCGTCGGTCCCGTTTCACGGCGAGCACCAGGCCGGAATCGCAACGGCGGCCCAGGATCGGCTCTTCTTCGCGACGTTCGACCTCACGATCGAGACGAAGGCCGAGCTTCGCGAGCTGCTGCGGGAATGGACCGCCGCGGCGGCCGCGATGACGGCCGGCAGGCCCGTCGGGTCTGCCGGCGGCCGGCTCGATGCCCCGCCGGCCGACACCGGCGAGGCGATCGGGCTGCCCTCGGCGCGGCTCACGGTGACCTTCGGGCTCGGCGAGACGGTTTTCTCGCAGGGCGGGAAGGACCGCTTCGGCCTCGCATCGAGAAAGCCGCTCCGGCTCACGCCGATCGGCGCGCTCCCGGGTGACGAGCTCGAGGCAGCGAGATCCGGCGGTGACCTCTGCGTCCAGGCCTGTGCCGACGACCCGACGGTTGCCTTTCACGCCGTGCGCAACCTCGCGCGAATCGGACGCGGTGGCGCGGTCCTGCGCTGGTCGCAGCTCGGCTTCGGGCGCACGTCGTCGACCCAGTCGAGCCAGGCCACCGCCCGGAACCTCCAGGGCTTCAAGGACGGGACGAGGAACATCCACGGCGACGACGCGTCGGCGATGAGCCGGTTCGTGTGGGTGGGCGACGAGGAGCCTGCGGCCTGGTTCCGCGGCGGCAGCTACCTCGTCGCGCGTCGGATCCGGATGCGGATCGAGACGTGGGACCGCTCCTCGCTCGGCGACCAGGAGCAGACGATCGGCCGCTTCAAGGCGAGCGGCGCGCCGCTCACCGGCACGCACGAGCACGATCCTCCCGACCTGCACGCGAAGGGGAGAGACGGCCTTCCCGTGATTCCCGGAGGCGCCCACATCCGCCTCGCCGCCCCGGCGACGAACGGCGGTGAGCGCATCCTCCGCCGAGGCTACTCCTACACCGACGGCATCGATCCCGTGACCGGAGAGCTCGATGCGGGGCTCTTCTTCGTTGCCTTTCAGCGCGACCCCCACAAGCAGTTCGCGGCGATCCAGCGCCGCCTCGGCGAGCACGATGCGCTCGGCGAGTACATCGTCCACACGGGCAGCGGCCTCTTCGCGGCACCGCCGGGGATCAGGCCGGGCGGATTCGTGGCGCAGGGCCTTTTCTAGGAGCGGCGCGCCGCGTCGACGGCATTCCGCAGCAGGATCGCCGTCGTCACCGGCCCGACACCGCCCGGTACCGGGGTCACGGCCGAGGCGACCCCCTCGACGGCCGCGGTGTCGACGTCGCCGACCATGCTCCCGTCGGGCGCCTCGTTCGTCCCGACGTCGATCACGAGCGCGCCCGGCGCGACATACCCGGCACCGATCAGGTGGGCGCGGCCGGCGGCCGCAACGAGCACGTCGGCACGCCGGGTCTCCGCGGCGAGATCGCGGGTGCGTGTGTGGCAGATCGTCACCGTGGCCTGCTCGGCGAGGAGCAGCATCGCGAGCGGCTTCCCGACGACCGTCGAGCGGCCGACGACGACGGCGCGCGCCCCCTCGAGGCTCGTCCCCGAGCTGCGGATGAGCTCGATCACCGCCTGCGCGGTCGCGGGGGCGTAGGCCTCGAGCCCCGCGGCGAGGCGACCGAGGCTCGTGGGGCTCGCCCCGTCGATGTCCTTCTCGGGCGCGATCCGACGGCCCGCCTCGGAGAGCGAGAGGCCGTCCGGCAGCGGCGTCAGGCAGATGATCCCGTGCACCGCCGGATCGCCGGAAAGCTCGTTCAGTCGCTCGAGCACGTCGGCGCCGTTGCGCTCCGGCACCTCCCGAAGCTCGATCCCCGTTGCTCTGGCGGCCTTCGCGATCGAGCCCAGATACCAGGCCGTGGCGGGATCGTCGGTCGCGACGACCGCAGCGAGCACGGGCGTCGGCCCCGCCGCCGCCGCGGCCGCAGCCTTCTCGCGGATCCCGGCGCCGAGTGCCCGGCCCTCGAGCAGGGTCACGACGCCGACCGCTCGCGCACGCCGGCCACGATCGCATCGGCACGCCCGAGATCGGCTTCGATCGCCCGGGCGACGCCGGCGAGCTCTTCCCGGAGGGCCGTGTCCGTGATCGAGGCGCGGTTCGCATCGATGTTGAGGAGCGCGATCTGCAGCGCCGAGCGGGCGGCCGCGGCCGCCGCTGCCCCGTCAGAGATCACGTTGACGTTCGCGACCGGCACGATCCGCCCGGCCAGGTCGAGAACCTCCGAAGCCGCGGCCGCCGTGCGGCGCGGCACGTCGGCCGCGCCGGCGAGCGCCGACTGGATCTGCTCGGCCCTCGTGCCCGCCTCTGCTTCGCTCTCCTTCGGCAGGCGATAGGCCGCGATCACGGCCGTGTAGGCCGCCGCGTCCTCGGACGCAAGTGCCGTGGCCTCGCGGCGCAGCACCGCCGCCCGGTCGCGGACCGAGGCCATCGTCTCCTCGTGTGCCGCGTAAGCGGGCTTTCCGATCGTCAGGTGCGCAAGCATCTCGACGAGCGCCGCGCCCATCGCAACCTGCAGCGCCGCCGCGGCGCCCCCACCCGGTGCAGGCGAGGCCGAGCCGAGCTCGGCGAGCCAGGTGCCGATCCGTTCGTTCTCCATTCTCTGAGCCTACGGAATCCGCGGACAGCTACCGCTCCTCGCGGGTGTAGGGCCGGCCGAGCGCGGCCGGAGCCCCGAGCCTTCGCTTCGCGTTTCCGGCCGACACGATCACGAGCACGACGATCGTCGCGATGTAGGGCAGCGAGCTCGTCCAGAGAACCGTGGGCCCGAGGCTGATCTGGCGGGCCTGGAGCTCCGGGGCGAGCGCCTGCAGCGCGCCGAAGAAGTAAGCGCCGATCAGGCACAGCTCCGGGCGCCAGAAGGCGAAGATCACGAGCGCGATCGCGATCCAGCCGGCGCCGCCGGTCACGTTGTTCGTCCACGACGGGGTGATCGCGAGGGTGAAGGTGGCACCGGCGATGCCCGCAAGCGCGCCGCCTGCGAGCGTGTGCGCATAGCGATAGCGGGTGACGTCGATCCCCATCGCGTCGGCCGCCGCCGGGGACTCGCCGACGGCGCGGACGTTGAGGCCGTGGCGCGTGCGATTCAGGTACCACGCAATCGCGACGACGAGCACCCAGGAGCCGTAGACGAGCAGGTTCTGGCCGAAGATGATCGGGCCGACGATCGGCCAGGAACGGATGGACGCCGGGAAGACGTGGCCGAACTCGTGCGCGGCCGGCTGATCGGCCAGGTTCAGGTCGTTGCCGAGGTAGGACGACAGGCCGACCGCGCCCGCGAAGATCGTGAGCGCGAGCCCCGAGACGATCTGGCTCGCACGCAGCGTGATCGTGACGAACGCGTGGATCGAAGCCATCAAGGCCCCGGCGAGCGCCGCGACGACGACCCCGCAGGCGAGCGCGACGGCCGTCGTCGGATGGAAGCGCTGCACCGACCAGAAGCCCATCACCGCGCCCACGAGCATCATCCCCTCGACCCCGAGATTCAGGACGCCGGAGCGTTCCGTGAGCAGCTCCCCGAGCGAGGCGAAGAGAAGCGGCGTCCCGTAGGCGATGCCCGACGCGATCACGACCACGAGCAGGCTGTGGTTCAAGCGGGCTCCACTGCCGCAGGCGTCTTCGCGTCGCGCACGATCCGCAGGCGGTGGCGAACGAGCACCTCGCCGCCGAGCGCGCAGAAGAGGATGATCCCCTGGATCACCCCGACGAGCCCCGCGGGGAAGCTCGGCCCCTGCAGGGTGTTGCCGGCATTCTCGAGCCCGCCGATCAGGAATGCGACGACGCAGACGGCGAACGGGTTGTAGCGGGCGAGTGCGGCGATCACGATGCCGGTGTAGCCGTAGCCCAGTTTCTGGAGGCCGTTCGGGTCGCCGTCGAGCGAGTGGCTGAAATCGCCGATCTGGCTGGCCCCGCCGAGCCCTGCGATCGCGCCCGAGAGCGCCATCACGGCCAGGATCTTCCGGCGCACCCGGACGCCCCCGTATCGCGCCGCGCGCTCCGAGTCGCCGAGGACCTGCACCTCGAAGCCGAATCGGGTGCGGGTGTAGAGCACCCAGAGCAGGACGGCGACCCCGATCCCGAGCACGAGCCCCAGCGGGATCACGATCTGGCCCTGCACGCCGATCGTCCACGAGGGCCAGGTCGCGGAGCTCGGAAGCGTCTTCGAGGTGGGGAACACCGAGGCGTTGAATCCGGAGGTGTCGCGCCAGTACGACTCCGTCTGGAAGATCAGGTACGTGATCAGGTACCCGGCGACGTAGTTCAGCATCAGCGAGGTGATGATCTCGTTCGTCTTGAAGAAGGCCCGCAGCACGCCCGGGATCAGCGCCCAGAGCGCACCGCCGAGGCAGCCCGAGACGATCATCGCGGTGACGACGAAGAACGAGGAGCCTCCCGGGCCGCCGAGGTAGAGCCCGGTCGCGGACGCGAACGTCGCGCCGAGGTAGAGCTGCCCTTCGGCGCCGATGTTGAAGAGGCGCATCCGGAACGCCGCGGCGGCCGCGAGGCCGGTGAAGATGAGCGGCGTCGTCGTGATCAGCGTCTGATCGATCGCCCCCGTCTGGACGAATGCCGCATCGAAGAGCTGGCGGTAGGTCTCGAGCGGGTTGTGCCCGGTCGCAAGCAGGACGATCCCAGCGAGCACGAACGCGAACAGGATCGAAGCTGCCGGGATCGCGACGGCGAGCCACCTGGGCTGGTCGAGGCGCCGCTCTAGGCGAAGGTGCAACGATCGCGCCGGCTCGATGGGGCCATGGAAGCGGGCAACGATAGCGGCCGGCGTGCGATCATCGTTCGGTGGGAGTCGAGCTCGGACGGCGGCTGGCGGTCGCCCGTGGCGAGGAGCCGGCGGATCTCGTGATCCGCGGGGGCCGCGTCCTCTGCGTGTTCACACGCGAGTGGCTCGAGCAGGACGTGGCGATCGTCGACGGTGTGATTGCGGGGCTCGGCGACTACGAGGGGCTCGAGACGCTCGACGCAGCGGGGCGCCGCCTCGTGCCGGGGTTCATCGACCCCCATCTCCACATCGAGTCCTCGAAGCTCCTCCTCGACGAGTTCGCGCGGCTCGTGCTTCCACTCGGGACGACCGCGATCGTCGCCGACCCACACGAGATCGCGAACGTGCTCGGAACCGACGGCGTCCACTGGCTGCTCGATGCGGCCGCGGGGCTGCCGCTCGACGTCTACTTCATGGCCTCCTCGTGCGTGCCCGCGTCGAGCTTCGAGTCACCGCGGCGCGAGCTCACGACCGGAGACCTCGAGGGGCTGCTGCGGCGGACGCATGTTCTCGGCCTGGCGGAGATGATGAACTTTCCGGGCGTGGTCTCGGGCTCCGGCTCGGAGCTCGCGAAGCTTCGCCTCGCCAGGCACATCGACGGGCACGCGCCGGGCCTCGGCGGGCGTGCGCTGAACGCCTACGCCGCGGCGGGGATCGAGTCGGATCACGAGGCCGCGACCGTCGAGGAGGGCCGCGAACGCCTCCGGGCCGGCCTGTGGCTGCTGATCCGCGAGGCCTCGAGCGCCCGGAACCTGCGTGCGCTCCTGCCACTCATCGCCGAGTACGGGCCCCATCGGATGGCCTTCTGCACCGACGACCGCGAGCCCGAGCACATCGCAGACGACGGGCACATCAACGCGATCGTCCGCGATGCGGTGGCGATGGGGGCCTCGCCCGAGGATGCGATCGTGATGGCCACCCTGAATCCGGCCGTCTACCACGGTCTCACGCATCTCGGTGCAATCGCCCCCGGGCGCCGGGCGGACATCCTCGTGCTTCCCGATCTCGAATCCTTCGTTCCCGAGCTCGTGCTGAAGCGCGGCCGCCCGGTAGCGGAGATCCCGCCGACCGAGGTGCCCGAGTGGGTGAAGCGAACCGTCCATGTCGGGCCGATCGAGGCCGGCGACCTCGAGATCCCGTGGGCTCGTGAAAACGAGGGCGGCGGGAAGGCACGCGTGATCGGGCTCGTGCCGGACCAGATCATCACGGCCGCGCTCGAGGACGAGCTCACGGTCGCCGACGGGGTAGCTGTCTCCGACCCGGCACGTGACCTCGCGAAGGTCGCCGTCTTCGAGCGCCATCTCCAGACCGGCCGCGTCGGCCTCGGATTCGTCCGCGGCTTCGGCCTGAAGCGGGGTGCGGTCGGCTCGACCGTCGCCCACGACGCCCACAACATGACGATCGTCGGCGCGGACGACCGCTCGATGCTGACGGCCGCGCGCCGCCTCCGCGATCTCGGCGGGGGGCTCGTCGTGACCGACGGCGACCGCGTGCTCGCCGAGCTGCCGCTACCGGTGGCAGGCCTCCTCTCCGACAGATCTCTCGCCGATGTGCTCGACGCGAGCCGGGAGCTCGCCGCCGCGGTCCGCGCGCTGGGCGTCACCTTCCCGCAGCCCGTCCAGATGCTGGCGTTCCTCTCCCTTTCGGTGATCCCGTCGCTGAAGATCACCGACCGCGGGCTCGTCGACGTCGAGCGATTCGAGCTCGTCCCGCTCGAGATCTGAAGCAGCTGCTCGGCCGCATATCCTCACGACCCATGTACGAGCGCTTCGACGAGGCAGACATCGCCGAGGACTACCGGATGCTCCTGCGCCGGGGCTCGGTGATGCGCCGCCTCGCGCCGGCCCAGCACATCGCCTGGCGGAAGGCGATCCGGGCCGCGGTCGCGGCCGACGAGCTCCGCGTGCGCACGTGGTCACGTGAGTCACGTCCGGCCGAGGTCTGGGCCGTGCTTCGCAACTGGTCGCTCACGGACGACGAGCGCGCTGAGCTCGTGCGTCGCCTGGCCTGGCTTCGGGAGGACTGAGGAGCCTCCGGGCGGGCACACCGCAGCGAGCCCGCCCGGAAGCGTCTCCCTCAGCGCAGGGCGAGTGCTTTCTCCGTTGTGGGCCGCCGGTCGAGCTCGGCGACCTGTCCTCCGGCGATGTGGATGCCCCGCACCGGCTCGGTCTCGTCGAGCCAGAGGGTGTAGTCGCCCTCCGGCAGGTTGTCGTAGACGAGGACCGGCACCGCCGTCGGTCCGAGCATCCGCCGTAGGACCTGCTTGTGCTGACGATCGCCGTCGTCGTCGGCGGGGCTGATCTCGATCTCGATCCCGAGCATGTCCGGGCCCGTGCGGACGATCAGGGCGCCGATCCCCTCGCCGAGGTCGAGCACGACGGGCTGGGTGCGGATGCTCCCGACGTCATGGTGGACGTGGGCGTGCCCGTTCCCCGTCGTGAGCGCGATCGTGCTCGTCGTCTCTTGGGTGGTCGTGCATCGTCTCTCCGATCTGCGGCTAGGAGGCGTCGTACCCGTCGTACGGGCTCCCGATGTACGGGAAGTGGCTCAGGTAGCCGCTCGGCACGGAGGCCGGGGTCAGGCCGTCGCCGACCGAGGGAACCACCGCGTCGGCGGTGTAGGCGGCGACGAGCGAGTAGGTGAGCCCGGCGATCGCGCGCAGCTCGATCGACACGATGTCGTCGAACACCCGGCGGCCGTTCGGGAATCCCGCCGCGTCGCCGGCCACGAGCCCGAGGATGTTCGGGGTTGCGGTCGGGGCGACCCCGACGTTCAGCCGGAGCATGTCGGCGTTCGTCGGGCCGGTGTAGTTCTGGAAGCCCGTGACGATCCCGGTCGGGATCCCGGTGAGCAGGATCGCCGCCAGATCCGCTCTCGGCTTGCCCGACTTGTTCAATGCGTCGAGATTCGGGAACGCCCCCGGGTAGAGCACCGGCAGGAGGCCGGCGAGCTCGGGGTGCTGCACGTTCGGCAGGTACTCGACATCGCCGACCGGGTTGTCCGAGTTCCACTCATCCTTCTTGCCGAGCGGGACGATCACCTCGTTGAAGAGCGGGTTCCCGAGCCGTGAGACCTGGACCCAGGGCCCCGAGCCGACGACCTGGTTCGTCTGGTCGTCGAATATCCTCACCTTGCGCCGGCTGGCGCCGCTCCAGATCCCGAGCACCGCGGTCGAGCTCGACGCGGCTCGGCGCCGAGGAGCCGTCCCTGGTGAGCATCGAGATCGGCACCTGGATCGCGATCGTGTGGATGTTCAGGTGCGCGGTGCCGTTCACGCCGGGCATCGGCCCGGAGAAGATCGAGCCGCCGGCATGGGCCGTCTGGAGGGGCCTCAGGTTGCCGAGGTCGAAGATCGACCCGAGATCGACGTAGAACGGGTCGGCCCGCTGGCCGCAGAAGACCTTCACCCCGCCGACGGTGTGAACCGCGGCGGAGCCGAGATTCGCCTCGTAGTTCGGGGTCGAGAGCGGCCCGATGTTGCACGGCGGGCAGGCGAGATTCGTCCCGAGCACCGTCGAGTGCGTCGGGCCGGGGCCGAACGCGGGGCCACCCATCGACGGGCCGCCGAACGGCAGGTACGGGAACGGATTGCCGCCGTGCGGCGAGTGCGAGGGCGGGCCGGCATCGATTCGAGTCACCGAGTAGGACTGCCGCTTGTTCCAGTTCGGGCTGTCGAGCGAGGCGACCGTGCCCGTGTTGTAGAGGAACGTGTTCGGGTTCTGGAGCGAGGAGGAGAACTGGAACTGGAACTCGATCTCGGGCTGTGCGTCCCCGTCGTTGTCGATGTAGATCGAGTAGAGGACGTCGTCGCCGAACTCGAAGAAGTTCGGCCCGCCGGCGGGACCCTGTAGCGGCACGAAGTTGCTGATGATCGTGACGGTGCTCGGGTTGTCGGGGCTGACGAACGCATAGACATCGGCGTTGTCGGCAACGGGATCCTTCGAGATCTCGGGGGCTTCGCGGTGCGATGACATTTACGCGACCTCCTGCTTCTTGCGCGGGAGGTGATTCTGGTCGGCTGCCTTCAAGAGCCGCCGGACGAGCACCTTGTCCCGGTAGGTCTTCTCGGTCCGTCCCGAGAGCACGGTGACCTCGCCAAGACCCGCATCGCGGATGATGGCGACGATCGGCTCGTGGGGGAGCGGGCCGCTGGGCATCGTCTCGATGGCGCTCGGCTGGATCGCCGCCGCGGCGGCCGGTGAAGCGGCGATCGCCGCTGCACCCGTCGCGACGCCGGCCGTCTTGAGGAACGAACGCCGGCTGACTGTGTTCATCTGAAGCTCCTCTCGTGACCCCTCGAATGGGGGTTGACGCGCTTCGTTCGTCCCCGGTGCCCGATCGGTTCGATCGGCCTTCAGGCGAGCGCGGGGGGGAGCTCTACGTCGGTGGTGCGGGGGTCTTGCGCGCCGGCTTCGTCGGCGTCGAGACGGCTTGGCAGAGGGCGACCGCCTTCTCGAAGGCCTGGCGGCCCGACGAGCTGCCGAAGCGGCTGCCGAAGCCGCCGCCACCGAAACCACGACGGAGGTTCGCGGTCGCGGCCTGCATGCATTTCTGGAAGGCCTCCTGCGCCGCCTGCTCGTTCAGGGTCGCTGCGAGCGAGGGGAGCTTTGTCCCGGGCGGGAGGTGATCCTGGCAGGCCTCGGCGTCCTCCTGGAGCAGTCGCGTGTTCGTCCTCGCCGCCGGGCTATCCCCGCCCTGGGCCTCGAAACAGGCCTGGAATGCGGCGTACGAATGGGAGTCGACCGCGGTGTGGTGGTGCCGCTGGTTGAGGACGACGACGAGGATCAGCACCCCGGCGGCAATCGGGACCAGAGTGCCGAACACGACCTTCGTCATCGAGACGGTGCGCGGCGGCTCGGGTGGCGGGGTGGGCCACCAGGCCGGATCGGAGAACTCGCTTGCCATGCCACCTCGATTGTGACTGGTCCCGCGGAATCCTGTGCGAGTATTTTTGTCAGGCTAGCGCTCTCGGCCGCCGGCTCTTGGTACCGTCTGGAGGCCCTCGAAATGATGAGCATTCGTCGGAAGCCGGGTTTTCTCTCCAGAGGCCGGGACCTGCTCTTGATCGGGACGCCGGGAACGGGAAAGCGGCCGGTTGCGAACTACCTTGCCGCCGCGAACGACTTCGTCCATCTGGACTTCGAGGACGCTGAGACGAGGGCGTTCTATCTCGACGGAAGCCGCGCCGAGCTGCGCGAACGGCTCGCAGAGACCGCTGCTCGGGGGGATGGAGGCGAGCAGCAGGGAATCGTGATCACCTGGGCGGCGGGACCGCCGTCTCAGCTCCGCCAGCTCCGGCGCCTGCGCTCGCTGGGAATCGGGCCTGTCTGGTTCGACAGCGACCGCGGCACTGCGTACCGGGCTCACTTCGCCGACGTTCGACGCGTACCGAGGTGCGAGTTCGTCGACACGTTCGAGCCCGACGGGCAGTTCAGGCCCGTCGAAGCCGTCGCCCGCGAGCTGCTCGAGCCTCGGCCGAGACGGATTCCAGGCGGGGAGCTCGTGGCCGCGGCACGAGGGCGCGTTGCACTCGCGGGTGCCGCCCTCGCCGGGGTCGCAGCCGCCGGCCTCGTGGTTCTCGCCGGAATCGGGGCCTACGCGGATCGCCGTCAGACCGTCGTTCAGGCCGTCGCGAAGCCGGCAGTTGCCGCTGCGCATCGCGTCCCGGCGCTCCCGCAGCGTGGAGTCCTCGTGAGCGGCAAGAGCCTTGCCGGCGTGCAACTCGGCGACACGATGGCCACGGTGCGCTCGTTGTGGGGAGGCCGCTTCGTCCGCTGCGACACGTGCAAGCCGGCGATGTGGTTCTACTGGTACCCACCGCCCGCCGATCCCCAGGGAGCCGGTGTTCAGTTCGCAAGCGGCCGCGTGGTCGCGGTGTTCACGCTCGGCAGCCCGGTCGGATGGCGTACCGAGACCGGGATCCGGGTCGGGCAGATCCTCGACAACCCGAGCACCGGAGGCACGAGCCGCTGGTTCTCGTGCACCGGCTACAGCGCCAAGGCGACCCGGACGACGCCGAACGCGGTCACCTCGATCCTGACGCAGGGCGCCGCGGTCTACGGCTTCGCGCTCACGAGGCCCTCGGTCTCGCCTTGCCATTGAGGACTGCGGCGCTCGCCGCCGCAAGCCCGCTCCTGACGGCTCCTTCCATCGTTGCCGGCCAGCTCGTGGCCGTCCACGCACCGGCGAGGTAGACCCCGGGGGTGGGGGTGGTCGTGCCCGGGCGGAGGCTGCGCGTCCCGGGTGCCACGAGGAAGGTGGCGCGTGGCTCGTGAGTCGCCGCGAAGTCGATCACCTCGGCCCCGGCCGCGGCAGGGAGGACGCGCTCGAGCGCAGGTACGAAGCGCTCGCGAAGGTCGGCGAGCGATTTCCCGATCTCGGTGGTCGCATGGGAGAGCGAGACCGCGACGAGCTGGCCTTCGGTCGCTCCCGCCGCGGCCGTGCGGTCGAAGATCCACTGCACCGGGGAGTCGAGCGCCGCCGCGACCGGCTCGGTGAGCACGCGGCGGTCGTAGTGGATGTGGAGGTTCACGATCGGGCTCGCCCCGAGCCGGACGAGTGCCTCGGGATCGACGGTTCCAGGCGGCGCGAGCTCGGCGACGACGTCGTGGGGGACGGCGAGGATCACGGCGTCGAACTCGGGGGCGCCGGCCTCCGTCTGCACGTGCGTCCCGCTGACACCGATGACCTTCTCGCCCACGTGGACACTGCCTCCGCCGGCAAGGATCGCTGCGGCGGCCGGCTCCGCGTGCAGCCGGCGGAACGGGACCGCCGGGATGCCGATGTCGCAGGCATCGGCAGAGTCGAGGAGCCCGGTGCGGAAGACCCGGACCGCGGCGGAGAGCGAGGCCTCCTCCGCCGGCAGGTTCAGCGTGGGGAGGGCGATCAGATTCCAGAGTGCGGCGATCGCTCGCTCGGACTGCCCGTGTGCCCGGAGCCAGCCGGCGAAGGTCTGCTCGTCGAGTGCCGGGTCGTCGGGGTCGAGCTTCTGGAGAGCTGCCGCGCCTCGTGCCGCCGCGATCCGCTCCCGCACTCCGAGCGGGCCGTAGCCGAGCAGCGTGGAGGCGAGATGGAGCGGCGGCCGGAGCCCGCTGCGGGAAATCAGGGCCGGCGCGTGCCCCTCGCGCAGCACGGGAACGTGCAGTCGCGGCTGGAGTGGGAGCAGCTGCCCGGTGCCGATACGCCGCAGGAAGCCCAGGTAGGCGGTGCAGCACCGCAGTGCGACGTGCTGGCCGTTGTCGAGCTCGAGCCCGTTCCGCTCGAACGAGAAGGTCGCACCCCCGAGCCGGGAGCGTGCCTCGTAGAGCTCGACCGAGGCTCCGGCATCCGCGCAGGCGATCGCCGCAGAGAGACCCGCGAGACCCCCGCCGACGACTGCGATCCGGCGCTTCACCGCGTCACACCGGCGAGGCTCCGCGCCAGCACGAGGCTCTTCTCCCACGGTCGGAGGGAGACACGGCCCCGCAAGACGAGTGCAGGATCGGCGGCGATCCGCTCGAGCAGCAGCCGGTACTTGCCGGCCATCGCGAGCACGCACGAAGCGCTCCGCCGGTCGAGCAGGGGGACGAGCTCGAGCCCGTGGCGGATCCTCTCGAGCCCGCGTTGGGCCTCGAACGCGATCACGAGCTCGATCGGTCCCGAGAAGGCCCCGTCCCGGGCTTCGGAGCCGAATCGCCGCAGCTCTTCCCGCGGCAGGTAAACGCGCCCGTTCGCGGCATCCTCGCGGACGTCGCGGAGGACGTTTCCGATCTGCAGGCCGACGCCCAGCTCGTCGGCGAGCGCCGCGCCCCGCTCGCGATCCGAGCAGTCGAACACGCCGAGCGACAGGCGGCCGATCGAGCCTGCGACGCACCGGCAGTAGCGCTCGAGCTCGGCGAACGTCTCGTACTCGGTGCCGAGCGCATCCATCTCGGCTCCGTCGAGGAGGTCGTCGAAGGCCTCGAGCGGGATCGGGAAGCGCCGGGCTGCATCGGCGAGCGCCAGCAGCACGGGGTCGTCGGCATCGTCGAGCTGCCGGAGGCTCGCGCGGAGGGCGTCGAGCGCCGCGAGCTTCTCTGCCGCCGTGAGCTCGCCGTCCGCGACGTCGTCGATCTGCCGAGCGAGGGCATAGACGGCAAATAGCGCTCGGCGGCGGTCCGGCGGGAGCAGGCGCATGCCCGCGTAGAAGCTCGAGCCGGCATCCCGCGCGATGCCGCGGCAGTGCTCGTAGGCCAGCGCGACGCTCGGCATCGTCAGGCTCCCCGGGCGAAGACGGCGAGGGACGGCCAGAGGCGGCGGCCGGCGGAGGCGCGAGGGGGGCCGCCGAGCACGTCGTATCCGGCGGCGTCGATCGCCCCGAGCGCGGCGCGCCCGCCGCCGACGTACCCGGCGACCGCGATTCGCGCCCTTCCGCGAAGCCGCTTCACGAGCGGGGTGCCGGAGTCGAGGAGCTCTCGGGCGCGGGCCACCTCGAAGGCCATAAGCCGGCGCAGGTTGGCGCCGGCCGTCTCCGCGTCGAGCTCCGACTCCGAGACCTCGAAGCGCGCGAGATCCTCGGCGGGTAGGTAGATCCGCCCGGCGGCGCGGTCCTCGGCAACGTCCTGCCAGTGCTCGGCGAGTTGGAGTGCCGAGCAGATCCGGTCGGAGAGCGCGATCCGGTCGGCCGTCGCGGCGCCGAAGACATGCAGGACGAGCTCGCCGACCGGGTTCGCCGAGAGGTCGCAATACGCGAGCAGCTCGTCGTAGGTCAGGTAGGTCGCGATCTGCTGGTCTCGCCGGTTCGCCTCGATCAACCGGGAGAACGGCCCACGTGGGAGGGCGAGCTCGTAGACGGTCGGCCGGAGACGCCGGAGCACGGGGTGCTCGGGCTCGCCGCGGTCGAAGAGCCGGTCGAGATCCGCCTCGAACGTGTCGAGCAGGGCAAGCCGGTCACCGGCTCCAGCATCCCCGATCTGGTCGACGAGGCGGGCGTAGCCGTAGATCGCGAGGAGGTGCCGGCGCGCTGTCGTCCCGAGGACGACGGAGGCCACCGAGAAGTTCTCGCCGGAGGCACGGTCGTAGATCTCCTCTGCGCCGGAGAGGTCGGCGATTGCTGCGTCGGGCATGATCCCATTCTCCCGGTCCCGGGTGGCGCTGCGGCGAACAGCAGCACTGCGCCCGCGCGCCGCCTTGATCTTCCCACCGGCCCGGCATATCATCTCGGCCGCGGCGGCGTTGGGTTTTCCCCCGAAACCGAGAGGCGACGATGGAACCGGCGGGTGCGAACGACGGCGGCCCGACCTGCACGGCATCTTTCTCGGTCGGCACGCCCGTCACGTTCCACGCGAGCCCGGGCTCCGGATTCGTGATCTCGTCCTGGAGCGGCGGGGGCTGCAGCGGAACCTCTTCGACCTGCACGGTGAGCACGGGAGGGACGATCACCGTGACCTTCGCGCCCTCACCGTCGGCGACGACGAGCCCGACCACGACGAGCCCGACGACGACGAGCTCGAGCCAGCCCGTGATCGTCGCGACTCCGACGACAACGAGCGCCGTCGTGCCTCCGCGCCTTGTCACCGTCATCGTCGGGTCTCCGGGACGGGCAGCGTGACCGGCAAGGCGCCCGGGTCGAGCTCGGTGATCCTCTGCGGCGCCCACGGCTCGCGCTGCTTCGGCACGTTCAAGCCGGGCGCCACCGTGACGCCGCATGCCGCGCCCGCCGAGGGGTTCACGTTCGGCGGGTGGAGCGGCGGGTGCTCGGGCGCGAAGTCGTCGTGCACGATCAAGCTCTCTCGCACCTCGACCGTCTCGGCGCATTTCTCGTCGATGCCCGGCGCCGCGATCATCCCGCTCCAGATCGACTCCGCCGCCTTCTCGGTGCAGTGGCATGCGAGCATCGGCACCGGGAAGCTGATGCTCCACGGCCGGATCGCGAAGAGCGCGCAGGTCGAGGTTCAGCTCGAACGCTCGAGCGGGCAGAAGCTCGTCTCGGAGCATCTCTCGCTGCCCGCGGGCGGCTTCAGCGTCGCGCTCAAGCTCGACCCCGGATTGGGCCTGCTGCCCGGCGGGTTCGTGGTCTCGATCAGCGGCAAGAGCGGCAAGCTCACGGTCCCGGCGCAGATCAAGACGCTGTCGTTGCTCGCACCGCCCGGCGGCGTGGCCGGCCGCGCGTTTGCGAGTTCCTCGGCGACCGGCGCTCCCTCCTCGAAGCTGCACTCGCCGAAGCAGGCCTTCGTCACCTTCGACTTCCAGACGCAGCCGAGGTCGAATCAGAAGCTGACGATCTCCTGGTTCGAGCCGAGCGGCAAGCTTCTCGGAACCGTGACGAAGCCGAGTGGGCGGACGGTCACGAGCTCGATCAAGTCGAACGCGGCCCTGCCGCGAGGCGCCTGGCGGGTCGAGCTGCGCTCGGGCGGGACACTCGTGAAGAGTGTCGCGGTCGACGTTCAGTAGCGCAGCGGCTGTTGCCCTAACCCGTGTTACGGAGAGCCGCCGCGATCCCGGCGATCGAACGGCCGAGCGGGAGTGCGGCACTCTCGTCGCCGGCGCGGTGGCGCCGTAGGAGCTCGACCTGGATCGCGTTCATCGGATCGACGTAGGGGTTCCGGATCCCGATCGAGCGGCGGACGACGGGGCTCCGATCGAGGAGGCGCTCCTCGCCGACGATCTCGAGCACCGCGGCCACGGTGCGCTCGTGCTCCTCGGCGATCGGGTCGAAGAAGCGGCGCGGGCCGAGCTTCTCCGGGACGAGGCCGAGGTACTCGCGGGCCACCTCGAGGCTCGACTTCGCGAGGGTCATCTCGAGGTTGTCGACGAGCGAGTTGAAGAACGGCAGCTCGTTGTACATCCGGCGGAGCTCGCCGAGATCGGCAGCTGCGAGCGCCGTGCCGCAGCCGTACCAGGCCGGTAGCAGCGTCCTGTTCTGCGTCCAGGCGAAGACCCAGGGGATCGCCCGCAACGCCGCGAGGTAGTCGGGGCCGTCGGGGCGCCTCGCCGGGCGCGAGCCGATTGCGAGCAGCGAGAGCTCGTCCACCGGGGTGAACGCGCGGAAAAAGTCGACGAATCCGGGCGTCTCCCAGACGAGCGAGCGGTAGGCGCGCTCAGCAAGGCCCGCAATGCGGTCGAGGAGGACGCGCTCGTCGGCGTCCGGCGTCCGCCCGACGATCTCCGGGAAAGCGCTCAGCACCGTCCCTGCGACGGCGGCCTCGAGGCTGCGGTAGGCGATCCCCGGCAGTCCGTACTTGAACGAGATCGTCTCGCCCTGCTCGGTCAGCTTCAGCCGGCCCGGCGGATGTCCCGGGGCCTGGCCCAGGATCGCCGCGTGCGTCGGGCCTCCGCCACGGCCGGCACTGCCGCCCCGGCCGTGGAAGATCGTCAGCTCGATCCCGTGCTCCCGCGCGACCTCTGCGAGCGCCTCCTGTGCGCGGTAGGTACCCCACTGGGAGGCGAGGTAGCCGCCGTCCTTGCCCGAGTCGGAGTAGCCGACCATGATCTCGAGCCGGTTCCCGCGCTCGGCGACTCGCGTGCCGTAGCGCTCGTCGGCGAGCAGTTCCCGGACGGTGTCCGCCGCCGACTCGAGATCGGCGATCGTCTCGAAGAGCGGGACGACGGCGACCTTCTCGTCGGTCAGGTCGAGCACGCCGAGGACGTCAGCCGGGGTCTCGGTCGCCGACACGATCACGGTGTCGAGCGCCTGCGCGCCGTGCCGGGCACGCGCGGCCGAGACCGCATCGAACACCTCGCGCGTGCGCTGTGTCGGGTTCCGCACCTCGGTTGCATGCAGCCGCACATCGAGCTTCGCCAGGTGGAAGCCGAAGAGCTCGACGCGCCGGTCGAGCGAGTCGATCGCGCCGTGGGCTATCCGCCCGCCGCGGTTCGCCTCGAGGCTGCGCTTGACGATCGCGATGTCCGCGCGGAGCGCCTCCGGGCCTGGGTAGCCGTCGTTCCCGAGGCGCCACCACATGTACGAGAGCTTCCGGCGGTAGTGCTCGCTCGACATCATCTGCACGACGTCGTCGTAGTACCCGGGGCATTCGCGGGCATCCCGCGCGAGCGACTCCTCGAGCTCCTCGGAGATCCCGACGAGCGAGCCGCTCGAGGAGACGGCGATCGAGAGGGCGCGGACATCGGCCCGGTAGCGGGAGAGCGCCGAGTCGCGTGCCCGCTCGAGCGCGGTCGTGATCGTCTCGGCATTCACCTCGGGGTTGCCGTCGGTATCGCCGCCGATCCAGCTCCCGAACGAGAACGGCGGTGGGGTGCCGGGGGCAAGGCGCCGGTATTCGCGAAGCAGCCGCTCGCCCGCGTCGAAGAGGCTCTCCTCGAAGAACCAGAGGCCGTGCCGGATCTCGTCGCCGACGCGCGGCCGATCGGCACGGACCTCGTCGGTCTGCCAGAGGATCGTGATCTCCTCGGTGAGCTCGTCCTCCAGCTCGGCGCGCTCTGCAGCCGTGAGGTCGGGATCGTCCTGGCGCGTGAGCAGGTCGGCGATCCGGACGTGCGCCCGCAGGAGCGTCCTCCGGGTCGCCTCGGTCGGGTGGGCCGTGAGCACGAGCTGGAGCGAGACGTCGGCGAGCCGCCGGCGCAGCTCGGTCTCGGGGACCGAGGCGAGCCGTTCGAAGGCCTCGGCGAGCGACTCGCGCGGCGCCCTGTCCTCGATCGCATACGCCCGCCGCCGCCTGATCCGGTGATGCTGCTCGGCGGTGTTCGCGAGCTGGAAATAGAGCGCGAACGCTCTGAGCATGCCGGATTGCTCTTCCGGCGGCAGCTCGCCGAGGGCCTCCCGCACAGGCGTCGGGTTGCCGATCTCGCGCGAAAGCCGAGCGGTGGCGCGGATCCGCTCCTCGGCGGCGAGGAACTCGGCGCCCTCCTGCTCGACGAGGACGTGCCCGAGCAGCGACCCGAGTGTGCGCACGTCGCGGCGAAGCGGCCCATAAGGCTCCTCCTGGCTCATCCCGTGCTCGCACTCATTCGGGCATCTTCGCCGCAGAAGCTTGCCGCCGCGGCCGGAACTATGCTTCGCTGTCCCTCCCGCTCGGCTCGAGCGGGATCACGCAACTCGATGAGCAACTCGACTCCCCAGCCTCCGGCGCCCGCCGCCCAGGAAGCTCGCGTCGCGTTCCGGCGCCGCCGTGAGGCGCGCAGGCATGCCGTCTCGGCGGTGCTCTGGATCTTCACGCTCGGGAATCTCGCGTTCGTCCTCTGGATCACCCTCTCCGGCCACTACGGCGATCAGATCGGCTACCACTGGAACTCGTTCGACAATTTCCTGCTCGGGATGGGCCGCGTCACGGCGTTCCTCGCCGGTTACCTGGCGCTGATCGTGGTCCTGCTGCTCGCACGGCTGCCGTTCCTCGAGCGGATCGTCGGCTTCGACAAGCTGACGGTCTGGCACCGCTGGACCGGGCACGCGGTGATCTATCTCATCTTCGCCCATGTGATCTGCACGGTCTGGGGCTACGCGAAGCAGGACGGCGTGAACTGGTTCCAGGAGTACTGGAACTGGCTCACGCTCCCGCAGCCGTCCACCCCGACCGGCGGTGGCGTGATCAGCGGCTCGCCGCCGCCATCCCTGAGCATCAACCTCGGCCCCCCGACCACCTCGCCGTATCCCGGGATCATCACCGCCACGGTCGGCACGGCGCTGCTCGTCGTCGTGCTCGTCACCTCGCTCGTGATCGTGCGGCGCAAGCTCTCGTACGAGTGGTGGTATGCGATCCACTTCACGGCCTATGCGGGGATCGCGCTCGCGTGGTTCCATCAGATCCCGGACGGAGACGAGCTCGTCGCCGCCGACAAGCCGTGGAGCTGGAGCTGGACGGCGATCCTCACCGTGACGAACTACTGGCGGCTGCTCTACATCGGCGCGCTCGCGCTCGTGCTCTGGTACCGGCTCTTGCTGCCCGTGATCAACACGTTCCGTTATGACATGAAGGTCGCCGAGGTGATCCATGAGGGGCCCGAGGTGATCTCGCTCCGCATCACGGGCCGCAAGCTCGACAAGCTCGGGACGAAGGCCGGCCAGTTCTTCTTCTGGCGGTTCTTCACGAAAGGGTTCTGGTACACGCAGCACCCGTTCTCGATCTCGGAGGCGCCCGACGGGAAGTCGTTCCGGATCACCGTGAAGAACCTCGGCGACCACAGCGCGAAGTTCGGGGAGATCCCGGTGGGGACGAGGGTGTTCGCCGAGGGGCCGTTCGGCGTGTTCACCGACGACAGCCGCACCCTCGACAAGTCGCTGCTGATCGCCGGCGGGATCGGGATCACGCCCGTTCGCGCGCTGATGCAGAACATGGGCGGGGACGTCGTCACGCTCTATCGGGTCGTCTCGCCGTCCGACGTCGTCTTTTCGGGTGAGCTCGACAGGATCGCCGACGAACGGCACGCCGTCGTGCACTACGTGATCGGCGATCACGCCTCGGCGGAAGGCGCCCATCTGCTCTCGCCGACGCACCTGAAAGAGCTCGTGCCGGACATCACCGAGCGGGACGTTTTCATCTGCGGTCCGGTCGGGATGATCGATTCAATCGTGCCAAGTTTGAGAAATGCAAATGTTTCGCGGAACCACCTTCACGTTGAGCGTTTCTCCCTGTAACCTTTTTGTAGCTGTGCTGCGCAAGTCCCTGACCGTCACCTTCTGCGTTGCCGTGCTCTTCGGCATGGTCGGCAACGCGTATGCCCTCTCGCGGAGCGCGAAGAGCGGCACCTCGATCAAGAAGAAGGTGGTCACGACCGAGACCGTCACAGGCCCGACGATCAAGTGCCATCAGTGGGGCTTCATGATCGTCCAGCTGAAGGTCGTGAAGACGGAGATCACGAGCGCCGCGGGCAAGCCGAAGGTGTCGATCAAGATCACGAGCGTCAGCTGGCCGACCTACCCGGATCACACGCCGAAGTCGAAGTACATCAACGCTCAGGCGCTCCCGCTCCTGCAGACCGAGACGCTCCAGCTCCAGGCCTCGTCGGGAGCGAAGCTCGAGAACATCTCCGGCGCGACCAACACCACGGTCTCGTGGCGGACGTCGCTCCAGGCCGCGCTCGCCAAAGCTCTGACTCCGTAGTTCCCGCCTCGTGAACGCGCTCCCCGGGGTGCTCGCGGCCGAGTCATGATCAGGGTCGAGCAGATCATGGGGATGCCGATCGTGCTCGACGTGCGCGATCCGGTTCGCGAAGGGCTCGTCGAAGCGGTCTTCGCCTGGTTCCGCGAGGTCGACGAGCGGTTCAGCACCTACAAGGAGGGAAGCGAGATCAGCCGGCTCAATCGCGGCGAGCTTGCGGTGCGGGACTGTCATCAGGACGTGCGGTGGATCCTCGCGCGCTGTGACGAGCTTCGCGAGGAGACCGGCGGATACTTCGACGCGCGCTACGAGTCGCTTCTGTCCGTTGATCCCTCCGGCCTCGTGAAGGGGTGGTCGGTGGACCGGGCCGGCGAGCTGCTCGAGGAGGGCGGGGTGCGGAACTACTCGATCAACGCGGCCGGCGACATCCGGACGCGCGGTGCGGCCCTGCCGGATTCGGCCTGGCACACCGGGATCCAGCATCCGGAGCTGCCGGACCGGATCGCCGCAGTCGTCGAGGGCAACGATCTCGCGCTCGCGACGTCGGGCGAGTACGCCCGCGGCCGGCACATCATCGATCCGCACACGGGCCTTCCGCCGAGCGGGCTGCTCTCGGTCACGATTACGGGCGTCGACCTCGGCACGGCCGACGCGTACGCAACCGCAGCGTTCGCGATGGGCGAGCAGGGGCCGGGGTGGACGGCGATGCTGCGGCCCTACGAGGCACTCTGCATTCTCGCCGACGGATCGTCGCTCGCCACCGCGGGCTTCCCGTTCGCGGTCCCTGAAGCTAGCGTTGAGCCATGACCGAGCGGGCCGTGCTGACGGCGATCGGCGAGGACAGGCCTGGCCTCGTGGAGGAGGTATCGGAGTTCGTGTTCGCCCGCGGCGGGAGCATCGAGGACAGCCGGATGGCGAACCTCCACGGCCAGTTCGCGATTGCGATGTCGATCGCAGGGTCGCCAGGGGCGATCGGGCGAATCACGAGCGAGCTCGATGCGCTCGCCGTGCAGACGGGGATCCAGGCGCAGCTCACGGCGGCGGCGCCGGTTGTTGCCGGGGCCGGATCGAGGCGCTCCTACCGGCTGGCGGGGAGGGCGCTCGACCAGGCCGGGCTGGTGCACCAGGTCGCGAATCTGCTCCGGAGCCTCGGAGCGAACATCGAGAGCATGGAGACGACCCTCGAGGCCGCGCCGGAGACAGGGGCGCCCGTGTTCGCGATGGAGCTCCTGCTCGCCGTGCCGGCCGAGCTTCCGGTCGAGCGCCTCGAGGGAGAGCTCGGGCGGGTCTGCGAGGCGCTGAACATCGACTGGGGGCTCGAGGCGGTCTAGCGGGATCGGGCCCGTCGAGCAGTGGATCTGGCTTGTACGACGCCGGATCTGAGCGCGATTCGATCCCGTCCGAGGCGGTCGTGGGCGTTCCGGGGCCGTCTGAACGAGCCCGAGTGATCGGGTCCGAGTCGACGGCGTAGCCGCCGCGACGGTGTTGGACCCGACGGCCTCCGGGGTAGAGTCCTGACGTGGCTCGTGGCGCCACCTGGGGGCGGCTGCGGGGTGGTGACGCTTGCTACCTGATCGCGGTTGCGGCAGTTGTGCTCGTCGCGAACCTGCCGTACCTGGTCGGGGTGGCCGATGCGAACCCGCTCGGGCTGCGGAGCGGGCTCGCCGCCTCGGTGAGGGCGGGGCCGCTCCCGGGCGAGCGGTCGGTGGATCCGAACGACGGGTTCACCTCGCAGGCACTCGGCCACCGGGCGGCGCTGGACGTGCTCGCTCTGAAGGCGCCCTGGTGGAACCCGTACGAGGGAACCGGGGCGCCGCTGGCCGGAGAGATGCAGTCCGCGGCACTGTTCCCGCCGACGTTACTCCTCGTGTTCTCGAACGGCCAGCTCTACGAGCACGTGCTGCTCGAGCTGCTCGCAGGCCTCTGCACGTATCTGCTGCTTCGGCGGCTCGCGCTCGTCGCTTGGGCGAGCGCTGCGGGTGGAGCTGCGTTCGCACTCAGCGGGACGTTTGCCTGGATCTCGCACGCGCCCGTCAACCCGGTCGCGTTCCTGCCGATGCTGCTGCTCGGGATCGAGCTCGTCTACTCGGCGACGGTTGCCGGGCGGCGTGGCGGGTACACGCTGATGGCGATTGCCGGGGCGCTCTCGGTGTATGCAGGGTTCCCGGAAGTCACGTATTCGGACACCTTTCTCGCCGTCTGCTGGTTCGCCTGGCGCGGCACCTGTGTGGGGCGCCCGCAGCTCGCGCCCTTTGTCGCCAAGGGCGCGGCGGGCGCGGTGATCGGAACGCTGCTCGCGGCGCCGTTCCTGGTTGTGTCCGCGAATTACGTCTCGCACGCTTCGCTCGGAGGCCAAGCACACGCCGGCGCCGTGCACCTGCCGGCGGCGGCGGCGCCCCAGCTCGCGCTCCCCTACGTCTACGGGCCGCCGTTTGCCTTCAGCGACCCGAAGCTCGTGGTCTTCGGAGTCTGGGGCAGCGTCGGCGGCTTCCTCTCGGTCTCGTTGATTCTCTTCGCGCTCGTCGGGCTGGCATCGGGGAGGCACCCCGGGCTCAGGCTCATGCTCGGTCTCTGGCTCGCGCTTGCGCTCTCGCGGATGTACGCCGAGCCTCCCGGCCTCGGCGCCGTGCTCGGTGTCCTGCCCGGCATGTCGCGGGTCGCCTTCTACCGCTACGGGTTCCCCGCGGTCGAGCTTGCCGTCGTCGTACTGGCAGCGCTAGGGCTCGACCGGCTCGCCACCGGCCGGCTCCCTCGCCGCAGCCTCGCCTGGACGTCGGGCCTCGCGCTGGCGCTCGTCGCTCTCGCGGCGCCTCGAAGCGCTCCCGTACGCGCGCCGGCTCGGGCGCGGATCCGGTCAGATTCACTACCTGGAGGCCTCGACAGCCTGGGGGATCGCTGTCGTGGTCGCGGCCGCGGCAGCGATGCTGCTTCGCAGCGCGCGGGCGAGGGTCGGGGTCGCATCGGCGATCGTGGTCGTCGAAGCGCTGGTCCTCTTCCTCGTGCCGGACGGATCGGCTCCGCGCAGTGTCACGGTCGACACGGCCCCGGTCGTCTACCTTCAGCGCCACCTCGGCAGCGCCCGCTTCCTCACGCTCGGGCCGCTGCAACCGAACTACGGCTCCTACTTCGGCGTCTCCTCGCTGAACGTCAACGACGTCCCGGTGCCGACCGCCTTCGTCGACTACGTCAGAGAGCGGCTCGACCAGGCCGTCCAGCCCGAGGTGTTCGTCGGCAGCCTTGGCGGCGGGCGACCGCCCTCGGCGCCCTCACCGAAAGCCGAGCTCCTCCGGAACCTCGCCGCGTACCGAACTGCCGGAGTCGCCTACGTCCTCACCCAGCCGGGCCAGAAGCTCCCGGCCACATTCATGCTCGTCCTCCGGAGCCCGACCACCTGGATCTACCACCTCGCTCGCCCCGATCCGCTCATCTCGGCGCCGGGCTGCATCGTCGCCGCGGGCGCCGACGCCGTCCAACTCACCTGCCGACGGCGAACGCTGCTCGTCCGTCGCGAGACCGCCCTCCCCGGCTGGCACGCAACACTCGACGGTCACTCCGCCGGGCTGCAGAACGTCGACGGCCTCTTCCAGGCCCTTCCAATCGGCCCGGGTCGACATCTCGTGGCGTTCTCCTACTCGCCGCCCCATCTCGACTGGGCGATCGCAGCATTCGTCCTCGGATGTGCTGCACTCGGCCTCCAGGCAGCCCGGCAGCTTCGCACGACCGCGGCTCCCCGATGCCCCACGTAGCTGCGCTCGGCGTTCGGATATCTTTGCCCGTATGTGTCGGAACATCCAGACGCTCTACAACTTCGAGCCGGCGACGACGCGCGAGGAGATCCACGCTGCAGCGCTGCAGTACGTGCGCAAGGTGAGCGGGATGCACAACCCCTCGCAGGCGAACGCAGCTACCTTCGAGCGGGCCGTCGAGGCCGTCGCACACGCGACCGAGCACCTGCTCGACGAGCTTGTGACCGCGGCGCGGCCCCGCGACCGCGAGCTCGAGGCAGCTCGCCGCCGCGCCCGCTCGCTGGCACGGTTCGGCGGCGCCGCCTAGTCACGTCGCCCCACCGTGTCGGCGCGGAAACGCCTCCGCGCGTAGCGACGCTCGAGCCCGGGTCGAAACACGGCGACTCGGCGCGAGCGTTCGTCGCTGACGCCCGACGTCGCCGTAGGATCGCTGTCTGTGCGCCAGAATCTTTACGACGATCCGCGCTTCTTTACCGAGTACGCGCGGATGCGTGGCCAGACTCGGGGGCTGCATGAGCTTCTGATCCTGCCGTGCCTGCCTGACCTCGTTCCCGATCTGGCCGGAAAGCGAGTGCTCGACCTTGGCTGTGGGGACGGTTGGTTTTGTCGCTATGCGGCAGATGCAGGCGCTAGGAGTGTGATCGGCGTCGATCCGTCGGTGCGAATGCTGGCTCAGGCTCGAGAGCGGACGGACGACGCTCGCATTAGCTACGTGAACTCCTTCGTGGAGGATGTCGCGTTCGCCGACGCATCGGCCGATGTCGTCGTCAGCATCTTGGCGTTGCACTACGTCGCTGCGCTCGATCCCGTCCTCGCTGCGGTAGCGGGTTGGCTTGAACCTGGAGGGACTTTCGTGGAGATTGTCGAGCATCCGATCTTCACCTCGCAGCTCGAACGGTCAGGCTGGATCGATGCACAGGGCCGTCACGCCGCATGGCCGGTGAGCGACTACTTCGACGAGGGCGCGCGCATCACCAACTGGTTCATCGACGGTGTCGTCAGGTATCACCGCAGCGTGTCCACGAGCGTCAACGCGGTTCGTCGCGCCGGACTGACGATCGATCACCTGGCAGAACCTCAGCCAAGTCCGAGCGCTGTCGAGACAACCCCTGACGGCGCCGACGAACTGATTCGGCCTGCTCTTCTAGCCATCCGGGCCCTCAGACGGGCGGATCAGTCATAACGAGACTCGAGTGCGCCGGCGTTGCGCTCTGTACCCCGAGCGTCTCGGCCGGTGGATAGAGCCGTCAGCTACAGGTGACGACGACTGTCGTCATCGACGGACGCCCGACCCGGATCGTGACGCTGCCCTTGCCCGGTTTCCACGCGTGTACGTATCCGAGCTGCGCTGCGAGCACCGGCGGTAGATCTGCCGTGTAGCTCCTGTAGGTCGGGACGGTTGTGGTCGCGCCGTACCCGTAGCCGTTGACACAGCCGACCGAATCGCCGGTCTGCAGCTTCCCGTTGAGGAACCTCCGCGTCTGGCCTGGCTTCAGCATCACGGGTGCGGTGACGCCGGTACCCCACGTGAAGTGGCTGTGGCTGGGCGGGGCCGCCAACGCGGTCGACGACGTGATCAAGAGGCCGAAGACGACGGCAATCGCGCGAGCGACCAGCACTCGGACAATCTACCTCCCTGTTGCCTCCCAGGCGGCCTCGCGTTTCGGGGCCGCTTGCTCGCCACGCACGTCAGGATCAGGCGAACGGAGCGACGGAGCCGCGCCTGAGGAAAGGCCACTGCACTGCGCCGGCGTGGCGATATGAAGCCTGAGCGATTCGCGGCGCTACGAAGTCGAGCGCCAGAGCACGACCAGCCGCCGGGCTGCACGCGTCGCAGTCGCAGCCTCCGATCGCTTGCGCTGGCTCGCCTCTCCTCTTGGACGCACCCACTACACGCCCGTCCGCGAGCACCGCGACGATCAGCTTGTTCCGCATTCGCGGAGCGTATACGAGTGGGCGGTTCTCGTACGACACCGCGCTGGATGATCGTTGGCTCCGCGAGCGTTGCGCAATGAGCCCTGGTCAACGTATCCTCAGACGTGGACAGTTGGCGCCAGTTGAGTTACCCGAAGGCCCGCCTCGCGGCGGGCCTTCGAATGTCCTGGGCCCCGGGGGCCGGATTCGAACCGGCATCTCTCCAATGGACAGTTGGCTGCTCTACCGGTTGAGCTACCCCGGGGCCGTGCTCAGATGAAACGCTCTGACGCGGCCGTTGCGCGGAGACGCTCTTTCGGCCACGTCCGGAACGCCAGGCATCGGACCTGTCGGTTGCGCCAGGGTGCGCGAATGGCCTCCGAGCTAACGTCTCGGGTTCGATCGGCCCGTAGTGCGCCCAGCCTCAAGTGGCGCGCGTGGCGACGAAGTCGTCGTCGAGATATGGGCGCAGTCCGCGCGTTGACGGGCGGCAGAGCGTTTGTCAGCTGAATCGACGGGAGCGACACGGACTGTGCAGCAACTTGCTACCTACGCGATCCGAGGATCGAGGCGGAGCTCTCGACGGGCCTGGGGGCGCTCCGGGGCACGGGCAGCGGACGGCTGCTCGATGATGGTCGGTTCGGCTGCGGCAACGATGGCTTGCAGAGCCAGCAGGTGCCCGCGTAACGCCGTGCGTCCTGGTTCGGTGAGCGTGACCTGCCGCCGCGAACGTGAATCCGCCCGCACCCGGGAAACCTCGAGGTACCCGGCCTCGGCGAGCGCTGACAGGTGCTTGCTCAGAACCGAATCGGAGATTTCCAGGCTGTCGCGTATGTCGGAGAACGGCAACCACCGCACCGGCGAGAGCATCGCGCATATTTGTAGGCGCAAGGGCGCGTGGATCAGCTCGTCGAACACCGCTTCGTTCACCGTTGCCATGCCCGAGACGCACGACGCCGATAGGAAGCCTTCGCGGCGAAAAGGCAGGCCGCAACGATCACAGTCACGGCTCCACCAAGTCCCCGACTCACGAGAGCCGTATTGCCGTGGCTGGCGAGCAGATGGGGGCCGAGCACGCCGCCGACAAGCACCGCGACAGAGATGAGCGCCACTTCGGTGAGACCCCACTTAGGCTTCGGCCACGAACGCAACGGACGCCACTGGTTACGAGCGGCCATCCTCAATAGTTCAGCAAGGAACCATACGACCGCGATGATGGAGACCACGTTTCCCGGCCCCTTGTAGGCGGGCGCGACCGTCTGGGCTCCGCAGACGAGACTCGACGCGAGGATGAACCCCGCTGGGAGCATTGCACGACGGACCGATGCGTCGTGTTTCTGGCGGGCGTCCCGTAGCTGCTCTCGGGCCGCGCTGGGAGCGACCGAACCCGACGACTGATTTTCCATACCGGAAAGTTAGCACAAACTTGCCGATACGGAAAGTCACGCAGCTCGAAAGGCCGCGGCCCGCTCGCTCCAAATCCCGCACATGCGGAGCGATGACTGTCGCCTGCGCCAGCGTCCCTACGCCCGGACGGTTCTCGTAGAAACTCTCGTCTGCTCGTCGTACCGCGCTGGTGCCATGGCTTCGAAATCGCCGCGGGCTGGAAAGAACGACCTGCGCACGAACTACAGCTCGCCGCTCGTACCCTGGATCGCCCTCTCGTAGCGCGCGGCCTGCGGCGTCATGAGCCGCACCTCGGGTGGGTCGCCCCACCCGGCGCCTGCCTCCGGGAACGGAACGATGACTCGGAGACACGTCTCTCCGTCGTCGTCCTCCACGCTGACGTCGGCCGCAGAGCATCCGTAGGTCGGATATCCGTTCGAGAGCGCGAACTTGCGGCGGTAGGCGGCATAGCCCGTCTCGGGAACCGGCGGCGCCTCCGTCGTGTAGTCGAGGACGAGCAGGATCACGAACTTGTGCTTGCCCTCCGGGCCGCCGGTGGCGAGGAGGACGCGCCGGTCGGTGAGCATCGAGTGAACGCGATACGTGGTCGTCCCGCCGCCGTGGGCGGCGGTCCTGCGGGATCTGTGGAAGAGCTTCAGCCCGGACTCCTCGAGCAGGACACGCTCGCCGTCGAGGAGTGGCAGGCGCGCGACGATCGCTCCGCGCTGAGTCCGGCGCACGACCACGACACCCACGATCACGAAGGCGATCACGATGACCGCGTACAGGGCCGCCGGCACGGGCGGATCCTACGGCTCTGCGAGAGAAAAGGAACACCGAGCCGGTGGCGCTTTCATCCGCCGTCCCCACAGGCCGTTCGTCCTGGGCCTTGCGGCCTTCCGCGTTCGGTCTCTGGGAGCGACATCGACTTACTCGCGCTCCGTACTCGGTGAGAGCCGCAGACTACGCTCGGATTCGATCGAGCACAAGGATCCCGCAAACGCAGTTCTTCGCAACGAGCGGAAACTTCGCGATCTACGCCGCGGCGACGAGGCTCGGGCGCTCGGCGGCGCGGAGGACGGACGCGCCCAGGACAATCAGGAAGGTGCCGAGCGTCAGGAACTGCTCGGCCATCATCAACAGCGCTGCGTATTGCTGGTCGGCCAGCGGTGCGATCCCGAAGAGGCGCACCGTCTTCTCGGAGTAGAACGGGTAGAGCGCGGCGGGGCTCAGGAGCAGGACGCTCGCGAGCGCCTGGCCGAGCATGAAGATCACGCCGGCGAGGGCGGCGCGGGCGCCGGTCGAGAGGCGGCCGCGGCGGGCCGGATCGATCAGCTGCGCCCAGATCAGGAAGCCCGCGCCGACGAACGTCGCGTGCTCGAGCACGTGGAGCCACGGATGGCGGAGCGCCGCGTCGTATGCAGCCGGGATGTGCCACGCGGCGAGCGCCGCGACCCACACGCAAACTGCGGCCGCGGAGTGATTGAGCACGCGTAGCACGCGACGGCCGCCCACGAACCGGATCGCTGCCGCCGGCACGACGAACGCGAGCAGCGGCCCGCGGATCGCGAGCAGTACGAGCGCCGGGCCGGCATCGCCGATCAGGACGTGCTCCAGCATGTGTGCCGAGAGCAGGAAATCGTCGCCCGCGGCGTCGAGGGGCGAGACGAGCGGTAGCGCCATCAAGGCGAGCCCGCAGCCGAACAACAGAGCACGGCTCCAGCCGGCGTGGTCCGGGCGGCCGCGGCGCCGCAGCCGCACGAACCCGCGCGCAAAGAGGAGCGTCGCGACGGCTGCCGCAGCGAGCACGAGCGGATCGAGGGCCCACGCCGAGGCGAGCGCTGACGGCGCCATCAGCGCGGCCTCTCCAGACGGTTCGCCGGGAACCTGGCCGGCTTGAGGGCCGCACCAAGAGGCCGGCCGCTCCGCGCCCGGCAGCCTAGCTTGCACCTCGCTCCGCTTCGCGGAGGGGCCGCAAGCGGGAGGTGCCGGTCCAACGGGGGCCGACGTCGGCAAGGGGCCCACTACCCGTCGCGCCGGAGGCTCTTCACCCGGTACATGGCGCGGTCGGCGGCCGCGAGCAGCTCGTCCTCGTTCTCGCCGCGCAGCTCGTCGATCGCGACGACGCCGATGCTCGCGGCGACCTCGATCGTGACGTCGCCCGCGGTGACCGTCATCGCACGCAGAGTCTCGGTCGTCTCCGCCGCGATCTCGCCCGCTTGGCGCGGGGTCACGTTCAGGACGAGCGCCGCGAACTCGTCGCCGCCGAGCCGCCCGATCACATCGGTCGCCCGCAGGCGCCGCCGCAGGACATCGGCCGTCGTCCGCAGCACCTGGTCGCCGGCAAGGTGGCCCGCGTTGTCGTTCACGAGCTTGAAGTTGTCGAGGTCGAGGAGAAGCAGCGCGCCGTACTCGCCCCGCCGTTCCATGCGACGCAGCTCGCGGCGCAGGCCGTCCATGAAGCCGCGGCGGTTCAGCAGACCGGTCAGCGCGTCATGGTCGGCCAGCCGCCGGAGCTCGCGCTCGGTCTGCTTGCGGTCGCCGATGTCCTCGACCTGGAGCACGTAGTAGAGCGGCTCACCCTGTTCGTTCCTCACAAGGGTCGTCGAGGCAGCGACCCAGATCGGGGAGCCGTCCGCCCGGAGGTAGCGGGTCTCGTGCCGCATCTCGTCGGCCTGGTCGACCTGGACGCTCACATCGCCCGGCACCGTGAGCTCGGCGAGCGAGAGCGTCAGCAGCTCCTCCTCGGAATAGCCGAGCAGCCGGCAGAAGGCCCCATTGACCTGGAGCCACGTCCCCTCGGGCGTGACGAGGCCCATCCCGATCGGCGCGTTGTCGAACGCGACCTTGTAGCGGTCCGTCTCGGGAGTGCCCTTTACCTCGACGATGCGGGTGCCCGTCAGATCGAGGCAGGTCCCGACAAAGCCGATCAGAGCGCCGGTGTCGTCGCGCATCGCGGTCACGTGGCTCTCCACGCGGGAGGCCGAACCGTCGTTCTTCACGAAGCGGAACTCCTCCGTGCTGTCTCCTCCCGCCGCGACGGCCTGCTTCCAGCCCCGGATCACCCGCTCGGCGTCCTCGGGATGCAGCGCGGCCTCCCAGCCGCTTCCGAGTGCCCGCTCGGCCGGAAGGCCCGCGAGCTCGCACCAGCTCTCGTTGACGTATTCGTACTCGCCGGAGGGCGTCGCGACGAAGATCCCGACGGGCGTGCGCGCCGCCATCAGCCGAAAGACGTCGGGGGAGGAGGAGAGGGCCTCGACACCTGTGAGGGTCAGCGCGGCCCGCGCGTGGGGGAGCTTGCCGACCGCCACTACCACGCCGTCGCCGGGAGCGGGGACTTGGGCGCCGGCTGCTCGGCGAGGGCGACGGAGGCCGGCCGCTCGCTGTAGAGCAGCTCGCCGAGAGCATCCACACAGCGTTCGTCGTAGGCCGTCCCGATCTCCGAGCGTAGGAGGCTCATCGCGGCCTCGTGCGTCCACGGCGCCCGGTACACCCTGGGAGAGATCAGCGCGTCATAGACGTCGCAAACGGTGAGGATCCGGGTGTCGAGCCCGAGCGCGTCCGTGGTCGCACGGGACGGGTAGCCCGTGCCGTCGAGCCGCTCGTGATGGTCGCGCACGAGGCGCCGGACCGAATCGGGGAAGCCGCCGAGCTCGTCGAGCAGCCTCGCGCCCCACTCGGGATGGCGCTTGATCACCTGGTACTCGTGGTCGGTCAGCGGGCCGGGCTTCTTCAGGATCGAGTCCGGCACGGAGAGCTTGCCGATGTCATGGACGAGACCGCCGATCGCGAGCGCTCTGAGCCGCCGCCGCGAGAGGCCGAGCCGCTCACCGACCTGGACCGCGCGCAGGGCGACGCGGCGCGTGTGCTGCTCGGTGTAGGCGTCCTTCTCGGCCAAGCGCAGGGTGATCGCCCTGACGTGAGAGCCAAGGAACACCTCTTCGGCCGAGACGAGGTCGGCCGCGTTCAGGTCGCCGGCGAGCGGCCGGGCCTGCGCGGTATGCGCGAGATCGAGCGCGACCGGGATCGCCACGATCATGATCCCGTCGAGCTCGAACATATGTCCGAGCCACCAGCCGAGGTCGGAGTAGCCCATCGTCAGCGCGGCCACGAGCGCGGTTCCGAGCCAGACGATCCCGATCGCGACCAGCAAATCGGCGGCACGCCGGGTCAGCAGGTACGTGCGGAGCGCACGCCAGAAGAGCACGGCGAAGAGCGCAAGCCCGGAGAAGAGCACGGCCATCGCGGCGGGGCTCGACGCCGCCGGGGCCTCCGGGATGAGGCTCGGCCGGACGAGCCCGAGGACGCCGAGCGAGACGATCCCCGCGATCAGAACGGCCTGGAGCACGAGCAGCGGCTTGACCCGCCGCGTGAACGGGAGCCGGAATGCCGACAGCGCCAGGATCAGCGCGCCCGCAGGAAGGGTCGCGCCGCCGGTAAGCATCACCTCGCCGTAGCCGGTCGAGGGGAACAGGTACCCGGGGGTCGAGATCCCGTGGAGCGCGAGGAGCGCCGCCATCACCGCGAAGGCGGTGCCGATCAGTACCGTTCGCGTGTCCGAGAAGCGCGCGCCGATCCCGGTCAGGACGAGCGAGGCGACGGCGGTCGCGAGCGCGGTCATCCCGACGGCGTAGAAGTGGATGATCGGCGGGATCGAGACGGTCGTGTGCCCGAATGCCCATTCGCACGATCCAGGGATGACTGCCGCCGCCGCGCCCAGCGCGAGCACAGGCGCAAGCCGTTCGGCGCGTGTGATGTGCATCGTTCAACTGATCGGCATCGTCCCTGCGAAGCTATAGGGGAACCACCCATGAAAGGAGGTCGAGAAATGCCCGATTACCGGTACCTGATCGTCGGGGGCGGGATGACAGCCGATGCCGCCTGCCGGGGGATCCGCGATCACGATCCCGACGGCTCGATCGGCCTCGTCGGGGAGGAGCAGGATCCGCCCTACAGCCGGCCGCCGCTCTCGAAGGCGCTCTGGCAGGGGAAGGACGAGAAGTCGATCTGGCGCGGCACCGCCGACCTCGGCGTCGAGCTCCACCTCGGGAAGAGGATCTCGACGCTCGACCGCGCCGCCCGGACGGCCACAGACGCCGACGGAGAGAGCTACGGCTACGAGCAGGTGCTGCTCGCAACCGGCGGGAGGCCTCGCCGCTTTCCGTGGGATACGAGTAACGACGTCGTCTACTACAGGCGCGTCGGGGACTTCCGGAAGCTTCACGCACTCGCCGAAGGCGGGGCCAAGGAGTTCGTCGTGGTCGGCGGAGGGTTCATCGGCTCCGAGGTCGCTGCGGGGCTCTCCTCGACCGGCTCGAAGGTGACGCTCGTCTTTCCGGAGGCCGGGATCGGTGCGCGGCTCTTCCCTGCCGAGCTGGCGGAGTCGGTCAACGAGCTCTACCGCGGCCACGGGGTCGAGGTGTTGCCGGGCGAGTCCGTCTCGGGGATCGAGGCGGCGGACGGCGGCTACACGGTCCGGCTCGAGAGCGGCCGCAGGCTCCCGGCCGCTGCGGTCGTCGCAGGCCTCGGGATCGAGCCCGCGACCGAGCTGGCCGAGCGATCGGGCCTCACCGTCTCCGACGGGATCGTCGTCGACGAGTACGGCCGTGCCGGGGACACCGGCAACGTGTGGGCGGCCGGCGATGTGGCGCGCTTCCCGGCGAAGGCGCTGGGAACGGAGATCCGCGTCGAGCATGAAGATCAGGCGAACAGCCATGGGCGCGCGGTAGGCGCGAACATGGCCGGGGCGGACACGCCCTACACGCACCTGCCGTTCTTCTACTCCGACCTGTTCGAGCTCGGCTACGAGGCGGTCGGCGAGGTGGACTCACGCAAGGAGACCGTGGCCGAGTGGGCCGAGCCGTTCCGGAAGGGCGTCGTCACCTACCTGGGCCCCGAGCGGCGGCCCCGCGGGTTCCTGCTCGTCGACGTCTGGGGCAAGGTCGATCAGGCAACCGAGCTGATCTCGGCCGGCGCACCGTTCGATCCCGAGGTCGCGGCGGCGCTGATGGACTGAACCGAGGCCGAAAACCGCCCCGTCGCCTCCCGGCGTAGTCCCGGGTGAACCCAGAGCAAGGAGGCGACAGTGAACATGACCCGGAGAAATCAGCTCGCAGCGGCCCTGCTGGCCATCGTCGGTGCGGGCGTACTCGCGATCGCGGCGACGGGGGCGGCGACGAAGGCCACGGTCAGCGCAGTGAGCAACGGCACGCTCGGCAAGATCATCGTCGACTCGAGCGGGTTGACGCTCTATCACTACACGGACGACCACGGCAACGTCGTCAAGTGTGTCGGCTCCTGTGCAGCGCAGTGGCCGCCCGTGTTGATCGCGAAGAACGCGAAGCCGGTGGCTGGGTCAGGGATCAAGGCCTCGAAGCTCGGCACGGTCAAGCGGCCCGACGGCACCATGCAGGTCACCTACGGCGGTTACGCGCTCTATCGCTTCGCCGGCGACACGAAGAAGGGTCAGGTCAACGGCCAGGGGGTCGAGAAGGAGTGGTACGCGGTCGCTCCGAGCGGGGCGCTCGTGAAGGCGGCTCCGGCTGCCGCGTCCGCAGGAACCTCCAGTCCGAGCTCAACCGCCGGTTCGAGCTCTAGCCCCAGCTCGGGCTCGAGCGGCGGGAGCGGCGGCGGTTACGACTACTGAGCGGTTCGCGCTACCGGGGCGCTACGTCTGACCGTTGAAGCGCTCTTTGGCATTCTCGACGGCATCTTCAGCTCGCTCGGCAAGTAGCCCGCCGAGCGATCTGAAGAGCCCGCCGCGCGAGAGCTTGCGGTTCTCGAGCTCGAGGCTCTGAAAGAGATGGGGGAGCGGGGTGGCAGGCGTCGCAGTCTGCGGCGCCTGCGCCGTCGGGAGGCTCGCCGACGGCGTGTAGGACTCCCGCCGGTAGTCGGGCACCTCGGTGTCGCACGTGGCGCAGATCGCGGGCGGGGAGTCCGGATAGAGGGGCTCCGGCGGCAGTGTGACCATCGTTCCGCACCCGGGGCAGATCGCCGTCGCCGGTAGCGAATAGTTCCCGTAACCGCTCATCGACATCGCTCTGAAACGGTAGCACCGTCGTGCAAGAAGACCGTTGCTCCAGTGCGCCCGATCGAGGCCGCACTCAGGCGGTCTGGGCGCCGAGCTTCCGCGCGACGATCGTCGCGAGCGCCGCCTCGACCTTCGAGGGGACGGGCGAGACGAACGAGCTGATCGTGATCTCGGAGAGCGTCTTGCCCTGTCCGACCATGATCACGTCGAAGTAGAGCTGCCGCTTGTAGCCGCGCTTGGCGGAGCTCAGAGTCGCAACGACGCGATAGGCGCTCGTCATGTCGACGACCTTCGCGAGCGGCAGCCTTCCCTGCTTCGTGATCGAGACCTTGAGGCCCTGGGCGCCGATCGTCTCGACCGTCTGGGCGATGCACTTGACGAGGCCGGGCTTCACGGCGCGGGCCCAGTACTTCGCCGCCTGGCCCGATGTGGCGTAGACGCTCGTCGCCTGCGAGACGAACGGCCCGACCGAGCCGGAGCTCATGCTTCCCGTTGCCGCGACACCCGTCTCGACGATCCCCTTACCGCTCGGCGCGTATCCGGCGCAGGCGAGCTTGAGACCGGGCGGGCTCGCAGCGGTGGACTTCCAGCCCTTGCCGAGGATCGCGACCGTGAGGAGCGAGGACTTCGCGGCCTTGTTGCCGGCCGCGGTGTGCTTCGCAGCCGGGGCTGCCGCCGATGCTGAGGCGACGAGCGAAAGTGCCAGGACGCCAATCCCCAGGAGCCTCATCGGGCCATGGTAGCCCGGCTCCAGTCACCAGATGAGTAGTTCCACGAGCTCGCGTGTCCGGCTGCACGATCCGGGCGGTCTGGGCCGCTCCGGCCTCGCGGAAGCCGATGATGCAGCCCGGCTCGCGCCCCGAAGCAGACGATCTCGTGGAACCACTCATCTAGGCTATGGACGTGACCACGGCCTCTCGTTCCACCGAGTTCGTGGCGCTCGGCCGCCCGGGCGCCGAGGCCTACGCCGGGCTCGAGACGTTCGCGAACCCCGGCGTCGCCGATGTCGAGTTGACGAGCGACGAGCTGACGGCCGTCTGCCCGATCACCGGCCAGCCCGATCTGTACCGCCTCACCATCGGCTACCGGCCCGACGGGCTCTGCCTCGAGTCGAAGTCGCTCAAGCTCTACCTGAACGGCTTCCGAAACGAGGGGGTGTTCTGCGAGGCGCTGGCCGTCCGGATCCGCGCCGAGATCGCCGCCGCGCTCGAGCTGCCGCCCGACCGGGTGCGGATCGCGCTCGAGCAGAAGGCTCGCGGCGGGATCACGATCACTGCGCGTGTTTGACGCGGACCCGTTCGACGATCTCTCGCTCGAGCTTCTGAGACGGCGGCGCAGCGCGAAGTGGGCGACCTACCCGCCCGACGTGCTCCCGGCGTGGGTCGCCGAGACAGACTTTGCGCTCGCGCTGCCGATCCGCGAGACGCTCCTCGAGGCTGTCTCGCGTGACGACACCGGCTACCTGCAGGCGAGCAGGCTCGGCGGGGCGTTCGCGTCGTTCGCCGCGGCCCGGTTCGGTTGGGAGGTCGATCCGAGCCGCGTGCTGCTCGTCTCCGACGTGATGTCGGCGGTGGCGGAGCTCCTCCGACTCCTGACCGGGCCCGGCGAGGCGTACGCGATCACCCCGCCGGTCTACCCCCCGTTCTTCAGCGTCGCAGCCGAGGTCGACCGGCGGATCGCCGAGGCGCCGCTGCTCGGGGCCGACGAAGGCTGGCGGCTCGACCTGGAGGGGCTCGAGTCCGCTTTCGCGGATGGTGCGCGGGCGTTTCTCCTTTGCCATCCCCACAACCCGACCGGACGCTCCTACACACGCGAGGAGCTCGAATCGGTGGTCGCGCTCGCCGCGGAGCACGGGGTGACGGTGATCTCCGACGAGGTACACGGGCCGATGACGATGCCCGGGGCCCGGCACATCCCGTACCTCTCGCTCGGCGAGGAGGCTGCCGCGCACGGCGTCGTGATCTCCTCGGCCTCGAAGGCGTTCAACGTGGCCGGGCTCAAGTGCGCGGTCATCGTCTCGGGCTCCGACGAGATGCACGAGCGGCTCGTCTCCGGCCTCCCGAAGCACCTGCCCTACCACACCGGCCACTTCGGCGTTCTCGCCGCGCTGGCCGCGTTCGAGCACGGCGGCGAGTGGCTCGACGCGCTCAACGCGCACCTCGACCGCAACCGACGCGCGCTGACGGAGCTTCTCGGCGAGCATCTGCCCCAGGTGCGCTACCTGGAGCCGCAGGCCGGCTATCTCGCCTGGCTCGATTGCCGCGAGCTCGGGCTCGGCGACGATCCGGCCGAGGCGTTCCTCGAACGCGGGAGGGTGGCACTGAGCCCCGGGCCCACTTTCGGGGAATCGGGTCGGGGATTCGCGCGGCTGAACATCGGCACCTCACGGGCGCTCGTCGAGGAAGCGGTGCGGCGCATGGCTTCGTCGACCTGATCAGGCGCCTGCAGGCGCAACCTTTCTCGTGCCGACCACCGAGGCGATCGCGGCGGCGAAGAGAATCACCGCAGCGACGAGCAGACCCGAGTGGAGCGCGTGGCCGAATGCGGTCTCGGCCGCATCGAGGATCTTCGGGATCACGCCCGGATTCGCGGCTACCACCGGGTTCGTGAGGATCGCAAGGGTCGCGTCCGCCGGCAGTCCGCCGTGGGTCACGGCATGAACGACGAGCTGCTTGAGCTCCGGCCCGACCCCGAGCGCGCCGAGCTTGCCGTTCAACTCGCTGACGAGCCGCCCGTTGATCACCGCGCCGAGGATCGCCACCGCGAGCACGCCGCCGAGCTCGCGGCTCGTGTTCACCGTGGAGGCGGCCATGCCCGAGCGCTCGGCGGGAGCGATCGTCAGCACCGCCGAGGTCACCGCCACGAGCGTCAGCCCGAGCCCGAAGCCGACGAGCGCAAGCGCCGCAGCGAGCTCGACCTTCGCGACGTCCACCGCCAGGATCCGGTCGACGAGGACGATGCCGCCGCCCGCGAGCAGGCAGCCGATCGTCATCGGCCACCTCGGCCCCCGTGCCGAGGTCCAGCGTCCGGAGACCCAGCCGGCCGCGACCATCGCGAGCGCCATCGCGCCGAACTCCTCGGCGATTCTCCCGCCGCTGTACTTCGCGTCGACCTGGAGGTACAGGGCGGTGAAGAAGAACACGGCGAAGAGCCCGAAGCTCGTCGCGAAGGCCACGGCGTTTGCGGTCGAGTAGGCGGGGATCCGGAAGTACGCGAGCGGGAGCACGGGATCGCGGGCGCGCCGCTCGATCACGACGAACAGCACGCCCGCGGCGGCGGCAAGAACGAAGAGACCATCGATCCAGAGCGTCGTGAACCCGGAGTTCTCGCCTCCGATCACCGCGAAGGTGAGCGCGGAGACGGCGACGACGCCTGTGACGAGGCCGGGGAGGTCGAGCGAGCGCCCCTGGGGATCCGAGCTCTCGGGAAGTGCCCATGCGGCGACCGCGAGCGCGACGAGCCCGAAGCCGAGGTTGAACCAGAAGACGCCCCGCCAGCCCCAAGCTGCGACGAGAAGGCCTCCGAGCACCGGGCCCGCGGCCAGCGAGACGCCCGAGACCGACGTCCACACCCCGAGCGCGCGGGCACGGGCACGCTCCTCGCGGTAGATCTGCCGGATCAGCGACAGCGTTCCCGGCTCGCACGCCGCCGCGCCGACGCCCATCACGACCCGGCCCGCGATCAGGGTGGAGGTGCCGTTCGCGAGCGCCCCGAGAAGGGAGCCGGCGCAGAAGAGCGCGACGCCGCCGAGCATCACCTTCTTGCGGCCCAGGAGGTCGCCGAGCGTCCCGCCCACGAGCAGCAGGCCGGCGAACGCGAGCATGTAGCCGTCGACGATCCACTGCAGGGTCGAGACCCCTGCGAGCAGTGACTTCTGCATGTCCGCCAGCGCGACGCTGACGATCGTGTTGTCGAGGAACGTGAGGAAGAGGACCGCGCACAGGGCCGTGAGCGCGAGCCGTGCCGGGGCGGAAGCCACCGGGTGACGTTACCGCCGCGTCGGGGCGGTCAGGTGATCGGATCGGTGGCGGCGCTGAACGCGGCCTGCTTCACCGTGCCGGCGGCGGCGACGACCTCCGCGACGAGTGCGTGCCCCATGTCGGCGGCAACGGGCTTGTACGTGCTGCCGGTGGCACCGGAGATCGTGGCGCAAAGCCGGCCGTTCCTGTTGCAGCGAAGCCAGACGTAGCTGAACCCGGTCGTCTTCGCCGACCAGAGCCCATTGTCCACCGTCAGTTCGCCGCCCGCTCTTGCCGTGCCCGAGATCGTGGGCGGAGAGGTCGCCGTCAGCGGCGCACCGGCGGCGACGATCGGCCCGACGAGGCTCGCGTATGCGACCGAGGCGCCGGTGGAGTCCGTGACCTGCAGCGTAAGGCCGATCGTGTCGCCGATGTCCTTCGTGACGGTCGTGTAGTTCGACGTCGTCGCGCCCGCGATCAGCGCGCAGGCCGCGCCGGCGACGTTGCAGCGGTACCACTTGTAGGTGAAGACGATCGGCCCGACACCCGTCCAGATCCCGGGCGCGGCGACGAGGATCTGTCCGGCCTCCGGCGGGCCGGAGACCGCCGGGCCGATCGTCGACGAGGGGCCCCTGACCGAACGGTCGACCACCGCCGGCGTCGCGGTGCTGAATGCGTTCTGGATCACCGAGCCGTTCGACGCCTGCACGACGGCGAGGAGTGCGTGACCGAGGTCCGCGCTGCCGATCGTGTACAGGCTCGAGGTGGCATGCGCGATCGCGGCGCACGCGCGGCCGTTGGCGTTGCAGCGCTCCCAGGCGTAGCTGAGGTTGGCCGGAACGGGGCTCCAGGTCCCTGTCGTCACCTCGACGGTCTTGCCCTCGACGGGCGGCCCCGTCGCTACGGGTTGCGCGGTCGACTCGAGCAGCGGCCGCTTCGGTGCGATCGGGCCGACGAGGCTCGCGTACGCCGAGGTGGTTCCCGTCGAGTCGGACGCCGAGACGGTCAGGCCGAGCGTCTTCCCGATGTCCTTCGTCCCGAGCGCCACCGTCGGTGACGTCGCGCCGTAGATCGACAGGCAGTTCGCCCCGGCGGCGTTGCAGCGGTACCACTGGAAGCGGTAGGTGATCGCACCGAAGCCTCCCCAGCTCCCCGAGAGGCCGGTCAGGCGCTTCCCGGCCGCCGCGGTGCCGATCACGCTCGGCATCACCGTCGCAATGGGACCGCCCACCACGGCACCGCCCGCGCTGCCTGCGAGCGCGGATGCCGCGATCCAGCTGAGGACGGCACAGCCCAGCGCCGCGGAGGCTGTCGTCTTAGAGCGCCGTTCCACCTCCGAAGGATACGGCCGGGGCCGGGGTCAGCTCGGGGGATTCGAGCGCGAACGTCTCGTGCTTCGTCCGCTTCGGCCAGGCCGGGAACGGCCGGCCCCGCGGGAACCGCACGGTCGCCTCGGGTGCCTGCTCGTGCGCGGCGCACAGCGTGCCGAGTGTGAGGGTGTTGCAATCTGGGTGGTCGCAGATCCGAAGCATCGTCTCTCCCTCGCTAGGCCCGGTAACTGGAACCCGGGGAGTCTGCGCCCGGGAGCTTAGAGCAACGTAAGAAGTTCCCGGGCCGCAACGAAGCCAAACTCGGTCCGGATTTTTCGCGCTGCGAGCATCATTTTCCCCTTGCCGGTCGTTGCGCGCCCTCCCCGAAGGGCTAGTGTGCCGCCTGCACCGAGCACGGAGCGCGAGTAGGTCGAAGCGGTCTCCAGGGACTCGAGGTGAAGGCCGCAAGGCCGGAGCCGAAGGTCAGTGGAGGCGGTGGACGAAAGCGCCGCCGTGCTCGGTGCGTGTTGTTTTCCCGGCCGTCGGCGTATTCGAGCCTTCGGGAGCGTTCTCGCAGGGAATCGCTAGCGGCGGACGCCGAAGTCCGTCGTGATCACGGTCGCGTCTCGGTTGCCGAAGGTCCCGGGGGCATCGGCGGAGGTGATCGAGGAGATGCCGATCTCGCGCCAGGCAGGGTTGAGGATGTTCGCCCGGTGGGGCGGGCTCGCCATCCAGGCCTTCATGCTCGCAGTCGGCGCTCGCTGGGCCACTCGTCCAGAAGAGGTTCTCGGCCACCGACCAGTAGCTGAAGCCGGCCTCGGGATAGAACGCCTGGATCCGCTTCCAGAAGACCTGACCGTCAGCGGAGTCGTGGTCGAAGAAGCCGTTTGCGAGCATGTCGCGCGAGTGGAGCGCCGCCGCCGCACTCAGGTCAGGGCTCGGTGTCAGCGGAACCAGGTGGTGCGCCGTGCGGATCTCGTTCAGTTGCTCGAGGACGCCGAGGTCGACCGCGGCGGACCCGCTCTGTCCCGACGAGTGTCTCGAATCGGAGGACCCGCCGGCGAGACCAAGAACGCGGCGAGCGCACACGACATCCCGAGCAGGCCGGCGAGCAGGCGCAGGCGACGCAGCATCTGACTCTGCATCGGCTCTTCACGTCGCCGACGGATCGCTTGAACGAGGGAAAACGCGGAAGGCGCGCGGCGGGGCTAGCTCGAGGACGAGACGACGACGAAATACGTCTTCTTGCCGACGAAGCTGGGATAGAAGAACCACTGGCCCGGCCTCAGGTTCAACGTGACGCTGTGGCTGCCGACGAAGGTCGTACCGGTGACGACCGTGCCGCTCTCGCGGATCTCCTGGATGTTGAAACCGCTCTTCTTCGAGTGGTCGGCGACGACGATCTTGTAGCGCCCCGTCACGAGCGTCGCCACCTTCTTCCCCTTCTCGGTGAGCGAGAGCGCGCCTTTCGAGCTGACCGAGCCCGCGAGGTCGCCGCGGAACGGGACGATCGCGCTGCCGACCGGGTTGTTCGAGGTCGGCTTCGTCGGCGACTTGCCGCCCGTCGGGGCCCCCGGCGTCGTCGTGACGGTGCTCGAGGTCGGGGTCGCGGTGCCCGCGCCGGAGCCGGGCGTGCCGAATACCTCGCGGATCGTCGTCGGGTTGAGCATGTCGCTGTAGACGTAGGTCGAGCTCGGCTGGAAGGTCGCGGTCCAGGTCGTCGTGTCGTAGAGATTCGTGCCGACCGACAGGTTCACTCCCGGGCCCGTGAGCTGGAAGTAGTGGTCGTTGCCGGAATCGTCCAGGCCGTTGTTGTTGACGACGATCGAGTAGGTACCGGCCGGGACGAGGCTGCCCGGCGGGCTCGGGGTGCCGATCATCGTTCCGTCGGCGAAGCTCAGGTGGATGAACCCGTCGGCGTCGAACCCGGCGTAGAGCGTCGAGGAGACCGCGGCCCCCGAAGTCTCCGCGCCGGCCAGGATGCCTGCAGACGCGATCAGCGCGAGCAGCGCGATAACGACGATCGCGGATGCCGGCCGGCGTTTCTTCATGCGCGGTGAATAGTACGCCCGCCGCACCGCCGTGGATTTGCCGCAGAGATCGACTCTCAGAAGCTCGGTGTCTCCCGCCAGGTGCCCCAGACCTCGCGGAGGCCGTCGCACATCTCGCCGACCGTTACGCCGGCGCGGGCGGCGTCGATGATCGCCGGCATCAGGTTCGCGTCGGTGGCGGCCTCGGCGCGAAGCGTCTCGAGTGCGCCGGCTGCCGCGGAATGAGACCGTCGCGCCCGGTGTGCCTCCACCCGCTCGATCTGCTTCTGCTCGAGGGCCGGGTCCGATCGGTGCAGCGGCGGCTCGGAGCCTGCGGGATCCGCGAACCGGTTCACGCCGACGACGATCCGCTCGCCCCGCTCGACCTCCGCCTGCACGCGGAACGCCGCGTCCGCGATCTCCGACTGGAAGAAGCTCTTTTCGATCGCCGGGATCACCCCGCCGAGCGCGTCGATCCGCTCGAAGTACCCGTACGCCTGGCGTTCGAGCTCGTCTGTGAGCGCCTCGACGTGGAAGGAGCCTCCGAGGGGGTCGGCGGTCGCCGTCACCTCGCTCTCGTGAGCGATCACCTGCTGCGTCCGCAGCGCGATCCGAACGGCGTCTTCACCCGGCAGCGCAAGTGCCTCGTCGTAGGAGTTCGTATGCAGCGACTGCGTCCCGCCGATGACCGCCGCAAGCGCCTCGATCGCCGTCCGGACGATGTTCACCTCCGGCTGCTGGGCCGTCAGCGAGACGCCGGCGGTCTGCGCGTGGAAGCGCATGTGCAGCGAACGCGGGTCACGCGCGCCGTAGCGTTCGCGGAGCACCCGCGCCCAGATCCGCCGGGCGGCTCGGTACTTGGCAATCTCCTCGAAGAAGTCGAGGTGCGCGTTGAAGAAGAACGAGAGCCGGGGCGCGAACTCGTCGATCGCGAGGCCGCGTTCCAGCGCCGCCTCGACGTAGGTGAAACCGTTCGCGAGCGTGAAGGCGAGCTCCTGTGCCGCAGTCGATCCGGCCTCGCGGATGTGGTAGCCGGAGATCGAGATCGGGTTGAGTCGCGGCAGCTCGGCGGTTGCCCATTCGAGCATGTCCGTGACGAGCCGCATCGAGGCGCGCGGCGGGAAGATGAACTCCTTCTGCGCGATGTACTCCTTGAGGATGTCGGTCTGCACGGTGCCGCGCAGCCGATCGCGCGGGACGCCCTGGTCGTCGCCGACGCAGGTGTAGAACGCGAGCAGGATCGCCGCCGGCGAGTTGATCGTCATCGAGGTCGAGATCTCGCCGAGCGGGATCCCGGAGAAGAGCGCACGCATGTCCTCGAGCGAGTCGACCGCCACGCCTTCGCGCCCGACCTCGCCGAGCGAGCGGGGGTGGTCGGAGTCGTAGCCCATCAGCGTCGGCATGTCGAACGCAGTCGAGAGGCCGGTCTGGCCGTGCGCCAGGAGATAGCGGAAACGCTCGTTCGTCTCCTCGGCCGTTCCGAACCCCGCGAACTGACGCATCGTCCAGAGCCGCCCGCGATACATCGTCGCGTGGATCCCGCGCGTGTACGGGAACTCGCCGGGATCGCCGAGGTCGCGGGCGTAGTCGAGCTCCATGTGCTTTCAGTCGACGCCGGCGACGAGCACGTATTTCACGTCCAGGTACTCGTCGATCCCGAAGTCGCCGCCCTCGCGGCCGTAGCCGGACTCCTTGACCCCGCCGAAGGGGACGTTCGGCGAGCTGATCGCCCCCGAGTTCGCGCCGACGATCCCGTACTCGAGGCGCTCGGCAACCCGGAACAGGCGCGCGTAGTCGCGGGTGTGGAAGTAGGCCGCGAGGCCGAACTCCGTGTCGTTCGCGAGCCGGATCGCTTCGTCCTCGGTGTCGAAGGGCGCAACGGCCGCGACCGGGCCGAAGGTCTCCTCGTGCGAGATCAGCATCTCCCGCGTCACGTCGGCGACGACCGTCGGCTCGTAGAACGATCCACTCTCGTAGCCGTTTCCCGAGAGCCTCGTCCCTCCCGTCGTCAGACGGGCGCCGCGGCCGACCGCGTCGCGAACGTGCTCGTCGACCTTGTCGACGGCGCGGCTGTCGATCAGCGGCCCGATCGCCACGCCGGGCTGGGTGCCCGGCCCGACCGTGAGCGCCCTCGTCTTCTCGGTCAGGAGCTCGACCACCTGCTCGTAGATCCCACGCTGGACGAAGGCTCGGTTGGCACAGACACAGGTCTGGCCGGCGTTCCGGAACTTCGACGCGACGAGCCCGGAGACCGCCTCCTCGAGCGGTGCGTCGTCGAAGATGATGTAGGGCGCGTGGCCGCCGAGCTCGAGCGAGAGCCGCTTGACCTGGCCGGCAGACATGCGGATCAGCTCCTTGCCGATCTCGGTCGAGCCCGTGAACGAGACCTTGCGGACGCGCGGGTCTCCGAAGAGGGTCTCGGCGACCATTCCGGCGGAGCGGGACGTGACGAGGTTCACGACGCCCGGAGGTGCGCCGGCGTCTTCGATCGCGCGGAGCACCAGCGCCGCGGTCAGTGGAGTCGCGCTCGCCGGCTTGACCACGCTCGTGCAGCCCGCCGCCATCGCCGGCCCCAGCTTGCGGGTCATCATCGCCGCGGGGAAGTTCCACGGCGTGATCGCCGCCGTCACCCCGACCGGCTGGCGCAGCACGAGCACGCGGTTCGCGGCGTTCGCCGCGGGGACAACCTGGCCGTAGACGCGCTCGGCCTCGCCGGAGAACCATTCGAGGAAGCCCGCGGCATAGTCGACCTCGCCGACTGCCTCGGCGAGCGGCTTGCCCTGCTCGGCCGTCATCACCGCACCGATCTCGTCCTTGCGCTCGCGCATCAGCTCGGCGGCCCGGCGCAGGATCCGGCCACGCTCGATCGCAGCGAGCGAGCGCCAGCCCTCGAGTGCGGCTGCGGCCGCGTCGATCGCCGCTTCCACGTCCGCACGGCCGGCGTCGGGGACGGAGCCGACCGGCTCTCCGGTCGCCGGGTCGGTGACCTCGAACCGCTCGCCGGCTGCCGCCTCGACCCATCGGCCTCCGAGAAGAAGCTGCTCGCGGTGTCCGGCTGCGACAGCCATGTCTGGACGATAGCCGGTTGCTACAGGCCCGGGCGGTAGCCGATCCTGGTCGAGATCTCGCGTGCCGTCGCCTTCAGCCTGGGGGCGAGCCGCACCACGAGATCCTCCATCGAGACGAGCGAGCGGTGGACGGCGAGGTTGATCGCGGCCACGACCGTCCCCTCCTGGCCGCGAACCGGCACGGCGATCGAGCGGAGCCCGTAGGCAAGCTCTTCGTTGTTGACGGCGAGCTCGCGGGCACGCACCTGTTCGAGCTCCTCGAGCAGGCGGTCTCGGGCCGTGATCGTGTTCGGGCCTCGCTTCGTCAGCTCGGTCGAGTCGAGCCGCGCCTCGAGCTCCCCGGCCTCGAGGTCGGCAAGGAGCACCTTGCCCATCGAGGTGCAGTAGGCCGGAAGCCGTGAGCCGACGTGGAGGTTCAGGTCGATCTCACGCTGGCCGTGGCTGGCGCTCCGGCAGCGGTCGATGTAGACGATGTCGACACCGTCGAGCACGCCCAGGTTCACGGTGTGGCCGGTGGTGTCCGAGAGCTCCTGGAGGTTCGGCGCGGCGATCTGCCGGAGCTCCATCGAGTTGATCGCCGAGAACCCGAGATCGAGCACGCGCGGCCCGAGCCGGTAGCGGCGGGTCGAGCGGTCCTGCTCCAGGTAGCCGAGCGCCGCCAGAGTCGCGATGTAGCGGTGGGTGCTCGAGCGGCTGAGGCCGACCTCACGGGCGAGCTCGCTCACGCCGAAGAGCGGCCGGGTGCTCGTGAACGCCGACAGGATCGCGAGGCCGCGTTCGAGCGACTGCGAATGACCTTGCTCGCGGATCCGGGTGACCATCCTGGTGGTGTCCCGCTAGTCGGGACAGCGTCTTGACAAGTGGGATGAGACCAGCGTAGCTTTGCGCCGTGTTTTTGCCAACTCCCAAGCGGAATCAGGAGTCTCAGGCCTGGTGAACGACCAACCGGGGCCAGGTTTCGGCCTGGTCGACACGCAAGCGGCTAGCAGGAGGATCCATGGCTGAAGGAAGAGCAATCTCGAGGCGCGAGCTGCTGAAGCGCGCGGGAGTCGGGGCGGGCGGTCTCGCCGTCGCAGGCGGGACAGCACCCCAGATCTGGGCGGCGCCGCGGGTCTCGGAGGACGACCAGACGATCAAGATCGGATTCGTGAGCCCGCTGACCGGTCCGGCGTCGGGTTTCGGAGAGCCCGATCCCTACGTCCTCGGCCTCGCGAAGAAGGCGCTTGCCGGCGGCCTGACGATCGGCGGGACGAAGTACGCGGTGCAGGTGATCGACAAGGACGCCCAGTCGACGCCGAGTGTGGCCGCCCAGGTCGCGAGCGACCTGATCCATTCCGAGAGCGTCGACCTGATGCTCACCACCTCGACGCCGGAGGTCGTGAACCCGGTCTCCGATGCGTGCGAGGCGGCCGGCGTGCCGTGCATCTCGACCGTCGTCCCGTGGGAGGCCTGGTACTTCGGCCGCGGCGCGAAGCCCGGGCAAGCCCTCGCCGTTCCGCTTCACCTACCACTTCTGCTTCGGTGTCCAGAACTTCTTCGACACCTACACGCATCTCTGGCCGCAGGTCCGACGAACAAGGTCGTCGGCGTGATGTGGCCGAACGACGCGGACGGGAACGCGATCCGCGGCGCGCTCGGGCCGCTGCTCGAGAAGGCCGGCTACAAGATCATCGACCCCGGCGCCTACACGGACGGGACGACCGACTACACGGCGCAGATCACGAAGTTCAAGCAGGCCGGGATCCAGATCTTCAACACGTTCCCGATCCCGCCCGACTTCGCGACCTTCTGGCGGCAGGCTGCCCAGCAGGGGCTGACGAAGCAGGTCAAGATCGCCCAGATTGCGAAAACGGGATTGTTCGCCTCGCAGGTCTCGGCGCTCGGGAAGCTCGGCTACAACCTCGCAAGCGGCGCCTACTGGGGCCCGACGTGGCCGTACCACTCGCCGCTCACCGGGATCTCGAACAAGGCGCTCGCCGCCGGCTACACGAACCAGAGCCACAAGCAGTGGAACCAGCAGATGGGCCCGAGCCTCGCGCTCTTCGACGTCGGCGTCGCCGCGCTCAAGGCGAGCGGCAACCCGAAGGACAAGACCGCGGTCGCGAATGCGATGAAGACGCTGAACGTGATGACGCCGGTCGGGCAGCTCCACTGGAGCAAGGGGCCCGTGCCGAACGTCGTGCAGACGCCGATCCCGGGCGGCCAGTGGATCAAGGCGCAAGAGCGGCCCGTTCCCCTACGAGTGGGTCTTCTGCGAGCACACCGACGACCACAACGTCCCGATCCAGGCGAAGCTGAAGCCCTACAACTCCTAGACTCGCGAGCATGGCGGGGTCGGAGGCAAAACCGATCCTTGCCGCCGCCGGGATCCACAGGCGCTTCGGTGCGCTGGTCGTCCTCGACGGCGTGGATTTCGCAGTCGGGGCCGGCGATGCGATCGGCATCGTCGGCCCCAACGGCGCCGGCAAGACGACGCTCCTGAACATCCTCTCGGGAGCGCTCCGGCCGTCGGAGGGGTCGGTGGCGTTCCGCGGCGCAGGACGTGACGCGCTCGGGTGTGAGCCGGCGCTGCCGGCTCGGGATCGGCCGCGCCCACCAGGTGCCGAAGCCGTTCGGCGACATGACGGTGTTCGAGAACGTCTACGTCGGAAGCGCGACGGGCGGCGGCCTGCGCGGCCAGGCCGCGTACGCCCGCTGCATCGAGGTGCTCGAGCTGTGCGCCCTGACCGGGCTCGCAAACCGCCGGGCCGAGAGCCTCGGCCTCCTCGACCGCAAGAAGCTCGAGCTCGCACGCGCGCTCGGGACGAATCCGGTGGTGCTCCTGCTCGACGAGATCGGGGCGGGGCTCACCGACGCCGAGGCCGACGAGCTCGTCGAGACGATCCGCCAGGTGCGGGCGCAGGGCGTCGCGATCGTCTGGATCGAGCACATCGTCCGGGTGCTCGTGCAGATCGTCGAGCGTCTCGTCTGTCTCGACGCGGGCCGGGTGATCGCAGACGGCGAGCCGGGCGCGGTGATGCGTGACGCGGCCGTCGTCGACGCGTACCTCGGAGGCGTGCCGGGATGAGCCTGCTCTCGCTCGAAGGGATCGAGGCCCGGCACGGATTGCTGCCCGCGGTGCGCGGAGTCTCGCTCTCGGTGGCCGAGGGCGAGACGGTCGCCCTCGTCGGAGCGAACGGGGCAGGGAAGACGACGCTCCTGCGGACGATCGCCGGGGCGCACAGGCCGGCGGCCGGGCGGGTCGTCTTCGACGGCGCCGAGATCACGCGCATCCGCGGCTCACGACCGGGTGCGGATGGGGATCTCGCTCGTCCCCGAGGGGCGGCGGCTCTTTCCCGAGCTGACCGTGGAGGAGAACCTGCTCGTCGGCCGCCAGCGCTCGCGCGGCGGGCGCTGGACGGTCGACACCGTGGTCGAGGCGTTTCCGCTGCTCGAGCCGCTCCGCAACCGGCGGGCGGCGGCGCTCTCCGGCGGCGAGCAGCAGGCGACGGCGATCGGCCGCGCGCTGATGGCGAATCCGCGGCTGCTTCTGCTCGACGAGGTCTCGCTCGGCCTCGCGCCGATCGCCGTCGAGGCGGTCTACCGCTCGCTCGAGACGCTCGTAGCCGGGGCGACGACGATCGTGCTCGTCGAGCAGGACCTCACGCGCGCGACGTCGGTCGCCACGCGGGTGGCCTGCATGCTCGAGGGCCGGCTCGTGCTCGAGGGCACCGGCAAGGAGCTGACCCGCGAGCAGATCACCGAGGCCTACTTCGGCCTGCACGGGAGCCCGAGCATGACCTGGGTGAACGCGGTCGTTCAGGGCGTGCTGCTCGGCGGGTTCTACGCGATGCTCGCCTGCGGGCTCGCGCTGATGTTCGGCGTGATGCGGATCGTGAACCTCGCCCACGGCGACATCGCCGTGCTCGGCGCCTACCTGATCTACGTCGTGCTCGACCACTGGAACACGACGCCGTTCCTCGCGCTCGTGCCGGTGCTGCCGGTGATGCTCGTCCTCGGTTACGGGCTGCAGCGGACCGTGCTCGACCGCTCGCTCCGGTCGGGGATGCTCGTGCCCCTCCTCGCGACGTTCGGCCTCTCGATCGTGATCCAGAACCTGCTGCTCGAGAAGTTCTCGCCGGACGTCCGCTCGCTCGGCGGGCAGGCCGGGCAGATCGCGACCGACAGCTGGCAGATCACGAACGAGATCTCGATCTCGGCGATCGGGGCGCTGATCCTCGCGACCTCGATCGCGACGCTCGGAGGGCTGCAGCTCTTCCTCTCGCGAACCCAGCAGGGCCGCCAGATGCGTGCGACGGCGCAGGATCCCGACACCGCCGAGCTCGTCGGGATCGACTCGCGCGCCGTCTATGCGCGCGCGACCGCGATCGCCGTGGCCACCGCCGCCGTGGCCGGGATGTTCCTCGGGATCCGCTCCTCGTTCGACCCGTTCACCGGGCCGACGCTCCTGATCTTCGCCTTCGAGGCCGTCGTGATCGGCGGCTTCGGCTCGCTCTGGGGAACGCTCGCCGGCGGGATCGTGCTCGGCGTCGCCCAGACGATCGGCGCGCAGATCGACCCGCAGTACTTCGTGCTCGCCGGGCACCTCGTGTTCCTGGCGGTGCTCGCCTCGCCGCGCGGCGGGATCTTCCGGCTGAGGACGGCGACGGCATGACGAGCCGTGGGCTCGACGGAGGCCATGCGATCAGCGCTGGACGCGCCTCTCGGCCGGCTTCACGAGCGGCTTCGGCCTGTTCGTGGTGGCGCTGATCTTCGTCCCGGTGGCGCTGTCGCAGAACGCGACCGAGAAGCTGACCTCGCTGCTGATCCTGGTGCTGCTCGCCGCGATGTGGAACGCGCTCGCCGGCTACGGCGGCCTCGTCTCGATCGGCCAGCAGGGCTTCATCGGCCTCGGCGCCTACGGCACGGTCTGGCTCGTGAACCACGGGATGAGCCCCTACCAGGCGATGATCGTCGCGACGCTCTTCTGCGGCGCGATCTCGATCCCCGTCTCGTTCCTCGTGCTGCGCTTCCGCGGCGCGCAGTTCGCGATCGGGATGTGGGTGCTCGCCGAGGTGGCGGCGATCCTCGTCTCGTTCGACTCCTCGCTCGGGGCCGGGACGGGCACCTCGCTGATCGCGCTCAACTACTACTCGCCCGAGGCGCGCCAGTCCTACACCTACTGGCTGACGCTCGGGATGACGGCGTTCTTCCTGGGCGTGCTGTTCGTGCTGCTGCGAAGCCGGCTCGGCGCCTCGTTCCAGGCGATCCGCGACGACGAGCAGGCCGCGGCGTCGGTCGGCGTGCGGGTCGTCGCCGGCAAGCGGGTGCTGTTCGTGCTCGCAGGGGCGGGCTGCGGCGGCGGCGGGCGCGCTGATCCTCGCGAACACGCTCTTCATCGAGCCGGGCTCGGTGTTCGGCGTGAACTACACCGCCTTCATGATCTTCATGGTGCTCGTCGGCGGGCTCGGCACGTTCGAGGGGCCGATCATCGGCGCGATCGTGCTGTTCCTGATCCAGAACCATTTCAGAACAACGGCGTCTGGTATTTCGTCGGGCTCGGGATCACCGCGATCCTGTTTGCCCTGTTCCTGCCGCGCGGGCTCTGGGGGACGGTGCGCGACCGCTACGGGATCCAGCTCCTGCCGGTCGGCCACCAGTTGCGCGGCGTGCAGTTGAATGTCCCCAACGAATGGGCTGAGCGAAAGGAGCGCACGTGACAGCGATTGAAACCGGTGTCCCCGAGCTGAAGCACTTCATCGGGGGCGAGTGGGTCGAAAACGGCGGCGCGTTCGAGGACACGGACCCGTTCACGGGCGAGCGGGTCGCGCTACGTCGCGGCCGGAACGCGGGTCGAGGCAGCCGCGGCGGTGGCCGCCGCTGCGGCTGCGGCGCCCGGCTGGGCGGCCACCGTGCCGGCCGAGCGCCAGCGCGTGTTCCTCGCCGCGGCCGACATCCTCGAGCGCCGGCGCGACGAGGTCGTCTCGTGGCTCGCGCGCGAGACGGGCTGCACGTTCGGGTTCGGGATGTTCCAGATGGGCTTCGTGCCCGGGCTCTTCCGCCAGGCCGCCGCGCTCGCCTACGCGCCGCTCGGGCAGGTGATCCCCTCCGACCACCCGGGCACGCTCGCGATGGGGATCCGCAAGCCGGTCGGCGTCGTCGGCGCGATCGCGCCGTGGAACGCCGCGCTGATCCTGTCGGCGCGGTCGATCGCGGCGCCGCTCGCGCTCGGGAACACCGTCGTCCTGAAGCCGTCCGAGTGGTCGCCGTATGCCGGCGGCCTTCTCTGGGGCGAGATCTTCGCCGAGGCGGGTCTGCCCGCCGGCGCGCTGAACATCGTCACCCACGCGCCCGGCGAGGCCGGCGAGATCGGTGACGAGCTCGTCGAGAACCCGGCCGTCCGGCGGATCAACTTCACCGGCTCGACCGCGACCGGCCGGAAGCTCGCCGAGGCTGCGGGAGGCCACCTGAAGCGCGTCGTGCTCGAGCTCGGCGGCTCGAATCCGCTGATCGTGCTCGCGGACGCCGACCTCGACTACGCGGTCTCGGCCGCGGCCTTCGGCGCCTACCTCCACCAGGGGCAGATCTGCATGTCGGCGCGGCGGATCATCGTCGAGCGCGGGATCGCCGACGAGTTCACCTCCCGGCTCGCCGCCAAGGCGTCCGGCCTGAAGGCCGGCGATCCGAAGGAGCCGGACACGATCATCGGCCCGCTGATCAACGAGGGCGCGGTCGCGATGGTGAAGAAGCGGGTCGACGACGCGGTCGCGGCCGGCGCGAAGGTTCTCGCCGGCGGGGCGGCGGTCGGGCCGTGCTACCAGGCGACGCTCATCACCGACGTCCCGGCCGACTCGGAGCTCGCCACGCACGAGACGTTCGGGCCGGTGGCGTCGATCGAGGTGGTCGACAGTCCCGAGGAGGCCGTCGAGCGCGCGAACGCAACAAGCTACGGCCTCTCGTCGGGGATCATCACCTCCGAATCCCGACCGCGGCTTCGCGCTCGCGCAGCAGCTCGAGGCGGGGATCGTCCACGTCAACGACCAGCCGGTCGGCGACGAGCCGCAGATGCCGTTCGGCGGAGTGAAGGACTCGGGCTTCGGGCGCTTCGGCGGCCAGGCCGTCGTCGACGAGTTCACCGAGCTCCGCTGGATCACCGTCCAGAGCGGCACCCACCCCTTCCCGTTCTGAGCGAAAGGCGGACGTGGCAGAGATCCTGAGCCTGGCCGATGCGGTCTCGTCTCTCGTCGCGGACGGGCAGACCGTCGCGCTCGAGGGGTTCACGCATCTGATCCCGCACGCGGCCGGGCACGAGCTCGTGCGGCAGGGCCGGCGGGAGCTGACGCTCGTCCGGATGACGCCCGACGTGATCTACGACCAGCTGATCGGCGCCGGCTGCGCCCGGAAGCTCGTCTTCTCGTGGGGCGGGAATCCCGGCGTCGGCTCGCTGCACCGCTTCCGCGACGCGGTCGAGCACGACTGGCCGGCTCCGCTCGAGCTCGAGGAGCACTCGCACGCCGGGATGGCTGCGGCCTACGCGGCGGGCGCGGCGAACCTGCCGTTCGCCGTGCTGCGGGGCTACCGCGGAACCGACCTTGCCGCGCAGGACGCGGGTGGCGGCGATCGAATGCCCGTTCACCGGCGAGGAGCTCTCCGCCGTTCCGGCGCTCCGGCCCGACGTCGGGATCATCCATGCCCAGCAGGCCGACCGGCACGGCAACGTCCAGCTCTGGGGGATCACCGGGCGTCCAGAAGGAGGTCGTGCTGGCGCTCGCGCCGCTCGCTCGTGACCGTCGAGGAGATCGTCGAGGAGCTCGAGCTGCGTCCCGGCGGGGTCGTGCTGCCGGGCTGGGCGATCACGGCGGTCGCGGTCGCCCCGCACGGCGCCCATCCGTCATACGCCCACGGCTACTACGACCGCGACAACGCCTTCTACGTCGAGTGGGACGCGATCAGCCGCGACCGCGAGCGGTTCGCGGCCTGGATGGCGCGGCACGTCCTCGAGACCTCCGGGATCGAGGAGTACCGCGGAGCCTCGCCGCGAGCGGGGCAGCCGTATGAACTACACGGCCGAGGAGATGATGGTCGTGGCGGCCGCGCGGCGGCTGCGCGACGGGCAGATCGTCTTCGTCGGCATCGGCTCGCCGAGCCGGGCCGCGAACCTGGCGCGGCGCACGCATGCGCCCGGGCTGCGTGCTCGTCTACGAGAGCGGCACGATCGGTGCGAAGCCGCGGCAGCTGCCGCTCTCGATCGGCGACGGCGAGCTGGCGGAGACCGCGGACGCGGTCGTCTCGGTGCCCGAGATCTTCGCCTACTGGCTCCAGGCCGGACGGATCGACGTCGGCTTCCTCGGCGCCGCCCAGATCGACCGGTTCGGCAACCTGAACAGCACCGTGATCGGCGACTACGAAAGGCCGTCGGTCCGGCTCCCCGGCGGCGGCGGGGCGCCCGAGATCGCGGCCTCGTGCAAGGAGACCTACGTGATGCTGCGGCAGTCGCCGCGGACGTTCGTGGAGCAGCTCGACTTTCGCTCGACCGTCGGCTTCGGCGACGGGCCGGGGAGCCGCGAGGCGCTCGGGTTCTCGGGCGCCGGGGTGACGGCGGTGATCACCGATCTCGGCGTGCTCGAGCCCGATCCGGAGACGTGCGAGCTGACGCTGACCGCGCTGCATCCCGGGGTCGAGCTCGAGGCCGCGCAGGCCGCGACCGGCTGGGAGCTGCGCGTCGGAGCCGACGTGCGCGCGGGCGAGCCGCCGACGGCGGCCGAGCTCGAGGCGCTCCGCTCGTTCAGGACGCTCGCCGAGGAGAATGCCGCGTGATGGACGAGCTCGACCCGCCCTACCTGTGGGAGCCGTATGTCTCGACCCGGCTGCGGGCGCCGCTCGAGCCGCTGCTGCCGCTGCCCGACGAGGGCGATCCCTCCGAGCCGGTGTACGGGCACGTGCGCGTCGACCCGGCCGATTCCGACCTCACGATCCGCCACGACGGGCGGCCGCTGGGCCAGCTGATCGTCGTCAGCGGGCGAGTCGTCGAGGAGGACGGCCGCCCGGTGCGCGACTCGCTGATCGAGATCTGGCAGGCGAACGCGGCAGGGCGCTACCGGCACGAGAGCGACAGCCACGAGGCGCCGCTCGATCCGAACTTCGACGGCGGCGGACGGTGCCTCACCGACTCCGACGGCCGCTACCGGTTCGTCACGATCAAGCCGGGCGCCTACCCGTGGGGCAACCACCCGAACGCCTGGCGGCCGGCGCACATCCACTTCTCCCTCTTCGGGCGGGCGTTCTCCCAGCGGCTCGTGACGCAGATGTACTTCCCGGGTGATCCGCTCTTCCCGTTCGACCCGATCTTCGGCTCGGTGCGCGATCCGGCGGCGCGCGAGCGGCTGATCTCGCGGTTCGACCTGGAGACGACCGTGCCCGACACCGCCCTCGGGTTTCGCTTCGACATCGTCCTGCGCGGCGCGCGGGCGACGCCGTTCGAGGACGCCGGATGACCGCGCCCACGCCGTCCCAGACGATCGGGCCGTTCCTGCACATCGGGATCTCGGATTCGTTCGGGGCGGAGCTCGTTCCGGCCGGCACGCCCGGGGCGATCCGCCTCCACGGTCGCGTGCTCGACGGCGCGGGCGAAGGCGTTCTCGACGCGGTCGTCGAGCTCTGGCAGGACGGGGTCGGGCTTCGCCCGCTGCGATACCCGGGACGGTGGGCGATTCGCCTTCGTCGTCGTCAGGCCGGAGCGTGCGCCCTTCTTCGAGGTGGGGGTGTTCGCGCGGGGGCTCCTGAAGCGTGTCGCGACCCGTCTCTACTTCCCGACGCGCCGGCGGACGCCGGTGCTCTCGGCTCTCGATCCGGTCCGTCGCGCGACTCTCGTCGCCGCCGCAGAGCCGGACGGCTCGCTCCGGTTCGACATCCGGCTCCAGGGCGACGGCGAGACGGTGTTCTTCGGGCCATGACGTTCGATGCGATCTTCGTGCCTGCGGCGTTGCGCGCCGCGGTGTCCGACCGGGCATGGTTCGAGGCGATGCTCGAGGCCGAGCGCGCGCTCGCGAATGCCGAGGCGATCGTCGGCGTGATCCCGGCGCACCTGGCCGGTCCGATCGCCGAGGCGTGCGTGGTCGAGCGGTTCGACGTCGAGGCGATCGTGGCGTCGGGGCGGTCGGCGGGGAATCCGGCGGAGCCCCTCGTCCGGGCGCTCCGCGCGGCCGTCGGCGGCGAGGCGGCGGAGTTCGTCCATTTCGGCGCCACGAGCCAGGACATCGTCGACACCGCCGCGATGCTCGTCAGCCGGCGTGCGGTCGAGCTGATCCTGGAGGAGCTCGACGGCCTCGCCGCCGCCTGCGCAGCCCTCGCCGAGGCGCACCGGGAGACACCGATGGCGGCGCGGACGCTCCTCCGACAGGCGGTTCCGACCACGTTCGGGCTGAAGGCGGCCGGCTGGCTGGCCGCGATCATGACGGCGCGCGAGCACGTGTGGGGGGTCACGGCTCCCGGCGCAGCTCGGCGGCGCGGCAGGGACGCTCGCGGCGCTCGGGCCGGACGGGCTCGCCGTCTCGCGGCAGTTCGCGGAGGAGCTCGATCTCTTCGAGCCCGAGCTGCCGTGGCATTCCGACCGTTCCCGCGTGGCGGTGCTCGGCTCGGCGCTCGCGGTCGCGGCGGGCGTTTGCGCGAAGATCGGCCTCGACGTGGCGCTGCTCGGGCAGACGGAGGTGGGCGAGGTGCGCGAGCCGGCGGGTGCCGGCGGCTCCTCGACGATGCCGCAGAAGCGCAATCCGGTCGGATCGGCGATCGCCTCGGCATGCGCGCGGCGGGCCGCCGCGGCCTCGGGCGTTCTCGTCGGCGGGCTTCCCGGGGAGCTCGAGCGGTCGGCCGGTGCCTGGCACGCCGAATGGGGCGCGCTCTCGGAGGCGCTGATGTTCGCCGGCGGGGCGGCCGCCTGCGATGCGCGAGGTGCTCGAAGGGCTCGAGGTCGACGCAGCCAGGATGCGGGCGAACCTCGACCTCGACGGGGGTGCGGTGATGGCCGAGCGCGCCGTCCTCGTGCTCTCCGAACGGATGGGCCGCGAGGAGGCGCGTGCGCCTCGTGAGCGCCGCTGCTGCCGGCGGATCGCTCCGCGACGGGCTCGCGGGCGCGCTGGGCGCGGAGCGAGGTCGACGCGATCTTCGATCCTGACCACGTACCTCGGATCGGCCGCGACAGTTCGTCGACCGCGTGCTCGCGGGATACCGGGAATCGGTGACGTGAGCGACGACCGGTACGACCGGGGGATGGAGGTGCGCCGCGAGGTGCTCGGCGACGCGCATGTCGATCGGGCCGTCGAACGGACGTCTCCGTTCACCGCGGATTTCCAGGACCTGATCACGCGTTATGCCTGGGGCGAGATCTGGTCGCGCGACGGTCTCGACCGGCGGATGCGAAGCGCGATCACGGTGACGGCTCTGATCGCACTCGGCCGTGACGACGAGCTCGAGCTGCATCTCCGTGCCGCCCTGCGCAACGGCCTCACCGAGGACGAGCTGAAGGAGATCCTGCTCCAGAGCGCGATCTACTGCGGCGTCCCCGCCGCGAACTCGGCGTTCGCGATCGCCCAGCGCGTGCTCGACGAAGACGCCGCCGGATGACCCGCGCCGTCGTGATCTCGGCGGTGCGGACGCCCGTCGGGCGATTCGGGGGCGGGCTTTCCGGCGTGCGGCCGGACGATCTCGCCGGGCCTCGCGATCCGCGCGGCGGTCGAGCGGAGCGGGGTGGAGGCAGGCGAGATCGAAGACGTCTGGTTCGGCTGCGCGAACCAGGCCGGCGAGGACAACCGGAACGTGGCCCGGATGGGTGCGCTCCTCGCTGGACTGCCCGATTCGGTCGCGGGAGTGACGGTGAACCGGCTCTGCGCCTCCGGGCTCTCGGCGATCGTCGGCGCGTGCCACGCGATCGCGGCGGGCGACGGCGACCTCTTCGTCGCGGGCGGCGTCGAGTCGATGACACGCGCTCCGCTCGCGATGGCGAAGCCCGAAGCCGCCTGGGCGCGGGGCGACCGCACGCTCTACGACACGGTGCTCGGCTGGCGCTTCCCGAACCCGCGGCTCGAGGCGATGTTCCCGCTCGAGTCGATGGGGGAGACCGGCGAGAACGTTGCCGATCGCTGGCATGTCTCACGCGAGGACCAGGACGCCTTCGCACTCGAGTCGCAGCGTCGCTGGGCGGCCGCGCAGGAGGCCGGCCGATTCGCGGACGAGCTCGTCCCGGCAGGCGAGCTCGAGCGCGACGAGCATCCGCGGCCCGACACCTCTGCCGAGAAGCTCGCGACGCTGAAGTCGATCTTCCGCTCCGGCGGCACCGTCACGGCGGGGAATGCGAGCGGGATCAACGACGGGGCTGCCGCGCTCGTGATCGCTTCCGAGGAGCGCGCCCGTTCGCTCGGGGTCGAGCCGCTCGGCGAGTTCGCCGGAAGCGCGGTCGCAGGCGTCGACCCGCGCGTGATGGGGATCGGGCCGGTGCCTGCGGTTCGAAAGCTGCTCGCCCGCAAGGGGATCGACGCGGCCGAGCTCGATCTTGTCGAGCTGAACGAGGCGTTCGCGTCGCAGAGCCTCGCCGTGATCCGCGAGCTCGGCCTCGACCCGGAGAGGGTGAACGTGAACGGCGGCGCGATCGCGATCGGCCACCCGCTCGGGATGAGCGGCGCCCGGCTCGTCGTCGGGCTGCTGCACGAGTTGCGCCGCCGCGACGGCCGCTACGGGCTCGCGACCCTCTGCGTCGGGGTCGGTCAGGGCCAGGCCGCGCTCTTCGAGCGGCCTGCGGCGTGATCCGCACCCAGGTCGGGATCGTCGGCGCCGGCCCCGCCGGGCTCGACGCTCGGGCGGCTGCTCGAGCAGGCGGGGATCGAGTCGGTGATCCTCGAGAACCGCAGCCGTGAGTACGTCGAGCACCGGATCCGCGCCGGCGTTCTCGAGCAGGGGACCGCCGACCTGCTCGTGGGGGCCGGCGTGGGGGAGCGGATGCAGCGCGAGGGGATCGTCCACCACGGGATCGAGCTCCAGTTCGCCGGTGAGCGGCACCGGATCCCGCTGAGCGAGCTCGCGGGCGGGCGCTCGATCGTGATCTACGGGCAGACCGAGGTGGTGAAGGATCTGATCGCGGCGAGGCTCGACACCGGGTCGCAGCTCCTGTTCGAGGTCGACGAGGTCTCGGTCGAGGAGATCGAAACCGACCGGCCGCGGCTTCGCTTCACCCACGCCGGCGCCGCGCACGAGCTCGAATGCGACCTGGTCGCCGGCTGCGACGGCTTCCACGGCGTCTGCCGGCCGTCGATTCCGCCCGGTGTGCTGCGCACCTACGAGCGCGACTATCCCTACGGCTGGCTCGGGATCCTCGCCGCCGTCGCACCTTCGAACGACGAGCTCGTCTACGCGCACCACGAGCACGGGTTCGCGCTCCTGAGCCTCCGCTCGCCCGAGCTCTCGCGCCTCTACATCCAGTGCCGGCCCGACGAGGAGATCGAGGAGTGGCCCGACGAACGCATCTGGGCGGAGCTTCAGACGCGTCTGGGGATCGACGGCTGGACGCTCGCCGAGGGGCCGGTGCTCGAGAAGGGCGTGACCGGGATGCGGAGCTTCGTCACCGAGCCGATGCAGCACGGGAGCCTCTTCCTCGCAGGCGATGCCGCCCACATCGTTCCGCCGACGGGCGCGAAGGGGCTCAACCTCGCGATCGCCGACGTGAGGGCCCTCGCCGAGGCGATCGTCGCGTGGCACTCGACGGGCAGCCGCGGCCGTGCTCGACGCGTATTCGCAGACGTGCCTGCGTCGCGTCTGGCGCGCCGAGCACTTCTCGTACTGGATGACGTCGATGCTCCACCGCGATCACGAATCCGGCGAGTTCGGCCGCGAGCTTCAGCTCTCCCAGCTGCGCTATCTCACGACCTCGACCGCCGCCGCCACCACCTTGGCCGAGAACTACGTCGGCCTCGAGCACGTGTAGCCCGCGTTCAAGCGGGGATCAGGTTCAAGCCCGGATCAGGTGCGGCCTCAGAAGTGCAGCGCCGCCGGAACAAAACGCAAGCCCGGCGCTCGGGCAACAGCAAACGCCCTGCAAATCGGGGGTGGACGAGGCATCCAGGAGCGGGGTCAGGTATAGCGGTTTCGGGACCTGTCACTTTGGGCGAACGACGGGATTCGCGTTCGTCAGCCCGGCAGCTCGGAGAGCGGGAACGAGCGGTGGATCCGGGGCGGCACGAGGAAGTTCTGCCGGTGCGTGGCGTGGATCACGTGGTTGATCCCCATGTGGGGCGAGCGGGCGCCGATCGGGAGCGCCGCGAGGCCGGGAAGCCGGCCGTCCATCGCAAGGCGGTTGCGGCGGAAGTCGTCGCTCGTCGGATTGAAGACGACGAAGTGCAGCCCGGCCGCCGCGCCTGCCTTCATCCCGTCCCGCCCCGGATCGGAGCTGAATGCGAACGGACGGTCGAGCGTATTGAAGTCGGCGCGGTGCGCGATCGGGGTTCCGATCCCGTAGTGGACGCCGTCGGGGCCGACCACCGGATGCTGGAGCCGCGAGGCGGGCTGGATCGAGCCGATGTGCCCGACGAGGCCGTGGTGATGGGCGTCGCGCACGACGTCGGCGGCGCTCTCGGTCTGCGCCGGCCCCTCCGCGAGCGTCTGTTTTCCCTCGGCGACCTTCAGCCCCGGCCGGAACATCGAGGCGACCCGGCCGGCATGCGACGAGCGGCCGTACCACGCCTCGAGGTCCTCGTAGAGGTGCGACAGGTGCATATGCGTCCCGTGGCGGAAGTACTGGCTCGGCCCCAGGTCGACGTACCCGAGCGTCTCGAGGTTCACGATCCGCTCCCGGCCCGACTTCTCCTTCGGCGTCGAGGTGAACCCGAGGAAGAGCTCGGCGCCGTGGGGGATCGAGTCGGCGCCGGGGATCTGCGCCGCGCTCGCCATCAGCTTCGGCAGCCCGGGGCCGCCGTCGTAGCCGCCGCCGGCAAAGCCCTTGCGGCGGCTCGTGACCTCGCAGGAAATCGGCCCCGTCGAAGATCGTCGCGTAACCGTCCGCCATCCGCTCCGGCGAGTCGCTCCGGAGGAGCACGGCGATCTCGTTCTCCTCGAGCAGCAGCCCGTGCGGATCGCTCGGAAAGCGCTCTGCCGGCGCGAGCGCACCGACCGGCCGCCCGTTTGCGGAGGTCGCGCGCAGATCGCGCGGCTCGTACTGCCGCCACTGCGCGGGCACGAAGCGCTCGAAGTAGGGGAGACCGTAGGCGACCATCGCCGCGAGCCCGCCGGGCGTCGAGGGGTAGCGGTCGTCGAGCAGCTGCATCCGGTGCTCGAGCTCGGCCCTCGCCTCCCTCACGGCATTGCTCGACGGCTCGACCCGGAGGTTCGCGGTCACCACCTCGCTGTAGCGCGGCGGCTCGAAGATGATCACGCCGTCGCTCGTGACCACGTGGAGGTCCTGGATGATGTGCTGCTCCGGGAAGTGCGGGAGCGGCTTGCCGATGCGAGCCGGAGCGGCGAGCGCGTCGGCGAGCCCGTAGAAGCGGCTGCCGACAGCGGTTGCCGCGGCGGCGCGAACGAAGCGGAGGCGGGTGACTCCCATCGCCGGATCTACGGGCGGCGGTGGCCTGCGGTTTTATCCCTCGGTCAGCGCGAAGCCCTGGATCGCGACGACGACCGTGCCGAGTTGCTCGCCGCGGGGGGTGAGCCGGTATTCGACGCGCGGGGGCCGGGTATCGACGACGACCCGCATCAGGATCCCCGCCTCCTCGAGCTCGGTGAGCCGGCTCGTGAGCGTCGCAGGCGGGACGGAGCCGAGCATCTGCAGGAACTCGTTGAAACGCACGGCGCCCTCGTGGGAGGCGACGAGGATCGACATCGTCCAGCGCCGCTCGAGGAGGCCCGCCGCGCGGCGGACCTCCTCGGGGAGCGGAGTGCAGTTACGACACCGCATGACGCGCGGGCTCCAGCGCCAGGTCGAGCACCTCGTCGAGCGTCATCACCGGGTGGAACCTGAGCTCTGCGCGGACGTCCTCGGGGATGTCCTCGATGTCCGCCCGGTTCCGTTCGGGAATGATCACGTCGGTGAGCCCGGCCGCGTGAGCGGCGAGCGCCTTCTGCTTGAGCCCGCCGATCGGCAGCACGCGTCCCTGGAGCGTGACCTCGCCGGTCATCCCGACCGTGTGCTTCACCGGCCGGCCGGTGAGAAGCGAGGCGAGCGCCGTCGACATCGTGACGCCTGCGCTCGGCCCGTCCTTCGGGATCGCGCCCGCCGGTACGTGGACGTGGAAGCTCGAGCCCTCGAAGAGATCGGCGTCGAGACCGAGCTCGCCCGCGTGCGAGTGGACGTAGGTCAGGGCGATGCGCGCCGACTCCTTCATCACGTCGCCGAGCTGGCCCGTGAGCACGAGGCCCTCCTTGCCCGGCATCCGGGTTGCCTCGACGAACAGGACGTCGCCGCCGGTGCCCGTGACCGCGAGCCCCGTCGCGACACCGGCTACGGCGGTGCGCTCGGCCGCCTCCTGGTAGAAGCGCTGCTTCCCGAGTGCGTCGCGAAGCTCGGCGTCGTCGATCGCGATCGGTGGAGTGACCGCGCCGGTCGTGAGCTTCGTGGCCGTCTTCCGCAGCAGCTTGCCGAGCTCGCGCTCGAGCTGCCGGACGCCGGCCTCGCGGGTGTACTGGGAGACGATCGTCCCGAGCTCGTCGTCCGAGATCGTGACCTCCTCCTCGAGCAGGCCCGAGCGGTCGCGCTGGCGCGGCCACAGGTAGCCACGGGCGATCGCGACCTTCTCGTCGGTCGTGTAGCCGTCGAAGCGGATGACCTCCATCCGGTCGAGAAGCGGTCCCGGGATCGTCTCGGCGACGTTCGCGGTCGCGATGAAGATGACCTCGGACAGGTCGAGCTCTACGTCGAGGTAGTGGTCGCGGAACGAGTGGTTCTGCGCCGGGTCGAGTACCTCGAGCAGCGCCGCCGAGGGATCGCCGCGCCAGTCGGAGCCGACCTTGTCGACCTCGTCGAGCAGGATCACCGGGTTCATCGTCCCGGCGTCGCGCAGGGCGCGGACGAGCCTGCCCGGCAGGGCGCCGATGTAGGTGCGGCGATGGCCGCGGATCTCCGCCTCGTCGCGGACGCCGCCGAGCGACATCCGGACGAACTCGCGGTTCAGCGCACGGGCGATCGACTCGCCGATCGAGGTCTTGCCGGTGCCGGGAGGGCCGATCAGGGTCAGGATCGCTCCCGAGCGCTTGTCCTCGGCGATCCCGCGCTCCTCGCGGAGCTTGCGGACGGCAAGGTACTCGACGATCCGCTCCTTCACGTCCTCGAGCCCGGCGTGATCCTCGTCGAGCACCTCGCGCGCGAAGATCGGGTCGAGCCGCTCCTCGGAGCGCTTCGACCACGGGATCGAGAGCAGCCAGTCGAGGTAGGTACGGATCATCGAGGACTCGCCCGTCGAGTCGCCGATGCGCTCGAGCCGTGCTGCCTCGCGCTCTGCCTGCTCGCGAACGGCGTCCGGCATCCCGGCCTCGGCGATCTTCGTGCGGTAGTCCTCGGAGACCGACGCGTCGTCCTCGCCGAGCTCCTTGCGGATCGACTCCATCTGCTTGCGCAGCACGTACTCGCGCTGCTGCTTCGCGGCACCCTCCTCGACGTCCTCGCGGATCCGGCGCCGGACCTGAAGCTCGGCAAGCCGCTCGCGCTGCAGCGAGAGGGCGAGCTTCAGCCGCTCGACGACGTCGACGGTCTCGAGCAGCTCGATCTTCTGGTCGAAGCGGAGGTCTGGGGCGTAGGCGACCGTGTCGGCCAGTGCCCCGGTCTCGCGGATCGCCCGGACGAACGAGGAGATGCGGCCGTCGTCGCCGCGCAGCTCGAGGATCTCCTCGACGGTTGCGCGATACTCGGTCTCGAGCTCGCGGGTGTGGATCCCCGCCGGCTCCTCGTCGGGCCTCTCGGTGACCTCGACGCGGAGATTGCCCTGCGGGTCGGTGTGGGCGGCGCCGAGCTCTGCGCGGTGGAGGCCGACGAGGTTCACGGCCCTGCCGCCGCCGGGCATGCGGACGCGCTCGCCAACTTCGGCGACGGTGCCCACCTTGGCGTACTCGCCTTCGTGCCGCGGCACGAGCAGAACCTGCTCCTCGTTGCCGACGTCGACAGCGATCGTGACATTCATGTTCGGGAAGACGACCAGGTCGTCAAGCGGTACGAGGAGCAATGAGCTCACGTGCGATCACCCTCTCTTTGGAAGCTACGTCGATCATAGTAGCTTCAACTTCTGAAGTGCCGTGGTCATTCCCACGGCCGCGGCCGCTACAGCGAACGGCTGTAGCGGCGCTCGAAGCGCTCGATCCGGCTTCCGCCGACCGTGCGTGCGGCGCGTCCCGTGTAGGCCGGGTGGCAGTTGGAGCAGGTGTCGAGCGTCAGGTCGCCGGCGGACGTCCTGACCTCGAAGCTCGTTCCACACGTGCCGCAGGTCATCTGCGCCCCATGCTGAATGGGGTGGATTCCCGTCTTCATGCGTCGTCCTTTCTTTCGCTCACGAAGGATTAAACGCTGCTCGCCAGGACGATATTCCATGAGGTATTTCAGGGTTCGGGGGTGTATCTCCGCAAATAGTTTGCTCGAGACCATTGCGCAGGCCGTCATCTTCGTCTATGGTTCCGGCGACAACCAAGGAACACGTATGCGCGAAGCCAACCTCATCCATCACTGCCCCGTCGAAGCCGCCGCCCCGACAACGTTCGGTGGGCTGCGCTCGAAGACGGCGCTCGCCAACGTCGGCCGGACCGACACGCCCGCCCTCGCAGGGGGCCGCATCTAGCTCTACATGAGCGACATGCGACTCGAAGCGAGGGCGACCGAAAGGTCGCCTTCGTCGTTTCAAGACTCGTAACCCGAGACCAGAGAGGTGATGCCCAGCTTGAGAAAGACACGTACGACTCGAGGCCCCGCCTGAGAGAGAAAGGTTCCTCTGTGCCAGACGCAGAGAAAGACGTCACCGCATTCGCGGTCGGCTTTTGCCTGCAGTTTTCGATCTGGAACAAGAGCGCCCGGCTCCAAAGCTCCTCCACGTAGGACGACCGAACTCGCAGCCGCGCAGCTGCGACCGGCGATCCAGGGTCGAAGAGCAGGCGAGTGGCATAGACAAGATCGCTTCGCGGACCTCGCGAGCGTGAGAGAGGAGCATCGAGAGGCAAGCTCGCCGCTGCGTCGACCTTCCAACCCGGAAGGTGGACGGAGGGCGATGCGCACTCCTCGATCCGGGATCGTCTAACCGGCAGGACGCCGCGCTCTGAACGCGGAAACCGGGGTTCGAATCCTTGTCCCGGAGCCTGAAGACTCCACGGGCGGATAGCTCAACCAGGTAGAGCGCCTGTCTCACAAGCAGGAGGCTGCTGGTTCGATTCCAGCTCTGCCCACTTCGCACGCACGTGGCCGTAGCTCAGCGGTAGAGCGCTCGCTTGAAACGCGGGGCGCCGCAGGTTCGATCCCTGCCGGTCACATCCTGGCTTCGTAGCTCAATCGGCAGAGCTGCCGCCTCTTAAGCGGAGGGTTGCAGGTTCGACTCCTGCCGGAGCCACCTCTCGTTTCGATTCGGTGTAGTCGAGTGGTAAGACGCGCGACTGTTAATCGCGAGGCGCAGGTTCGATCCCTGCCGCCGAAGCTCTCGGGCCCCCGTGGTCGAAGGGCAGTGACGCAAGGCTCTCAACCTTGAAGAGTGGGTTCGAGTCCCACCGGGGGTATCTCGACTGGTCGTGGGGGAGTGTGGCCACCCCGCCGGTTTCGGGAACCGGAGACCGCAGGTTCGACTCCTGCCGGCCAGACTTTCAGTGATGTTCCCTCTAGAACACTTGCGTCCGTGGCCGAAGTCGGGCTTGCCGGCGGGCGTCTCAGCGTGCTCTGGCACTAGCCGGAGGAGGGGGCTTGTGGGGAACCTCTTTTGGGTTGCCCCACGGTTCTGAGCGCGGTAGAGGAGTGGTTGTCCTCGCGAGCCTCATGAGCTCGAGACCGTGGGTTCGAATCCCACCCGCGCCATACGGGGGCGTAGCTCAGAGGAAGAGCGCTCGCCTGTCGAGCGAGACGGCGCCGGTTCGAGTCCGGTCGTCCCCGCCTCAGCGGCCGTTCAGGGCGCCCGAGTCGACGCCGCGGTCCGGGTCGTACGGGGTGCCTCGACAGGCGCCCCAGAGCCCGAGCCGGCGGGCCTTCGCACGCAGCGCGAGCCGTGTCAGCAGGGCGGCGTAGCGCCCACGGCGGCCGTCGTAGAAGTATGGCGCCGCCGCGCCGACCCTGACGAGCTGGATGTTCACGTCGAGCCCGTCTGAAACGCGGACGACGTAGCGGAGGATCCTGCCGTACCGATCCACGAGATCGGTGGCCGGCTCGGGCAGCAGCCTGACGAGCGTGCCCGGCGGAAGCAGTCGCTTGGTAATCGCCGAGGCCTGCTTGCCGTAGCACTCGGGGGTGAAGTACACCTCCGGCGTGTCGATCTGGACGAGCCGCACCTTCTGGCCGTTCGTCAGGTCGACGGTGTCGCCGTCGGCGACATGATCGATCCGGCCGACCTGGACGCCGGCGCGGGAGGTTGCGCCGGCAGTCGTGACCGCGCACACGAGGATCGCAGCCGAGGCGATCGTCAGGAGGCGCAGGAGTAACACCGTCCCGGAACGTTACGTGCCCTTTCCGGACATGGCGATTCTGGGCGTGAAGACGTGGTGGCTGTGGTGTAACGGCAGCATCCGAGGTCGTGAGCCTCGCGGAGCCGGTTCGAATCCGGTCGGCCGCCCCTATCGATTCGCCGTGCCTGCGGACGCTGAGCACCCGGTGAGCTCTGCGGCCTGTAAAGCCGTTGCCTCGTGCTGTGGTGGTTCGACTCCACCCGTCCGCACTCGATCTTCCCGGGGATGTAGCTCAATCGGTAGAGCGCCCGCCCTGCAAGCGGCCGACGAGGGTTCGACTCCCTCCGTCTCCATTCTTCCCTGCCTCCGTAGTGTCAACGGCAAGCACGCGCCCTTTGTACGGCCGAGGTGCGGGTTCAACTCCTGCCGGAGGCTCTCGTTGGAACCTTCATAGGCCCGTGGTGTAAGAGGAGCATCGCGAGCTCCAACCTCGCGGGTCCGGGTGCGAATCCTGGCGGGCCTGCTGGAACGAACCGTCGCGGGCCGGAGCGGCTCGGTTATCTCTGGGTGAACGCGTGCCTCCCAGGCGCGCGTGCGGTTCGAATCCGCTTCGACCGCACTCCACGACCGCGACATTCACTACCCGGCTGCGGGCCGGCGATGTGCCGTTATCGACTCCTCATCGACAGGTCGCAGGTTCGAGTCCTGCCCGGAGCTCTCCATGCTCCGGTAGCTCAGTGGCAGAGCAGTTCGGCCGTCATTTCATGACCGCAGCACAAACGAGCCCCACGGGCCGGATCGAGATGGTTCTCGGGTAGAGCGCCCGGCCGAGGTCGGGAGGTCGCAGGTTCGACGCCTGTCGCCGCCGCAAGCACGGCGGTAGTAGCTCAGTGCAATACGCCATTTCGTCACCCACGACCGTGGGAGATCACGACGCAACCCACACCACCGAAAGGAGGTTTCACGATGACCTATCTCGAGCGCCTCGCCCAGCGTCGCGCGCCGCAGTCGGCGCCGATCCCGGGCTCCAAGCAGGTTCGAAACAGCGCAGATGGATTCGCCTGGGCGGTCGACGAGTGGACGCGGCTCCGGCGCTTCCTGATCCTCGGCTCGGAGGGCGGCACGTTCTACGCGGGCGAGTGGAACCTCACCCGCGAGAACGCGCAGGCAATCGAGCTGTGCCTCGCGAAGGACGGTGCGCGCACCGTCGCCGAGATCGTGGCGGTGAGCGAGGGCGGCCGGGCTCCGAAGAACGACCCGGCGATCTTCGCGCTCGCGATGGCGGCAGGTAGCGCCGACGAGGCGACGCGGAAGGCCGCGCTCGACGCGCTGCCGCGCGTGGCCCGCATCTCGACGCACCTGTTCCAGTTCGCCGCGTTCGTGGAGGGCTTCCGCGGCTGGGGTCGTTCGCTCCGCCGCGCGGTGGGTGCGTGGTACGCGGGCCGCTCGCCCGAGTCGCTTGCCCACCAGGCAGTCAAGTACCGGCAGCGGGAGGGCATGACGCACCGCGACCTGCTGCGGCTCGCCCACCCGGCGGCCCGGGTCGGCGCCGGTAACCCGACGCTCGAGCTGAGCGACGAGCACCGTCGCCTGTTCGAGTGGATCGCGCGCGGCGGCTCGACGGACGGCCTGCCTCGGATCGTCGAGGGCTTCGCAGCCGCTCAGGCGGCCGAGGCCCCGGCGCGGGTGGCGGAGCTCGTTCGCGAGTACGGCCTCCCGCGCGAGGCGCTCCCGAGTGAGTGGCTGAGCTCGCTCGAGGTCTGGGAGGCGCTGCTCGAGGACATGCCGATGACGGCGCTCGTCCGGAACCTCGCGACGATGACCCGGGTCGGCGTGCTCGCTCCGGGCTCCGCCGGCACGGCGAAGGCGGTCGCGCAGCTCGGCGACCCCGACCGGATCCGCAAGGCGCGCGTTCACCCGATCTCGCTCCTCGCGGCGCTCCGCACCTACGCCGCGGGTCGCGGCGTGCGCGGCCGGGGGACGTGGACGCCGGTGCCGCAGCTCGTCGACGCGCTCGACGCTGCGTTCTACACGGCGTTCGAGAACGTCGAGCCCACGGGCAAGCGGTTCCTGCTCGCCCTCGACGTGTCGGGCTCGATGGCCTGCGGCATGGTCGCGGGCGTGCCGGGCCTGACGCCCCGTGACGCCTCGGCGGCGCTCGCTCTCGTGACGGCGGCGACCGAGCCACGGTACGAGACGGTCGGGTTCTTCGCCGACCGGAGCGGCTTCACCGGCCGGACGCAGCGCTTCCGCGGGCGGCACGACGGCATCACGCCGCTCTCGATCAGCCCGCGGCAGCGGCTCGACGACGCCGTCCGGAAGGTCTCCGACCTCCCGTTCGGCGGCACCGATTGCGCGCTGCCGATGCTGTACGCGCTCGCGCACGACCGTGAGGTGGACGTGTTCGTGGTCCTGACCGACAGCGAGACCTGGGCGGAGAGATCCACCCGGTTCACGCACTCGCCGAGTACCGCCGCGCCTCGGGGATCGAGGCACGGCTCGTCGTGGTCGGGATGGTCTCGAACGGCTTCACGATCGCTGATCCGAACGACCCCGGGATGCTCGACGTCGTCGGTTTCGACACCGCGACGCCGCAGCTCATCTCGGACTTCGCCCGCGGCGCCCTCTGACTCGGAGGGCGCCCCGGGCGCCCAACCGACAGAGTGAAAGGAGGGCGAGATGCATCGCCTCTACCTGGTTCGCTTCGTTGCCAAGCCGGTTCGCGAGCAGCGCCCGGCGAAGGTGATCTCCATGGAGGTTCGCCGGCAGGCACGGATCGACCAGCGGCGTCCGAAGCCGGCACCAGACCGGCCGCACGCCGCATGACCATGACCCCGGTCGATCGGACGGGTGCGGCAGGTCGCAAGGTTTGCGACCTGCCGCACTCGTGCCGTTCGGCCCGACATCGTCGAAAGGACGTTCCGATGGGTCTGAGCGAGATCGACGTGGCGGGCGTGGCTGGAAGTAAGGCAGCAAGCGGATGTGGCGGAATCGGCAGACGCGCCGGTCTCAGAAACCGGTGGAGCGATCCGTGAGGGTTCGACTCCCTCCATCCGCACCTTCTCTGTTCCGTCCGCAATGACGACGACGCACCCGGGACGGGGCGGCCGCTGCGAACGGCGATTGACTGGAACGCCACGCCTCCGTAGCTCAGCGGAAGAGCACCGGGCTTCGAACCCGGGCTGTCAGAGGTTCGACTCCTCTCGGGGGCTCTACTACCGTGTCCGGATGTTCCGTGACAGGATCACGATCGTCGAGGGCGACATCACGAAGTTCGCCGGCGATGCGATCGTGAATGCTGCGAACAACTCGCTGCTCGGCGGTGGCGGGGTGGACGGAGCGATTCACCGTGCGGGCGGTCCGGCGATCCTCGACGAATGCCGCCTGCACGGGGGATGCAAGACGGGTGAGGCGAAGGCCACGACGGGCGGGAAGCTCCCGGCGCGGTACGTGATCCACACGGTCGGGCCGGTGTGGCGCGGTGGCGAGGCCCACGAAGCTGCTCTGCTCGCCGACTGCCATCGCAATGCGCTGACGGTGGCGGCCGGGCTCGGCTGTGCCACGGTTGCGTTCCCCGCTATCTCGACCGGCGCGTTCGGATTTCCGGTGCAGGAGGCCGCGGGGGTTGCGATCGGCGCGACCCGCTCGAGCCTGCCGGCCCTCGACACGATCGAACTGGTGACGTTCGTCCTGTTCGACAGCTTCGTCTACGAGTGCTTCGAGACGGCACTCGAACGGAGTCGGCAGCAGTGACCCGGAAAAGGAAAGGAGAAAACGCGATGCACAGCATTCATGCCTCGGTCGCGGCGCAGAGCGGATCCGTCTGAAGGAACGCCGCCTCGCCGTGATCGGTGGAAAAGGCCCGAGAACCCGCCGCCGCAACCGAGCGGCGGCCGATCACGAAAGGAGCGGGATGGGCATGCCCTACCGCGCTCGCATCAACGAGCGCACGCTGCTCAACCTGCCCGGCTTCCACGAGGCCGCGTTCGTCTACGTGTACGTCGAGGACACCTCGGAACGACCCTCGCTGCGAAACGAGGCGTGCGACGCGGACTGCAACTGCTGCCCGCAGAACTTCGAGCCACGGGTGATCCTGGAGATTGCCGACTGCAGTCGGAGGATCAGCCTGGAGTTCGAGATCGACACGTCCGAGGGACGTGAGAACTCGCTGCACAAGCTCGACACGCTCGTCTCGGCGCTGCGTCTCTTCCGGGGGGCGCTCGTCGCGGAGTTCGAGCCGTACGATCGGCGGCACGAGGAGCGCCAGGCGCTCCGTGCCTAGCCGAAGCCGGGCGGCCGGCCGGGCACCGTGCCCGGCCGGCCCCATGACTGAAGGGGCACGTCTCGAAACGGCTATACCTGACCCCGCCTTTAAACGGCTATACCTGACCCCGCCGTTGGCATCTCGGCCACGTGGGGAATTGCAGGACTTTCGCTGTTGCCTAAGGGTTTTGGCAGCACGTGAACCCACCGGGAACCCCGGTCGGGGTCGCCGCCACTCGACACCGTGGCCGAGCGGCGAGGCACGCGTTTGCAAAGCGCGTTCAGGGCGGTTCGACTCCGCCGGGTGTCTTCTTCCCAGACAAGCCAAGGACAGACAAGCGACCGAGACGAAAGGAGGTTCAGATGATCCGGATCAAGACGTTCGGTGAGGTGGACGCGCGGAGCCTCGCACAGCTCGAGCGCTGCATGGAGGCCGGTGACGCCGATTTCGGCGTTCTCTGCGCGGACCATCACGTTGGCTACAGCCAGCCGATCGGCGGCGCGATCGCCTACGAGGGCTACGTGTCGCCGTCGGGCGTCGGCTACGACATCGGCTGCGGCAACAAGGCAGCGCGGACGGAGCTGACGCGGACCGACATCGACGCGCTCGGCGGGATCGAGCGGGTGATGGGAGAGATCACGCGCCGGATCTCGTTCGGCATGGGCGTCCCGGCGGCGGAGCGGTCGGATCACCCGGTGATCGACCGGATCCAGAACGCCGAGTTCGCGCCGCAGCGGAAGCTGGTACAGGCCGCACACTCGCAGCTCGGCACGGTCGGCTCGGGTAACCACTACGTGAACGTGATGGAGGACGAGGACGGTCACATCTGGGTCGGCGTGCACTTCGGCTCGCGTGGCTTCGGTCACAAGACCGCATCGGGCTTCCTCGCGCTTGCGCAGGGCCTCGCCTTCGACGGCAAGGCGGTCGACGGCGAGATGGACTCGCCGCCCGTGCTCTTCGAGGTCGGCTCGGAGCTCGGCGAGGCCTACATCTCAGCGATGGAGCTTGCCGGCGAGTACGCCTATGCCGGCCGCGACATCGTGGTGGCGAAGGTGCTCGAGATCCTCGGTGCGGAGGCGATCGTCGAGGTGCACAATCACCACAACTTCGCGTGGCGAGAGGAGCACTTCGGCCGCGCCTACTGGGTCGTGCGCAAGGGCTGCACGCCTGCGCGCCCCGGCCAGGAGGGCTTCGTCGGCGGCTCGATGGGGGACGAGTCGGTGATCCTCGAGGGTCGGGAGAGCGTCGATGCCGACGAGTCGCTGCACTCGACGGTGCACGGCGCGGGCCGGGTGATGAGCCGGACGAAGGCTGCGGGCCGCGTCCGTCGGCGCAAGCGCTGGGCGTGCACGAACCGCGACTGCGACCGAGTGTTCGAGACCGAGCAGGCCTGCCCCGACCATCCGACCGGCCGCGTGCGGAAGGTGTGGGTGGAGGAGCAGATCTCGCCCGGGATCGTGGACTGGCCCGCGGTCCAGGCCGGCCTCCGCGAGCAGGGGATCGTGCTCATCGGCGGCGGCGCGGACGAGGCACCGGAGGTGTACAAGCGCCTGCCGGAGGTACTCGCCGCCCACGGCGACACGATTCGCGTCAAGCACACGCTGCGCCCGCTGGGCGTGGCGATGGCCGGGCGCGACGTGGTCGATCCGTACAAGGACTGACGATTGAGAGCCGCGCGAGCGGCTTTCAGTCGTTAAAGCGTGCCAGGAGCCAGTCGTGGATCTCGCCGATTCGCCGCTCGAGGATCGTGAGGTGGCCATCCTCGGCGGTCAGCCGGGCCTCGGCCCCGGGGATGTGCTCGGCGAGCCAGACGCCGTGGGCGAACGGGACGAACTTGTCCTGCTCGCCGTGCCACACGAGCACCGGCACGGCGATCGAGGCGACGTCGAAGCCCCAGGGCTCGCCGAAGACGACGTCGTCGTCGAACCAGCCGTCCGAGCTCGGCTCGATCCCGGCTTCGGTGCTCTCGATCAGCGAACTCGACGAAGCTGCCCGTGAGCACCTCGCGATCCGCCGGGCCGAGGATCGAGCTCCACGCCTCGAGGAACTGCTCCGGAGTCGCCGCCGCGCACGCCTCTCGAGCTCGAGCTCGTGCTGGGCGCGGTGTCGCTCCTCGCCGGCCCGGCTCGCGTTGAAGGACTCGACGTTCATCTCGCCCATCCCCGCCGTGAACTCGAGCCCCTCGGCGTCGATCGGGGCGACCGAGGCGAGCGCCGCCGCGGCGGCGACCCGGTCGGGAAGAAGCGCCGCGGTCGCGAGCACATGCGGACCGCCGCCCGAGATGCCCCAGGTGCAGAACCGCTCGATCTCGAGCGCATCGCAGATCGCGGCGACGTCGGCGGCGCAGTCTGCAACCGCGCGCCCGGGGTTGCGGGTCGAGCCGCCGTATCCCGGACGGTCGTAGGCGATGAGCCGGATCCCACGCTCGGCGGCATCGCGGACCTGTGGCTCGTAGAGCAGGCTCGACGACGGGGTTCCGTGATGGATCAGCACCGGGAACGCCGGCCGGGTCGCCACCTTCCCTCACGGTGAGCGTGCGGCCGCTCGGTCCGTCGATCGGCGCGTGGCGAGCTCATCCGAGCTGAGTTTAGAGGGGTGTTGCCCGAAAGGGCGTACTCGGGAGCGTAGAGCCGAAAACCAACCGAAGGGAGATCGGCATGAAAAGCAGTGCCTGGAGCGGCTGGATCGGTTTCACCGGCTGCCTGGTGCTCGTGATCGGGATCGCCAACTTCATCGAAGGGCTGATCGCCGTGATCCGCGGGCAGTACTACGTGCTCACCTCGAGCCAGGTGATCGTGTTCGACGTGAAGACATGGGGCTGGATCATGATCATCTGGGGGATCATCGTGACGCTGGCCGGGCTCGGCCTCCTCTCCGGTGCCGGCTGGGCGCGCTGGTTCACGATCTTCGTCGGCTTCCTCACGTTCTTCACGCAACTCGGCTTCCTCGGGGCCGCGCAGTACCCCTTGTGGGCGCTGACGGTGCTGACGCTGACGGTGATCATGCTCTACGGCCTGCTCGTCCACTGGGACGACGCGGTCACCGGCCTGATTCGCTCGTGGACCCACCGGGGCGGCTGCCGGCCGCCCCGGTGAGGTCCAGCGCCGCGGAGTACGATCGTCCCGTGGAAGCGGATACCTCGCCCGCCGTGACGGTTCCTGAGGCGCCGGCCGACGCGAAGTCGATCTGCCACCTCTACCACCCGGACGGAACCGGCCGCGTGAACTTCGACCGCGAGACGGTCGAGAGGCTGCTCGACGACGGGAAGTTCTTCTGGCTCGACATCGAGAAGCCGGTCGCGGCCGACTTCGAGATCCTGAGGGACGTCTTCAAGTTCCACCCGCTCGCCGTCGAGGACTCCGAGAACTTCGGCCAGCGCGCGAAGATCGAGGGCTACGACGACTTCACCTTCATCGTCATCTTCGGCGCCGCCCCCGACGAGGACAGGCTCGTCGAGGTGCACTGCTTCTATTCGGAGCACTTCCTCGTCACGGTGCACCGCGACGACTGCCCTGCCTTCGCGGATATCCGCGAGCGTTACAAGAAGCGCGCCGCACCGGTCGACCATCCGTCGCGGCTGCTCTACGGGATCGTGGACGGCCTCGTGGACAGCTTCTTCCCGATCCTCGCCGAGTTCGACGACCGGATCGACGCGCTCGAGAATGCGATCTTCATCAGGGCCGACGACCGCCAGCTCCAGGAGATCTTCGGGATGAAGCGGCTGCTCGTCGGGATGCGCAAGGCCGTCTCGCCGCAGCGCGACGCATTCGCGAGGCTGATGGGCTCGATCGACGATCTCCCCGGCCTCGCGGATGCCGACGAGCACTACTTCCGCGACATCTACGACCATCTGATCCGGATCAGCGACCTGATCGACAGCTACCGCGATCTGCTCTCCGGGGCGATGGACGTCTACCTCTCGACCGTCTCGAACCGGCTCAACACCGTGATGAAGCAGCTCGCGATCATCGCCACGATCTTCCTGCCGCTGACCTGGCTCACCGGCTTCTTCGGCCAGAACTTCAGCTTCCTCGTTCGCCACGTCGCCGGGACCGGGCCGTTCCTCGTGTTCGGGCTGGGTGTGGAGCTGCTCGCCGTGATCGGCCTGGTCGTGATGTTCAAGCGCCGCGGCTGGTTCTAGCGCCGGTCAGCCCAGCTCGGCCGACGTGAGCACGAGCTCGTAGCTGCCGTCGTGGATCTGCCTCGTGTATTCGAGGAAGAGGTGCCTGGAGGCGAGGCGGGCGATTGTCGGGCGCTCGGTCGTGTCCTCCGCGGCCGGTAGCGGCGGGGTCGAGAGCGGCAGGGTCCGGACGAGCGGCACGGAGAGCGCGTGAGCAAGCTGGCTCCTCTGGATGTAGAAGACGCTCCTGTTGTCCAGCTCGTGGGCGACCGGCGGAGCGAAGATCGCCACCGAGGTGATCGCAGGCTCGTACTTGAAGGTATAGAGGGCGAGCTCGAGGGCCTCACGGGAGATCACACGGCCTCGGTTCAGAGTCGGAGCGCCGGGAAGCGAGCACCCGGGATCGCTTCCGCACAGGTTGTACGTCCAGGTGGTGGAGGTCTCCGCGAAGCTGTATCCGCCGCCTGAGTCGAAGCCGAGCCGGGTCGAGATCACGGAGAGCGGGTGCCTGAACGGACCGTGCCGGGAGCCGGCCGCTGCTGTAGTGACGGTGACGAGCTTCTTCCCCGTGTCGTCGAGGTGGTAGGTGCTGCCGACATGGGCGGCGATCGCGTTCGTCACCGCCGCGGACGAGCCGAGCGGAGGCGTCCAGTCCGACCAGTGGCCCGGTCTTGGGGTGAAGGTCGGGAGAGCTCCCTCGAGTCGGCCGGCGACGACCAGCCGGCCGTCGAGGTTGCCGGTGAGGCCGTCCGCGTTCAGCGCGAGCGAGCCGACCTTCCCGCCGGGACCGCCCACCCGGACGACCCCTCCGAAGCTCCACGGCTGACCCGAGGTGTTCGTGGCGATCTCGCCGCTCAGGGAGACACCCGGCGCCGTGCGGTAGTCGTAGAGGTCGAAGCCGCCCTCGGTCGTGGTGAGCTTGCCCGCCCCGAGCCCGGCGGAGCTCTCGTCGGTCCCGGTCATGTCCCAGGTCGCCTCGGCCTCGCGGAGCGTCGCAAGGACGCGCGACAGCGTCGCTGCGGCACCCGTCGCCTGCCCCCGGGGAAACGCCGCGATCGGGGCGAGCGTGAGCCGCGCGCCGCACGAGCCGGGCACATGGCCGCCGCCGAGCCAGCGACGCACCGCGTCCGTAAGGCATGGCGACTCGGAGTCCGCGAGGGGCGCGTGCCCGGTGTTCGAGACGGTCAGCAGGTGCCCGCGGGGGAAGTGCGCGACCACCTCTCGCGCCTCGAATGTGGGGGCGCGCAGGTCGAGGTCCCCGGCGATCGCGAGCACGGGAATGTCGGGGTAGGCGGCCGGAATCGTCGGCGCCGGAAGGGACGAGCGCGGCCAGTCGACGCATGCCGGAGCACCGCCGATCGCGGATGCCCACGAGCCGAGCTCTCCGTAGGCGCCCGGCGGGACGCTCGCAAGCGCGCTCTCGAGCAGAGCCGGGCGCGCCGCGAGCGGCGTGTCGGGCTGCCACGGGAACGGCCCGTCGTCGCACACGGTCGCCGTGTGCACGGGATCGACGCTCTCGGACGCGCCGGCCGGGCTCACGAAGAGCTGGAGGCGCAGGAGCGCCGTGGGATCCCCGCCACGTTCGGCTTCGACCGCTGCCGGGAGCTCCGCCGCGACCCCGGGGTTGAGGTCGGACTCGACGATGAGATCGAGAAAGTCGATCGCCGTCAGTTTGACGAGCCGGCGGCCACCGCCCACCCGCGGGACGCGCCCCCGCAGAGGTGTGACCGCGAGAGAGTTCGCGAGCGAGACCGCGTCGCGCGCGTAGTCCCTCGTCGCCCCGACGCAGGCCCGCGCGCAGAACGTCCTGAGCGTCTGGGGAATCGCCTTCGTGACCCTGGCCACGAGCGACAGGTCGTTGTAGGGCTCCGCGACCGAGTCGAGCAGGAGCCGCTTCGTCTGCCCCGGGAACATCCGTGCGTAGGTGAGCGCGAGATCGGTGCCGTACGAGGCGCCGTAGATCCCGATCTGCCGGAACCCAAGGGCCTTCCGTACGCCGTCGATGTCCATCGCGTTGTCGACGGTCCGGTAGTAGTCGCGTGCCTCGCCGAGCTGGCGGGCGCACGCGGCGAAGATGAGCGCGTAACCGGAGGTCGACGCGTTCGCCGGGCGGCACTTCAACGCATCCGATCCGCCCGTCCCGCGCGGGTCGAAGGAGACCAGGGTGTAGCCCGGGAACGTCCGCTGCCAGAAGCCGTCACGGCCGAGGTAGAAGAGCTCGGACGAGGCCTGCCCCGGGCCGCCCGCGAGCAGGAACATCACCCCGCGCGGCTTCGGCGCGACGTATTCGTCGACCCGTAGCGACACCTTCCCGGGAACCGCTCCGCTCCAGTCGAGCGGAACCGAGACGTGGAGGCACTTGACTCCGCTCCGGAGCTCGACGTTGCAGGAATCCGCGGGCTGGGCGGCCTGGCCCAGGGCCTGGCTCAGGGTCGCGCCCGAGCCTGTGCCGGCAAGCACCGCAGCGGCCGCGCAGCCCACGGCGAACACGATGAGCGTGCGCTGCACCGGGACAGTCTGCCTAGGCTGTGAGCGGGCCGGTGCTGGTCTTCGTCCCCGGTCCCTGCGGCGTCGAGCTGAACGTCGGCGGAGTGACGTTCAGGAACGAGAACGCCCACGCGGCCCCGGCGTTCGAGAATGCGCTCGGGGAGCCGATGACGGGTGTCGTCCCGGCACTCGAGAGGGCAACGGTCACCTCGGTGATCGCGCGCGGGGTCGAGAGCGTGAGCCCGCGGGATGTCCACGTCTGCCCGCTGCGCGTGAAGAGCATCGCGGCGGCAGCGTCGGTGTTGTGGAGGCCGCTCCCGACGAGAGCGGTGTCTCCGGAGGCCGAAAGCGCCACGCTGACGCCATATCCGCCGGTGAGCCCGAAGGCTCCCTTGCCGTCGAGCGCCAGACGTTCCTGTTTCGTCCACACGCCGTCCTCTGCGGTGAAGAGCGTGGCCTGACCCCACTCGCCGGCGGATGGGCTGCCGACGAGGGCGATCCGTCCGGAGGCGGACAGGGCGACGCTGAACCCGAACTCGCCGTTGGCGGCGCCGCCCTTCGCGGTCAGCTTGCGCCCTGCTGGTTCCAGTGCAACGTGGAGTAGGCGAAGACCCAGGCCGCTCCTCTGGAGTTGTCATCGGACGGCCCCCCGAGCAGAGCGATCGTCCCGTTCGTCGAGAGCGCGACGCCCGTGCCGAGCTGCCCGCCGCCGATCTCGCCGTGTCCGTGCAGCTTCGGGCCCTCCGGTAGCCACCTCGAGCCCTTCCGGCCGAAGATCCAGGCAGCCCCGGTGTTGCGGTTGTCGTCCGGGCCGCCGACCAGCGCGACGTTGCCGGCAGCGGAAAGGGCCACTGACGCGCCGAAGTTCGCGGCACCTTGCTCCGCGCGGCCGGTCAATCTCGCGCCGAGCTGCTTCCACGCCGAGTCCGAGCGCGCGAACACCCAGGCGGCGCCGCGATTTCCATCGAAGCATGGATCGCCGACGAGCGCCGTCTTCCCGTCGGACGAAAGCGCGACACTCGTCCCGAGACATGCGGGTCGCGGCCCGCGCTCGACGTCGAGCCTTCCCTGCTCGCTCCAGCCGGCGGCCGCATGCTCGAATGCCCATACCGCCCCTCCCGAGCCGCCGTTGCCCGGCGCCCCGACGAGCAGGGTCTTCCCGTTGCCCGAGATCGCGACCCCGCTCCCGAACTGGCCGTCGTGAACCGAGGGGCCCGTCGGCTCGAGCTGCTGGCGCACGACGACCCGCGGGCCGGATGGCGCCGCTCGGACTGCCGCGGACGCGCCGGGCTCGTTCGCTCCGCCGATCGCGAACAGGAGCGGGAGGATCAGCAGGCTCCTCCGCGCACTCCGCCGTGCGCGAGTTACGGTCACGCCTAGAGCGTACTGCGAGGATGCGTGCGATGGCCGCCCGCCGACCGCCTCTGATCCTCCTTCCGCCGAGCGAGACGAAACACGCTCCTGCCCGCGGCAGGCCCCTCGACCTCGGCGCGCTCTCGTTTCCATCGCTGACATCGATCCGCGAGTCGCTGCTCGACGAGGATCTTCGTCGAGCCCCGGCGACGCCGGCGGGCCGGCTGTACACGGGTGTGCTGTATGCGGCGCTCGAGATCGCGACGCTCCCGCGCGGTGCTGCGCGCGAGCTCGTGATCATCTCGGCCCAGTTCGGGGCCCTCCGGGCGGCCGATCGCGTGCCCGCCTACCGGCGAGAGCTCGATCCCGCGCTCTGGCGCGACGGGTTGCGCGACCCGCTCGCTGCCGCTGCTGCCGGGCGGGTGCTGCTCGACTGCCGCTCCGCGACCTATGTTGCCGCGTGGCGGCCGTCCCGGGAGCGCGCGAGTGCCTGGGTTCACGTGAACGTGGTCGAAGAACGAGACGGTGTCCGGCGCGTCGTCTCGCACATGGCCAAGAAGACCCGCGGCGAGGTCGCCCGGCACCTACTCGTCTCGGGTGCGCGACCGCGGAATGCGGCCGAGCTTGCCGCTGCCGTCGCCGAGTGCTTCAGCTGCGAGCTCGTCCCGCCGAACCGGGCGGGTGCGCCGTTCGAGCTCACGGTGATCAAGCGCCCCTCGGGCTTCGTCCCGCCCGGCTTCAGGCCGCCCGCGGGCCTGACCACGGACCACTTCCGCCTCGAGCCGCTCGGACCGGAGCACAACGAGCGCGACCACACCGCCTGGATGTCGAGCATCGACCACATCCATGCTTCCCCCGACTGGGCCGGCCGCGACGATCCGTGGCCCGAGCCGATGACTCTCGCCCGCAACCTCGCAGACCTCGAGATGCATGCCCGGCATTTCCGGGAAGGCACCGGCTTCACCTATAGCGTCCTCGACCCTGCGACGGAGGACGTGATCGGCTGCGTCTACATCTATCCGAACGGTGCGCGGTCATGGGTCCGCGCGAGCCATTCGGCGCTCGACGGCCCGTTGCGGCAAACGGTTTCGGCCTGGCTCGAAAGCGACGCCTGGCCGTCCGGAGCGCTTCGCTTCGTTTCGAGCTGAGGCGGCATCAAGCGGACCGGTGGTCCGCGGAATCTCCGAACGAGAATGGAGCTAGGCGGGCTCGAACCGCCGACCTCCTGGGTGCGATCCAGGCGCTCTCCCAGCTGAGCTATAGCCCCGCGAGCCGGAAGTGTAGCGAGCGTCAGGCGGTGAAGAGGGTCAGCTCGGGCTCGCGCTCGCCGCGGAGGACGGCGAGGTCGACCTCGGCGCAGCGGATGCCTCGCGACTCGGCGAGGGTGACGGCCTGGGGCTTGAACTGCTGGGCGGCGAGGATGCCCTCGCACTCCGCTTTCGCAGGGTCGAGGCGGATGCGTTCGAGGTAGCGGGCGAGCTGCTCGACGGCGTCGATCGTGCCGACGCGCTTGATCTCGACCGCGACCCAGCCGTCGTCCTCGTCGCGGCACATCAGGTCGACCGGGCCGATGTCCGTCGGCCATTCGCGCTGGACGAGCCGGAGGCGCTCGGCGATCGCCTCGGGCGCGGCGGCCAGGGCGAGCTGGAGGTCGCGCTCGACGCCGTCCTTCTCGAGCGCCGCCGCCTCGCCCATCGCGTGCTCGACGTCCGAGAGCACTTCGAGCAGGCGGATCTCGAGCCGGTCCTCGGAGCGGCCGGCGCGCTTGCGGACGACGAGGACGTCGCCGCCGTCCTCGAGCACCACCGGCGGGGTCATCCAATTCAACGGCTTGTACCCACCGGCGTCGGCGTGGACGAGCACCGAGCCGTCGGCCTTGATCATCAGGAGCCGCGTCGACTCCGGCAGGAACGCGGAGAGCCGGCCGGTGTAGGTGACCTCGCAGCGGGCGACGATCAGGCGCACCCCGGCACCGTACTGTCTGTTTCGGACATGGGGCCTGTCCTTTTCGGCGCTGGGCCGCCGTGGCGACCTATTCCGCGCCCGCACTCCGTGCCGCTCGAAAATGGCGTACCCTGCCTGGCGTGCGACGGGTCGGTAGACGGTCGGCGCTCTTCGCGGTCTTCGCTGCGGCCCTGCTCACGGCGCCCGCGCAATCGGCCCGGGAGGAGGTGCACTCGGACTCGACCGTGATGGCGATCTCCTATCAGGGCTCGTTCGACCTGACGAACACGATGGTCCCCGCAGGAGTGCAGCACTCGTTCGTCTACCACGTGCAATGGGCGTATTCGTGGACGGGAACGTGGGGCGAGCTCTTCGACGGGAAGACCTTCTCGAACCAGACGAGCTTCCTGAAGTTCGGTCTCGGCGGGAGCATGCGCGCCACGTGGCGCGAGAGCGCCGGCGGGCCCCAGCTGAGCTGCACCCTCCGGATCGTCCCGGCGACGGACGAGTTCGCCAACTTCGGAGCCCGGTACGACACGGGAAGCGGGACGCTGAAGCTCGTCGGTCTCCAGTCGGGGGCCGGGGACTACGGCCGCTACATCGGAAGCTCCGACCCGATGTGCGGCGGCGGGCCCGACATCGACATGTTCAGCGTGCCGCCGAGCTGGCACCCGCTCGGCGCCTCGACCGTGACGCTCGGTCTCTCGGGCGGCGTCCGTCACTACGACAGGACCTGGCGCTGGACGCACACCTTCGACGCCCGCCAGCACCGGGACTACGTCTCGTCGATGCACTCGACGGTGGTGGTCAGCTTTCCCTTAACGCGCTGACCGCGGAGCCGCCGACGATCGCGTCGGTTCCGTCCTCGAAGCGAACCCAGGCCTTGCCCTTGCCGTCGTAGTCGGGGCTCCAGACGACGAGCGTCGCAGGAGCGCCTCGAACGGTGACCTGCTCGGTGCCCTCCGGCTCGACGCCGCGCCAGACGCGGACGAACGGGTTCTCCTCCCATTCCCGGCCGATCGTCGACTCGTCGGTGTGGCCCGGAAGAAGACGCCGGGAGTGGGGCATCGTCATGTAGACGTCCATCACCGCGTGCTTGATCGCCTCGAAGTTGCCGCCGCCGACCGCGTCCTTGAAGAGCGTGTCGCCCGAGAACACGAGCTCTTCCTCGCCGCCGTCGCTGATCACGAAGCAGACCATGTCGTCGGAGTGCCCGGGCGTCGGGATCGCCTCGATCTCGAGCCCGCCGGCGCTCAACGGGCCCGTCACGACGGGTAGCCCGAGCTCGTGCTCGTGGACGACGTGGTCGCCGTGGGAGTGCGTGCGCAGGACGTGCGTCGCCGTCAGCTCGTGCTCGCGTGCGAAGGCGAAGAGCGGCTCCATCGGCGCGCCCGAGTCGACGAAGACGGCGGTGCCGCCCGGCTCGTCGCCGACGATGTAGCCGTTCGAGAGATACTGCGGGTCGAGGCTGCGGGCGACGAGCATGGCTGGAAAGCTAGCGGTATCGTCGAGTGCGAGGCCCCGTGGCTCGGGGCGGCGAGCTAGGCTTGGCTTTCACACACCCTTCCTGGAGGCGATATGCCAGGCCTGTGGTCGCGCACGATGACGCTCATCAAGGCGAAGTACTCGAAGCTCCTCGACAAGCACGAGAACCCCGCCGAGACGCTCGACTACTCCTACGAGGAGCAGCTGAAGCAGCTCCAGAACGTCAAGCGCGGGATCGCCGACGTCACGACCGCGAAGAAGCGGCTCGAGATCCAGTACACCTCGATGCAGCAGCAGGCCGACAAGCTCGACGGCCAGGCCAAGGAGGCGCTCAAGGCGAACCGCGAGGATCTCGCGCGCGAGGCGCTCACGCGGAAGGCCGCGATCCAGGGCCAGCTCGAAGGGATCATGCAGCAGGGCCAGCAGCTCGAGGGCCAGCAGCAGAAGCTGATCGAGGGCGAGAAGCAGCTCTCGATGAAGATCGAGCAGTTCCGCACCCAGAAGGAAGTGATCAAGGCCCAGTACTCTGCCGCCGAGGCGCAGGTCAAGATCGGCGAGGCGGCGACGGGGATCTCGAGCGAGATGGCCGACGTCGGCCAGGCCGTTCAGCGCGCGAAGGACAAGACGCTCGACATGCAGGCCCGCGCGGACGCGATCAACGAGCTGACCGAGGCCGGTGCGCTCGACGACTTCACCTCGTCGGGCGACGCGATCGACCGCCAGCTCGCCCAGATCTCCCAGAGCGGCCAGGTCGACGACGAGCTCGCGAAGCTGAAGGCCGAGCTCGGCCAGGGCGGCGCGCCGAAGGAGGTCGCAGCGCCCGCTGACGAGGCCCCGGCGGTCGAAGCTCCGGCGGCGGATGCTCCGGCTGCAGATGCACCGGCCAAGCCGGCGCCCCGCAGCCGCGCGAAGAAGACGACGTAGGCCCCGGCTACAGCGGCGCGTCGAACAGGGCGAGCCAGCGCGTCAGATCCTGCTCGACCGGGAGCTCTTTCTCGAGCTTCGCCTTCAGCTCCAGCTCGTAGGCGTTGTCGCGCTCCTGGCCCTCGCCGGTCGGCACGAACGGCCAGAACTTGCCGAGCTTGAAGCCGTAGATCCAGTAGACGGGGTGGGGGCCACCGTCGAAGAGGAACGGGGCGGCGAGGAGTTGCCCGCCGAAGCCCTGTTCCGTCATCTGCTGGGCAACTGCATGCACGGCCGTCACCTGGTCTTCGAGGTCCTTGTCGTGGACGATCAGCCACTCGTAGCCGAACGAGTCGGTCTTCCGCTCGACCTCCGAGCCCGACGAGCGGGCGGCCGCCTTGAGCAGCGACTCGATGTCGTTGTCGACCGAGGCGAACTCGCCGGCCGAGAGCGGCTTGTAGGTGACCGCCGCCTTGCCCGCGGTCTTCAGGCCGAGCTCGGTCTGCAGCGTCACCGCCGCCGTCGAGAGCGCAAACAGCCGGTCGTCCTTCGGTTGCGAGAGCTGCTTGCGCCCGAAGAGCGCGTCGCGAAGTCCCAACTCAGGCGACCGGACGGCCCATCTCGCGGGCGATCTCGGCGAGCGCGGCGAGGCGCTTCTCGATCGGCGGGTGATCCATGAAGAGCTCGGAGCTGAAGGCCTTCACGCGGGCCGGGATGATGAAGTACGCGTTCATCCCCTCGACCTGGCGGAGATCCTGCTGGGGGATCATGCGTCATCTGCGACGAGATCTTCTGGAGCGCGCTCATCAGGTACTCCGGCGCGCCCGTGATCACGGCGGAGCCGCGGTCGGCGGCGTACTCGCGGTAGCGCGAGAGCGTGCGGATCAGGACGAAGCTGACCGCGTAGACGACGATCGAGACGACGAGGATCACGAGCCAGACCGGGACGCCGTTCTGGTTGTTGTTGCGGCCGCCGCCGCCGAAGCCGCCGAACATCCCCGAGTAGAGGCCGAAGCGGGTGAGCAGTGCGGCAAGCATCGCGAAGAAGCTCGCGGCGGTCATCACGAGCACGTCGCGGTTCGCGATGTGCGAGAGCTCGTGGGCGAGGACGCCTTCGAGCTCCTGCTCGTCGAGGCGCTGCCAGAGGCCGGTCGTGACGCAGACGGCCGCGTGCTTCGGCGAGCGGCCCGTTGCGAACGCGTTCGGCACGGGCGTGTCCATCACGGCGACCTTGGGCTTCGGCAGGTTCGCCATCGCGCACAGGCGATCGACGATCTGGTGCAGCTCGGGCGCCTCGTCGGGGGTGACGACCTTGGCGCCTGCGGCGGCCAGGGCGAGCTTGTCGGAGGTGTAGTACTGGAAGACCGCGATCCCGACCACGATCAGGAGCAGCGGGGCGAGCCCGACGTTCAGGACGCTGAAGAGGACGACGGCGAAGATGACGTACAGCAGACCGAGCAGGCCCGTGGTGAGGAGCATCCGCAGCGTGAGCCCGGTGTCACGACCATATGACTGACGTTTCATGGGATCAATGGTATCCCCGCGCGCCTTGGGCTCCAGTGCGTGATTAACCCTCGTCTAAGGGAATCCGTGTGTCCTGGCTAGACTCGGCTGGCCGTGCGCCGTCTCCTACCGTTGCCCTCCTCGCCCTCGTTCTCGCCGCCTGCGGCACGACGGTGCCCGGCGGCAAGCACGTCACGACGCCGACGCCGGTCACGGTCATCGGGAAGGCGCCCAAGCCGCCGGCGGCCGTGGTCGGCGATCCGGCGGCCGGCAAGGCGGTCTTCGTCTCGCAGGGCTGCGGCGCGTGCCACACCTTCACGCCGGCCGGGACGACCGGGAAGGTCGGGCCGAACCTCGACAACCTGGCCGAGTATGCGAAGGCCGCGAACCAGGGGTCACTCGAGGACTTCGTGAAGACCTCGATCGTCGATCCCGGCGCCTACGTCGCACCGGGCTACTCGAACGTGATGCCGGGGACGTATGCGCACTCGCTCACGCCGAAGCAGCTCGCGGACGTCGTCGCGTTCCTGGTCAAGGGCCCCTGAGCCTCCCTGCCGACTTCCCTCGCGACGTCGAGGTCGTCGCGACGGACCTCGACCGGACGCTGATCTCCGACGACTACGTGATCCGTCCTCGTACGCTCGAGGCGATGCGGCGGGCGCAGGCGGCCGGGGTGCGCGTGATCGTTTGCACCGGGCGGATGGTGCAATCGGCGCGGCGCGTGCTCGAGCCCGTCGGGCTCCACGGAGCCGCTCGTCTGCTACCAGGGCGCGGCCGTCGTCGATCCGGACGGCTCCTGGATCCTGCACGAGCCGATCGAGCTCTCCCTTGCCCGCGAGGCGATCGACGCAGTCGAGGCGGCCGGGTTCGGCCTCAACGTCTACGTCGACGACGAGCTGTACGTCGCCGACGCGACCCCTGAGGCAGAGCGCTACTCGACCTTTCAGCGGATCCCGCTGCATGTCGTCGGTGAGCTCGGCTCCTGGCTCGAGCGGCCGCCGACGAAGCTCGTCTGCATCGGCGACCCCTCGGCGCTCGATGAGCTCGCTGTGGCGATGCGCGAGCAGTTCGCGGGACGGCTCTTCGTCACCAAGTCCCTGCCGTTCTTCCTCGAGTTCGCGACCGAGGGCGTCTCGAAGTCCTCGGCGCTCGCGTTCCTCGCGGCCCGGCTCGGGTTCGCGCGGGAGCGCACCATCACGATCGGCGACGGCGAGAACGACCTCGACCTCGTCGCCTGGGGCTACGGCATCGCGGTCGAGAACGCCGATGAGCGCGTGAAGGCCGTATCGCGCTGGGTCTGCCCGCCGGTCGGCGAGGAGGGGGTCGCGCAGGTGCTCGAAGCCCTTCTAGATGCCTAGTTCCAGGAGATCGTCTGCTTCGGGGCGCGAGCTGGGCGGTCCGGTGAAGCGCAGGACCCACGGGGAGCCAGCCTCTCCGGCTACCCGCGAGTCCGGAGCGGCCGAGACTGTCCGGATCGTGCATCCGGACACGCGAAGATCGTGGAACTAGGCATCTAAACTCACGGGCATGATCGACCTACGCGCCGCCCGGTCCGATCCGGAGAGCTTCCGGGCCGCGCTCGCGCGAAAAGGGGCGGCCGAGCGCTTCGACGCCCTGCTCGAGGCCGATGCGCGCTGGCGGGCGCTGCTGCCAGAGGTCGAGGAGCTTCGGACGAAGCTGAAGCTGAAGGGGAGGCCGACGCCGGAGCAGCTCGCCGAGCTCGGCGTCGTGAAGGAGCAGCTGAAGACGGCCGAGGCCGGCCTTGCATCGGCCGAGGCGGAACGCGACGAGCTCCTGACGCAGGTTCCGAATCCACCGGATCCCTCGGCCCCGAACGGGACGAGCGACGAGGACGCCGAGGAGCTCCGCCGCGTCGGCGAGCCCGGCCCTCCGGGCCCCGAGCACACCGAGGTCGGCCGCTTCGAGATGGAGCGCGCCGCACGGCTCTCCGGCTCGCGCTTCGGCTACATCGCTGGTGACTCGGCGCTCGTCGCGATGGCGCTCTACCGCTTCGCGCTCGACCGCGCGGCGGCGCACGGCCACACGCCGCTGATCCCTCCGGTGCTCGTCCGCGACCAGGCGATGTACGGCACCGGGTTCTTCCCGACGGAGCGCTCGAACATCTATGCGCTCGAGGCCGACGACCTCTACCTCACGGGCACCTCCGAGGTGGCGCTCGCGGGCTTCCACATGGAGGAGATCCTCGAGGAGCTGCCCCTCCGCTACTCGGCCTTCTCGACGTGCTTCCGGCGCGAGTCGGGCGCGGCGGGAAAGGACACTCGCGGGATGTTCCGGGTGCATCAGTTCAACAAGGTCGAGCTCTTCAGCTACGTGGAGCCGGAGCGTTCGGGCGAGGAGCACGACCGCCTGCTCGGGATCGAGGAGGAGCTCGTGCAGGCTCTCGGGCTGCCGTACCGCGTGGTCAACGTCGCCGCGGGCGACCTCGGCGATCCGGCTGCGAAGAAGTACGACATCGAGGCCTGGTTCCCGCACCAGCAGCGCTACCGCGAGATCACCTCGACCTCGAACACGACCGACTTCCAGGCCCGCCGCCTCGGGATCCGCTACCGAGAGGGCGAGAAGCGGCTCGAGACCCCGCACACGCTGAACGGCACCGCTGTGACGGACCGCTGGCTGCTCGCGATCCTGGAGAACTTCGCGGGTGAGGTGCCGGATGCGCTCGTGGCGCTCGGAGCTCCGGCGCGGGTCGAGAACTAAGCGGGCGCCGTGAGGCTCTCGCTGCTCGTGCCGGCCGCCGCGCTCGCGGTGGCAAGCGCGGGGTGCGGCGGGTCGCGCACGCAGGAGCTTGCGTTCACGAGCACCCGCGACGGGAACGCCGAGGTCTATTCGATCCGGGCCGACGGGAGCGCCCTCGTCGACATCTCCGCGAATCTCGCGAACGACGGCCAGCCGGCCTGGTCGCCCGACGGGAAGCAGATCGCCTTCACGAGCACCCGGGATCTGAATGGCGAGATCTACGTGATGAACGGCGACGGCTCCGACCAGGCGCGCCTGACCTTCACGAAGACGATCAACGACACTGCGCCGGTCTGGTCCCCCGACGGTCGGGAGTTGGCGTTCATGTGCACAGACGCGCGGCCCGTGACCCAGATCTGCCTGGCGCGGGCGGGCGGCGGCGATCCGCTCACGTTGACGGGCGGGTCGAACGACAACCTCTATCCGGTCTGGGCGCCCGACAGCTCCTCGGTGCTGTTCTCGAGTGCGCGTCCGGCGACCGGTGGCCAGTACGCCATCTACTCGGTACCGGCGGTGGGCGGGACGGAGCGGCTCGTTTCGAGCGACCCGGGCGGCGACGGCGAGCCCGCGTTCTCCCCGGACGGATCGACGATCGCGTTCATCAGCCGCGGCGCCTCGCCGAGGAACGAGTGGGGCCTCTACGAGATGAGCTCCGACGGCACCGGCAAGCACCGTGTTCCCGCGCCCGCGGGACGGATCGACGGCCCGCAGTGGTCGCCGAACGGCAAGCAGCTCGCCTTCATGGCCGTCGGGCCGCCTCCGAGCTCGCGGGCTGACCTCTACGTGGAGACCGCCGACGGCTCGGACCGTGTGCAGCTCACTCGCGGCCCGGGCGACAGCACCGGGCCGGTGTGGTCGCCGAACGGCAGGGAGATCGCCTTCGAGCGGATCGACGGCTCCCGCGTCGACATCGCCGTCGTGAAGCCGGACGGCTCGGACGAGCGCATCCTCACCTCGGGCCCCGGGAAGAACGGCGGCCCGGTCTGGCAACCGTGACCGCGGACCGCGTGTTAAATGCTCATCGAGAGGCGGGGTGCCGGAGCGGTCGAACGGGGCGGTCTTGAAAACCGTTGGGCGTGCAAGCGTCCCGTGGGTTCAAATCCCACCCCCGCCGCTCAACGAAGCGTGTTCGCTGACCTCTCCGTCGCACACGGCGACGGAGAGGCAACTCCGTACCGGAACCTCGAACCGGATTCGTGTCCGCCGCGCCATACGTACCGTTCTCGGACGGCGCGCATACCCCGCGACCGGAGACACCGATTGCGTTGGCACGGGTAGGCCATAGCTAGTAACAACTGCAACGAGTAGGTTCTCGTCCTACCCGTCGGGATGGCGGTGTGGGAATCCTCCTGCTCGCCATCACCGGGGAAAGGGGTCAGAGGTGTCTCTGGACCAGAAGCGGGCGCGCGTATTCGGCGTGCTCTTCCTCATCACGTTCGCCACGTCGATCCCAGCGCTGTTTCTTTACGAGTCCGTGCTCAGAGACCCCGTGGGTTACATCGCGGGTGCCGGGCACGACAATCGGATCCTCTTCGCCGCGCTGCTGGAGCTGTTGCTCATCATCGCGAACATCGGCACCGCCGTCGTGATCTTCCCGATTGTCAAGCGGCAGAGCGAAGAATTGGCGCTCGGCTACGTCGCCGCGCGGATCTTCGAATCTACGTTCATCCTCGTCGGCATCGTTTCTGTTCTCGGAGTCATCACGTTGCGGCAACAGGTTGCCGGTGCTTCTGAAGGAACCGTCGCCTACACCCTCGCGGCGATCAAGGACTGGACGTTCCTCCTCGGGCCAGGCTGGGTTGTCGGCTGGGGGAACGGGCTGATCCTCGGCTACCTGATGTACCGATCCGAGCTAGTCCCACGAAAGGTGTGCTGGCTCGGGCTCATCGGAGGACCGCTGATCTTCGTCTCCGGGACGGCAGTCATGTTCAGCGGGAACCATCCGAGCAGCACGCTGCACGGACTGCAAGGCATCGCGACCGCCCCAGAGTTCCTCTGGGAGCTCTTTCTCGGCGTCTACTGCACCTTCAAGGGCTTCCGCCCATCGTCTCCGATCCTCCAAGCCGGCGGCCGTGAGGAAGGTATGCCGTTGCCTGCGGGCGCACCCGCTTAACGGCACGCCCATGTGGGGAGGCGACACGTCCGTCGCCTCCCCGTTCACATCATCCGGGGTCATGGTCGTCGCGCTCCGGAAATGGTTTGAGACAGCGACGAACGAGATCGTGCGCCGGCGCTGGATCGCCTCGCCGGGCGGGCCTGCTGGGTTGCCTGGAGCTCGTAACCTGGTGGCTGCCGATGGACGAAACACCCGACGAAGAGACGTTCGAACAGCTGATGCACGGGCTCGGGGCCGAGAAGGACGAGCGAGGCGGATCGACGATCTCGTTGCTTGGGCCGAAGGGCGCCGCAGCGATGCGGAGACGATCGAGCGCCGCGAGCCGCCGCCGGACGAACCGGCCTAACGGGCGGGCGTAAGGACTGCCCAGCCCACGGGACATACGCCCGCGTGCTTTCGACGAACCGGTGTACGCGATTGCCTGCGGTGGGTGCCTGACTAAAGAAAGCCGCCCCTGGGAGAATCGAAGTGTTGTGATGTGTGATTCCCAGCAACTGGTTGAGCTTGAGCGGGTCTATCGATCGTCGCTGGCGAGCTTTGTTCGTGTTGCTACGGCTGTAACGGGCGAGGAGGGCTTGGCGCTGATGCTGTTCATGACGCGTTCGTCTCGTGCGTTCGTGGTTTGGCGGGGTTCCGGGGAGAGGGTGCCTTGGAGGCGTGGGTGTGGCGTGCTGTTGTGAACAGTGCGCTGCGTTTGCGTCGTCGGCGACTCCGTGAGGGGACGATCGACGAGCAGGAGATCGTGTCATCGGGACTCGAGGACGGAGATCCTGATGAGCTGCGACGCGTTCGTCTCGCCGTTGCGTTGTTGCCGGAGCGCCAGCGCTTGGCGATCTTTCTGCGCTACTACGCCGATCTGGGCTATCGGGATATCGCGGACGTGCTCGCCGTTTCGTCGGGCACGGTCGGCGCGACCTTGAACCAGGCCCGCACGTCGTTGCGCGCCGCGTTGACGAAGGAGACCAGCGAATGAGTGACCACGAAGCCGAAATCCGGCACGCCCTGGAGATCCTTAATCCACCGATCGAGAATGTGCGCGTCGAATGGGACCGCGTCGTCGCCGATGCGTCGAGCGTTGATGCGCGGAGGGAAACGCGTCGACCGAGGTACCGGTGGAGAAGGGGCCGGTTCCTTCTAGTCGCCACGATGCTGGTCGTCGGACTCGCGATCCCGGTGATCGCGGTTGGAGCCTCGCAGGGATGGTGGTTTCAGCAACACCCCAGCAAACCGTGGTGGGCGCATTTCCCCGCCCTGTGAGCGGCACTCCAGCGATAGTCGCGACCGGCGAGGAGCATGGCGAGAACTGGACAGTCGTCGCCTACATCACCAAGTTGCCCGCGTTCAGGATCCGCGGTCGCGTCCGCGGAGGTGACGCGCTCTGTCTGAGCGAGATCGACGGCAGTCGTTCCAACGCTCCCTCCGAGAGTGTGTGCGGCGGGCTTCGCGGAATGAAAGGTCTCCGCTCAGGCGCGCACGGCGGCTGGGGAACGTGGTTCGATCGGGGATACGGTCCTGCGCCAACAACAATCTTTGGGGCCGCGGCCGCTGGCGTCGCCCGCGTCGAGGTCACGCTCAATCCCGACAGCAACGGCCGCACGCGCACGATCACACCGCGTCTCACGAGCGCGCCCGGCATCGGCGGAGGAATCCACTTCTTCGTCGTCCACTACCCACGACAGATCGGCTTCAAGAGTGTCACCTTGCTCGACTCACACGGCCGGATCCTCAAGCGGCAACCTTGATAACGAACAGCACCGAGACCCCAGCCAAGAGGTACGTGTAGGGCCCCTCTCTGCCGGGTTCCGACCTTGACAGCCTGTCCAACGTCGTCGCTGCTCTGGCGTCTGGGCGACACGCTGGGACAGTCGGGTGTCCTACTGCCCGTCGATCCTGCAGTTCTGGTACTCATCGGAACCCGCCACTTGCATGGAGACCTCGGAGTCGTGCGCGTTTGACGATGATCTCGTGATCCGGTGGCGGTCGATCACCGTTCCCCTCCAGTGAATCTAGGATGAGTTGATAGGCCTATGGAGAAGCGCTAACTTGCGTTGCGTGGCGCGTTCGCAGCCGTGGCCAGGCGGCCGCAAGACATTTCGCGCAGCCGGGGTTCTCGTTGTTGCCGTGGCTCTCGTTTGCCTGATGGGTCCATCGGCGCCGGGTGCGTCGTCGGCCCGGGCAGGCGGCCGGGAGTACGGCAACCCGGATACGCAGATACTTGTGACCTACTCGGGCCACCTGCACCGACGGACCCCGCTCGGCTCGAAAGGCACGCTGAGGTTCGGCTATGTCAACGTGACCCTCGACTGGACCGCAACCGCAACATTCCCAAGCCAGGACACGTTCCAGCGGGGCGTAGCGCTGCATTACACGAAGCTGAGCGGGAAGATCACGGCGAGCGGAGAGGGCAACCCCAATCCCAAGGTTGCCCCGATCGTCGACTGCGAAGCGACACTCAGCGAGAGGGCCGGCGTCGAGAAGAGCAGCGCCGATCAGAGAGCAACGACCCTCTACGACCTATCGACCAGCCGCTACCGGATGTCCGAGTACTCACCGCCTCTCTCCGCCTACATGCTGCAGAGCACAGACACATCACCCTAAGGGTTCAGCCTTGGGAGCGTCCGGCTATCGGCCGGTGCAGACTGCTGCGTTCTCCTGCCGCGTGATGCGGGCCGCGATCGAGGCGACGAGCAAGCGAAAGCGCGCCGGAGTTACATCCAGTGAGAGCAGCTGACGCTAGCCGGGGACATGAAGAAGTCGGGCGCCCACCTGAGGTAGTCATCCCCGGCGTGATGCCCGATACGGATGAGACCGGGTCCGTTGCGTGTGGCGAGCGTCAACGAGCGGACAACCCCGCCGACGTAGCGCGAGCGGCTGAACACGGTGAACTTTGAGTAGAGGCGAGAATGGCGGTCGGCCGTCCACTCGCAAGCGGGCGGTCGGCCTGCCGACACAAATTGGTTGCCCGAGGTGGAAGTAATGGCCGTCCGCGGTTGAAACCCCGAAATCGCGTGCGTGCAGCACCCCTCGCAGTGGCTCACCGTCCAGAACTTCGGCGGTAACGGCGCTGCCGCAGCGTCAGCCCACCAGGCCGCCGCCAGACCGAGGCTGCACAGCACAAGCATTGCCGCCAGCAAGCGCATCGACCACAGTATGACGCCCTCGCGCCGAGGCGCAAGACGGGATACAGCATCCGTCGTCGGGCGTCTGTGAGACTCGGGTGGTATCCGTCAGGGGCCGTTGCCAGTCTGGTGTTGGCCGTGTCACTTGTGACTCCTCAGGCGTCTCTGAACCCTGGCGCAGCCGACTCTTCCGGTGCCTGAGGCTACCGGTGGAGTGCGGACTTGAGCGCGCCCTCGAAGCCGAGTTCGGTGCCTTCGGCCCAAGCCTTCTCCCAGGCGTTTCCGCCGAGGGCCGCGCGGACGTCCTCGACATGACGAGCGAGCGGGACGAAGGCGGCGGGGTCGTACCTTTCGAGGCCGATGAGCGCGGACGCGGCGCCCGCGAGGCGTGCCGCGCATTCGGGACGGCCGTCGATCGCGGCCAACTCGGCGAGGCCCCAGATTGCCTCAGCGCCAAGCACCCTCATTCCGAGCCTTCGTCCGACCCCTGCCGCTTCCCCGAAGCAAGAGCAGGCACGCTCGAACTCTGCTTCGAACAGCTCGACCCAACCGAGATTCAGTGTGGCCCAGCCGCTGCCGCGACTGTCGTCGATCTGGCGGGCGAGCTCGAGCGCCTCCTCGAGCCGGCGGCGAGCTTCGACCGTGTCTCCGGTCTGCAGGCAGATCCCGGCGAGGTTGCCGAGCCAGAGCACCGTCAGCGAGACGTCGCCCACCCCCCGGCAGAGACGGTATGCCTCCTCAGTGAACTCGATCCCTTTCGCGGTTTCACCGAGCTAGCTCATCACCGCCCCAAGGTTTCCGGTCGCTAGCCCGAGCAGCCAAGGATCCCCGTACCGGCGGGCGAGGGCGATCGCCTCCTCGCCGCAGCGAATCTGCTCCTCCCGGCCGAGCTCAGGCACCCCAGCGAGGAGGGCGAGCGTGTTGATCTCCACGCTAGTCGAGCCAACCGCGCGAGCGGACGCCAGCCCCTCGTTCAGCAAGTTCAATGACCTCCGTTGGTCGCCCTCATCGTGAGCGAACAGGCCTGCGCCAACGAAGGCCGAGGCCCGCGCCTCACTTGGCTCTCGATCTGCCCGCTCAAGCGCAGCAAGAAGCATCTCCTGACCCTCCTGGAAGTGACCGCGCATGAACCAGGACACCGAGAGCGAAGACACGAGCGCGAGCGCCCCCGCAGGATCGCGGTCGAGCAACCACTCGAGCGCGGCCCGGAGGTTGTCCCGCTCCGCCGCGAACCGCTGAGCGCGGCGGCCTGGCCGGGGCCCCGCAGCTCCCGGTCCGAAGCCTCGGCGAACGAGCAGTAGTAGCGGGCGTGCCTGTCCCGCAGCTCGTCTGCATCGGGCGGGCATCGAGCTGCTGGAAGCGAACTCACGGATCGTCTCCAGCATCCATACCCGCTCGTCGGTACGCCGGGCGAGACTTTGTCAAGCAGGGAGCTGAGCACGTCGAGATCGGCATCGCAGACCGCCTCGACCGCATCGAGCGTCGCACCCCCGGTGAAGACAGCAAGCCGAGCGAACAGCCCCTGTTCGGGCTGTCGAGCAGGTCATGCGACCACGCGATCGTGGCGCGTAGCGTTTCCTGACGTGGGTCGGCGTCGCGGCCCCCCCTCAGCCGGTCGAGGGCGCCCACCCAGCCGCGACAGGATCTCGGCGGGAGCAAGCAGACCCGCCCGGGCGGCTGCGAGCTCGACCGCAAGCGGAAGATTGTCGAGTTGCGCACACAACTCGGCCACGTCACTCAGCTCGCCGGCATTGAACCCAAGCGCCCCCGTCCGGGCCGTGAACAGCTCGGTCGCCTCCGGCACGGCAAGCGGCGCGACCGGGTACACCTGCTCTCCGAGAGCTGGAGCTGCTCTCGGCTCGTCACGACCACCGTTGCCCCGCCCGCATCGCGAAGTGCGGCCACGGCGGCCGCTGCGCCTGGGAGGAGATGCTCGAGGTTGTCGAGCAGGAGGACCGCACGCCCTGTGGAGAGCACGTCGATCAGCGTCTCTTCGAGGGCACGGCCAGCCTGCTCGGGGACTCCGAGCGCGAACGCCACCGACGACAACACCAGGCCCGGATCCCGAACCGAGGCGAGAGGTACCCACAGACACCGTCGGGGAACGCTTCGGCCGCGTCGGCGACGGCCTGCAACGCCAGACGGGTCTTGCCGACACCGCCAGGTCCCGTCAACGTCAGCAGACGCACTCCGTCCTGCACGACCGCATCGAGCTCCCCGAGTTCTCGTTCGCGGCCAAGGAACTCCGTCGCCGGCACAGGCAGATTCGTCCGATGAAGCGTTTTGAGGGGCGGGAACGTGTCCGCCCCGAGTTGATAGAGCCGCCGCGGACCCGAGAGGTCCTTCAGGCGGTGCTCGCCGAGGTCCGAGAACGCGAACGAGTCGTCGAGCAACTCGTGCGTGCTCTGACTGAGCACAACCTGTCCGCCATGCCCGGCTGCCATGATCCGCGCCGCTGTATGTACGTCAAGCCCAACGTATTTGGGCGGGTCGAGCCCCGGCTCCCCAGTGTGGACCGCCAGCCGGATCGCGATCGGGCCGCCCTGGAGCGCCGCCATCGCCTCCTGAACTGCGCTCACGGCACCAGCTGCGGACGGGAACGCAGTAAAAGAACGAGTCCCCCTGGTTGTCGACCTCGTAGCCACCGTGTCGCCCGAACGCCCCTCGCACCACCTCCCGGTGGCCCGCCAGCGCTCCCCGGTACCCGACCTCACCCAGCTCCGCGAGCAGCCGCGTCGACCCCTCGATGTCCGTGAACACCAGGGTCACCGTTCCCGCAGGCTGAGGAACCGATGCCATACCGGAACTATCGCGCCCGAACACCACTCGCGGGGCCGCAACTTTTCTCAGGAAACACTCGCGTACGCTCGCGCAGGCAAACGGATTGACGCCCGGCTTTGGCGTCGTCGCTCTCGAACATGCCCAAATAAGCCATCTTGTGCTCGGGTCGTTTCGAAGCGACACTCGACCCCACGACCCAGGGGTAGTTCAATCGGCAGAACAACCGACTGTCCCTCGGAAGATGCCGGTTCGAGTCCGGCCCCTTGGGCCCAGGGACAACGAAGGCCCGCCGAGAGGCGGGCCTTCGAGTAGTTCAATGCAAACCGACTGTCCCGGCAACATCGTACCGCGCCTTCAGGTGGCAAAGCGACACGCTGGCACAGCCGAAGATGGTCACCCTCGAGGAGCCTCGACAGGCTCTGCGAACGACAGTCCGCCGCGTTCCGCGAGTGTGAGGCTCTGTTTCTCGATCAGCGTCGGTTGGGAGCGGAAATGCTGGTGGAATCCGTCTGCGAGGAACCGGAGGCCGAAGTTGTGCCCCGTGATTTCCCACCGATCCAGATCCGCCGTCTCCGGCGATCCCTTGGAGAAGTCGTGCCCGCCTGCCATCCCACTTATCCACCGCTGCCGACGGCCGCTCTCGACGTCTTTCATCACGTTGGCTTCTCGTCGGACAACGTCGATCAGGAGGAGTACGCGCTGCGCCATGCCTGAAGCCGCCGCGATTTCTCCCTCCAGGTCCCAGACGTTTTCGAAGACGAGCGTCGCCGGCGCTACCGAGAATCGCCATGACGTCTCCGGAGGCTGCGGCTTCACCCAGTTGACGATGTAGTCAAGATCGAGGAGAAGCCTCGACTGGCCGTCATCCTCAACTGCCACCGCGTGAACACACGCGTCGTGCCATCCCATCGCTCCGAAATCCTCGTCCGTCCATACACACCGTTCAAGTCGTGGCGCATCCGGCACCGCGACAGCGTAACGGTCATCCTCGGGGAACATTCCTCAACACTCATATATGCGGCGCAGGCCTCGATCATCTCGGCTCAGACCGGCCCCGACCACGGGTTAGGACGAGCGCCAGCACGATGACCGCCGCCGCCAGCAGGAGAAGGCCGTCGTCTAGAGCCCAGTTGGCGCTGAGAAGCGAGTCGAGCATCACGCCAGCGCAGACGAGGACGAGTGCGATCACCAACCCAATACGGACACGGTGCCAGTGCACATGGCGCGGCATGACCGAACTCTAAAAGAGTCTCGGACCGACGGCCGGGGCGCGGCGCTCGTCGGGCGTCATTCGGGAGCACTCATATGGCGCAGATCCTCGCTATGGCGCCGGTCCAGATGTTGGCCGTTGGCGTGGTCAGCTTGCGATGACGCGGCGGGCCATGAAGACGCAGACTGCTGCCGCGAGGAGCGCGATGATCGGCAGTGTTGCGCCGATGACACCAACGACGGCCAACACGACGCCGACGACGCCGATCAGCCCCGTGACGAAGCCTCCGATCGTCAGCTGGTACAGCCGTCGCTCCCGAACCCGCCGCGGCACGTAACCCCCGCGCTTTTGAAGATCGCTCACGCTTCGAGGATAGCGCGAGCGGTTGAGGCGGCTTGACGGTCGGTGCTGCCGTCCCATGCGCCTGACGTCGACGGGAACTGCGGGGTCGATCAGGCACCGATGCTCGGGCGTACTTCATGCGCGCTGGCGCAGCCGACGGCACTGGTGTCCCGGCTACGAGGTTGACTCCGAGCGGGATGCTGGTAGGTCGAGGAGTCTCCATGACCAGCGCCGGCAACTCCGCGATCAGATCGTCCGTGCTCGCCAGCGTGCGGTCGGAAAGATCAACGGCCGTCTCTTGGTAGTTCGTCGTGTTGCGGTTGAGCTCCAAAGCTCGGCTCACGCGCCAGCACTCGTCCACCCTCACCAGATCAACGATCCAAGCGAAGCCACCGAGCCCCGCTCGCTCTGCATTCACGTAGCCCCAGAACCCGAGGTCTTCGTGGCCGGATCCAAGGCGTCCCCACGCTGACGGCGCGAAGCGGAACGTCACCTCCGACCACTCGGGCCGAGCAAACAGATCGGAGGCCTTGGCCGCGAGCAGGCGCTCGGTCGACCGAAGAACCTGCACGAGGTCGGACACGGTTTTTCGGTCTCGGCCACCCTCAGACTTCGCCAGTCGTTCGGAGTGGCTTCGCGAACACTCTGGCGCAAACGACCGAGACCTCGCCGGAGGCCAAACCTTCAACAGCGACTCGAGCATCAGGCCGAGCTGCAGCACGAGCACGCTACCGGCGACTTAGCCCGACGAATCCGCATCCCAACCGGTCAGTTCGTCGGGGAAGGCGGTCATCCAGTAGTGCGGTAACGCCTCGCGCAACCTCACCCACTGCACCGCCGTCGGGTCATCGGGACCCGCAACCGCGATCAGAACGTCCGCGCCGTGCATGGCGAGCCGCTCCCTGCAGACGCCGCACGGACTGAGTACCAGGAACTGCCCGTCCGGCGCGCGGTGAAGGCATACCGACGCAAGAATCCGCTGATCCAGGCGGAATGCACCGCAGTACGGCTCGATCTCATGGCAGACCTGGACGCTCGGGTTGACGGCCTCCGGGCTGGTCCCGGTCAGGACCGTACCGTCGCCCAGCAACATCGCCGCCGCGGCGCGATGAACTCCGGCAGGAAATCGCTCCTCGATCAACGACTGGCAGGCCTCGACGGTCGCCGCAAGCAGCTCCTGATCCATGCACCCACGCTACCCGGACGGCGTGACCCAACTCGCGCACTCTTTCACTCGACCATGGCCACGGCCCGAAGCTACGAGGCCACCTCTAGGCGGCGATCCGGTGCGGCCGGTGCTCGTCGAGCCAGGCGATCGCCGAGCCGGGGTGGCGGTCGGCGAGGATCTCGACAGCCTCGGCGCCGAGGGCCCCGGCGCCGAAGGCGAACGCGGCCCAAGGTGCACCCGCCCGGACCCTGCCAAGGGCAGAGTCGACCGAGAGGTCGCCGGGGCCGGCCTCGACCAGGGCGAGCAGTGCGGCGATCAGGACGAGGTTGTACTCGTAACCGCCCTTCGTCATCCATGGCCCGTTGCTCAGGTGCACGCGCTTGATCGCGGTCATCATCGTCCCGGTCAGGGCCGCAGCGGCGAACGGCGTTGCCGCGCCGGCGGCAAGAAGCGCGCCCCCACCCGCCTCGGCGAGCCCTGCGGCGATCGCGTGGTCGCGGCCCGGACGCAGGCCGAGCTTCTCCATTGTCTCCCCGGTTCCGCGGGGACCGTTGCCGCCGAACCAGCCGAACAACTTCTGCGTCCCGTGCCCGATGAACAGAAGCCCGATCGTGACGCGGGCGAGCATTCGCCAGAAAGCCATCTCTCTGCCCTCCAAGGTGTGATCTCCTCGGTTCTTCCGCGATCGTGACGGAGCGAAACCCGGTCAGAGTCACTCGACCGAGTGATCGACGGCGGCGGCCGATACTTCGAGATAACCGTGAGTGATCCCGAATCTTCGGAGCCGCGCGCATGTCACCGCCATGCTGAAGGCCGCCGCGGAACCCGATCCCGGCTTCGAAGGGTCCGGAACCGCTCCCTGTGGGGAAGCGCCGGCGGTTACGACCGCGCGTGAACGGGTACGGCACCATATTGGCAAATCGATCCCCCGAACGGGGCAGGACCTCAAGTCCTGGCCCGTTGTTGCCGATCTGGGCAGTACTCGGCGCTTTTCAAGGCTCCCTGCCCGGGAACTGACGGCAATCACTTCTCGCGGTGGGGGATTAGGGCGGCGGCCTTCGGGCCGCCGCCGACACTCCGAAAGGGGGTGAATCGAAGATGACGAGAATGTTCATCAAGTTCCACGGCACCCGCGTCCTTCTGGTCGGCGTGACCACCGTCGGCGCACTGCTGTGCGCGGGCTTCTTCGACGGCCCCCACTGACCGTTTTCCCGCTCGAGTCGGGGGCGAGAGCGGGGAGAGCCCCGCTTCCGCCCTCGACGAGACGGCCACCGTCTCGCATCGCCCAGGTCCCTATGATTTACAACGTGCAACGGTCCGCGAGAGAGTTGCGTCGAGGACCGGTGGACGACACGGTCACCGAGGAGCGCCGGGATCCGGAAGCGCCGGCGAGCCGGGTCCTCGAGTTGCAGAAGCACTTCGGGAATGCCGCCGTTGCGCGGCTGCTCCAGCGAGCGCCGCATGACGGGCCAGCGTCGACCGACGCACCCGGGGCCACCGGGAGCGCTCCCGGCCCCGCGCCGAGGAAGCTCACCGAGGACATCCACGCCCGGGTGCTCGCCTACGCCGTCGACGAGGGCCGCGGCAAGATCACGATCGGCAGCGGCCCGGATCAGGGCGTGCAGGTGGGAATGACGGGCACGCTCCTGAACGGGTCCAAGGAGGTCGCTGACTTCACGATCGAGGAGGCGAAGGGCCGCGTGTCGTGGGCGCACGTGCAATCGACCCAGGACCAGATGGGCTCCGACGCGAACGTGATCATCAAGGCCTCGAGCGCGCCGCCGAGCATGGAGGGCAAGGAGTTCTAGTGCTTCGCGAGCCATGCGGCTCGCTCGGTCGTGACAAGCGAGATCAGGCTGCCGAGCGCGATGTTCACGTCGGCTGCGTGGAGGCCCGAGGCCGGTGCGAGGACCCCGGTCACGGTCGGCCGCTTGTCTCCCGGGGTGTGAATCCACTCGGTCAAGCGGAGATGAGGATCTCTGACTAAGATCAGAGACCGATGGACGCCGTCGCCCGAGTCCGCAGCTTCAACCGGCTCGTGACCCAGCGCGTCGGGGCGCTCGAGGACAACTTCCTCGCGCGGGACCGGCCGCTCGGCCAGGCACGCGTGCTCTGGGAGATCGGGCCCGAGGGCTGCGACGTCGTACGCCTGCGTTCGCTGCTCGCACTCGATTCCGGCTACCTCAGCCGGCTCCTGCGTTCGCTCGAGGCCGACGGGCTGGTCGTCGTCGAGCCGCACGGGGGCGACCGGCGGGTTCGAGTCGCGCGGCTGACGGCGGAAGGGCTGAGAGAGCGGGAGCTCCTCGACGAGGCGGCCGACGGGCTCGCGAGGTCGCTGCTCGAGCCGCTCGGCGAGGCACGGCGCGAACGGCTCGTTGAGGCGATGGCCGAGGTGGAGCGTCTCCTCACCGCGTCGCTCGTCGAGATCGCGCCGGCCGATCCCTCACATCGCGATGTCCAGCTCTGCATCGGCGGGTACTTCGCGGAGATCGACGAGGCGCTTCGAGGGCGGCTTCGACATGTCGCTGAGCGTCTCGACCACCCTCGACGACTTCCGACCGCCGTCGGGAATCTTCCTGGTCGCGCGCCTGCGGGGCGAGCCGGTCGGCTGCGGTGGGCTGCGGTTCCGGGGCGAGGATCCGCCGGAGCTCAAGCGCATGTGGGTGCGAGAGAGCGAGCGCGGGCTCGGGATCGGGCGGCGGCTGCTCGGCGAGCTCGAAGCAGCGGCTGCCGCAGGCGGCGCCCGCTCCGTCCGGCTCGAGACGAACAGGTCGCTCACCGAGGCGCTCCAGCTGTACCGCTCGGCCGGTTACCGCGACGTGGCGCCGTTCAACGACGAGCACCACGCCCACCACTGGCTCGAGAAGCCGCTTCCGGCGTAAACGTAAGAACCTGTTAATCGCTTCGGGCTACCCTCGAAGTGTGCTCGTTCTGATCGGGATCGGCTTTCTGGCCGGGGTGATCACGGCGATCTCGCCGTGCGTGCTCCCGGTGCTCCCGATCCTCCTCGCCGGGCGGCGCGACGGGCCGAAGGCCGTTGCGGATCATCGCCGGGCTCGTCTCGAGCTTCGTCGTCTTCACGCTGTTTGCAACGTGGCTCCTCGATCAGCTCGGGCTTCCGCAGGATCTGCTCCGGAACATCGCGATCGCGCTCCTCTTCGTCGTCGCCGCCACGCTCCTCATCCCGCGGCTCGCGCAGTGGATCGAGAAGCCGTTCGCCGGGCTCACGCGGTTCCGGGCAGGCGGCGGCGGCTTCATCCTCGGCGCCTCGCTCGGGCTCGTGTTCGTTCCGTGCGCCGGGCCGGTGCTCGCAGCGATCTCCGTGAAGGCAGCGACCGAGAGCGTCGGCTGGAAGGTGATCGTGCTCACGATCGCCTACGCCGCAGGAGCCGCGGTCCCGATGCTCCTGATCGCCTTCGGGGGGCAGCAGCTGGCGGGCCGGCTTCGCTCCCAGGCACCACGTCTGCGCGTCGTCTCGGGGGTCGTGGTCGCGGTCGTGGCGCTCGCCTTCGCGTTCAACCTCGACACCCGCGTCTCGACCTGGCTTCCCGGATACACGGCTGCGCTCCAGAACCCGATCGAGCAGAGCAAGGCTGCGCAGCGCGCCCTCGAGTCGATCACGCATCGCAAGTCGATCCTCACCAACGCGCCCACGACGACGACACCGGTCGCCCAGCCAGGCCCGGGTGCGTCGGGCCTGCCGATCCTCAACCCGGCCGCGCCCGCGATCATCCCGGGCGGCGACTGGTTCAACACGAAGCCGCTCACGCTCGCGAGCCTCCGCGGGAAGGTCGTGCTGCTCGACTTCTGGACCTACTCGTGCATCAACTGCCTGCGCACGCTCCCGCATCTCGAGTCCTGGTACTCGACCTACCACCGCTACGGGCTCCAGATCATCGGCGTCCACAGCCCGGAGTTCGCGTTCGAGCATGTCGCCTCGAACGTGAAGGCTGCGATCAAGCGGCTCGGGATCAAGTATCCGGTCGTCCAGGACAACAATTTCGCGACCTGGAACGCCTACGGGAACGAGTACTGGCCCGCCGACTACCTGATCGACCAGCAGGGCCGGATTCGCGCGTACTCGACCGGCGAGGGCGGCTACTCGGAGATGGAGCAGAACATCGCCGAGTTGCTCGGCGTCGCGAGCGTCACGGCCCCGGCCGTGCCCGACCTGACGCCGGTCGGGCGACCAGACGCCCGAGTCGTATCTCGGCTACGTCCGGCTCGACCCGACCCGCTACGTCGGCGGCGCGATCGCGAAGAACAAGCTCGCGAGCTATCCGGTCAAGGCGAAGGTGCCGCTGAACGCGCTCTCCTACTCCGGGATGTGGACCGTCGGGGCCGACGAGGCCGTGGCCGGCAAAGGGCGCCCGTCTCACGCTCCACTTCGAGGGCCACGACGTCTATCTGGTGCTCGGCGGAACCGGCAAGGTCGACGTTTCGGTCGCCGGGGAGCCGGCGAGGACGGTCGACGTCAACTCGTACAAGCTCTACACGCTCGAGAGCTCGAAGGCGTCGAAGAGCGCCCTGCTGAAGCTCTCGTTCACACCGGGAGTGCAGGCGTATGCCTTCACGTTCGGATAGACGGAACCTTGTCGTTGTCGGAGCCAGGGAGTACCCTGGGAGCAAGGAGGTCGGCATGTCGAACGGTATCGGGTCGGGCAGGAAGAAGTTCGTGCGCCTTGTCGGAGCTTTTGCCTTGTTCGCCGCGCTTTTCGTGGTCGCGCCGGGAGCCCAGGCGCAGACGGCCGACAATCCGGCGATCAACGTCCAGTTCTCGACCTCGGGCCAGATCGCCGTCTCGCTCGTCGACGGCACCCCGCTCGGTACCTCGAGCGGCGCTCCGACCGTGATCCCGGCCGGTTACTACACGCTGCAGTTGATCGGCCCCGGCGGTTGCGCCAACGTGCCGTACTTCGATCTGAAGGGGCCGGGCACGAGCATCGTCGACAACATGGACGAGGGAGAGCTCGCCACCTCGAGCTACAACCTTCACCTGCTGCCGAACTCGACCTACACGTGGCGAAACGACGACGTCGTTCCTTCGATCGTCTACACGTTCTCGACCTCGAGCGCCACGGTGGGCGCGCCTCCGGCAACGGTCGGCAAGTCCGGGCTTTCGTCCTCGGATCACGGCACGGCGCAGTCGGTCAACCCGTTCAGGACGCCGACGCCCGTCCGCGGGAAGCTGATGGGGAGCGTCAATGCCTCGGGCAAGCTCACGATCGCCTACCAGGGCAAGAGCGTCTCGGCACTCAAGCCCGGGATCTACACGATCGTCGTCACCGACAAGAGCTCGACGAAGGGCTTCATGCTCACGCAGAAGTCGAAGTCGGTGAGCGTCACCGGTAACTCGTTCGTCGGGACGAAGAGCCGCGCGGTCACCCTGACCGCCGGGAAGTGGGTCTTCGCACCGGGCCTCGGCGCCAAGCAGACTCTCGCGGTCGCCGTCAACTAGCAAGCGCCGTTCAGCGGGCGGTATTACGGGAAGCAGGAATGCTCGCCGGTGCCGCCGCAGCCGAGGCCCGGCCAGCCGCCGGTGTACCTCGACGGCACCGAGCGAAACGACCCAGGGCCGCCGTAGACGACCGCGATCTCCTGCCGGTTGCCGAGCACGATGTTCCTCGGATCGCCCGCGACGCGCTTCCCGTCGACGTACACCCGCAGCTGCTTGCCGCCGCCCGAGCAGTAGCCGCCGAGGCACTTCGAGTCGAAACGGACGCGCCACTCGTCGAAGAACTGACCGAGCGTGTAGGTGCCCTTCCGGTCGGGCTCGATGTGGATGAGCCCGCTCGTCGAGTGGGTGTGGATCGGTGAGACGGCCGCCTTCGCGAAGTAGACGTGCCCCGTGGCGCAGTCGCCGAGCTTCGAGCCGGGCGGGCACGGCCCGGTGTCGAACGGCCCGGCGAGGCCGACACCTGCGGGGATCGTGACCTTGTGGCCGTTCACGCGGATGTCCAGGTGCACGTGGTCGTGGCGGACGAGCGTCCCGACGTCGGGGATCAGGTCGGCATAGGCGATCTGGCTGAGCGCGTAGGCGGGCAGTCCCCACGGCGCCGGCGTCGTGCGCGGCTTCGTCGAGGGCTTCGCGCCGCTGACGAGCGCACAGGGATCGATCACGCTCGCATGCGAGGCTCCCGGCCTGAAGACGCTGTAGGGGGCGACGATGGCTCCCGTGCCTTGCGTGGCGAGGAACGGGACGTTCTCGCCCGTCGACCAGAACCAGACCTGGCGTCCTGTGAACGCGACGCTACCCGTCTTCGTGTTCACGGCGGTGGGCCCGGGCGAGATGAGGCTCACGGTCCGTCCCGTCTTGCCGTTGCGGAGCTTGATCGTGCTCGGGCCTGCGAACTCGTACTGGAGCACGGTCGTGCTGACCCTGTTCGTCGGCTTCCGGGTCACTGTGATCTGAAGCGGGAACGGGCAGACCCCGGATGCCGAGCTCGAGACGACCTGGAGCTTCTCCGAGCCGTGGACCCCCGAGGCGACGGCTACGGCCACGAGCGCTGCGACGGCGGCAATGGCGGTGCCGGCGGCGCGCAGCATCCGTCCAGAGTACCCCGTCGGTGCGGGCACACCCATGGGCGAGGGCCTCCCCCGCCGGGTGCTCGAGAACAGAGGCTCCGGACCCCCGACGTCGCTGTCTAGTGGGGCTTCTGGCGTATTTCGGAGGGATGACGGTTCCCAACTATCGGAACCTGGAAGCCGGCGTCTCATCAGTCTGGGCTAGCCCACGATGGGCGGGCCGCTCATCCCCGTACGGCCCGCCCATCATTCTCTCCCCAGCCGGACTGACGGCTGGGGAGGCAACCGGCTACGCTCCCCGCATCGTGGGTAGGCGTCGCAACGACATCGCGAAGTCGGCGGCGCTCCTGTGGCTCGTCGCCGTGATCTGTGTGCTTCCGCCGGGTCGCGCTGAAGGAGCGGCGATGCCGAATCACCACCAGATGGTGTCGCTCTATGTGATCGATCACTACGGGAAGACACCGCCGAGCGAGGCCGTACTGGTCCCGTACGCCCGATCCTTCCAGAAGATCCTCGCCGGCTGCCACATCGGGGTGGACGATCTCACGAACCTGATGACCCAGCTCAGCTACAAGGCGGGCGAGCTCGGCGCACGGTACGTGACGAACCTCCAGATGTTGAACTCGATCGCCCGCCGCATCACCTGGACGAAGCCGCGGGCCTGCGGCTCGATCTACGACCGCGCCGAGGCCTATCTCGAAGACGGCCAGGGCTGACTGTGAGCAGGCCTTCCCAGGCCGCGGGCTCCGTCACGGTCTAGAGGCGCGGCGAGGGATTCGGCGCTCCGGCGACGAGGTCGACGCACCGGATCCGGAGGCGTTCGAGGCTCGAGTGGTCGGGGTGGAACCGCGCCTCGGCCCGCGCCCGCTTCGCCGGGTTGTCGCGGTAGAACACCTGTGCCCACACCGAGCCCGGGCGGGCGAGGCGGATCGCCGTCACGAGCCCGACAGGTGGCAGGAAGATGCTGACGAGGCCGAGCGTGAGCTTTCCCTTCAGGCACGTGATGATCGAGAGCAGGACGTTGATCGCGATCACCGTGAATCCGATCGCGCGCGGAATGACCGTCTTGTCGTGGATCCCGAAGGGCGACACGCCGACGAGCAGCAGGGCGCCGAGCAGCAGCCAGATCACGCTCGCCTCGATCGAGCGGCGGCCCTCCTCGGTCCAGTACACGTCCCGCAGGTGGAAGGTGAGCGCGAACTCGTCGAGGATGAACGCGCCGCCGATCCCGAAGATGACCGCGAGGATCGCGCGGCCCGTGTCGCCGGGGGCCAGCGAGATGTCGACCATCCCGGCGGCGAGCACGATCACGACGCCGACGACCATGTGGTGGACGTGAACTCCGCCGAGCTTGCTGTTCGGCCAGTCGTAACGGCGTGCGAGACGCGTGTAGATCCGCACGCAGACGAACGTCGCCAACGAAGCGCCGAGCAGGAGCAGAAGTGCGTTCCGGCCTGCGAGGCCGTACCTGTGGATCTCGACCGGGTGGCCGAGGTCATGCCTGATGTGGTGCAGGTGATGCATCGGCATCAAGAGCCGGTGGAAGTGCCCCGGGAGCAAGGTCTTGAAGTGCACCACGCCGAATCCTATGAGGACACACGGCGCTCTGTAGGTGATCTTCGTTACGGCTCGACACCGATAGCCTCAGCTCGTGGCGCTCCGCGACCGCATGATCGCTCTGGCGCCGACCCGTCGTGAACGCGTGCTACTCGGCGCGCTCGCCGCCGCGCTCGCCGTAGTGACCGCGCTCGTCCTCTCAGGAGCGCTGACGAGCGTCGACCAGTTCTCTCTCGATCACCTGATGCCCTGGCTCGCGCCCGGCTCACCGGCGGGAAGCGCGACCGCCGGCTTCTACCGGCCGTTCACGTTCCACTCGGCGACGGCGATCAAGCTGCTCGACCTCTGGACGTATCCGTGCTCGGTGCTCGTCTCCGGGATCGTGATCGCGACTGCCGGCGTGGTGCTGTGGCAGCGGGTCGGGCAGGCAGCGGGGCTCGCGCTGCCTGCGGCCTGGGTGATCGGGAACGCGATCGAGGTGATCGGGAAGCACACGATCATCCGCCCGGCGCTCTACGGCACGGCGAACGGCGTGCGCATCCACGTCACCGCCTTCGACGACTCGTTCCCGAGCGGCCACATGATCCGCGGCGTGCTCGTCGCCGGTGCGGTGGTGCTCGTGTGGAAGCCGGCGACGCGATGGGCCGTCGCTCTGGGTGGTGCTCGTCGGCCCCGCGCTCGTATTGCAGGCCGCACACACGACCACGGACGTCGTGGGCGGCGCGCTCGTCGGTCTCATCCTCCTCTTGCCGGTCTTCGCCACCGTCCGGGCGGCGGAGCCTTCGAGATGAACGGCGCCGGCAGCGGTGACGCCTGGATCGGCGACATGCAGGCCGAGGCGGTTCCTGCCCTGCTCGAGCGGCTCGAGGCCGGCGAGCTCGGAGATCCGACCACGCTCCTTGCGTGGCTTGCCGGGCGCCGCGTCGAGCTGGGCCCGGCCGAGCTGAAGGAGGCGGGACGGCGCGCGCTCCTCCTCCTGGCCGCCGGTGGAGATCCTCGCCGCGAGCCGGGGGTCGACGACCGAGCGGTCAAGGCTCTCGCGGCGGACCTTCACACTCCGGCGCGCCAGGCTGCCCTGGCGACAGGGATCGACGACCTCGTTCGGCTCGCCCGCGACCTGAGCCTCGTGCGAAGGGCGGCTCTCTTCCTGGCCGCCGATCCCGAGCTCGCCTGGCGGCTCTTTGCCCTCGGGCTCCTGGCCGAGGAGCTCGCCGACCCGGACGAGTGACGCGTCCGAGGGATTTCGCTTCACCGGCGGGTGAGGGACGCCGATTTCGGGGACATGCGGCGAATCCTTGTCTCCCTCTGCATCTGCGCGGCCGCGGTCTTCGTCTCGACCGCCGGCGCGTCCCAGGTGATCTCCACCAGCACGGTCACCGATCTCACCATCCAGCTCAACGGGAAGGGTGAGGCGCTCCTCACCTACAGGTCGAACGGGAAGCTCGTGCACGTGCTCGCCTGGGGTGCCGAGAACGCGACCCCGACGAAGGCCGGCGCCAAGCAGGTCGCCTTCCAGCTCGACTACTCGGGCGGCTACCAGAAGTACTTCCTGCAGAACAAGCAGGCGCAGGCACTGTCGCGCGAGTACCACAGGATCAAGGGGACGCCCGGATACCTGACGAGCCCGGTCGTGAAGAAGCTCCGCGCGCTCCAGCTCCACGCCGACAACTACTGGAAGACGGCGTTCCACGGCGGCTGCGGCCGCTACACCGGGCCGAAGCTCGCCTGGGGGACCGTCGCGTGCACCGCGAGCGACGGCAGCTACTGGGCCGTGCAGGAGTGGCAGCGGAAGCTTCCGGACTACGGGCTCGTGGGAACGAAGCAGGACGACGCCTACGAGGTGCATCTCTCGCACTGGACGGGCGCGCTGGCGGTACTGACGGTCAACACCGACTGGTCATGGCATCAGTGGAATCACCTCTACGGAACCTTCACCTACGACGGGGTGCCCGGTCTACGGCCTTCACTCGACCTCGGTCGGCCAGCCGCTCGACACGCTTCGGCCGCAACGTCTACCTCGATACGTACGACTCGGCCTACGGTCCCGGCTGGCGGCGCGAGAACAGCTTCCTGACCCACAAGGGCGACGGGGTCTTCTGCTACAGCGTCAACCCGCATCCCGGCCACCCGGCCGGTACCGGCAAGGACTACCGCGCCACGATCATGGGCCCGGGAGTGACGCCCGACGTCATGTGGACGGGCCTCGCGCCGGGCGCGTACGACAAGTCGACGGACGCCGAGCGGAACCTGGCGATCGCCGGCCTGCACGACTCGCTCTGCCGGCCGAACTGACGCCGGCCACCTCAGCGCGCCCGTGCTGATCTGGGTTGTCCCTTCTGGACTGTGGCCGGGCCGACGCTGCTGATAGAGCGTTTCCGGGTGACTGCGGACGGCGAGGCGCAGAAGGACCTCTTCCGGCGGTGGCCGGAGGGGGTGAGCGTCGTCGTCGCGGAGCGCGGCGGTCGACGGGCCGGGTTACGGTCTCGTCTCTCGTCTCCGTCTCGCTCGAGCCGGCGCTCGTCTCGATCTCGCTCGCACGGTCGGCGTCGCTCTTCGAGGTGCTCGACGAGGCGGGGGAGTGGGGCATCTCGATCCTCGCCGGGGGGCAGGAACGGCTCGCCCAGCACTTCGCCCGGAACGTGCCGCCGCTCGTCCTCTGGGACGGGATCGAGGTCAGGGACGACGATCCGCGCCTCCTCTCGGGCGCGGTCGGCTGGATCGTGGCCGAGACGGTCGACCAGCTCACCGTGGGCGATCACGTGCTCTTCGTCGGTGCGGTGCGCTCGCTCGAGCCCGGGCCGGGACGGGGCTCGCTCGTCTACTTCGACCGGCGGTACGCTATGCGCTGTGACCGCCGTCGTCTTCGATCTCGACGGCATCCTCGTCGACTCCGAGCACGTCTGGGACGACGTGCGGGAAGCGCTCGCGCACGAGCGCCGCGGCCGCTGGCACGAGGGTGCGCAGCGGGCCATGATGGGGATGAGCTCGCCCGAGTGGTCGCGCTACATGCACGAGACGATCGGACTTGCCGAGCCGCCCGCAGAGATCAACCGGATCGTGGTCGAGCGGATGCTCGAGCGCTACGCCGAAGGCCCGCCGTGGATTCCAGGAGCGCTCGACGCCGTCCGGCGGATGGCGGCCTCCTTCACGCTCGGCCTCGCCTCCTCTTCGAACCGCGAGCTGATCGACACGGTTCTGGCCGCCGGAGGGCTCACGCAGCTGTTCGAGGCAACCGTCTCCTCGGAGGAGGTCGCCCGAGGGAAACCGGCGCCCGACGTCTACCTCGAGGCGGCGCGGCGACTCGGGATCGCGCCGGCCGAGTGCGTGGCGATCGAGGACTCCCACAACGGCATCCGCTCGGCGAAGGCGGCCGGAATGGCGTGCATCGCGATCCCGAACGACCGCTTCCCACCCGGCGACGCGGTTGCTGAGGCAGACGCGTCCTCGGCTCGATCGCCGAGTTGACCACTGCCTCGGTTGCCGCGGCTTCCTGACTCTCACCCGCCGGCGACCGTGAAGCGGAAGCTCGCCGAGACGGTGTGCACGCCCGTGGCGCTCACCGAGACCGATCCTGCGACCGGCAGGCCGGCGGAGCGCTTCGGGAGGGTGAACGTGCACGTCTCGGTCCCGGCCTCGAGCGCTGCGGAACTGTGCATCGCCGCGCCTCCGACCGCGATCTTGCAGGACGGCCTGGCCCCGAGCATCGACCGGGCTGCCGTCGCCCCAGGCCGCCTTGACGGACGCTCGAATCTGCGCCCCCGCCCGCCGGGGCCTCGAGATCCGCAGTTCCGAGAGCACGAGCGAGTCGGCGCTCGAACGGCCGGTCACACTCTCGAGCGCGGCCTTTGCATTCAGCACGCCCCACCCCGTCGTCGAGGTCCAGCCGGTGCCGTCCGGTCGCGTCGCGGTCTGCTCGAGGATCCCCGCGACCTGCACAGCTGTCAGCGACGGCTTGACCGACCACACGAGCGCCGCGATCCCGGCGACCTCGGGCGCTGCGAAGCTCGTGCCGCCGGCGTAGGCGTAGCGCGCGCCGCCTGCGTGGGTGATCGTCACCGCGCACGAGCCGCTCTCCTCGAAATCGGTCGCCACGGCAGGGATCGCGCCGAGGATCCCCATCGTGCAGCTCGAGTTGAACGTCCCGGGTGCGAGCAGTGAGAGCTGGGCCCCGGAGTTGGAGAACGTCGCCCGCATCCCGTTCCTGTCCGAGGCGCCGACGGCGAGCCCCGTCGAGGCCGAGCCGTTCGGCTGCTGGATCGCCGACGCCGGGAAATCGACGGTCGAGGCTCCCTCGTTGCCTGTCGCCGCGACCACGAGGACGCCGGCATTTGCCGCGTAGGTGAGTGCATCAGTCACCGCCTGCGAGGGGCCGTTCAGGACGATGCTCAGGTTGATGATCCGGACGTGTGCGTCGGTGAGCGTCCGGATGCCTTCGGCAACCTGCACGTCGGTCAGCGGCGAGGCCTTGTAGACAGCGAGCCGGCAGGCGCCGCAGAAGCCCGCGAGCCCGAATCCGTCGTCGTTTCGGGATGCGATCAGCGAGGAGACGAACGTGCCGTGGCCGATCACGTCCGTGGCCGAGCGGTTGACGGTCTTGTCCCAGAACGTCTCGGCGATCTTCCCCGTCAGGTCGGGAGCCGGGGAGATGCCGCTGTCGACCACCCCTACGAGCAGGTCCGGATCACCCTTGGCCAGGTTCAGCGCCTGATCGGCGCCGATCGCGTGGAACTGCCACTCGTAAGGCACGCCCGTCGCTGGGTCGACCTCGTAGGTCAGCGGGTCGTTGCGGACATGTGCCGTCTCTCCTGCCACGAGCGGCTCGACATATCGGATCCGCACGTCCGGCTCGTCGGTCAGGGCCGCAAGCCTCGCGGCCGGGCCCGAGACCTCGACGGCCCGAAGGCCGGGCAGCCACTCGACGACCTTCACCCCGAGAGCCCTGGCGAGCGCACGGCCGTCGACCTCGGCCCGAACGCCGATCACCGCGCGACCGCCTCCGAACTGCTTGGCCGTCGCGGGAGGGGCGCCCGCGGCCCACGTCATCGGCCTGTGAAGCGGAGCGGGTGGAGAGACCGAAGGCAGCGGGATGAGTGCCGAATGCCCGAGAGGATTTGCAAGCGCTCGCGGGACGGAGAGCAGCGCGAGCGGCAGGGCGATGACGACTGCGACCCGGAGCGCGCGCATCCGTTCTCTATGCAAGCACGCTTACGAGAGCACGGTCGCGCGCGAGATCGAATCGATGCGCTTGGTGCGGGCGATCACGTTCGCCTCGATCAGTTGGGCGGCGATCGAGACCGCGACCTCGTCGGGCGTCCGTGCTCCGATGGAGATCCCGATCGGAGCGTGGAGGCGCGCGAGATCGGCATCGCCTATCCCCCGTTCCCGCAGCCTGGCGTTCCGGTCGGCGCGGGTCTTCTCGCTGCCGATCGCGCCGATGAAGCCCGCCTCCGACCCGAGCGCCAGCTCGAGCGCAGGAACGTCGAACTTCAGATCGTGCGTCATCATGCAGATCGCCGTGCGGGCGTCGATCGGCGCTCGCTCGAGGAACCGGTCCGGCCAGTCGTCGCAGAGCTCGTCGGCGTCGGGGAACCGCTCCTTCGTCAGGAACACCGAGCGCGGGTCGCACACGGTGACGCGGTAGCCGAGCTGCTTGCCCAGGGGAACGAGTGCCGCCACGTGGTCGCTGGCTCCGAAGAGGTAGAGCTTGGGGCGGGGGGCGTACGACTCGACGAAGACCTTGTCGCCCTCGGCGGTCGCAACGATCGCGCTCTCCCCAACCTGGAGCAGCGAATGTGCCGCAGCCGAAGTCGCGGCGTCGGCGCCGTTGCCGTTCATCCCGCCGCTAGGCGAGTAGATCGCTTGCTCGCCGAAGCGGTCGTCTTCGAGCCGGAGCGTCACTGCGATCGGACGGTCGGAGCGGACGGCCTCCGCAACAGCCGGCACGAGCTTCGGATCGAGCCGGTAGACGGCGACGGCGATCTTGCCGCCGCAGTTGAGGCCGACGTCGAAGCCGTCGTCGTCGTCGAGGCCGTAATGGAGGAGCCGCCCGGGTGAGCCGTCGAGCACCTCCATCGCCTCGCGGATCACGGCGGGCTCGACGCAGCCGCCGGTGACGCCGCCCGCGACCTCATGCTTCGAGGAGACGGCGAGCGCCGCGCCAGGGTCGCGCGGCGCGGAGCCGATTCGCTCCACGACAGAGCCCAGGGCGACCGCGGTGCCCTCGCTCGTCCACCTTTCCAGTGTCTCGATGATGTCTTTCAACAGGAGCGACCACGCCGTGTTACAGGGTTGTACTCACCCCACAATAGCGCTGCAACCGACGGGCGCGAGACGGGTTTCGCTCCCGCATCCGATCGGTGCAACCGATTTTCGCCTCTACCGGTCTAAATCGCGATGCAGGATCAAGCGGCCACTCTCCGTTTTGCCGTCTTTCCACGTTCCGGTCTCCTGACCGACGTGCTGCTCGTGCTCGGCGGGGCGGCGTTCGTCGGGCTTGCGGCGCAGGTGTCGTTCCGGCTCGGCTACACCCCGGTTCCGATCACCGGCCAGACCTTCGCCGTGCTCCTCGTCGGCGCGGCCTACGGGCCGGCGCTCGGTGCGACGAGCCTCGGCGCGTACCTGCTGCTCGGGATCGTCGGCGTGCCGCTCTATGCCGACCACGAGCACGGCTGGGATGTGTTCAGCGGCGCGACGGGCGGCTACATCGTCGGGTTCGTGCTCGCCGCGGCGCTCACGGGCCGGCTCGCCGAGCGCGGCTGGGACAAGCGGTTCGCCTCGTCGGTCACGCTGATGCTGAGCGGCAGCGTCGTGATCTACCTTTGCGGGGCGCTCTGGCTGCACCACGTGCATCGGCGGGAGCTGGAACACGGCGCTCGCCGACGGCGTCTATCCGTTCGTGCCCGGCGACCTCGTGAAGCTGTACCTCGCGGCGCTGGCGCTTCCGGGCGCGTGGGCGCTCGTTCGCCGGCTCAGGTCGTAGGCGGGCGCAGCACCGCGAACTGATCGGTGATCTCGAGGCTTCGTGCCCGGAAGCCGAAGAGCGCCGCCGGACGCCCGCCCGCGGGGCCGGGCTCGCGCCGGGTGCCGGTGGGGACGAGGAGATGGCGGCGCAGGAGCACGCGCTGCAGGTTCGTCGCCGAGAGGTCGTGGGCGAGCGCTGCTCGATAGAGGTCGCGTAGCTCCGAGATCGTGAACTCGGCGGGCGCGAGCGCGAAGCCGATGTTCGTGTAGGAGAGCTTCGCCCGCAGTCGCTCTCGGCCCGCGAGCACGATCGGCGCGTGGTCGAACGCGAGCTCCGGCAGCTCGTCGACGGCGTGCCACCGCGTGTCGTCGGGAAGCGCCGGATCGACGTCGACCGGAACGAGCCCGAGGTATGCGGTCGCAAGCTCCCGGCGCAGTGGATTGCGATCGGGATCGCTTCGCGTCTCGAGCTGCTCGAGGTGGGCGAGCTCGCGGACGTCGACCTTGGCCGCCAGGTGTCGCCGGATCGACTGCTCCAGCGTCTCGTCGGCTGCGAGATCGCCGCCCGGGAGCGACCAGAGGCCGGAGAACGGCTCGAGCGCACGCTCCCAGAGGAGCACCTGCAGCCGGCCGGCGCGGACCTGGAGCACGACGCCGACGACCGTTTGCGCCGGATTCACTGTTTTCGCCCTGTGGTCGCAAACATTGCTAGACTCCCGGACGGGGTTATCGTCTATGAGGATAAAACCGGACCTGCCAGCTCTTGCCGACGAGACTAGACCGTTCGGACGCGATCGTCGTCGGCGGGGGCGTCGCCGGGCTGACGGCAGCGCTGGCCGCCGCCTCCGATACCGAGGTGCTCCTGCTCGCGAAGGCGCCCGTCGCGTCATCGAACAGCTGGCAGGCCCAGGGCGGTGTTGCCGCGGCGGTGGGGGAGGACGACTCGCCGGAGCTCCACGCCGCCGACACGTTCCGGGCGGGCAGGGGTCTCTGCCGGCCGAGCGCGGTCACCACTCTCGTCGAGGAGGCGCCGGCGCGGATCGGCGAGCTCGTGGAGCTCGGAGTGCGCTTCGACGAGGGATCTTGGCCGCGAGGGAGGCCACACCGTGCGGCGCATCGTCCATGCCGGAGGGGCGGAGACCGGGAGGGCGATCTCCGCTGTACTCGCCGAGCGTGTTCGCCTTCATCCTCGGATCACGCTCCTCGACGACGTCAGGGTGCTCGAGCTCTGGGAGAGCGCAGGGCGCTGTGCCGGAGTCCTCACCGATCGTGGTCCGATCGCTGCGCCGGCGACGGTGCTGGCCACGGGCGGATATGCGGCACTCTGGGAGCGAACGACGAACCCGCCGGGTGCCTGTGGCGACGGGCTGGAGCTTGCCTACCGCGCCGGGGCAGCGCTTGCAGATCTGGAGTTCGTGCAGTTCCACCCGACCGCTCTCGTCGACAACGGCTTTCTGTTGTCGGAGGCTCTGCGCGGCGAGGGTGCGCTGCTTCTCGATGACGGCGGCAACCGCTTCACAGACGAGCTGGCGCCTCGCGACGTCGTTGCGCGTGCGATTGCAGAGCGCGGTCATGCGGGGCTCGACCTTCGCGGGATCGAGCGTGGCCGCTTCGCGAGCCTGATGGCGACGCTCGAGCGGGCCGGGTTACGACCCGGGCGCCGCGCCGATCCCGGTCTCGCCCGCCGCGCACTACACGGTCGGCGGGATCGTCACGGACCTGGACGGCGCGACGACGCTGCCCGGCCTGTACGCGGCCGGAGAATGTGCCGCGACCGGTGTCCACGGCGCCAACCGGCTGGCCTCGAACTCGCTCCTCGAGTGCCTCGTCTTCGGCCGCCGGGCCGGCCGTGCCGCCGTCGTGACGCGCGCGCCCGGGCCGCAGGGCGCAGCGGCAGCCGTCACCCCGGCTCCGGAGGGCGCGGATTCGCGCCGCGAGCTCTGGGAAGACGCGGGCGTGATCCGGAGCGCCGAGGGCCTCGAGCGGCTCCTCACGGCGCCCACCCTGCTGCCGCGCCTGATCGCCAGGGCCGCGCTCGAACGCCGCGAAAGCCGCGGCGCGCACTTCCGTTCCGACTACCCGACCGAGGACGAGGCCTGGGTCGGGCATGTCGTGCTCCGGCGCGACGAGCGACCCGGCGCTCGAACGATGGAGCTGACGATCTCGGTCTCGACCGCGTTGTCGCGGCGGCTCTCGCCGAGGACGTCGGCGAGGGCGACCTGACCACGAATCGTGTCGTTCCGGTTTCGGCCAGGGCATGCGCCGAGCTGCTCGTCGAGGAGGCCGGCGTTGTCTGTGGCGTTCCGGCCGCCCTGCGTGTGTTCACGACGCTCGACCCCGGCGTGAGCGGGGAGGGGCTCGTGGGGGACGGGGCGCGGATCGCGGGCCCGACGGTCGTCGGCCGGGTCGAGGGTCCAGCGCGCGCGATCCTCACCGGTGAACGCACGGCGCTGAACCTCCTCGGACGGCTCTCGGGCGTAGCGACACTCACGGCCCATCATGTCGAGCTCGTCGAGGGCACCGGCGCGATCATCCTCGACACGCGGAAGACCACCCCGGGCCTGCGCATGCTCGAGAAGTACGCAGTCCGCTGCGGCGGAGCCCGGAACCACCGCGCGGGCCTCTACGACGCGATCCTGCTGAAGGAGAACCACCTGCGCATCGCCGGCGGGATCACCGCGGCTCTCGCTTCGCTCGGCAACCGGAACGGGACGCCGGTCGAGGTCGAGGCGGAGAACCTCGAGGACGTGGCCGAGGCCCTCGCCGCGGGCGCCGACCGGATCCTCCTCGACAACATGACCGTCGCGGACGTCTCGCGCGCTGTCGCCCTCGCCGGCGGCCGGGTCCCGCTCGAGGCCTCGGGCGGGATCACCCTCGCAAACATTCGCGGCTACGCCGAGACCGGCGTCGACTTCATCTCGGTCGGCGCCCTCACCCATGCGGCCCGCTCGCTTTCTGTCTCTCTCGACCTGGAGGTGGCATGACCGTCCTCGACATCCCGACGCCGACCGATCTCCCGGCCCTGGCAGAGGAGGTGCGTGCGCTCGCCCGCGAGCGCGACGCGGTGATCCTCGCCCACAACTACCAGCTGCCCGAGGTACAGGATGTCGCCGATTTCGTCGGCGACTCGCTCGGGCTCTCGCGCGAGGCCGCCGCCACGGATGCCTCGACGATCCTCTTCTGCGGCGTGCATTTCATGGCCGAGACCGCGGCGATCCTGAGCCCCGAGAAGACGGTGCTGATTCCCGATCTCCGTGCCGGCTGCTCGCTCGCCTCCTCGATCGACGCCTCTGAACTGAGGCACTGGAAGACCCAGCACCCCGGAGCGGTGGTCGTCTCCTACGTGAACACGAGCGCCGAGGTGAAGGCCGAGAGCGACTTCTGCTGCACCTCGGGCAACGCTCGCGCGGTGATCGAGGCCATCCCCGCCGATCGCGAGATCCTGTTCCTGCCCGACATGTACCTGGGGCTCTGGCTCGAGCGCGTCACCGGGCGGAAGCTGAGGATCTGGCTCGGCGAATGCCACGTCCACGCCGGCATCCGGCCCGCCGACATCGAGCGCTGGCAGGCCGACGCGCCCGACGCGGAGCTCCTCGTCCATCCGGAATGCGGCTGCGCGAGCCAGGCGATGGCGTTCGGGAACGAACGCACGCACGTGCTGTCGACCGAGGCGATGGTGGACTTCGCGCGTCGCTCTCCGAAGGGCAGGTTCGTGGTCGCGACCGAGACGGGGATCATCCACCGGCTGAACCGGGAGGTGCCCGAGAAGGAGTTCGTCGCCGCCCGCGAGGCTGCGGTCTGCCGGTTCATGAAGATGATCACGCTCGAGAAGGCACGCGACTCGCTGCGTGACCTGAAGCACGTCGTCTCGGTCGAGCCTGAGGTCGCGAAGCGCGCCCGCGGTGCGATCGACCGCATGGTCGCGATCGGCTGAGCTCGGAGCAGTTCGCGCGCGGCTTGCGCACTCGTTGCGATGATGAGGCCGTGGGCATTCGCGGAAAGGTGCCGGAAGGCGCCGGCTTTCATGCCGCCGCGGGCGTCGCCGCCAGCGTCGCCGCTGTGGTTGCCGTCACGGCGGTGATCGCAGGGCTCGACCGGTGGATCCCGGTGCTCAGCCTCGGTGTTCTCTATCTGTTCGCCGTGCTCCCGATCGCGGCGTTCTGGGGGCTCACCTACGCGATCGGCGTCTCGGTCGCGAGCATGCTCGCGTTCAACTTCTTCTTCCTCGAGCCCATCCACACGCTGACGCTCGCCGACTCGCGGAACTGGCTTGCACTACTCGTGTTCGTGGCGACCTCGGTCGTCGTCTCGGAGCTCGCGGCTCGTTCCCGGCGACGCGCGCGCGAGGCCTCGCTCCTGGCCGAGATCGCGACCTCGCTGCTCGAGCACGGGACGGTCGGCGACGAGCTCGAACGGATCTCGGACGAGGCGGCGCGCGCATTGCACGCCGAGCGGGCCGAGATCACCCTCGGGCCGGAGGTTCGTGACGGTTTCGAGCTGACGGCGAGCGGACGGCGGGTCGGGACGATCCGGCTCGAGGGCGGCGGTCGCGATGCGAGCACCCGGCGCCGCGTGTTGCCGGCGCTCGCCTCGCTCCTCGGGGTCGCGATCGACCGCGAACGGCTCGAGCGAGAGGCCTACGAGGCCGAGGCTCTGCGCCGGGCCGACGCGATCAAGACGGCGCTTCTCCGTGCGGTCAGCCATGACCTGCGGACACCGCTGATGGCGATCTCGACCTCGGCCGGGGCGCTTGCGCGTCCGGACCTGGCGATCGACGACGCCGACCGCGCCGACCTGCTCGCCACGATCCTCGCGGCCTCCGACCGGCTCGACCACCTCGTCGGCAACCTGCTCGACCTCTCGCGCCTGCAGGCCGGCGCCGCCGATCCCGAGCAGGAGCTGATCGAGCTCGAAGAGCTCGTCGCGGCGGCGCTCGAGGAGCTCGGAGCGGATCGGGTCGAGGTCTCGCTCCCCGACGAGTCGCCGGCCGTCTCCGTGGATCCTCACCAGATTCAGCGCGTCCTCGTGAACCTGCTCGAGAATGCCCTCAAGTACTCGCCTGCCGGGCGAGCCTGTGAGAGTGCAGGTTGCGGCGACCGGGTCGGAGGCGTCGGTACGCGTGATCGACCACGGGCCGGGCATCCCCGCCGACGAGCACGAGCGGATCTTCGAGCCCTTCCAGCGGGGCGGGCGGGAGGACGCAGCGCCCGGCGCCGGCCTCGGCCTCGCAATCGCCCGTGGTTTCACGGAGGCAAACGGCGGCCGTCTCTCGGTCGAGTCGCGCTCGGGCCAGGGGGCGACCTTCGTCCTCACCTTCCATGCCGTCCGAGAGCCGGTCACGGCTTGAACGGGGCGCCGCGGGTGCTCGTCGTCGACGACGAGCAGCAGATCCTGCGCGCGCTCCGGACGAGCCTGCGCGGTGCGGGGTATCAGGTCGAGACGGCCGAGACCGCCGAGTGGGCGCTTGCGGCGGCGGCAATGCGGCCGCCCGAGGCGGTGATCCTCGACCTCGTACTGCCCGACGGCACCGGAATCGAGGTCTGCCGCGAGCTCCGGAAGTGGAGCTCGGCGCCCGTGATCGTGCTCTCGGCGGTGGGAGAGGAGCGTGAGAAGGTCGCGGCCCTCGACGCCGGGGCCGACGACTATGTGACGAAGCCCGTCGGGATCGACGAGCTCCTCGCCCGGCTCCGGGCGGTCCTTCGGCGCCGCCTTCCCGACGGCGGCCCCGTGCTCGAGGTCGGCGAGCTCCTGGTCGATCTCGAGAAGCACACAGTGACCATGGCCGGCGCCGCGGTCCACCTGACTCCGCACGAGTTCGAGCTGCTTCGCGTGCTCGCCGCAAACGAAGGGAAGCTGCTCACCCACAGGACACTGCTCCAGGAGGTCTGGGGACCGAGCTACGGCAGCGAGTCGAACCTCCTCCACGTGAACATCTCGCAGTTGCGGCGCAAGATCGAGCCGGACCGGGCCCGCCCGCGCTACCTGCTGACCGAGCCCGGCGCCGGTTACCGCCTCGTGAATCCGCTCGACGAGGCTTGAACAGACCTTAAGGCTTCCTTCAGGTCGCCTGCCGCGATCCTCAGACGGCCTTCAGCGTGCCCCTCCTACCGTGGCAGGCATGCAAGTTTCGTCCGGGCAGGCGCCCGCTTACGGGATCGGTTGCTGATGTACGACCTGGCCGCGATCGGCATCGGGGCGGCGTGCTTCGCGTTCGTCTACCTCTTCCTCGTCCTCCTGGGCCGCATCTGATGTCGGCCGGCGACGCCTTCGGTCTCGTCGTCTCGCTGCTCGTGTTCGCCTACCTCGTCTATGCGCTCCTGCGCGGGGAGAAGCTCTAGAAGATGTCGGGGCAGGGGATCTCGCAGATCGTCGTCTACTCGCTCGTCCTGATCGCGCTTTCCTACCCGCTCGGTCTCTGGATGGCGCGGGTCTTCACGCTTCCGCGCGTGGCGGGCCGGTTCCTCGACTTGATCGAGGGCGGCTTCTATCGGGTCGTGCGCACGGACCGCGACAAGGAGCAGGACTGGAAGAGCTACGGGACGACGGTGCTCGTCTTCAGCATCCTCTTCTGGCTCGTCCTCTACGCGATCCAGCGCGCCCAGGGCCACCTTTTCCTGAACCCGGACCACATGAAGGGCGTGCCGGCGCACCTGTCGCTGAACACGGCTGCGAGCTTCATCACGAACACGAACTGGCAGTTCTACGGCGGCGAGTACACCATGTCGTACCTCACCCAGATGGCAGGGCTCGCCGTCCAGAACTTCGTCTCGGCCGCCGTCGGGATTGCGGTTCTGGTCGCCGTCGTGCGCGGGATCGCACGTCGCTCCGCCGGTACGCTCGGAAACTTCTGGGTCGATCTCTACCGGAGCACGGTCTACGTGCTCCTTCCGCTTGCGATCATCGTGACCGTCCTCCTGATGTGGCAGGGGGTCCCGCAGACCCTCCACGGCCACGCAACCGCGACGACGCTCCAGGGGGCGCAGCAGACGATCGCCCGCGGCCCGGTCGCTTCGCAGATCGCGATCAAGCAGCTCGGGACGAACGGCGGCGGCTTCTACAACTCCAACTCCGCGGTTCCGTTCGAAAACCCGACCGGCCTCTCGAACTTCATCGAGATGATCGCGATCCTGCTGATCCCGGCGGCGGAGGTGTTCATGTTCGGGAAGCTCGTCTTCGCCCGACGCCACGCCTGGGCGGTGTTCACGGCGATGTTCGTCGTGTTCGCCCTCGGCGTCGCCGTGAACCTCCCGGCCGAGCAGCACGGCAGCGCGGTGCTGCGCAGCTCGGGCGTGAACATCACCCAGGGAAGCGGGCAGAGCGGCGGCAACATGGCCGACAAGGAGGTCCGCTTCGGCCAGGCGGCGACCACCAACTGGACCGTGGCCACGAGCGATGCCTCGAACGGCTCGGTCAACGGCGGCTTCGACGCGCAGACGCCCCTCGGCGGAGCTGTGCCCCTCGTGAACCTGTTCCTCGGCGAGGTGATCTTCGGCGGGGTCGGTTCCGGCCTCTACGGGATGTTCTTCTACATCGTGATCGCGGTGTTCGTCGCCGGCCTGATGGTGGGGCGGACGCCGGAGTGGTTAGGCAAGAAGCTCGAGGCGCGCGAGATCAAATACGCGGCGCTGGGGGCGCTGTTCGTACCGACGATGGTGCTCGTGCTCGCGGCGATCTCGATCGCGACGAAGCTCGGCGTCGCGTCGATCTTCAACCCCGGAGCCCACGGCTTCACCGAGACGCTCTATGCCTACGACTCCCAGGGCAACAACAACGGCAGCGCCTTCGCCGGCTTCGGGCTGACGAACTTCAGTGCCGATCTCGGGACGATCGCGATGCTCTGTGGCCGCTTCGTGCCGATGTTCGCTGCGCTTGCGCTCGGCGGCGCCTTGGCCGGGAAGAAGATCGCGCCGGTCTCCGCCGGGACCTTCCGCACCGACGGCCCGACCTTCGTCGTGCTTCTCGTCGGCGTGATCGCGCTCACCGCCGGCCTGATGATCTTCCCGGCCCTGACGCTCGGCCCGATCGTCGAGGGGTTGATGCACTGATGCGCAACGTGCTCAGCTCCGTGATCGCGATCGTCGTGATCACCGTGGTCTTCGGCTTCGGCTACCCGCTCCTGATGACCGGCCTCGGGCAGGTCGCGTTCAAGAGCCAGGCCAACGGGAGCCTGCTCAGCGTCAACGGCAAGGTCGTCGGCTCGAAGCTCGCCGCCCAGGGGTTCTCGGGGCCGCGGTACTTCCACGAACGGCCCTCGGCGACGTCTCCGGCCTACAACGCCGGCGCGACGACGTTCGCGAACCTCGGACCGACGAATCCGGACCTGGCGAAGAACGTCAAGGCTGCCGCTGCGGCGATCCTCAAGCTGGAAGGGCCGTACAACCCGGGCCTGACGATCCACGACATCCCCGTCGACGCGGTCACCACCTCGGGCTCGGGCATCGACCCGGAGATCTCGCCCGCATACGCAAAGCTCCAGTCGGCCAGGATCGCCGCCGTTCGCCATCTTCCGCTCTCGACCGTCCAGCAGCTCGTCTCGAAGTACACGATCGGGCGCTCGTGGGGCTTCTTCGGCGAGCCCGGCGTGAACGTGCTCGAGCTGAACCTCGCTCTCGACCGGCAGGCAAGCACCTAATGGCCCGCAAGTCGGCAAGCATCTTCTCCGGGGAGATCGTCGCGGGTGCCGTGCGCGACTCCTTCCCGAAGCTCGATCCGCGGCTCCAGCTCAAGAACCCGGTGATGTTCATCGTCGAGCTCGGCAGCGTGATCACGACCGGGATCTTCGTGCTCGACCTCGTGCGAGGTCATACGGGCTCGCTCTGGTTTGTCGGCGTGATCTCGTTCTGGCTCTGGCTCACCGTCCTGTTTGCGAACTTCGCCGAGGCGGTCGCGGAGGGCCGCGGAAAGGCCCAGGCGAGCGCGCTGCGGGCGACACGCACGGCGACGACGGCACGGCGCCGGCTCGAGGGTGGCGCGACCGAGGACGTACCCGCCCCGGATCTGCAGCGCGGGGACATCGTCGTCGTCAACGCCTCCGAGGTGATTCCCGCCGACGGCGAGATCATCGAGGGTGTCGGCTCGGTCGACGAGTCCGCGATCACGGGCGAGTCGGCCCCGGTGATCCGCGAGGCGGGCGGCGACCGCTCGGCCGTCACCGGCGGCACGAGGCTCCTCTCGGATCACCTCGTGATCAGGGTCACGCAGGAGCCCGGCAAGTCGTTCCTCGACCGGATGATCGCCCTCGTCGAGGGCGCAGAGCGCCGCAAGACGCCGAACGAGATCGCGCTCAACATCCTGCTCGCCGGCCTGACGATCACCTTCCTCGCAGCCGTCGTCACCCTCAAGCCCTACGCGGCCTTCGCCGGCACCGCCACCTCCCAGACCGTCCTGATCGCGCTCCTCGTCGCTCTGATCCCGACGACGATCGGGGCTCTGCTCTCGGCGATCGGGATCGCCGGCATGGACAGGCTCGTCCAGCGCAACGTGCTCGCGATGTCCGGTCGAGCGGTCGAGGCCTCCGGCGACGTCGACGTGCTCCTGCTCGACAAGACCGGCACGATCACGCTCGGCAACCGCCAGGCCTCGGAGTTCGTGCCCGTCGACGGCGTTCCCGTCTCCGAGCTCGCCGAGGTGGCCCAGCTCTCGTCGCTTGCCGATGAGACGCCGGAAGGACGTTCGATCGTCGTGCTCGCCAAGGAGCAGTACGGGCTCCGCGGCCGAGAGCTGTCGGACCTCGACGCCACGTTCATCCCGTTCTCGGCGACGACGCGGATGAGCGGAGTCGACTTCGACGGCAGGCAGTACCGAAAGGGGGCCGCCGACGCCGTGAAGCGGTGGGTCGAAGAGCAGGGCGGCAAGGTGCCCCCGCGCCTCGACGAGGAGGTCGACAAGATCGCCCGCGTGGGTGGGACGCCGCTCGTGGTCGCGCAGGACAACTTCGTCCTCGGCGTGATCCACCTGAAGGACATCGTCAAGGGCGGGATGAGCGAGCGCTTCGACGAGCTGCGCCGGATGGGCATCCGCACGGTGATGATCACCGGCGACAACCGCATCACAGCCGCCGTGATCGCGCAGGAGGCCGGCGTGGACGACTTCCTGGCGGAGGCGACCCCGGAGGCGAAGCTCGCGCTGATCAAGGAGGAGCAGGCAATGGGCCGGATGGTCGCGATGACGGGCGACGGCACGAACGATGCGCCGGCGCTCGCGCAGGCGGACGTCGGGGTCGCGATGAACACGGGAACCTCGGCCGCCAAGGAGGCCGGCAACATGGTCGATCTCGACTCGAACCCGACCAAGCTGATCGAGATCGTCGAGGTCGGCAAGCAGCTCCTGATCACCCGGGGCGCGCTCACGACGTTCTCGATTGCGAACGACGTGGCGAAGTACTTCGCGATCCTGCCGGCGATGTTCGCGTTCACCTACGCGACGAAGCCCGGCGAGCGCGGGCCGCTGAACGCGCTCAACATCATGCATCTCGGCACGCCCGAAAGCGCGATCATCTCGGCCATCATCTTCAACGCCCTGATCATCCCCGCGCTCGTGCCGCTCGCCCTGAAGGGCGTCCGCTACCGCGCGATCGGCGCCACGGCGCTCCTGCGCCGGAATCTGCTCATCTACGGCCTCGGTGGCATGATCCTGCCCTTCGTCGGGATCAAGCTGATCGACCTCGTCGTCCACAACGTGTTCGGGGCGTAGTCGTCGGGACGGAGCGTTGCGTGGCCGCTACCGGATCCTGCTCGGAATGGCCGCGGGGGTGGGCAAGACCTACCGGATGCTTCAGGAGGGGCGGCAGGCCGAGCTCGAAGGCGTCGACGTCGTGATCGGGTACCTCGAGCCCCATGACCGCCCAGAGACCGCGTCGCTCGCCGAGGGCTTCGAGTTCGTGCCCTACCTGGTGAGCCGCGGTGGCAGCGAGCTCGCCGAGATGGACGTCGATGCCGTGATCGCCCGCGACCCGGAGCTCGCGCTCGTCGACGAGCTCGCCCACACGAATCTCGCGCATTCCCGGAACGCCAAGCGCTACGAGGACATCGACGAGATCCTCGAGGCGGGGATCGCCGTCACCTCCACGGTGAACATCCAGCACCTCGAGAGCCTGAACGACGAGGTGTTCGAGCTCACGGGCGTCCGCGTCCGGGAGACGTTCCCCGACCGGATCCTGGACGAGGCCGACGAGGTCGTCCTGGTCGATCTCGCCCCCGAGGCGCTCCGCGATCGCCTTCGCGCCGGGAAGGTGTACCCGTCCGATCGGGTCGAGACGGCACTGGACAACTTCTTCCGCCTCGACAACCTTGCCGCCCTCCGTGAGCTCGTGCTCCGCGAGCTCGCCGAAGACGTCGAGGCGCGGCGGACGACTACCGTGCTCGATCACTTGAGCCAGCAGGCCGTGGCCGAGCGGATTCTCGCGCTCGTCACGCCCGAGCCGCGCTCGCAGCGCATCCTGCGCCGGGCGTTCCGCTCGGGGCAGAGGCTGGGCTCGGAGATCGACGCCGTCTGGGTCAGGCGGCCCGGCCAGCGGCTGGACGAGGCCGAGACGGTCGCGCTCGCAGCGCTCCGGCGTCTCGCAAGCATCCTCGGCGCGCACTTCATCGAGATCGAGGGCGCGAGCCTCCCGGAGACCGTGAAGCGGGTCGTAGCGGAGCGCGGCTCGACCTACGTCTTCCTCGGAACGCCCGACGAGTCCCGCCGCACGGAGATCCTCCGCGGCTCTCTCGTCTCGAAGCTCGTACGCGACCTGCCGGGCGTCGATATCCGGGTCGTGGCCGACCGGGCGCTGCGCGAGGAGGCCGAGCGATGATGTTCGCGTTGATCGCCGCGCTCGTCGCGTTGGCAGCTGCCCTCGTTGTGATCGGGCTCCGCCTGCGACGCCCGAGTCCGGCGAAGCGCACGGTCGAGCGCATCCTCGTCCCGTTCACGGGCGGCGGCCTCGATCCCACCGTTCTCGCCGCCGGGATCAGGATCGCCCGCGCCGAGGAGGCGACGCTCGTGCCGGCATACCTGATCGTCGTGCCGCTCGAGCAGGCCCAGGAGGTGCCGATGCAGCAGCAGGTCACGATGGCGATGCCGCTCCTCGAGGCCGTCGAGCACGCGGCCCTCCGTGCCGGTGTGCCGGTCGACGCCAGGGTGGAGAGCGGCCGCACGCCGATCCACGCCCTCAAGCGCCTCTGGGAGTCCGAGCATTTCGACCGGATCGTCGTGCCTGCCGCTGCCCGCGGCCATCGGGGCTTCGCACCGAAGGACCTCACGTGGATGTTGACGAATGCCCCGAGCGAGACCCTCATTCTGAGGCCGGATCCCGCCCGGAACGGAGCGACGACGGCGTAGGTCCCCGCACGGGGTGATGTTGCCCCGCGTCGACATCACGCACGAGCCATCCTGCGTGGAGCCAGCTACCTTTCCTGTCACGCCGGCTCAGCCCGGAATTCTCATCCGTTTCACAGGAGCGCCTGCTTTTGTGGATCGAAAGCGAGGAGGTAGACATGGCAGACGCGCAGGACCGTCTCACCGCAGAGGACAAGGAGCATCTGGCGAAGCTCGAGGAGGCGCTCTTCGAGATCAGGCGTGTGATCGCAGGGCAGGAGTCGATGCTCGAGCGTTTGCTGCTCTGCCTGCTCGCAGGTGGTCACCTCCTGATCGAGGGGGTCCCCGGGCTCGCGAAGACGCTCGCGATCAAGACGACGGCGTCGGTGCTCGGCGGTTCCTTCGCCCGCATCCAGTTCACGCCGGACCTCGTTCCGAGCGACCTCGTCGGTACGCGCGTCTTCCGTCCGGACAAGCATGAGTTCGACACCGAGCTCGGCCCCGTCTTCTGCAACTTCCTGCTCGCCGACGAGATCAACCGCGCCCCGGCCAAGGTCCAGTCGGCGCTGCTCGAGGTGATGCAGGAGCGCCAGGTGACGATCGGGCATACCACGCACAAGGTCCCCGAGCCGTTCCTCGTGCTCGCGACCCAGAACCCGATCGAGTCCGAGGGCACCTATCCGCTTCCCGAGGCGCAGGTCGACCGCTTCATGCTGAAGGTGCTCGTCGACTATCCCCAGCACGACGAGGAGCTGACCGTCGTCTCCCGTTCGCTGGAGCCGGCGCCGCAGCTTCAGCCGGTGCTGACGCTGGAGGGGCTGACCGCCCTCCAGAAGCTGGTCGCGAAGGTGTTCGTCGATCCGGCGCTCGTGAGCTGGGTCGTCGACCTCGCCACCGCGACGCGCAAGCCGACGGAGGTCGGGCTCGAGGTGATTGCTCCCTACATCTCCTACGGCGCGAGCCCTCGCGGTCCGATCAGCGTGATCGCAGCCGCCCGCGCGATGGCGGTGCTCCGGCAGCGCGACTACGTCCTGCCCTCCGATGTCGAGGCGCTCGTTCGCGATGCGTTCCGCCACCGGCTCGTGCTCTCGTACCAGTCGTTGGCAGAAGGGGTGACCTCGGACCAGGTCCTCGATCACGTGCTCGCCTCGATTCCGGCACCACAGATCGACCTCGGGCGTACTGCGACAGTCGCGGCGTGAAAGGCCTGATCGCCGCCACCGGACGGGCCCGGACGCCGGCGCAGCCGGGACCGGGGATGATCACTGCCGAGAGCCTCGAGGCGCTCGAGCTGGCGATCGGGCGGCGCGTCGACGGGCTGCTCGCGGGCGACTTCCGTTCCGGCTTTGCCGGGGTGGGGACCGAGCTCCATCAGGTCCGGCCGTACGAGGCCGGTGACGACGTACGCCGGATCGACTGGAACGTCACGGCCCGGACCGGTCAGACACACGTCAGGGTCGAGCTCGCCGAGCGCGTGCTCGTCACCTGGCTCGTCTTCGACGCCTCGGCTTCGATGGCGTTCGGCACCGCCGAGCGCCGGAAGGCCGACGTGGCCGAGGGCGTCGCGCTCGCGATCGGTCATGCGGCGACGCGGCGTGGCAACCGGCTCGGGATGATCGCATTCGGGAGCGGCGATCCCCAGTGGCGCCGTCCACGCCAGGGACGGCGGGGCCTGCTGCTCACGCTGGCAGCCCTGCGCGACGATCCGGCCGGCAGTGGCAGCCTCAAGGAGGCGCTGACGCTGCTCGACGGGCTCGCCGGCCAGCGGTCGCTGGTCGTGATCGTCTCCGATTTCCGCGGTCCGATCGACTGGCGCAACGCGCTGCTCCGCGTCGCGGGCCGCCACCCGACGCTCGCGGTGGAGGTTCGCGATCCACGCGAGCAGGAGCTCGCGGACGTTGGGGAGCTCCGGCTCGTCGACCCCGAGACCGGCCGCCAGCTCCGGGTCGACACCGGCGACAAGGGACTGCGCGAGCGGTTCGCCGTCGCTGCGGCCGAGGAGCGCACCGGGCTCGTACGGATGCTCGCGGCCGCGGGCGTGCGCCACGTCGCACTCTCGACCCAGGGCGACTGGCTTCGCGAGCTCGCCGCCTTCCTGCGCAGGAGCGACTTCGCGTGAAGGGCAGGAAGCCGTCCTGGGGGCAGCTCGCGATCGCGCTCGTGGTCGTCCTGGTCGTCGCGGTCGCCGCGGCGGTCTTCGTGATCGCATTCCACGTGTCGTTCAAGTCGCCTGTGCTTCTCCTTCTCCTTCTGCTCGTCCCGGTGGCGATCGGCGCCTATCTCTGGATCGACAGCGCGCGCGCGAAGAAGGCATCACAGTGGTCGTCTCCGCACCTGCTGCCGAACATGGTCTCCCGGTCGTCCGGACGGATGAGATACATCCCGATCACGATCTTCGGGGTCGCGCTCGTGCTGCTGCTCCTCGGTTTCGCGAGGCCGGAGGCGAAGTTCACGGAGGCCAAGGAGGGGGCGACGGTCGTCTTGATGGTCGACACCTCCGGCTCGATGGGGGCAAACGACGTCAAGCCCACGCGGCTCCTCGCCGCGGACGCGGCGCTGACCCAGTTCATGAACCGGCTGCCCTCGAAGTACCGGGTCGCGCTGATCACCTTCGCGAGCGGGATCGCGGTGAAGGTCGCGCCGACCTACGACCACAGCGCGATCATCAAGGCCCTCCCCGCGAAGGCGCAGCTCGACGGAACCGCGATGGGCGACGCGCTCGCGGAGGCGGTCACCGTCGCCAAGCGGGCCGTCGGGCCGAGCAAGCCTGGCGCCCCGCATCCGCCGGCGACGATCCTGCTCGTCTCTGACGGCGGCAACAACGCCGGCAAGACGACGCCCGAGCAGGCGGCGGCCCTGGCGAAGAAGGCTGCGATCCCGGTCTCCACCATCTCGCTCGGCACGGCGTCCGGCGTCGTCCATCAGAACGTGCCGCTCGGCAAGGGCAAGAAGACGTTCCCGTACGTCTCGCAGGTGCCGGTCGACCCCTCGACGCTGAAGACGATCGCGAAGGCGAGCGGCGGCACCTTCTTCGCCGCCCACTCGCCGACCCAGCTCGAGGCGGTCTACAAGGCTCTCGGCTCGCGCCTTGTCTATTCGAAGCAATATCGCGAGATCACGGTTGGCGTTACGCTTGCTGCCTTCGTGCTCATTCTCGTCGGCGCCGCTCTTTCGGCCTTCTGGTTCCGGAGGCTCGTTTGAGCCGCCGGGCCGTTGTCGTCGTAGCGTTCGTGATCCTGCTCGCGGTGGCGGCGCTGCCCGGCCCGGCCGGGGCGGCCAACGAATGCAACGGAATCCCGCGCTGCCTGCCGGTCGAAGGCCCCTGGGTGGCTGTTCCCGCGCGCGGTGAGGTGGTCTACGGGCTCGCCTGCCCCCAGCGCAAGGGGGTGATCGCCGGCACCGACGGCCTCGCGACCTCGACCGATATCCGTGCCTCGTTCGACGGCATCCTCGGCAGCCCGGTGGCCTTCGGCCGGACGACGAACACCGCGGTGCTCTTCAGGGCCGTCTCCGCCCACCACGAGGCGGGAGCGTTCAAGCCCTTCATCGGCTGCATCCCCACGCCGTCGGCCGTGCGCAACACGACCGCTGCGAAGCCGACCCCGGTCGGCCCGCCGCTCGATCTCCGGTTCGCGTCGCTGCAGGTCAAGCCCGGGTTCCAGAAGGTCGTGATGCTCTCCTGCCCCGCCGGTGAGACGCTCGTCGACAGCTGGAGCGCAACTGCGTTCTCGACGGTCAAGCCGCCGGCGCCCGGTCTTTCCAGTGCGATTCGGGTGCAGAGCCATCCCGTCGGGGCGCGGGTGCAGGTGTCGGTCAGCGTGAGCGAGGCGCTACCCGCCAGCGCAGGAGCGCAGGTTCAGCTCGGCGTGAGGTGCGCGGCTTAGATGAGTAGCTCCACGATCTCGCGTGTCCGGCTGCACGATCTGGGCAGTCTGGTCCGCTCCGGCCTCATGGAAGCCGATAAGGCGGGCTCCCGTGAGGCCTGCGCTTCACCGCGGCGGCACCTCCCCGGTACGTCGAGTATTGGCGGGGCACCGCCGCGGCGTCCCGGACAGCCCAGCTCGCGCCCCGAAGCAGACGATCTCATGGAACTCCTCATCTGATGACCTTCGGCTCGCCCTACTTCCTGCTCCTGCTCCTCGCGGTGCCGATTGCGATCCTGGTTGCCGTTCTCGCCGATCGCCGGGGCGCCCGCTATCCGATCGCCTACACGAACCTGACGGTGCTCGCGGGTGTCGTTCCGACCCGTCGCAGCCGCTGGCGCAGGCTCGTGCCGCTTGCGTTCCTGCTCCTCGCGCTCGTGTTCGCGGCGGGCGCCGTCGCACACCCGCGCCTCCGACTCTCGGAGCCCGATCAGAACGCGACGATCGTGCTGCTCGTCGACGTCTCCGGCTCGATGCGGGCGAACGACGTCGAGCCGACCCGTCTCGATGCTGCGATCGACGCGATGCGCACGTTCCTCGACCGCCTCCCGAGCCGGTTTCGGGTCGGTCTCGTCGCGTTCAGCTCCGAGCCCGAGCCGCTCGTCGCGCCCACCTCGAACCGCGACCAGATCCGCCAGGCGGTGGCGCTCCTCGAGCCCGAGGCCGGAACGGCCGTCGGCGACGGGATCGGCGTAGCCGTGCACATGCTCAACTCCTCGCTCCACCAGGCCGGGTACGTCCGCAAGAAGGGGCAGTACGCCCCCGGCGCGATCGTGCTGCTCTCGGACGGGGCGCAGAACCGGGGGATCCTCCAGCCGCTCCAGGCAGCCCACCTCGCGAAGGCATCCGGAATCCGGATCTATCCGGTGTCGCTCGGTACTCCGAACGGCAAGGTCACCTTCGGCTTCGGCGCTTTCACGAACTCTGTCCCCGTGCCGCCCGACCCGCAGACGATGAGCGAGATCGCCGCTGCGACCGGCGGGAAGTCCTATACCGCCCAGTCCGCCTCGAGCGTCGTCCAGATCTACAAGACGCTCGGCTCGAGCATCGGCCGCACCCACAAGCGCGTGCAGGTCACGTCCTGGTTCGCCGCTGCGGTGGCGCTGTCGCTGCTCGCCGCGGTCGGCTCGGCGGCGTTTCTCGGCAGTCGCTTGACCTGACCGCCATGGCATCCGCCCGGACGCCGGTGCTCCATCTCTCGCTCGTCGTCGGCGGCGAGCTCTGGGACGAGGAGGGCGGCAAGGTCGGACGCGTCGACGACCTGATCGTCCGGCTCGGCGAGGACGAGTATCCGCCGGTGACCGGCCTGCTCGCGACCGTGGCAGGCCGCCAGGTCTTCGTGCCGGCCGAGGCGGTGTCTCGGATCGAGCAGGGGCGGACGACGCTCCACGGCTCCCGGCTCGACCTGCGCCCGTTCGAGCGGCGCCCGCAGGAGGTCCTGCTGCGCAAGGACGTGCTCGACCGGCAGTTGATCAACATCGACGGGGCACGCCTCGTGCGCTCGAACGAGATCGAGCTCGCTCGCCTCCAGGGCTGGTACCGCGTGATCGGCGTCGACGTCGGGCCGAGGGGATTTGCCCGCCGGCTGCTGCCGCGCGCGCTCTCGCCTGCGGTCAGGGCCAGCAGCTTCACCGATTGGGCGAGCGTCGAGCCGTTCACGGGGCACGTCCCCACGGTGAGGCTGAGGATTCCCCATCCCCGCCTGGCCCGCCTTCACCCTGCAGAGCTCGCCGACCTCGTCGAGGCGGCGTCTCACAGCGAGGGCGAGGAGATCATCGACGCGGTCGGCGCGGATCCCGAGCTCGAGGCCGATGTGTTCGAGGAGCTCGACCCGGCGCACCAACTCGAGTTCCTCGAGGAGCGCTCCGACTCCGACGTGGCCGCACTCCTCGCCCGGATGGAGGCAGACGACGCGGCCGACCTCGTCGGGTCCCTCGAGGCTGAGCGGCGCGACGGGATCCTCGGGCTCCTCGCACCGGTGCAGCAACGCCGCGTCAGGGCGCTCCTCGGCTACGACCCGGCGACCGCGGGTGGCCTGATGAGCCCGGAGTTCGTGTGCGTGTACAGCCAGTCGAGCGTCGCCGAGGCGCTCGAGCGCGTGCAGCGATCGTCGAGCTCGGCGGATTCGCTCGCCTGGGTGTTCGTGATGAATACGCGCAAGCGGCTCGTGGGCGCGATCGCGCTCGCGGACCTGCTGCGCACCGACTCCGAGGGGATGGTGGCCGACGTCGCACGGGTCCCCCAGCGCGTCCGCCCGGACGCCGAGATCGAAGAGGTCGCACGCTTGATGACCGACTACGACCTGACGGTCGTTCCCGTGACCGATGCGGAGGACAGGCTCGTCGGCGTCGTCACCGTGGACGACGTGCTGGAGCTCACGCTACCGAGAGGCTGGCGTCGCCGGTTCGGCCTGCTCGGCGAGGAGTGAGCTAACCAAACCATAATGGAAACAGGCGATCCGGACGCCTATCATCCATAGGTCGTGACCGCACTGCTCCAGAATCTGGACTTCGATGGCGCGCTCAGTACGCGCTGCCATCTCCTCCGTGCGCGACCGGGCTCTGGCCCGGCGCCCACGGCTGCGGCCGCGTAGCCCTCGCTTCGCACGTCTGCTCGCGCTGCTCGCGATTCTCGGGCCCGGCCTGATCGCGGCCAATGCGGGAAACGACGCCGGAGGCGTCGCCACCTACGCCTCGGTCGGGGCGAGGTACGGCTACGACCTGATCTGGATGATGGTCCTGATCACGATCTCGCTGATCGTGGTGCAGGAGATGGCGGCGCGGATGGGCGCGGTCACCGGCAAGGGCCTCGCCGAGCTGATCCGGGAGACCTACGGCGTGCGGTGGTCGACGTTCTCGACCGTGGCCGTGCTCGTGGCAAATCTCGGGATCTGCATCAGCGAGTTCGTCGGGATCGGCGCCGCGCTCTCGCTGGCCGGGGTCCCGAAGTACGCCTCGGTCCCGGTCGCCGCCGTCGGCATCTGGCTGCTCGTCGTCCGCGGCTCCTATCGCGTGGCGGAGCGGATCTTCGTGCTGATGGCGCTGCCGTTCTTCGCCTATCCCGTCGCGGCGATCCTCGCCCATCCCCACTGGGGTGCCGTGGCAAGCGCGACGGTCGCGCCGCACATCCACCTCACGTCTGCCTACCTGTTCCTGTTCGTGGCCACCGCCGGAACGACGATCACGCCGTTCATGCAGCTCTACCTGCAGTCGGCAGTGGTGGAGCGCGGGATCGGGCCCGACGAGCTCGCGGGCGAGCGCGCCGAGGTCGTGATCGGGTCGGTCTTCGCGAATCTCGTGGCCATCTTCATCATCATCGCCACCGGCGCCACGCTCTACGTCCACGGCGACCGCACCGTCTCGAGCGCCGCCGACGCCGCCAAGGCGCTCGTTCCCTTCGCCGGCCGCTACGCGGAGGTGCTCTTCGCCGTCGGGCTGCTCGGCGCGAGCCTGCTCGCCGCGGCGATCCTGCCCGTGACCGCCGCCTATGTCGTCGCCGAGACGTTCGGGTTCGAGAAGGGAATCAGCAGGCGCCCGAGCGAGGCGCCGGTCTTCGTCGGGGTGGTGACCGTGCTGATCGCGATTGGAATGCTCGTCGCGCTCATCCCGGGGGTGCCGGTGATCGCGCTGCTCGTCGTCGTCCAGGCCGTGAACGGCGTGCTGCTGCCCGTCACCCTGTACTTCGTGTGGCGGCTCGCGTCCAACCGGGAGCTGATGGGCCGCTACGCAAACGGCCCGGTGTTCGCGGCGGTCGCCGGGGCGACGGTGATCATCACCTCGGGGCTGTCGCTCGCCCTGCTCTCGGTGACCGCTGCCGGGGTCCTCTAGGCCTGGAGGTCGAAGCCGAGCTCTCGCAGCGCGAGGAAGACGGCGTCGCTGAAGGTCGGGTACGGCTGGATCACGTCGAGGAGCACATCGATCGGAACCTCGGCGCGGATCGCGAGCGTGAGCTGCTGCAGCCATTCGCCGGCCTCGGGGCCGACCGCGACCGCGCCGGTGACCACGCGCCGCTCCGGGTCGGCCGCGAGCTTCAGGAACCCCGGCCGTTTCGGGCGCTCGTAGGTCGAGAGGCGCGGGGTCGACGTGAGCTTCCAGACGGCGATCTTCCCCTCGAGCTTGCCGACGGTCGCGACCTGCGGGTCGGTGAAGACGGTTGCCGGGATCGCCCGGTAGTCGGTGCGGGTCTCGCGGCCGGCCATGTCGTACGCCGCGACTCGTGCCTGGTACTTGCCGACGTGGGTGAGAAGGGCGATCCCGGTGACATCGCCGACCGCCCAGACGTTCTCTGCGGCCCGGAGCCGCTCGTCGACCTCGATCCCGCTCTCCCGGGTCGTAAGGCCGAGCGCGTCGAGGCCCTCCAGATTCGGCCGGCGCCCGACCGCGAGGAGCAGCTGCCCGAAGCCGATCCGCTCGCCGCCGGCGAGGACGGCGGTCTTGCCGTCGAAGGACTCCACGTTCGCCCCGACCCGGATCTCGATCCCGTCCTCCTCGAGGGCGTCCCGAACGAGCTCGCCGGCGTCGGCGTCCACGTTTGGGAGAAGTCGATCACCCGTCTCGACGAGGGACACCTTCGAGCCGATCCGCGCGAAGAACTGGGCGAGCTCGCAGCCGACGGGGCCGCCGCCGAGCACGAGCAGTGACGGGGGCGCCTCTGCTGTCTCGGTCGCCTCGACGTTCGTCCAGTAGCCCGTGTCCTCGATTCCCGGGATCGGCGGGATCGCCGGCGAGGAGCCCGTGGCGATCACGAGCCGGTCGTAGGGAAGCTCGCGCCCGCCGACCTTCACGAGGCCCGGCCGGACGACCGTCGCCTCGCCGCGGACGACCTCGCAGTCCCGGTCGGAGAGCCACTTCACCTGACCCGAGTCGTCGCGCTCGGCGACGAGATCGCGCCAGGCGAAGATGCCCTTCGCGTCGAGCGTCGCGGGCCGGACGCCTGGAGCCCGGCCCGACTCGGCGACGATCTCCGGCCCGCGCAGCATCGTCTTCGTCGGCATGCAGGCCCAGTAGGAGCACTCGCCCCCGACGAGCCTTCGCTCGACGAGCTTCAGCTCCGCATCGCCGTCGAGCCGGCGGAGGGCTCCGACGAAATGCTCGCCGGAGGACCCCCCACCGAGAACGACGACACGCACCGGCTCTAGCCGAGCCCGTTTGCCTTCAGGAACTTCGAAGCCACCGAGGCGGCGGACTGCTTGTCGACTTCGACGGCCTTGTTCATCGCGATGATCGCGGGGAGCGTCAGTTTCGACGAGACGGCGTTCACGGTGCTCGCGAAGGTCGAGCCGGCGGCCGTCGCGACCGAGGTCTTGACGATCGGGGCGACGTTCTGGAAGCCCGTGACGTGCTTCGGGTCTGTGAGCACGGTGTACTTCGAGGGTGCCGCGAGCGGCGGGTCGGTGGAGAAGACGTCGGCCGCGAGCACCGCTCCCGAGTCGAGCGCGGCGTACGGGGAGACGCTCCCGACGGAGGCGAAGGTTGCCTTCGAGAGCCCGTACTGCTTGGTGTAGCCGACGAAGCAGGTGTTGCGGGTCTGGCACTCGGGGAAGCCGCCGAGCTTGAACGCGCCGACCTTCTTCAGGTCGGAGATCGTCTTCAGTCCGTACTTCTTCGCCGTCGCGTTCGTGACCGCGAGCACGTCGGTGTCGTAGAACGGGGTGGCGTTCAGGAGCGTGTAGCCCTTCGAGGCCTCGAGGCTCTTCGCGAGCTTGTAGGTGGCCGACGCCGTCTTCGGCGAGCTCTTGTGGCCGAAGACGTCCTGCACGATCACACCGGTGTACTCGGGATAGAAGTTGATCTTCCCGCTCGTGAGCTGAGTCTGGATGATCTCCGTCGAGCCGATGTTCTCCTTGTAGGCGACGTTGAAGCCCTTCGCCTCGAGCGCCTGCTTGTACAGCTCACCGAGGATGAACTCCTCGGGGAAGTTCTTGGTGCCGATGATGATCGTCGGGCTCGCGTGTGTCGCCGGGCGAGCCGTCCCGGCGAATAGCCCAAGGACGATCGCGACCCCGATCGAGATGGCGAAAGCCGCCTTGGCAGCCCTCCGATTGTGCTTTCTGATCACAGCAGCTCCTTTCCGTAGTCCCCTGCCGGTGCCAGGACCCTAGCCGCCCGGACGCCTTTTGGGGTTGTGGCTTTCTGTAACGCGAGGAGTCCTACCCATACTCCCGCCGAAAGCGCCATCACGCAGATCGAGGCGCCGAGCACACCGGCGAGACGGTAGGTCGGCTGGTTCGCGATGATGTCGCCGAGACCGCCGCCACCGGCGTAGGCTGCGATCGGCGCGGTCGCGACGACCGTGACCGCGGCGATGCGGACGCCGATGTAGATCAGCGGCAGGGCGAGCGGCAGCTCGATGCGGGTGAGGATCCCGGTGTTCGAGAGGCCCATCCCGCGCGCGGCCTCGACCGCGTCCGCATCGACGCCCTCGACTCCGAGGTAGGAGTTCGTCAGGATCGGGCCGACGGCGAGCACGGCGAGCGCGACCATGTTGTTCGTGAACCCCAGCCCGAGCACGGTCAGGAAGACGGCGATCAGGAAGATGCTCGGGAGCGCGCGGCCGAGCAGCGAGGCGCCGATCGCCGCGTTCGCGCCGCGGTGGAAGTGCCCGAGCAGGATCCCCAGCGGCAGCGCGATCACGAGTGCGATCGCGAGTGCTGCGGCCGACAGCTCGATCTGCTCCCAGGCCTTCGTCAGGAGCAGCTGTGGGTTGTCGACGATGAAGCGAAGCGCCAGGACGAACGTATGCGAGTTCGCGACGTCGAGAATCATCGTGTCGCCGCCCTGGCCCACGGTGTCACCGCACGGCCGACCAGGATCAGCGCCGTATCGCAGAGGAGCGCAAGCGCGACCGCGAGCACGCCGGCGGAGTAGATCTCCGTCTTGAACGGGATCGGGAGCTCGATCGCGTAGAAGATCGGGAACCCGAGCCCCTTCTCGGAGATCGACCCCGCGATCGTGGCGACTGCGATTGTCGACACCACCGCGATTCGCAGGCCGCCGATCATCGCCGGTAGCGCCAGCGGAAGCTCGACGCGCCGGAGCACCTGGCCGCGGGTGAGCCCCATCCCGCGCGCCGCCTCAAGCACCTCCGGCGGCGCGGAGTCCAGCCCGGCGATGAAGTTCGGGAACAGGATCACGAGCGTGTAGGAGACGAGGGCGATCTCGATCGTCGTGTCGGTGTTCGGGGTGAGGGGGATCAGCAGTTGGAAGAGGGCGATGCTCGGGAAGGTGTAGATCAGCGCCGAGACGATCGAGATCGGCTGCTGCGTCTCGCGGACGCGATGGGCGAAGAGCGCGAGCCCGAGCGCGAGCACGGCTCCGACTCCTACGGCAAACGCCGACAGCTCGATGTGCTGCTCGAGCGCGGGCCAGAGGGTGTCGCTCCAGTGCTCCCTCACCCAGCTCGGGCAGAAGAGGTTGTCGCCGGTGACGCACGAGCTTCCGGAGCCGAAGTTCGGGACGACGACGGGGCCGGCGGCGATCATGCGAGCAAGGCCGCGGCGCGGGCGAGGGTGAGCATGCCCAGGTCCTTCCCGTCATCGTCGAGCACGATGAGCCTGTCTCCCTCGCCTCCGAGCAACATCGAGATCGCGTTCCGCACCGTGGTCGAGCTCGAGACCTCGAGCGTCGGGCGGTCCGCAGGAACCGGCTCGAGCTCGAGGTCCGAGAGCTGCCGGAGCGCGAGCCGCCGAAGGGCGCGGTCCTCGCCGATGAACTGGGCGACGAACTCGTCCGCGGGATGGGCGAGGATCTCGTCCGGCGTGTCGTACTGCGCGAGCACGCCGCCTTCCCGGAGGATCGCGATCCGGTCGCCCATCTTGATCGCCTCGTCGATGTCGTGGGTGACGAAGATCACCGTCTTCGCGACCTCGCGGTGGAGGCGGCGCACCTCGTCCTGCAGGCGCGCGCGCGTGATCGGGTCGAGCGCTCCGAACGGCTCGTCCATCAGGAGCACGGGCGGGTCGGCGGCGAGCGCGCGGGCGAGCCCGACCCGTTGACGCTGGCCGCCCGAGAGCTGCGTCGGGTAGCGCTCGGCGTCGCCGGGCTCGAGCCCGACCAGCTCGAGCAGCTCCGCGCTGCGTGCCTTGATCCTGTCCTTCGGCCAGCCGAGCAGCCGGGGCACGGTGCCGATGTTCTCGCCGATCGTCATGTGCGGGAAGAGGCCCACCTGCTGGATCACGTACCCGATTCCGCGCCGCAACTCGACCACGGGCAGATCGCGGATCGAGCGCCCGTCGATCCTGATCTCGCCTTCGTCGAAGGGGATCAGACGGTTGATCAGCTTCAGCGCCGTCGTCTTCCCTCCACCCGAGGGCCCGACGAGCACGCAGAACGTCCCGGCGGGGATCGTCAGCGAGAGCTCCTGCAGCGCCGGCTCCTCGCGCCCCTCGTAGCGCTTCGTGACCCGGTCGAAGACGATCTCCGCAGCAGGGCTCACGGACGCTGCAACCCGGTGTCCGAGATCGTGCTCGGCGGTCGCAGGCCGGCTGCCGGCAGGCTCATGCCGCGGCTCCGGCCTCGCCGGCGACCGCGCCGCCCGAGTGCACCTTGCGGATGCCCGCAAAGCCGATCGCACCGCCGGCCACGAAGAGCGCGGCCGTGATCGTCATCGCCGTCCGGAAGCCTGCGAGGTCGAGGTTCGTCGAGGCGCTCGCGATCGCTGCCCCGACGACGGCGATCCCGAGTAGGCCGGCCACGCGGGCAACTGCATTGTTCACGCCCGAGGCGATCCCTGCGTCACCGGCCCCGGCATCCGCGAGTACGGTCGCGGTCAGCGGCGCCACGATCAGCGAGAGCCCGGCGGCGAACAGGAGCAACGCAGGAAGGAGCTCCGTCCAGTAGTCGAACGAGGGGGAGAGCGTCCGGATCCAGAGCGTGGAGGCGGCGCAGATGAACGGGCCCGTGCCCATGAAGACGCGCGGTCCGTAGCGGATCGAGAGTCGTCCGACTCGGCCGGAGGCGAAGAACATCACGATCGTGATCGGGACGGTCGCAAGGCCGCTCTTGAACGGCGAGTATCCCGCGATCTGCTGCAGGAAGAGGATGACGAAGAAACCCTGGGTCGAAAGCCCCGCGTAGACGGTGAACGTCTCGAGATTCGCGAACGAGAAGTTGCGGCGCCGGAAGAGCCGGAGCGGCAGCATCGGGGTCGGCGCGCGCTGCTCCCAGGCGATGAAGAGGCCGAAGACGGCGATCCCGCCGAACAGCGTGAGCAGGATCAGCGGGCTCGAGAAGCCGTGGCTGGGCGCCTCGATCAGGGCGTAGACGGGCCCGCCGAGGCCGATCGCGCACAGCGCGCCCCCCAGGAAGTCGACCGGTTCGCGCGTACCTCGGTTGCCGCCGCCCGGGATCGCGACGGCGATCAGCGCGAACGTGACGATCGCGATCGGGACGTTGATCAGGAAGATCGCCCGCCACGAGACCGCCGTTACCAGCCACCCGCCGATGGTCGGCCCGAGCAGGAAGGCGATCCCGGTCCACGCCGTCCACGTCCCGATTGCAGCGCCGCGCTCCTCGCCGCTGAACGACACCGTGATCGTCGCGAGGGCCGCGGGTGTGAGTAACGCGCCCGCGACTCCCTGCAGGCCGCGCGCGACGATCAGCGACGTCCCGTCCCACGCGAGCGCGCAGAGCACGGAGGTCGCCGCGAAGGAGACCACACCGATCACGAACACCCGCTTCTCGCCGTAGATGTCGCCGAGCGAGCCGCCGATGAGGATCAGCGAGCCGAGCGTCAGCAGGTAGGCGTCCACCACCCATTGCTGAAGCGTGAGGCCGCCGCCGAAGTCGCGCTCGATCACGGGCAGTGCGACGTTCACGACCGTCGAGTCGACGAACACGATCGTCGACCCCAGGATGCAGGCCACGAGCGTCAACCGCTTGCGCATCCCCTCGCTCAGATGCTCGATACTAGTGGCCGCCCCCGAGACAGGGGAGCTCCGAGAAAGGGAGGGAGACGATGCCCGGCTTCACGATTACGAAACTCGACGAGGTCGACGACGTTCTCGGCGAGTACCCGGGTGAGATGCGGATGCTCGCAGGCGGGCTCGGATGCGAGCAGGTCGCGTTCACATACCGGCGGATGCCGCAGCACACGGGCGGCAAGGGCTCTTATGGTCACCGCCACGCCGAACAGGAGGAGGTGTATTTCGTCATCTCGGGCAGGCTCCAGTTCAAGCTCGGGGACGAGGTGATCGAGGCGGGCCCCGGAACGGCCGTTCGCGTCGCGCCCGATGTCTTCCGCTCGGTCTGGAACGACGAGCCTGAGGACGTCGAGCTTGTGATCGTGTCGACGAGGGCCGACGACCCGAAACCGGAGTACGCTGCAGACTTCTGGCCCGAAGACTGAACGAGCCCGGAGCCGCGCAGCTGAAGATCGCAGCAGCCGTCCTGGCGCTGACCGCCGTTCTTGTTTCTTCGTGCGGGGGAAAGGCACCGGTTTCCGAGGGTGTCGCGCGCTTCGATTCGAGCGACACCGGGATCAACCAGATCTGGGCCGCCTCGGTGCGGACCGCCAGGGACATGCTCGCGCCCGGCCCGCTGACGAAGGACGCCGAGGGGCTGCCGTGCGCGATCGACCTGCCTGTCGTGCTGCTCGACGGGATCGCGCGCGACCGGTGCCCGTATGTCGGCGACCAGGCCGTGAGCGGGATGACGCTTCTCGTCTCGCCCGTTCCCGGCGAGATCACGCTGCCGGCCGACGGCGCAGCCACGCTCGACGGCAAGTCGATTCCCGCGCAGTGGAGCGTGACCTCGGTGCAGATTCCGAGCGGCACCCATACGCTCGTCGTGAAGACGGGCTAGATCGTTTCGGCGGTCCGCAGGCCGGCATGCCCGCTGCGAGAGCCGAGGCCGTGAAACAGCTCGGGCTCGCGTTTGCCCTCGACGCAGTCGGCAACGTACTCGGCAAGCGCCGGCCCGTGCTTGAAGCCGTGGCCCGAGCCGCCGCCGAGGAGCCACCAGTGCGCGTGCTCGGGATGGCGGGACACGAGGAAGTGCGTGTCCAGGGTGAGGTCGTACTGACAGACCCGTGTGCCGATGATCGGCGCGTCCGCGAGCGACGGGAAGCGCCGGGCGGCATACTCGCGCGCGAGCTGCTCCATCCCTGCGTCCGGCAGCCGGTCGAGCTCGTCGGGATCGATCTCGACGCCGCCCCGGTCGGGCGCGATCTTGACCCCGAGCCCGCCGAGCTCGCCGTGACCGTAGTAGGGACCGTCGTAGTCGCAGAAGCCCGGCGTGCCCGCCCATTCGCCGGGGGCACCGAAGAAGAAGACGTCGCGCCGCACGATCCGCTGCTCGACGAGGTCTGGAAAGAGCTTCGGGAGCCAGGAGCCACAGGCCCAGATCACGATCTCGGCTTCGGGGGGCCTCGCCGGGGTGACGCGTGCGGCCTCGATCCGCAGGCCGGCCGCCAGCGCCCGTGTCGCAGCCCTAGCGTAGAGGACGCCGGCGTCCGGCTCGTGCAGGGCGGAGCGAAGATCGTCGCCGCCGAGCGAAGGGAAGAGCCTGCTCGCCTCCTCGGGGGTCAGGCGCTCGCATGCGATCCCGAGTCGTCGGAGCGTCCGCTCGCTGCGCTGCGTGAAGTCGCCGCTTCCGGAGTCGAACCACAGCAGCCCGACCGGCTCGAACAGCTGCTGGCCCGATTCGCGCTCCAGCTCGTGCCAGAGCTCGAGCGCACGGCGTGCCGAGAGCGAGTACCAATCCTCGTCGCCGTGCGAGAAACGAAGGAGGCGTGTGTCTCCCCCGGAGCCCGAGCGCACGGTTCCCGGGGTGTACTGCTCGATCACGCTGACGTCGAACCCGCGCCGCACGAGCTCGCGAGCCGTGGACGCGCCGAAGACGCCGGCACCGACGACGACGACCTTGGTCACTGCTCGAGCGGGGTGACGCGGAGCCCGAGCACATCAGGCCGGTGGTAGTGGCCGGCCGGGTCGAACCGCTGCCGCTCGGCCCAGAGGAGCGCCGGGTCGAGCTCGGCGTAGAGGATGCCCTCCTGGTCGTAGAGCGGGCCCGCGAGATACGCGCCGCCCGGCGCCAGGATCGCGGAGCCGCCGCGGCCGATGATGCCGGCGTCCTCGATCAGCCGGGCGAGCGGGAAGTCGGCCGGGTATGCGTCGGCGCGCTGGAAGTGGGAGGGGGCGACGACGAACGCGCGAGATTCGCGGGCGATGTGCACGAGCGTCGCCTGCCATGCCTCGCCGTCGTCTGCGGTCGAGGCGATGTAGATCTCGACGCCGGACTCGTAGAGGGCAAAGCGCGCGAGCGGCATGTAGTTCTCCCAGCAGATCAGGCCCCCGAGCCGTCCGAGCGGGGTCTGGATCGCCCGCAGGCCGCCCCCGTCGCCCGTGCCCCAGACCATCCGCTCGTGGTTCGTGGGGACGAGCTTGCGGTGCTTGGAGGCGAGCGTGCCGTCGGGCGCGTGGGTGAGAAGCGTGTTGTAGAGCGTCGAAGGACGCTCGGGATCGACCTCGGTGACGCCCGTCACGATCCAGACGCCGTGTCTGCGCGCCGTCTCGCCGATCCGCCGTTCGGCCTCACCGGGCACGGCAACCGACTCGCGCGCGAAGAGCGCGAACGCCTCGGTCGCGCCGGGCTCCGCCCAGCCGGCGAGCGCTTTCGCCCAGATCGAGGAGGGGTAGGCCGGGACGAACGCCTCGGGGAAGACGAGCAGCTGCGCGCCTGTCCCGGCGGCCTCGGCGGCGACGCTCTCGAGCCTGTCGATCGTCGCCTCGCGGTTCAGCACGACCGGCTCGGCCTGGATGCAGGCGACCTTCACCACGGTGTCCATCCTTCGAGCCTATCGCTTGCCGTTGTGGGCGCATGGTGCCGGCATGGCGACCTTCACGTCCGGAGCGCGTGAACCTCGCCGTACAGCCTTCAGCCCACCGAGTCGATCGCCGTGCGCAGAGTCCGGACGTACTCGCAGAGCGCGTCCGGTCCGTGCTCGGCGATCTGGACGGCGCGCGAGCCGACGACGACGCCGTCGGCGAGCTTCGCAACCGCGGCGGCATGCACGGGAGTCGAGATCCCGAAGCCGGCGTAGAGCGGCCTGTCGGTGATCGCGCGGGTGCGCTCGACGAGGCCCGCGAGCGCGGGGGAGACCTCCGTGCGGGCGCCGGTCGTTCCGGTTACCGAGACGAGATAGAGCCAGCCGTCGGTTGCCCCGGCGCACATCGCGATCCGGGCGTCGGTCGAGGTGGGCGCGACGAGCTGGATCCGCGGCACGTCCGGCTGCTCCTCGACCGGGAGGTCGACGACGATCGCGCTCGTCGCGCCCGCCTTGCGGCTGTCGTCGACGAAGCGCTCGTACCCGTATGCCTCGAGGATCGCGGCGTAGGTCATCGGGACGAGCGGGACGGGCACGAGGGTGCGTGTGGTCGCGATGCACTCGAGGCACTCGCGGGTGCGCATCCCCTTCGCGAGCGCGCGCTCGGAGGCGCGCTGGATCGTCGGGCCCTCGGCCAGCGGATCGGAGAACGGGATCCCGAGCTCGATGATGTCGGCGCCGCCCTCGACCGCGGCCGCGGCGAGCTCCGGGGTCTCGGGCTCGCAGACGAGGTAGATCACGAGCTGTTTCTTCATGCGCGGCCGAGGACCTCGGCGAGATCCTTGTCGCCCCGCCCCGAGAGGCAGACGACGACGAGCTCGGCATCGAGATCGAGCGTCCGCGCGAGCGCATGGGAGCTCTCGAGGGCCGGGATGATTCCCTCGGTCTCGGCCAGCCGGTGGAAGGCGGCGAGGGCCTCCTCGTCGGTGCAGGGCAGGTATTCGGCGCGGCCGGAGTCGCGGAGGGCCGCGTGTTCCGGGCCGACCCCGGGGTAGTCGAGACCGGCCGAGATCGAATGCGCATCGGCGATCTGGCCGTCGTCGTCGGCGAGCACCGAGGAACGTGCGCCGTGGAGCACGGCGGTGCGTCCGCTTCCGAGGCTCGCGGCACCGGCCGCCTCGACGCCGACGAGCCGCACGTCGTCGTCGAGGAATCCGGCGAAGATGCCGATCGCATTCGAACCGCCGCCGACGCAGGCGATCACGGCGTCCGGGAGTCGGCTCTCGACGGCGAGGATCTGCTCGCGCGCTTCGTCGCCGATCACCCGCTGGAGCTCGCGGACGAGCTCGGGATACGGCGCAGGCCCGACGCACGAGCCGATCAGGTAATGGGTTGTCTCGACGTTCGTGATCCAGTCGCGGATCGCTTCGCTGGTCGCTTCCTTCAGCGTTTTCGTCCCGAACTCGACCGCGCGGACCTCGGCGCCGAGGAGGTGCATCCGCTCCACGTTGGGTGCCTGCCGGCGCATGTCCTCGGCGCCCATGTAGACGACGCAGTCGAGCCCGAAACGGGCGCACACGGTGGCGGTGGCCACACCGTGCTGGCCGGCGCCGGTCTCGGCGACGATCCGCCGCTTCCCGAGCCGCTGCGCAAGGACCGCCTGGCCGAGCGCGTTGTTCAGCTTGTGGGCTCCCGTGTGGAGGAGGTCCTCGCGCTTCAGGTAGACGCGCCTGTCGGGGTCGAAACGCGCGGCCCGGGTGAGCGGTGTCGGGCGCCCGCCGTAGTTCGTGCGGAGCTCGTGGAGCTCCGCCCAGAAGGCGTCGTCGGCGCGGGCGCCGATCCAGCCTGCGGTGAGCTCGTCGAGGGCCGGAATCAGCGTTTCGGGGACGTACCTGCCGCCGTAGATGCCGAAGGTGCTCATCGGCCAACCTTCGCTTGAACGCTCATCGTGCTGCCTCCACCCACGCTCGAACCGCATCGTGATCCTTGATCCCGGGAGCGCTCTCGGTGGAGCGGGCGGAGTCGACGGCCCAGGGGTGCACTGCGTCGATCGCCTCGCGCACGTTCGCGGGCCCGAGCCCGCCTGCGAGCATCACACGGCCGGTCTGCGTGCGGGCGCGTTCGAGGTGCGTCGGGTCGTCCGCTTCCCAGGGCAAGTCCACGACGGTACCGACCTGCTCACCGTCCCGGCGCAGGACGGCATCGCGGGCACGGTGGCCTTCGTCCCTCGCGTACAGCTGGATCAGGTCGGCGCCCGTCTCGTGCTCTTCGCCGACGAACACGGCGACGCGAAGGACGGTCTCCGGCGCGTCGAGCAGCTCGTCGGTGCGGCGCGGGCTCTCCCGGGCGAGGATGAAGCCGACGAGATCGGCCCCTGCCTCGACGGCGACGTCCACGTCCTCCTGCCGGGTCAGTCCGCACACCTTGACGAGCGGCCGCGCGAGCAGTTCCTCGAGCTTGGCGCCGGGATCGGGCGCGCGCATCAGCGTCGAGCCGACGAGCATCGCGTTCGCGCCGGCGAGCTCCGCGGCCGCGCCCTGGGCGCGGGTCGCGATCGCGGACTCGGCGATCACGATCCGGTCGCGCGGGGCCTGCGAGAGCAGCGCGAGCTGGCCGCGCCGGTCGATCTCGAAGCTCGAGAGGTCGCGGGCATTCACGCCGATCACGGGTGCGCCGAGCGCCGCGGCCCGCTCGAGCTCGGCGGCGTCGTGCGCCTCGACGAGCGTGTCGAGCCCTAGCCGTTCGGCCTCCGCGATCAGCGCGGCGCAGCTCTCGTCGTCGAGGTCGCGCAGCAGCAGGAGCGCGGCGTCTGCGCCGGCCTCCCGGGCGGTGCGCAGATCGGCGGGCGTCGAGAAGAAGCCTTTCGCGAGCAGCGGGATCGAGGTCGCCGCCCGCGCGGCGCGAAGGTCGTCCCACGATCCCGCGAACCGCTCGTCCACGAGCACGGACATCGCCCGCGCCCCGGCGCGCTCATATGCACGTGCCACCGCGCGGACATCGCCGGCCGGGCGCAGGTCACCGGCCGACGGCGACCGGCGCTTGAACTCGGCGATCGCCCCGAAGCCGGGCCGGGAGAGCGACTCGACGAACCTCATGCTGTTGCCTGCGCTTCCGAACGGCCGCTCGAGGGCGATTTTGTTCCACTTTCGTTCCAGTACCCGACCCCGCCCCCGGCGTGCCGGAAACATCCCGGATTTGCAGGGACTCTGCGTGTCTTCTGAACGGCTGATGTTGTCGTTCTCGCTCCGCCGTCCCTGTCGTTTTCAGGCGTTACCTGACCCCGCTCGTGCCTCGGTTCGAGCCGGCTCACGGGGCCACGGCCGTTCGGGAGAAGGCGATGAGCTCGTCGAGACGCGTTCCGGCGGCGCCGGAGTCGATCGCGATGCGGGCCAGCGCGAGGCCCTCGGCGAGGTCGGCGGCATGCCCGGCGGCGGCGATCGCGCCCGCGGCGTTCAGGAGCACCGCGTCTCGGTGGGCTCCCTCGGTGAGCTCTCCCTCGACGACGTTGCGGAGCTCGCGCGCATTCGTCTCCGGATCGGCTCCGCGCAGGCCCCGTGGGTCGCAGCGATGGATCCCGAGATCCTCGGGGTCGAGCTCGTACTGGGACACGGCGCCGCCGGCGACCTCGCAGACCAGGTTCGGCCCGGCGGGAGAGAGCTCGTCGATCCCGCCCGCGCCGTGCACGACGAACGCCCGCCGCGCGTCGAGCTGCACGAGCGCCTCGGCGATCGTGCGCGCGAGCTCCGGCGCGTACACGCCGAGCACCTGGGCGCGCGCCCCCGCAGGGTTCGTCAGCGGGCCGAGGACGTTGAACACCGTCCGCGCCGCCAGCTCGCGGCGCACCGGCCCCGCGTACTTCATCGCGGGATGATGCGCCTGGGCGAAGAGGAACCCGAACCCGAGCTCGTCGATCGAGATCGCGATCCGCTCCGGCGGCACCTCCAGCTCGAAGCCGAGCGCCTCGAGGACGTCGGCGGCTCCGGTCGCCGACGACGCCGCGCGGTTTCCGTGCTTCGCGACCCCGGCGCCTGCCGCGGCCGCAACGAGCGCCGCCGCCGTGGAGATGTTCCACGTGTTCGCACCATCCCCACCCGTCCCGGCCGTGTCGACCAGGTCGTCGCGGTTCGGCCGCACCGCCACGACGTGCGCGCGCATCGCCTCGGCGCACCCGGCGATCTCGTCGGCCGTCTCGCCCTTGAGCCGCAGCGCCACCAGGAACCCGCCGATCTGCGCCTGCGTCGCCTCGCCCTCCATGATCGAGCTCATCACCTGACGGGACTCCGCGCGCGAGAGGTCGTGGCCGTCGAGCAGCCGGGCGAGTGCCGCCTGGATCACTTGCCCTCCAGGAAGTTCCGCCCGAGCGCCGGCCCGAGTGGGGTGAGCACCGACTCCGGGTGGAACTGAACGCCGTCGACGCGAAGCTCGAGATGCCTCACCGCCATCACCTCGCCGTCGGCCGCCGTCGCCGACACCTCGAGGCAAGCCGGAACGGTGGTTGCCGCCAGCGAGTGGTAGCGCCCGGCCTCGAACCCCTCCGGCATGCCGGAGAAGATCCCCTTGCCGTCGTGGCTCACGGCCGTCGACTTCCCGTGCACGAGCGCCTGCGCCTGCCCGATCTCCCCGCCGAAGCCGGACACGATCGCCTGATGGCCGAGGCAAACGCCGAGCACCGGCACCCGGCCCGCCAGCGCGAGCACCGCGGCCTCCGAGACGCCGGCATCCTCGGGGCGCCCGGGCCCGGGCGAGATCACGAGGTGGGAGGGCGCAAGCCCTTCGATCTCCTCGATCGTGATCGCATCGTTCCGCCGCACCAGCACCTCGACCCCGAGCTCGCCGAACAGGTGTGCCAGGTTGTAGGTGAACGAGTCGTAGTTGTCGATCAGCAACAGCATCTAGCCGGCCTCCGCCCGGTCGATCGCGGCTTCGAGGGCGGCGAGCTTGCGCAGGCACTCCTCGTGCTCGGCTGCCGGGTCGCTGTCGGCGACGATGCCGGCGCCCGCCTGCAGATGCGCGACGCCGCCCTCGAGCACGATCGTGCGGATCGCGATGCACGCATCGAGCGGGCCGTCCGGGAGCGCGTAGAGCACGGCGCCGGCGTACGGTCCGCGCCTGTAGCCCTCGAGCTCGGAGATGATCTGCATCGCGCGCACCTTCGGAGCGCCCGAGACGGTGCCGGCCGGGAAGCACGCGCGCAGGAGCTCGAAGGGGCCGATCCCGTTCCGAAGCTCGCCGACGACCTCGGAGACGAGGTGCGTGATGTGCGAGAACCGCTCGGCCTCGAGGAACCGGGCAACCTCGACCGTGCCTGGAACGCAGACACGCGAGAGGTCGTTCCGCCCGAGATCGACGAGCATCACGTGCTCGGCCCGGTCCTTGTCCGAGGCGAGCAGCCGCGCCGCGTCGCCGTCGCCCGGCTGCGTCGAGCCTGCGATCGGATTGAGCGAGGCCCGCGAGCCGTCGCACTTGACGAGCGTCTCCGGTGAGGAGCCGATGAGCGAGAGGCCGTCGAGCTCGAGCAGGAAGAGGTAAGGGGAGGGGTTCACGCGCCGCAGCGAGCGGTAGAGAGCGAGTGCCGACACGGAAGTGGGCCGCTCGGCCCGCTGCGAGAGCACGATCTGGAAGGCATCGCCGCGCCGGATCAGCTCCTTGCATGCGCGAACACCCATTTCGTACTCCGCCTGCGACGGGTAGCGGCGGGTCTCCGCCGCCGCCCCAGACTCGCGAGGCGGCACTGCAGCATCGGCCTCGAGTGCGTCGATCACCTCACCGCCGCCGCGCAGTACCTCCGCGACTCCGAGCGCGTGATCGAAGCGAACGAGCGTGTCGGCGACGACGAAGCGGCTCTCCGGAAGCCCCCGACCGGCCTCGGGCAGCGGCACGGTCGGTTCGAGCTTGGAGACGAAGTCGTACCCGACATAGCCCACGACCGCCTCCCCGCAGGCCTCGGCCTCTTCATACGAGAGCAGCCGCGTCCCGCAGCCGACGAGCGAGTATCGCCCGAGCCGTCCCTGCTCGACCGACTCGAGCAGGAAGCTCGCCGATCCGAGCCCGCGCAGGCGGAGGTAGGCCCCGAGCGGGGTCAGGAGGTCGGTGTCGATGGCTGTCTGCATCTGATTTGAGACAAGTACCTGGTTCGAAGCGAGCATCGTGATCGCAACAAAAAAGACCCGCCTGGGGTCTCTCTCGGTCGAGCGGGGGAGGCTGTCGTGCGCGTTCAGTCGCACGCTCCCGCCCCGCTCGCGCGCCAGGACCACCAGCCGTTGCACGGGGAGGGATTCATCCGGCCCCACGATAGGCGCTCCTGATTCAATCCGCAAGCCGTGGCGATTCCCGCGCTTCTCCATGAGCTCCTCACTGCCGTCGGCCCCTCGGGCGCAGAAGAGCCGGCCGCCCGCATCTGGCGAGACGCGGCCGCCTCGTTCGCGAGGGTCGACGGCGACACGCTCGGCACCTCGTTCGCGCGGGTGGGAGCCGGAGCCGGAGACAAGCCGACGCTTGCGGTGATCGGCCACATCGACGAGATCGGGATCTCGATCACGCATATCGACGGCGAGGGCCTCCTCAGCTTCAGCACCCTCGGGGGGTTCGCCCCCGACGTGCTCGCCGGGCAGCGCATCCTGCTCGCCGGACGGGCCGGACCGGTCGAGGGGGTGGTGGGCGTCCGGAGGCGCTCGCGAAGCGAACGCGCCGAGCGGACGGGGCTGCGCCTGGACGACCTCCACATCGACATCGGGGCGAGAAGCGCCGAGGACGCGGGCGCCCGCGTCGCCGCGGGGGACGTCGGGGTCTGGCACGGTGAACCACTCGAGCTGCCGAACGGGCGGATCGCCTCGCGGGCGCTCGACAACCGTCTCGGCGCCTACGCCGCACTCGAAGCCGCTCGGCGGCTCGCGGAGGCGGGAAGCGCGAACGCGAGTATCGTCGCGGTCGCCTCGGTGCAGGAGGAGCTCGGCCACGACGGCGCCCGGACGGCGGCATTCACGCTCGAGCCCGACGTCGCGCTCGTACTCGACGTGACGTGGGCGACCGATGCCCCGGGTGAGAGCGCGAAGCGGGCCGGGAAGGTGGAGCTCGGCTCGGGCGCGGCGATCACCCGCGGGCCCGTGGCCAACCGCCTCGTCTCCGATCTGCTCGTCCAGGCCGCCGAGGAGGACGCGATCCCGCACACGATCGAGGTGTACACGGGTGCGACCCACACGGATGCCGACGACGTCCACCGCAGCCGCGGCGGTGTCCCGACGGGAATCGTCTCGATTCCGGTCCGCTACATGCATTCGCCGTGCGAGCTCGCGGCGCTCGACGACCTGGAGGCGGTCATCGCACTCGTCGTGGCCTTCGCGAGCCGGCTCACCTCCGACACGAGCTTCCTGCGCTGACGATGGCGCGCAGTGTCATTCTCGGAGCGGTGAGGACGCCCTTCGGCCGGCTCGGCGGCGGCCTCTCCTCGTATTCGGCAACGGATCTGGGCGCGATCGCGATTCGCGCGGCGCTCGAACGCGCGGGTATCGAGCCGCAGGAGCCCGACTACGTGATCATGGGCCAGGTGCTGCAGGCGGGCGCCGGCCAGGCACCGGCGCGGCAGGCCGCGATCGGTGCGGGGATCCCGATCGAGACGCCCGCCGACACGGTCAACAAGGTCTGTGCGTCGTCTGTTCGCGCGGTCGAGATCGCCGACTCGATGATCCGGGCGGGCGACGCCGAGCTCGTCGTCACGGGCGGGATGGAGTCGATGTCGAACGCGCCGTATGCCCTCGCCCGGGCGCGCTTCGGCTACCGGCTCGGGGACGGGACACTGATCGACCTGATGGTGCACGACGGGCTCGAATCGAGCTTCGACGGGCTGCACATGGTCGAGCAGGCCTCGTTCGTCGCCCGCGCGCTCGGGATCTCGAGAGAGGAGCAGGACGCCTGGGCGTTCCGCTCGCATCAGCGTGCGGTGGCGGCCGCGGACGCGGGCCGGTTCCGCGACGAGCTCGTGTCGGTCGGCGAGCTCGAGGCCGACGAGAGCCCGCGCCGCGACACCTCGCTCGAGAAGCTCGCTTCGCTGAAGCCCGTGTTCGACCTCGACGGCACGACCACTGCCGGAAATGCCCCCGGCATCAACGACGGTGCCGGGTGCCTCCTCGTCGCGAGCGAGGAGTGGGCCGGGCGCCGCGGGCTCGAGCCTCTCGCGACGATCGTCTCGCAGGGATACGTCGCCGACGAGTTCGCCTTCCTCGCGCGCACGCCGGCGAAGGCTGCCGGGGTCGCGCTCGCGCGCGCCGGGAAGACGATCGGCGACGTGAAGCGCGTCGAGATCAACGAGGCCTTCTCCTCGGTGGCGGCGCACTCGACCCGGCTTCTCGGGGCAGACGAGGAGCTCGTCAACGTGAACGGCGGCGCGGTCGCGCTCGGCCATCCGATCGGGGCGTCGGGCGCGAGGATCCTGACGACGCTCGTCCACGAGCTCCGGCGCGAAGGCGGGGGGCTCGGGTTGGCCGCGATCTGCTCGGGCGGAGGGCAGGGCGATGCCTTGCTGATCGAGGTATGAGCGACGTCCAGGCCGCGGGCGGGGTGATCCTCCGCGACGGCTGCGTGCTGCTCGTGCACCGGCCGGCATACGACGACTGGACGCTTCCCAAGGGCAAGCTCGATGCGGGCGAATCGTGGCAGGAGGCGGCCCGCCGCGAGGTCGAGGAGGAGACCGGGCTTCGCTGCGAGGTCGGCGACGAGGTCGGGCGGACGCACTACATCGACTCCCGCGGCCGCGAGAAGGAGGTCCGGTACTACCGGATGGAGCCCGTGGGTGAGCCCTTCGCCCAGAACGAGGTCGACGAGGTCCGGTGGGTCCCGCTCGACGAGGCGCGGCGGGCTCCTCAGCTACTCGCGCGACGCCGAGCTGCTCGGCCGCCTGCGCTGATGTCCGAGCAGAGCTTTCCGCACGTTCTCGTCGTCGGAGCGGGGCAGATGGGCAGCGGGATCGCCCAGGTCGTTGCCGCCTCCGGCCGTCGGGTCTCGCTCCACGACCCGTTCGCGGGCGCGACCCAGAAGGCGCTCGGCGCGATCTCCTCGAGTCTCGACCGGCTCGCCGCGAAGGGCGGCCCCGATCCGGGCTCGGTCATCGCCCGGATCTCCGTTGTGGAGCAGATCGGGCCGGCCGACCTGATGATCGAGGCGGTTGTCGAGGACGCGGCGGTCAAGGCGGACGTGTTCCGCCGGGCCGACGACGTGCTGCCGGCCGCAGGCGATCCTGGCGTCGAACACGAGCTCGATCCCGATCGGAACGCTCGCGGCGGCCACGAACCGTCCCGACCGGGTGATCGGGATGCACTTCTTCAACCCCGTTCCGGTGCTGAAGCTCGTCGAGGTGATCCGTGCGGAAGGAACGTCTCGCGAGTGCGCGACGGCGATCGTCGAGCTCGCACGGGATCTCGGCAAGGAGCCGGTCGAGGCGCGCGATGTCGCCGGCTTCGTCTCGAACAGGATCCTGATGCCGTTCATCAACGAGGCGGTCTGGGCGCTCGCCGGCGACGTGGCCGGCGCCGAGGCGATCGATACCGTCGCGAGGCTCGGGTTCGGTCATCCGATCGGCCCGCTCGCGCTCGCCGACCTGATCGGGCTCGACACCTGCGTCGCGATCATGGAGGTACTCGAGGAAGGGCTCGGCGAGCCGAGGTACGCACCCTGCCCGCTCCTCCGCGAGCATCTCGCCGCCGGGCGGCTCGGACGCAAGTCGGGGCAGGGCTTCTTCACCTATCAGTGAACCCCGCGGCGTAGCTGTAGCTCGACGTCGCACCCGTTCGGGATGTTTCCTGCGAACTCACAAATCGGTGCCCGGGTGCCCTAGGATCAGAGCGAAAGTGCCTGCAATCGATGATCTCCGAGACCTGCTCGATCGGCAGCGGCGGGCGATCGAGCGTTCGGAGCCGGGTGTCCGTGACGGCGCCGACCCCGAGAACCTCCATCGCTTCCGGGTCGCGAGCCGCCGCACCCGTGCCCTGATCCGTGCGTCGAGACCCCTCGTTCGCGACCAGCTTGCGGCGCTCGACCGTGAGCTCCGCTGGCTCGGTGGGATCACCGGGCCCGTCCGTGATCTCGACGTGCTGATCGCGCGCTTGCGCGACCTCGTTCCCGAGCTCGACCCCGACCAGGCCGGGGCGGAGTCGATCATCGCCGCCCTCGAGCGCGATCGCCTCCGCCAGCGCGACGCCCTCCTCACCGCGATCGACACGAGTCGGTACCGGGAGCTTCTCCGGCGGTTCTCGTCCGCCGTCGCGTCCCTCGAGGTCTCCGACGCGAGCGTCTCGCTTGGCCGCCTTGCGCGAAAGGAGCTCGATCGGCTACGCGCCGAGTACGACGACCTCGGCGAGAGCCCGAGCGACGAGGATCTCCACGCTGTTCGTATCCACGCGAAGCACGCTCGGTACTCGGCCGAGCTCGCCGCGACCTCGGAGGGCGAGGCGTTCGAGCGGCTTGCCGACTCGCTGAGCAAGGTTCAGGACGTGATCGGCGAGCACCAGGACGCCGTCGTCGCCGAGCAGCGCGTCCGTGCGCTCGCGAGCGACGAGTCGCGCCTCGCGGCGGGCAGGATCGTCGAGCTCGAACGCGCCCGTCGCAGGCGGGCGCGCGCAGAGCTGCCGGATGCGATGAAGACCGTCGAGCGCCGGGCAGCGGCAGCTTTCTAGGGCTACGCGGCTTCGACGCGGGTCGAGAGCTCGAGCACCGCGCCCTCGCGGACACCGCCTCGTACCACCCGCAGCGGGACGTGAAGCCGTTCGCGGATCGCCCCGAGGATCACGGCGCCCGCCGCGAGTGTCCGGACACGATCGGCTGGGATCCCGTAGAGCTCGGTGATCTCGCGCGAGGGGGTGCGGGCGAGAATCTCCGCCAGCTCGTCGAGCTCGTCCGCGCCGAGCATGGGCCCGACGATGTCACGGAGCGCGCGGGCGCTCCCGCCGACCGCGAGCGCGGTCTCGGGTGCCGGTGGCAGGAACCCCTCGAGCATGCGCTGCACCTCGATGCGCGCACGGGCGACGGCCGCGTCGCCCGGAGGGTCGTCGTCGAGCATGCGGCTCGTGAGTCGCATCGAGCCGATGTCGATCGAGCGGACCCATGCCACGCCTTCGCGCCTCGTCCCGACGGCGACCTGGGCGGAGCCTCCGCCGACGTCGCAGACCGCAAGCAGCCGCCGTCCGCCGCCCCGGGTTGCCGAGATCGCGCCGAGGAACGCGAGCTGACCCTCCTCCTGAGCCGAGAGCAGGCGAACGGGCACCCCCGACGCCGCAGCGAGCCGCGAGAGCAACTCGGGGCCGTTCGCGGCCTGGCGCCCAGGGCTCGTCACGAGCACCTCGAGCCGCTCGGCCCCGTGGCGGCGGGCATCCGCCACGAAGCGCTCGACGAGCGCGAGCGTCTCCGCGAGCTTCGTCTCCGGGATCTCGCCCGTGCGTTCGATCGACCTCGCCGAGGCGCAGCATCGCCTTCTCCCGGTGGACCGCCTCGCCGTTCTGCGCGACGTGGAGCCTGACCGTGTTCGAACCGACATCGATGACGCCGACGGGCATTGCTCCATGATGCCGAGGCCACATGTCGGCGCCGTCTAGACGCCCGGGGTCGCGCGCCGGCGGGCCCGCATCCGGCCGCGCATCGCAACGAGCTGGGAGACGCGCCGCCGCTCGTTCGGCTCGGGCTGGACGCGCTCCCAGGAGCCGTCGGCGGCGAGCATCCAGGCCTGCGAGTTGTCGTTCAGCAGGCGGCGGAAGATCGTCTCGATCTCGGCCTTGACGTGCGGTGCCTCGACCGGGACGATCATCTCGATCCGGTGGTCGAGGTTGCGCGGCATCAGGTCGGCGCTCCCCATCAGATAGCTCCGGGTCTCGCCGGCCTCGAAGCAGTAGAGGCGGCTGTGCTCGAGGAAGCGGCCGAGGATCGAGCGGACGCGGATTCCCTCGGAGAGCCCGGGAACGCCCGGCCGGATCACGCACACGGCCCTCACGATCAGGTCGATCTCGGCGCCGGCCTGGGAGGCCTTGTAGAGCTCCTCGACGATCCCGGGGTCGGCGATGTTGTTCACCTTGATCCGGATCCTCGCGTGCTCGCCGGCCGCGGCCGCAGCCCCGACGGCGCGAATGCGCTCGACGAGCTCACGCCGCAGGTTGAACGGGGCCACGAGGATCTTCCGGAACGCCCGCGGCCGTCCGAAGCCCGTGACGAAGTTGAAGAGGTCGGCGATGTCGGCCGAGATCTCCGGGTCGGCAGTGAAGAGCCCGACGTCTTCGTAGATACGCGCGGTCGTCGCGTGGTAGTTCCCGGTTCCGATGTGCACGTACCGCTGGAGGCCGTCGCCCTCGCGGCGGATCACGAGGGTCGTCTTCGCATGGATCTTCATGTCCGGGAAGCCGTAGACGACATGAACGCCCGCCTGCTCCAGCGAGCGCGCCCACTCGATGTTGCGGCGCTCGTCGAACCGGGCTTTCAGCTCGACGATGCAGACGCTCTGCTTGCCGTTCTCTGCCGCCTCGATCAGCGCCGGGGCGAGCGCCGAGTCATGGCTCGTGCGGTACACGGTCGTCTTCAGCGTCGCGACCGCCGGATCCTTCGCCGCCGCCGTCACGAACGCCTCGACGCTCGTCGCGAACGAGTCGTACGGATGCTGGACGACGATGTCTCCCGCCGCGATCTCGGCGAAGAGATCGCCGTCGGTCGGCTTCGCGAGCCGGCGCTGGGTCTGCGGCACCCACGGCTCGTACTTCAGGTCGGGCCGGTCGAGGTTGTAGAGCTGCATCACGTCGCGGAGGTCGAGCAATCCGTGGATCGGGTAGACGGAATCGGGCCGGACGACGAGCCGCTCGGAGAGCCGCGCGACCATCGCGCGCGAGATCGAGCTCGAGACCTCGAGCCTGACGACCGCGCCGAAGCGCCGCTTGCGGAGCTCGCTCTCGACCGCCTCGAGCAGGTCGTCCGCGTCGTCCGAGATCTCGGTGTCCCCGTCGCGCGTGACGCGGAACGCGGCGCGCTCGGTCAGCTCCATCCCCGGGAACACCCAGCTCAGGTAGTGCGAGATCACGCTTTCGAGCGGGATCATCAGCCCGCGCTCGCCGATCGCGACGAAGCGCGGAAGCGTCTCCGGAACCTTCACGCGCGCGAACCGCTCCTCGCCCGAATCGGGGTCGCGCACCGTCACCCCGAGCGAGAGCGAGAGCCCCGAGATGTACGGGAACGGCTGACCCGGGCCCGACCGCGAGCGGCGTCAGCACCGGGTAGATCTGGCGGGCGAAGCGCGTCTCGAGCTCGCGGAGCTCCTCGTCGCTCGCGTCCTCGACACCGCCGATCAGGACACCTTCGGCGGCGAGCGCGGGCACGAGCTCGTCGCGCCAGAGCCGCGACTGCGCCGCGCCGAGCTCGAGCGCGCCTTCGCGCACCTCCGCGAGCGCCTGCTGCGGGGTGCGGCCGTCGGGTGAGCGGACGTTCACCCGCGCGACCACCTGGTCGAGCAGGCCGGCGACCCGGACCATGAAGAACTCGTCGAAGTTCGAGGAGAAGATCGCGCAGAACTTCACCCGCTCGAGCAGGGGCTCGGCGGGATCGGCGGCGAGCTCGAGCACGCGCCTGTTCAGGTCGAGCCACGAGAGCTCTCTGTTCAGCAGCGTCTGGCTCGGCGTCTCAGTCAGTGACCGGGGTGTCGTCGCCAAGGGGCCGACATCATCCCCGAACGGTGGTGTACGTGGGGTTTCGATGTGGTGAACGTCCGGCCGGAGGTCGGCGCTCGGAGCGCTCGATTCAAGCGGGTTCGGCGTCGGTCCGGCTCCCGGTGGCCACTATGCTCCAGTCGATGCAGGGAGACCGGGTGCTCGCCGTGGCCGCTTTGATCCTCGGCATCGTGTTCATCGTCATCGGCGTCGTCTACTTCGTCGAGCCGGCAAGCTCGCTGCCGAGCTTCTTCCCGGGCCATCAGGCCGGATCGAGCCATCACCACGCGAAGCACGGGATCGCGGCCCTGCTGCTCGGAGCCGCCTGCCTCGTCTTCGCCTGGTTCCGGAGCGGGCCGAAGGAAGACCGCCGCGTGATCCTCTTCGCCTGATCTCCTACCCGCGGGCGATCATCCTCGGGGCGATCCAGGGCGTCTCCGAGCTGTTCCCGATCTCGAGCCTCGGCCACGCGGTGATCCTGCCGAAGCTCCTCGGGTGGGACATCCATCAGAACGACAAGTACTTCGTCTCGTTCCTCGTCGCGACTCCATCTGGCGACGGCGCTCGTGCTGCTCGGATTCTTCTGGCAGGACTGGGTGCGGATCGTCAAGGGCCTCGGACGGTCGCTGCGCGACCGCGGGATCGGCGAGCGACGACAGCGATGCCAAGCTCGGATGGCTGCTCGTGGTCGGGACGATCCCGGCCGGGATCCTCGGGCTCGCATTCCAGGACAGGCTCGGCAAGATCTTCGCCTCCGGCGGCGTCCGCCGCGCTGTTCCTCACGCTGAACGGGGTGATGCTCCTGATCGCCGAGCGGCTTCGGCGCCGGGCGCCGCAGACCGACCGGGACGACGACACCCGCATCGCCCGCCAGGTCGGCTGGTCGCAGGCAGTCGGCGTCGGCGCGGCGCAGGCGCTGTCTCTGATCCCGGGGTTCTCGCGCTCCGGTGCGGCCATGAGCGGCGGGCTCCGGGTCGGGCCTTTCGAACGAGGATGCGGCGCGGTTCGCGTTCTTGCTCGCGACGCCGCTCATCGGTGCGGCGGCAATCCTCAAGCTGCCCGAGCTCCTCGGCAGCGAGGGCAACGGGGTTCGCGGCCCGGCGCTCGCCGGCGCCCTTGCCGCCGCCCTCACCGCGTACCTGTCGATCCGCTTCCTCATGCGCTTCTTCCAGACGCGCACGCTGCTCCCGTTCGCGATCTACAGCCTCGGCGTCGGGATCGCCACGAGCATCTATTTCGCCTTCAGCTAGTTGTGCCCGAAGATGACGAGCGCGACCGTGGCGGACCCGATCAGCACGCCGACCGCGAGTAGCCCGGTGCCGAGGCGCTGGTCGAGCCGGGCGAACGTGCCGGCATCGACGGCCCGTTCGACGGCCCGGACACGCAGGTGCGCGATCACCATGAACCCGATTCCGAGCACCCCGTAGGCGGCGCCGACCACCTGGTAGGGCCATTCCGTGACGTTCGAGAGCCCGGGGACGATCTTGCCGACGCCGACCGCAACCGCGAGCGAGGTCAGGCCCGTCCGCCACCAGGCGAGATAGGTCCGTTCATTCGCCAGCCGGGTGCGCCGGCCGGCATCCTGCACCTCTGCCTGGCTCAAACGTCGGAGACCGGGTGCGAGGCATCGGTGAGCTCGCGCAGCTCGCCCGTGACGAGATAGGCGACCTGCTCGCCGATGTCCACCGCGTGGTCGCCGATCCGTTCGACGCAACGGGAGATCACGAGCATGCGCAAACCATACTCGCGCTCCTCGCTCGAGTCGCCCAGCGAGAGCACGTCGTCGACCGCATGCCGGTTGGCGCGGTCGATCAGGTCGTCGAGATCGTTCAGCGACCGGGCCTTGTCGGCATCGCGGTCGGCGAAGGCGTCCATCGCGACCCGGATCATCTGCTCGGCGCGCTGGCCCATGTCCTCGAGCGAGCCGAGGAGCCGGTCGTCGCTGACGTCGAGTCCGCCCATCAGCTTCGTGAGCTTCGCGACGGTGACGCAGTAGTCGGCCATCCGCTCGAGATGGAGGTTCACGCGCAGCACGGCGAGCACGAGCCGCAGGTCGGAGGCGACAGGGGTCTGGAGCGCGAGCAGCGACTGGACGCCGGTCTCGATCGCGAGATAGCGGCCGGTCGACCTCGTCATCGAAGCCGATCACCTCGTCGGCGAGCTCGTCATCGCCACGCGCGAGTGCGTTCAGCGCCGAGCGAAGTGCGCGGAGGACGAGGTCGCCCTCCTCCTGAAGCGCCGCCTCGAGCTGGGCAAGCTGCTCGTGGAACGGCTGCCTCAACCGAACCGTCCGGTGACGTACCCCTCCGTGCGCTCGTCCGACGGCTGCTTGAAGATCTTCTCCGTCGAGTCGTATTCGACGAGGATCCCGTGGCGGCTTCCATCCTCTTCGACCTGGAGGCTGAAGAACGCGGTCATCTCGGCGACACGCGCGGCCTGCTGCATGTTGTGAGTCACGATCACGAGCGTATATTCCTTCTTCAGCTCGTGCATGAGGTCTTCGATCGCCTGGGTCGAGATCGGGTCGAGCGCCGAGGCGGGCTCGTCGAGCAGGATCACGTCGGGCTTGACGGCGATCGCGCGGGCGATGCAGAGCCGCTGCTGCTGTCCGCCGGAGAGACCGAGCGCCGAGCGCTTGAGGCGGTTCTTCACCTCGTCCCAGATCGCGGCGCCCCGGAGCGCCTGCTCGACCCGGTCGTCGAGGTTGTCCTTCATCCCGAGGATCCGAAGGCCGTAGGCGATGTTGTCGTAGATCGACTTCGGGAAGGGATTCGGGCGCTGGAAGACCATCCCGATCCGGCGCCGGACCTCGATCGGGTCGACGCCGTGGCCGTAGAGATCCGTGCCGTGGAACATCAGGCTCCCGTCGATCCGCGCGCTCGGAACGAGGTCGTTCATCCGGTTCAGGCAGCGCAGGAACGTCGACTTGCCGCAGCCGGAGGGGCCGATCAGCGCGGTGATCGCGTTCTGGTAGATGTCGAGCGAGACGCCGCCGACCGCGAGCGCCTTCCCGTAGATAGACCGAGAGGTTCTGGACGTCGAACACCGTCGTCTTCGACGTCGGCTCGAATGAGGGCGGCTGGTTCACGGCGAGCGGAGGAGACATCGACGTCGCTTCCGGCGGCGTCAGCGCAGGGGTACCAGAGTGGGGCGGCTCCACCACGTTCACCGAGTCGAGTGTCGCGGCCGGACTCTAGTCGCAGGGTGGACGTCATGTGAACGTTTCGTGTCGAAGTGGTGACAGGCCCTCGCGCCCGGGCGCGAGCGCTGGAAACCTACGGCCCGTGGAAGCTGCTGCCGCACCTACGCCCGTGCCCGCCGGCCCTCGCCGCCGGAGGGCTGCGCCAGACGCGCGGGCTGATCGACCGGATCGGCGACCGGGGGCTCAACGTGATCACCGCCTTCGCGGCGCTCCTCGCGACGCTCCTCGTGGTCGGGATCGCCTGGCAGCTCGTCAAGCAGGCCTGGCCGGCGATCAGCAAGTGGGGGCTCTCGTTCGTCTGGGAGAAGACCTGGCGGCTCCCGACGCCGACGCTTCCGGAGCTCTACGGCGCCCGGGAGTACCTGATCGGCACGCTCCTCACCTCGTTCGGCGCCGTCCTGATCGCGGCGCCGCGTCTCGATCGCGATCGGCCTCTTCCTGAGCGAGCTCGCGCCGCCGTCGATCCGCGGCCCGATCGGCTCGCTGATCGACATGCTCGCCGCCGTCCCGAGCGTCGTGATCGGCCTCTGGGGGATCCTCGTGCTCGGGCCGTTCCTGCACAGCACGATCGTGCCGTGGCTGAACGACGTCTTCGGGTTCATCCCGTTCTTCGGCCATCCACCGCCGACGGCGCAGAGCGTGTTCACGGCGATGATCGTGCTCGCGATCATGGCGACGCCGATCATCTCCTCGATCTGCCGGGAGCTCTTCGTGAGCGTGCCGACCGAGCTCGAGGAGGGCGCGATCGGGCTCGGCGCGACACGCTGGGAGATGGTGCGCGGCGTCGTCCTGCCGTCGGTCCGGGGCGGCGTCGTCGCGGGGACGATCCTCGGGCTCGGCCGGGCGCTCGGCGAGGCGATCGCGGTCACGCAGGTGATCGGCGGCGGCTTCCCGATCAGGCTCAACCTCTTCGACCCCGGGACGACGCTCGCGAGCCAGATCGCGAACCAGTACTCGAGCAACATCTCGCCGCTGAACCGCGCCTCGCTGATCTACCTCGGGCTGATCCTGCTCGTGATCACGTTCACGACGAACTTCATCGCCCAGCGGATCGTCCATCGCTTCGACCGGGAGCGCGCGGGATGAGCCGAGCGAGCCGAATGCGCCGCTCGAGCGGCCGTCGCTCAAGGCCACCGGCCTCGGGCGGCGGCGGCTGATCTTCAGCCGGATCGCCGAAGGCGGGGCGGTCGGGGCCGCGGCGCTCGCGATCGGCGTCCTCGGCGTCCTCGTGGTCTCGGTGTTCATCCGTGCGCTGCCGGCGCTGAGCCTCCACTTCTTCATCGAGGGGCCCAAGTTCGACGAGTTCGGGCGCCTGAGCGGCGGGATCGCGCCGGCGATCGTCGGCACGTTCATGCTCGTCGTGATCGCCTCCGTGATCGCGGTGCCGATCGGCGTGCTCACCGCGCTCTGGGTCAGCGAGTTCGCGCCCAAGCGCCTCGGTGACCAGGTCAAGCTCTACCTCGACATCCTGAACGGCTTCCCGTCGATCGTGATCGGCATCTTCGTCTACGGGCTCCTCGTGACCTCGAAGGTGCCGATCCTCACCTTCGGCGGCCGTCCGAGCGCCTGGGCAGGCGGGTTCGCGCTCGCGATCGTGATGCTGCCGCTGATCTCGCGGACGACGATGGAGGTGCTCTCGCTCGTCCCGAACAGCCTCCGCGAGGCGAGCTACGCGCTCGGTGTCTCCAAATGGCGCACCGTGCTGCAGATCATCCTCCCGACGGCGATCGGCGGGATCATGACCGGGACGACCCTCGCGATCGCGCGCGCGGCCGGCGAGACCGCACCGCTCCTCTTCGTCTGCGCGGCGACGACGCAGACGGTCGACCTGGAACCCGTCGCAGGCAGTGAGCTCGATCCCGTTCACGATCTTCAGCGACTACGACCAGGCCGGCGGCCAGGCGGTGGCCTGGGGCGCGGCCTTCACCCTGATCGTCGTCGTCCTGATCTCGAGCCTCACCTCGCGATACTTCCTCGACCGGTCGCGGCGCAAGCTCGGCGCGGTCAAGTAAGCGCGCGGCAAGCAGCGGTCACCAGTTCGTCACCTCTTCGTCACAGAGTCGTACCCCCCGGAGAGCGGTCGTACATGCAGGCTGGTGTCGGCGCGCAACACGCACGCCGTGCAACGTCATTTCCCAGGACAAGGAGAAGTCTTTGATGAAGAGGAAGGCATTCGCCCTTCTCGGCCTCGCGGCAGTGGTCGGCCTACTGTCGGCGGGAGCTGCGTCGGCCAAGCAGACCAAGCAGACGGACGTTCCGATCTCGGGCTCCGGCTCGAGCCTCGTGAACCCGCTCGTCCAGCAGTTCATTCCTGCGGTCGGATCGGCGTTCGGCTACTCGCTCTCGTACGCGTCGGTCGGCTCCGGCACAGGCATCGCCAACATCACGGCGCGCACCTACGACTTCGGCGCCTCCGATGCGCCGCTCAACACGACGCAGGCATCGGCCTGCGGTGGCTGCATCGAGATCCCGTGGGCGCTCTCGGCGACCACGCTCTCGTACAACATCACGGGCGTTCCGAACCAGATCCATCTCGACGGCCCGACGATCGTCGGGATCTTCCTCGGGCACGATCACGAACTGGAACGACCCGACGATCGCCAAGCTGAACCCGAAGCTGACGATGCCGAACCTCGCGATCACCCCGGTGCATCGCTCGGACGGATCCGGCGACACCTACGCGTTCACCGACTACCTCGCGAAGATCAGCCCGAGCTTCGCGAACACGCGTCGGTGTCAACACCTCGGCCAACTGGCCGGGCGGTGTCGGCACGAGCGCAAGCGGTAATGCGGGAATCGCCAGCGTCATCTCGAGCACGCCGGGCGCCATCGGCTACCTCAGCGCGGCCTACACGCTCCCGCTCCACCTGAAGGTGGCTGCGATCAAGAACGCCGCGGGTGCGTTCGCGACTCCCGGGTCTCCGCGGGATCGCGGCTGCGGCTGCGGCCTTCCCGACGCCCGCTTCCACCACGAACGGCGTCGAGATGCACATCGTCGACCCGCCGAAGTCCGCGGGCAAGCTCGCCTACCCGATCTCGACCTACACCTACGTCATCGTCCCCGCCTCGAGCCCGAAGGCGACCGAGCTCCGGAAGCTGATCTTCTGGGTGCTCACGGTCGGTGACAAGAAGTACGGCCCGAAGCTCATCTTCGTGCCGACGTTCCCGGTGAAGATCCTGGCCGCATCCGAGAAGGCACTGAAGCTCATCCAGTGCCCCTCCGGCGGCTGGCACGTGATCTGAGCCGACGAGGCTCCCCGTCCGGGGGTGACAGAGCGGAAGGGCGCCGACGGGCGCCCTTCCGTGTTTAATCGGACGGCCGTGAGCGACGCGACGCGAGCGCTGATCGAGGCCTACGACGCGACATGGAACAGCCAGGATCTCGACGCGCTCTGCGCCTTCCACACCGACGACATCGTCTTCGAGAACCACACCGCCGGTGAGCGGGTCGTGGGCGCCGACGCGGTGCGGGCGCACATCGGCGGGATCTTCGAGCGCTGGCCGAGCCTCCGCTTCCGGGGACGGCGCTTCTATTCGGCGGGCGACTTCGCCGTCAGCGAGTGGACGGCGACGGCGACCCGTCCCGACGGCGTCGCGATCGAATGGGACGGAGTGGACGTGTTCCCGATCCGCGACGGGAAGATCGCGCGGAAGGACGTGTATTCGTCGTCGCACGCCCCGCGCGTCCTCGGGTAGCGCTCAGTCGGGGAGGCGTCAGTCCGGGAAGCTGCAGCGCACCTGAAGGCCCTCGCCGCGGGCCCCGGCCGCCTCGACCGTCCCGCCCGCGGCCGACGACCACGTGCTTCACGATCGCGAGGCCGAGCCCGGTGCCGCGGGTCGCGCGAGCGGCGTCGGCGCGCCAGAAGCGCTCGAACAGGCGCGGCAGGTCGGCCGCGCCGACTCCGATCCCGTCGTCGGCCGCGAGCAGCACGGTGCGCCCGGTTCGTGCTCGATCGAGAGGGTGAAGGTGGCGCCGTGGCCGGCGTAGCGGATCGCGTTCTCCGCGAGGTTCTCGGCGACGATCCGGAGCATCCGCGGGCGCAGCGGAAGGTCGAGGCTCGCATCTCCGGTCGCCTTCAGCTCGAGCCCGGCCCGGGCGCCGCTCGTCGCGAGCTCGTCGATCACCTGCTCGAGCACGGGCAGCGCGTTCGTCATCCCGAGCGAGACGACCTCGATCTCGCTCTCGAGCTCGGAGAGGAACAGGATCTCGTCGATCAGCTCGCCGGCGTTCTGGACCTCGGCCCGCGCCTGGTCGAGCAGCGCCTGGATGTCCGCGCCCGGGAGGTCGGCGGAGTCGAGCAGGACGAGGATCCGGGCGAGCGGGGTTCGCAGCTCGTGCGAGACCGAAGCGGTGAAGCCGGCGCGGAGCGCGTCGAACGAGTCCTCGCTCGCGGGCCGGTGATTGTCGCTCGTCTCGGGCGCCGCCATCGCCTCGCCGCGGCTCGGGCTCGAGGCTCGGCATCTCTTTTCCTGAACGGGGTCTTCACCAGATCGTCACCACTTTGACACCCGCTCCGAACCCGACATGGAACTATGGTAGGCGTAGATGGGAAAGATCCTGATCGTCGAGGATGACAATGTCATCGCAGACGGAATGGCACGTCACCTTGCAGCCGCCGGGCTCGATCCCATCGTGGTCGGACGCGGCGAGCTCGGGTTGGCGCGCCTGCGCTTCGAGAACCCGGATGTCTGCGTGCTCGATCTGATGCTCCCCGAGCTCGACGGCTGGAAGCTGATCGAGACCGCACGCTCGGAGGGGATCGGCACGCCGATCGTTGTCGTCTCGGCCCGGGGAACCGAGCACGACCGCGTCCATGCGCTCGAGATCGGCGCCGACGACTACCTGGTGAAGCCGTTCTCGATGCGTGAGCTCGTCGCCCGCGTGGTCGCGGCGGCGCGGCGTGGGGTGCGCCCGGCGGAGGATCGCCGCGGCGAGGCAGTCGTGATCGAGGAGCTCACGGATCGACCCGCGCGAGGTTCAGGCCTATGTCGCCGGCGTGAGCGCCGGGCTGACGCCGACCGAGTTCAAGCTGCTCTACACGCTGGCCCTCGATCGCGGCCGCGTGATCACGCGCGATGAGCTGCTCCAGAAGGTCTGGGGCCGCCGCGAGACTCACCGCGACCGCACGGTCGACGTCTTCGTCCGGCGCCTGCGCCAGAAGATCGACCGGATCTCGCCGACGCACTCGTTCATCCACACCCGCTTCGGCGTCGGCTACAAGCTCGAGCCGGTTCTCAAGTAGCACCTAGAGTCGGCGCGTGGTGCGCAAGCGCGACGAGCCCGTCCGGCTGACGCGGATCTACACGCGGGGCGGCGACGGCGGGGAGACCTCGCTCGGCGACGGCTCGCGAGTCTCGAAACTCGATCCGCTCGTTCGCGCCTACGGCGAGGTTGACGAGCTGAACTCGCTGCTCGGCTGGGCCCAGGTCGAGGTCGAGAGACGCGCGGCTCGAGCGGATCCAGAACGAGCTCTTCGATCTCGGCGCGGATCTCTCGGTGCCGTTTCTCGATCGCGATCCGCGCCTTCGGATCGAGGCAGGCCGCGATCGACCGGCTCGAGGCCGACTGCGACGAGGCGAATGCGTCGCTCCGGGAGTTGCGTAGCTTCGTGCTCCCGGGTGGCACCGAGGCGGCGGCGCGGCTTCACGTGGCGCGGGCGGCCTGCCGGCGGGCCGAGCGCGAGGTGCAGGCGGCGGCCGGCGAGCGTCCGGTCGAACCCACTTGCCTCCGTGTACCTGAACCGGCTCTCCGACCTGCTCTTCGTGCTCGCTCGCGCCGCCAACGCGGGGGGTGCCGAGCCGCTCTGGAGGCCCGGAGGCGAGCGGCCGACCTAGACTTTCCTGCGTGGCCGAGGGACGCATCCTGCGGGTGGTGATCGCCAAGGTCGGGCTCGACGGCCACGACCGGGGCGCCAAGATCATCGCGCGGGCGCTCCGCGACGCGGGGATGGAGGTGATCTACACAGGCCTTCATCAGCTTCCGGAGCAGATCGTCGAGACGGTGATCCAGGAGGATGCCGACGCCGTCGGGATCTCGATCCTCTCCGGCGCCCACATGACACTCGTGCCGAGGATCGTGGCCGGGCTGCGGGAACGCGGAGCCGACGACGTCCTCGTCGTCGTCGGCGGCACGATCCCGGGAGACGACATCGAGGAGTTGCTGGAGGCCGGCGTCGCCGCCGTCTTCACGCCCGGAGCGGCGACGAGCGAGATCGTGGAGTTCCTGCGCGCGAGCGTTCCCGCCTGATCGGCCGCGCTGCGTAGAGTGCCCCTCCGATGAAGATCGTCGCGTGTGTGAAGGCGGTGCCCGATGCGGTGTCGGGGCGGCGGATCGATCCGTCGACCGGGCGGCTCGACCGGGGCGGCGAGCTCGCGCTCTCGGATTTCGACCTCCATTCGGTCGAGGAGGGGCTGCGCCTTCGCGACGCGGCCGGTGGCGGTGAGGTGGTCGTGATCTCGCTCGGGCCTCCGGGCGCGGGAGATGCACTCCGCAAGACGCTCGCGATGGGCGCCGATCGCGCCGTGCTCGTCAGCGACGAGGCCTTCGGCGGCGCGGATCTCGTCACGACGGCGCACGCCCTCGCCGGCGCGATCGGCCGTGAGGGCGCCGAGCTCGTGCTTTTCGGCCAGCAGTCGGCCGACGGCGACGGCGCCTGCCTCTGGGCCGCCGTCGCCGAGTTGCTGCGCCGCCCGGTGATCTCGCAGGTCGCGGAGCTGACGGTCGAGGAGGGCGCCGTGGTCGGGAAACGGCAGACCGAGTTCGGATACGAGCGCATTCGCGCCCCGTTACCGGCGATCGTCGGCGTCTCGGATTCGATCAACGAGCCGCGCTACCCCTCCTTGAAGGGGATCATGGGCGCGAAGTCGAAGCCGCAGGAGACCCTCGCGGCGGCGGATGTGGGCGGTGTCTCCGCGGCCTGCACGAGCGTTCTCTCGGTCTCCCCGCCGCCTCCGCGCGGCGACCGCCGAGTCGTCGAGGACGCGGCGAAGGCCCCTGAGGAGATCGTCGGCTTCCTCGTCGAGAGGCGGCTTCTGTGAAGACGCTCGTCTTCCTCGAGCACCACGGCGACGGGCTCGCGAAGCCGGCGCTGGGCCTGCTCGCGAAGGCGGCTGCGCTGGGCGGCGAGGTCGCTGGAATCGTCGTGGGCGCGGGCGTCGGCGGCCTCGTCGCAGACGCTGGGCGGTTCGGCGCCTCCCGGGTGTTCGTGGCCGACGACGAGCGGCTCGCAGCGCCGCTGCCCCAGCCGCGCGTCGACGTGCTCGCCTCGCTCGTCCGCGACGAGGGCTTCGACACGGTTCTGTTCGCGCAGTCGGTGCTCGCCTCGGACATCGCGGCGGCGCTCGCGGTCAGGCTCGGGGCGGGGCTCAACTGGGACCTCGCCGATCTCGTCGCCGAGGGTGGGACGCTCGTCGGCAAGCGGCCGGCGCTCGCCGACTCCGTGCTCGTGGACGCGGGCTGGGTCTCACCGGTCCGGCTCGCGCTCTTCCGGGCGGGAGCATTCGACCCGGTGGAGACAGGTGGGACGGCGGAGCGCGTGGACGCGACCGTGAGCCTCGAGCCGCATTCGCTCCTGGCGGAGCTCGTAGAGCCTGCGGTCGACGAGGCGAGCGGGCCGTCGATCGAGGATGCGGACGTCGTCGTCGCCGGTGGGCGTGGCCTCGGCAAGGCCGAGGGCTTCGCGCTCGTCGAAGAGCTCGCGGAGGCGCTCGGCGGCGCGGTTGCGGCCACGAGGGCGGTCGTGGACGCGGGCTGGTATCCGTACGCAGCCCAGGTGGGCCAGACCGGCAAGACCGTCTCGCCGAAGCTGTACGTCGCGGTCGGGATCTCGGGCGCGATCCAGCACAAGGTCGGGATGCAGTCGTCGGGCACGATCATCGCGATCAACAAGGACCCGAACGCACCGATCTTCGATTACGCCGATCTCGGCGTCGTCGGCGACCTCAACGAGATCGTCCCTCGCCTCACGGAGCTCGTGAGGGCGCACCGGGAATCGTGAAGCCGACCGACTACCCGCCGCCCTGGAGCGAATCCGAGGCGATTGCGGAGCCCTCCGACAGTGAGGCGATCGAGGTCGGGATCCTGGTCGTCGGGGCGGGGCCCGCAGGGCTCGCGGCGGCGATCCGGCTCGGTCAGCTCGCGGCGGGGAGCCCGGAGGCGGCGGCGGAGCTCGGTGAGGTTCCGATCGCCGTGCTCGAGCAGGGAAAGGCTCCCGGATCGCATCTTCTCTCCGGCGCCGTCATCGACCCGAAGCCGCTGTATTCGCTCCTCGACGGCCTGCGCACGCCCGAGCAGGTGCCGTCCTACGGGGAGGTTCCCGGCGAGTCGGTGCTCTTCCTGACCTCGTCGCGGGCCGTGCCGCTGCTCGTGCCGCCGCCCACCATGCGCAACCATGGGAACCAGGTCGTCTCGCTCTCGCGGCTCGGCCGCTTCCTCTCGGACGTCGCGGAAGAGGCCGGCGCCGCCATGCTGCCCGAGACTGCGGCAGGGCAGCTGCTCGTGGCCGACGGCGCAGTCGTCGGGGTGCGGACGGGCGACAAGGGGCGTGGGCGGAACGGCGAGGAGCTTCGCAACTTCGAGCCGGGCTCGGAGATCCGGGCGAAGGTCACAATCCTCGCCGAGGGAACGGCCGGCCATCTGACGACGGCGGCATTCGAACGGTTCCAGCTGTCCGGCGGAAACCCGCAGACGTGGGCGCTCGGCGTGAAGGAGGTCTGGAAGGTGCCGCAGCCGCTCCGCCGGGTGATTCATACGATGGGCTGGCCGCTGCGCTCCGGGTCGCGCTACCGCGAGTTCGGGGGAGCCTTCATCTATCCGATGGGCGACGACATGCTCACGATCGGGATGGTCGTCGGGCTCGACTACCGCGACGCCGAGCTCTCGGTGCACGACCTGCTCCAGGAACTGAAGACGCATCCACGCATCCGGCCGCTGCTCGACGGCGGGGAGCGGGTCGCATGGGGGGCGAAGACGATCCCGGAGGGCGGGTTCGTGGCGCTGCCGAGACGGTTCTCCGCGCCGGGGCTCCTGCTTGCCGGAGACGGCGCCGGGCTCGTGAACGTGCCGGCCCTGAAGGGCGTGCACTACGCGATCGAGTCGGGACGGCTCGCCGCCGAGGCTTCGTGGCGCTCGCTCGGCTCGGACGCGCTCGCGGGATACGACGAGGCGCTGCGTTCGTCCTTCATCTGGAGCGATCTGCGGCGGGTGCGGAACATGCGGCAGGGATTCGCAGGCGGATTCTGGCGCGGGGCCGCGCTGGCCGGCGTCGAGACCGTCACCGGCGGCCGCCGCCCGACCCGGGACAGCGCGACGGAGGCGGACTCCGAGCAGGCGATCTACACGACCGATCGCGCCGCCTCGTACCCCGTTCCCGACGGTTCGCTGACCTTCGACAAGCTGTCGTCTGTGTTCCTGTCCGGGAACAGAACGCGGGACGACCAGCCCGACCACATCCGCGTGCAGACCGAGGTGCCGGCGGTGCTCGGCCGGCTCTGGGAGCGGATGTGCCCCGCGGGCGTCTACGAGGTGGAGCCGGGCGAGGGCCCCGAGGTGACGGTTCGCGTGACGCCGTCGAACTGCGTCCAGTGCGGCGCGATCTCGGCGAAGGGTGGCCGCCTCACCCCGCCCGAGGGCGGCTCCGGCCCCGAGTACACCGTTACGTGAGGATTCCGGCGCCGTCGTTCCAGGGCGAGAGGCAGCGCTCGCGGTCTTCGTCGACGAACCCGCGGAAGGCATCGAAGGCGCCAACCGGTCCCGTGCCGAACAGGTCGAGCAGGGCATCCAGCGCGAGCACCTGCGGTGCCTTGGCGAGCCCTGCGCTCGGCGCGTAGCTCGTCCAGCTCGACTCGGAGGGATGAATCCCAATGCCCGCTCGGGCCGGGTTCCAGAGGGTGTAGCGGATGCTCCGGAAGAGGTGCTCCTCACTCTTGATCGGGGTGCTCCAGTACCGAGCCCCGAAGCAGTGGTTGATCCTCCCGAACCGGGCGTTGGACTTGAGCGCGAAGTTCAGGTTGAGCCGCCTCATCCCGTCCGCGAGCCCGAGCTCTCCGCACCGGAGGACGAGGTGGAAATGATTCGACATGAGGGCCCACGCCTGAACCAGCCAATCGACGCGGGCTGCAACATCGCCAAGTTGGATCAGGAAGACCGGCCGGAGGTAGTCGTCGAAGATCTGCTGCTTGTTGTTACCTCGCGCGACGAGATGGTAGAAGCCCGGATCCTCGACTCTCCTCCCGCGTGCCATCCAACGACCGTATCCAAGCGCCGTTGTCTACCGGGGCAATTTTACACTTTTGGCTCACTACTGTGACACTTTCGTTCCAGCACCTGTCCCCGCCCTTGACCTGCGGGCGGCAGTCGCCGTTCTTGGCTCTACGAGCGGAAAAGACCCCGAAGCGCGCCTGTTGCCTAGCCCGTCGCGCGCAGCCGCCCGACCCTCGTTCAAGGCGGGGCCTGACCCCGCCTGAAGCGGTTTGGGTCACGGCCGCGTGGGCCATCGGTAGATTCGTCGGGTGATCACCTCGGTGGACAACGCGCGCGTCAAGGACGTGATCCGGTTGCGGCGGAGCAGCGAGCGGCGGCGGAGCGGGCTGTTCCTGGCGGAGGGGCCGCGCGAGGTGGGGAGGGCGCGCGAGGCCGGGCTTCGTGTCGTCGAGACCTACTACGCGCCCGCACTGCTCGAGTGGGACGAGGGCGAGGCGGTCAGCGAGCGCGTGCTCGCGAAGATGGCCTACCGTGCCGAGCCCGAGGGCGTGATCGCGGTCGTCGAGGCGCCGCGGCGCGCACTGCCACGGGACGCCACCCTCCTTCTCGTTGCGGTCGGCGTCGAGAAGCCGGGGAACATCGGGGCGATGGCGCGCACCGCCGAGGCGGCCGGCGCCGGCGCGCTCGTGATCGCCGAAGCGCGCAGCGACGCCTGGAACCCCAATGCGATCCGTGCCTCGACGGGCGCCGTGCTTCACGCTCCCGGTCGTCGAGGCGAGCCTCGAGGAGATCCGCGAGCTCGGGATCGAGCTCGTCGCGGCCGCCGTCGATGCGCCCACTCGCTACACCGACGCCGATCTGACCGCCCCGCTCGCCCTCGTGATCGGCGCCGAGCATGCCGGCCTCGGTGCCGCCTGGCTTGAAGCCGCCTCGCGCATCGTCTCGATCCCGGTCGCCGCCGGAAGCGCGGACAGCCTGAACGCCGCCACCGCCGCGGCGATCATCTTGTTCGAGACGGTGCGGCAGCGTGGTTAGCCGCGACGACGTCCTCCGCGCGCGGTCGGTCGTGGAGCTCCATCTGGCGCGGACGCCGATGCTCGCCTCCCGCACCCTCGGCGCCTACCTCAAGTGCGAGCTCTTCCAGCGCACCGGGTCGTTCAAGCCCCGCGGCGCGATCAACAAGCTCGCGAGCCTGACTGCCGAGGAGAAGAGCCGCGGGATCATCGCGATCTCCGCCGGCAACCACGCGCAGGCTGCCGCCTTCGCCGCCCGCGAGTACGGCGTGAGCGCGCTCGTCGTGATGTGGCAGGGCGCCTCGGAGCAGAAGCTCGCCGCCACCCGCGGCTACGGCGCCGACGTCGACCTCGAGGCAACCGACCCCGCGGGTGCGTTCAGGCGCCTGGACGAACTGCTCGAGAAGACCGGCCGCACGCTCGTTCACCCGTTCGACGACCCCGTCGTGCTCGCCGGCGCCGGGACGGTGGCCCTCGAGATCGAGGACGACGCACCCGGCGCCGACGTCGTCGTCGTCCCGGTCGGCGGCGGCGGCTTGATCGGCGGGATCGTGGCCGCGCTCGGCGAGGGGCCGATGCGCGTCATCGCCGTCGAGCCCGAGACGAGCCAGGCGCTCCACCAGGGGATCGCAGCCAACGAGCCGGTTCCGGTCACCCCTCTCTCGATCGCCGACGGCCTCAACGCGCCCTTCGCCGGGCGCCTCGCGATCGAGTCGTGCAGGGACCTCGAGCGTGTCCTCGTGAGCGAGGAGGAGATCGAGGTCGGCTTCCGGTTCCTCTACGAGCGCGCCAAGCTCGCGTGCGAGCCGGCCGGAGCCGTCGCCACCGCGGCGATCCTCGCGGGCAAGATCCAGGCGGAGAATCCGGTGGTCATTGTCAGCGGCGGCAACGTCTCGGCGCAGACTGCCTCTGGTATCCTGGGTTCTCGATGAAGAGTGAGATCCATCCGGATTACGTGTTCGCGACAGTTCACTGCTCCTGCGGGAACTCGTTCACGACGCGCTCGACCTCGCCCGAGCTGAACGTCGAGATCTGCTCGCAGTGCCACCCGTTCTACACGGGGAAGCAGAAGCTCGTCGACACCGGCGGCCGCGTCGAGCGCTTCCAGCGCCGGCTGGAAAAGGCCGGCAGCGCGTCGAAGGCCACCGGTGCGTCGAAGGCCGCCGGGGCCTCGAACTCCTCCTAAGGCATGGCACAGACAATCGGCGGCCAAGCCGTCCTCGAGGGCGTCATGATGCGCGGCCCCCGCAACTGGGCGGTCGCGGTGCGCAAGCCCGACGGCCAGATCGCCGAGGTCGGGTGCCCGATCGACTCAGCGATGGCGCGCCACTGGATCCTCCGGCTTCCGCTGATCCGCGGCGTCGTCGCGCTCGGCGAGTCGCTCTCGATCGGCTTCCGCGCGCTCTCGATCTCGGCGAACTACGCCGCCGCAGTCGAAGGCGAGAGCGAGCTCGAAGAGGAGGTCACGGAGATCGGACGCTGGGCGATGGTCGGCTCCTTCGTCGTCGCGATCGGGTTCGCGGTTGGCGCGTTCAAGATCGGCCCCGGCCTGCTCGCGGATCTGCTCCCGATCTCGAACGGCACGCTCTTCGTGCTCGCCGAGGCTGCGATCCGGATCACGATCTTCGTCGGCTATCTCGCCCTGCTCAGCCTCTACCCGCCGCTCAAGCGCGTGTTCGAGTACCACGCTGCCGAGCACAAGGCGATCAACGCCTTCGAGGCGGGCGAGGAGCTGACGCCGGAGACGGTCCAGCGCTACTCGCTGATCCATCCCCGGTGCGGGACCTCGTTCCTGTTCTGGGTGATCGTGCTGAGCGCCTTCGTCTACGCGCCCTTCGGGCGGCTGCCCTGGTACTGGATCATCGTCACGCGCGCAGCGCTGCTGCTGCCGATCGCCGGCCTCGCCTACGAGCTGATCCGCTTCGCCGGCAAGCATGCCCACAACCGCTTCGTGATGACCGTCCTCGCCCCGGGGATGTGGCTCCAGCGGCTGACGACGCGCGAGCCGTCGCTCGACCAGCTCGAGGTGTCGATCCGCGCGCTTCGCGAGGTTCTTGATCATGAGGGCCGGCTGACGCCGGCAGACAGACGAGTGGAGGTGATGGCTTAGATGCCGACCGTACGCAGAGCTGACGTCGAGTGGATCGGCGGTTTCGTCGACGGCGAAGGGAAGATCCTGAAGACCACGAGCGGCGCTCTCCCCGAGCTCGACGTGACCTGGATGTCTCGGGTCGACGACGAACAGGGGATGACGAGCCCCGAAGAGCTCCTCGCTGCCGCACATGCGTCGTGCTTCGCGATGCAGTTCACGTCGGGTCTCGTCGGCTCCGGTTGGGAGCCCGAGGAGATGCAGGTCTCGTGCGAGATCTCGTTCGAGGTCGGGCTCGGAGTCACGGGATCGGCCCTGACCGCCCGCGTGACCGTCCCGGGGCTCACCGACGAGCAGATCTACGAGATCGCCCAGCGTGCGAAGATCATGTGCCCGATCTCCCGGGCGCTCGCGGCGATCGAGATCACGCTCGACCTACCCGACCTCGTGCTCGAGCCCGAAGAGGACGAGGACGCAGCGGGCGAAAGCGAGGGCGAAGCCGAAGCCGGCGGGGTCCCCGCGGCAACCGAGGAATAGCCGTACGAAGAGCCAGACCGGGCGCGCGGGATAACCTGGCCGCGGGCCATGTCCAACTTCGAATCGCTGATCGAGGAGCTCGAGCGCTCCTACCAGGAGGCCCAGGATCGGCTGTCGGATCCTGCGGTCTATAACGACCACCGCGAAGCGGAGGAGGTCGGGCGGCGGCTGAAGAAGCTGGAAGGCTCCTACCGCCTTGCGCAGGAACGGCGCCAGGCGCTCGCCGACCTCGACGCCGCGAGGAGCGATCCCGAGCTGACAGTGATGGTTCCCGACTACGAGGCCGAGGTCGTACGGCTCGAAGAGGCCCTGAAGCTCTCGCTCGTCGAGCCCGACCCGGCCGACGAGAAGGACGTGATCGTCGAGATCAGGCAGGGCGTCGGTGGCGACGAGGCCGCGCTCTGGGCGTCCGACCTCGCGAAGATGCTCGAGCGCTACGCCGAGCGCAGGCGCTTCCGCTGGGAGCAGCTCGAGGTGAGCCCGAGCGACGGGGGCGGGATCAAGGAGGGCGTGTACGCGATCAAGGGGCGCGGCGCCTACTCGGTCTACAAGTACGAGGGCGGCACGCACCGGGTCCAGCGGGTGCCGGACACCGAGTCGCAGGGGCGAATCCACACCTCGACCGCCACGGTCGCGGTGATGCCCGAGGCGGAGGACCTCGACGTCGAGATCGACGAGAAGGACCTCGAGATCGACGTCTACCGCTCGTCGGGTCCCGGCGGCCAGTCCGTGAACACGACCGACTCGGCGGTCCGGATCACGCACAAGCCGACCGGGATCGTCGTCGCGATGCAGGACGAGCGCTCGCAGCTCCAGAACCGCGCGAAGGCGATGCGGGTGCTCCGCGCCCGGATCTACGAGGCCGAGCGCGAGCGCCAGCAGGCGGAGCAGGCAGCCACCCGCAAGGCCCAGGTCGGGACGGGCGAGCGGGCCGAGAAGATCCGGACCTACAATTTCCCCCAGGACCGCGTGACCGACCACCGCGTCGGGGTCAGCGGCCGGCTGCAGGACGTCCTGACCGGCGACCTCGACGAGTTCACCGAGGCGCTCACCGCCGACGCGCAACGGCGCGCGCTCGAGGGCGGAGACGGTTGACGCTCGGTGAGGTGCTCGCGGCAACGACCGAGTACCTCTCGCGCAAGGGCGTCGATTCGCCCCGGCTCGACGCGGAGCTGATCCTCTCCCGGGCATTCGGCCTCTCCCGCCTCGAGCTCTACACGAGCTTCGACCGGCCGCTCACCGAGTCCGAGCGCACCGTCGCCCGCCCGCTCGTCGAGCGTCGGGGACGACGGGAGCCGCTCGCCTACGTCCTGGGAGACTGGGGCTTCAGGCGGCTCACGCTCAACACCGATCCCCGCGCGCTCGTGCCCCGGCCCGAGACAGAGATCGTGGCCGAGCGCGCGCTGGCCGCGATCGCCGGACTCGAGCAGCCGCGCGTGGTCGACGTCGGTACCGGGACCGGCGCGATTGCGCTCGCGATCGCCGACGAGCGTCCCGAGGCACGCGTGACTGCCACGGACATCTCGCCCGACGCACTCGCGCTCGCGCGAGAGAACGCCGAGCGCCTCGGGCTGTCGGTCGAGCTCGTCGAGACCGATCTGCTCGACGGGCTCGAGGGACCGTTCGAGCTCGTCGTCTCGAACCCGCCCTATGTCGACGCGGCCGAGGTCGACTCGCTCGAGCCGGAGGTGCGCGACTGGGAACCGAGGCTCGCGCTCGTGGCCGACGGCCAGACCGAGCGGCTCGCGCGTGAGGCCCGTGAGGTGCTCGCACCGGGCGGAACGATCGTGCTCGAGTGCCACGCCGAGCACGCCGGGCACCTCCGAGCGCTGCTCGCCGGGCTCGGGTACGAGGGGGCTACGATTTCGACGGATCTCGCCGGAAGGGAGAGGGTGGTCGAGGCGCGATGGATGCCGAAGGGGTAGCGGCCGCGGTCGCGGCGATCCGCGCCGGCAGGGCGGTGGTGCTTCCCGCCGACGGGGTCTACGGGCTCTGCGCCTCGGCGTTCCGCGAGGCGCCGGTCAGGCACCTCTACGAGCTCAAGGGGCGGGGCGGTGCGCAGCCCACGGCGATGATGGCGTCGAGCGTCGAGATGCTCCTCGAATGCGTGCCCGAGTTCCGGGGCCGCTCGAGCGTGATCGTCCGGGCGCTCCTACCTGGGCCCTACACGCTCGTGCTCCCGAACCCCGCCCAGCGGTACCCGTGGCTCACGGGTACGAGCCCCGAGACGATCGGCGTTCGCGTGGCGGAGCTCCCACGCGAGGTGCAGTACGTGCTCGACGCGGTCGGGGCGATCGCCGCGACGAGTGCCAACAATCCGGGCCAACCGGCGGCCGCCACGCTCGATGCCGTCCCGGGAGAGATCCGCGCAGGGTGCGCCGCCGAGCTCGATCTGGGCCCACTCTCGGGCGAGGCCTCGACCGTCCTCGACTTCACGGCACCGGAGCCGCGCGTCCTCCGTGAGGGCGCCGGCGCGGTCGACGGGGCGCTCGAGCGGGCCGCCGATGCGCTCTTCGCCGCACGCGTCGCCTGATCCGGCCGCGCCGACTACGATGGCTCGAGGCCTCGAAGAAGGGAGCAGAATGGCGATCGCGCAGGAGACATTCGAGCAGCTTCGGGCCGCCGGCCTGGCCGAGGTCGATCCGGAGATCGCGGCCACGCTCGGCGAGGAGCTCGAACGGCAGCGCGGCCAGATCGAGCTGATCGCGTCCGAGAACTTCACCTGGCCCTCCGTGCTCGAGGCGATCGGCTCGACCCCGACGAACAAGTACGCCGAGGGTTACCCCGGCAAGCGCTACTACGGCGGCTGCGAGGTCGTGGACGAGATCGAGGAGCTCGCACGCGAGCGTGCGAAATCCCTCTTCGGCGCCGAGCACGCGAACGTCCAGCCGCACGCAGGCGCCCAGGCGAACATGGCCGTGTACTTCGCCGTACTGTCGCCGGGCGACAGGGTGCTCGGGCTCTCGCTCGATCACGGCGGCCATCTGACCCACGGACTGAAGGTGAACTTCTCGGGGAAGCTCTACGAGTTCCACCACTACGGCGTCTCGCGGGAGACGATGATGGTCGACTACGACGAGGTGCTCGCGAAGGCCAAGGAGGTGCGGCCGAAGCTGATCGTCTGCGGCGGCTCCGCCTACCCGCGCACCGTCGAGGCCGACCGGTTCCGCGAGATCGCCGACGAGGTCGGGGCGATGCTGATGACGGACATGGCGCACTTCGCCGGGCTCGTCGCGGCTGGGCTCCATCCGAGCCCGGTCCCGCATTCGCACTTCGTCACCTCGACGACGCACAAGACCCTCGCCGGCCCGCGTGCCGGCTTCGTGCTCTGTACCGAGGAGCACGGCCAGGCGCTCGACCGGGCTCTCTTCCCGGGGATGCAGGGCGGGCCGCTGATGCACACGATCGCGGCGAAGGCGACCTGCTTCCGGATCGCCGGGACGGAGGCGTTTCGCGAGTATCAGGGCCGCGTGCGGGCGAACGCGGACGTGCTTGCGAGCGGGTTGATCGACGGCGGGCTCGACATTCTCACCGGCGGCACCGACACGCACCTCGTCCAGCTCGACCTGCGCGACACCGAGTGGACCGGCCTCGCCGCCCAGGACAGGCTCGACGAATGCCGCCTGACCGTGAACCGAAACACGGTGCCGTTCGACGAGCGCCCGCCGATGGTCGCCTCGGGTGTCCGCATCGGCACCCCGGCGGCGACGATGCGCGGCTTCGACGAGGACGACTTCCACGAGGTCGCCGCGATCATCGTCGGGGCACTCTCCGACGATGCCGACGTGGAGGCGCTGGCCGGCCGCTCGAGGGCCCTCTGCGACCGCCGGCCGCTCTATCCGGGCTTCCGCGGCTACGCGACCTACGTCACGTGACCGTTCACGAGGTGACGCACCCGCTCGTGCGTCACAAGCTCGGCCTGCTGCGGGACGTCAACACCGACACCGAGATGTTCCGGCGGCTCGTGAACGAGTTGACGCTGCTTCTCACCTACGAGGCGACGAAGGAGATGGCGCTCGAGGAGGTGGAGGTCGAGACGCCGCTCGAGCGGACCCGGGCACAGCGGATCCCGGGGAAGAAGGTCGCGGCCTGCCCGATCCTCCGTGCCGGGATGGGGATGCTCGACGGCGTGCTCTCCCTGATCCCGGTCGCCCGCGTAGGCTTTATCGGGCTCTACCGCAACGAGGAGACCCTGGAGCCGGTCGAGTACTACGTGAAGCTTCCCGCCGACATTGCAGACCGAGACGTGCTGCTGCTCGACCCGATGCTCGCGACCGGCAACTCGACCGCCCACGCAGTCGGGATCCTGAAGCAGGCCGGGGCGTCGAACATCTCGCTCGTCGCGCTGATCGCCGCCCCCGAGGGCGTCGCGCACATCCAGGGCGCGCACCCGGACGTGAACATCTTCGTGGCCTCGATCGACTCCCACCTGAACGACAAGGGCTACATCGTCCCCGGGCTCGGCGATGCTGGAGATCGCCTCTACGGAACGAGGTAGTTCCGTCCGCGGCCAACCTGCACGGGAAGGTCGATACGGCTCGGCGGGGAAAGAACTACCTGGAAAACGGAGAAAAAATGCATTTTGTCCTCTTACCTGACCTCCCCCACGATGCGGTGACGGGCGCTCGATGACGTCGATTCGGGGGAAGCCGTAGTGGTTTGGAACGAGCTCTCCGGCCACCTCGAGGTCCTCTGGGCTTCGCTGATCGCGCTCGCGATCGTCGTCCTGCTCACCCCGGCGGTCGGGGGAATGGCCCGGCTGCTCGGAGCCGTCGATCGCCCAGAGAACGGCCGCCGCCAGACGCCCACGGGGATACCGCGGCTCGGGGGCCTCGCGCTCTTCCTCGGGATCTTCGTGCCGGCGCTTGCGTTCCTGAACCTCGACGGCCAGATGCGCGGGCTGCTGCTCGGCGCCGCCGTCGCGACCACGGTCGGCGCGATCGACGACTTCCGCGGGCTCAGGCCGTGGGAGAAGCTTGCCGGCCAGGTCCTCGCAGCGGCGATCGTCGTCTCCTTCGGCGTCTGGGTTCACCGCTTCACGTTCCCGCTCCTCGGAGTCCAGACGCTCCCGAAGGAGGTCGGGATCGTGCTGACGGTGATCGGGATCGTCGCCGTGATGAACATGGTGAACTTCCTCGACGGGCTCGACGGCCTCGCGGCCGGCGTCTGCGCGATCTCGGCGTTCTCGTTCTGCGTGATCGACCTCGCCCGCGGAGACATCAACGCAGCGATCCTCACCGGAGCCGTCCTCGGAGGGTGCATCGGCTTCCTGCGCCACAACTTTTACCCTGCGCGGATCTTCATGGGCGATTCCGGCGCGCTCCTTCTCGGCTTCACCCTCGCCGCCGTGTCCGTTCAGGGCCTGTCGAAGACCGCCGCCCTCGCCGCGCTCATCCTGCCGCTCCTCGTGCTTGCGGTGCCGCTGCTCGACACCTCGTTCGTGGTCGCGAAGCGGATCAAGGCCCGCCGCCCGATCTACGTCGCCGACAGGAGCCACCTCCATCACCGCTTCGCGAACATCGGCTTCTCGCAGCGCAGGTCGGTCATCTACCTCTACCTCTGGTGCGGGACGCTCGCGCTCGCGGCGCTCGCGACGAAGTTCGTGCATCCGCACCCGGGCGGTGACTGGAACCTCCCCGCCGTCGCGCTCGACGCGGTGATCGGCCTGCTCGCGCTCGGCGCGTCGATCTACGTCGTCTACCTGCTCGAGATCGTGAAGCTCGCGAACCCGTTCATCAGGCGCCGTGAGGAAGCGACGCGCGACGAGGCTCGAAAGTCCGCATAGCCGCTAGCAACGGTTGAAACAAAGTCCGGCGAAAGCCGCTCAACCGCGCCGGATAGCGCTGTCACGAACTCCCACCCGTTGCCGCAGCGCTCAGCTATGCTGGCGCCCGATGGAGCCGCCTGCGCCTCGTCCGTTTCCTCCTGTCGAGGCAGGCGCCGTGCTCGCGGGCATCACGGCCCTCTGCATCGCGATCGGCACGCTTCTCGGCTGGATCGCAGGGAACCTCAAGGTCGGGCTGATCTTGGGTGCGGTCGTCGGGATCCCCGCGGGTATCGGCGGCGTCTACCTCCGCTACCACGAGTACTTCGCCTGATGCCCGGCATCCTCGTCCCCCAGCCCGTACCCCGCGGACACACCCCGGCGATCGTCGGCTCGATCATCGTCGTCGGTGCGCTCCCCGTGTTCCTCGTCGCGGGCTGGCCGGTTGCCGGCTGGGCGATCGCGGCGGTGCTCTGGGCCGCCAGCCAGGGGTTCGGGCTGGTTCTCCAGCGGATGCCGCTTGGGATGGGTAATCTCGCGAGCTCTGGAGGAGTGGCCCTGGGCAGGATGGTCCGGTCGATCACGGCGATGGTTGTGCTGCTCGCCGTGACCGTCTCGAACCAGCAGGTAGGCGTCTCCGCCGTGGCGGTCTATGCGCTCGCGTTTACGGCGGAGTTCGGGACGTCGCTGGTTGCGTACTACGGAGGAGAAGCAGGCACATGAAGCTGAAAGGGCTGTTGGCGGTACTGGTCGGCCTCGCGCTGGTCGCGCCTGCGTCCGCCTCGGCGGCGGACAAGAAGTTCAGCGTGGTCGACGAGTTCACGCTGAAGGACTGGGTGCCGATCCACCTCGGGCCGATCGACCTCTCGATCAACCGTGCGGTCGTCTATCTTCTGCTCGGCGCGCTGGTGTCGATCGTGATCGGGATCGTGACCATGCGCTGGCGCCTCGCGGTCGTTGCCGGAACCCGCCAGACCTTCGGCGAGGTGATCTACGACATCGCCCAGACCCAGGTCGCGGAGACCGGGCTCCCGACGAAGGCGATGGGCCTCTGGTTCCCGTATGTCGCGACGATCATGATCTTCATCTTCGTGGTCAACCTGCTCGGCTTCATCCCGCTCCCGATCACGGGCCAGACCTACCACGGGTTCCCGGTCTGGGGGATCTACGCCGCCACCTCCACGATCTCGGTCACCCTCGCGCTTGCACTCATGACCTTTGTGTTCCAGCACATCGAGGGCATCCGTTACAACGGGCTCTGGCGCTACCTCAAGTCGTGGATCCCGGAGGTGCCCAAACTGCTCCTGCCGCTGATCATCCCGATCGAGGTGATCTCGCAGCTCATGCGGCTGATCAGCCTGTCCGTCCGTCTCTACGCGAACATGCTCGCCGGCCACATCCTGATCCTCACGATGATCGGCCTGGTCTTCATCATCCACACGCCACCCTGGCGGTTCTTCGGTTTGCCTGCAGCGTTCGTCTTCTACATCTTCGAGGTCGTGATCGTCGTGACGATCCAGGCGTTCATCTTCGCGGCGCTCTCGGCCATCTACATCGGAACGGCGATCGAGCCGGAGCACTAGCACGGCTTTCTCGCCCCCAGAACCCTTGCCCCAAGAAACCGGGTGCCGGCTCGAGGCCGACACCAAGGAAAAGGAGAAGTCAACGCAATGATGATGAGTCTTCTGGCCGCCGTGAATGTCTCCAATGCACCGGTCGTGCATGCGGGAAAGGCGATCGCCCTGGCGCTCGGCATCGGTCTCGGCGCGGCAGGCGCAGGTGCCGGCATCGGGATGATCTTCGGCTCCATGATCCAGTCCGTCGCCCGCCAGCCCGAGCTCCGCGGTGAGCTCCAGGGCCTGATGTGGCTCGGGTTTGCCCTCACCGAGGCCGTCGTCTTCTACGGCTTCCTCGGCAGCCTGCTCGGCTTCGTGCTCGTCTAAGACATGCTCGTCGCAACCAGCCCTCTGATCAAGGTCATTCCGGGTCTGATGATCTGGACCCTGATCGCGTTCGCGATCACCTTCTTCGTGCTGAAGCGCTACGCCTTCGGACCGATCCAGAAGCTGATCGACGAGCGCCGCGAGCGGATCAGGCAGTCGGTCGAGGAGGCCGACCGCGTCCGCGATGAGGCGCGGGCCCTGCTCGAGGAGCACAAGGCGCTCGTCGGCCAGGCCCGCACCGACGCCGAGGCCATTCTCGCCGAGGCGCGGCGGCTCGGCGACGCCCAGCAGGAGCGGATGCGCGCGGAGACCGAGGAAGACCGCCAGCGCCGGGTCGAGGAGACCGAGCGGCAGATCGAGCAGGCGAAAGTCCAGGCGTTGAACGAGCTCAAGCAGGCGGTCGGCGCCCTCTCGATCGAGGCCGCGGAGAAGATCACCCGCAAGACGCTCACCGACGCCGACCAGCAGCGACTGATCGACGAGGCGCTCGCCGAGATCGACTTCTCGCAACTGGAGGCGAGCCGCTCATAGCCACGCCGCAGCGCATCTATGCCGGCGCGCTTTTCGAGGCGGCGCAGGAGAAGGGCCGCATCGCGATCGTGCGGGAGCAGCTCGAGGACCTCGCGGCGGCGATCGTCGCCGTCCCCGAGCTCGGCGCCGTGCTCGTGAACCCCGAGACGGAGTCGCAGGTGAAGGGCGACGTTCTCGAGCAGATCCTCGGCGGCGCCGACGAGCTGATCCGGAACTTCGTGAAGCTGCTCGTCGAGAAGGGGCGCGCCGGCGAGATCGCCGCGATCGCCGCCGAGTTCGAGACGCTCGTCGCGGCGGAGGAGCGCGTGCTCGACGTCGAGCTCACGACCGCCCAGGAGCTCACCGACACGGCGTTCAAGCGCATCGTCTCCGACATCGAGAAGAAGTCCGGCCGGAAGGTCCAGGCGGCGCGCAGCGTCGATCCCGACCTGATCGGCGGCATCGTCCTCCAGGCCGGGTCGATGCGCCTTGACGCAAGCGTCCGCGGCCGGCTCGACCGACTACGCCAAGAACTCGCAACTACAAGGAGCTAGCGCCGAATGAAACCTCGTGCGACAGAGCACAAAGGAGCCCAAGAGTGAAACTTCGCCCGGCGGCGAAAGCCGCCTGTCCCCGCAGGGGACCAGTGGAAGGGGTCTGGGGAAACCGGGAGGTTCCCCCAGCGAACCGTGCGTCAGAGCGCAAAGGAGCCTCAGCGTGAAACTTCGTCCGGCGGTGAAGCCGCCTGTCCCCGGTAGGGGACCAGGGGAAGGGGTCTGGGGAAACCGGGAGGTTCCCCCAGCGAACCGTGCGTCAGAGCGCAAAGGAGCCTCAGCGTGAAACTTCGTCCCGAAGAGATCACCTCCATCCTGCGCAAGCGGATCGAGGAGTTCGACGTCGACACGAATCTCGCCGAGGTCGGTGCCGTTCTTTCGCTCGGCGACGGGATCGCGCGCGTGCACGGGCTCGAGAACTGCGTCGCGCTCGAGATGCTCGAGCTCGACCACGGCGTCGTCGGGCTCGCGTTCAACCTCGAGGAGGACAACGTCGGCGTGGCGCTGTTCGGGGAGTGGGACAAGATCAAGGAAGGCGATCCGGTTCGTCGCACCGGCAAGGTCGCCTCGGTGCCCGTCGGCGAGGGCCTGCTCGGCCGTGTCGTCGACCCGCTCGGGAACCCGCTCGACGGCCAGGGCCCGATCGAGTCGTCGGAGACGCGCCCGCTCGAATGGAAGGCGCCCGGCGTGATCGAGCGCCAGCCGGTGAAGGAGCCGCTCCAGACGGGGATCAAGGCGATCGACTCGATGACGAACGTCGGCCGCGGCCAGCGCGAGCTGATCATCGGCGATCGTTCGACCGGCAAGACCGCGATCGCCGTCGACACGATCCTGAACCAGCACGATCAGAACGTGAAGTGCATCTACGTCGCGGTCGGCCAGAAGGCCTCGACCGTCGCACAGGTGTACGAGCGTCTCCGCGAGGCAGGCGCGATGGCCTATACGACGATCGTCACCGCCCCCGCCAGCGAGGCGGCGCCGATCAAGTGGATGGCGCCGTTCGCGGGAGCCGCGATGGGCGAGTACTTCCTCTACAAGGGCGAGCACGCGCTCGTGATCTACGACGACCTGACGAAGCAGGCCGACGCCTACCGGCAGCTCTCGCTGCTCCTCCGCCGGCCGCCGGGCCGCGAGGCGTTCCCCGGCGACGTCTTCTACCTGCACTCGCGCCTCCTCGAGCGCGCATGCAAGCTGAACGACGCCCTCGGCGGCGGCTCGCTGACTGCGCTGCCGATCATCGAGACTCAGGCCGGCGACGTCTCGGCCTACATCCCGACGAACGTGATCTCGATCACCGACGGGCAGATCTTCCTGCAGTCCGACCTCTTCTTCTCGGGCGTGCGGCCCGCGGTCAACGTCGGGATCTCGGTCTCGCGCGTCGGCTCTTCGGCGCAGACGAAGGCGATGAAGAAGGTCGCCGGGCGCCTTCGCCTCGACCTCGCCCAGTACCGCGAGCTCGAGGCCTTCGCCCAGTTCGGCTCCGAGCTCGACGCGGCAACGCAGCAGGCCCTGAACCGCGGGGCGAAGATGGTGGCGACCCTGAACCAGCCGCAGTACGCCCCGTGGCCGGTCGAGGAGCAGGTCGCGGCGCTGTACGCCGGGATCAACGGCTTCCTCGACGACATCCCGACCGACCAGGTCTCGCGCTTCCAGGAGGAGCTCCGCCAGCAGCTCCGCACCGACGGCGAGGTGCTGAAGACGATCCGCGAGTCGGGGGACCTCTCCGACGACACGGCGGCGAAGCTCACGGCCGAGATCGAGAAGTTCAAGGGCATCTTCAACGTCGAGTCGGCGGCGTAGAACTTGGCCTCGACGCAGGACCTGAAGCGGCGCGTCCGCTCGATCACGAACACGCGCAAGCTGACGAAGGCGATGGAGCTCGTCGCCTCGGCACGCCTTCGCCGGGCCCAGCTCCGGATCGAGGCGATGCGCCCCTATGCCGATCGGATGACCGAGCTGATGGCCGGCACCTCGCAGGCGGCAGGTGCGGTGCGGCTGCCGCTGCTCGAGCGGCGCGACGAGATCAAGGTGGTCGGGATCGTCCCGGTCGCGGGCGATCGCGGCCTCGCGGGCGCGTTCAACGCGCAGGTGCTGCGCCGGTCGCTCGCGCTGATGCGCGAGGCCGAGGCCGAGGGACATGCGGTCAAGTTCTTCACGGTCGGCAGGAAGGCGCAGTCGACGATCCGCTTCCGCCGCCTCGAGCTCGCCGCCGCCTGGACGGGGTTCAGCGACAAGCCGAGCTACTCGGATGCCCAGACGATCGCCTCCGCGATCGCCGAGGCCTACGTGAACGCCGAGGTCGACCGCGTCGTGCTCGTCTACAACGCCTTCGTCTCGCCGCTCGTGCAGCGGGTGACCGTCGCCGATCTGCTCCCGGTTCCGCTCGAGGCGCTGCTGGCCGACGCGAACGCCGGAGAGACCGACCCCGTCCCCTCGCCCGAGCTTCCGGGACATGAGTCCGCGGAAAACCCCTACGACTTCTTCTTCGAGCCGGAACCGAGGAACATCCTCGAGCGGCTGCTTCCGGTCTACGTCGAGACGCAGCTCTACCGCGCGCTCCTCGAGTCGGCCGCCTCGTTCTTCGGCGCGCAGACAACCGCGATGAGCAACGCGTCGAAGGCCGCCGGCGAGCTGATCGACTCGCTCACCCTCGCGATGAACCGGGCCCGCCAGGCCGAGATCACGCAGGAGATCCTCGAGGTCGTGGCCGGCGCCGACGCGCTCACACAATAAGAGCTTCGTCCCGGTAGTTTTTACGCACGATCTAACCTACGTAGGTTCGTGACGTCTTATACTTGCGAGCCGTGCCCCGGACGGCTCTAACGCGGATGCAAAGACAATGACAGCCGCTACCGAAGTGCTGGCACCCAGTGCCGCGGGCACCACGTCCACGGCCGCGAAAAGCGGCGCCCGTCTTTTCTGGGAGCGTTTCAGGGAGGACAAGGCCGCGCTCGTCGCAGCCGTCGTGATCGCGATCCTCATCTTCCTCGCGATCTTCGGCGGCCCGATCGCGAAGGCGATCTCGGGTCACTCGCCGAACCACGGCTACAACGCGACCATGCTGGACGAGTTCGGCCTCCCGAAAGGCCCGAACGCGCACTTCTGGTTCGGAGCCGACGGCGAAGGCCACGACGTGTTCGTCCGGACGATGTACGGCGCGCGAACCTCGCTGACCGTCGGGATCCTGGCCTCCCTGTTCGCGGTGGCGATCGGGCTCGTCGTCGGGCTCGTCGCCGGCTTCTACCGCGGCGTGCTCGACACGACGCTCTCGCGCTTCGGCGACGTCATGCTCTCCATCCCCTCGCTCCTGATCTCGATCGGGATCGTCGCCGCGTGCAGCTCCAGTAAGGAGGGCTGCATCGATCGGACCGATCTCGATCCAGCCCGGGCAGGAGCTCGTGATCGCGATCATCGTCCTGTTCACGTGGCCCTACGTCGCACGCCTCGTCCGCGGCTTCACGCTCTCGATCCGGGAGAAGGAGTTCGTCGAGGCGAGCCGCTCGCTGGGAGCCACCAACAGGCGGATCATCGTGAGGGAGGTCCTGCCGAACCTCGCCGGGCCGATGATCGTCTTCACGACACTGCTCATCCCGCAGAGCATCCTCTTCGAGGCTGCCCTCTCGTACCTCGGGCTCGGCGTCCCACCGTCGGTCGCGTCGTGGGGCGGCCTGCTGAACGACGCGCAGCGGTTCTACGACACCGCCTGGTGGCTGATGCTGTTCCCCGGCCTGTTCCTGGTGATCACCACACTCGCGTTCAATCTTCTCGGCGACGGCCTCCGCGACGCGCTCGACGTCCGGGCCGACCGCTGAGTAACTAACGGTGACCGTCGTGAATCGTCTAACTACGTGGTCACTGCGATTCCCGTGCCATGGGGGCCCGGGAGAAGGAGGGAGACACCCATCGTGAAGAACCCATTTCGGAAGCTGACGTGGGTCGTTGGCGTCGTGGCGGTCTTTGCCGTCGCGTCGGCGATCGGCGCGTCAGCTCACCCGGCGAAGCAGAGCACGCTGAAGTCCGGCGGAACGCTCAACGTCGGCTGGGAACAGGCATTCAACTTCACCGACAACGGCGATCCGACCGGTGAATATCTCGGCGACTGGTTCGGCATCGCCGACAACCTGCTCGTCCGCACCCTGATCGGCTACAACCACACTGCAGGCGGGCCCGGCAACGTGCCGGTCGCGGACATCGCGACCTCGGTGCCGAAGCCGACGAACGGCGGCAAGACCTACACCTTCCACATCAAGCAGGGTGTGATGTTCAGCCCGCCCGTCAGCCGCCAGGTCACCTCGGCGGACTTCGTGAACGCGATGCAGCGGCTCGCGAACCCGAAGGACGGCGGTCAGTACTCGTTCTACTACACCGTGATCAAGGGCTGGTCGGCATACGCCGCGGCGTGCAACACGAAGGCCGGCTGTGCGAACAAGCACATCTCCGGGATCGTGACGCCGAACAAGTCGACGATCATCTTCAACCTCACCACCCCGACGGGTGACTTCCTCAAGCGGATGGGCATGCCGGCCACCGGCCCGCAGCCTGCCGAGGTCACGAAGTGCTTCGCCGGCCAGGCCGGCAAGTACGGCAACGACCTGATCTCGACCGCCGGCTACATGTACAAGGGCATCGACCAGGTCAACATCTCGTCGTGCAAGACGCATCAAGCCGGCCGCCGGCTATGACGGCCAGACGATCATGGACCTCGTCCGCAACCCGAACTACAAGCAGAGCACGGACACGACGCGGAAGAACTACGTCGACGAGGTTCGCTTCATCATCGACTCGAGCGACGTCGACATCTACAACAAGATCGAGGCCGGGCAGTTCGACATGGCCACCTCGAGCATCCCGAACAACGTGCTCAAGAAGTACGCGACCACCCCGAGCCTGAAGTCGCATTTCTTCCAGAACTCGGGCGACCGCACCTGGTACATCACGATGAACCTGACGCAGCCGCCGTTCGATGACATTCACGTCCGCCGGGCGATGAACTACATCATCGACAAGGCAGCGCTTCGCCAGGCGTGGGGCGGTCCTGCGGTCGGCCAGATCGCGAACCACATCGTCCCCGACTCGATCTTCGGCGGCGCGCTTTCGGACTACGCGCCGTACAAGACGCTCGGTGACCACGGCAGCGTGGTCAAGGCGCGGCTCGCGATGAAGGGCTCGGAGTACGCAGACAAGAGCGGCATGTGCGTCGCGAAGGCGTGCAAGGGCGTCCTCCTGATCTCGGATGCCCGCGCAGTCGATCCGAGCATGGTCGCGACGATGCAGCAGGATGCTGCGAAGATCGGCATCACCTTCACGGTCCGGACGATCAACGGGGCCTACCCGACGATCCAGACGGTCGCGAAGAACGTTCCGATCTCGGAGCGCCCGGGCTGGGGCAAGGACTACGCAGACGCCCTGACCTTCTTCTCGCCGCTCTTCGACGGCCGGAACATCATCGCCACCGGTAACACGAACTACTCGCTCGTGGGCATCACCCAGAAGCAGTGCACCGCGCTCAAGGTGACCGGTGACTGTGCTCCGTACAACAAGAAGACTGGTGTGGGCATCATCAGCGTCGACAAGCAGCTCGACACGTGCTCGAAGCTGATCGACCCGGCGCGCACCACCTGCTACGAGAACCTCGACAAGTACCTCACGACCGGGGTCGTGCCGTGGGTTCCGTGGATGTGGTCGACCGTGACCCGCATCACGAGCTCGAACGTCAAGCATTACCAGTTCGACCAGTTCAGTACCACTCCCGCGTACTCGCAGATCGCGCTCAACTAACGCGGGAACGACCGTTCAGCTAGGCCCCCCGGGGCGCCGAAGCGGCGCCCCGGGGGATTCGTTCCAGGAGAAGGCGATGCCCCTCAACATCCCTCGCATATGAGCTTCTACGTCTGGGTGATGCTGTTCCTGGCGTTCTGGGTCTTCCCGATCCTCGTCGCCTGGTACATCGGCTCGCGCAGGGGGCGCACCTACGGCTGGCTCTACGGCCTCGTGGGGAGCTGGATCGGGGTCGCCGTCGTTGCGTTGCTCCCGGCGAAGGCCGTCACCGGCTCCGGCGGGGGAATCGGCCTCTCGACCGACCTCGTGCTCTACATCATCAGGCGCGCCCTCTGGGCCGTTCTCGTCGTGAACGTGGTCGTCTTCATCACGTTCGTCGTCTTCTTCAAGCTTCCGAACGGCAATCCGGCGCTCCGGTTCGTCGGGAAGTTCCCGACCGCTGCGAACATCGCGCTCGCCGAGCAGCGCCTCCATCTCAACAAGCCGTTCTACGTCGAGTACTTCTACTTCGTGAAGAACTTCTTCGCCGGCGACGAATACGGCTGGCCGGGCCTCGGCTACTCGTACGGCAACTACGTCTCGATCCGCAGCGAGATCCTGACCCGGGCGCCGCGGACGCTCTTCCTGATCATGGGCGCGGCGATCATCTGGCTCGTGCTCGGCGTCTCGATCGGCGTGCTCTCCGCCGTGAAGCGGAGAACCAAGGTGGACAGGGCTGCGATGGGCTTCGCGCTCTTCGGGATCTCCGCGCCGGTGTTCTGGCTGGGGCTGATGGCGCTCTATGTCTTCTGGGTCAAACACCTCTGGATCCCCGGGATCAACCACATAACCGACGGCTCCGGTTACGTGCCGCTCTCCGCGGGCATAGGCGCCTGGGCTGGGCACCTGATCCTGCCGTGGTGCGTCCTCGCGCTGCTCTACATGGCGATCTATGCGCGGCTCACGCGCAACAACCTGCTCGAGACGCTCGGCGAGGACTACATCCGCACCGCGCGCGCCAAGGGCCTCTCCGAGCGCAAGGTGATCCTGAAACACGGCCTGCGCGCGAGCTTGACGCCGATCGTGACCATCTTCGGGCTCGACATCGCGCTGCTCGTCGGCGGGGCGATCATCACCGAGTCGGTCTTCAACATCCAGGGGCTCGGCTGGCTTGCCTACTCGAGCGCACAGGGTCAGGATCTGCCGAGCGTTCTCGGTGTGGTGATCTGCACCGCGACCGCGGTCGCGCTCGCGAACCTCGTCGTGGACATCTGCTACGCGTTCCTGGACCCACGGGTCAGGTACACCTAGTGGAGCCTGTGCAGACGTCTGAGGCTGGATTCGCGGGGGCCGTCGGCCCCACCAGGAGTCGGTCGGCCGCTTCGCGGCCGCGGTATCGGCTGGGCGCCTTGCTCCGCTTCGCGGAAGGGCCGCAAGCTGCCGGCGCCGGCTTGCGGATGCGTGCTGTGAAGGCGCACGAGTGAGTTCAGATGCATCGGTCTCGGGGGGCTCGACGCTCCTCGACGTCCGGAACCTCACGATCCGCTTCCGCACGCGTGACGGCGTCGTCCAGGCCGTCTCCGATCTCTCGTTCAGCATTCGCCGCGGCGAGACGCTCGGTGTCGTCGGCGAGTCGGGATCGGGGAAGAGCGTCACGAGCCTGGCGATCATGGGGCTCCTGAACCGGGCGTACGCCGACGTGTCCGGCCAGATCCTGTTCGAGGGCCGGGACCTGCTCCAGCTGACGCCCTCTCAGCTTCGGGCGATCCGGGGGCGGGACGTCTCGATGATCTTCCAGGACCCGTTCGCGTGCCTGCATCCGATGTACCGGGTCGGGGACCAGATCGCCGAGGCGGTGCTCGCACACCAGAAGGTCTCGAAGAAGCTCGCCTGGTCGAGATCGGTCGAGCTGCTCGATGCCGTCGGGATCCCGAACGCATCGATCCGCGCCAAGGACTACCCGCATCAGTTCTCCGGCGGGATGCGGCAGCGCGCGATGATCGCGATGGCGCTCGTGCACAATCCGGCGGTCCTGATCGCCGACGAGCCGACGACGGCTCTCGACGTCACCGTCCAGGCTCAGATCCTCGAGCTGATCGACCAGGTGAAGCGCGACTTCGACGTCGGCGTGATCCTGATCACCCACGACCTCGGTGTCGTCTCCGAGACGGCGTCGCACGTGATGGTGATGTACGGCGGCCGCTCGATGGAATACGGCACCGCCGACGAGATCTTTCGCGGCGCCCAGCATCCCTACACCTGGGGGTTGCTCGAATCGATGCCGTCGATCGACAAGAAGCTCGACGTGCTGCTACCGATCGAGGGCTCGCCGCCCTCGATGCTCGAACCCGCCGAGCGGCTGCCCCTTCAACCCGCGCTGCCCCTACCGCTTCGAGCCGTGCACGAAGCATGTTCCGCCGCTCGTGGCAATCCCGAACGGCCACCGCGACGCCTGCCTGCTCGGTGCCGAGCAGAAGCGCGATGTGTGGCAGAAGAAGGTCGCGGTCGAGATCGGGGCGAGCATATGACGGCGGCCACGGCCTACGAGCCCACGGCGGGCAGCGAGCCGCTCGTCGTCGTCCGGAACCTGACGAAGCATTTCGCGGTGAAGCAGGGCGTCTTCTCCGGCGGGAAGGGGGTCGTGCACGCGGTCGAGGACGTGAGCCTGACCGTCAACCGGGGCGAGACGCTCGGGATCGTCGGCGAGTCCGGCTGCGGCAAGTCGACGACGGCCCGGCTGATCGTGCGGCTGATCGATCCGACCGCCGGCTCGATCGTGTTCGACGGCCGCGAGATCGCAAATCTCTCCCAGTCGCAGCTCCGGCCGCTCCGGCGGGAGATGCAGATCATCTTCCAGGATCCGTATTCGTCCCTGAACCCGCGCAAGAGCGTCGGCCAGATCATCGGCGAGCCGTTCACGATCCACAAGACCGAGCGCGACGTGCGGCGCCGCGTCCAGGAGCTCCTCGCCCGCGTCGGCCTCTCCCCGGAGCATGTGAACCGCTACCCGCACGAGTTCTCGGGCGGCCAGCGCCAGCGCATCGGAGTCGCCCGGGCGATTGCGCTACAGCCGAAGCTGATCGTCTGCGACGAGCCCGTGTCGGCTCTCGATGTGTCCGTGCAGGCCCAGATCCTGAACCTGCTGAAGGATCTGCAGAAGGACTTCGACCTGACCTACGTCTTCATCTCGCACGACCTCTCGGTGATCCGTCAGGTCGCCGACCGGATCGCGGTCATGTACCTCGGCCACGTCGTCGAGCTGAGCGACTCAGAGGCGCTCTTCGACCATCCGCGGCACCCCTACACCGCCGCGCTCCTCTCGGCAGTGCCGAGGCACACGGCGAACCTGGCCGACAGTGCCCGCCAGCGGATCGTGCTCACGGGCGATGTCCCCTCACCGGTGAATCCTCCGAACGCCTGTGTGTTCCACCCGCGCTGCCCGCGTTTCCAGCCCGGCACCTGCGATGTCCAGGAGCCTTTGCTCCGCACGTTCGACCGCGGGCACGAGGCGGCCTGCCACTTCCCGGTCGAGCGCTGGCCGATGACCGAGGAAGAGCTTCGCAGGCCGTTCGCCGGAACGACGCCGGCCGCGACCGCCTGACGGCTCTAACTCACTCCTTGTTGCAGCGTCTCACCTAGTGCGATGACGCGGTGGCGCAGGACGACGGCCTGCGAGCGGGCCGCCCAATGGGTATCGCTCGACCTGGACGGCGAACTGAGCCGCCTCGAGTCGGCTGCGCTCGCGCGGCATCTCCGGCGCTGCGAGAGCTGCCGCGCCTCGAGCGCCGAACTCGGCGCGATCACCTCGCTCCTGCGCGAGGCCCCGCCGGTCGAGCCCGCCCGGGCGATCGTCGTTCCCGCTCCGCCGTGGGCGACGCGCAAGGCCCGGGCCACCCTCAGAGGCGGGGCGTTTGCGCTCGCCGTTGCCGGGGCGGTGTTCTTCGCCGTGTCGCAGTTCTCGACCCCGGCGAGCTCGAGCGGGAGCTCGTTCGACTTCTCGAGCACCGCCGCCCAGCGGGCATTCGCGCGGGACCACGTGAGGAGCGAACCGACGGTGTACGTCGTTGCGAACCTTCCGGCAGCTCCCTCGTTCGCGTCTCGCGCGCTCCTATAAACTGAGATCCCGGCGGGCGGAGACAGGCGCTCGGGATGCCGCAGCCGCGACCCATTCAGCTTCCAGGAGACCAATGGCCGACAAAGGCAGCACGACAAACGGGGGTGCCGACAACGTCGGCAGCCTGATCGAGATCAAGGGCGTCGTCGTCGACGCTGTCTTCCCCAGCAAGCTTCCCTCGATCTACTCCGCGCTGCGGATCAAGCGGCCGGACGGCACCGAGTTGATCGCGGAGGTGCAGCAGCACCTCGGCGACGACCGGGTCCGCGCGGTCGCGATGGACACGACCGACGGCCTCGCCCGCGGGATCGACGCGGTCGATACGGGTGCGCCGATCTCGGTGCCGGTCGGCGAGATCACCCTCGGCCGGGTCTGGAACGTCCTCGGCGAGCCCGTGGACGGCAAGGACAGCCCGCCCGCGGACGCCGAGCGCTGGCCGATCCACCGCGACCCGCCGGCGTTCGACGAGCTCTCCTCGAAGATCGAGATCTTCGAGACGGGGATCAAGGTCGTCGATCTGATCGCTCCGTACGTCCGCGGCGGCAAGATCGGCCTCTTCGGCGGCGCGGGCGTCGGCAAGACGGTGCTGATCCAGGAGCTGATCCACAACATCGCCCAGCAGCACGGCGGCGTCTCGGTGTTCTCGGGCGTCGGCGAGCGCACGCGCGAGGGCAACGACCTGCTGCTCGAGATGGAGGAGTCGGGCGTGCTCGACAAGGTGGCGCTCTGCTACGGCCAGATGAACGAGCCGCCGGGCGCGCGCCTCCGCGTCGGGCTCTCCGGGCTGACGATGGCCGAGTACTTCCGCGACCAGGGCCAGGACGTGCTGCTCTTCATCGACAACATCTTCCGCTTCGTCCAGGCGGGCTCGGAGGTCTCGGCGCTCCTCGGCCGGATGCCGAGCGCCGTCGGCTACCAGCCGACGCTCGCCACGGAGATGGGGCAGCTCCAGGAGCGGATCACCTCCACGAGCAAGGGCTCGGTCACCTCGGTACAGGCGATCTACGTCCCTGCCGACGACCTCACCGATCCCGCGCCCGCGAACACATTCGCCCACCTCGACTCGACGACCGTGCTCTCGCGCGCGCTCGTCGAGCAGGGCATCTACCCGGCCGTCGACCCGCTCGACTCGACCTCGCGCGCCCTCGGCCGCGGGATCGTCTCGGACGAGCACTACGACACGGCCACCCGGGTGCAGGAGATCCTCCAGCGTTACAAGGATCTCCAGGACATCATCGCGATCCTCGGGATCGAAGAGCTCTCCGACGAGGATCGCCTCACCGTCGCGCGGGCCCGCAAGGTGCAGCGTTACCTCTCGCAGCCGTTCCACGTCGCGGAGGTGTTCACGGGGACGCCGGGCGAGTACGTGAAGGTCGAGGACACGATCCGCGGCTTCCAGGAGATCATCGAGGGCAAGCACGACGACCTTCCCGAGCAGGCGTTCTACATGGTCGGGACGATCGAGGCCGCCGTCGAGCGCGGCAAGCAGCTCGCGGCGGCGTAGCCCGGTGGGATAGGAACCCATGCCCGGGAGCGGAAAGAAGTTCGACCTCTCGCTCGTGACGCCGGACGGCGCCGCCTACGAGGGACAGGCCGAGATGATCATCGTGCCCGGTCAGATCGGCGAGATCGGGGTGCTCGCCCGGCACGCACCGCTGATTGCGACCCTGAAGGCGGGCACGACGCGCGTTCACCCGGGCGGTGAGGAGCCGGTGCTCGAGTTCGCGACCGGGCCCGGCTTCTTCCAGATGCTCCACGACCGGGCGATCGCCCTCGTCGACGATGCCGTCCTGGCTTCGGAGATCGACCCGAACAAGGCCCAGGCGCAGCTCGACGCGGCGCAGGCCGATCTCGATGCGATCGAGCAAGGCAGCTCGAATGCCGATCGCTGGCAGGTCGAGCAGCGGATCAAGCACGCCGAGAACCAGTTGACAGTGGCGGGTCGCTGACCTCCACACCACCGTGTGGTGCTCAAGACCGAGCTCTTGGCCCCTCGACGACCTGACCCGAGCTCAGCCGCCGCATCCGCGAGGGAACTAGCTCAGGAGACGTCCTTGGCAGGCGCCCCGGCCGCTCCACAGCCCACATAACGATCGAGGCAGTTCCGGACGAGGCTCGCGAGCGCGGGCTCGCTCCAGGCGTTCATGAAGTCGGCATGACCGGAGTAGATCCCTCCGGAGGCCAGGAAGACATTCGTGCCGCTCACCGGCGGGTACCGGAGGATGATCGAGATCGCCGGCACCGGAATCGGATGCGAGGCGGGGCAGAGCCCGTTTTGCGAATAGGCCATCTGGCTCTTGTGGTCGGGGCTCGTCGCGCGGCCGTTCGAGCAGTTCGGGAAGTTCACCTGCAGTTCGAGGTTCGTCGGCGCCTTGCAATCCGGAAGCCCCGCGGCCGAAAGCGTCGGGACGGCCGCCGGCGCCGAGCTCGAGTTGCGGACGAGTGGGCCGTAGAACGAGCTCTTCAAGACTCCGCAGTACCACTCGGTGACCGACGGGCTCTGCCTGGAGAGCGCATGCGAGTTGCCCGCCACGAGCTCGCAGCCCGCGCGGGAAGGGCTTCACCGCTTCCTTCGTCAGGCGCCTGTAGTAGATCGTGACGTCGAGCGGCGCGACCGGGTTGCCGGCGACATAGAGCGTCGGGGCCCAGTACGAGGAGAAGTCCTTCTTGTTGCTACAGGTGGTGGCGTGGCCGGCGAGCTTTGCCGGAGTGGAGTACGCGTTCGTCGAGACGTTCCCGATGAACTCGTGATCGTGCGAGTGCGCCGGAAGCCCGGGAAAGACGATCGGGTCGTCGGGCGCGCTGTGGCTCACGGTGCAGTTGAGGAAGAAGAACGCGCCGGAGGGAGCCGGCGCCGCTGTCGCGATCGCGGTAGTGATCGCGCATGTCGCCAGGAGTGAAACGAGAAGCGGAAGCCGTCCCATCGAGGCAGTGTGCCACGGCCGGCAGCAGGTGGCCGTCAGTCGAGCGCGTCGCCGCCGTCCGTGATGCAGCGGGCGCCGCCCACGGCTCCGGGTGGTACGCAGGTCACGGCGACGTTGTAGGTGAACGGCTCGCTCCCTCCGGAGGCGGTGACCGCGCAGACGAAGTGGAGCAGGTCGTTCGAGCTCGGGTCGCAGCGCGTCGAGATCTGGAACGTGTACCCCTGTTGGAGCTTCTCCCGGTATTGGATGTTCGTCACCTCGCGCTGGAGGCTCGGAATGCTGATCGCGCTGTGCGGGGAGGCCTGGCCGCAGCCGGCGAGCGCGCTGACCGCGAAGGCGCCTCCGAGCAATGCCGCGAAGGTCGAGAAGCGGTGGCTCACAGATTTGGCATTATGGCGACTTGGCCGCGCCAGCAAGGGACATCCGGCTGGCTCGGTGGAGGAGGCCGGTGCTCGTTGCCGTCATCGGCGTTGTCGTCTTCGACCTCCTCGTCTCGGTCTCGCATTCGTGGCCACTCGCGAAGATCGGTTACCAGGACTCCTCCGTCCCGCCTCGCCTCGTGCGGGATGCGGATGTCGATCCCTTCTCGTCCTTCGGGCCCACCGCTCCGCTGATCACCGCGGCCCGGTTCATCCCACGGAACGCGACGTATTCGATCGTCGTCGGCCAGGACCCGCACACTCCGGATCCGGGGTTGACGAAGAGGATCCTGCGGCTCTGGCTGCTCCCGCGCACGTACGTCGCGAAGCCCGCCGAGGCCCAGTGGGTGATCGCATACCACCAATCCTCCGAGAAACTCGGGATCAGGTACTCGGATGAGACCGGCCTTGGTGCGCCGGGCACGAACGTGGTGCGGGTCGAGCATTGACCGCCGCCGGCCTCGGGCTGATCGCGAACGACGTCGTGATCCTCGGGGTCGGTTTTGCTTTTCTCTACGCGCTCGGGCTCGCACGCCGGCTCGGCGACTTCCGGCTTGTGGGACTTGCGTTCCTGGCCGGATGGGCCATGGTGGGCGTCGTCCTCTGCGGCCTTCTCATGCTCGGCGTCCCCGTGAGGCTGCCGACGATCCTGATCGCCGCCGGCTCGCTCGTCGCCGCCTGCGTTCTCGTGGGCCGGCGCACGCCTCCGGTTCCGGGCGGCTCGGCGGCTCGCTCCCGCAATCCGCTGGCGCTCGCCGCCGCTCTCTGCGGCGCCGCGGTCATCGCGGTGGAGGCGGTCGCCGCGCTCGTCGTCTCGCTCACCGACTGGGATGCCCAGATCGACTTCATTCTCTTCTGGGGGCCGCGGGCGGAGACGATCTACTACCACGGTGGGCTTCAGCCGTCGAGCTGGGGGGACTATCCGCATCAGGAGTACCCGCCGCTCGGGCCTGCGATGAACGCGGTGACGTTTCACTTCACGCACGGCTTCCACCCGTCGCTGCTGCCGGTCCAGGAGACGCTCCTCGGGATCGCCTTCCTGCTCGCGGCATTCGTCATGCTCGACCGGTTCGTGCCACGGTGGATCTCTCTGCCGTCCCTTGCGCTGCTCGTGACGGCCCCCTGGTTCTGGTGGCGGCTGCAGTCGATCCTCCCCGACCAGATCCTTGCCTACCTGCTCTCGCTGGCGGCGCTCGCGTGCATCTTCTGGCTGCTCGAGCGGCGCCATGCCTGGCTCGGCCTCGCCGTCGTGCTCCTTGCGGCCGGCGCCCTCCTGAAGCTCGAGGGCTCGCTATTCGGCTCGCTTCTCGTCGTGGTCGTGCTGGCAGCCGCGTTCCTGCGCTTCCGGCGTGAGGCCGTTCCGGCGCTCGTGCTCCTGATCGGGCCGCTCGCCGTCGTTCCGTGGCGGCTCTGGTTGAGCAGCAACGGGCTTCGCTCCTCGGCTGCCGACTACAGCCTGTCCGATCTCGCGAACCCTGGCTATCTCGCCGATCGGCTCGGGCGCCTCCACCGGACGCTGGACGCCCTCGCGAACTCGGCCGGCAACGATCTCCACGCACTCGCGTTCCTGTCCCTGCTCGCGGTCGCACTTCTCGTCGCCGGATTACGCACGCCGCTCATCGCCGGTGCGGTCGCGGTCTGGATCGTCCTCATGTTGATCGGATTCGTCGCGGTCTACTGGATCGGCCGGCTGTCGATCGGTTTCTACCTCGATACCTCCGACTCCAGGGTCGGCGGGACGCTCCTGATCGTGGCGGCTACGCTGGCGCCTCTCCTTCTCGGGCTGGCGCTCAGAGAGGCTCCGGGTCACGACCCCTCGACCGCGGCTCAGCCCTCCACCCCGGCGTGACCGAGGGCCCGGCCGCTAGATTTACGGAAGCAGGGAAACACCGGAGAGCTTTGAAAGGCAGCTTGGCGACCGGTTCAACAAACGCCTAAAGAGCCGCACGCAGCCTGCTTTCGCGATTCCCGGGCTCGGCGTCCTCTTCGGGAAAAGAAGGTGAAATGGCGAGGCGCGACCCTACAAGCGAGATCAGGCGACTGGCGAAGGAGCGCATCCTCGTGCTCGACGGTGCCTGGGGAACGCTCATCCACGGCTCCGACCTCGGGCCGGAGGACTATCGCGGTGCGCGCTTCGCCGACCACCCGCGGGACGTCACGCGTGATCCCGACATCCTCAACCTGACGCGACCGGACTTCGTCGCGTGGGCGCACGAGCGCTACCTCGAGGCGGGCGCCGACATCACGACGACGAACACCTTCACCGCGACTTCGATCGGGCAGGCCGACTACGGCCTCGAGGACTACGTGTACGAGATGAACGTCGCGGGCGCGCGGATCGCCCGGGAGGCGGCCGGCGACCGCTTCGTCGCCGGCTCGATCGGGCCGCTGAACGTAGCGCTCTCGCTGAGCCCCAAGGTCGACAACCCCGAGTTCAGGACGCACACCTTCGACGAGGTGAAGGACTGCTACGCCGAGCAGATGCTCGCACTGGCGGAGGGCGGCGTCGATCTGCTCCTGCTCGAGACGATCTTCGACACGCTGAACGCGAAGGCCGCGATCGCCGCCGCGCGCGAGAACGTGCCCGAATTGCCACTCTGGATCTCGGCGACGATCGTCGACCGCTCGGGCCGCACGCTCTCTGGACAGACGATCGAGGCCTTCTGGGCCTCGGTCGAGCATGCGGACCCGCTGATCGTCGGGATCAACTGCTCGCTCGGAGCGCACGAGATGCGCTCCTATGTTGCGGATCTCGCCCACGCGGCGCCGTGCCTCGTGAGCGCCCACCCGAACGCAGGGCTCCCGAACGCGTTCGGCGGCTACGACGAGACCGCCGAGGTGACGAGCAGCCTGCTGCGCGAGTTCGCCGAGGCGGGGCTCCTGAACGTCGCCGGAAGCTGCTGCGGCTCCGGCCCCGGGCATACCGCTGCGATCGCCGAGGCGATGCGGGGGCTCGCGCCGCGCGTTCCGCCGGACGTGCCGCACCGCACCCGCTGGAGCGGGCTCGAGCCCTTCGAGATCGGCCCGGACACCGGATTCGTGCTGATCGGCGAGCGCACGAACGTCACCGGCTCGTCGCGGTTCCGCACGCTGATCGAGTCGGGCGATTTCCCCGGTGCGGTCGAGGTCGCGCTCGAACAGGTGCGCGGCGGGGCGAACGCGCTCGACGTGAACATGGACGCAGACCTGCTCGAGAGCGTCGAGGCAATGCGCACGTTCCTGAACGTGATCGCCACTGAGCCGGAGGTCGCTCGTATCCCGGTGATGGTCGACAGCTCGCGCTGGAGCGTGCTCGAGGCAGGCCTGCAGTCGATCCAGGGCAAGGGGATCGTCAACTCGATCAGCCTCAAGGAAGGGGAGGCGCCGTTCCTCGAGCAGGCCCGCCGGATCCGCGACTACGGCGCAAGCGTCGTCTGCATGGCCTTCGACGAGGAGGGGCAGGCCACGGACGTCGAGCGCCGCGTTGCGATCTGCGGCCGTGCCTACGACCTGCTGACGCAGGAGGCCGGGTTCCCGCCCGAGGATCTGATCTTCGACCCGAACGTGCTCGCGGTGGCGACCGGGATCGAAGAGCACGAGCCGTATGCCCGTGAGTTCCTGGCTGCGCTGCCCCGGATCAAGGAACGCTGCCCGGGCTCGCTCACGAGCGGCGGGATCTCGAACCTGAGCTTCTCGTTCCGAGGAAACGATGCGATCCGCGAGGCGATGCACGCGGTGTTCCTGTACCACGCGATCCGGGCCGGGCTCGACATGGGAATCGTGAACGCCGGCCAGCTCGCGGTCTACGAGGACGTCGAGCCCGAGCTGCTCGAGCGGATCGAGGACGTGATCTTCATGCGCCGCCCAGACGCGACCGACCGGCTGGTCGAGATCGCAGGGCGGGTCGGCGGGGAGGGGGTGAAGCGGGAACGGGACCTTGCCTGGCGCGATGCGCCCGTCGAGGAGCGGCTCTCCCACGCGCTCGTCCACGGGATCGTCGACTTCATCGAGGTCGACACCGAGGAGGCCCGCGCCGCCCGCGAGCGCCCGCTGGAGGTGATCGAAGGCCCGCTGATGGACGGGATGCGGATCGTCGGCGACCTCTTCGGCTCGGGCCGGATGTTCCTGCCGCAGGTGGTGAAGTCGGCGCGCGCGATGAAGCGCGCGGTTGCCTATCTCGAGCCCTACATGGAGGCTGAGAAGGCCGGCGGCAGCGCCCAGGGGAAGATCGTGCTCGCGACCGTCAAGGGCGACGTTCACGACATCGGGAAGAACATCGTCGGAGTCGTCCTCGGCTGCAACAACTACGAGGTGATCGACCTCGGGGTGATGGTCCCAGCCGAGCGGATCCTCGACACCGCGCTCGAGGTGGGCGCCGACGTGGTCGGCCTCTCCGGGCTGATCACGCCTTCGCTCGAGCAGATGGTCGACGTCGCGGCCGAGATGGAGCGCCGCGAGCTGGCGGTCCCGCTCCTGATCGGCGGCGCCACGACCTCGCGCCAGCACACGGCGGTGAAGATCGCGCCGGCGTACGCCCACGAGACGGTGCACGTGCTCGATGCGAGCCGCGTCGTCGACGTCGTCTCCGGTCTCCTCGACCCGGGCCGGCGCCCGGCCTTCGACCAGGAGAACCGTGAGCTTCAGGAGCGCCTGCGCGAGCAATATGCGCAGAAGGTGAAGCGCCCGCTCCTCCCGCTCGGCGAGGCGCGGGAGCACCGTGACGAGGTGAGCTTCGACGACGTGCCGCAGGCCCCGTTCACAGGCGTCCAACTCGTGGAGCCCACGCTCGAGGAGCTCGTCCCGTATATCGACTGGCAGTTCTTCTTCTACGCGTGGGAGCTGAAGGGCAAGTTCCCGGCGATCCTCGAGAAGCCGGCGGCGCAGGAGCTCTACGACGATGCCCTCGTCCAGCTCGACGCGATCGTCCGCGGGGGCTTGCTCACCCCGCGCGGCGTCTACGGCTTCTGGCCTGCGCACGCCGAGGGCGACGATATCGTCCTGAACGGGACCCGGTTCTGCTTCCTGCGCCAGCAGGCCGAGAACGGGGCAGGCCGGCCGAACCGCTGCCTTGCCGACTACGTCTCGCCAGAGAGCGACTCGATCGGCGCGTTCGCCGTCGGGATCCACGGCGCGGACGAGCTCTCCGCCCGCCACGAGGCGGCACACGACGACTACAACTCGATCATCGTCAAGGCACTCGCCGACCGGCTCGCCGAGGCCTTCGCCGAATGGCTCCACCAGCGGGCGCGCCGCGAGTGGTATGCCCCCGGTGAGCACCTCTCGGACGGGGACATTCGCGCGGAGCGGTTCCGGGGAATCAGACCCGCGTTCGGGTACCCGGCCTGCCCGGACCACAGCGAGAAGGGCAAGCTCTTCGAGCTGCTCGGAGCCGGTGAGATCGGCCTCGAGCTGACCGAGTCCTACGCGATGGTTCCGGGCGCCGCGGTCAGCGGGATCTACCTCGCGCATCCCCGTGCGAAGTATTTCTCGGTGGGCCGGATCGACGCCGAGCAGCTCGCCGATTACGCTGCTCGTAAGGGGGTGCCCGTGGTACAAGTGGAGAAGTGGTTGCGGCCAAATCTCTCGTAGCCGCGGCGTTCTTCGGGCTCATAATCACGGCGACGGCGCTCGGAGACGCCCCCACCGTTCGGTTCACGAACGCCGATCAGGCGAAGGCGTCGGCGGCGCTCCTGAAGCGCGTGGACCTCGGCGCGGGCTGGGCCGGCGGGCCGATCCCGGCGAGTCCCCTGACCCCGCCGGACTGCCCCGGTTTCAACCCGAAGGAGTCCGATCTCGTGGTGACCGGCCACGCCGACGCGCGGTTCACGCTTCAAGGAGGCCGGTGTCGAGCTCGACCAGGACGTCGAGGTGCTGTCGTCGGACGACTCGGTGCTGAAGGACTTCGCGAGGACGATCTCGCCGGAGCTCGGCCAGTGCATCGGCTTCCAGCTCGGCAAGACGGCGAACGTGACGAGCGTGTCGGTGTCCCGAGTCCCCTTTCCGAAGACCGGTGCGGTGAGCGCGGCCTATCGCGCGATGCTCGAGGTACGGACGCCCCACGGCGACGGTAAGTTGCTCTCCGACTACGTCTTCTTCGGAGAGGGCCGGGTCGGAGTACGAGTTCACCGTGATCGCACCCGCCGGCGCGCGATACGAGCTCGGACGGTTCGAGGCCGGGCTCGCGCGGATCCTGCTGCGGCGTGCGGGCGGCTCGTGATCATGCGCGCCCTACTGCTCGCCCTCGCTGCGGGTCTCGTCGTCGCGGCGGTTGCAGCGGCCGACCCGAGCGGACCCGAAGGCTCGACGCGATCTCGCGACGGCGCGCCGCCGTGGCTCGGCGGCCGCCCGCTCCGATATCCTGGGTGTGCAGGCGCCTTCGGGCGCCGGTTTTTGTGGCATGACGACGTGTCGTAATCGGTGTGCGAGATGAGGACCACGCTCAAGAGAGGTGTCGGCCGCGGCGCCGAGCCGAACGGAACAAACGGCCACGCCGTTTTCCCGCCGGCGGCCGTGAGCTCCGTCGTCAGGTACCGGGCGCCCGTCTCGGGGCGGAGCGGGCTCGGTCTCTTCGGGCGGATCCTCTTCTTTGTGCTGCTGCTCGTGGTCGGGCTCGGGCTCGCCTCCGCCGGTGGCCTCATACCTGTGGTTCCACGAGACGGTCTCGGGGCTGCGCGCGCACTCGATCGCGGTGAAGATCGCCGAGAAGCAGCTCGACGTGACGCTGCCCGGGCACGCCGCGATCGCGCTCGTGCTCGGCTACGACCAGCGGGCCGGCGCCGAGTTCTCGAGCGCAGTCCCGCTCGGACACGGTGATGCTGATCCGCGCGGACCCGGCGACGAAGACGATCTCGATGCTCTCGATCCCACGCGACCTGGCGTCCCGATCTACTGCCCGAGCTCGACCACGCCGCATCCGACGGACAAGATCAACTCGGCGTACGCCCTCTGCGGCCCGAAGGGCACGGTCGACACGGTCAAGCACCTGACGAACCTCCCGATCAACTACCTCGTCACGGTCAACTTCCACGGCTTCAAGCAGCTCGTCGACAAGATCGGCGGGATCTGGCTCGACGTCGACCGCCGCTACTACCACGTCAACAACGGCACGGCCGCCGAGGATTACTCGAACATCAACATCCAGCCCGGCTACCAGCTCCTGAGCGGCGCGAATGCGCTCGCCTTCGTCCGCTACCGCCATACCGACGACGACTACCACCGGATCGCGCGCCAGCAGGAGTTCGTGCGCGCGATCAAGGAGCAGCTCGCGAAGAACCTCGAGCTCCTCGCAGGTCCTCGTCGTTCGTGAACATCCTCAAGAAGAACGTCGAGATCGGCGCGGGCGCATCTGAGCGACAAGACGGTCCTCGGCTGGGCGCTGTTCCTGCTCAGCGCTTCCGGGCGGCCATTTCTTCCAGGACAAGATCGCCGGGGTCACCGGCGACAGCGCCGACGAGCACGGCACCCCAGAACATCGCGGCGGCGCTCAACGAGTTCACCCATCCGAACGTGACCGTCTCGAAGGCGGCGAACGCCGCGGCGCTCGGCGACGAAGCTGAAGGTCAAGAACGCACCGCCCCCGCCCGTCGAAGACGACGGTGCTCGTGCTGAACGGCAACGGCGTCGGCGGCTCGGCCGCGAACGCCTCCTACCTCCTGCGGCAGCACGGCTACGTCACGGTGCTTCCGCCGGGGAACGCCTCGCCGAACGCGCCGACCGAGAACTACTTCCACACGGCGATCTACTACGACCGGCACCAGAAGGGCGCGCTCGACGCGGCCGCGAACGCGCTCGCGAAGCTCTTCGTCCCGCGCGAATGTCGGGCCGCTCCCGAAGAGCGCGAAGCTGCGCGCGCTCGACCCGGGTGCGATGGTCGTGGCGGTGGTCGGGAGCACGTTCCACAACCAGCTCGTCGCGCAGCCGCCGCCGCGCCCCGCAGCCAAGCACGTGCCGCCGAACGTCCGCTACGACGGCACGACCGGCCTCGGCCTGATCCGCCGTACAAGACGACAGGTGCCGTTCACGCTCGAGGTGCCGACGGTGCTCGAGAGCTCGTCGTATCCCGGACGACCAGTACGGCGACAAGGCCGCGCGGCTCTACTGGATCGACAAGCGCCACCACGACAAGGCGATCCGGCTCGTGTTCAAGACCGGCGCCGGCGAGTACTGGGGGATCGAGGAGACGAACATGCCCAACCCGCCCGTGCTCGCCGACAAGAGCTTCCAGCACAACATCAAGGGCCGGGAGTTCCAGCTGTACTACTCCGGCTCGAACCTCCACATGATCGTGCTGCGCGTCCACGACAAGAGCTACTGGGTCGTGAACACGCTGCTCGACTCGCTCTCGAACGAGACGATGATCGCGATCGCGGCGGGTCTGAAGCCGCTGCCCGCGGAAGCACGGCAAGTAGAGTCCCGGGCCATGGCTCGGGTGGGCATCTTCGGCGCCGGCTGGGTCGGCCTCGTCACCGGGGTCTGTTTCGCCGAGCTCGGCCACGAGGTCGTGATCCGCGACGTCGTCCCCGAGAAGATCGAGGCGCTCGGGCTCGGCGAGGTGCCGTTTCACGAGCTCGACGTGCCCGAGCTGCTCGAGCGGAACCGCGAGCGGCTGACGTTCACGCTCGACGCGGCCGAGCTCGCGACTGCCCGTTCCTGTTCGTCTGCGTCGACACGCCGCCGACGCCCTCGGGCGACGCCGATCTCTCGCGCGTGTGGAGCGTCGTCGACGAGCTGCCCGCGCTCTCGGGGCGGGCGATCCTCGTGATGAAGTCGACGGTGCCCGGTCGGGACCGGCGAGAAGATCCGCCACGGCCTCGCCGAGCGCGGCCTCGACCTCGGTTACGTGTCGAACCCGGAGTTCCTCGCCGAGGGGAACGCCGTGCGCGACTTCCTGCATCCCGACCGGATCGCGATCGGCGCGTTCGAGGAGGCGGACGGCGACGCGGTTGCGGCGCTCTACGACGTCGCTCGAGGCGCCGATCGTCCGCTGCGACGTCAACTCGGCCGAGATGATCAAGCTCGCCGCGAATGCGGCGCTGATGACGCGGATCTCGTTCATCAACGAGATCGCGAACGTCTGCGATGCGACCGGCGCCGACGTGGTGAAGGTGGCGGAGGGTCGGCCTACGACCGGCGGATCGGGCCGCACTTCCTGCGCGCGGGGATTGGATACGGCGGCTAGCTGTTTCCCGAAGGACTCGCTGTGCGCTGAAGCAGCTCGCGTCGAACTCCGGCTACCACTTCCAGCTGCTCTCGGCCGTGATCGAGGTGAACGAGCTGCAGAAGCGGCGGGTGATCGGGAAGCTCCAGAAGCATCTCGGCGCGCTCCGTGGCAAGAAGGTGGCGCTGCTCGGGCTCGCGTTCAAGCCGGACACGGACGACATGCGCGAGGCGCCGTCGATCGTGCTCGCGGGGCGGCTGCTCGCCGAGAGCGCCGAGGTCCGCGGCTGGGACCCGGTTGCCGACGGCGCGTGCTTCCGGCGGGCGTCGAGATCGTGCCGACGGTGGCCGACGCCGTGCGCGGCGCCGACGCGGCGGTGATCGTGACCGAGTGGCCCGAGCTGCCGGAGCTCGCGAGCGCCGAGACGCACGAGGCTGATGGCGAACCCACTGATCATCGACGGCGGAACCTGCTCGATCCCGTCGCCGTGCGGGCCGCCGGGTTCGTCTACGAGGGGATCGGCCGGCCCTCCAACGGCTCGGAGGCTCTGACGATGGAGGCGATCATGCTCTGCGGCGGCAAGGCCGAGCGCCTCGGCGACGCCGCGGGCGGAAGGCCGAAGTCGCTCGTCGACATCGCCGGCAGGCCGATGGCCGCCTACCAGGTGGCCGGCTCGCGAAGGCCGGCGTCGACCGTGTGATCATCTCGTGTGCCGACGGGCCAGGGCGCCGCGTTCGAGGAGGAGCTTGCGGGGCTCGGCGCCGGAGGTCGTCGCCGCCGAGGAGCCGGAGCGGCTCGGGCGCGGCGGCGGCATCGTCTTCGCCTCGAAGCTCCGGGAGGAGTCGGGCGACGTCTTCGCGCTGAACGGCGACGAGCTCGTCGCCGTCGATTCGCGGCGCTGCTCGCGCGCCACGCGGAGGCGGGCGCGGCCGGCAACGGTCGCGGTGGCCCAGCCGCAGTCGCCGTTCGGCGTCGTCGACCTGGGCGACGGGCGATGCGATCAGGGCTTCAGCGAGGCCGGCGCGATCCCGTACTGGGTGAGCTGCGGCATCTACGTCCTCTCCGAGGAGGCGATCGAGCGGTTCCCCGAGCGGGGCGACCACGAGACGACGGCGTTCCCGGAGCTCGCCGCCGAGGGGCGCCTCTTCGCCTACCGGCACGAGGGCCTCTGGCTGACCGTGAACACGCCCAAGGAGCTCCGCACCGCCGCCGATCACGTCGCGGCCCACCCGGAGTGGCTCGCGTGACCGACGTCGGCTCGCTGGCGCCCTGGGCGTTCGAGAGCCGCCGGGTCGAGAAGCCGTGGGGCCACGAGCTGATCTGGGCCCTCACCGACGTCTATTGCGGCAAGGTGCTGTTCGTGAAGGCGGGCCAGTCGCTCTCGCTCCAGTACCACGAGCGAAGGACGAGTCGTGGCTGGTCCAGTCGGGCCTCGCGAAGATCGAGCTCGGCGCCGTCGGCGACGAGCTGCTCGCCGAGGAGACGGTCGGCCCCGGGGCGGCCTTCCATTACGCGCCCGGCACGGTCCACCGGATCACCGCGGTCGAGGACACGACGATCCTCGAGGTCTCGACCCCGCAGCTCGACGACGTCGTGCGGCTCGCGGACAGCTACGGCCGCGAAGGCACGTCGGCGCCGTAGCGCGGGCCCGCGCCCGCGGCTCCTGACGAGCCCTTGAGCGACGAGCTCGAGCGCGGCTCCGCGGCATGGGCCAAAACGCTCGGGACGATGAAGGCGTCGACGAGAAGATTCGCGGTCACGATCTGCGCCTGATGCGCGATGCCGGCGCTGCCACTGCCGACCGCCGGTGTGACACACATCTTCGAGGCGATCACGGACATCCTCGCGGTGGCATGGTCCTCGGAAGGCGATCTGGCTGCCCACACGTCTGGCGCGGCGCGATCTAGGTGCGACGCTTGTAGAACCTTGACAAGGCCATCCGGTTCAACGTCAGGCGTATCCGTCAGGTACGAGCGAATCTCTTGGCTCGCGCGGCGAAGCAAGTTGTTCGGAAGATCGCTTCTCGGACGGCGCGAAGGGTCTTCGGTCTGCTACTTCCTCGCCGCTGGAGCGATCGGCGCTGCGGTCGCCCCGCGAGAATCGGCCCCGCGACTAGCCTGCCCACGCTCGCGACGCGGTGGCAATCGCGCCCGATCGTCCCGAGGGCGGGTCGTGCTCGTCGTGGGTATCCCGCGGAGCGGAGGGAGGACGGACGATACGCGCGGGGGACGTCTAGAGCGCCGATCCCAGGCACATCTGCGTGAGGCCGGGGCGCTAGCCGCGCTGTGAAGGAACGGCCGGACTGCCGAGAACAGCCAGTCGTGACCCGCGACAGGCGCCACGACGGAGTTCCCGGCCGACCAACGAGCTTCACTCACCGGCGCCTCGAGCTGCGCGGCGCGTTCGGCAACGACTCCGTTCGGACGCCTGGCAGAGAGCGCGGCCCGGTTCTTCGGGACGCCGCAGTACATCGTCGGGCAGACCGTGGCGGTGCTCGCCTGGGTGGCGATGAACTCCTCGCAGCTCCACCTCGGCTTCGCGTGGGACGTCTACCCGTTCATCGCGCTGAACCTGCTCTTCTCGCTCCAGGCCGCGTATGCCGCGCCGCTGATCCTGCTCGCCCAGACGCGCCAGGCAGACCGCGACAAGCTCCACTCGGAGCTCGTCGACAAGAGCCACGGCCGGCTCGAGCAGGCGGCGAAGGCGGAGACCGACAAGCTGCTCGCCCTGCTCGAGTCGAACACCGAGCTCACCCGCCAGGACAAGGAGCTGACCGCAGGTGGCGGAGCTCACGAAGCAGATCCAGGCGCTGCTCACGGCGGCCCCGACGAAACCTTGACAGAGATGTGCTAAGGTCCGCCGGATGGACGGGCTCACCGTCGGCGCCGCCGCCGCGAGCATCGGGCTGGTCGGCGCGGATGCTCCGTTACCTCGAGGCGCAGGGCCTCTCGTGCCCGAGCGCTCGAAGGCCGGCTACCGGCTGTACGGCCTCGCGCAGCTCAACCGGCTCCGCGCGCTCTGCGAGCTTCGACACGGCCACGGTGTCGGGATCGACGAGATCGCTTCGCCGCCCGCCTGCGCCGCGAGCCCGAGCTTCGGCGCGAAGTGGACGCGTGGCTCGCCGCCGGCGACGACGCCGGCTCCTGGATCGACTGGGAGCAGCGCAAGCACGAGCGGCTGCTCGCCGCCTGAGAACTGACAACTAGACTGGCTCGACGAAGGGGAAGGACGCATGGCGACCACAAGAGCGCTACGACGTAAAGGATCTGGCGCTTCGGCCGAGGGCGTGCGCAGGATCATGTGGGCCGACCGGCAGATGCCGGTGCTGGCGGCGATCCGCGAGCGCTTCGCCGCCGAGCAGCCGCTCGCCGGGTACCGCATCTCCGCCTGCCTGCACGTCACGACCGAGACGGCGAACCTGATGCGCACGCTCAAGGCCGGCGGCGCCGACGTCGTGCTCTGCGCCTCGAACCCGCTCTCGACGCAGGACGACGCCGCGGCGGCGCTCGTCGAGGAGTACGGCATCTCCGTCTTCGCGATCAAGGGCGAGGACAACGACACCTACTACCAGCACATCGAGGCCGCGGTCGACCACAAGCCGCAGCTGACGATGGACGACGGCGCCGACGTGATCGGCGTTCTCCACACGGCCCGCCGCGAGCAGCTCGGCGACATCATCGCCGGGATGGAGGAGACGACGACCGGCGTGATCCGGCTGAAGGCGATGGAGGCCGACGGCGCGCTCGCGTTCCCCGTGATCGCGGTCAACGACGCGCGCACCAAGCACTTCTTCGACAACCGCTACGGCACCGGGCAGTCGACGCTCGACGGGATCATCCGCTCCACGAACGTGCTGCTCGCCGGCAAGCGCTTCGTCGTCGCCGGCTACGGCTGGGTCGGCCGCGGCGTCGCGATGCGCGCCAAGGGGCATCGGCGCGCACGTGATCGTCACCGAGGTCGATCCGATGCCCGCGCTCGAGGCGCTGATGGACGGCTTCGAGGTGATGCCGATGGACGAGGCCGCGAAGATCGGCGACATCTTCTGCACCGCGACCGGCGACAAGCACGTGATCGACGAGCACCACATGGCCGTGATGAAGGACGGCTCGATCCTCTGCAACACCGGCCACTTCAACGTCGAGATCAACATCCCGGCGCTCCGCGCGCTCGCGGTCGAGACCCGCGAGGCACGGCAGTTCGTCGAGGAGTTCACGCTCGCCGACGGGCGACGGCTCTACCTGCTCGCCGAGGGCCGGCTCGTGAACATCTCGGCGGCCGAAGGCCATCCGGCGATCGTGATGGACATGTCGTTTGCGAACCAGGCGCTCTCGACCGAGTACGCCGTGCAGCATGCGGCCACGCTCGAGCGCCGCGTCTACCCGGTTCCGCGCGAGATCGACGAGGAGATCGCCCGCCTCAAGCTCGCGACGATGGGCGTCTCGATCGACACGCTCACCGAGGAGCAGGCGAAGTACCTGGCCTCGTGGGACGAAGGAACCTGATCGGTCGGCGCCACGGCCGTGACCGTTGCTCCAGCCTGAGCGAATCCTCCGCTTCGAGGACGACACGCGTCGTCTTCCTCGACCAGCGCCGGCTTCCCGGCGAGGAGGTCGACGTCTCCTGCCGGAACGCGGCCGAGGTGGCCGGCGCGATCCGGACGATGGTCGTGCGCGGCGCTCCTGCGATCGGGATCGCCGCCGCCTACGGGATCGCGCTCGCGGCCGCGCTCGGCGAGGATCTGGCGGCAGCCGACGCCGTGCTCCGCGCCTCGCGGCCGACGGCCGTGAACCTCGGCTGGGCGCTCGACGAGATGCGTTCCGACCCGTCGGCGGACCACGCCCGCGCGATTCACCGCGACGAGGTCGAGCGGTGCCGCGAGATGTCTGCGCACGCCGCCGGGCTGCTTCTCGCCCGGGACGCGGGCGCTCACGCACTGCAACGCGGGCGGCCTCGCGACGGGAGGCTACGGCAGCGCCGTCGGCGCGCTGATCGCGGCCTGGGAGCGCGAGCTGCTGAGCCACGTCTGGGTCGACGAGACCCGCCCGCTGCTCCAGGGGGCGCGGCTGACGGCATGGGAGCTCGAGACCGCCGGCATCCCGCACGCCGTGATCGCCGATTCGGCCGCCGCGTCGCGGATGGCCGCCGGCGAGGTCGATCGTCGTCGTCACCGGCGCCGACCGGATCGCTGCGAACGGCGACACGGCGAACAAGATCGGCACGTACGGCCTCGCCGTGCTCGCCGCCTACCACGGGATCCCGTTCTACATCGTCGCGCCGAGCTCGACGGTCGATCACGCGATCGGGAGCGGCGCCGAGATCCCGATCGAGGAACGAGACCCGGCGGAGGTGACCGCGCGCTTCCCGGCCCGGAACCCGGCGTTCGACGTCACGCCGGCCGGGCTGATCACAGCGATCGTCACCGAGCACGGCGTCCACCGGCCTCCGTACGTCGAGTCGCTTGCAGGGGCGGTGGTGGCCGCGTGAAGGCGCTCCTGCTCGCCGCCGGCTACGCGATGCGCCTGCGGCCGCTCACCGAGAAGACCGCCAAGCCGCTGCTGCCGGTCGGCGGGAGGCCGATGGTCGACTGGATCCTCGACTCGATCGAGGAGTCGGGCACGGTCGACGGCGTCCACGTCGTCACGAACGCCGTCTACGCGGAGGCGTTCGAGCGGTGGGGGGCGGAGCGGGGGGTGGTCGTCTGGAACGACGGCACCTCCTCGAACGACGACCGTCTCGGTGCGCTCGGCGACATCCGCTTCGCGATCGAGCAGGGCGGGCTCGGCGACGACGGTCTGCTCGTGATCGCCGCCGACAACCTCTTCGAGTTCTCGCTCGCCGACTACGTCGACTTCTGGTTCGAGAAGGGCGGGAGCGCGCTTGCCGTGCACCGGCTCGCCGACCCGTCGCTCGCCTCGCTCTACGGCGTGATCGAGCTCGACCGGTCGGACCGCGTGGTCGGGATGCAGGAGAAGCCGGAGCATCCGCGCTCGCGACCTCGTCTCGACCGCGACCTATCTCTTCTCCCGAGAGCACCTCGCGGCTGCTCGATCGCTATCTCGACGAGGGCAACGCGCCCGACCCGCCGGGTGCGTTCCTCGCGTGGCTCTGCGAGCGGGAGCCCGTCTACGGCTTTCGGTTCAGCGAGCCCTGGCTCGACATCGGCGACCCGGAACAGCTGCTCGAGGCCGACAATCGCTACCGCGCAGCGGCGGGGCTACCGGTTCGCGACGTGTACTCGCTGTGAGCGAGGCGCAGCCGGACACGCTCGTCTTCATCCCGGCCTGGAACGAGGAGCAAAACCTGGCGGCGGTGCTCGAGGAGCTGCGAGGCGAGCTGCCGACGGCCGACGTGCTCGTGGTCGACGACGGGTCCACCGACCGGACGGCCGAGGTGGCGCGTGAGAACGGGGCGCTCGTCCTCTCCTTCGGCGTCAACCGCGGTCTTCGCGCCGGGATCGCGGCCGGCTACGCCTATGCGCTCGAGCACGGATATGCCTATTGCGGCCGGGTCGATGCCGACGGCCAGCATCCGGCAGGCGAGCTCCGGCGGCTGCTCGACCGGGTCCGGTCGGGGGACTGCGACGTGGCGGTCGGATCGCGCTTCGCGAGCGGGGAGGGCTTCGAGCCATATCGCTACACCTCGACCGGGGCGCGCCGGTTCGGCACGGCGTTGCTGCGGCGCTCGATGGCCCACACGCTTCGGCGTCCGTTCCTCGACCCGACGAGCGGGATGTACGCCGCGAACGCGAAGGCGCTGTCGGTGCTCGCGCAGCCGTACACGAGCGGCGCGCCGGAGGTGCAGTCGATCCTGCGCCTGAGCGACGCCGGGCTCCGCGTGGACGAAGTGCCCGTGAACATGCGCGACCGGGCGAGTGGCGAGTCGAAGCTCCAGGGCAAGAAGGCCGTCGTGCTGGTGCTGACCGTGGTCGGCACGCTGATCGCGGCGAGCCGCCTGTGGAAACGGATCTCGGGTGGCTGAGCCTGCGCGAGTCGTCGCCGTGCTCGGCTACTCGGCGGGAGGGCCCGGCGACGAGCTGCATCCGATCTGCGTGGCGCGGCTCAGGCACGCAGAGGAGATCGCGGAGGGGGCGCGCGCCGTCGTGCTCTCCGGTTATGCCCGGCACGGGGGCCGCGGCGAGGCCGAGCTGATGCGCGCGGCGTGGGCCGGCCCGGATGTTCCGCTCGTCTGCGACACGACCGCGCGGTCGACTGCGGGCAACGCGGCGGGGATCGCGGCGGCGGCGCGCGCGCTTGCAGCCGACCAGGTGGTGGTGGTGACCTCGGGCTGGCACCGGCTGCGGGCCCGGGCGCTCGTGCGCTCGGCGTTGCGAGGGTCGGGGATCGCGGTCGAAGCCTCCTCCGCTCCGGGCGTCCGTCGGCCTGGCTCGCCGTTCGCGAGCTGGCCTGCCTTGCCGCCTTGCCGGTGGTGCTCCTCCTGGAGCGGGTCTCGACGCGGGGGCACGAGCGCCGCGCCCACGATCTGAAGGTGTAACGCACCTGGTACGAAGTTGGTACACGCGCGTTACGACTTCGGTCGTAGCCTTGGCTGCGTGGCTTCTCGAGCTCGTCTTTCCCTCACGTTGCGTCTCCTGTGGCACGCCCGGGCCGCGCTTCTGCGAAGGCTGCTGCGGGCTCGTCGTGCCGGTATCCGCGCCGCTCTGTTCGCGCTGCGGGGCGCCCACCGCCTGGCCGGTCGAGCGCTGCCGGGAGTGCGCCGGCCGCCGCCTGGCGTTCGCCTCGGCGCGGGCCGCGATCTTCTACCGCGGCCCGGTGCGGCCGCTCGTCCGCGCGTGGAAGGAGGGCGGTCTCCGCCCGCTCTCGTCCCTCGCCGCCGAGCTCGTCGCCGAGCGCGTGCCGCGGCCGGCGGCAGACGTCATCACCTATATCCCGCCCGACGGCGACCGCTCGCTCCGGCGCGGCCATCATCCGGCCGAGGGGCTCGCCCGCGAGCTCGGACGGCGATGGGGCATCGAGCTCGCGCCCGCTCCTCTCGCGGCGGCGGCCGATCGGGCGCCAGACCGGGTTGCGGCGGGAGGAGCGGCGGGCGAACGTCCGCGGGGCGTTCGGTTGTCGCGGCCCGGTTCGGGGTACCGTCGTACTCGTGGACGACGTCTATACGACCGGTGCGACGGTGGGTGCTGCCGCGACGGCGCTGCGGGCGTGCAGGGGCGCGGCGAGATTCACGTGGTCACCCTCGCCCGGACCGTGCGCTAACCTCGTTCGAACCGACCTACGACGCAGGAGGTGCCAGGTGCGGCTTCAGATCAAGGGACGGAATGCCGAGCTCACACCCGATGTCCGCACGTACGTCGAGTCGAAGTTCACGCGGCTCGGCAGGCAGCTCGCCGACGAGACGGCGGTCGAGGTCGAGCTCGTCGAGGAGACGAAGCACGGACAGTTCACCGCCGAGGCGACCGTCTTCGCGAAGGGCCAGACGCTCCGCGCGCGTCGAGTCGACGAGCGATCTCCGAGCTTCGATCGACGGCTCGTCGAGACGATGGAGCGCCAGATCGTCGGCTACCGCGAGAAGCGCAGGCTCGAGCGGCGGCGGCGAACCGAGCACCACCGCGTCTAGGCTTTGGGGCTCTTCCGGCGGCGCGAGCCGCTGCACGCGAAGCTCGCTCGAGAGGGCGGGCTGGAGCTCGACGGCACGCCGCCGGCCGGCAACCCGGCCGCGCCCGGTCCGGAGCTCAGCCGCTCTCCGTGGGACGCCTCGGGCATCCACGGGGTCCATCGCGTTCGCGAGTGGGACGTCGTGAGGATGGCGCAGGCTCCCGATCTGCACGGGGAGCGGCTGGAGTTCGTCGCGATCTCGGCCGACGGAGCTCGTCCGCGAGGGCGCGGAGGGAGATCTCTCGCCGCTCGCCGCCGTCGTCGAGCGGGACGTCGCCCGCCCGTATCGTGCCGAGGCGGTCCGGCGGGACCGAGATCGCTGGGCGGTCGCGGCGCGGCGGATCGAGGTGGTCCGGCTCCCGGACGTCGAGGGCGATGAGCTCGAGCTCTCGAGTCACGCCGGCGAGCGGACGCTCGTCGTCGACGGTGTGCCGCAGCACGGCTCGGTTCCGGCACTCGAGCGCGACGAGCACGTCGTCCGGGCGCGCCGGATCGCCGGCGATGCGTTCGAGGTCGAGGTGGATCCACTCTGAGGGAGCGATCCGCTGTCCGGCTGCTCGAGACGTCGGCTCAATCTGCCCGGGGCCAGCCGATACCCTGTAGTCATGGCAGAGATGGGCGACGGCTTCGAGAAGTTCTTCCGCTTCGGCGAGGGGCGCCGGATGAAGCGCATCCAGCAGCAGGCGGCCTACGTGGCGACGCTGGAGCCGGAGTTCCAGGCGCTCTCCGACGAGGAGCTGAAGGCGAAGACCGTCGAGTTCAGGGAGCGGCTCGCAAACGGCGAGGACCTGAACGACCTCCTCTTCGAGGCGTTCGCTGCCGTCCGTGAGGCGCGCCTCCGCGAGTCGAGCCAGCGCATGTTCGACGTCCAGATGATGGGCGGGATCGTGCTGCACGAGGGCGATGTCGCCGAGATGAAGACCGGCGAGGGCAAGACCTTCGTCGCGAGCCTCGCGCTGTACCTGAACGCGCTCCCGACCGTGGAGACGCGCCGACGGGCGGATCCTCGGCCAGGGCGTCCACCTCGTCACCGTCAACGACTACCTCGCCAGGCGCGACGCCGAGTGGAACCGCGGCGTCTACGAGCGCCTCGGCATGACCGTCGCCCATATCGAGGCCGAGCTGCAGCTGGACTTCGCAAAGCGCAAGGCCGCCTACGAGGCCGACATCACCTACGGGACGAACTCCGAGTTCGGCTTCGACTACCTCCGCGACAACATGTCGATCTCGCTCGACGGGATCGTCCAGCGCGGCCATCGCTACGCGATCGTCGACGAGGTCGACTCGATCCTGATCGACGAGGCGCGCACGCCGCTGATCATCTCCGGCGAGCCGACCGGCGCCGCCAAGGTCTACGCCGACATGGCGCGGATCGCCCGCGGCCTCCAGCGGCGTCGCTTCGAAGGGATCGAAGGTCGAGGATGCGGAGCTCCAGCACGAGTACGACTACCTCTACGAGGAGAAGCACAAGACCGTCTCGGCAACCGAGTCCGGGATCGAGAAGGTCGAGCGCGCGCTGAAGATCGAGAACCTCTACGCGCCCGAGAACGTCCAGCTCGTGAACCATCTCCAGCAGGCGCTCAAGGCGGAGGCGCTCTTCAAGCGCGACACCGACTACGTGATCGAGGACGGCGAGGTCAAGATCGTCGACGAGTTCACCGGCCGGATCATGGAAGGGCGACGCTGGTCGGAGGGCCTCCACCAGGCCGTCGAGGCCAAGGAGGGCGTCGCGATCCAGGACGAGAACCTGACCCTCGCGACGATCACCCTCCAGAACTACTTCCGGCTCTACGACAAGCTCGGCGGGATGACCGGCACCGCGAAGACCGAGGAGAAGGAGTTCGTCGAGATCTACGGCCTCGAGGTCGTCCCGATCCCCACGAACGTCGACGTCGCCCGGAAGCGACGAGAACGACCTGATCTTCAAGACGGTCGAGGGCAAGTTCACCGCCGTCGTCGCCGACATCAAGGAGCGCCACGCGACGGGCCAGCCGGTGCTCGTCGGGACGATCGCCGTCGAGACCTCGGAGCTCCTCAGCGAGCTGCTGAAGCGCCAGGGCGTCCCGCACAAGGTGCTGAACGCGAAGGAGCACGCGAGCGAGGCCGAGATCATCAAGGACGCAGGTCAGATCGGCGCGGTCACGATCGCGACGAACATGGCCGGCCGCGGCGTCGACATCAAGATCGACGACGAGGTCCGCGGGCTCGGCGGGCTCTACGTGCTCGGCACCGAGCGCCACGAGGCCCGCCGCATCGACAACCAGCTCCGCGGCCGCTCGGGCCGCCAGGGAGACCCCGGCGAGACGCGCTTCTACCTCTCGGGCCAGGACGACCTCGTGCGCCTGTTCGCCGGCGACCGGCTCTACAACATCATGGACCGGTTCAAGGTCCCGGACGACCAGCCCATGGATCAGAAGATCCTCTCGAACCAGATCGAGAACGCGCAGAAGAAGGTCGAGGAGCAGAACTTCGTCCAGCGCAAGAACGTCCTCAAGTACGACGACGTGATGAACGCCCAGCGCATGGTCATCTACGCGCAGCGCCGCGCCGTGCTCGAAGGCCAGGACCTCTCCGAGGAGATCAAGGAGATCTGGCTGCCCGAGGTGATCGAGAACGTCGTCGAGGCCTACACCTCGGCGGAGATCGAGAACGACTGGGATCTCGGCGAGCTCGTCGCGGCGATGGACGCGCTGTACGGCACCGGCGTCGCCGCCGAGGAGCTGCGCGGGGCTCGACCGCAACGCGATCGTCGCCGAGTTCCTCGACGACGCCACCGACGCCTACCTCGAGCGAGAACGCCAGATCGAGGGCATCCACGAGGGCCTCATGCGCGACCTCGAGCGGTTCATGGTGCTCCAGGTCGTCGACGTCCGCTGGCGCGAGCATCTCGAGAACATGGACTACATGCGCGAGGGCATCCACCTCCGCGGCCACGCGCAGAAGGATCCGCTCGTCGAGTACCGCAACGAAGGCCACGCGATGTTCCAGGACCTCAGCCGCCTCATCCACGAGGAGGTCGTCGCGCTCCTCTTCCACGCGCAGATCGAGGCCGGCGACGGGTCGAACGGGAACGGCCAGCTCCCGCCGGGCCAGCAGGGAAACGGCGGCACCGCGCTCAACTACCAGCACGAGACGGTCGCCGGCGCCCAGGCCATGGCCGCCGCAGGCGGCAGCCCGAACGGGATGGCGATGCAGGGGAACGGCGCCCCGCCGGCCGCCCGGTCCCGGTCGTGAAGTCCGAGCACGAGCTCGGTCGGCCGCAACGACCCCTGCTGGTGCGGCTCGGGCAAGAAGTTCAAGCGCTGCCACGGCGCATAGACCGCGGCTTGGGCCGGAATCAGGAGGTCGGACGCTTCGCGCCCGGCTGTGTGTTCTGGGCACCTTGCCTCCGCTGCGCGGAGGGGCCGCGAGCGGCTTGGAGTGCCGACAGCCGGGTTGAACGTCGCGGAGTGACCGCTCCACGGGCTGCGTACCGGCTCGGCCGGTACCATCTAGCGGCGATGGCCGAGTCAGACGCACCGCTTGCCGAGCAGCTCGAAGGGATCGGGACCCAGCTTCTCTGGGTCCGTGATTACCTTTGACCCGGACAAGCTGAAGTCACGTCAGGCCGAGCTCGAATCGGCAATGAGCGCGCCAGGGATTCTGGGACGACCAGGCCTCGGCGCAGAAGATCAGCACCGAGCACGCGCGCGTCTCGGAGCGGCTCGAGACCTACGAGCGGCTCACGCGCGACTACGAGGACGCGCGCGAGCTGTACGAGCTCGAGCCGTCGATGGGAGACGAGATCGCCGCCACGATCGGCCCGCTCACCGCGGAGCTCGAGCGGCTCGAGGAGGCGGCGCAGTTCAACGGCGACTACGACGCCGACGACGCGGTCGTCACCCTCCAGTCGGGCACCGGCGGCACGGACGCTCAGGACTGGACGGAGATGATGATGCGGATGTACGAGCGCTGGGCCGCCGGCCGCGGGTTCAAGGTCGAGCTGCTCGACACGAGCCCCGGTGAGGAGGCCGGCCTGAAGAGCTCGACGTTCACGATCGGAGGCGAGAACGCCTACGGGATCCTCAAGGCCGAGCGCGGCAAGCACCGGCTCGTGCGGCTCTCGCCGTTCGACTCGGCGCACCGCCGGCAGACGTCGTTCGCGACCGTGATCGTCGCGCCGCTCCTGCCGGACGACACCGACGTCGAGATCGACGAGGGCGACCTGAAGATCGACACCTATCGCGCCCAGGGCGCGGGCGGGCAGCACGTGAACAAGACCGACAGCGCCGTCCGGATCACGCATCTGCCGAGCGGGATCGTCGTGCAGTGCCAGAACGAGCGATCGCAGTCGGCGAACAAGCAGACCGCGATGCGCGTCCTCAAGTCGCGCCTCGTCGAGCGGGCCGAGGAGGAGCGAGAGGCGATGATGGCGAAGGAACGTGGAGGCGCCGCGAACACCGGCTTCGGCGGCGAGTGGATCCGAACGTATGTCCTCCATCCCTACCAACAGGTCAAGGACGCGCGAACCGGCTACGAGACCGGAAATACGCAGGGCGTCCTCGACGGGAACCTCGATCCGTTCATCCACTCCTACCTGCTGGCGAAGGCTGCCGGGCGGGTCGGGTAGCCAAATGGGTTATGCTTTCCCGACTCTTCGCCCTTGGTGTCCGGCATGAGCGAGGCACCGATTCATAACGTGGACGATCGAGACCTCATACTCTCACCGACTGGCACGGCGCTGGCCGACCCGCCTTCGGTACCCGAGCAGAGCTCGCCGGGCCCGGGGTCGATGATCGTGTTCGACAACGTGACGAAGGTGTACGAGCCGGACGTGGTCGCGCTCGACGACGTGACCTTCCACATCGACAAGGGCGAGTTCGTCTTCGTCGTCGGCGCCTCCGGCTCGGGCAAGTCGACTCTCGTCCGGCTGCTCCTGAAGGAGCTCGAGGCGAGCAAGGGCAAGATCGTCGTCGGCGGTCGCGACCTGACGAGGCTCAAGCGCTCGAAGGTCCCGATGCTCCGGCGCAACATCGGCTGCGTCTTCCAGGACTTCAAGCTGCTCCCGAACAGAACGGCCGCCGAGAACGTGGCCTACGCGCTCAAGGTCCAGGGCGAGGGTCGCAGCGCGATCCGGAAGAAGGTTCCCGAGGTGCTGTCGATGGTCGGCCTCTCGAACCGGATGAACTCGCTGCCGGACGAGCTCTCGGGCGGAGAGCAGCAGCGCGTCTCGATCGCCCGCGCGTTCGTGAACCACCCGCCGCTCCTCGTCTGCGACGAGCCGACCGGCAACCTCGACCCGGATACCTCCGTCGGGATCATGCAGCTCCTCTACCGGATCAACATGTCGGGGACGACCATCCTGATGGTCACCCACGACCGCGAGATGGTCGACAAGATGCGCAAGCGCGTGATCCAGCTCGAAGGCGGGCGCCTCTCCCGCGACGAGCGCCGCGGGGGTTACACGGGCGAATGAGGCTGCGACTTCTCGTCTCCGAGGCGTGGCGGAGCCTCGGCGCCAATCTCTCGACGACGTTCGCGGCGATGATGACCGTCCTGATCGGGATGTTCCTGCTCGGGCTCCTGATCGCGCTCGGGACCCTGACGCTCTCCTGGTCGAACCATGTGAAGCACGAGATCAGCATGAGGGTCGAGTTCAAGATGAACTCCGACAAGGGCGGCCAGGCGACGAGGCGCAGGAGAACGCGGTCGCGCGGAGCCTCCAGTCGAATCCGCTCGTCGGCTCGATGAAGTTCATCTCCGAAGAGCGTCGCGCTGCAGGAGATGCGCAAGTCGCAGCCGGCTGCTCGTCGACTCGGTTCCGTGGAACCCGTTCCCGGACGTGCTCGAGGTGACGCCGAAGCGCGGCGAGGATGTCGGGAAGCTCTACGCGAGCCTTCACCCGCTCGCGCCGGGAGTGGAGACGGTCCTGCGCGACACCCGCGACTCGAACCGCATCCTTCGCTTCGCCCACTGGGTCGAGGCGATCTTCCTGATCGCGGTCGCGATCCTGCTCGTCTCGGCCTCGCTCCTGATCGCGAACACGATCCGCCTCTCGATCTTCTCGCGACGCCGCGAGATCGAGGTGATGAAGCTCGTCGGCGCGACGAACTGGTTCGTGCGCGGCCCGTTCATGATCGAGGGCCTGCTCTGCGGGCTCGGCGGCGCGCTGCTCGCGGTGCTGCTGCTGCTGATCGGCAGAGAGGTCGCCGTCCCGGCGATCCTCAACAGCGCCTTTTCGACGCCTTCCGATGTGCATGCCGTCGCGTTCCCGGTCACGGCGCTCATCCTGCTCGGGATCGGGCTCGCACTCGGCGCGATCGGCTCGGGCCTGACCGTCCGGCGATTCCTGAAGGTCTAGGGCCGCCGGCTCCATCCCGCGTGACTCGCTCCTGAACCCGTAGCCTCGCGGGCATGCCGGGCGCCGCCGACGAGATGCCGATCGTGGTAGAGGTAGGCCGCCGCGGCAAGCTGCTCTCCGGGGAGCCGTACTTCTCCCCGGGCGTGCCAATCGTTCTCGACCCGAAAGGCGCTGCCGGGAGCCTGCGCAAGGGCGATCTCGCCGTCATCCGGACGGGGAAGGGCCGCGCCCGGGTCGAGCGGGTGCTCGGAAGCGCCGACCGGATCGAGAACGTGCTCGAGGCGCTGCTCGTCGAGCACGGCGCCCTGCGCAGGTTCGAGCACTACGACGAGCCGGAGCCGACTCTCGAGGGCCGTGTCGACCTGCGCGAGCTGACGACGATCACGATCGACCCGGAGACCGCGAAGGACTTCGACGACGCGCTCTCGTTTCGTCGCGAGCCGGACGGGATCCGGGCCTGGGTGCATATCGCAGACGTCTCGTTCTTCGTCCCGGCAGGCTCGGCGCTCGACCTGGGCGCCGCCGAGCGCGCGCTCTCGACGTACGTCCCGGGCCTCGTCGCGCCGATGCTGCCGCACGAGCTCTCCGACGACGCGTGCTCCCTGCGCCCGCATCTCGACCGTCTGTGTGTGACCGTCGAGATGCCGCCGGCCGGCGAGCCGATCTTCTATCGCTCAGTGATCAACTCGAACGCGCGTCTGACCTACGGCCAGGCCGAGCGGCGGGACGCGGAGCCCGAGATCCTCGAGCAGCTCGACCTGAATGCCGAGCTCGCGGTCGCGCTCCGCGCGGCGCGCTTCGCTCGCGGCGCACTGGAGATCACCTCGCCGGAGGTCGCCTTCTCGTTCGCTGACGGGCGCGTCGAACGCGCCTGGTTCGAGAGCGAGCCGCACGCCCACATGCTCGTCGAGGAGCTGATGATCCGGGCGAACGAGCACGTCGCCGAGCTCCTGTCCTCGCGCGGCCGCAAGGCGCTCTACCGGGTTCACGAGCGCCCGGATCCCCAGTCGATCATGCGGCTCCTGAGCCAGCTCGCAGATCTCGAGGTGCCGACACCGCCCGCGCCGAAGCAGCTCTCGCCGCAGGAGGCGGCCGATCTCGCCGGGGCGATCTCCCGGCGCGTCACCGAGTACGTCGCGCAGTCGGGGCGTGGGAGGGAGGCGTTTCCGACGCTCATCCTCCGCTCGCTGAAGCAGGCGCGCTACGACCCGGCGAATCTCGGCCACTCAGGGCTTGCGAGCAGCGCCTACTGCCATTTCACCTCACCGATCCGGCGCTATCCCGACCTCGTCGTTCACCGAGCGCTTCTCCGTGAGCTCGGCGACCGCGACGAGACGGTGCCGGGTGACCTCTCGTCGCTCGCCGAGGAGACCTCGGCCCGGGAGCGCGAGGCGGCGAAGCTCGAGTACCTCGCCGACGACATCTGCCTCGCGTGGCTGCTCGAAGAGACGCTCCTCGAGCGCGGCTGGGAGGGGCCCTGGGAGGGCGAGATCGTCGGGATGATCGGCTCGGGCCTCTTCATCCGCTTCGGGGAGGTCTTCGAGGGGATGCTGCCGGCCCGGAAACTCCCCGGCGAGTTCTTCGAGCTGAACGACACCGGAACGGCCCTCGTCGGGAGACGATCGGGCAAGCGGTATCGCCTCGGCGACCCGATCGCGGTCCGGATCGAGTCGATCACCCGCAGCGAGGGCAAGGTCGAGCTCGCGCCCGCCGGCCAGGGCGGCCGCCCCCCGCGTAAGCCGCAAGACCGAAAGCCCCCGGCGGCGAAGAAGAAGAGCGGCGGGGGCCGCCGCGGCCGCGGCCGGAAGTAGCGTCGAGCCTACAATCGACGCGGGATGGCCGAGAAGCTGATCGCAGACAACCGCAAGGCCCGGCACGAGTACGAGCTGCTCGACCGGGTCGAGGCGGGGCTCGTGCTCACGGGCACCGAGGTGAAGTCGCTCCGCGACGGCCGCGCCGTGCTCGGGCAGGCCTACGCCGACGTGCGCGACGGCGAGGCGTGGCTGCACGGTGCCGAGATCGCCGTCTACGACCAGGGAAACCGCGCGAATCACGATCCGACGCGCACGCGCAAGCTACTGCTCCACCGTCGCGAGATCGATCGGATCTACGGCCAGATCCGCGAGAAGGGCCTGACGCTCGTCCCGACACGCCTCTACTTCAAGGACGGCCGCGTGAAGATCGAGCTCGCGCTAGCGCGCGGCAAGGACGTCCGCGACAAGCGCCGCACGGTCGCCGACCGTGACGCGAAGCGCGACATCGAGCGTGCGCTCAAGTCGAGGCGCTGATGGGCCCAGAGGAGCGCAAGCGCACTCTCGAGCGGCTCCGGGGCATCTGCCTCGGGCTGCCGGAGGTGGAGGAGCGCCTGAGCCACGGCGCCCCCACATTCTTCGTCCGCGGCAAGAAGCCGTTCGTGATGGTGCACACCGATCACCACGGCGACGGCCGCTTCGCAATCTGGTGCGCGGCCCCGGACGGCGTCCAGGCGATGCTCGTCGAAGCCGATCCGGACAAGTTCTTCGTCCCACCGTATGTCGGCCACCGCGGCTGGCTCGGCGTGCGGCTCGACAGGGGCGTCGACTGGAACGAGCTCGCCGGGATCGCGGAAGACGCTTTTGCGGAGATCGCCCCGGCGAAGCTCGTTGCGGCAGCCGCGCAGGCCGGGTGAGGCGTGCGATTCGAGGCCGAGATCACCGATCATCCGCCGGCGCTCGGCTTCGACCTGCCGTTCGACCCGAAGCAGGAGCTCGGCAAGGTTCGCGCCCCGTGCGCGTCACGATCAACGGCTACACGTTCAGGACGACGGTGGCGGCGATGGGGGGCCGTGTCTTCATCGGTCTCAATCGGGAAGCCCGCGCCGGGACCGGGGTCTCGCCCGGCCGGCGCGTGGACGTCGAGCTCGTCCTCGACGAGGAGCCGCGCACGATCGAGCTCCCGGCCGACCTCGCCGCGGCGCTCGACAAGGGCTCACGGGCGTTCTTCGACTCGCTCTCCTTCACGCACCAGAAGGAGTACGCCCGCTGGATCGAGGGGGCGAAGCGCGCCGAGACGAGGCAGTCGCGGGTCGCGAAAGCGACCACGATGCTCCGCGAGGGCGTCCGGCATCCCTGATCCCGGCTAACATGTGTCAACAAACACATACGGGGGCGCCATGGTTTCGACGTGGTCGGTTCTCCGGCGGAGCTGCAAGCAGAGGTCTCCGGTCGGCCTCTCAAAACAACCGGAAAAACAACGCAAGTGCGGAAAATAACCTCGCACTCGCTGCCTAGCCTAAACACCTAGCGCAGCGTGTCGCCCCGAACTCGGCCCGTGGTTCGGGACTCCGGCATCAGAAAACGGGCTGGCGCCAAAGGAAAGCCAATCGCCGGCGGCGCGAGACCACAGGATGGCTAGCCCGGCAGTAGGTAGGTTGCGAACCAGCTGTCCGGGCGAAACTTCAAGCGCAGCCTAAGCTTGTAGACGCTCGGTCGGTGCGTCCGCGGACGCGGGTTCGATTCCCGCCGCCTCCATTTTTTCGCTCACCGGGCCGATTCGGCGGCGTCCCCTCCGTCGGCTCGAGGCACGACGCGGCCGTCCGATTCGCGTGAAAGGATCGAGTGGAGCATCGGCGACGATCCGCTCGATAGCGTACCGCGGGCCGCGAAGTGCCTCGCTCGCTGCCGGGCGAGAGACTCCGCCCTTCGACGCCGAGGTGCGCAGGGTGACGTCGCGAAACCGAGCTACCCGCCGACGTCGAAGGTGGCCCGCTCGCTCGGGGTGAGCTCGCGAACGCTCTCACGAGCCGCGACCTGGGCCAGCCGGGTGGCGTTCTCGCAGATGGAGCACGTGTCCCAGACCCAAACGACGTTGCTCGTGTCCTCGACGGCGAGTTCCCTGCTGTCCGGCGAGAAGACGAGCGTCTCAACAGGGCTGTCGAGCGTGTGGTGTCGCACGAGCTGCAGCGATCGGGCGTCGTACTCGTCGACTGTCCCGTCCTCACGGCCGATCGCGTACCACCGTCCGTCGGGAGAGATCGCGAGGGCCTTCGCAATGGTCTGGGTGCCGGGAAACTCGACGAAGCTCCCGGTGGTGAGGTCGACGCGGACGAGCCCGCCGCCCTCGAGCGCGACGAGGACGTAGCGGCCGTCCGGTGAGAGGTCGGCCCCACTTGCGGTGGCACCGCCGCCGGCGGCGCTCGAGGCGTTCGGGCGGTCGGGGAGCACGACCGTACGGATCACCCGGCCTGTCTGGAGATTCCACACCACCACGTGGATGCAGCCGTCGACGATCGCCATGAGCCGGCCGTCCGGTGTGAACGATGGGGTCGTGGCGGCGCAGCCGAGGCTGCTCTGGCCGGCCTGCATGACGCGAATCCGACCCGTGTGCGGATCGATCAACCGGGCCTCGAGTCGATCGCCGTCGACATACGCGACCGCGATCCGGCCGTCGGGAGCAACGCCCTGTGCATCGACGCGCGGCACTGTCACACTCGCGGTGCGGCGCCCCGATCGGCCGTTGATCTCGATGATGCGGGGAGTCGCCGAGGCTGGATCGAGATACGTCAGCAGCTTCAGCCCTGGAGAGCCCGCGAAGCACGCAGAGTTGCAGGTGTTGAAGACGCTCTCGGTCGGGAAGCCTGGGAAGCGGCGGACGACGCGTCCGGTAAGCCGGTCGACGATCTCACTCCGGTCGCCGAGGAGCACCAGATCCTTGCCATTGTCGGTGAAGTCGACCGCCGGGTCCGAGGGCGCCTGCAGACGGAGCTGCTCACTGCCGCGCGTGGCCCAGATCCGGAGGACGCCGTCGAGCGTCACCGTCACCAGCGAGCGGTCTCCCGGCGGGAATGCCATCCAACCCGCAACGATGCTGCTGCTGCTCGCGTCCCGCACGACGAGCCGCCCGGTCTTCACATCGAGGACGTCGATTGCACCCTGGCTGTACCCAACGCCCACTAGCCGGCCGTCGGGCGAGGGCTGGACCGAGTTGGCGGCGGCGCCCACGGGCCCGCTCGCGACCCAGCGGACCCGCTGCGTTTTGGCATTGACCGCCCACGTCGTCGCGATCTCGCCGTTGTTGCCGGCGTTGATGTCGGTGCCGGTGATGAACCACGTCCTCAGATCCGGGGAGATGTTGAAGAACCCGATCGAGGCGAGGTGGTGCGGAGGCACCGGCAGCGGGATGCCGACGCGCTTCCCGTTGACGACATCGAGCGTGCTCAGACCGGGTAGCAGGTCGCCCCGGCCCCGGCTCTGCCCGCTCGTCGCGATCAGCAGATCGTCCGGCGGAGGCCCACCGCATCCGCACGACGCTGTTGACGCTGGCGTCGCCGTGGGCGATCACCCGCAGCCGGCGAGTCCGGGGGTTGACGAGCGCGACCGTCACGCCGTCGGTGATGGCCAGATAACGGCCGGGTGGGCCGATCGCGACGTAGGTGATCGGAAACGGCGCGGTGAGGATGCGCTTGACGGCACCCGAACGAACGTCGACATCGACCAGGCTGCGCCCGGTGGCGACCGTCAGGGTTCGTCCGCTCGGGTCGAGAACCATGTCCGTCGACGTTCGGCCGACGCGGATGCGCCGTGTGATCCGTTTGTGCACCAGGTCGCCGAAGACCACCTCGCCGTCGCAGTCGTTGTCCACCGCGACTCGTCCGTCGTCGAGCAGGTAGAGGTAGTTGGACGTCTCGCACGCCTGGACACCGAACGAGGGGAGTTGGGCGCGGACCGTGTTCGCGTCGAGTGCTTCTGAGACGGCGAGCTCCGCCGCCGGGGTGGCGGCGGTCGCCAAAGCCACACGCGCAAGCAGCAACGCGCGCTGCGGGTCGCGAACGACCTGACTCTCGGCCTCCGCCGAGATCGCCTGCGACCGAGCAACCGCGCTTGCCCGGACCGCGTCGTGGCGGCTCACCAGTGCGAACACGAGCAGCGCGAGCGTTGCGACCAGGAGCGCCGCGCCGGCGATCAGCGCGCGACGGAGGCGCCGGTTCTCCCTGAGTTGGCGGCGCTGCGTGCGAGCCGACTCGTCGACACTCGCGGTCAGGAAGTCCCGCTCGGTCGAGTTGAGCCGACCATCGTTCGCTCCCGCCCACTCAACGGCCGCATCGAGTCGAGTGCCGCGGTAGAGGTCGGCCGTCTCCCGACCCGCGGCCTCCCAGAGCCGGGCGGCGTCGCCGAGCCTCCGATGCAGGCGTATCCCGTCGCGATCCTCCTCCAGCCACCTTCGCAGAGTCGGCCAGCGGCGAATGAGCACCTCGTGCGCGACCTCGGCAGTGCCCTGATCGAGGATCACGAGCCGGGCCGCCGCCAGACGCCCGAGCAGCGTCCTGACCGCCTCGGCGGAGCCTCCCTGTGGGACGAGGTCCTCGATCAGTACCCGTCGCCGGGTGTCGTCAGCGTCATCGCCGATCTCGGTCAGGCGCAGGAAAATGTCGCGTAGGAGCGGCCGGTCCTGCTCCGGAGTCTCGCCGACGACCGCATCGGCGGTCTGGGCGACGGCCGAGCTCACGCCGCCACTCTCCTGGTAGGCGTCGACCGTGAGCGTCCGTCCGTCGCGGCGCTCCCAGGTCTCCTGCAGCGCGTGGGACATCAGCGGCAGGGCCCCAGGCTCGCCGGCAACGTCCCGCAGCACGAGGTCGATGAGGCCGGCCTCGACCCTGAGCCCGGCAAGCCGGGCCGGTTCGGCGATCGCACGCCGCAGGTCGTCGTCTCGCATCGGGACGAGCAGGACCTGGTTGCGAGCGACGGCGCCGGCGAGCTCGGCATCGGCGCTCATCTCCCCGTAGAAGTCGGCCCTGACGCCGATCACGACGGGACCTCGGCGAGCGAGGAGGGCACTGATGAATCGCGCCCTGCGCTCGACGTCGTGGCACTGCGTATACAGCTCCTCGAACTGATCGACGATCAGGAGTTCGTTGTCGCTGCCGTCGAGGTCGAGCGGCGGCTCGGCTCCAGGCGTAATCAGCCGAGCCGCGCCGGCGGCGGGAGTCTCGCCTGCTCGTACGGCCGCGAGCATGCCGGCCCGCAGCAGCGAGGACTTCCCGCTTCCCGATGCGCCGACCACCGCCAGCAGCCGACCGGGCCCGATGCGCGTCAGAAGCTCGGCGGCCACCTGCTCGCGACCGAAGAAGAGACGGCGATCGCCCGCTTCGAAGGCCAGCAGGCCGCGATAGGGGCATTCGGCGGCGGCCTGCGTCGTCGTCAGACCGGGACCCGCAAGCGCCTTGATCGTCTCCGGTCTCTCGATCCCCTTCAGGTTGTGTGGGCCCAGATCGATGAGCGCGTACCCCGGCGGAAGGTTGCCGCTCACGAGCCTCGCGCTGGTCTCCGAGAGCAGGACCTCGCCCCCGGTCGCTTCCGCGCGGACTCGAGCGGTGAGATTCAAGGTCGTCCCGTAGTACGCCTCCGCGGGGCCGTAGTGGATGCCGCCACGTTTCTTGGCCTCGCCCGTGTGGAGCCCGAACCGGGCCTTGAGCGAGGCGCCGTTCGGCCAGGTCACTTCTGCGAGGGCCCGCGTCGCGTCGATCGCTGCTCTCGCTGCCACCGATGCCGATTCGAACACCGACACCGTGGAGTCACCCTCGCCCATCGATTCCAGGAAGTGGCCGCCGTGCTCCTCGACGACGCGGGCGATCAGCTCGTAGTGGCGGACGAGCGCGCGCGCCATCGCCTCCGGCTGTGTGTCCCAGAGCGCCGTCGAGCCCTCGATGTCGGACATGACGAACGTCAGCACCCCGGTCGGGAGGGTCGAGGCCCAGCCGGAGCGCAAGCGCTCGACCAGCTCGCCTGGAGTGGCCGGGCGATCGGCGGGATCGGCCGCGAGGCCGGCCCGGATCCCCGTCGCCAGCGAGGCGGCATGCACTGCGTCGAGACCTTCCCAGGCGGCCTCGAGGTCGGTGGCCGGCGCACCGGTCAGGAGTGAATAGGCGGTGGCGGCCAAGGCGTACACGTCGCTTGCGCGCGAGGGCGATGCGCCGCCGAGCAGCTCGGGCGCGCGGTAGCCTGCCGTGCCCCGGTGCTGGCCTTCCGTCCCGGGCGTCGATGACAGCCCGAAATCGACCAGCTTGACGCGGCCGCCACGCGTCAAGATCAGGTTGGCGGGCTTGACGTCGCCGTGGATGACCGGCGGTTCCTGGGTGTGCAGGACGGTCAACGCCTCTGCGGCGTCGGCCAGGTACATCAGGACGCTCGAGACTGCGAGCCCGGGAGTGCCGCTTGCCCGGAGCAGCCTCGCGAGGTCGATTCCGTCGACCCAGTCCAGGACGATCACATACTTGTCGCCCTCGAAGAAGTCGTCCCGCACCAGCGGAAGCGACGGATGCGGTGCCAAGCCGAGCAGGACCCGCGCCTCGCGCAGCAGCTCCGCGCGACCCTCGTCGGTGCCCGCCGGCATCGTCTTCAGAGCAACGACGCGGTCGTGCTGCCGATCGAGTCCCTTCCACACGCGAGCCTCACCTCCGACGCCGACGAGCTCGAGCAGTTCGTAGCGGCCCTTGAGCAGGACGCTCCCGATGCCGACCCCGTCAGGCACCCACGGACAGCCTCTCCGGGGCGGCTCGCTCGCCCGACTCCAGCATCGGAGGCATGGAGCTCAACACCAATCCCTCCGCGGGCTCGCACGGCCGCCGTTGGCGATGAAGACCCCGGTCCGTCGGCGAACGGTCATGGCGTCCCTCCGAGAGTTGATCGCACCCCGTTTCCGCGATTATCGACCCGGGTCGTCGAAACTGCAAACGTCTCGCTTTTCGCCGCTCGTGCCCGCGGTGGTCAACGAGCGCTCAACCCTGGCTCCACTGCGCACTTCGGACGCGCGCCACGCCGGCCGGCTCATCGGACCGAGCCGTCCCGGCCGACGAGCTCGGCGGGAATCGTCTGCAGGTTCGATTCCCGGGCTTCGGTTCATTCCAGGGTTCGCGCCCGCTCGGGGGAGGAGCGCGCGCAGAACGTACGCCGACGGCAATCGTCACGACCCTGGCCGATCTCAGCCTCGCGCTCCCGGCTCGTATCTGCGCTCGCCGAGGTCTGAGAGGATTGGCGCATGCCGGAGATCCCGAGCCCTGGTCTCCGTCGCTTCGTTCCGATCGTCGAATGGCTGCCTCGCTACGACCGGTCGATGCTCCGTGGGGACGTGCTCGCCGGGATCGCGGTGACGGCGATGATCGTGCCGAAGGACCTCGGCTACGCGGGCATCGCGGGCGTGCCGGTGCAGAACGGCCTCTACGCGGCCGCGGCCGGTGCGATCGTCTACGCGCTCTTCTGCACCTCGCGGCAGATCTCGACGGGGCCGAGCTCCTCGCTCGCTGCGGTGGCGGGCGGCGCGGTGCTCTTCACAGGAGTGAAGGGCGGCCAGGCGGCCGAGTTGGTGGCGGCGATCACGCTCGTGACGGGCGGGCTCTTCCTGCTCCTCGCGATCCTGCGCATGGGGTGGATCGCACGTTTTCTCTCCCGCGCCGTCGCGACGGGGTTCCTCGCCGGCGCCGCCGTCGACGTCGTCGTCGGGGAGCTGCCCAAGCTGACCGGCACGTCGAGCTCGGGCGACAACGTCTGGCAGGAGCTCTCGTCGTGGATTCGAGGGCTCGGCGGGATCAGCTGGACGACACTGCTGATCGGAGTGCTCGCGCTTGCGCTCATCGTCGGGCTGCGCTTCGCCGCGCCCCGCGTGCCCGGAGCGCTCGTACTCGTCGTCGCCGGCCTCCTGGCGACGTGGCTTCTCGACCTGGAGACGCACGGCGTCGCGCTCGTCGGACACGTACCGCGGGGCCTTCCCTCGCCGACGCTGCCGGGAGCCGCCGTCTTTCAGGATCACTACTCCACGATCCTCGCCGCCTCGGCGGGGCTGCTCCTGATCGGCTTCTCCCAGACCGCAGGCGACGCACGCGCTTTCGCCGTACGCCACCACTACCGCGTCGACATCAACCAGGAATCGGTGGCGCAGGGAATGGCGAACGCGGCCTCGGGCGTCTTCCAGGGGATGCCGGTCTCGACGAGCCTCTCCGCGAGCTCGCTGAACGAGGCAGCCGGCGCGCGCAGCGCGATGGCGTCCCTCGCCACGGGAGGATTCGTGATCCTGACCCTCGTTGCGCTCGCACCGCTTTTCTCGAAGCTTCCGAAGGCGGTGCTGGCAGCGATCATCATCGATGCGGTCGTTTTCGGGATGATCGATCTTCCCGAGCTCCGGCGCCTTTACCGCGTGAAGCGGTTCGACTTCTGGATCGCGGCCGCAGCCGTTCTCGGCGTCCTCTCGGCCGGCGTGCTTGCCGGGGTCGTGATCGGAATCGCGCTCTCCCTCATCTGGCTCGTCTATCTGGCCACGACTCCCGGCATGCCGATTCTCGGACGCGAGCCGGGGACGCACGTGTTCCGTGACCTGACCGAGAACCCCGAAGACGAGACGTTCCCGGGCATCGTCGTCGTGCGTCTGGACGGCGGTCTCTTCTTTGCGACCGGCGACGCGGTCGAAGAGCGCATCCAGGCGCTCGTCACCCAGGAAGGCGAGCAGGTGCACGCCGTCGTGCTCGATCTCGAGGGCGTGGATCTCGTCGACTCCCAGGGAGCCGCGAAGCTGTCGGAGATCCTCGACTACACCCAGAGCCTGCACGTCGAGCTGCGCCTCGCGCGGCTCAAGCCTGCGGTCGGCATCGTCCTCGCGAGAGACGGTGTCCTCGATCGCATCGGTCCCGACCGGATCCACGGCAACGTCCAGCGCGCGGTCCGGGCGCAGCTCGCCGACGACGGTCGCACCGGGTCATAGCCGAAAAGCGAGGCTCGAGAAGTCAGTGGTGAAGGCTCGCCGTCTTGGCGAACCGCCAAGAGCATGCCTTCGTAGCCGATGCGGTCGCAGGCTGAAACGGCCCGAACGAGCCCTGTACTCGCGCCGGCCCCGTCGAGCCTTGCACGATCGTCCTCGTCGGGGAAACGACGATCCGCGGCAGTTGGGTCTCGAAGGCCTCGAGGCCGACGGTGCCGGGCGTCTGGGGAACGCCTGCGAGCGTGAGCTGTTGCGTCCCGGTGATGCCGTTCGCGACGCGCAGTTGCGCGTTCCCCTGGCCGATGAGGAGCTTGCCGTCCGATGCCCTCACCACGAACTGGAACCGGCCTGGCGCCGCGGCCTTTACTGTCCAGGTGGCGGTCCTGCTCTGGTCGCCCTCCGTCACAGTCGAGGATCCGGTGCCCGTGTCCGTCCAGCGCGACGGGACGAACTGGAAGCTCCCGCGGACGGAGGTGGGCCCGCCGAGCTGCCACTTCTGTGTCTCCGAGTGCTCGTAGCCCGGTCCTTTGACCATGATCGTGCACGAGGCGGAGCCCGACCAGCCGGTAGGCGCCGCCGCTCCCGAGGCGGGAAGAAACGTTGCGGCCGCTACGGCCGAGACCGCCAGAGCGGCCGCCGGGAACGTGAGGCGGGACACGCCGAATAGTCTTGCAGAGTGCGGCGCTCCGTTCCGGTCAGTTTCCCGCGCGGTGCCGTCGAAGTGCGGAGAGCCCCACACTGGACTACGTTTCCTCCGGCACACCTCTAGCTGCAGACCATCACGATCTTGGGGGAGACGATGGCACATTCGATCGCATGGAACCGGGTCACCGAGGCCGACGTGCTGCGCGCGATAGGCGAGTACGACCGGCTCGGGCAGAAGCAGTTCTTCGCGGAACGCGGGTTCGCTCCTGCGACGACGTACGAGCTTCTCTGGGAGGACCCAAGCTACCCGCCGAAAGCGATTCTCGGGGCCGCGTACGAGCTCGCGACCGGCGAGCGGCTCGCCTCGGGCGATTTCGAAGGCGGGAAGGCCGGCGCGGTGAAGATGCTCGGAAAGCTCGGTTTCACGGTCAGGCCCCTGCCGGGCAAAGCCGCGTAGGCTCAAATGGCATTTTGATGGTAGCGCTCTACCAATGAAGACGACGATCGACTCGGCAGGGAGGATCGTGGTTCCGAAGGCGCTTCGCGATTCCCTCGGACTGACTTCCGGCTCCACCCTCGACATCTCGCGCTACGGTGCCGGGCTTCAGTTGATTCCGGCGGGGCGTACGGCCTTGCTCGTCGACCAAGGAGGTGTGCTCGTCGCCACCGGTGAGACGTCGATCGACGACGCCGACGTCTTCGCACTCGTCGACGCGGGCAGACGCTGAGCCCGATCGGCGTCGACACGAGCGTCGCGGTGCCGCTCCTCATCCAGACACACCGAGCCCACGATGACGTCGTGCGGTGGTGGAGCGGTCGCGAGCTCGCGCTCAGCGGGCACGCCCTGGCGGAGACATATTCCATCCTCACACGGCTTCCCGGCGACGTTCGCTTGGAGCCGGGCGATGCCGCTCGCCTGCTCCGGGAGCGATTCGGTGAGCCGTTGGTGCTCGGAAGCGGGTCGGCCGCGCGGGTTGCGGAGACGCTGAGCGAGCTCGGAATCAGCGGAGGTGCCGTCTACGACGCACTCGTCGCCCTCGCGGCTCTCGAACACGGCGCCGAGCTTGCGACGCGCGACGAACGAGCCCGGGGGACCTACGAAGCGCTCGGTGTACGAGTGCTCGTCGCCGGTTAGGAGCCACGAGCCGGCGCGGCGGTTGCCTCGAATGTCCCTGTGCAACGATGCCGCCATGGATCCGAGACGGCCAGCCGGATTGCGGGCCTTCGCCGACCTGCCTCCGACCGAGCTCGACGAGCTCGCCGCGGTCCTGAACGACGTCGGGATCGAGGCGGGCACAGAGCTGATCTCCGCCGGCAAGGACGGGCTCATCATCTACTTCGTGGAGCAAGGAGAGGCCGAAGTCCTGGGCGGCGAGGGCGAACGCGCACACGTTCTGGGGCCCGGCGACACCGTTGGCGAGATCGCGATCCTCGTGACCGGACAGCGGACGGCGACGGTGATCGCGCGCACGGACATGCTCCTACTGGCGCTTTTCGACTCCGACTTCGAACGGATCCGTCCACGGGTGCCGGAGTTCGAGCGCTCGATCCGCCGCCTCGTCTCCGAGCGGCTCGGCGCGGACGCGCAGCCCTAGGTCCAGGATCCAGTGCGGCAACGAAGCCCGGGCCGCCGTTGCCCCGCCGGGCATCCTCGCGCCTCGTCGATTTCGTGTGGGATGATCGACGGCGTGGAACGCGTCGAGGTGATCCTCCTGGGCGGATTCGAGGTTTGGATCGACGGTCGGCCCGTACCCGCAGCAGAATGGAAGCAGGGGCGGGCCAGAGAGCTGGTCAAGCTGCTCGCCCTGGCGCCGGGCCACCGGCTGCCGCGGGATCGAGTGCTGGAGGGGCTCTGGCCGCAACTCGGGGCCGAGGCAGGGATGGCCAACCTGCACAAGGCGGCTCACTTCGGCCGCCGGGTGCTCGGTGATCCGGGCGGGGTCGTGCTGCACGGAGGTCTCGTGTCGCTGGCGCCCGAGGCGCGTGTCGAGACGGATGTCGAGGGGTTCGAGGCAAACGCGGATCCGGAGCTGTACGGGGGAGACCTTCTACCCGATGACCTGTACGCGTCCTGGGCAGAGGAGCGAAGACGCTCGCTGCGCGCTCGTTTCCTCGCGGCGCTCCGCGCAGGCGGGCGATGGGAAGAGCTCGCCGAGGCAGATCCGGCCGATGAGGCGGCCCAGGTCGAGGTGATGCGCGCACGGCTCGCGGCGGGCGACCGGCTGGGAGCGTTGCGGGCCTTCGAGCAGCTGATCGGCGCACTCGGAGCGCTCGGCCTGAAACCGAGCGTGGGGACGCTTGCCTTACACGCTCGAATCGCGGGCGGTCCTGCTTTCGACAAGGCCCTGACGGCTGTCGAGGCCGAGCTGCGGGACGCCCCGATTGCCGAGCGCGCAGATCTGCTGGCGACCCGCGCCGACCTCCTGATGGCGACCGGAGACCGTGGCGCGTCGGCCGCCTACGCCGAAGCCGCCGCGGCAGCGGGACCCGAGGGGATGGCGCTCCGGATCCGCCAGGCCTGGGCGCAGCTCGCGGGCGGCGATCCGCGCTCGGCCCGTGCGACGCTTGCTCCGCTCGCGCCCGGCTCCGACGGCGAGCACGTGGCGCATCTACTCGCGCAGGCGGCCGCTGCGTGGTTCAGCGGGGACCTGGCGGAGGCGCGACGTGCAGCCGCAGAGGCTGAGCCCTTGGCCGTTGCAGGCGGGATGGCGCGCGAGGCCCGCATGGCCGTTCAGATCCAGGCGGTCGTCGCTCATAGCTCGGGCGATTGGCCTGCCGCGTTGCGGGCGGGTCTCGACTCCTCGCTTCCGAAGCCGGATCTCGCGGACATCCTCTTCGATGGCCATTTCTGCATCGCCGAGATGGCGCTCACGAGCGGAGAGCCGCTCGACGACCTACGCGTCGTCGTGGACGAGCTTCACGCGGCTGCCGTCCGCTCCGGCGCCCGCCGTGCTCAGGTCTTTGCGGCGACTGTGCTCGGGGAGATCGCGCTCACGACGGGACTGACCGACGACGCGGAGGTGAGGCTCCGCGAGGCCGTTTCGCTGAGCCGCGAGATCGGTGCCGTCAGCGCCGAGGCCCTTGCCGGACTGAGGCTCGGCGAGGCGGCACTTGCGCGTGGCGACGTCGTCCAGGGCGACTTGCTCTTCGCCGACGCTCTCGTCCTCTCACGTTGGTCGCCGCTCAGCGGGCACCTGCTACCGCTCGGATACGCGGCCCTCCTTCACGCGAGTGACGATCCCGCTATCGGGCTCGAGCGCCTGGCAGACGCAGGCGCCTACCTCCGCGAGCAGCCGCTCGTCTGCGCCTACTGCGGCACGGCTTTCGGGGTGGCCGCCTCGATCGCCGCCGCCCGCGCCGGAGCACTCGAGGAGGCAACCGGGTTCTTGCGTGCGGCCGAAGGCTCATCGCATCTGTGGGGGGGCGGGGTGTGGCCGGCGGCGCTCGACGAGGCGCGCGGCGAGCTCGCTCACGCAGCCGGTGACGGAGAGCACGCCGGCGAGCTTCTCCAGGCTGCGCGGGACGCATTCGACCGGGGCGGACGGCGCTTCGACGCGAATCGGGTCGAGAAGCGCCTGGCCGCTCTGGCCTGGGCACCGGGAAGGATTTGGGAAGGTCGGTCGCCTAGCGTCCCGCGAAACCGATCGAGGAGGGCTTGACCGATGAACACCTACGCAATCCTTCGCCGCAACGGCTGGCAGACGCCCGAGGCGCTCGAGACCGCCGCGATCCGCTCGAAGCAGGTCGGCGACGAGCAGATGCCGGAAGACGTCAGCTGGATTCGCAGCTACGTGCTGGCCGAGGCGGACGGGACGCTCGGGACCGTCTGCATCTACCTGGCGACGAGCCCCGATGCGGTCCGCCGCCACGCCGAGACGGCCGAACTGCCCGTCGACGAGATCGTGCCCGTCGCCGATACGGTCATCGTCCGCCCCGACCCGGTCGCCGCCACCGCTTGAGACACGCACCGACCTCCGATCAACGAAGGAGCGATCACACATGTCCACGACAAATCAGCCGCTCGCGGCAACCAATCCCAACAAGGCGCTGTGGGAGAAGGGCGACTTCACCCGCATCGCTGCGAGCATGCGCGAAAGCGGCGAGTCGCTCGTCGGCACGCTCGGGATCACGCCCGGGCTGAGCGTCCTCGATCTCGGCTGCGGAGACGGCACGACCGCCCTCCCGGCGGCCCGGCTCGGTGCGGACGTTCTCGGCGTCGACATCGCCGCGAACCTCGTCGAGGCGGGAAACGAGCGCGCGCGGAGCCTCGGGCTCGGGAACTGCCGGTTCCAGGAGGGCGATGCATCCGAGCTCGCCGGGATCGACGAAGCGAGCTTCGACCTCGTCGTCAGCATCTTCGGCGCGATGTTCGCGCCGAGGCCGAACGATGTTGCAAGGGAGATGGTCCGCGTGACCCGGCCGGGAGGCCGGATCGTGATGGGGAACTGGATCCCCGGCGACCCCACGCTCGTCGCCCAGATCCTGAGGATCAGCTCCGCGTACTCGCCGCCGCCGCCGGACGGGTTCGTCAGCCCGATGACCTGGGGGATCGAGGAGAACGTGAGCGAGCGCTTCGCCGCTGCCGGCGTCCCCGCCGAACGGGTTTCGTTCGAGCGCGACACCTACACGTTCGACTTCCCGGGAACGCCGTCGGAGCTCCTCGCCGAGTTCAGGACGTACTACGGGCCGACGATGAACGCCTACGCCGCGGCGGCAGGCGACGGCCGCGAGCCCGAGCTGCAAGACGAGCTCGAGGCGCTCTTCAACGAGCAGAACGCAAGCGGGGCGGACGGGACGACATCGATCCCGGCGACGTTCCTGCGGGTCACCGTCGCGGTCTGACCTCGGTCCGACACGGGCCGGGCGCCGCGGCGTCCGGCCCGTAACGTTCGGCGCATGAGTCGCGAGCGCTGCATGGCTCTGTTCTTCGCGCTCGGCTCGGCATGCTTCCTCGTCGGCCCGTTCCCGGCCTACGTGAGGCTCGTCGGAGCCGAGGCCGACGGGATCACCTTCTTCGTCGGCTCGATCCTCTTCACCGCCGGGGGAGCGGTGCAGACGCTGATCGCGTTCCCCGAGCGCCGCTCGGCAGGCGGCGGGCGGGCGGCGTGGTGGACGGCCACGATCCAGTCGGCCGGGACGTTGTTCTTCAACGTGACGACCTATCAGGCGCTGCACACGACCCTCTCCGACGCGAGCTACAACCGCCTCGTCTGGCGGCCGGACGCGCTCGGCTCCGTCTGTTTCCTCGTCTCGGGCGCGATCGCCTATCGGGCCTCGCCGCGACGGGGCTGGCGGCCCTTGCGGGGAAGCCAGAGCTGGTGGGAGCCGGCCGTCAACCTGCTCGGCTGCATCTTCTTCGGGATCTCGGCCGTCGCCGGCCATGTCGTCCCGGCAACCGGCTCGATGGTCGATCTCGCGGCCTCGAACTGGAACACGGCACTCGGTGCGGCGTGCTTCCTCGCCTGTGCACTCGCGACGCTCGTGACCGACCGGACCTTCAAGTCACCGCGGTTCCGGCGCCTCCACCGGCTCGAACGCGAGGTAAAGGCAGCTCGTCTGAGCGGCTACTCTCGAAGGGAGGACGCGGAATGCAGGCAATCGGACTCCTACGAGGGCTCTTCGCAGCCGCCGCATCGATCGGCATGCTCGGCGCGGCCGTGACGGGCATTGCCGGGGCAGCGACGGCGGTCAATCCGACGCTGTATGTGGCCTACCGCACCGACTGCACGTTCGCCCTCGCGCTCGACAGCGGAGCGGCCGTGGTGACGATCCCGCCCGGGACCTATCAGGTCTTCGTCTCGACGCCCTTCCCATATGCCGACAATCCGCCGCCGACCTGTGAGTTCCCCAAGTTCCGGCTCAGCGGCCCGGGCGTGGACATCTCCACCGATCTCTCGGGCGGAGGCGAGACGACCTCCCAGCTCAGCGCGACGTTCGCGCCGAGCTCGACCTACGTCGCCCAGGACGGCCAGCAGCCGGCGCTCAGCCGGACGAGCTTCGCGACCGCCGCGACCGGTTCGCCCGTCGCACCCACCGTCACCTCGAGCGGCACGACCTCGACCTCCACGAGCGTGGCGAAGTCCACCGATGTCGTCGGTTCGGCGCGCACGAGCACCGCCCTCGAAGGCGTCCTCGTCGGAAGCGTGGCGGTGAACGGCGCCGGCGCGCTTACTCTCACCCGGAACGGGAAGGCCGTGACGAGCCTGAAGGCCGGCCGCTACCGAGTGACGGTCGATGACCGGAGCAGCAAGAGCGGCTTCGTCCTGCAAGCAGGCCCGGCAACGTGCGACGACGGTGACCGGCGCCTCGTTCGTCGGCAGGCACTCGGTCACCCTCCGTCTTGCCCCCGGCCAGTGGCTCTTCTACGGAAGCTTCCTCGGCAAGAAGCGCTACTTCGTCGTCAGCACCTGAGGCCGGGGATGAAAGCCCCGTACCGCTGGCTGCTCGTTCTCGCGCTTGCTGCGATCGCCGGGGCGTGCTCGCCTCATTCCCGCGCGATGACGCTTCCCTCGATCTACGTCCAGTACGCGGACGACTGCAGCGTCGCCGTCAGCGTGGACGGCGGGATCACCGTCTCGCCGGCCGCGACTCCTGCGGTGATCCCTCCCGGGCAGTACCAGATCGTGCTGCGCGCGCCGGAGAACTCGGCTGCCTGCGCGATCTCGTTCCAGCTCTCGGGCCCAGGGGTCCAGCTCCTCTTCGACTTCGGTGGCGAGGGGCTGAACGCCCAGGCCACCGAGACGCTGCTCCCCGGCTCGACCTATGTCGCTCTCGATCTGAGCGAGCCTGCACGGACGCGGGCAGTTTTCACAACCGCCCCGACCGGTTCGAGCAGCACCCTCGTCGGGCCGTCCGCGAGCACGGCGACCGGGGACGGCCAGGCCTCGACCGATCTCGTCGGCTCGGCTCGCCTGGCGTACCGCGGCGCCGTTGCCGTCACGGTCGAGCGCGGCGGGACCGTAGCGCTGAAGGCGCACGGAAACCCGGTGACGACGCTCGTGGAGGGCCGCTATGAGATCGCGATCGACGATCGAAGTGCGAAGCAGGGCCTCTCCGTTCAGAAGCTGCACGGACACCCCGTCGCGCTCACCCGCGCTGCGTTCGTCGGGAAGCGAACGACGCGGATCGCGCTCACGCCGGGAACGTGGCTCCTCTACGGGGCGGCCGCGCGGCCGTTTCGGTTCGTAGTTTCTGCCTGATGGGACTGGTCGTCGCCGCCTGACTATTGCGGTTCCATAGATCGAGTCCCTATATTGATCGCCAGGAAGCGGTTTGACGGCCCGGGCAGGCAGTTCGGGCGTCAGGAGCCGGCTTCGCCAGTCCCATCTCGAGGTTCGAGTCCATTTCCGTTCCATGGGAGGAATTTGAATGGCGAATAATCTGAAGATCAAGGTAAACGGGCTCACGCACGGCGTGAACGCGAGCCTCGACACTCCGCTCCTCTACGTTCTGCACAACGAGCTCCACCTGCATGGCCCGCGGTTTGGCTGCGGTCTTGCGCAGTGCGGCGCCTGCTCGGTGCTTCTCGACGGCAAGGAGATCCGTTCCTGCGTGACGCCGGTTGCGGCTGTCAGCGGGAAGAGCATCACCACGCTCGAGGGCCTTCCTGCCCTCTACGCGTCCCAGCGGGGCACGACGGCGGCCGCACCGGCGCTCCATCCGCTGCAGCAGGCGTGGATCGACGTTCAGGTGCCGCATTGCGGTTACTGTCAGAACGGGATGATGATCCAGGCCGCCGACCTCTTGGCGACCACGAAGAATCCGTCCGAGGACCAGATCCGCACGGCGATGAACGGTCATCTGTGCCGCTGTGGGACCTATCCGAGAATCCTGACCGCGATCCAGCAGGCGGCCAAGGTAATGGCAAAGGCAGGTGCGTAAATGACTGGGCTGATTCAAGAGAGCACGGCGAGTCTGCACGAGAAGGAGTTCTCCCGTACGACCTTCCTGAAGGGTGGGGCGCTCGTCGTCGGCGTCTCGGCGGTGGGCTTCGGGGTTGCCGGCAAGGCGTCGGCCGCCGCTCCTAGCCCGGCGGGTTACAACCCCGACCAGGCGCAGGCTGACACCTACCTCACGGTCAACTCCGACAACACGGTGACCGTGACGTTCGGCTCCCCCGACTGGGGACACGGGCTCTACACCGGCGTGCTGATGATGGTCGCCGAGGAGCTCGACATGGACATGAGCCAGCTGACCTATGCGCGGCCGGACACATGGATCAACGGCACCGGCGGCGGCGGCGGCAGCAACGGCTTCAGCAGCCGTGCACTCGGCGTCCGCGCGGCGGCCGTGGCGGCGCGGCAGGCGATGTTCTCGATGGCCTCGACGCAGCTCGGCGTCCCGGTCGCGAGCCTCACCGTCGCGAAGGGCGTGATCAGCGGCGGCGGAAAGAGCGTCAAGTACGGCGATCTCATGGGCGGCAAGCTGTTCAAGCTGGCGTTGAATCCCGCCACGCTCCAACCGGGGGTGGCGCCGGCCAAGCCGGTCTCCGCGTACAAGCTGATCGGCACGGCGCCCGGACGGGTGGACATTCCCTCGAAGGTCGCGGCTACCTACACCTACGTGCACAACGTCCGGATTCCCGGGATGCTCCACGCTCGGGTCGTCCGGCCGCATGGCCAGGGCGGTGTTACTTCGCAGGATCACTTCCCGATCAGCGTCGATCCCAGGTCTGTGAGCCACATCCCGGGCGTGAAGGTCGTCCAGGTCGGCGCCTTCATCGCCGTCACGGCTCCCAAGGAGTACGACGCGATCCAGGCGGCGGCACAGCTGAAGGTCGTCTGGAAGAGCGATCCGAAGCTGCCGGGCTCCGGCAACTTCTACACCTGGCTCCGCTCGGTCGGAGACACGAACACCGTCAGCCCGGCCCGCTACACGACGAGCGTCGGCAACGTCGACGCAGCCCTCAAGTCGTCGGCGAAGACGGTTTCCGCGACCTACAAGTTCGCCTACAACGGGCACGTCTCGATCGGCCCGACGTGCGCGCTCGCCGACGTCCGGGCGACGGGGATGACGATCTTCTGCAACTCGCAGCAGATCTCGACCGTCCCGACCACGATCGCCGGCTTCCAGCTCAACGGGCAGTCGTACTTCAACATGCAGCCGCAGAACATCCGCTGTTTCTACTACGAGGGCTCGAGCTCGTACGGCTCGATGCTCAGCACGGGCCCATGCACCGATGTCTACATCGCTGCGGCCGTGATCTCGAAGAACGTCGGCGCTCCGGTGCGCCTGCAGTGGATGCGCTGGGACGAGCACGGCTGGGATGCCTACGGCCCGGCGGCGATGTACGACGTGAAGGGCGGCGTCGACGCGGCCGGCAACATCACCGCGCTCGACTGGACAAGCTACGGGCAGGGCGGCACCTCGCTGATGCCGACCTCCGAGCAGGTGGGCTTCGCCACGTGGCCGGCAGTGCCGGCGACCGGCGGCCCCGCCTCCGCGGACAGCCCGTACAAGGTCGCGGTCACGAACAAGCGGCTGCTCGCGAAGACACAGCCCCTCTATGCCGGCGGCCTGAAGAGCGCGGCTCTCCGGGCTCCGGGCGCGCCGCAGTCGCATTTCGCAGGGGAGCAGATCATCGACGAGCTTGCCTACGCGGCGAACATGGACCCGGTCGCATTTCGCAAGCTGAACGTCGACGGTTCCCAGACCGGCGCGGTCGGCCCGGTCGGCCAGCGCTGGCTCGCAGCCCTGACCGGGGCCGCGATCCTCTCGGGCTGGCAGCCGAAGGTGGCCAACTCGGTCAAGCAGACCGGCAATATCCGCAAGGGCCGGGGCATCAGCTTCGGGACATTCGGCAACTCGCAGGTCGCGACGGTCGCCGATGTCTCGGTGAACATCAAGTCGGGCAAGATCACGGTCGATCACGTCTACGTTGCTCATAACAACGGGATCACCGCTAGCCCCGACCTGATCGCGAACCAGGCCGAGGGCGCCACGATCATGGGGCTCTCGAGGGCGATGCAGGAGCAACTCGTGTTCTCCAAGGAACGCGTCACGAGCGTCGACTGGGTCACCTACCCGATCCTGCGCTTCGCAGACGCACCGCACGTGACGGTCGGGATCGTGACCCCGACGGGGATCGTGAAGAACACGCCGGGCTCCGGCACGAACGTGCTCGACGGCAACACCCAGGCATACAACGCGGGGTGGATCAACACGGGCTCGGGCGAGCCCGCGATGGCCGCAATCCCGGCGGCCGTGGCGAACGCACTGTTCGACGCCACGGGAGCCCGTCTCCGTGAGGCCCCGATGACGCCGTCGCGCGTCCGGGGAGCCCTCGCGGCCGCTGGGGTCAAATAGCCGAGCGGTCAGTAGCGCGTCAGTACCAGGACGGCAACCGGCGTCGGGAGGGCTCTCCGGAGCCCTCCCGGCTCCTTCTTCGGACAGGCGGTTCACCATGTCCCGGATCCGCATCGCATCGCTCTCGTTCGTCCTCGCCGCTTGCACCCTGGCGCTCGGCCAGGCCGCGCATGCAGCGGCGCCGACTCTCTACGCCCACTACACCGCGAACTGCACGTTCTCGTTCGTCGACGACAGCAGCTCGCCCGTCACCACGGTTCCGCCGGGCCAGTACCAGATCGCGGTCGACACGCCCTACGCCTTCGGGAACGGCGGGGCGAGCTGCGACTACGTCCAGTTCCACATGACCGGGCCCGGCGTGGACATCTCGACGACGCTCTCGTTCGGCGACTCGGTCGCCGAGCTGTTCACGGTGAACCTGGCGCCGTCCTCGACCTACGTCGCCGCCGAGACCGGTAAGGCGCCGTCCCAGCATTCGTTCTCCGTGGCGGCCACGGGCACGGCCGTCGGGACCGCCGGAGGCTCGCCGAGCGTCGGCTCGGGCAGCACCGGCACCAAGGGGAGCACGAGCTCAGCCGGCAAGTCGCCGATCGGGACGCCGCTCACGAAGGCACCGTTCCGGGGCTCGCTCGTAGGGGCAGTCTCGGTGGCCGGAACCCTCAGCTTGAAGCAGGGTGGCAAGGAGGTCACCTCGCTCAAGGCGGGCCGCTACAGCCTGCAGGTGACCGACAGGTCGAAGAGGGCCGGGTTCATCGTGCAGGAGGTTCGCCAGAGGGCGAAGACGGTCTCCGGCGTCGCCGCCGTCGGCAAGCGCTCCGCCACCGTCAACCTCGAGTTGGGCCAGTGGTTCTACTACGGGACGTTCGTCGGAAAGAAGTCGTACTTCATCGTCGTCAGATGACTGGAACGAGTCATCTCGGTAGAGCGGGGGCCAAAAATGGGCGACTGGCACGAGGGCAGAGGTACACTGGAAGCCTTGGCTGGCTACCTCGAGAATGGCGTACGTCCACGTTTTTTGGGCCTCGTCGCCGTGGTTGCGACGGTGGCCGTCGTGGCACTCGGCGTCGGGTCTGCGCGGGCGTCGCAGTCGACGAGTATCGCGCCGACCATCTACTTCGCCTACTCGATGGACTGCACGTTCTCGATCGTCGACGACTCCGGCAAGCCGGTCACCTCGATCGCGCCGGGCAACTACCAGGTCGATGTGACCACTCCGATTGCTTTCGGCACGATCCCGAAGAACTTCAGCGACATGACGGCCTGCAAGGGCATGGCGCAGTTCCAGCTCTCCGGCCCCGGCGTGAGCTTCTTCACGACGCTCACGGCCGGCTGTGAAGCCGAGTACGTCACCACGCAGACGTTCCTTCCGAGCTCCACCTACACGGCCGTCGACCAGAACCAGCCGTCGGTCGCACACGCGAGCTTCACGACCCTCGCCACGGGGACGCCGACGAAGGTCAGCGCCACCTACGGCGGCACCGCGACGGGGAAGGGAACCGTCTCGACGGACATCGTCGGCTCCGGGCTCCCGACGGTCGCAGGAACGCTCGTCGGGAAGCTCAGCGCGGGTGGGATCCCGACACTCCTGCGGAACGGGAAGGCCGTCACGAAGCTCGGCGCCGGGCGCTACCGCTTCCAGATCACCGATCGGGACAAGCGGCGCAGCTTCAGCATTCTCGGGCCCAAGACGCGCGTGACGAAGAATCTCACCGGCGTCGAGTTCGTCGGCCGTCGCTCCGCCGTGATCGCGCTCACGCCCGGCCGCTGGACGTTCATGGCCGGGCTCGGCCAGATCCGCACGTTCGTCGTAGCCTGACCCTCGCGCCAGTACCATCGGAAGGTGGGGGAGGCGAGATCCGGAATCGAGACGAGGGCGATGGTCGCGCTCTCCGCCGGCCACTTCGCGGCTGATTTCGCGTCCGGCAGCGTGCCGGCTCTGATCCCGTTCCTGACCGACCGCTTCGACCTGAGCTATGCGCTCGCGGCGTTGCTGCTGCTGTCGGCGACGGTCTCCTCCTCGCTCGTGCAACCCCTGTTCGGCCTCTTCTCCGACCGGTCGAGTGCCCTCTGGCTGATCCCGGGCGGAGTGGTGCTAGCGGCGATCGGCATCGCCGGCGCGGCGATCTCGCCGCTCTATCCGGTCGTGGTCGTGCTCGTGTTCATCGGTGGGCTCGGTGTCGCGGCCTTCCATCCCGAAGGCGCGAAGTTCGCCGCGTATGCGAGTGGCGCGAAGCGCGCGAGCGGCATGTCGTACTTCAACATCGGCGGCAACACCGGGTACGCGCTCGGGGCGTTCGCGACCGGGCAGCTCGTGTTGTCGATCGGGATGGTCGGCGGCCTGCTCGCGATGGTGCCGGTGCTGATCGGTGGGCTCGCCCTCATTCGGCTGCTGCCGTCCCTCTCGAGGCTGAAGCCCGCACCCCACACGCACACGCTGTCAGCGGCCGACGATCGGCGTGGCGCCATGGGCTGGCTCTCCGGTGTGATCATCCTCAGGAGCGTCGCCTGGTTCGCCCTGCTCGCCTTCGTGCCGCTCTGGGTCGTCGCGCACGGCCACTCCAAGGAGAGTGGCAACCGCCTGCTCTTCGCCATGCTCCTTGCCGGTGCCGTGGGGACGCTCGTGCTCGGACCGGTCGCAGACAGGATCGGCCTGCGGCGCACCCTCGTCCTGACCCAGATTGCGATCGGCCCGCTCGTGCTCGTCTTCGTCTACGTCGGCGGGATCCCGGGCGTGGTCGCACTGATGCTCGTCGGTGTCTGCGTGGTCGGGAGCTTCGGCGTGACGATGGTCCTGAGCCAGCTCTATCTGCCGCGCCACGTCGGGATGGCGTCGGGCCTGGCGGTCGGCCTGGCGATGGGGATCGGAGGGATCGCCGCCGTGATCCTCGGCGCGGTGGCGGACGTGGCGAGCCTCAGGGCGGCGCTCACGATCTGCGCGATCGCGCCCGCACTCGGGGTGATTCTCTGCTTGAAGCTCCCGGCGGCGCGCCGCCGGCAGCCTGCGCGCGAGCCGGCGCTCCCGCTCGCGCTCACGACCGATTCCTGAGTCGCGCGGGAACTTGACATGCACCCATTCGGCTGCGTATAGTAAAGGCAGCCAAACGGATGCATGTTAGGATCGACACTGGGGAGGATGAGAGAGATGCCTGAGATCAGACACCGTGTGGGAATCGCCGCACCCGCGGCACGCGTTCACGAGGCGTTGACGACGACGAAAGGGCTTGCCGGCTGGTGGACACGCGACGTCGAGGGCGATCCGGCCCCCGGCGGTACGCTGCGGTTCTTCTTCGGCCGGCCCGAGGCGCGGGTCGTCGCCGAGGTGGAGGAGGTGACGCCGACCCACGTCGCCTGGCGCTGCAGCGAAAGCGTGCCCGACTGGGTCGGCACCCGTTTCACGTTCGACCTCGAACCGTCGGAGGACGAGACCGTCGTGCTGTTCACCCATGCCGGCTGGCGCGAGCCGGTCGAGTTCATGAGCCACTGCAGCACGAAGTGGGCCTATTTCCTGCTCGGGATGAAGGCTTGGCTCGAAGGCGGCTCCTCGAGCGCCTTCCCGGACGACCTGAAGATCAGCGCCTGGGGCTGAGCAGCAGGCGAATGGGCGACGTTTTCAGGGCACTCGCGGATCCGACCCGCCGCAGGCTCCTCGACAGCCTGAACGCCGATGACGGCCAGACGTTGAGCGAGCTCTGCGGCGGGCTCGAGATGGCGCGGCAATCGGTCAGCAAGCACCTCGCCGTGCTCGAGTCCGCGAATCTCGTGACCACGATCCGGCGCGGCCGCGAGAAGCTCCACTACCTGAACGCCGTGCCAATCACGGAGATCGAAGAACGCTGGATCCGCCGCTACGACCGACAGCGTGTCGGCACGCTCGCAGACCTGAAACGGACACTGGAGGGAACGACGATGGAACGGCCCGAGTTCGTCTACAAGACCTACATTCGCACCACCCCGGAGCTTCTCTGGCAGGCGCTCACCGATCCCGTATTCACCGCGCGCTACTGGGGGATGACACTCGAGTCGGACTGGAAGGTCGGCTCGACGATCACGTGGGGGCGCCGAACGGTGAGGATCGTCGACCCCGAGCAGACCGTGCTCGAGGCAGAGCCCTACCGGCGGCTGGCCTACACCTGGCACACGATGACGCCGGAGATGGCGGAGCAGATCGGGCTCACGGACGATGCGTTCGCGAGGGTGGCCGCCGAGCGGCGCTCGAAGGTGACGTTCGAGCTCGAGCCCCTCGGCGAACTGGTGAAGCTCACGGTTGTCCACGACGCCCTCGATCCGGGAAGCCTCACCGCAGCGATGGTGAGCGAGGGCTGGCCGCGCGTACTCTCAGAGCTGAAGACGCTCCTCGAGACCGGCGACACGCTCCCCGCGGGCACGGAGCCCTCGACTCCCGCGCGGCTCGGCCTGACGGGCTGATCTCGGCCCGGCGCAAGCGTGATAGAACCGCACACATGGCCGACGACGAGGCGATAGCGAACGAGCTCAGGGCAGCGCCGCTCTTCGCACAGGTAAGCGACGACTCGCTCGCCGCGGCCGCCGCGGCAGGTGTCACCGAGGTCGAGGCCGGACAGGTTCTCGCGCAGGCCGGCGACTACGGAAGCGGCATGTACGTCGTGCTCGACGGCCAGGTGGAGATCGAGCTCCGGGGACGTCAGATCAAGCTCGGGCCCGGCGGGTTCTTCGGTGAGCTGGCGTTGCTCGTGCCCGACGCCGAGCGCGTCGCACGGGTGCGGGCCACGACCCACGCGCGGCTGCTCTCGCTTCCGCGCGGGACGTTCGATCAACTCCTGAAGTCCGAGCCGAGCTTCACGCTCGTGCTCCTGCGCGAGCTTGCTGCCCGGCTCGTCGCCGTCCGCACGGGCGCCTGACGCCTGGGCGAAGGACACGGCGCCTGTCGCGCGAACGAGGACTCTCGATGAGCTGGAAGCCCGGCGAGGTGTGGCTCGACACGGACCTTCTCTGGTTCCGCGAGGAAGCCGGGGCGCCCGCGCTCCGAGCATTTGCCGCTCCGTTCGCACCTGCACTCGGGCCGCCGCCCGGCCTCATCGCCTCGCGGCAGCGCAGGAACACGCGGAAGACGCAGAAGAACGCACGGCAGACTGAAGGCAGCGGGGCTGATGATGCTCCCCGCGGCCGTGATTCCGCTCGCTGCGAACCGGTTTCGCGATCACGGCGCCGTCGTCGTCGCCGAGGATCCCCCGAGCCTGACGTTCCAGTTCGATCGTGGGCTTCCCTGGCTGAAGGGAACGGCTTCGAGCGAAGCCAGGAGAGGCAGCGCCGCGAAGGCGGCGACCGGGAGCAAGGCACACACCGAGACGTGGCCGAAGGTCGTCTGGCACCACGCGACCTCGGTCGGCCTGCCCTACGACGGCCGCCTGATCGACGGTACCCAGCTTCCGATCGACGGCCCCGGCTGGGTCACGTGGAACCCGGTCACGAACAGCGTCCCGAACGCGCCCGACCGGCTGTACGGCAACGAGCACACGATCCGGACCGTCCTCAGCGTGATCAAGGCCTATCGCGCGGCCCACCCGGACGCGCCCCGGGTCGTTGTCGGCGACATCAGCTACAAGGGCGGCGGCCCGATGGACGACGAGCATGTCTCGCATCAGAACGGCCTCGACGTCGACATCTACTACCCGCGGACGGACGGGAAGCTCCGCGAGCCCCTCGAGCCGGACGAGATCGACCACCGGCTGGCGCAGGACCTCGTCAACCGCTTCGTCGCCGCCGGGGCGCAGCTGGTCCTCGTCGGCTTCTCGACCGGTCTCACGGGCCCTTCGGGAGTCGTGATCCCCTACGCGAACCACGACAACCACATGCACGTCCGCTTCCCGCCGCCACCTAGCGTGTGAGGTGGGCCACCTCGGCGTTCGCCGTCTTCAGCGAAGAGACGACCACGCGCGCGAAGCCGTAGAGCAGCTTCCCGTGAAGCCGTGGATCCGTGACCGCGAGGCCGTCGAGGACGTCATACGGGAGCGTCGTGCAGACGACGTCGGTGTCGGCGCGGACGTCAGCTGTTCGCGGGCCGCGCTCGAGGTAGCCGAGCTCTCCGAAGGTCATCCCCGCCGAGAGGGTGCCGAGGCGACGGCTCTGCGCCCGGCGCGAAAATGCTCAGGGTTCCCTCCGTGACGAGGTAGACCTCGCCGGCTGGGTCGCCCGCCCGGACGATCACCGTCCCGGCAGGGAGCTCGAGGGTGCCGAGTGCCGGCGCGAGCAGGTCGAGCTCGCCGTCCTCGAGTGCCGAGAACAGCTCATGTCGCTCGAGCGCGAACCGGCGGGAGTTCCTCCGCGTAGCCGACCCGGTCGAGCAGCTCGTCCTCGCACCACTCGAGGGCCTCGTCGAGCTCGGCGAAGACGAGCAGCGTGCCGGAAGGCTCGAGCTCGAGCTCGCCGGCGGCACCCGAGAGCGCAAGCACGCCGCCGAAACCGCCGAGCGACGCGCCGCAGCGTGGTGAGGAAGTCGACGCCGCCGCGGTCGGCCCGCGCCACGCGTCGCAGGTCGACGACGATCAGCTCGGGCTGAACACGGGCCTCCGTCATCCGTCGCGAGATCGCCTCCGCGGCCATGAACCCGAGCTCGCCCTGCAGCTCGAAGATCTGCGTCAGTGTCGAGCCGGCGAGGATCGCCTCACGCTGCTCCGGGCTGCGCACGCGCTTCGACCGGATCCTCGCCGAGCTCGTGCTGGGCTCGGATCGGCGGTGCCGTTCGCTCTCCGGGCCGGACGAGATGAAGCGCGAGGTCCTGCGAGAGCGCGCGACAGACGGCGACCCCGCGGACGCTGTTGCCGCGCTCGTCGAGCGCTCGGTGAGTACACGGCGATCCCGAGGCGCCCGGGGAGGACGCGCGAACACCCCTCCCGAGACGCCGCTCTTGGCCGGCAGCCCGACCGACATCAGCCAGTCGCCGGCCGCGTCGTACATCCCGCAGGTCGTCATCACGCTCAGCACCCCGCGAACGACGTCCTCGCCGACGGCCCGCTCGCGCGAGACCGGGTTGATCCCGCCGTTCGCGAGCGTGCTCGCGATCAGCGCGAGGTCGCGGCAGTCGACCGAGATCGCGCACTGGCGGAAGTAGAGATCGACGGCGTCCTCCGGCGTCACGTCGAGGAGCTCGAAGCTGCCGAGGAGGTGTGCGATCGCGCGGTTGCGATGGCCGGTCGCCCTCTCGGAGAGGTAGACGGCCTCGTCGAGCTCGAGCGCCCGCCCGGCATAGCTCGAGTACGGCGTCGAGCAGCAGGGCGAGCGGGCTGCTCGTCGAGCGCCGCCACCATCCCGGCGCAGGCGATCGCCCCGGCGTTGATCATGGGGTTCACGGGCGCGCCGGTCGCGGGGGCGAGGCTGATCTCGTTGAACGGGTCGCCGCTCGGCTCCACGCCGACGCGGCGGTGCGACGGACTCGTCGCCGAGCCGCTCGAGCGCGAGGCCGTAGGTGAGCGGCTTCGACATCGACTGGATCGTGAACGGGACACGTGTGTCCCCGACCTCGTAGACCGCGCCGTCGAGCGTGACGATGCAGATCCCGAAATCCGCCGGGTTGCTCCGCGCGAGCTCGGGGATGTAGCTCGCGACGGCGCCGTCGTCGAGCGGTGTGAAGCGCTCGAGGAGACCCGTCAGGTAGTCGACGATCGGTGAGATCCGTGCTGCCTGCTGCCGGTCGGCCTGTTGAAGAGCTGACATCTGCCTGCACCTCTCCGTTTCATGGTCCACGACGGAAAGCCCCGGGCCGTCGAGACATCCGACAGACCGGGGCAACACTGCCCTCGTCGCAGGACGCGAAGCCTGCGACTGAGCGGGAACCTATCGGAATGAGCTCGGCTCCGCCCGGGGAGCCGTGCCGCGACTAGAGGCCGTTCACGGTGTCGATCGCCTGCCGGGCGTCCGCTCCCGTCAGCTCGCGGTAGCGGACGATTACTTCCTTCGGCTTCCCGGCGGTGCCTACGCCATCGCGGGCTGAGGGAGCGGCTCGGCCGCCGGCGGGCGTCTTGCCCAGCGAGCGGGCGAACGTCTGGATCAGCTCGCGCACCTCGGGCTGCTCCTCGGGCTTCCAGTCCTCGAGGATGGCCTGGATCTCGTCGCAGCGGGCCTCGGTCATCCTCGCGGCGGCGGACTTCGCCCGCCGAGCTGAGCCGGGGCGCGTCCGGCTCGACGAGCGCCTGGTCTCGGAGCTCCCTCGAGCATCCCTTCCAGCTCGGCTGCCCCGAGGCCGAGCCTGTCAGCGAGGGCATCGTCGTCGGGTGCCGATTCCTCCTCGATCCGCAGGAGAAGCCAGGCCGCGGGTGCGTCGAGTTGCACGCCGGCGCGCTCCGTCAGATGCTCGTAGACGAGGTGCCGGTTCTGCTTACGGGCGAGGTCGCCGAGTAGCGTCTCGAGCTCGGCCAACGAGGTGATGTCGCGGGGTGCCGCGAACGTGTCGCCGAGCCCCTGGTCGGTCACGGTCTCGCGCAGTGGGCGCTCCTCGAGCAGCCAGGTGAGCGCGAAGCCGACGACGGCGATGCCTGCTGCGATCAGGAAGATCGGCCTGATCGCAGCCGCGTAGGCCTCGATGAAGGGCTCGTGGATGAACGGCGGCAGCGCGTCGATCTGGCTCGGGCCGAGGTGCGGCGGCACCTGCCCCGAGGCGCCGGGCGGAAGCTTGTCGGCGAGGTTCGACGCGAGCTGGTTCGCGAAGATCGCCCCGAAGATCGGCACGCCGATCGTCCCGCCCATCGAGCGGAAGAGGGTCGCGGTCGACGTCGCGACACCGAGGTTCGCGTAGTCGACGGCGTTCTGCACTGCCAGGATCAGCACCTGCATCACGAACCCGAGACCAAGGCCGAGCACCGCCATGAAGATGTCGGCGGTGAGCTTGCTCGTCCCGACCCCGATCCGCGAGAGGAGCAGCATCCCGACCACCATCAGCGCCGTGCCGACGATCGGGAAGAGCTTGTACCGGCCGAACTTCGTGATCAGCTGCCCACTGCCGATCGACGCCACGAGCACGCCGCCGACGAGCGGCAGCAGCTCGAGCCCGGAGCCGGTCGGGCTTGCGCCCTTCACGACCTGCAGGTACAGCGGAAGGTAGGTGACGGAGCCGAAGAGCGAGACCCCGACGATGAAGCCGACGGCGCTCGCGACGACGAACACGCGATTCTTGAACAGGTAGAGCGGCACGATCGGCTCGGCGGCGCGCTGCTCCCAGAAGACGAAGGCGACCGGGAGCACGATCCCGAGCGCCAGGAGCACGAGCATCCCGGCCGACCACCACGGATAGGTCGTTCCGCCGAGGCTCGTGTAGAGGACGATCGCCGTCAGCCCGCAGGCGAGCAGGGCGGTCCCGAGGTAGTCGATCGCGCGCTTCACCCGCGCCGACGGGAGCGTGCAGCACGAGTTGCAGCACGACGAAGGCGGCGATCCCGATCGGCAGGTTCACGTAGAAGATCCAGCGCCACGAGACGTGGTCGACGATCAAGCCGCCGATCAGCGGCCCGAGCACGGTTGCGATCCCGAATGTGGCGCCGATGAAACCCGAGTACCGGCCGCGTTCGCGCGGGGAGACGATGTCGCCGATCACCGCCTGGGTCGTCACGAGGAGCGCGCCGCCGCCGAGCCCCTGGACGCCGCGGAACACGATCAGCTCGGTCATGTTCTGGCTGAGCCCGCAGAGCGCCGAGCCGACGAGGAAGATCACGAGCGCGACCTGAAGCACGAGCTTGCGGCCGAAGGTGTCGCCGAGCTTGCCGGAGATCGGAGTGGTCACGGTCGAGGCGAGCAGATAGGCGGTGACGATCCAGGAGAGCTTCGAGATTCCCCCGAGGTCGCCGGCGATCGTCGGCAGCGCGGTCGCCACGATCGTCGAGTCGAGCGATGCCAGCAGCACGACCAGCATCAGGGCCGCGAAGATCGGTCCGACCCGCGGTGCGGTCGCTGTCCGAGTAGTCGAAGGCGTCGCGCTCAGCGCTGAGCGACCATCTTCGCGACCGAGTCGAGGAGCGCCCAGGCAACGGCGGCGTTCTCCTTGACGAGCGGCCGAAACGCCCACGCGGCGATCGCCCAGCAGATCACCTCGGTCTCGGCGGTCACCGTGGCGGTGCGTGGCGTCTCGACGATCAGTGCGATCTCGCCGAAGGAGTCGCCGGGACCGAGCGTGCGCTTCTCGTCACCGCCCACTGACACCTTCGCCGTTCCGCTCTCGATCACGAAGAAGCCGATGCCCTGCTGGCCCTCGACCGCCAGCGTGCGCCCGGGGTCGACGCGGCGCTGGGTCATCGCCTCGGCGATGTGCTTCAGATCCTTCGGCGGGAGGCTGCTGAAGATCGAGATCTTTCGAAGGAGCTCTACGGGAGCCTCGGCCATCTGCCGATTCTATGGCCCACATGAGGTACTTGCATAGGATGCCGCGGAGATGAAGCTGACAGTCGTCGGATGCTCGCCCGCCTGGCCCAATCCGGGCGAGGCGCAATCCGGTTACGTGGTCGAGTCCGAGGGAACCGGACGGCTGCTGCTCGACTGCGGGCCGGGCGTTCTCGGGCGGCTTCGGCTCGAGAACGAGTGGCCGGACATCGACGCGATCGCGATCACGCACTTCCACCTCGACCACTGGGGCGACCTCGTGCCCTGGGTCTGGGGCACGCTTGCCGGCCCGGGCGCCGTACCCGAGAGGCCGGAGCTGATCGCACCGCCCGGCGGACGTGCCCGACTCGCCGATCTCGCCGTCCGGCTCGGCGGCTTCGGCGACATGTTCGAGCGGGTGTTCCGCCTGCGCGAGTTCGTCGACGGCGAGCCGCTCGACGTCGTCGGGCTCCGGCTGCTCCCACTCCGGGTTCCGCACTACCGGCTCGAGTCGTACGGCTTCCGGGTCACGAACGGCGAGCGCTCGCTCGCCTACTCGGGTGATTCGGGCCCGAGCGAGGCGCTGGCCGAGCTGGCGCGCGACGTCGACCTGTTCGTGTGCGAGGCGACGCTCGACGACGAAGAGCCCGATCTACGCGGGCATCTCACGGTTCCCGAGGCCGAGGAGGCCTTCGCGGCTTCGGGCGCCCGGCGCCTCCTCCTCACGCACAGGCCGAACGAGCGGGCAACCGATCCGCGGTTCGAGCTCGCCTCCGAGGGGCTCGAGATCACCTTCTGAGCGAGGGCCGGACGGTCGGCTCAGACGGTGAAGCGGCCGTCGGTGTAGATGACCTTCTTGCGACCGCTCGGGAGGATGGCCGTGACCGTTCGGCGGGACGTGGTGACGATGTCCGTGTGCACCGCCGAGCTGTTGAAGCCGAGGCGGGCGAGGTCGCGGCTCCGCAGCTTCGCGATCTCCCCGGTGAAGGCGTCGCGGTAGGCGTTGCCGATCGCGAGGTGGAAGTTGCCCTGAGGCCCGCCGCGGTTCTCGTCGTACAGCGTCTCGGCCATGAAACGGGTGATCGGGCTCAGCCGTCCGTCGGTCAACGAGACCTCGCCGACCCGGCAGGCGCCGGGGTCGCTCTCGATCATCGCGGTCAGCAGGGCCTCGTTGGCGGTCGCGGAGGCCTCGACGATCTTCCCTCGCTCGAAGCGGAGCTTGACGCCCTTCATCATCCCGCCGTCGCGATAGACCGGCTCGGTGAACGAGATCGAGCCTTCGGTGCCGCGCCAGTCGGGCGAGGTGAAGATCTCGAAGCTCGGAATGTTCCGCCCGGTGCCCCCGAGCCAGCGGCGCTGCTCGCCCACTCTGATCGAGAGGTCGACGCCGTCGCCCTCGACATGGAGCCGCTCGATCGCGAGCGCATCCAGACGCCGTTTCACCCGCGCGATCTCCCGGAAGACCTCGCGCCACCGCTTGATCGGGTCCGCGTCGTCGAGGAAGCACGCCTTCGTGATCTCGTTCCAGTAGGCGGCGAGGGGCATTCGCGCCTCTTTCGCCATCGCTGAGGTGCCGTAGAGACCGAGTGTCCAGGTGTACCGGCCCTCGGCCTCCTTGCGCGCAAGCCATTCACGCCACGGGTACGACGTTCGCCGGCCGGCAAGGAGCTTCTCCGGCGCGATCCCGTCGAGCTCGAACGGGTCATCCGTGGAGAGGATCGCGATCCGGTGGTCGATGGTGGCCGCGAGCCCGCGGTAGTAGGCCCGGTGGAACGTCGCGAGCTGCTCGACCGAGGCGATCTCGAGCGCCGATCGGGCCGCTCCGCTCGGCGAGTAGTCGCGGATCACCGTTCCGCCCGAGCGGAGCACGGCGTTCCGCACCGCAACGTACAGCGGCTTCGCCTCCTCGCCCGCCGAGATCATCACCACCTCGCCCCGCGCGATTCCCTTACCGCTCCCGAGCGCGAAATCCACGAGCACGCGGGCGTATGCGGCGAGAATCTCCTCGGAGGGCCGGAACGCCACGCCAAGACCCTACTCGGCATCGCGCCTCGAGTTGCGGAGGTCTCGTCCGGCCCTCACGGCATCCTGTTAGTTCGTTAACCGGTTTGGGGAAAGATGCCCAGGCAAGGCACACTTCAGGGGATGGCCGAGGAGGATCACCGTACGGTGTCGACTCGAGCAACAGAGGGGTCAGGAAGCGGCGGAGACCCGCGCGACGACTGGCTCGCAGGAGACGGGGGCGACCTCGAGTGGTTCCCGGACGAGGGTACGGAGGGCGAGGGCGCCCAGGGGCAGCGCACAGCCCAGGGTTCCGGCCGCGGTGGAAGCGGGCGAGGCGCCGGTCGGCGCTCCGGGTCGGCGGGCGGCGGGTCTCCTGCGCTCGAGGACCTGAACGAGTTCCTTCACAGGCGGGGCACCCTCCTCATCCTCATCGCAGCGGTTGCCGTGATCGTCCTCGTCGCGATCCTCGCGTTCGGCGGGGGCGGCGGCTCGACGCCTCCGGCAACGACCCCGACGACGACGCCTGCCGCCACGACGACCGCGACGACGCCGTCCACGAAGACGACCACCACGAAGACGACCACCACGAAGACGCAGACAGCGTCCACGGTCACGCTGCCGCCTGCCGGCTACCTGCGCTCAGGCGATACGGGCGCGGAGGTCAAGGCGCTCCAGCAGGCCCTCGTCACACTCGGCTACTCCAACCTCCAGGCCGACGGGAACTTCGGTCCCGCGACCGCGACCGCCGTCACCGCCTTCCAGAAGGCGAACGGGCTCACGGCGGACGGCGTCGTCGGGCAGAAGACCGCCGACACGATCAACGCCGCCCTCACCGCGAAGGGCTAGCTGCTGGCGCACTAGCGGTGGTAGGTGGCGGTGCGGCTGAAGGCGCCGAGGTAACCGCGGCCCGCCTGGTTCACGCTCATCGCGACGCGGATCAACGACGTTCCCTTCGGGAGGACGTTCGTCGAGAACACAGCTGACGACTTCGAGCTCAGCTTCGCCTTGGCGAGGGTCTTCCAGCGGTTCCCGGGAAGGAGCCGCTGGAGCTGCACCTGCTTTCCGGCGAACGACGAGCCCCCGACGACCCGGGTCGAGAAGCGCCCGCCCGTGATGATGCGCAGCGAAACGGCGGGGCGCACCCCGATCGTCGAGATCGAGCTCGCTCCATCGGATGCGCTCGCCTTATAGGACGTCTGGAGCCTCGGGCGCACGAGGAAGCTCCAGGTTCCGCCGGCACCTGTGAGTGCCGTTCCGAGCGTCGAGAAGGACGTGGAGCCGAACGCCTGCCCGTAGATCGTGATCTGAACACCGGTCTGCCTGCTCCAGACCGCGCCCGAGAGCGTCACGGCCGTCCCGTAGACAGCCTGCCCGGTCGAGGCGCTGAGCGTCAGCGCCGCCACGGTCGTGAACGCGACGTCGCTTCCGTACGCGGTGCCGGCGCTGCTCGTCCCGACGAGGCGGTAGTGGTAGGTCGTTCCCGCCGAGAGCTTCGTGATCGCCGCCGAGACGCCCGTCGGGGCGCTGCCCGAGCCCGCGCTCTTGGCCGCCGTCTTCGATCCGTACGACGCGGACGTCCCGTATTCGAAGTACCAGCTCGTCGCATTCCCGCCGGGGTTGACGGAGCCGGTCAGCGTGACCCCTGTCGTCGAGGCGCCCTGAGCCGAGCCGGTCTGGACGACGGGCGGCCCGGCGCTCCCGAAACTCAGATCGCCGCCGGTCGAGGTGCCGGCGCTGCTCGTCGCGACGAGCCGGAAGTGGTGGACGCCCGGGCCAAGGCCGGTCACGGTCGCCGACACGCTCTTGGCCGCCGTCCCGGAGCCGGCCGTCGCAACCGCCGTCTTCGAGCCGTAGTCGGTCGAGCTGCCGTAGTCGAAGTAGTAGGTCGTCGCGAGCCCGTTCGGGCTCACCGTGCCGTTGAGCCTGGCCGAGCTCGTGGTGATCGAGCTCGCTGCCTTCGTCGTCACGCTCGGTCCGCCCGAGGGCGTGAAGGTCATGTCGGCGCCGAGGACCGTCCCGGCGTTGCTCGTGGCATCGAGGCGGAAGTGGTAGACCTGCCCGGTGCTGAGCCCGGAGATCGCGGCCGAGACGTTCGTCGGGTCGGTGCCGGACCCCGCGTTCCCGCTCGGTGTCTTCGTTCCGTACGAGGTCGTCTTGCCGTATTCGAAGCTGTAGGTGGTGAGCTGTCCGTTCGGATTGACGCTGCCGTTCAGGGTCGCCGAGCTCGTGCCGACGGAGCTAGCGGGCGCAGTCACGACGGCGGGCCCGGCGGAGGTCGTGAAGATGCCGTCGGCGCCGTCTACCGTCCCGCCGGCGGTGCTGCTCGCGACAAGCCTGTAGTGGTAGGTGGTTCCGGCCGTCAGCCCCGTGAAGGTCGAGGAGACGCCGAGGTTCGCCGTCCCTGCGCCCGCGTTCGTCGCAGCGGTGCTCGTGCCGTAGCTCGTTGTCTTCCCGTACTCGAACTGCCAGCTCGTTGCGCTTCCGTTCGGGTTCACCGTTCCGCTCACGTTCGCCGAGGTCGCACCGACGGTCGTGACGGGGCCGGTGATCGCGGTCGGTGCGGTCGCGGCCGCGGCAAGACCGGCGGATGCGAGCAGCCCGACCGCTCCGAGCACGGCGGCGGCGAGCGTGCGCTTTCCGGTGTGACCGCGTCTCAGCATTGCCCCTCTGATGGAATACCGGCGCTCAATGAGGAGTCTGCAAGGAAACCGGAAGGGTTCCGGTTTGGTCGAGGGCTTGGAGCGCTGCGACGGCCTCGTCGACCGACCAGCAGACGGTGCCCGCCGCACGGATCGCCCCGATCACGAACAGATTCATCCCGTCGCCGGTCGTGTTGCCCCGCCTCCGCTGGAGCCGTAGGTCGGTGACGAGGCCCACGATCCCGTGGTAGCTCGGGTCTCCGCTCCGGACGAGCTCGGCGAACGCCCCGATCTCGGCCGCGGTGCCGTCGTCGACCACCGGCCCGTCGAGCCAGGCGAGGAGCGCGTTTGCGGACCGCAGCCCGGCGCCGTCGACGCGGTAGACCTCATCCGGCGTCAGCTCGGCGAGCGCCTCGAAATGCTCGTGCGGAACGAACGGATCGAGCCCCTCGGCGCGAAGCCGGGCCGCGAGGCGGTCGAGCCAGTCCCGCTCGGCTTCGGAGAAGAGTGGGCCTGCGAGATAGATCCGCATCAGTTCGCCTTCGAGGATAGCCGCGGTGCGCTCGTCCGCGAGACTTCGCTCGTGGTCGATCGCTCACACCTCGAGGCGGCCCTGCTCGAAGCGTGCGCCGATGCCGGGATCGAGCCGTCGTCGGTTGTCGCCTATGTCGTTTCCGCCCGCCGCCCCGCGGGAACGACGCCGCTCGCCTACCTTCACCCCGGCGGGGTCGTCTGGCCCCACACGGTCGCCGTCTTCAAGGCCGTCGCCGTGCGCGTCGGCGATGATCGCCTGACCGCGCACCGGCTCGCAGTCTGGGGCGAGCTTCCCGGGATTCCCCCCGTCGCTCTCGGGCCGATGCTGAGGCACGAGCTCGAGCACGCCCGCCGGTTCGAACGCTCCGGTCCGCGCTTCTTCGAGGCGGACGATCTGCTGCGCGCGGCGGTCGGCACTGCCGGTGGCGGCGGTTACGCCGCGATTCCCAGCGAGCGCGAGGCGAATGCCGCGTCGGCGGCCTACGCCCGGCATACATTGTCCGCATCCGAGCTCGACGAGCTCAGACGATCTCCGGACTGCGCTGCTCTGCTGACGGCGGAGCCGACGCCGCCTGACGTCGTCGAGGCGACGCTCGCCGAGCTCGCGAGGCGTCTCGACTGGGCCTCCTGGCTGGATGCCGCCGCCAGGCGGTCCTATCTCGCCGAGGTCGCGGCGGCCGCTGCCGCCTGGGATCCCTCGGTGCTCGACCTGAGGGGCGGCAGAGCCGGCCCGGAGATCGTCGAACTACGCCGGAGCGGTTAGCTCGAACGTCCGCTTCGGTTTCTAGAGTCGCCCCGATGTCTCGTTCACGGCGGTTGGTCCAAAAACGGTCGCTGAGGCCGCACTAGATGCTGGAGGAGCGGATCTACCTCGGCGACAACCTCGAGTTGCTGCCGCGGCTCCCCGCCGAGGCCTTCGCGCTCGTCTACATCGATCCCCCGTTCAACACCGGGCGGGAGCAACGGCGCCTCCGGCTTGCCACCGAGGCCGACACCTCGGGTGACCGAACCGGATTCGGCGGGCGGACCTACAGGACGACGGTGCTCGGAAGCCTGGGCTACGCCGACAGTCACGACGACTACCCGGCGTTCATCGAGCCGCGCCTCCGCGAGGCTCATCGGCTGCTCCGTGCCGACGGCACGTTCTACCTCCATCTCGATCCGCGCGAATCGCACTACTGCAAGGTGCTCCTCGACGAGATCTTCGGTCGCGAATGCTTCCTGAACGAGCTCGTCTGGGCCTACGACTACGGGGCGCGCACGAAACGCCGGTGGCCGGCGAAGCACGACACGATCCTCGTGTACGTGAAGGATCCCGAGACGTACTGGTTCGACGCTGAGGCGGTCGACCGCGAGCCGTACATGGCGCCGGGGCTCGTCACGGCCGAGAAGGCAACGCGGGGAAAGCTGCCCACCGACGTCTGGTGGCACACGATCGTCTCGCCGACCGGCCGCGAGAAGACGGGCTATCCGACCCAGAAGCCGCTCGGGGTGCTGCGGCGGATCGTGGCCGCCTCCTCGCGGGAGGGCGACTGGTGCCTCGACTTCTTCGCGGGCAGCGGCACGCTCGGAGCCGCGGCGCTCGAGGCGGGCCGCCGGCCGGTTCTCTGCGACTCGAGCCCGGATGCCGTCGAGGTGATGCGCCGGCGGCTCGGGCTTCCGGTGCTCACGACGGCCGGTGTGCCGGTGCCCCTGCTCGAGGCACCGGCGAGAATCGAGCTCTGACAGTCAGGCGGAGACGCTCGCGTTGCCGCGCACCACGTTGTGCACCGGCGTGAACTTCGGCTCGATCTGACCGAGCCGCTCGTCCGCCGCCGGCACGACCTCCGACGCGGCGAACGCGGCAAACGCCTCGGGCGACTCCCAGAGGTCTGCGATGAACATCGTGCCGTCCTCCCTCACGCCTGCGATGTGAACCGAGACCGGATGCTCGGAGTCGTCACCGGTGTGCGAGGGCATCTTGCCGACCATGTCGTCGTAGACCTCCGAGCCCGCATCGACCTGTATTTCGACGATCACGTTGTGCTCCGTGCCCGCGCCCTGCGGGATCATGTTGTGGAGCTTCGAGACGGTCGGCGGGCCAGGCTCCATCTCCGAGTCCGCGAGTGCCGGGCCGAGGGTCGAGTCGAAGAACGCGTTCAGCTTCTCCTCCGACTCCCAGACGTCGATCACGACCATCCCGTCGTCGGTCACGCCTGCCACATGGAGCACGAGCCCGTCCGGCGGATTGTCGTTGTCCACGCCGATCACCTCGTTGAGCGCCTCGTACTGCTCGACCGTTGCGCCGGGGGCTTCCATCCGCATCACAATCGCCATCGTTTCTCCTTCGCTCTTGGGGGCGTGCTTCTCCAACCGCGCCCGCCACTATGAGGGTCCGGTTTGCAGAGCGCAAGGGCCCGACCGGGTCGTTCCGGTTACAGTCATGTGATGTTCGGGGTCGCGCCTGCCGCCGCCGGCGGCCGCTGAAGTTCCGGCGTGCTCGCGCGTCTCGGAGCGGCGATCCTGGCCGTCGCGGCCGGGCTCGGAGGGCTCGTCGTCGCAGTCCTGCTGCTGCACTCGGAGCCCGGCCCGGTCAGTAACAGCGCCGCGACGACCGCTCCGGCGGTGACGACGACCGTCGCCGGAGGCCAGATCCCGACGCCGGACACCCCGGGCTTTCCCGCTCCTCCGCCGGGAGCGCTCGTCCTCGCGCGGGAGGCGGGAACGCGGGCGCTCGGCCTGGCGATCGTTCCCGGGAAGCAGGATTCGCTTACGCGGGTCTCGGTGCTCTCGGGTCAAGGGCCCGGCGCGGGCGGGCTGGACGTTTCGCTCCTCGCCGGCGGGAAGACGACCCTGCTGCCGGCCTGCGGGGCAGGCTGCTACCAGAGCCAGGTTCCGACGTCGCGCCTCACCGGACGGGTCGTCGTGATGCTCGGCACCAGGGGGTATCCGTTCACGCTGCCCTCGACGCTAAGCCTGCCCGACGGCACCGGGATGGTCGCCCGCGCCGGCCGGGTCTGGCGTGCGCTGAAGACGCTCGTCTGGCACGAGCGGCTCGCTGCAAGCCCGACCGACGCCCTCTACACGGTGTACCGAGCCGTCGCTCCGGACGAGCTCGAGTACACGATCGGCGGCCATTCATCGGCGCGGATCATCGGGATGAATCGCTGGGACCAGGCGACCCCCACGAGCGCCTGGATCCACTCGGTGCAGGACCCGCCGATCACCCAGCCGCAGCCGTTCTGGGCGGGTGTGTCCGACGCACACGTGATCGCCTCGGGCCGCGTCGATGGGCGCAGCGCCGCCGAGATCACCTTCTTCGACCCGGTCACACCCGCCTGGTTCGACGCGTGGATCGACAAGCGGACAGGGCACACGCTCGTACTGACGATGACGGCGGTCGCGCACTTCATGCACCACGTCTACGGACCGTTCAACGCACCGTTCGAGCTGCACCCGCCGACGACGTAGGATGAGCGCGCTGTGAGCGTTCCCGACCTCGATCCGGAGATCATCGCCGTCCTGCGCAAGGCGGAGGAGTCGGGCGTCTCCGGGGTCGACAAGCTCACGCCGGAGGAGAACCGGGCCAACTACGCCAAGCTCGCGAAGGAGCAATTCGGCCCGGTCGACGAGGTGCACGCGGTCGAGGATCGCGCCGCCGACGGTGTCCCGGTTCGGATCTACAGGCCGGTCGAGCAGAGCGAGCCGATGCGCGCGCTCGTCTACTTCCACGGCGGCGGCTATGTCGTCGGGAGCATCGAGACCCACGACGGGACGGCGCGCGCGCTGGCGAAGCGAACGCCCTGCATCGTCGTCTCGGTCGACTACCGGCTCGCGCCGGAGCATCGGTATCCCGCGGCGCTCGACGATTGCTGGACCGCGGCCAGCTGGGTGCTGAAGAATGCCGCCGAGCTGGGCATCGACGTGGACAGGGTCGGCGTCGGAGGGGACAGCGTCGGCGGGACGCTCGCGACGATCGTCGCGCGACGTGGCCGCGACCATGGAACGCCGTTTGCGGTCCAGCTCCTGGTCTACCCGACCACGTCCTCTCGGCAGGACGCCTCGAGCTATTCGCTCTTCTCGATGGGCTACGGCCTCACCCGCGACGGCATGGCCTGGTACTGGCAGCAGTACATCGGCGAGGCCGACGGGAGCGGCGACATCAACATCTCACCCGCGGCCGTGCAGGACATGCGCCGCCTGCCGCGCGCGATCGTCGTGACGGCCGAGGCCGACATCCTGCGCGACGAGGCCGAGACCTACGCGCAGCGCCTCTTCCTCTCGGGCGTCGAGACCGAGGGCTACCGCTACGACGGGATGATCCACGGGTTCCTGCGGATGGCCGGAGTCGTGAAGCGCTCGAATCAGGCGCTGGACGAGATCGCGGAGTCGCTCGGGCCGCTGCTCGACAAGAGCTGGCGCGAGGACTTCGAGGCGACGGCGCAGCCGCCGTAGCTACCGGCTAGCGCTTCTTGCCGCGCTTCGTGCCGCTACTGCCGCCGCTGCCGCCGGTTCCACTGCTGCCGCCACGACCGCCGCGGTTCGCCTGAGCCATCCGCTGCTGGGCCCGCCGCATCTGGCGGTTGGCGTTGTCGGGGATACCGCCCCCCTGCTGGTCGGCCATCTCCTGGTAGGCGCGGCGCTCCTCCGGCGTGAAGGAGTTGTAGACCGCCTGGAGCTTCTTCATGTCCGCGTTCGCGCCTGCCCGCTGGAGCTTGCGCATGGCGCTCGCGAGGTCGGGGTTCTGTTTCTCGAGCGCCGCCTGGCTGACCTTCTCGAACTGTCGCTTCAGCCACGGGATCTTCGAGAGCCAGAGCACGATCGGCCGCAGGTACTTCCCGTTCCGGAACCGGGCGAGGAGCACGAAGATCCCGAACAGCAGGAGGATCGCCGCGATGATGACGAGCGGAATCAGGAAGTAGCTCACGCTGACGATCGTACCGCGGCTCGGAGGTGGGAAGCTGGTTAGGAGCCGACGACTTTGACGAGCCAGCGCCGGTCGCGCTCGCGGTCGAGCTCGATGAAGAGCACGCGCTGCCAGGTGCCGAGGCAGAGCTCGCCGTCGGCGACGGGTATCGACTCGCTCGCGGAGCCGAGGATCATCGACATGCAGTGCGCGTGGCCGTTTCCGAAGGCCATCTCCGTCTCGTCGATGTTCTCGGTGCGGCGGTCCCAGTCGTCGTGGGCGTAGTAGGTGTCGTGCGGGATCAGCCGGCGCAGTAGCGCGGCGAAGTCCTCGAACATGCCGCTCTCGAACTCGTTCACCCGGACGCAGCACGTGGTATGCGGCGAGTAGACGGCGCAGATCCCGTCGACGATGCCCGACTCGCCGACGATCGCTTTCACCTCGTCGGTGATGTCCGTGACGTGGAGCCCCCCGCGCGTCCTGAACTTCCGCTCGCTCTGGAAGACCTTCACCGTGGCGAGTCTAGCGGGAGCGAACGGTGTCAGTGAGCAGGATTGGGATGCCGTCTTCGACCTCATAGACCGCTCCACAGGCCGCGCAGACGAGCGGTTCTACCGGCTCCGCGAAGGGTGCATGACACCGAGGGCAGGCGAGGCTCCCGGTGGACTCGGCGCCGTTTCGCAGGCGGTCGGCGCGTGTGGCAAAGACGAGCGCGATCTCCGCGAGGCGCTTCGCTCCCGGCAGCAGCGTCAGCGCTCGGTCGACGCGATCGCCCGAGCGCAGCTCGCGCAGCGACTGCGAGTGGGTGAGCCGCCAGGTGAAGCGGATCCAGAGTCGCTTCCCGGCGATCCCATCGATCCTGAATCCTGCCTCGCGGATCCGGCCGCTCAGGAAGCGGAGCGTGAACCGGAACTCGTGCTCGACGCCCGGCACCCGGCTGACTCCCGCCGACCCGGCCCGAATCGCACACGGCTCGACCGCGAGAAGCACGCCTCCCGGCCGGAGCACGCGGTAGGCCTCGCGAAGGGCGCGCGCTGGATCGGGGACATGGTGGAGCGTCATCGCGAAGAGCACCGCATCGAACGCTCCGTTCGCGAACGGAAGCGCCTCCATGTCCGCGACGACATTCTCCGCCAGAAGCGGATCCTCCCGCCGCTGCTCGACCATCGCGCGACTGATGTCCACCCCGACGATCGACACGGCCGCGGCCCGTACGATCCCCGAGGCGTAGAACCCGCTTCCCCCACCGACGTCGAGGATCCGCGCCCCGGGCTCGAGATGCGAGACGACCCACGGCACGATCGTCTCGTTCAGATGCACCTTCGACGGCTGCTCCTCGAACCGCCTCCGATCGTCGGGGCGCTGCGAGTCGTAGAAGGCCCGATTGGAGTCCTTGTCGACCCGCTTCATCGCGGGCCATCGTACTGCCGGTGCGCTACGGTCCCGCCCGCGGGCCCGTAGCTCAGCTGGTTAGAGCAGGGGACTCATAATCCCTTGGTCCTTGGTTCGAATCCAAGCGGGCCCACTTCTAAAGCCCCTGGTAATCGACCACTTTCCGCCGATCTTGCCGGTCGTGCCGAGCCCCTTCCGGGGGCGGGAGTACGCAGGGTGATACGTCCGGATCGGGGTGTCTCACCCCGAATCCGGACTACTGATGACTGCTCAGAGGGTGTTTTCGCTCTCGCCGTCCGTGAGCCAGGAGACCCGGAACGAGGTTCCGTCGGCTGTCAAGCCGGCCGGGACGGCGCCCGCGGCTGCGGTCGAGATCGCCGACGAGTTCGACGCCAACACCGTCGACGGGACGAGCTGCAGGCTCGACTCCGACCAGTCGGGCCTCGTGAGCGTTCCGCCGCTGCCGTTGCCCAGTGCGGCGATCCGCGAGAAGGACGTCGGTGCGAATTGTTGCAGCGGCACGGGCAGGCAGAGCGCGCCGGCGCATCTCGTCGGTGCTTCGACGATCCAGTCGGCCGAGGAAAGGTCGGGCGGTCGCGTGAGCGCCACCTGGGTCGTGGCTACGGTGCCGAGCGTTCGGTTCTTCAGTTGGAAGAGGATCGCGCCGCCGCCGTCGAGGACGTTCACCGACGCGGTGATCACGTCGTTCGGTCGCACGGTGAGCTCGAGGTCGACCGCGCGCCCGGGTACGACCTGGTACCACGCGCTATAGGCCACGCCGCTCGCGGTGCAGCGCGACGCGGTTCCGACCTGCTCCAGGGCCGGGGCATCCTGCTTCGCGCCGCCGAGCCCCACCCAGAACGCAGCCGCTGAACCACGGGCGAGTGCGTTGCAGCGCGCGACCGGCTGCTTCCAGGTCGCGGTGGCGCTTGTAAACGTTGTTGCCTGACCGCTGAGCACGTAACCCGCCCAGTTCGCGCTCGGTGCCGGCGAGGTCGCGCTCCCGGCCGCTGCCGGAAAAGAGATCGCAACCCCGAGCGTCGCGGCTGCCGTGACAAGACTCCTCCAACAGTGAGAGGCCGACTCATTCCCGTTCAGCACGCGGAGAATCGTCTCAGATTCGAGGGGCCCTCGGTCATGAGGTGTTCATCCGAGGGCTTCGAAGTCGAGTTGACCTTCGCTCCTTCCAACGCGAATCGTGGGTGCGGTGGCCGTGGGTCAGGGCTGAGAGTCTGTCACGGGCGGTGACGCACGTTGACAGCTTGCCTCGAGGTCCGCAGACTTAGTCGCGATGCGACGGTGGCTTGTCGTAGCGATGACCGTGATGCTGGTCTCGACCGGCGTCGCCGGTGCGAGCCACGGCCGACCCACGGCGCAGTTCGCGACCGGGAAGATCTCTGCGCTCGGACCGTTGCGGATCTCGATCAGTCACCTCGCGTGCCGACTCGAGCCTCGCTTCTCGATCTCCGGGTTCTCGTCCGGCCAGTTCGCTGCGATCCTCTGCCGACAGGGCGTGTTGAAGGTGATCAAGCACGCCTCGTCCTCCCTCGGGAGCTCGTCGCTGGGAGCTGCCGGGAGTCCCGGGTCGGTGACCGTCTCGGGGTCACCGGGGAGTGCCGGTTCGGTCACCTCGTCCTCGAACTCGTCCTCGAACTCGTCGTCGAACTCGTCAAGCTCCTCGGTCTCGTCGTCGCAGTCTTCCTCCACGTCGAGCTCATCCTCGTCCGTCACGGCGACGTCCTCGGGGGGCAGCACCACCGAGACGACGAGCGCGACCTCCACGGGCACGCCCTCGTCTCAAGAGACGGGAGTGGTGACGGCGATCAGCCCGAAATCGATCACGGTCGGCGACCTGACCTGCACGATCACACCGAGCTTCTCAGCGCTGATCGGGAACTCGGTCGTAACCGGCGACAAGGCGAGCATCGCCTGCGTCGGCGGCGTGCTCGACGCGCTTGCCGTCACCAAGACCTCGTAGGGCCCGCGGTGAGGGTCCGCTCGCGGGCCGCCGGCGGCCGCCGGCCACGATCGACGAAGGCCGACCACATCCAACTGCTGCTCGGATGATCGAGCCGCACCCGAGTGCCCCCGTCACTTCGCCGGCGATTCGTAGACTGCACGGGTTCGCATGCAGCGCAAGCATTTCCTCGCCATTCGGATCGCGCTCGTCGCCGGGTTCCTGCTCGTCGGTGTCACGCTTCACCACCACGGCGCGACCTACAACGTCATTCGCGTCATCTACATCGCCCTGATCGTTGGTCTGATCGTGTGGCGCATCCGCGTACGCCGTTCGCGCAGACGTTCTCGCTCGTAGCCGAGCCGGGGCCGGTGCGGAGCAACGATCAGCGGCAGCCCCGCGATCACGAGGAGTACGCACGACCCGACCTGCCGGGGCCGACGCCGGCGATCCTCGCGCAGCTCAGCGACGCCGGCCAGATCCCGGCCGCCAGGATGAGCAGCGACCGATCTCGAACAGCGCACCGCCGGTGCGTGAGTGCAGCGAGCGGATTTCAGCGGGCTGATGCTGACGTTCTCAGCTGAAGTACGAGGCGAGCACCGTCACGATCATCACGACGACCACCACAAGTGCTCCGAGAAGCTGTGTGTTCACCAGGCCCCTTCCGCTGCGGAAACGATATATAGGACAAAGGCAATGCATCTATGGCATTGCCTTATCAGGATGCCCTACGGCCGGTACCCGCCGAAGGGTCTGCGGGCGGAGCTAACAGACCCTTAAACCGAATCGCGGGACGGCCGGCGCGCATGTCGCCGGGCCGTCCCGCTCGAGGACCTGCATGGCGGAGCTAGGAGACGGTGAGCACGCCCTTCATGCCCTGGGCAGCGTGTCCCGGAACGGTGCAGAGGTACTCGTACTTGCCGGCCTTCGCGATGTTGACGGTGAGGGTTCCGGTCGCGCCGCCCGAGATCAGCGGGGTGACCTTGCCGGTGCATGCATTCGCAGTGCCGCCCTTGTTGCTCGAGCAGAGCTTGAAGTCGTGGGGCAGGACGCCGCCGTTCGTGATCTTGAAGGTGACGCTGCCGTGCTTGACCGACTTCGGGGAAAGCTTGAAGGCGAACTCATTGGCCGACGAGATCGTGACTTTGACCGTCGTGCCGGCCGTCTTCGCCGAGCTGGCAAAGGCGGGAACCGCAGCGAGGAGCGCAACGCATCCCGCGAGAGCGGCGATGGCGAGAAGCCGGCTGTTGCTGAACTTCATGGAACCTCCAGAGTCGTTGGTACCTCCATGGTTCCCGCCGCGCGTAAGGGAGCGATGAGGCGCTATGCAAGAGAAGGTTAAGCAGCGAAACGCTTATGCAAAGCCGTGTTCCGGCTATCAGTCCCCTGCGAACGCCACGACGAACTCGTACACGGCACCGGCCAGGAACGCGATCCCGAACAGCGTCAGCCCCTCCTTGACGACCCGGGCCGCGGCCCGCTCGCGGCGGTTTGCCGGGCCGCGATGTCCCCACATCCGCGTGAGCAGCCTCTGCCCGATCCTGGCGTTCGCCTGATGCCAATTCGTGATGAGGAGCAGGGCCTGAACGAGGAGGACGCCCGAGAACGCGAGGCGAACGATCCGCTGGGCCTCGCCCGGGACATAGTGGGCCGCATGGAAGATCGTGAGGCCGAGGACGACGAGCGAGAAGACGAAGTAGCGGAAGATCGTCTTTCCGGCGAACGTCGTCGTCTCCGCCGGCGGAGGGGGCGGCGGCGGTGGCTCTCTGGGCGGCGGCGGCGGTTTCGCAGCGGCCGCGGCGGCGCGTTTGTCGATCTCCTTGCCGACGACGATCCCGGCCGCCCGCACGTAGCGGCCGGCCTTCGACGCAGGATGCTCCTTGTCGGGCACGCCCAAAGCGTATCGCCGTTTTCGGCGTCTTGCGACGCCGATAGGATCGAGGCGTGGCGGACAGGCGGTACATGGTCGGCGAACGCGTGCCGTGTCCCGTGCCCAGGACGGGAAGAACCACGAGGAGGCGACGGTCACCGACTTCTACGAACTGCTGATGAGCGGCCAGGAGCCGATCCCGACCGCGGTCGTCGATTTCGACGACGGGCAACGGCTCTACATCACCGCCCGTCCTCCGGACTTCCTGCCGCTGGACGAGGACGAGGAAGACGACGAGTTCGACGACCGGGAAGCCGACGGCGCCGGGCCCGAGCTCGCGCACTCCCCGGAGCCCGAGGCGAACCGGACGCAGACGAGTAGGTCCCGCCCGACTCCGGCTAGCATGGGTCGGGACGAGCATGGCGCCGATGGAACACGAGACCGGGACGATGCGCATCAAGCGCGGCCTTGCAGAGATGCAGAAGGGCGGCGTGATCATGGACGTCGTCACGCCCGACCAGGCGCGAATCGCCGAGGAGGCAGGCGCGAGCGCCGTCATGGCTCTCGAGCGCGTGCCGGCCGACATCCGGAGGGACGGCGGCGTCGCTCGCATGTCGGATCCGGGGATGATCCACGAGATCCAGGAGGCCGTCTCGATCCCGGTGATGGCCAAGTGCCGCATCGGCCACTTCGCCGAAGCGCAGATTCTCCAGGCGCTCGAGATCGACTACATCGACGAGTCCGAGGTGCTGACACCGGCCGACCTCGAGCACCACGTCGACAAGTGGGCGTTCACCGTTCCTTTCGTCTGCGGCTCGACGAACCTCGGCGAGGCGCTCCGGCGGATCGCCGAGGGCGCGGCGATGATCCGCACGAAGGGCGAGGCAGGAACGGGCGACATCGTGAACGCGGTCACCCACATGCGCGCCGTCTTCGGCGGGATCAGGCGCCTCCAGTCACTCCGCAGCGAAGAGCTCTACGCTGAGGCGAAGGAGCTGCGCGCGCCGCTCGACCTCGTCCAGTGGGTCGCCGAGCACGGGCGCCTGCCGGTCGTCACGTTCACCGCCGGCGGAATCGCAACGCCGGCCGACGCAGCGCTCTGCATGCAGCTCGGCGCCGACGGCGTGTTCGTCGGCTCGGGGATCTTCAAGTCGGGCGATCCCGAGAAGCGCGCCCGCGCGATCGTCGAGGCGACGACGCATTACATGGATGCTGCCGTGCTCGCGCGCGTGTCCGAAGGTCTCGGCGAGGCGATGGTCGGGATCTCGACCGCGACCCTCGAGCCGAAAGACCTGCTCGAGACCCGCGGCTGGTAGCGCGCCTCACCGACTCTTCTCGGTTCAGGCCCGGGGAGGCACCCGCGGGCGCCTCCCCGGGGTTCGATCAGGCTTGGTGGAGCACGCCGCCGATCGCGCCGTTCGGATAACGGCCCGTTCCGATGATCACGTAGAAGCTGTCCGGGTTCGCGATGATCTTCTTGGCCCATCCCGGCCCGCTCGACCCCCAGCGGTCGAGGGCCTCGCAACCCGGTGCGCTGGACGTCGTCGCGGTGAACGGGAAAACGGAGGTCTTGTGGTACCCCGCCGGTGGCGGCGGCACGATGTGGATGCCCGAGATGTTCGGCGTGTCGATTCCGCTGTAGGTGAACTTCCAGCAGGCCTTGGTATCGGTGAACGTCAGCGTTGCCGTGCCCTTCCCGGTGGCCGTCGTGTGGAGGTAGGGACCTGTGAGAGTGGCCTTGAGCACGACGGACGAGGCGGGGCCGGCGGCGGCGCCGCCGATCTGAATCGCTGCGGCGGTGAGAGCGAGTGAGGCGACCCGGAGGCCGCGTGCATGTGATTTGGACATGCGCTATGTATCGCAGGCAGCGGTTGACGGACGGTCGACGGCGGGTGGACAATGCGGTATGCCGATCGAGATCCGGTTGCTCGGCCCGCTCGAGGTGTTGGTCGACGGCCGCCCGGTCGGGCTCGGGACGGCGCAGCAGCGAGCTCTGCTCGCATTGCTAGCCCTGCATGCAGGTACGGCGGTCCGCGTCACGGGGATCGAGGAACTGCTGTGGGAGGACTCGCCGCCGCGCAGCTCGACGAAGGTCGTGCAGACCTACGTGTCTCGCCTGCGCAGGCTTCTCGGCGCCGATTCGATCCACTTCGCCCACTCCGCCTATGCGCTCGCCGCAGACGTCTCCGTCGACGCGCTCCACTTCCGCGAGCTCCTCGAACAACGGCAGTTCGAGCAGGCGCTCGCTCTCTGGCGCGGTGACGCATTGAGCGACGTTCCGGCGCTCTCGGCCGATGCGCGCCGACTCGACGAGCTCCGCGTCTCTGCGATCGAGGAGCGGATCGCGGCCGAGCTCGACGCTGGTGAGGGGCCGGCGCTCGTAGCGGAGCTCGAGGCGCTCGTCGCCGACCACCCCACGCGTGAGCGGCTGCTCGGAGAGCTCGTGCTTGCGCTCTATCGCAGCGGCCGGCAAGCGGATGCGCTCGCTACCTATCGGAACGGCCGGGAGGCGCTCGTAGACGGGCTCGGGCTGGAGCCGGGGCCCGCGCTGCGCGAGCTCGAACTGCGCATCCTCCGCCATGACCCCTCGCTCTTGCCGGCCGCGTCGCCTGCCGTGCCGGCGTCTCCCGAGCCGTCGAGGCGCCGTCCGCGGACGCGGACTCTTGTTGCGGCTGCGATCGTCGCGGCGGCCGCGGCCTTGGCGACGTTTGTCGCCGTCGTCGAGTCGAGCCATGCAAAGGCTGTGCTTCCGATCCGCGCGAATACGTTGCTCGAGCTCGACCCGAAGACCAACACGATCATCAGCAGCATTCCGATCGCACGCGACGCGGTTGGCCTCGAGCCGACGGCCGGCGCGCTCTGGGTGGCAAGCGAACGCGAGCGCATCGTCTCGAGGATCGATCTCCGCACACGAGCTGTAAAAACGATCGGGGAGCCGCATCCAGTCGCGTTCATCGCGCACGACGACCGCGGCAACATCTACGTGTCGGGTTGGGACTTTCCCTTCGTCTGGCAGATCGACCCGCGCAGTGTGCAGATCGTTCACTCGTTCAGGGTGAGGACGAGGGCCCTGGGTCTGGCCGTCGGAGGCGGCTCACTCTGGGTGGTCGATCGGCTGGCGAACGCGGTCACGCGTATCGACCTCGCCCAGCGTCGCGTCGCCGAGACGATCAAGGTCGGACTCGATCCACTCGACGCGACGTTCGGGTACGGCGCGCTGTGGGTCGCAAACCAGGACTCCGGCACCGTTTCCGTCATCCGCCCCGGAGCGGCGAAGCCGATACGAGTCGGCGGCATTCCGAGCCCGGACGGCATCAGTGCGGGAGCCGGGGGCATCTGGGTGGCTGCCTACGGCGTCCATGCCGTCTACCGCATCGATCCGGACACGCACGCAATTGTCGCGCGGATCGACCTCGGAACGCCGACCGACTTCCTCTTCGGCGTGACCGCCGGCGTGCACGGCGTCTGGGCCTTCGAGGACCACCACGTGGTACGGATCGACCCGGCAACCGACACCGTCGTCGACCGGATCCGGTTCCCGCGCGGAACGGAGCCGAAGGCGGTTGCATCGACGCCGGACGGCGTCTGGATCTCAGTCGGTAACCCGAAAGACGATATGTGATGCTCGGGAGCTCGCCGCCGGCGGCGACCGGCGACCGGGCTCACCAGATTGTCTCGAACGTCCCGATCCGCAGCTCGTGGTCGTGCTGGAATGACGTCTCGTCGACGCGGCGCATGTACTCGTCGCGATTCGCCTCGACGAACTCGTTGTAGGCGTCGCGCGAGTCCCACCGGTCGACGACCAGGTACCGGCCGGGGATCTCGACGTCGCGCAGGAGCTCGGTGCCCACGTACCCGCGGCCGTCGCGGAAGAACTTCGCCCATTCGCCTTCGGGGCCGTACACGCGCTCGAACTCGGCAGGGTCGGCGGTGACGTCGTAGCTGAAGACGAGGGCGATCACCGCAAGCCTCCCCGTTCGTGGTGGGCGCTGAAGAAGTTCTCGCTGCCCGCGGTCGCCATCGAGGCGGACGCGCTGAGCTCCAGGCACAGCGCGGCCGCGGCGACGATCTGGGCGAACCGGTAGACCTTCCCGCCGCCGGCGCAGCCGATCGAGGTGAGCCAGTCGCGGGCCGAGGGCAGCGTTGTTCCGCCCCCGATGGTGCCGACTTCGAGCCCGGGGAACCTGATCGAGGCGTGGAGGCCGCCCTCGACCTTGCGGGCGGTGCCGTGTGCCATCGACGAGGTGCCGACCATTCCGAGATCCTGGCCGGTCGCAGCGAACACCGCGGCAATCGCGGTCGCGGGAGTGAAGGCGACCGATTGCATCCCGGAGGCGACGGCACCGTGCGTCCCGGCCCAGGAAAGCATCTCGAGGTCCGCCGCGGTCGTGTGCAGCATCCGCTCGATGCGATCGTTCGGAACAAACGCCTCGGCGATCACGGTCTTCCCGTGGCCCGACGCGAAGTACTGATGCGACGGCTTCTTGTCGCCGCCCATGTTCGCCTCGAGAAACGCCCGCTCGGGCTTCAGCGGGGCCCGCTGCATCACGTACGCCATGTTCAGCGCATAGGAGTTGCGTGTCATCATGTTCGCCCCGACCGCATCGCCGGTCGTCCAGGCCCAGAGCACGTGGCACATCGGGCCGACGACGTGGGTTCTCACCTCGCGCAGGCGCGCGTGGCGGGAGAGCGACGGATCGTCGGACTCGATGAGCCAGCTTTGCATCGCGGGAAACTCAGCCTCGATCCAACGTGAGAGCGTCACGGCCTCGGTCACGTCGGCGCAGACGAAGCACGAGGCCCGGGTGATCCTGTCCGCGAGCACGTGAGTGCGGATCATCCCGGCAGCGCCGGAGCCGCGGGTCATCGAGAGCGTGAGGCTGCCCTCGGTGTGCGCGAGCGGGACATGGACGGTCTCCTCGGCTCGGACGGTCTCGACGAGCGCCCCCGTCTCGGTCAGCTCGTAGGAGCCGAGCTCGATCGCGATCGGGCAGGCCGAGACCGGGATGATCGCCACGCCGGTGAGCGCCTCGGCCGCGCCGGCGAACGGCTCGAGGTCGACGGAGGTCACGAGCCCACCGACGCCGAGGATCTCCTGGCGGGCGCGAATCGAGTCGGGGTCGTTTTTCCGCGGCCAGCGCATCGGTCTATTCAACACGGATATCGCGCCCGCACGGCGGGAGACCGCGAACGCAATCGGTACGGGAAAACCCGCAGTTGCGCGCGCGCGCGCGTTGGTAGGCTTCGATCGCTTCGTCGGAACGATCGGGGTCGGTCGACGAAGTCATTCTGCAAGCAAGCGCAACAAGGAGTACGACAGTTGGCTGAAGGTACCGTCAAATGGTTTTCGAACGAGAAGGGCTATGGATTCATCGAGCGTGAGGGCGGGGACGACGTGTTCGTTCACTTCTCCGCGATCACAATGGATGGCTACAAGTCACTGACCGAAGGTCAGCGCGTTCAGTTCGAGGTCGTGCAGGGCGACAAGGGCCTGCAGGCGTCGAACGTCCAGGCGGCCTAGCTTCATTCGGAACCCCAGCGTTGCGAAGGGCTCCGAGAGGGGCCCTTCCTTATGGAAGGATCGATCATGGCAATCTCACGCGAGGAAGTGCTTCACGTCGCGCGGCTGGCGCGGCTCGAGCTGTCAGAGGACGAGATCGAGCGCTTCCAGGGGCAGCTCTCGGCGATCCTGGACGCCGTCTCGAAGGTCTCCGAGCTCGACCTGTCGGACGTTCCCCCGACCTCGCATCCGCTCGAGCTCTCGAACGTCTGGGCCGAGGACGAGCCGAGGCCCTGCCTCACCGTGGACGAGGCGCTCGCGAACGCGCCGGACCGCGACGAGGACTACTTCCGGACACCGCCCGCGTGAGCCCGGAGCTGGAACCCATCCGTCTCGCTTTCGGTACAGACACGTTGCACCTTCCCTGCGACAATTCACTCAGGGAGGCGCAGGCCCCCCTGGGGGCACGTGGACGGATGGAGGCGGGCGCGGCGTGAGCGGGATCGACACGCTGCGGCTCTCGGCTGAAGAGGCGCGTGCGCTGCTCGACCGGGGCGAGGCCTCGCCTGCCGAGCTCTGGGACGCCTACCGCGCCGCGATCGACGCGTCGAACGGCGAGCTCAACGCCTACCTCACGCTCGTCGACGAGCCCGAGGGCGAAGGGGTGCCGATTGCGCTCAAGGACGTGATCTCGACGAAGGGAATTCGCACCACCGCCGGCTCGAAGATCCTCGAGAACTACGTGCCCGTCTTCGATTCCACGGTTGCCGCCCGCTGCAAGGCGGCGGGCCTGCCGACCCTCGGCAAGACGAACACCGACGAGTTCGCGATGGGCTCCTCGACCGAGAACTCGGCGTACGGCCCTACCCGCAACCCGTGGGACCCGACGCGTGTCCCGGGCGGCTCGGGCGGCGGTTCGGCCGCTGCCGTCGCCGCCGGGCTCGCCCCCTGGGCGCTCGGCTCGGACACCGGCGGCTCGGTCAAGCTGCCCGCGGCGTTCTGCGGCAACGTCGGCCTCCGCCCGACCTACGGCACCGTCTCGCGCTACGGGATCGTCGCCTTCGCCTCGAGCCTCGACCAGGTCGGCCCGGTCACCCGGAACGTCCGCGACAACGCGCTCCTCTACGCGATCATCAGCGGTCGCGACACGAACGACTCGACGACCGTCGACGTGCCTCCGGTGGAGCTCCCGGAGCCGGGCGACCTGAAGGGCGTCCGCATCGGGCTGCCCCGGCAATTGAACGATGTCGAGGGGATCGAGCCCGGCGTGAAGGTCGCCGTCGAGGCCGCGGTCGCGTACGCCGCAGCTCTCGGCGCCGAGATCGAGAGTTGCGAGCTGCCGCTTTCGGTCGACTACGGCCTGCCCTGCTACTACCTGATCGCCCCGGCGGAAGCCTCGTCGAACCTGGCCCGCTACGACGGTGTCCGCTACGGCCTTCGCTCCGACGGCGCCGACTTCCGCGAGATGGCGATGCGAACCCGCCACGACGGACTCGGCGACGAGCCCAAGCGCCGGATCATGATCGGCACCTACGCGCTCTCGTCCGGCTACTACGACGCCTACTACGCGACCGCCCAGAAGGTGCGCACCGTGATCAAGCGCGAGCACGAGGCGCTGTTCGAGCGCTTCGACGTGCTTCTCTCGCCGACCTGCGCGACGACCGCCTTCCCGATCGGCGCGAGGGCCGCGGACCCGCTCGCGATGTACCTCACAGACGTGCTGACCATCCCCTCGAACATGGCCGGAATGCCGGGCCTCTCGATTCCGTGCGGGCTCTCGGAAGGCCTTCCGGTCGGGCTCCAGCTGATCGGGCCGCAGTTCTCGGAGAACGCGCTCTACCGGATCGCCGCCTCGCTCGAGGCGCAGATCGGATTCGAGCCGATTCCGGAGCGGATGAAATGAACTGGGAACCGGTGATCGGGCTCGAGGTCCACGTCCAGTTGAAGACGCGGACGAAGATGTTCTGCCGCTGCGAGAACGGCTTCGGCGGCGGGCCGAACACACAGACCTGCCCGGTCTGCCTGGCCTTTCCGGGCGCGCTCCCCGTGGCGAACAAGGCGGCGATCGAGCTGACGATCAAGCTCGGTCTCGCACTCGGCTCCGAGATCGCGAAGCACTCGGTCTTCCACCGGAAGAACTACTTCTATCCGGACAACCCGAAGGCGTACCAGATCTCCCAGTACGACGAGCCGCTCTGCGTCGGAGGCAGGCTCACGGTGCCGGGGCCGGACGGCGACCTCGAGGTTGGGATCGTGAGGGCGCACCTCGAGGAGGATGCGGCGAAGAACATCCATCTTGCCGCGTCCGGCCGGATTCACGGCGCCACCGCCACACTCGTCGACTTCAACCGCTGCGGCACACCGCTGCTCGAGATCGTGACCGAGCCGGAGCTCCATTCGGCCGACGACACGAAGCGCTTCCTGCAGCTTCTCCGCCAGACCGTCGTCGAGCTCGGGCTCTCGGACGCCGAGCTCGACAAGGGCTCGATGCGGTTCGACGTGAACGTCTCGGTACGGCCGGCCGGCTCCGACGAGCTCCGCACGCGGACGGAGCTGAAGAACATGAACTCGTTCAATTTCGCCGCGAAGGGGATCGAGAAGGAGGTCGCCCGCCAGATCGCGATCTACGACTCCGGCGGCAGCGTCGAGCAGGAGACGCTTCATTTCGACCCGGGCAACGAAGACTCGCCGCCGCTCCGTTCGAAGGAAGAGGCCCAGGACTACCGCTACTTTCCGGAGCCGGACCTCGTCCCGATCGAGCCGCCCGCAGAGCTCGTCGAGGCCTTGCGCGCCCAGATCGGCGAGCTTCCGAGCGCCCGCATCGACCGGATCGCGAAGACGCTCTCCTTCTACGACGCAGATGTCCTCGTCACCGGCGGCCTCGACCGCCTCTGGTCGGACGTCGTGGCCGCCGGGGCCGACGCGAAGGAAACAGCGAATGTGCTCGCCAACGCGTTCGTCGCGACCGGGATCGATTCCGCCAAGGTGAACCCGGGCGAGCTCGCCAAGCTGGTGACGGCGCGCGCCGGGATCCCTCGCCCCGCCTTCGACGAGGCGCTCGCCCATTCGGGCGACGAAGGCTTCAGCGCCGACCCCTACGTCGCCCAGAAGGCCGTCTCCGATGCAGCCGAGCTCGACCCGATCATCGACGCCGTGATCGCCGCCAATCCCGGCCAGGCCGAGCAGTTCCGCGGCGGCAAGGAAGGCCTGCTCGGCTACTTCGTCGGCCAGGTGATGAAGGAGACCGGCGGCAAGGCCGACCCGCGCGTCGTCAGCGAGCGCGTCCGGGCGAGGCTCACCGGCTGACCCGTCGAGAGGGCCGAACCCGGTGGCCGCGAGGGTCTCGGCTAGCCTGGAACCGATGCAGAAGCGCTACCTCTTCACGCCCGGCCCAACCCCTGTGCCACCCGAGGTGCTCGCCGCCGAGGCGCAGCCGATGGTGCACCACCGCGGCGCCGACTTCCGCGAGGTGTACGAGCGCACGCTGGAGCGGCTCAAGGAGGTTTTTCGCACGCAGGATCCCGTGCTGCTCTTCAGCGCCTCGGGAACCGGAGCGATGGACAGCGCGGTCACGAACCTGACGCAGTCCGGCGATCGCGCCGCGGTCGTCGTCGCGGGCGCATTCGGCGAGCGCTGGGCGAAGATCTGCACGCACTACGGCCTCGAGCTCCAGCGGATCGACTACGAGTGGGGCGAGGTTCCCGACCCCTCCGAGATCGGTGCCGCCGTGGCCGAAAGCGGAGCCGAGCTCGTCTTCTGCACGCAATCGGAGACCTCGACCGGGGTCGTCGCCGACATCCAGGCGATCAAGGCGGCGGTCGGGGACGCGACGCTCGTCGTCGACGCGGTCTCCTCGCTCGGCGCCGTGCCCCTCGAGACCGAGGCGTGGGGCGTCGACGTCGTCCTCTCCGGCTCCCAGAAAGCATTGATGTGCCCGCCCGGCCTCGCGATGGCGTCCGTCGCCGGACAGCTCTGGGACACCCTGCCGCCCTCGCGCAGCTTCTACTTCGACTGGCGCGGGACGAGGAAGGCGCAGGAGGTCTTCGACGCCGCCTTCACGCCCGCCGTCTCGCTGATCCGTGGCCTCGACGTCGCCCTCGGGATGATCCTCGACGACGGCCTCGACGCCGCGTTCGAACGGCACGTCCGGCTCGGCCGGGCAACCCGGGCCGGCGCGAAGGCGATGGGGCTCGAGCTCTTCTCGCCGGACGACGACTCCTCGGCCGTCGTCACGGCGATCCGAACGCCCGAAGGAATCGAGGCGCCGGTGCTCCTGCGCCACCTGCGCGAGCAGCACGGCGTCACGCTCGCCCCGGGCCAGGGGGCGCTGAAGCCGAATCTCTTCCGGATCGGCCACATCGGCTGGTTCGACATCTTCGACATCGCCTCGGCGCTCGCCGCCCTCGAGCTCGCGCTGACCGAGCTCGGAGCCGACATCGAGCGCGGCGTTGCGGTGGGCCGGGCCTTCGAGGCCTACGAACAGCGCGTCACGGCGTAGCCGGCACGCGATGTGGCCCGAGCCCGTCGAACGGGTCGCGCGCGAGCTGCGTGCCGCGGCGATCGATGCGACGATCCACGAGTTCCCCGAGGAGCTGCCGACCGCTGCCGCCGCGGCGACCGCAATCGGCTGCCCGCTCGACGAGATCGTCACGGCCCCGGTCTTCATCTGCGACGGCAAGCCCGTTGTCGCCCTCATTCCGGGCGACCGGGCCGCCGACGAAGCGAGAGTCGCCGCCGCTGCCGGGGCCACCGCGATCAGGCCCGCGACCGGTTCCGAGGTACGCGAGCTCACCGGATTCGAGCCCGGTCTCGTTGCCCCGTTCCCGCTTCCCAGGGAGGCCCGGATCCTGATCGAGCGGACGATCTTCCAGCATCCGCGAGTGTGGGTCTTCGCCGGCTCCGAGTCGCACCTGGCCGCGCTTGCGCCCGGGGAGCTCCAACAGCTCTCGGGGGCTGAAACGGCGGATCTGCTGGGCCCTCGCTACTCTTCGACGACCGACCGCTAAAGGAGATCCCGATGGAAGCGACCGAGAAGATCTGGATGAACGGCGAGCTCGTCGACTGGGACGACGCGCGTATCCACGTGGGTGTACACGGCCTCCACTACGGCTCGGGAGTGTTCGAAGGCGTGCGCTGCTACGAGACGCCCAAGGGCCCGGCGGTCTTCCGGCTCACCGAGCACATGCAGCGACTGAAGGACTCCGGCCGGCTGATCAACATGGAGATCCCGTACTCGCTCGACGAGCTCCGCGACGCAACGATGGAGCTGCTCGGAGCGAACGGGCTCGCCGAGTGCTACATCCGGCCGATCGCCTTCTCGGGCTTCGGGCAGCTCGGCGTCTCGGCGCGCAACAATCCGGTCGAGACCGTGATCATGTCCTGGCCGTGGGGGACATACCTCGGCGAGGAAGCCCTCCGAGAGGGGATCCGCACGAAGATCTCCTCCTGGCAGCGAATGCCGCCGAACGTGATCCCGCACGCCTCCAAGGCGACAGGCGTCTATCTCAACTCGATGCTCGCCGTGAACGAGGCGCAGCGCGCCGGCTACGACGAGGCGATCCTGCTCACGCCAGACGGCAACGTCGCAGACGGGCCCGGCGAGACCATCTTCGTGATCTCGAAAGGCAGGATCTACACACCCGATCTCTCCACCGGGATCCTGCACGGGATCACGCGCGACTCCATCGTCCAGATCGCCACCGACCTCGGCTACGAGGTGGTCGAGAAGAACCTCATCCGCTCCGATCTCTATCTCGCGGACGAGATCTTCATGTGCGGCACGGCAGCCGAGGTCACGCCGATGCGCTCGGTCGACGACCACGAGATCGGTGTCGGCCCGATCACGAAGGAGCTCCAGAAGGCCTACCTCGACACCGTGCGGGGCGCCAGTGACCGCTGGGCCCAGTGGCGGGAGCTCGTGCCGAGCATGACGCGCGCGTGAGCGTCGCGTCCAAGGCGATAGGGCTCTCGAGCCCGTGGATCGACGAGCGTGACGAGGAGCTCGTGCTCGAGGTGCTCCGCTCGGGCCGTCTCTCGCTCGGCCCGGCAGGGCCTCGCTTCGAGGAACTGCTGGCAGAAGCCGTCGGGGCCCCGCATTGCGCCGCGGTCTCCTCGGGTACCGCCGGGCTGCATCTCTGCATGCACCTGCTCGGCGTGGGGCCGGGGGACGAGGTGATCACCTCGCCGTACTCGTTCGTCGCCTCGGCGAACTGCGCGATCTACGTCGGCGCGACCCCGGTCTTCGCCGACATCGATCCGCAGACGCTGAACCTGGATCCGGCAGCCGTCGAGGCAGCGATCACGCCGCGGACGAAGGGGATCGTGGCGGTCGACATCTTCGGTTACCCGTGCGAGCTCGACGAGCTCCGGGCGATCTGCGACCGCCACGGCCTCGCGCTCGTCGAGGACTCCTGCGAGGCCCTCGGCGCCGTCTACAAGGGACGCCCGCTCGGTTCCCACGGGCACCTCGCGACCTGGGCGTTCTACCCGAACAAGCAGGTGACAACCGGCGAGGGCGGCGCCGTCACGACCTCGAGCGCCGAGCAGCACGAACAGCTCGTCTCCCTCCGCAACCAGGGACGTCTCGAGACCTCGAGCTGGCTCCAGCACGGCCGGCTCGGCTTCAACTACCGCCTCGACGACATCTCGGCCGCGCTCGGAATCGGTCAGATCGAGCGGCTCGACGGGATTCTCGAGGCGCGGCGCGAGGTCGCCCGGCGCTACACGGAGCTGCTCGCCGGGCTCGACCTGGAAACACCCTTGCCCGACGACGCCGACCACATCCGCTCATGGTTCGTCTACGTCGTCAAGCTCCCCGCAGGCGTCGACCGCGACGGCGTGATCGCACGGCTCGGGCTCGAAGGAATCGCCACCGCCCCGTACCTCCCCTCGATCCATCTCCAGTCCTACATGAGGGAGCGATACGGGTTCGCTGAGGGAATGTGTCCGGTCAGCGAGGATGCAAGCAGCCGGACGATCGCGATCCCGTTCCACGCCCGGCTGCCGCGTGAGGATCAGGAGCGGGTGGTCGAAGCTCTGCGAGGCGCACTGGAATCCGGCTGACGCCGGCGCGATAATCCCCAGGTGGCCGACACGGCACCCAGGATGATCTTCCTCGGCTTCGGAAAATATGTCCGGGCCGACAAGATCTACGCGCTCGAGCCGCTCGCCGAGGGCGAGCGCGGCCACGGTGCCCGGACGCGCGTCTGGGTCGAGGGGATCGCCGAGCCGATCGTCGCCTCGCGAACCGAGCGTGCGATCGTCGCAGCGATGGGCGCGAATCCTGCGGGCGAGAACACGAAGATCGTCGACGGTGCACTCGATCTCGCCCAGCGGGTCGCCGACGCGGCGGAGCAGGGTCGCTTCGATGTCGTCGACCTCGGCCGCCGCGCCCGGCGTCTGCTCGAAGCGACGACGAAGCCATCCGAGCCGGAGAGCCTCTTCTGAGCTCCTGAATGGACTTCGACCGCGACGCTCTCGAGGTCGCACCGGACCTGCTCGGCGCCGAGCTTCTCGTCGACGGCGTCGGCGGCCGGATTGTCGAGCTCGAGGTCTACCGACCAGGCGACCCCGCCTCGCATGCCTTCCGCGGCCGCACTCCGCGAAACGGTGCGATGTTCGGGCCGCCCGGCTGCGCCTACGTCTACCGCTCCTACGGGATCCACTGGTGCCTGAACTTCGTCTGCGGGCCCGGCGAGATCCCGAGCGCGGTCTTGATCCGCGCGCTCGAGCCGACCGTGGGGCTGGAGACGATGCGGGCGCGGCGCGGGGTGGAGGACGCCCGGCTCCTCTGTTCCGGCCCCGGCCGCCTCTGCGAGGCGCTGGCCGTGACCATCGCTGAAGATGGGCTTCCGCTCGACCGGCCGCCGTTCAGCCTCGTCCCCCCGGCCGTCAGGGGCGAGCTCGTCGTGGGCCCGCGGATCGGCCTCACGAAAGCCGCCGACCTGCCGTGGCGCTACGGCCTCGCCGGCTCGCGCTTCCTGAGCCGGCCGTTCAGGCCCGTTTGACCGTCAAGACGACGCGCATCCCCGGCTCCGCAGCGACGCCCGCGTGCGGGGTCTGAGCGACGATCCGTCCGCTGCCGCCGCCCTCGAAGCGGCCGTGGAGCTCGAGCCGCGCAAGCGTCCTTCGCGCTTTCGGCACGGGCATCCCGACGAGGCGCGGTACGACGCCGTACACCGCACGCGAGACCACGAGCTTCACTGTGTCGTAGGCCGAGAGCGTCCCGTTCAGGGGGGACTGGGAGACGACGACGCCGACCCGCTGCCCCGGCTTGGCCGGCGCGTAGGAAACCGTGTCGGAAAGGGGCTGCCCGATCAGCCGGGTCTTTGCGTCGTCGAGGGTCGCGCCGCGGACGTCCGGAACCTCCACCTCGTTCACCTTGCACGGTGCCGTCGCCGTGGGCGCCTTGCCGCTGAAGAACTCGAGCAGCGCCGAGCCGCGGCAGTTGCCGTTGTCGAGCTCGAGCTTGCCGTTGCGGAAGATCACCTTCGACGGGCTCGCGTAGGGAACAGAGGAGGCTGGCAGGGCCGCCGTCGGCGAGAACTTCTCGTAGGCGAGCGCCTTCTGCATGAACGCCTTCCAGATCAACGCCGGGTAGGTGCCCCCCTCGACGGTCTGGCCGTGGAACTCCGTGAGCATCGGGATGAGCTTGTTGGGGTAGCCGACCCAGACGGCGGTCACGAGGTCGGGCGTGAAGCCGACGAACCACGCGTCGCCGAAGTTCTCGGTCGTCCCGGTCTTGCCCGCGACCTGCCAGCCGGGAAGCGCCGCGGCAGTGCCGGTGCCATATTGCACGACACCCTCGAGCATCTGATCCTCGATCCCGGCATTCCCGTTCGTGAGCCACGGAATCGAGATCGGCTCGGTGTCGTTCGTCACGGTGGTCGGCTTCGGGCTCGTCGGGAAGGTGATCGCCTTCACCGCGTTCGGCTCGTCATGGAAGATCGAGGTGTCGAGGCGGTACCCGCCGTTTGCGAGCGTCGCATAGGCGCGCGCCATCTCGAGCGGCGTCGCCGGCTCCGCACCGAGCCCGATCGAGAAGTACGGCTCGAGCGGGCTCGTGATTCCCATCGCCTTCGCCGCTGCGACCACGTTCGCCGGACCGACGAGGTTCGTGAGCTGCGCGAACACCGTGTTGTCCGAGTACGCAATCGCCGTCGAGAGGTCGATGGGCCCGAGGCTCGAGTGCTCGAAGTTCGTCACGCTCCAGGCCCGGCCGCCGGCGTCGATCACCACCGGATGGGAGACGAGCTCGGAGGAGGGCGCAATCCCATCCTTCAGCGCGGCGGCCAGCACGAACGCCTTGAACGCCGACCCCGGCTGCCGCTCGCCCTGCGTCGCGAGGTTGAACTGGCTCGCGTGGAAGTTCCGCCCTCCGATCATCGCGACCACCGCGCCGGTATGGACGTTGATCGACACGAGCGCCGCCGTCGGCCCGACCGAGGGCGGCAGCACGTTTTTGATCGCCTGGCGCGCGAGCTTCTGGAGGCCGAGGTCGATCGTGGTCGTGACCTTCATCCCGCCCCCGAAGACCTTGCCGGGATACCGCGAGACGAGCTGATCGGTCACGTAGTTCGCGAAATACGGAGCCGCCTCGCTCGTCGTGCCGGGCAGCCGGATCGAGCGCGGGTCCGGCATCGGCGTGTGGATGCCCGTCCGGTAGCCGTCGCGGTCGATGTAGTGCTGGAGGAGCATCTGCTTCAGCACGAGGTTCCGGCGATCGCGCGTCGCCATCGGATGGGTGACCGGGTCGTAGAGCGTCGGGTTCTCGGGGATCCCGGCGAGGAGCGCGGCTTCGGCCGGCGTCACCGAGTCGGCGCCGTGCCCGAAATAGACCTTCGCGGCCTCCTGGACCCCGTAGGCCCCGTTGCCGAAGTAGATCGTGTTCAGGTAGGCGGTGAGGATCTTGTCCTTCGGCCAGATTTGCTCGAGCTTCCACGCGAGCGCGGCCTCGCGGAGCTTCCGCGTCACCGTCGGTGCGTTGCCGTTGATCGCGTTCTTCACGTATTGCTGGGTGATCGTCGAGCCGCCCTCGACCGGGCCGCCGGTGACATCCGAATAGAGAGCGCGGAGGATCCCGTGGACGTCGATCCCGCGGTGGTCGTAGAACCGCTTGTCCTCGATCGCGACGATCGCCTGCTTGATCTTCGGCGAGATCTCCGACGAAGGGACGACGATCCTGGCCTGCGAGCCGCGCAGGACGGCGAGCACCGTCTTGCCGTCGCTCGCATAGAGATACGTGTTCTGGTGGAGCGTCTTCTGGTTCTGCGGGTTCAGCTCGGACACCTGGGCGGCGATCGCCGTCAGCATCCCGAAGGTGAAGACCGTGAGCCCCAGGATCGCGAGCACGGCGAGAAGCGCCAGCAGTCTCAGCTTGCGAATACGGCGCCGCTTACGCGGGCGATTCCTTTTCCTGAGCAGAGCCAGAGCGCTGGGTAGTGTAGCCCCGTGGCCCTTGCCGACCTCACTCGGAACGCCGTCGACGTCCTTCCGGAGGGCGGGCTCGAGGCGAAGCTCGCGCTCGGTCGGCCGCTGCGGGTGAAGCTCGGGATCGACGTCACCTCCCCGGACATCCACATCGGCCGCGCGATCCCGCTCCAGCGGATGCGGGCGTTCCAGGACGAGGGGCACACCGGCGTCCTGATCATCGGCGACTACACGACGCGCATCGGCGACCCATCGGGGCGCTCGGCGGAGCGTCCGATCCTCTCAGACGAGGAGATCGATGCCAACGCGAAGACCTACCTCGAGCAGGCGATGGTCGTGCTCGACCGCGACCGGACGGAGGTGCGCTACAACGGCGAGTGGCTCTCGAAGCTCTCCTACGCCGAGGTAGTGCGGCTCGCACGCACGATCACCGTGGCGCGACTGCTCGAGCGCGACGACTTCGCGAAGCGGATGGGCGCGAAGGAGCCGATCTCGGTCTCGGAGCTGCTCTATCCCCTCATGCAGGCCTACGACTCGGTCGCGATCGAGGCGGACGTCGAGCTCGGCGGCACCGATCAGCTCTACAACCTGCTCGCCGGCCGCGACGTGATGTCGCAGTACGGCCTCGAGCCGCAGGTGGTGCTGACGACCCCGCTCCTGCTCTCGTGGGACGGCGAGAAGATGAGCTCGTCCGTCGGCAACAACATCCCGCTGACCGCGGCGCCCGACGAGATGTTCGGGCGGACGATGCGGATCCCGGACGAGATGCTCCCGGACTGGTGGAGGCTCGTCATCCAGGCAGAGCCGCCGGCCGGTGAGCCGATGGAATCGAAGCTCGCGCTCGCGCGGGCGATCGTTGCGCGGTCGCACGGCGAGGCGGCAGCTGCGGCGGCCGAGGAGCACTTCTCGAGGGTGGTGCGCCGGCACGAGGCGCCCGAGGAGGTCGAGGAGGTCGCGCTTCCGGAGGGCGAGGCTGTCCATCTTCCGGCGCTTCTCGCCTCGTCTCTCGGGATGGCCTCGACCTCCGAGGCGCGGCGGCTGATCGCACAGGGAGCAGTGAAGCTCGACGGCGACACGGTTCGGTCCGTCGACCTGCCGCGGTCCGAGCTGGTGGGTAAGCTGCTCCAGGTCGGCAAGCGCCGGTTCGCCCGCCTCACCTAGCCGCCTCACCCGGCTGCGGAGATAGGAGCCGGGAGCGGGCGATGAACGGATGGCCTTGCCCAGCCCTGCAAGACGCGCTACACTTCTGCGGTTGCCCACTGGGCAGCGGTAGTGCAGTACAGCAGTAGGACACACTCAACCGACCTCACGACCAAGGAGCTTCCTTAGGCCGATTCGTAGATGGATACGATTCGAATCTAGTGGAGGCCTCTGGCGCGAGTCGGGGGCATTTTTTTGCGTTAGAACACAGTTTTGGCTAGAACGCAGTTTCGGCAAGACGCCGCCTAGCGGCACCGGTCTTTGAAAACTCAACAGCGTTCATACGTCGAGACCCAGACGGTCTCGTCCGGCTGCGTGCAAACGTCGTCCGGTTGCGATCCCGTCTGGTCTAGAACCTCGTCGTGCCCGTGCGGCTGCCTCGGCAGCGGCAAGGTGCACGACCTTTGAGCGAAATACGGCTCAAAGTGACAGAACCGCCGGCAAGCATCATCCGCCGGCAGCAAGTTCTTCACGGAGAGTTTGATCCTGGCTCAGGACGAACGCTGGCGGCGCGCTTAACACATGCAAGTCGAGCGAGAACCGGTCCTTCGGGACCGGGGAAAGCGGCGAACGGGTGAGTAACACGTGAGTAATCAACCCCCGGCACCGGGATAGCCCGAGGAAACTCGGATTAATACCGGATGGCCCAGCAGCCCTTCGGGGCGGCTGGGAAGGGTAGCTTCGGCCTCCGGCCGGGGACGAGCTCGCGGCGGATTAGCTTGTTGGTGGGGTAATGGCCTACCAAGGCGACGATCCGTAGCTGGTCTGAGAGGACGATCAGCCACACTGGGACTGAGACACGGCCCAGACTCCTACGGGAGGCAGCAGTGGGGAATCTTGCACAATGGGCGAAAGCCTGATGCAGCGACGCCGCGTGAGGGAAGAAGGCTTTCGGGTTGTAAACCTCTTTCAGGAGGGACGAAGCTACTCGGGTTAATAGCCCAGAGGGTGACGGTACTTCCAGAAGAAGCCCCGGCTAACTACGTGCCAGCAGCCGCGGTAATACGTAGGGGGCAAGCGTTGTCCGGATTTATTGGGCGTAAAGAGCGTGTAGGCGGCCAGATAGGTCTGTTGTGAAAACTCGAGGCTCAACCTCGAGACGCCGATGGAAACCATTTGGCTAGAGTCCGGAAGAGGAGAGTGGAATTCCTGGTGTAGCGGTGAAATGCGCAGATATCAGGAAGAACACCCGTGGCTAAGGCGGCTCTCTAGTACGGTACTGACGCTGAGACGCGAAAGCGTGGGGAGCGAACAGGATTAGATACCCTGGTAGTCCACGCCGTAAACGATGGGTGCTAGGTGTGGGGGGTGTCGACTCCCTCCGTGCCGAAGCTAACGCATTAAGCACCCCGCCTGGGGAGTACGGCCGCAAGGCTAAAACTCAAAGGAATTGACGGGGGCCCGCACAAGCAGCGGAGCATGTGGTTTAATTCGACGCAACGCGAAGAACCTTACCTAGGCTTGACATGTACGGGAATGTCGGGGAAACTCGGCAGCCCTTCGGGGCTCGTACACAGGTGTTGCATGGCTGTCGTCAGCTCGTGTCGTGAGATGTTGGGTTAAGTCCCGCAACGAGCGCAACCCCTGTCCCATGTTGCCAGCGTGAAAGACGGGGACTCATGGGAGACTGCCGGTGACAAATCGGAGGAAGGTGGGGATGACGTCAAGTCAGCATGACCCTTATGTCTAGGGCTACACACGTGCTACATTGGCCGATACAAAGGGCTGCAAACCCGCGAGGGGGAGCGAATCCCATAAAGTCGGTCCCGGTTCGGATTGGAGGCTGAAACTCGCCTCCATGAAGTCGGAGTTGCTAGTAATCGCGAATCAGCAACGTCGCGGTGAATACGTTCCCGGGCCTTGTACACACCGCCCGTCACACCACGAAAGTCGGCAATACCCGAAGCCGGTGGCCTAACCCGTAAGGGAGGGAGCCGTCGAAGGTAGGGTCGATGATTGGGGTGAAGTCGTAACAAGGTAGCCGTAGCGGAAGCTGCGGCTGGATCACCTCCTTTCTAGGGATACCGGAGCAATTACTTCCGGTAGGCGCTCGGCCAGTTAGATGTCCCCCGTGGCAGTGATGCGGGGCTCGTCCTGTTCCCGAGTTCGCCTAGAACAACGTCGACCTCGACGAACGCTGTTGAGTTTTGAGAGACCGGTGCGGCGGCATCCCGTTTGAGCTCATGCTCTTCGGTGCCGCCGGAGCGGTTCTTCTCGGTTGGGCGGAGCTTTCCGCGCGCACCTTGAAAACTCCATAGCAGTAACTAGCGAGTTCTTCACGATCAAGAGAATAAGAGCAAACGGTGGATGCCTTGGCGCCAAGAGCCGAAGAAGGACGTGGGCGGCTGCGATAAGCTCGGGTGAGGTGCTGACCAACCTTTGACCCCGAGATCTCCGAATGGGGAAACCCATCACTGGTAATGCGGTGATACTCGCACCTGAATACATAGGGTGCGAAGAGGCAAGCTGGGGAACTGAAACATCTAAGTACCCAGAGGAAAGGAAAGAAACCTCGACTCCCTGAGTAGTGGCGAGCGAAAAGGGAAGAGCCCAAACCGTTGCGACGTGACAGGCGGCAGCCGTTGTCGTGGCGGGGTTGTAGGGCTTCAGTTGATCTGCCTGCCGGCAGGTCGGTGAGTTACAAAGTTATGCGGTAGGCGAAGTGCATGGAACTGCACGCCGAAGAGGGTAACGGCCCCGTAGCCGAAACCGCATAGCCTCACTTCTGAAGTACCTGAGTACGGCCGGGCACGGGAAACCCGGTCGGAACCCGCGGGGACCACCCCGCAAGGCTAAGTACTCCTTGGCGACCGATAGTGAACTAGTACCGTGAGGGAAAGGTGAAAAGTACCCCGGAAGGGGAGTGAAATAGCACCTGAAACCGTTTGCTTACAAGCTGTCGGAGCCGGCTAGTCCGGTGACGGCGTGCCTTTTGCATAATGAGCCAGCGAGTTACTCGTCCACGGCAAGGTTAAGGAAACGGAGCCGTAGCGAAAGCGAGTCTGAACAGGGCGTTCAGTCGTGGGCGGTAGACCTGAAACTGAGTGATCTATCCATGGGCAGGTTGAAGCGGGGGTAAGACCCCGTGGAGGACCGAACCGACCTAGGTTGAAAACTGGGCGGATGACCTGTGGATCGGAGTGAAAGGCTAATCAAACTCAGAGATATCTGGTTCTCCCCGAAATATATTTAGGTATAGCCTCAGGCGTTCAATAACGGTTGTAGAGCACTGTTTGGTCTAGGGGGCCTACCAGCTTACCGAAATCAGGCAAACTCCGAATGCCGTTATTCCAGAGCCTGGGAGTCAGAGTGCGGGGGATAAGCTTCGTGCTCGAAAGGGAAACAGCCCAGACCGTCGGCTAAGGCCCCTAATTCCATGCTAAGTGGGAAACGATGTCCGATTGCACAGACAACCAGGATGTTGGCTTAGAAGCAGCCACCATTCAAAGAGTGCGTAACAGCTCACTGGTCAAGTGGTCGGGCGCGGACAATGTAACGGGGCTCAAGCATGGAGCCGAAGCCACGGACTTCATCTTCGGATGGAGTGGTAGGGGAGCGTTCCCAGTGCGGCGAAGCGGCGGCGTAAGCCAGCCGTGGAGCGCTGGGAAGTGAGAATGCTGGCATGAGTAACGAAAGACGAGCGAGAAACTCGTCCGCCGAATGCCCAAGGGTTCCTGAGTCAAGCTAATCTGCTCAGGGTTAGTCGGGACCTAAGCCGAGGCCGTCAGGCGTAGGCGATGGACAACAGGTTGATATTCCTGTACCACGTCCCAACCGCTATCACCAATGGCGGGACGGGGTAGGCTAGGGAAACCCAGGCGATGGTCGACCTGGGGCAACTGCGTAGGGCGGGGGATAGGAAAATCCGTCCCCCATCAAGCCTGAGACAGGACGCGGAGGCCGCTGAGGCCGAAGTTCTCGAAGCCATGCCTCCTAGAAAAGCGTCTAGGGAGGTTGGACGTGCCCGTACCAAAACCGACACAGGTGGGCAGGTAGAGAATACCAAGGCGATCGGAAGAACCCTCGAAAAGGAACTCGGCAAAATGGCCCCGTAACTTCGGGAGAAGGGGCGCCACGTTAGGGTGACAATCCCTCGCGGATTCGAGCCCGAGGTGGCCGCAGTGAAACGGCCCAAGCGACTGTTTACCAAAAACACAGGTCTCTGCGAAGTCGAAAGACGACGTATAGGGGCTGACGCCTGCCCGGTGCCGGAAGGTCACGAGGAGAGGTTAGTCTTCGGACGAAGCTTTGAATCCAAGCCCCGGTAAACGGCGGCGGTAACTATAACCGTTAAGGTGAATGCCTGAAAAGGATTGCATTCTAGGCAGAAGGGCGGCCCGCATCGGTAACAATGCGGTGCGAATCTGGCCATATGCTGGGACATCCGAGTATCCCGCGCTACTCATCGTGTCGTCCGAAAGGATGTTTACGATAGTGACAACGTGACGGGTGCGGAAAATCAGCAGGAAAGACTCGGAAGCACTGATGCTGTAGCTGGTTCCTTGCGGGCTTCATCGAAGGCGAAGGTTCGCTTTGCGTCAGCGTCAAGAGGCACCCCAAGCTGCGCGGGGCGACGACGACTACATCGATCCGGATACTCAGGTCTCGCACGAATTCGTCGTGCATCACAGAGCGCGAGTAGTGCTCACTGTCTCGAGGAGTGTGCGCGAATCTATTCGAAGTCGGGAAGGTGTACATGAACCTGGCGGCTACGACAATCACCGGCGACACACCTTCAGCGCGCTACATCAGTTCATCGAAGGCAGGATCTGCTCGAGCGGATCATCCCGTATAGCTGTAAGCGGGAGACATCCGCTCCGGACAGCCAAACGAGCACGACTTCGAGATGATGGATCGCTAAGGAGTACTTAGCGACGAGCTGATCTCCGGCGATCGTACGACAAGAGTGTACGCAGTCGAATCGAGATCAGCAAGGATCGATGCAGACGATGAACCGACGTAAACCCAGACACGAGCTATCGAGAATCCTCAGAGACCATACGCCAGACGCCCCAACATAGGATGATGAGATGGTCCCGTACTGCATGGCGACATGCAGGGAGCTGCATTCGAAAGGAAATGCGGTTCCGCTCCGGAGAAGGCGATTAGATCTCCGGGTAAGATCCGCGAAATTCCTTGTCGGGTAAGTTCCGACCTGCACGAATGGCGTAACGACTTGGGCGCTGTCTCTTCGAGGGATCCGGTGAAATTGTAGTCTCGGTGAAGATGCCGAGTACCCGTGGTTGGACGGAAAGACCCCGTGAACCTTTACTACAGCTAGATATTGGAGTCTGGGATTCGCTGTCCAGGATAGGTGGGAGGCTATGAAGCGGAGGCGTCAGCTTTCGTGGAGCCAACCTTGGGATACCACCCTTCGTGTTCTGGGCTTCTAACCCGCTGCCGTGATCCGGGGCGGGAACAGTATCTGGTGGGTAGTTTGACTGGGGCGGTCGCCTCCTAAAATGTAACGGAGGCGCGCAAAGGTTCCCTCAGCACGGTTGGAAATCGTGCGCAGAGCGCAAAGGCATAAGGGAGCTTGACTGCGAGACAGACATGTCGAGCAGGGACGAAAGTCGGCCTTAGTGATCCGGCGGTAACTAGTGGACGTGCCGTCGCTCAACGGATAAAAGGTACTCCGGGGATAACAGGCTTATACTTCCCAAGCGTCCATAGCGACGGAAGTGTTTGGCACCTCGATGTCGGCTCGTCGCATCCTGGGGGTGAAGCCGCTCCCAAGGGTTGGGCTGTTCGCCCATTAAAGCGGTACGCGAGCTGGGTTCAGAACGTCGCGAGACAGTTCGGTCCCTATCCACCATGGGCGTTGGAGGCTTGAGAGGAGTCGTCTCTAGTACGAGAGGACCGAGACGAACGGACCTCTGGTGTATCAGTTGTCGTGCCAACGGCACTGCTGATTAGCCACGTCTGGACGGGATAACCGCTGAAAGCATCTAAGCGGGAAGCCCACCTCGAGATGAGGCCTCCCATCTCCTAGAGAGAGTAAGAGCCGTGGAAGACCACCACGTCGATAGGCGGGACGTGCAAGCACAGCAATGTGTTCAGCGGACCCGTACTAATTGCTCGAGGTCTTGATTTAGAACTCGCAAACGACTGCTGTGGAGTTTTGAGGGTGAGCGCGACACAGGGCTCGCTCCGTGAACGCATGCGGAGCCGGGCCTTACGGAGCTCTCTTCACAAGTTGGGCGGTCATAGCGGCGGGGAAACACCTCTTCCCATTCCGAACAGAGAAGTTAAGCCTGCTAGCGCCGATGGTACTCGGGGAGCAATCCCCCGGGAGAGTAGGACGCCGCCCATTTTCTTTCACGTGGTTCAAGGTAGCGCTGCGCCGGGGTCGAGCCTTTGAGCTCGGGCCCGGCTTTCGCGTGGTCCTGAGCCCCTCTCGGAACTATGCTGCCCGTAGCTTCTCGCGCCACTCGGGATCGAGCTCGCGAAGCCGGCGCACACGCTCGCCGATCGGCGGGTGCGTGACGAAGAGCGCCGCCAGATCTTCGTGAGCGAACGGATTGACCGTGTAGAGCGGCTCGGTTGCCGGGCTCGCCTGGAACGCGATGAGCCCCATTGCGCTCTCCAGGCGAAGGAGGCCCGCAGCGAGGCCGTGCGGCGACCCGCACAGGCTCGAGGCGTACAGATCGGCCGCGTACTCCCGGTTCGGCGAGAGCAACAGATGTACGAACGACGCTGCCAGCGGCCCCAGCACGAAGAGGAAGGCGCGCTGGAAGTAGCCGCCGATCCGCGACGACTCCACGATCGCGGCCGCGATCACAGCGGCGATCGTCTGGGTCAGCACGTCACGGTTGCGGAGGTGTGCGAGCTCGTGCGCGACGATCCCCTCGAGCTCGGCCGGCGTGGCCACGCCGAGGAGCCCCGACGAGAGCGCCAGCGCTGCGCCGCCACGCGCCCCTCGTCCGGCTGACATCGCACGCGGATATCCGTCCGGGATCACGTAGATCCGCGGGGGAACGACCCCGGCGCGGATCGCGAGCGAGGTGATCATCGCGTGAAGCGCCGGCGCCTCGGCCAGCACGAGCTCGCGCGCGCCGGCCATCCCCACCCCGATCCGCTCGGCATACCAGTAGAGAACGGCCCCGAGCAGGAAGAACGATCCCGCGAAGAGCAGAGCGAGCCGGTAGTCACCGAGACGCCACCCCACGAATCCGAGCGCCGCCGCCGGAACGGCGAATACCAGCCAGACCTTGAGCAGATTGCGCGCAGCCGCGACGCGGATGCTCACGGGTCAGGCGTCTTCGTCGCGCTCGTCCGGCTCGTCTTCGGCCAGCCCCTGGGGCGGCCAATCGGGCTCGGGCGCATCGCAGCGGCTCGAGCAGTGGAGGGACGCGATGTTCTGGAGCGGGATCAGGATGTGCCCGTTCAGCTCGATGTGCGCGACGTCGTCGACATAGCAGTACGCGGTGAGCACGCCGTCCTGATACTCGCCGCCGAACAGGGCGACCTCGACCTGCTCACCCTTGTACTTGTTGGTGTAATCCTCCACGGGTCGAGTCTAGCCACCGGATACGACCTGCCTCGACTGCGTAGACGTCCACGTCGCAGTTTCCGGCGTTCACCCATGCCGCGCCGCTTCCGGCGGCTGCGTGGACGAAACGCAACGGCCCGCCGTGCGTGATCACGAGCGCCCGCAGGCCCTCGATCGCAAGCAGCGCCTCGACCACGCGGCGCCCCATCGCCTCCATCTCCTCGCCGTCGCGTCCACCCCGTCATTCCCTCGCGCCGTCGCTCCATCGCGCCTGGATACCGCTGCTCGATCTCGGACGTCGTGAGCCCGGACCACTCGCCGACGTCAACCTCTCGGAGGCGCGCGTCGAGGGTGACCGGAAGCCCGAGTCGAGCAGCGACGATCTCTGCCGTCTCGCTCGCCCGGACGAGGTCGGAGCTGTAGATCGCCTCGATCCCGTGCGAGACGAGGGACTCGGCGAGTGCATGCGCCTCTGCATGGCCGTGCTCGTTCAGCGGCGGGTCGGCGTGACCCTGCCAGCGGCGTTCGGCATTCCAGTCGGTCTGACCGTGCCGGGTGAGGAAGATGGTCGCCATCGGCGCCGCTAACCTAGCCGCCGATGGATCTGGGGTTACAGGACAAGGTGTGCGTCGTCACCGGCTCGACCGAAGGCATCGGGCTCGAGGTCGTGAAGCTGCTGGAGGGAGGAGGCGCCCGCGTGGTCGGGACGAGCCGGAGCGAGATGGGCAGCGGCGAGCTCCACGTTTCCGCCGACCTGGCCGATCCAAGTGAGCCGCAGCGGGTGATTGCGACCGCGCTCGAAGCGTTCGGACGCATCGACTGCCTTGTGAACAACGTGGGCTGGGCAGAGATCCACCGCTTCGAGGAGCTCACCGAGGAGATCTGGGAGCGCTCGTTCCAGATCAACCTGATGAGCGCCGTCCGCGCGACGCAGGCCGTTCTCCCGAACATGCGCGCGAACGGTGCTGGAGCAATCGTGAACGTCTCCTCGACCGCGGCCAAGCGGCCCTCCGCCGGGATGCCCGAATACTCCGTGATGAAAGCTGCGATGCTCTCGTTCTCCCGTCTCGTCGCCGACGTGCACGCGAAGGACGGCATCCGCTGCAACGCCGTCACGCCCGGCCCGACGGCGACCAAGGTCTGGCTCGGCGACGGCGGCCTCGCCGACCAGCAAGGCGCCCGCGACGAGATCCTCGCGAAGGTCGGCGCCGGCCGTCCGCTCGGTCGCCTTGCGGCTCCGGCCGAGATCGCGAACGTGATCGTGTTCTTGTGCTCCGACCGCGCGAGCTATGTCACCGGAGCGGCCTGGAGCGTCGACGGTGGCACCGTCCCGATCATCATCTGACCGCGCCGAGCGACCGTGAACCGCGCGATCCTCTGGGACTTCGACGGCACGCTCGCCCACAGGCCCGGGATGTGGCGCGGCTGCCTCGTCGAGACGCTCGACGAGCACTGGCCCGGCCACGGGATCGACCCGGAGGAGCTACGCCCGTTCCTGCGCGACGGCTTTCCGTGGGACAGCCCAGACGTGCCTCATCCCGAGCTAGGCGATCCCGATGCGTGGTGGGCTCACGTCGAGATCCTGCTCGCCGCGGCATACGAGGGAGCCGGGATCGAGGCCGTCCGTGCCTCCCAGCTCGCCGGCCGCGTGCGGGAGCGCTACGTCGACCCGAGCCGCGTCTGGGAGCTCTTCCCGGACACGACGCCGGTCCTCGAACGGCTCCGAGAGGAGGGCTGGCGTCACGTCGTGCTCTCGAATCACGTCCCCGAATTGCCCGTGATCGCCGAGGGGCTCGGCCTCACCGCCCTCGTCGATCACATCGTGAGCTCGGCCGCAACCGGTTACGAGAAGCCACACCCGGAGGCCTTCCGCCTGGCGCTCGAGCACTGCGGGAACCCGGACCAGGTCTGGATGGTCGGCGACAATCCGGTGGCTGACGCCGCCGGCGCCGAGGCGGTCGGAATCCCGGCTGTGCTCGTCCGGACGCAACTCGAGGCAGCCAAGCGGAGCGCTGCCGATCTCTACGAGGTCGCCGCGATCATCACCGGCAATCCGAACGGGTAGCCCGCGGCCCTCGAGCCGCGACTCTGGGCCCGCACCCCCACCCTTGAAGGGAGGGGCCGCGTCCCGCCGCCCTCGAAGGGCGATGCTACTCCCGGCCGGCGCCAGAAGTGTTGCACGACTGTGACAGCCGGCTGAAATCCACCGAACGGTGTTGGACGTTCCGGCCGATCGAGCCGCGGCGGCAGCGCTTACGGGCCTGTCCGGGCAACACGCCGCTCAGACCGGAGTTTCCCGAAACCGGGGAGCCAGGGTAGACCGGCGGCGCGGATACGCTGGTCCGATGCCTCAGGAGAGCGAAATCCGGACGCAATCGTTCGAGGAGCGGATGCGTCTGACCGAGCAGGAATGCCTTTCGCCGGCGGCGATACGCTCCTACGAGACGCGCGGCCGGCTCCGTCCCGAGCCGGAATCGGACGTTCGCACCCCGTTCCAGCGCGACCGCGACCGGATCGTCCATTCCAAGCCGTTCCGGCGGCTGAAAGGGAAGACGCAGGTCTTCATCGACCCGGCGGGCGACCATTACCGGACACGGATGACGCACACGCTCGAAACGACCGGCATCGCCCGGGTCGTGGCGCGCGCCCTGAGGCTCAACGAGGACCTCGTCGAGGCGATCGGGCTCGGGCACGACACGGGCCACACGCCGTTCGGGCACGCGGGAGAGTCGGCGCTCGACTCCGAGCTCGCCGCGCACAACGGCGGCCACTTCCGGCACAACGAACAGTCGCTCAAGATCGCCGAGCGGCTGAACCTGACGCATGAGGTCAGGAACGGGATCCTCACCCATACGGGCGCGCAGGAGCCGGAGACGCTCGAAGGCAAGATCGTCCGAATCGTCGACCGCGTCGCCTACATCAACCACGACATCGACGACGCGATCCGCTACGGGATCCTCGAGGAGACCGACCTCCCGCACGAGGAGATCGCGATCCTCGGCCCCACCGGCTCCAAGCGCATCGACCGGCTCGTCCACGACCTGATCGAGAGCTCGGCCCGCGAGGGCGACATCATCCAGAGCGACGAGATCGGCGGGGCGATGCTCGCGCTCAGAGCCTTCATGTTCGACCACGTCTACCTTGGCCCCGACACGCGCCCAGAGCACGAACGCGCGCGCGCGGCGATCCACGCGATCTTCGAGGCGCTGGCAGCCCGTGGCGACTCACCCGAGGAGATCACCGAGTTCATCTCGGGGATGACCGACCGCTTCGCGCTCGACTACGCTGCCCAGCTTTAGATGGCCCGGATCAAGGACAGCACCGTGGAAGCAGTACGCCAGCGCGTGGACTTCGTCGCGGTCGTCGAGGAGCGAACGCCGCTTCGCAAGTCCGGGGCCCGCTTCGTCGGCCGCTGCCCGTTCCACGAGGAGCGCACGCCGAGCTTCTCGGTCAACCCGGTCGACAAGCTCTACCACTGCCACGGCTGCCACAAGGGCGGCGACATGATCGGTTTCGTCCGGGATACGCAGGCGCTCGACTTCGTCGGCGCGATCGAGTGGCTCGCGCAGCGGGCCGGGATCGTCCCCGAGTACGAGGACGCCTCGCCCGCCGAGGATGCCCGCCGCAACCGCCGCAAGCGGCTCCTGGCGCTCCTCGACGATGCCGCCGTCTTCTACGAGCGCTACCTCTGGGACTCGCCTGCCGGCTCGTTCGCCCGCGACTACCTGGCAGGACGCGGGCTCGGCGAGGCGGTGAGCCGCGAGTTTCGCCTCGGGCTCGCGATCGGCGGCAGCCGCCTTGCGCGTGGCGCCCGCGAGAAGGGCTTCTCGCCCGAGGAGATCCGTGCGGCCGGGCTCGCCCGCCAGAACGGCAACGACTACTTCGAGCAGCGGCTCGTCTTCCCGCTCACGAACGCCCAGGGGGCGGTCCTCGGGTTCCAGGCGCGCCGCCTCCACGAGAACGACCCGCTGAAGGCCAAGTACGTGAACACCCCGGAGTCGGAGCTCTTTACGAAGGGCGCCGTCGTCTACGGGCTCGACAAAGCGCGTGCCAGGATCGCGCGCGACGACCGAGCGGTCGTCGTCGAGGGGAACACCGACGTCATCGCCCTCCGTCAAGCCGGATTCGAGCCGGTCGTCGCCTGTATGGGAACCGCGCTCACCGAGCAGCAGCTCCGGGAACTGAAGCGACTCACGAACAACCTCTCGCTCGCATTCGACGGCGATGCCGCCGGCCAGGCGGCGACGCTCCGGGGAATGGAGCTCGCGGACCGACAGGGCTTCGACGTGAAGGTCGTCGCCCTTCCCGCAGGCGTCGATCCTGCCGACGACCCGAACGGCTTCGTTGCTCGTCTGACGACGGCGCTTCCGTACGAGGTGCATCGCACCCAGGTCGAGGCTCGCGGTACCGACGACCGCGAGGCTGCGCGGCGCGCCGTCGCCGCGTTCCTCGAGACCCGCCCGGATTCGCTGCATCGCAAGGCCGCGTGGACATGGGCGATGGACTACTTCGGGATGCCGATCCAGATCCGCGGAGGCGGGACCGCGGCCGCTGCGGCCGCACCCTCGCCCCGCCTGAACACCGCCGGAGACCGGCTCGAGCGCGGCGCGCTCGCCGGCGTGATCGCCCACCGGAGCCTCGTGCCGATCCTCGCGGAGATGTCCGCCGAGCACTTCCGCGACGAGCGGAACCGCGCGCTCCGTGCGCACCTCGTCGGCGACACGCGGGCCGACCGGGATGTGATCGAGCTCCTCGCGGAGCTCGACGCGTGGGGCCTCGAGGAGGGGATCACGAGCAAGGCGAACGCAGAGGAGTACCTGCTGCGGCTGCGCGAGCGCGAGGTCTGGGCGGAGCTACGCCAGGCTCCGTCGGAACGGACGAGGGAGCTTCGCGACAAGCTGGAACGGATTCAGCAGGCTGTTGCCGGGCTGGAGAAAGAAGCAGCGCCGGAGTAGTAGGCGGCCCTGGGTTCGGGGCTCGATCGCCGCGCGATCGACGGGGCTCGTCAACCGGACGGAAGGCGCCACACGTCCGCTCCTTGTGCGAGACTCGTCGGGTGCGGCGCTGGCTAACGCTACTCCTGTTTCTGTGCGCGCTGACGAGCGTCGGCGCAGCATCGGCCGGGAAGACGACGCCGCTCAGGGGGATCTATGGCACGGCGATCAAATCGCCGAACGCGGCGTTGAACGGCACCTGGCTGATCAACTTCGTCGCCGATGGGACCTACGTCGTCGTGAAGGAGCCAAAGGCGAAGGCGCTCCTGATCGGAGGCTCATCGACGGTCTCCGGGAACAAGGTGACGCTTGTGGACAAGGTCGGCCCTCTTCGCTGTACGGGGTCGAGCGCGACCGGAACGTACTCCTGGAAGCTGACAGGCAAGACGCTGAAGTTCACGCGGGTCAAGGACACGTGCGCCGGCCGCCCTCTGGTCTTCGCCAGCTCGTCCTGGACGAAGATCGGCTGAAGCCGGCCGAACCGCGAGCCGAGCCCCGGCGAATCCTTCGTACCTCGACGAAAGGACGCCATGGGTTTCGATCTGCTCACCCCGATGCACATCCTGTTCCTCGCCGTCCTCGGCCTGCTTCTCTTCGGCCCGAAGCGCCTGCCCGAGATGGGCCGTTCGCTCGGCACCGGGATCCGCGAGTTCAAGAGCACGATCACCGGTGACGGCGGAGTCGCCGGCATATCCGCGGCCGCCGAGGAGCCGGCACCGGCGCAGCTCCCCGTCCGCGAGGTCGAGCATGAGCCGAAAAGCTAGTCAGTCAGGGTGCTCGACTCCGACTGCGTGCCGAAGCTCGGCCATGTCGCCGGCGAGATGGTCGCCCTTGTCGGAGAGATGCTCCATCAGATCGGCCAGGCCGTCGGCGAGTGCGTCGAGCTTCTCGTGCACAGCCTCGTCGCTCCGGCGCTGAGAGTTCTGGAGCAAGGCGACGAGCAGGAACGTGACGATCGTCGTTGCCGTGTTGATCACGAGCTGCCACGTGTTCAGGTTCCCCAGCACGAAATAGCTCGGTGCCCAGATCACCACGAGCAGCACGCAGCCGATGAAGAACGCCGCGTGGCTCGCAAACTCCGATGCCGACTCCGCGAACCGGTCGAACAAGCTTCCCTTCGGCTTCCTGCTATGTGCCGTGTGGCCCATGAACCTGAAGGTTCCCCGAGGGTGCGATCCTGAACCCTCCCGGCGGCCGGCCCCGGGGCCGATCGGCGTCGACCCCGGGGCTCATGGGAGGGGCGAATGGCGAGTTCGCCAGAACTCGACCATAGAGGACGGGCATGCTCGATGTGGAAGCGAGGCGGCCACGGTGCGGTGAACGCGCGGTTCGGTGAGAGCGCGGCTGGGTATCCCGGAAGCAAGCGATGAGAGAAGGGAGCGAACGATGTCGCTGCTCTTTCGATGGCTGAACCATCTTCAGACCCGCAAGTACGACCGGCGCGAGCTCGCCCGCCGGTAGCCAGTCGCACGCCGATGATCCGGTTGCAGTAGGCGCGCGGCCGGGCGCGGTCGATCGTCCTTGTCGCGCGGCGCCTCAGACCGGGCGACGGCGCCGTCGTAGATACCGCCGCCCGGCGAGAGACCCTAACCGAGGAGGGGGGCCCTTGCCGATGCAGGGCGAGCCGCAGAGCTTCGCTATCGCAACCCCGACGGTGAATGGCCCACACACGCACCCTGGTCATGGCAACTCGGGGCAGGCACCAGGCTCGAGCCCCGAGGTTGCTGTGTCGCGACGAACTGGTGACAACCCTGCTGGAAGCGCTGCGCGGCTGTGCGTCTCATGGTGCCCTGCGCAGTGAGCGGCTAGCGTTCCGACCGATGAAGTGCTGGCATTGCGGGGAAGATGTTCCCGAGGACGTCGAGAAAAGGACGACCGGGGGCGAAGGCGTCGGCCGATACGCCTTCGCAACCGCGTTCGAGCTCGGGACATTCGAGCACGCCTTCTGCCCGGCGTGCGGTGCGGGGCTTCGTCGACAGGTCGGACAGGAGTCGGACAAATGGGATCCGGCCGCGGAGGACGTCGACGAGTCGAGAAGCTAGGGCCGTCGTTGCCGGCGGCCTTCGCGCCGCCCGGCCCTTTCCGGGTGAGCCCGGGGCCTGGTTCTTCTCATGAAGGCGCAAGCGGGAGACGAACGCGGGGATTGACTCGCCTCCCGCTCGCGGCCACAGTGCGGAGTCAGGGGGATGCACTCCGCGCAACGATCGTAAACCGCTGCGGATCCGCGCGTCGGCTCAAGCGTCTGCCACGCGGAGTCGCCGAGCCTCTCCCGCGCTTGTCTCGCACCGAGGAGGTCGCGTCGATGCCCTGGAACCGGGGACCTGCCATGCTCTACCGGTGGGCGAGGCTGTTGTTGTCGGCTACGACGGCCAGAAGCGCTCGGGCCGGGCGCTCGAGCGGGCCATCGGGACCGTGAAGTCCGATGGCGGGAAGGTGATCGTGGTCGTCGCGGAGGATCTTCCGCCCGCGCAGTACACCTCGCCCGAGGGTCTCGCGGCTTACGAAATCAGGGTTGACCGGGTTTGGGTTGTCGAGCTCGTTTCCGGATCTCGAGCATCCGCTCGCTGGTGTACAGGAGATCATCGACCGGGCACGGAAGCGCCTGGACGACGCAGGCGTGTCGGGCGAGTGCACGTGGGGGTTGGGTGACCCGGCGCAGGTGATCCTCGACGTTGCGAAGGAGCAGGGCGCATCGCGGATCATGATCGGCGCTCACCATCACGGCTTCTTCGGACGGCTCTTCGGCGCTGACGTCGATGCCGACGTATCGCGCTCGTCGTGCGTATCGGCCCTCGCGGCGACGAGGGAAGTCGACCGCACCGCCGAGCTCTAGCTCCGCGTCGGCGAGGAGGACGACGATTAGCCGAGCGGGGCGAGCTCGTGGAAGCCGAGCGTCGCCAGGGTGCACGCCGCCCGCGCCGCAGCGGACGGATCCGGGGACGGTATCCCATCGGCGAGCTCGCGGCGAACGAAGAACGCCTCGGCCCAGAACAGGCGTCCGGTACCGGCGGCGAACTCGACCGTCGTCACGTCGCTCGTGGTCGCGGCGAATACCTGCCGGTCGGGATAGGGCTGCTGCTGACTCTGACCAGCAAGCGTGTAGTGGCAAAGGTTGGCGAGCCGCCAGAGGACGAAGTCGTGCTCGCGTAGGAACGCGTCGACCTCGCCGAAGAGCGGCTGCCCGCTGTAGATCGGACTGAATTCGACCTCGACCTTGAGCGCCCAGACCGTGCGCAGCGTCGACGTGGCGCCGCGGAGAACGTCGAGCTCCGATCCCTGCGTGTCGAGCTTGATGTACGAGACGTCGCTAACCCGCTCGCGCTCGGCCCAGCGGTCGAGCGTGTCGACGATCACCGGCCGGCTGCCAGTCGGTGCGATCACCTCGAGCGCCGGGAAGCGGACAGCCAGGAGCTCGTCGGGACGGTAGAGGGACGAGCAGGCCGGATCTGCAGTGAGATGCAGCCCGGCGGTCCCCGGTCTTGCGCCGAGCGCGAGCGGCACGAACCGCACCTGTGCGGAGCCGTGCTCGTCGGCGAGTCGCGCGCATTCGGCCGGGTCGGCGTCGAAGCCGTAGGCGCGTAGATGAGGGAGCAGCGGCGCCCATATCTCGTCGAGCCCGCCGCGGACGCCGACGTCGATGATCGTGAGCGGCGGATCAAGGTCGGCGAGAGAGGCCCCGGGCACCGACGCGATCCTACGCGACCCCGCTTTTCAGGCGCCGCGATCGACCGCGACGACGAGTGGCTCGTGCCGGCTGGGTGAGTTCCGGCTCTTTGTGGGTCACTCATGGGCCACAAGAGCCGGTGAGCGGGCGCCGCGGTTTGGGCGCTACCCGCTTCGACACTGGCGTTCAGGAGACGGGAGCGACGGGACTCGAACCCGCGACCTCCGGCGTGACTCCCTACGGTGGACGGCCACCAGCGCTCCTCGCCGCGAGCGGGCGGGCGCGTGCCGTTCAGTGCTCCTTCGTCCCCAGGATGCACCGTGCCATGCCCGGAACCCGAACCTCGCCGTCCTTCTCGAACGCTCCCACGGCCGCGGTGGCGTGCGCCCGGATCCGCGCCTGCGCCGCCTCGTCGACCTGCTGAAGTGCCGCGACTGCGAGCGAGACGTGCTCGGCGATCATCTCCCAGTAGTCCTCGGGTGATCGCGTCACGAGCTCGACGCCAACGTCCCACTCGACGAGGTCGCGGAGCCCGGCCTCCTCGTACAGGGCACTGACGTATCCCGGCGCGGCGCACCGAAACATGTTCGGCCTGTCCCCGTGAGCCGGCTCCACTACTACCTCGGTGGCGATCCCCTGCATGGCGTCGCCGTCCACGGGTTCTCCTCGGGGTTGACCCAGACCGACGCGCAGAGACGCCCACCCCGGCCTGAGCACGCGTACGAACTCGGCCGTCGCCTTCGTCACATCGGGGAAGAACATGTACCCGAAGCGCACGGAGACGCCGTCGAACGTTGCGTCGCCGAACGGCAGATCATCGGCGCTGCACACCTTCAGCTCGACGTTCGCGATTCCCTGCGCGCTGGCTTGCCGCGCGGCGATATCGAGCATCTCGGCCGCGAGATCGGTCACGACGACGCGGCCGTTCGGTGCCAGCCTCGCGATGCTCAGACCCGGCTCGCCCGTGCCGGCAGCGATGTCGAGATGCTGATGGTCTCCGGCGATGTCGAGGCGATCGATCATCGCTGCGCCGACCGGACCCAGCTGATCCATGATCACCGAGTCCCACTTCTCCCAGCCAGCAGAGATCCCGGCCCACGCCGCTCGCTGAGCGTCCCGGACATCATGAGCGCTCGACATCGGTCCTCCTGGGATCGATTGCACCGTTCGTGCCGATCATGCCGGAACGGACCGCGCCTGTACCCCCGCCGTTGGCGTCCGGAACTGTTCACCAAGCGCATCAGCTCGGCGTTTTTCGCCCGCGTCAAGGCGTCCGGACATACTTCCAGCGTGGCGTTGTCCGTGTGCATGGTGACCGATCAGCCGGCTGCTCGCGTGCATGCGAGCCTCGCTGCGCTGCGGCCGATCGCAGAGGAGATCGTCATCGCTGCTGACGCTCGCGTGGACGCGGAGACCCTCGCTGGATACGGGGCTGTCGCCGACCAACTCTTTTGCATCGAGTTCCGTACGCTTGAGCGCCACCTTGCGTGGTTGCATGCGCAGTGCCGCGGGGATTGGATCTTGCGCATGGACGGCGACGAGGTGCCAAGCGCGAGGCTCCTCGCGCGGCTCCCTGATCTGTTGCTCACACGCACCGTCGATCGGTACAACATCGCGCGGGCATGGCTGTACCCCGACGAGCGTCGCTTCCTCGACGATGCGCCTTGGGCGGGTGACTTCGCTAACCGTCTTGTCCGCGCCACTGGGGGGCTGCGTTTCGACGGACGGCGGCACCAGCACGGCTCGGACTCAGCGCCTTCGGCCTACGTGACCGAGCCCATCTACCACCTTAGCTTGGTGCTCCTCGACGGCTCGGAGCGGCGGGCCAAGGCCATCCGGTACGAAGTGGACGAGCCAGCAGAGCGGGCGGTCGGCGGCCGGTTCGACGAGGCCTACTATCTACCGGAGCTCCGCGGTGCGCTCGCGCTACGGGACGTTCCGGTCGAGGATCGTGATTGCATAGCCCGCGCGATGCGCTGTGGCCCTGCGCGGCTCGCCGACGTGGAACCTGAGATACAAGTTCTAACAGCCGCTGAGACCGGCCGCTACTGGGCCGGTCGCAAAGTAGCCCCGACGGCATATCGCGCGCGGCTTGCCGCCTTCGATCGCCACAACCATTCGCTCGTCGCCGGCGAGCGACGGCGCATGTATTTCCTAGTGACGAACGACGGCGACGAGCGCTGGCCTTGGAGCCTTGAAGACCGATTCGCGATCCAGCTGAGCTATCACTGGCTGGCGCCTGACGGCTCGATGGAGATCCATGACGGCTTGCGCACTGCGCTGCCCGCCACGGTCGAGCCGGGCGATACCGTGCTCGCTCCGCTGGATGTCCTCGCGCCAGAGAAGCCCGGGGACCATGTGCTCGAAGTCGATCTCGTCCACCAGGACGTCCGCTTATTCGGAAGTTGCTGCCGGGTACCGGTCCGAGTGAGCACCACCTCAGGCCTGCCACCGCCAGGCGCGCGCCTGCGCGAAACGCGAGCGCCTGTTCTCACCCGTCTGCGCCGCGGTCGCATCCCGCACGCCTTGCACCGCGTGTGGTTGGGTGAGGCCGAGATGCCAGAGCGTTACCGCGGTTTCGCCGATACCTTCGTCGAGCATCATCCGGGCTGGGAGATGCGCCTCTGGACCGATGTCGACCTCCCCTCTCTCGAGATCGGCGAGACCGAACGTGCCCGTGTGAGGAGCAGTTCCGAGCTTTCAAATCTCGTTCGCTATGAGATCCTGTCGCGTCACGGTGGCGTCTACGCTGATACCGATGTCGAATGCCTCCGCTGCTTCGAGCCCCTTCTTCGTGGTGCCGATTCGTTCGCCGGCCTCGAGTTGCCCGGGCGGGTCGGCACTGCTGTGCTCGGCTCGGTTCCCGGACACCGGGCATTTACGCGTGCTGCTCGCGAATGCCGCGAGACCCTGGGCCTCGGAGCCCAATCTCCGGACGCTAACGGACCGTATTTCTTAAGCCTCATCCTCGAGCAGGAGCCGGGCGTGCGCATTTTCGACCAGTCGACGTTCTATCCCTACCTCTGGACCGAGCCCGAACGTTCGGGTGATTCATTCCCTCGCGCCTATGCCGTCCACCACTGGGCGGCGAGCTGGAAGGCGTCAGGTGCTCGCCTTTGAGAGCGTGGCGTTCTGGGGCCCTGAGCCGGTACGCGGATGGCTATTCCGTCCGAGCCGACGTCACAGTTCGAGCTCGAGCCCAAGATCGCGCTCGAACGAGCGGTACGGCTCTGTCGGAGCGTTTCCCGCCGCTGCACTCCGTTCCTAGCGGCCGAGCGGGCGCCCCTCCGTGTCCCAGAAGATCCGGGGGCGGCGACCGAAGCGAACGGGCGACACCGCTACCCGCGCCATTCCGGCGCCTACCTCCGAGGCGGGACGTTGGTACGGTGCCTCGTCCATGTGGCGGCCACGAGACGAATCCACGATCAGCGTGGTCGTCCCCACTTTGGATCGGTGCGCGAGCCTTAGGCGAGCGCTCGAGGGGCTAGCTCGGCAGACGTTTCGCCGGTTCGAGGTGATCGTGGTGAACGGGCCGAGTTCTGACGGCACCGCAGAGCTGCTGTCGGAGTACCCCGTTCGGGTGGGAACGTGCTCGGAGGCGTACATCACGCGCTCACGGAACGTCGGTGTCCGGATGGCGGCTGGCGACATCTTCGCGTTCCTCGACGACGACGCGGTGCCCGAGCCGGATTGGCTCGAGCAACTCGCAGGTACATACGAGGATCCCACGGTCGCGGCGGCGGGCGGCCCGGTGTTCGACCTTCCGCTCGGGGGGATCGAGTGGGCGATCTGCACCTGCACGCGCGAGGGAGCCGTGAACACCCGCAGCGAGCCGCCCGCCGAACGCTACCTCGGGCGCGGCGCCGACCCGTTCCTGTACCTCGCGGGTTGCAACATGAGCTTTCGCAGATCTGCGTTGCGCCGCGTAGGCCTTTTCAATCCGGACCTGCCGGCCTGCTACGAGGACGTAGAGGTGTGCATGAGGCTCGTCGATGCTGGTGCGCGCATCGCCTGGGTGAAAACAGCGCTCGTCCGCCACGAGCGAGCGCGGAGCTGGGTGCGAGACGGCGATCGGACGATCACCGACCCGTACCCGCTCATGCTCTCTGCGGCGGTGTTTATCGAGCAGTCTTCGCCGACGAGTGCCCCGAAAATGCTCGCGGACTGGCTTGCCGGCTGGCAATCTGGGCCGGCCGAGCTGGTACCGGAGGAGCGGCGCGCATGGTTTCGCGAGCGCGTCGAACAGGGGATTGCGGACGGTGTCCGCGCTGGGCAGCGACCGCGCCAGAGGGTGCGCCTCGGCCGACGCCGGCGCGGCGACTTCAAGCGATACGTGTCGACGGGGTAGGCGTACGCCCGCAACGTCGTTCACCAGCATTGTTGAGGAAAAAAACGCACCGCTGAGCGGCGGGACTGGGATTTGAACGAACGGGCCACGGCGACGGCCGGCCGAGGTCGGCCGAATGTCGCGCTAACCGCAAGAACAAACGGGAAGTGATGAGCGGGAGCGACGGGCTCGAACCCGCGACCTCCGGCGTGACAGGCCATGCGTCTGGCCCGTTTCGAAGACAATCGGAGGCGTTGCGTTGGGGGTCCGCAATGCGGCTCGACCCCAAGTCGTGTTGACACTTCTGTTGAAATCGGCGCCCAGAAGCGGTCTGCGACACGCGCCGTCCTTGGCGCGCCCTGGGCGGCTCAGCGCGGGGCGCCGGTCGTGCCGTCGACGTACGAATCCGAGGAAAGGACCGGGGACAGGACCGTGTGCGCTTTGGCGAACCTTCCCGGCAGACCTGACCCAGGGAACCATGCGGGTTTGCGCGTCACCACTAGGTGAGTAGCTCCCCGGGTTGGACTCGAACCAACAACCCTTCGGTTAACAGCCGAATGCTCTGCCAATTGAGCTACCGGGGATCGATCAGCCGGTCAGTGTAGCCCGAGGGCGGCGTGGTTCCCGTCCCGAGCCGTCTCCGGCGGGGTTGACGCCGACCGCTATTGTTCCGGCATGAGCCCGATTGCGATCGTCCTCCTGGTCGCTGCGGTGGTGATCGTGGCGGCGGCCGAATGGCCGCGTATCGCCGGGATGCTCGGGATGGAGGGGCGGAAGGTGCGGCAACGGAGGCGCCGGAAGGCCAAGACGAACCTCCGTGTCGTCCATCCGGACCACGAGGAGTTCGCGCGGTCGGTCGAGCGCGATCTCGCGGCGCTGCCGACGATCGACGAAAAAGACCTGAAGCGCCGTTAGCTGCGGCCCGGTACGACTCGCCCGGTACGACTCGCCGGGCTGGCGCTAGCCGTGGACGACAACCGTGCGGCGGAGGGTGGCCGTGTTCGGTTTGATCGGCGCCACGTCCTCCATGTTCTTCAGTTCCTGGTAGTCGGACGCGGTGATGATCACCAGATGGCGCCCGGGTGAGGTCGCGAACGTCAGCCGGCCGCGCCGGAAGCGCTCGATCACGCTGTGACCGTCGAGGGTCGCCGTCAGCGACTCCGGATCGACGCCGGCACCGCTGTCTGTGACCGACACGGTGATCGTGTCGTGCGAGGTCGAGAGGATGCGTAGCCTCGGCGGCGTCGTGTCGTTCATCCAGTAGCGGAACGTGAACGGGCCCGCGCGCGCGGCCGAGCGCGTGTCGAAGACGATCTCGTACGTCCCGTTGACGGGGAGGATCGCACCGGCGACCGGTCGAGCCTCGCCGAACGTGCTGAGGTACGGGTTGATGTCGGTGGGGAGCCCGGGAAAGCCGACGAGGTGGTTCTCGTCGCCGGCGAAGACGACGTGCGGGATCGCGTGCCCGGAGAGCACGGCGACGCCGAAGTTGGCGACCGGCTTTGTCACGTGCACGAGGTAGGCGACCTCGGGCCCAGGGTATGCCGAATCACCGGCGGTCGGATAGCGATAGTGGGAGACGAGGCGTGCGCCGCCGACTGTCGTCGCTCGATAGATCCCGGGATGCGTCAGCGTCACTGCATGCTCGCGCGCGAGCCGCGGATGGTCGACCTCGACCCAGAACGGGATGCGGCGGGTGTCCGTCCCGTGGGTGAGGATCACGAAACCGGTGACGTCGCCGTTCGACGCGCTCGGCGAGACCGAGGTCCGCAGCGTGAGCCTGCCCGGAACCGAGACGCTCCCGGCCACCGAGACGGTCACGCCGCGATGGGCGGCCTGGAGCGGCGCCGAGACCGACCACGTTCCGGCTCCGCCGCCCGCGTCGCTGAGCGTGATCGGCACGGAGCCGCCGTTGACCGGGAAGGTGACCGAGCTCGGCGCCGCGAAGAGCAGGGGATCGTTGGCGCGTACGAGGTTCACGAGCCCGCCCCCTTCGCGGAGCACCGAGACTTCCTTCCCGCTCGCGTCGTGCACCGGGTCGCCTGTCTGCATGAGCGCCGACTTGATCTGCGCCACCGTCCAGCTCGGGTGGCGCTCCATCAGGAGCGCGACTGCGCCGGACACCTGCGGGGTCGCCATGCTCGTGCCGTTCAGCGCGCCGTACGGGCCGCCCTGGCTGACGGGCAGCGACGAGGTGATGGCCACGCCGGGTGCTGCGACGTCGGGCTTGAGCAGGAGCGAGACCGGGGTGGGGCCGCCGGACGAGAAGTCGGCGATCGTGTCCGTGACGGTCGTCGCGGCCACGGTGATCGCGTCAGGCGCATTCGCGGGCGAGCTGATCGAGCCGTATCCGTACTGGTCGAACTGGTTGTCGGCTGCGATCACCGGCACGACCCCGGCCTTTGCCGCCGCGTCGATCGCGTGCACGACGAAATCGCGCTGCGGCGAGATCTCCGGCTCGCCGATCGAGAGGTTGATCACGTTCATCCCGTCCGAGACCGCGGACTCGATCGCCGCTGCGATCTGCGCCGAGTTCCCGTCGAGGCCGAACCCGGGCGTCGGGATCGTGAGTGCCTTGTAATTCCCGAGATATGCATCAGGTGCAACACCGGAGAGGAAGAGCGCTCCGTCGGGCGTGTTGTGGTCGCCCGCGGCAATCCCGGCTACGTGCGTGGCATGGAAGGAGCCGTTCTCGGACGGATCGAACGGGGCTCGCGCGTACCTGTAGACCGGCTGCGCCGGGGCGAAGGCGCGCTGGACGATCACCTTCCGAGTTGCGTCGGCCTTGATTCCCTTGGGGAACCCGGCCGGGTAGGAGAGGGAGTCCGGGTCGAAGTACTGATGCTTCGCGTCGATCCCGTCGTCGATCACGCCGATCTTGATCCCCTGGCCCGCCGTCTCGAGGCCGGTGCCCCAGAGCTTGTCCGCGCCGATCACCTGGGGCCCCTGGCTGAGCGCCTGCGCCCGTGTGACGGTGGTTCGCGTCGCCGAGAGCGAGTGGTAGACGAGGTTCGGCCAGACCTTCGCGATCCCTGGGATCGTGGGAAGGCGGGCGACGTCACGGGTCGGAACGATCAGGGCGAAGCCGTCTGCGACGATGCGGTAGCGCTCCACGATCTGTGCGCTCGGGACCGCAGCCAGGAGCTCCGCCTTTGCCTTCGCCTGTGCGGCCGCGATGTTCCTGGCCGCGGTGCGGGTGCGTGCCGAGGTGAGCGATCGCTCCGCCCCGAGCAGCGACGGCGCGTCGAGCGTCACGATCACCTCGGTCGTCGGCACGGGGCGCGCCGCGAGGCCGCTGCCGCCGAACAGAAGAACGGCGAACAGAGCCGCCGCGCTGAGGAAGACGAACTTCACCGGGTTGTTCAGCATCGGAGTGCGGATGAGAGGACTTGAACCTCCACGTCCCAAAGGACACACGGACCTGAACCGTGCGCGTCTACCAATTCCGCCACATCCGCGTGACAACAAAGTCTAGCGGCGGGTCTGCGCGGGCGGCCGCCCTGAGCGGCCCACCCCCACGGGCCGCCCGCGCTCGGTTCCCCCTTCTTCCTACGGCTCGATGTTCTGGTTGAGCCGGAAGACGTTCGTCGGGTCGTACTCGCGCTTGAGCGCCGCGAGGCGCTCGTAGGTCTCGGTGCCGTAGGCGCTGCGGCCGGCCCCGGGATCGCTGAGGTAGTTGACGTACGCGCGGCCGGTCGCCGCGTCCGCGGCGGCTTCCACGACCCCCCGGGCCCACGCGATGTGCGCGTCGGCCCGGCGCTCGTCGTGCCAGCCCGTGACCGCGTTCAGGACGAACGGCATCGAGCGCTCGGAGAACGACGTCGCGCCCTGCGGGACACGGCCGAGCGCCCCGCCCATCTGGTGGATGTGGATCTCGGCCTGCGGCCCCGGCACCTGAAGGTGGACCTCGGCCAGCTTCTCGATCAGGGCGTCGTCCAACGCGGAGAGGTTCGTCGCCTTGAAGTACGCCTGCGTACCCTTGCCCCAGAGCGGGTCGAGGAGGGTCTGGATCACGTTGTAGGGCATCGGGCCGAGCAGGTCGGCGATTGGTTCGGCGACCGTCCGGAACTCCCGGACGAGGTCCTCGGCCTCGTCGACTGGGCCGACCGCGCACGCGACGAACGCCGCGACGGGCTTTCCGTGCCAGGCCTGCGGGATCGGGGGCAGCGGCGGCGCGCTCGTCAGGTTCACGAGCCCCGTGACCTCGTCGGGCGCATCGGGAGCCCAGTCCCGGAACAGGCGCATCAGCTCCACCGCTGCATCGGCCGGGTAGAAGATCGGGCCCGCGTGGACGAGCGGGCCGACCGGATGCAGCGCGAGCTCGAACTGCGTCACGACGCCGAAGTTGCCGCCTCCGCCGCGCAGCCCCCAGAGGAGATCTGCGTTCTCGGACTCGCTCGCGTGGACGAGCTGCCCGTCGGCCGTCACGACGTCGGCGCCGACGAGGTTGTCGCATGCGAGGCCGTACTTGCGCATCAGCCAGCCGATCCCGCCGCCGAGCGTATAGCCGCCGACGCCCGTCGACGACACGAGCCCGCCTGTCGTTGCCAGCCCGTAGGCCTGCGTCTCGTGGTCGACGGCGGCCCAGGTCGCGCCGCCTCCGACGTACGCCACCTGCCCGGCCGGATCGACTCGAACGCCGGTCAGCGGTGACAGGTCGATCACGAGCCCGCCGTCGCACGTCGAGAACCCGGCGATGCTGTGGGCGCCGCCGCGAATCGCGAGCTTCAGTTGATTGCTGCGGGCGAAGCCGATCGCCGCCGCCACGTCGGCCGCGCCGGCGCAGCGCGCGATCATCGCGGGCCGGCGCGCGTCGTGCGCGCCGTTCCAGACCTTCGCCGCCTCCTGATACCCCGCGTCCGGCGGGGTGATCACCTCGCCGCGCACCGCTTCTCTCAGCTCCTGCACCGTTGCCTCCCCGATCACCGGGGACATGGTTGAGGTCATGCCTGCCTCCTCGTCTGCTCGCTTGGATGGTCGGAGTTCTACGCGCCGTCTCTTTGCAACGGCTTAGCGCGCCTCTAACGCCGCTTCGAGCAGGGCGATCTCAGGGGAATGACCGCCGGCCGCGTACAGCCGCCGGGACTCGTCGAACAGCTGCTCCGCGCGTTCTCGGCGGCCGCCTTCCAGCGCCAGCTCCCCGCGGCGGAAGGCCGCGTGCGCCAGCCAGCGCATCCGACGCGTCTCGCCGAGCACGGTGGAGGCCTCGAGCAGCGCCGCCTCCGCCTCCGCGGGCCGGCCCCCTGCCAGCTCGAGGTCGGCGGTGAGCCAGAGGGCGCTCGCAAGTCCCCAGCGGTCGCCGGCGCGGCGGAAGAGATCCCGTGCGTCGGCAAGCTCCCGCGCGGCCTCGGCCTCCTCGCCGAGGATCGTGTCGAGCAGGCCGAGGCCCGCGAGCACGATCCCGATCCCGCGGCGGTCGTTCAACGTGCGGCGAAGCTCGAGCGGCTCCTCGAGCGTCTTCCTCGCAAGGCCGGGAGAGCCCTCGGCGAGCTCCAGGTAGGCGCGCCGCACCCGGATGTCACTCGCCCCGCGCTCGTCCCCGAGCTGCACGAAATGGCGGTCGCCCTCATCGAGCAGCTCGCGGGCCCGCCCCGGCTCGCGCCGCATCCGTGCGATCGTCGCGCGGTTGGCGAGGACGTAGCCGATCGCGGCCTCTGCAGACACATCTGCAAAGGGCTGGAGCGTCTCCTCGAAGAGGATCCTCGGCCCCCGGAAGGCAGGGAAGTCGACCCAGAGCAGGTCCGAGATGTTCAGGAGCGACGGGATTCGTTCGGGGCTGCCGGCCAGCGAGCGAAACAGCGGGATGCTGTCCGCCAGCAGCTCCTCGGCCTGCTCGGAGCTTCCGAGGAGCCAGTGAGCGATGCCGAGCGAATAGACGCCGACCGCCTCCATCGCGAGCAGCCCCTCATGCCGGGCGATTACGAGCGCCTGCTCGAGCCGGCGGCGGGCGGTGCCGCCGTCGTCCCACGCCACCGCGAACTCGCTGAGGCGATGGAGGGCATGCCATTCGGCCCGCGGGTCGGAGATCGCGACCGCAACGTCGAATGCCTGCTCGGCCCGCTCGAAACCGGCGTCGAGCGTCCCCGAGCGATAGTGGACGGCCGCCGCGGCGAGGAGGGCCTCGGCGCGTAGCGCGGTCGTCCGAGGAGCCGCTTTCAGCGACGCATCGAAGCGCCTGTGCGCCTCGTCGAGGTCGATCCGGCGCAGCCAGAACGGCATCAGCGCCACGCACAGCCGGAGCGCCCCGGTGGGATCGGTCGTCGCCAGCGTGTCGAGGGCCGCCCTGAGGTTTGCCGCCTCGCGATCGAGACGCGCGGCGCCGGGCTCGCGTTCGAAGAGCGCAAGTGCCCACCGGGCGTGGCGCTTGCCGAGTGCCTCCGCCTCGCCGGATCCCAAGAGCTGCTCCTGCGCGTAGAGCCGCACGGTCTCGAGCAGCCGGTAGCGCCGCTCGCCCGCGCGCTCGTCGACCCCGACGAGCGACTTCTCGACGAGGCGGCCAAGGATGTCGGCGATCTCGGGCTCGGCGAGCGAGCCGTCCGCGCAGACTGCCTCGGCGGCATCGAGCTCGAAGCTGGAGAACACGGCGAGCCGGCGGAAAAGCACGCGCTCGTCGGGCGCCAGCAGGTCGTGGCTCCACCGAAGTGTCGCCGCCAGGGTCTGCTGCCGCGTCGGCGCGGCGAGGCTGCCGGCCCGAAGCAGCCGGAACCGGTCGTCGAGCCGCGCCGCGATCGCGTCCGGCCCGAGAGCGCCGATCCGCCCGGCCGCGAGCTCGAGCGCGAGCGGAAGCCCGTCGAGCCGGAAGCAGATCCGGGCGATCGCCGCTGCGTTTTCGTCGGTCAGCGCGAAATCGGGCGCCACGGCGGTGGCGCGCTCGACGAAGAGGCTCACCGCCTCGGCGCGGGCCAACTCGGGGAGCGGCGGGAGCTGCTCGGGATCGGGGATCACGAGCGAGGGGACGCGGAAGACGACCTCGCCCGCGAGGCGCAGCGGTTCCCGGGTCGTGGCGATGACGGTGAGCCCCGGGGCCGCGCGCAGGAGCGTGTCGACGACGCGGGTGCAGGAGGCAAGCACATGCTCGCAGTTGTCGAGCACGAGGAGCAGCCGGCGCTTCGCTCCGAAATCGACGAGTGCCTGGAGCGTCGGCTGGCCCGGAAGGGCGCGGAGATCGAGCGTGGCGGCGACGGCGTCCTCGACGTGCTCGTGGCGGGCGACGGTGGCGAGCTCGACGAAGGCGACACCGTCCCCATATCCATTCTCGACCCCGCGGGTGAGCTCGAGTGCAAGCCGGGTCTTTCCCGCTCCCCCCGTGCCCGAAAGCGTCAAGAGCCTCGTCCGCGCGAGCAGCGAGCGCAGCTCCTCGAGCTCGCGGCTGCGTCCGACGAACGAGCTCGTGTCCGCGGGCAGCCCGCGCGCGCCGGGCGTCGAGCCGAGCGCGGCGAGCTCATGCTGGAGGGCGGCGCCCAGCGCGGCAAGCGCTTTCCGCCGGGCGGACGCGAAGTCGTCGTAGCGGTTTTCGGGCAGCAGCTCGCCGCCGTAGAGCGTGAGCGCTGCGCGGAACCCGGCCGCGGTCGGCGAGGCCCGAGCCGAGACGGCCGCCTGCTCGAAGAGCTCGACGTCGACACTCGCGTGGAGCTCGAGCAGGCCGTCTCTCGACTGGATCGCGTCGGCTCCGAGGGCGCGCCGCGCAGCGTGCACCGCCTGATTCAGGTTGTTGGCCCCGGCCGAGGCGCCGAGCTCCGGCCAGAGCGCGTCGATCAGCTGCTCCCGGTGCAGCCGGTGCCCGGGGGCCAGCGCGAGGAGTTTCACGAGCTCCCGCCCTTTCTTCAGCCGCCAGGCGCCTTCCGGCACCGGCTCGGCGTCGACCGAGGCCGAGAAGCCGCCGAGGAGCCTGATCCTGACGTCCGGCACGCGCCGTGAGGATGGCACGGCGCGGGTGACGCCGCAACCGCCGGGGCCCGGGTACGCGGCTGTACCATCCTCGCGTGGGTTCCGACAGGCTTCAGGGGTTGCTCGAGGGCGCGTTTCCGGACGCGTCCGAGGTGAAGGTGATCGACCGCGGCGGCGGTGACCACTTCGAGGTGCGGATCACCGCGCCCGACTTCGACGGCCTCAGCCGCATCCAGCAGCACAAGCTGGTCTACGAAGCGCTCGACGAGCCCTGGAAGGACGGAAGCATCCACGAACTCAGGATCAACACGAAAGGGACGGCGCCGTGACCAACGACACGATGAGCTACACGGAAAAGATCCAGGAAGTCATCGACGGCTCGGACGTCGCGCTCTTCATGAAGGGCAATCCGCAGGCGATCATGTGCGGTAACAGCGAGCGGGCACTCGGGGCTCTGCGCCGCGCAGGCGCGCCGATCACGGCCGTCGACGTGCTGCTCGACACCCAGATTCGCGAGGATCTCTCGGCGATCTCCGGCTGGCCGACGATCCCGCAGGTGTTCGTCAAGGGCGAGCTGCTCGGCGGCGCCGACATCATCGAGGACATGGAGCGCTCGGGCGAGCTCGAGCAGACGCTGATCGAGAAGCTCGGCGAGAACTACTGGGACGCGCGCGGCGAGAGCACCGTCACGCTCGTCGGGTCCTAAGCCGCGCTCGCGAGTACTGCGAGGACATCGTCGGCGTGCGTCGCCGGCTTCACGTTCCGCATCGCCTTGACGACGATGCCGTCAGGGCCGATCACGAACGTCGAGCGGACGATGCCCATGTACGTGCGCCCGTAGCGGGACTTCTCCTGCCAGACGCCGTAGGTCTCGGCGACCGAGTGGTCGGTATCCGCGAGGAGCGTGAACGGCAGCTCGAAGTCGCCCCTGAACCTCTCGTGCGAGGCGACCCCGTCGGGCGAGACGCCGAGGACGACCGCACCGGCGGCCTCGAACTCGCTCCAGGCATCGCGGATCCCGCAGGCCTGCGTCGTACAGCCAGACGTGTTGTCCTTGGGATAGAAGTAAAGGACGATGGGTTTTCCCCGCAGCGACGAGAGCTTCACGGTTTCGCCCGTGTCGCTGGGTAGCTCGAAATCCGGGGCAGGCGTGCCTTCTTCGACCACGAAACATCCTCTCGGTAGGGTCCACCATCGATGCTAGCCATCCATCACGCCAACGCGTTTCTCGTGATCGCGGTCTGCCTCGCGGCGAGCGCGACGGCGTTTCTCGCCTGGCGCCGCAGGGGTGGGGCGGGGCGGTGGGTCGCGCACCTGCTCGCGCTCGCGCAGACGCTGATCGTAGCGCAGGTGCTCTTCGGGCTGCTCCTGCTCGCGAGCCATCATCACGCGGCCGACCGCTTGCACTACGCGTACGGCACCTTCGCGCTGCTCTCGGTCTTCGCTCCGTTTTTCTACGCGCCGTCTGATCCGCGCGCCCGGCTGCTCTGGTTCGCAGGAGCGACGCTGCTCGCCGCCGCGCTCGGAGTCCGTGCTTACATGACTGCAACATGAGGATCTCGCCGTTCGCGCGTGGGATGGCGATCATCGCGGTCGTTGCGCTCGTGATCGTGGTGCTGAACCAGGAGACGGCGCTCATCACCGCCGGTCTGCTGCTCAGCGTCGCGTTCTACTTCGCGATCGCCCTCGTCGCCTACATGCTCTGGCGTGATTTCGGGAGGCGAGAGATCTCGATGTGGCCGACCCGCCAGCAGCGCGTGTTCTACGGCGCGGTGGCCCTGTTCGTGATCGATGCCGGCTGGTACTTCACCGCTCGCTTCACCGGCCCGCTCCGAGGCCCGGACCTGCTTGCGTTCTTCCTCGTCGCCGCCGGGTGCGTCTACGCCGCCGTGCGGACCTGGCGCGACCAGAAGCGCTACGGCTGATCGGTCTCGCCGTTCTCCTCGCACTCGAGGCACACCCACTCGGCGTCGGCCTGCGGCAGCGAGCTCAACTCCGCGGGAACCATCGTCACGCCGCACACCGGGCAGATCGGCGGCTCCTCCTCGGCGTTCCTCACGATGCGAGCAACTCGTAGGAACGGAGGCGCGCGCCGAAGTCGTGGACCGCGCCGGCGATGATCAGCTCGTCGGCGCCGGTCTCCGTGACGAAGGCTTCGAGGCCTTCGTGGACGGTCGACGGCGCGCCGACGAACGAACGGCGGAGCATCGCGGACGCACGCTCTTTCTCCGCTTCCGTCCAGAACCGCTCGATGTCGTCGATCGGCGGCGGGAGCCGTCCGCGGCGGCCCCGGAGGATGTTCGTGAAGGACTGCTGGGCCGAGGTGAAGAGCCGCTGCGCCTCCTCGTCGGTGTCGGCCACGATCGCGTTCGCCGCGACCATCGCGTGCGGTGCTGCGAGCTGCTCGGACGGCTCGAAGCTCTCGCGGTACGCCTCGAGCGCCGGCAGCAGCGCCTCGGGAGCGAAATGCGAGGCGAAGGCATAGGGCAGCCCGAGGAGCGCCGCGACCTGCGCGCCGTAGAGGCTCGAGCCGAGGATCCAGAGCGGGACGTGGGAGCCCATGCCGGGAATGGCGCGGACTCGTTGCTCGGGGGCCGGGTCGGCAAGGTAACGCCGGAGCTCGAGGACGTCCTGGGGGAAGGTGTCGGCCGCCGATGGGTCCCGTCGAAGCGCGTAGACGGTCGGCAGGTCGGTGCCCGGAGCGCGGCCGAGCCCGAGATCGATCCGGCCGGGATGGAGCGCCTCGAGCGTCCCGAACTGCTCGGCGATCACGAGCGGCGAGTGGTTCGGGAGCATGATCCCGCCGGAACCGACTCGGATCGTGCTCGTCCCTGCGGCGACATGCGCGATCACAACCGCTGTGGCGGCGCTCGCGATCCCGAGCGCGTTGTGATGCTCGGCGAGCCAGAAGCGCTCGAAGCCGAGGCCCTCGGCATGCCGCGCGAGCTCGAGCGAGTTCCGAAGCGCCTCGCCGGCGGTCGATCCCTCCACGATCGGCGCGAGGTCGAGCACCGAAAGCGGCGGCAGCGTCATCATCTCCACCCTGCCAGGACCGGGGTGCCCGGCGGGAATCATGCACTCGACCACTACGGCCTGCCGTGTCCGCTCGCGACGATGGGGTGACCGCCGGGCCACCCGGGACGGGTGATGCACGTCAGGCCTGCCGCCGATAGGCTTCGGCTCGAGGCAATCGAGTGGAGGTCCACCCGTGTGGCGTCCCTTCATACTCGCGGCGCTGTTGCTCGTCCTGGGTGCCGGCCCTGCGGGCGCCTCACAGCTGATCGACCGTAACGCCACGGGCGTGAAGCTGGCGGTCAACGGCAAGGGCGAGGCGCTCATCACCTACACGTCGGACGGGAAGTTGAAGCACGTGCTCGCCTGGGGTGCCGTGAACGCGATCAAGCCGACGCCGGGAGGCAGCCAGGTTGCGTTCCAGCTCGACTACTCGGGCGGGTACGGGAAGTACAGGCGGGACTACTGGCAGACGTTCGGGAGCGATTGCGGAAGCTACTCGGGACCTGCGCTTGCCGATCTGGTCGCGGTCTGCACGGCGCCGGACGGCTCGAACTGGGCGCTCCAGGCCTGGCAGCGCGGCCTGCCCGACTACGGCGTCGCGCCGACCCCGCTCCAGGCCTCGATGGAGCTGCATCTCTCGCACTGGACCGGAGCGCTGCCGGTCCTCACGGTCAAGACGGACTGGACGTACAAGACGTTCAACCACCTCTACGGGTCGTTCGTGTACGACGGCGCCGGCGTCTACGGCTTCCACTCGACCTCCGGGGGCGTGCCGCTCGACACGTTCGGCCGAAACGTGTACATCGATACGTTCGACTCCGCCTACGGCACGGGCTGGAAGCGCGAGAACAGCTTTCTGACCCATGGTCCGAACGGCACGTTCTGTTACGGGTTCTTCCCCCACGGCTCGCATCCGTCGGGGAAAGGGACGCAGTACCGCGCCACCATCGTCGGGCCGGGAGTGACACCCGACGTGACGTGGGAGGGGTCTGCGCCGGGGCCGTACAACGCTGCGACGGAGGCCGCCGCGAACTTCGATCAGCGCAAATCGTTCTCCGACAACGTGTGCATCACGGCGAACCAGCCCGTGCGCCCCGGCTGAGCCGGGCCGGAGCTGTACGGCGGGGTGCAGAAGCCGGGCTAGATCGTCGGTCGACCGGTGCAGTCCGAGGGGCAGGCTGGTCCGACCGCTGCCTTCTCGACTCCCCGGCATCCCGGCGTTCGACAGGCGGCCGTTGTACGCTCCGAACGTGGCTCCTCGAGGCGCCGGATCGGTTGCCGCGATCGCGATGATCGCGTTGGTCTGGGTGAGTTGCGCCTCGTCGGTGCCCGCCCCCTACACCTCCGGACAGGTGAAGGCGGTATTCGAGAGATCCGGGGTTCAGCTGGCTGTCTCCTCCCCCGACAGGTTCCCGGCAGGAAACAAGCTGAGCGCGCTCCTCGTTCTGCATCCCGCAAGCTCGCCGGCGGGGCCCGGAAGCACCGGCATACCGCTGAAGGTCGCCGTGTACGAGGGCGCCGCGTCGGCGCACGCTGCGTACACCTGGGTGCACCAGTACACGGGCAATGCCGAGCTGATCGGAAACCTTCTCGTGACGGGCGGCGGCGGGATCACCGGGCGACAGTCCCGCGAAGCCCAGTGGGCCCTTTACCGGCTCGCGCACCCGAATTTCTATCGCTAGCCGGGCTCACCTCCGCCGGCGGGGCGGCTCGCCGGAATGAGCAAGTACGACCGCGACTCCTGGGAAGAGCGTTGGACGCGAGCCCTGCGCCAGCACGGCGGCCGCATCGCCGAGCGGCCCCCGAACGCCCAGCTGATCGCCGAGATCGGTGACGTACTTCCCGGCCGTGCTCTCGACGCAGGCTGCGGCCACGGGTCGGACGCGCTCTGGCTCGCTGCTCGCGGATGGCGGGTCACGGCGGTCGACTTCGCCGCGACGGCTTTGGCAATCGCCGGCTCGAACGCCGAGGCGATGGGGCGCGGCGTCGCAGAGCGGGTCGAGTGGGTGGAGGCAGATCTCGGGACCTGGTCGCCCACGCCCGACGCATACGAGCTCGTGGTCTGCCTCTATCTCCACGTCGCCGGGCCGGTCGAGGAGATGGTGCGGCGGATGGCAACGGGCGTCACCCGCGGTGGCACCCTGTTCCTGGTCGGCCATCGGCCGAGCGACCCGGCCACCGGAGCGCCGACGGCCGCGGCCGGACAGGTGCAGGTCTCGGTCGAGGCCGCGCTTTCGGCGCTCGAGCCGGCGGGGTGGGAGCTGATCGTCGCCGAGGAACGCGCCCGGCCCACAGCGGGTACCGGCGTCGATGCCGTGATCCGAGCGCGGCGCCGCTTCTGAGCGGCGTGGAGACGTGCCCCCGCCTCAGGCGGGGTGAGACGCGAGTTGCGGCTCTGAGGGCGCGACGCGGGCCGAATCGGGCGCCGGGGCCGCCTCGCTCGACGTGCCAACGGCGCCGTCGAGGCGGTCGAGGGCCGCTTGCACGGTCATCTTCTGGCCGACGAAGATCGGGGTGTCGCGCTCGGTGTACTTCGAGGCCTCCGACTCGCGCAGGGTGGCCATCAGGTGCATGAAGTCGGCGGGCTCGTCGCACTCGAAGACCGTCATGAACTCCTGGTCATCGATCCCGAACGAGTACGTCGTGTGGTTGTGGATCGTCGTGAACTCGTGGCCGATGCGCATGTGCTCTTGCATCGCACGATGGCGATCCTCCTCGGGCAGGAAGTACCACGGGCGCACCTTCACGAAGGGGTAGACGACGAGGTACGGGGAGCCCTGCGGGATGATCTTCCGCGCTCGGCTGGCCTTGGTGTAGATCGAGGCCTTCGTCGTCGCGAGGTAGTTGTAGGTCACATCCATCCACGCTGCCAGGGGGGTCGCGTTCAGGGCGGCGCCGAACTCGCCGAGATCTTCGTAGCGCTGCGCGATCTTCCAGAAGAAGAAATCGCAGTCGGGACGGATCCCGGTGGTGGAGTAGGTGTTGAGCGTCTCGAAGCGGGGCGCATGCTGCTCGACGGCCTCGGCGAAGGCGTCCTTCATCGCGGCGCGCTCCTCGATCGGCAGGCGCCGCCACTCGGGGCGCGCCTTGAAGAACGTGTAGGTGACGTACTGGCCGACCGCTTGCTCGCTCACGAAGTGCATCGTACCTGCCCGTTTTCGGCCGCCCGGGCCCAGGAGGCGACTCGCGGGAGGCTGCGCTTGGGCCTGCCGTTCGGGTAGTAGAGACCCGTCTGGAGGCCCGTGAGCTCGGATTCGTCGGTGACGTGGAAGAAGACGAGCATCCGCACGAGCGGCTGGCACGCCGCCAGACGGATGGCCTCGACGTAATCGTCGGCCTGCCGCTGCTCGCTGACCGGCCGGATCGAGGGCGCGCGCCTGCCCGAGTAGAGGCTGAGCTCGGAACGTGGAATCTCGGTCTGGATCCCGTACTCGCCGTAGACGATCGGCGGTGAACGACCGAAGGCCCGTGTCAGGAGCGCGACGAGCTTCGGGTAGTCGGCGATCCCGATCGAGGTCGAATGCGGGTCGCGTGCAGTCGGCGGGATCGAGGAGTTCGCGGGGTACGGGTGGATCGAGAAGAGGTCGAAGGGAGGCTTGCGGAGCTTGCTCGCGCGGAACGCGACGCCCAGATCGTCGATGAACCGCGTCGGCGAGTGTGTCGGCCGGGAGCCCCGAGGCCTGTCGCTGCCGCGTGCCGCCAGGGAGCCACCGATCACGGTGACGTGCGGGCTTGCCGCCTTTACGATTGGGTAGGCCGTCTCGAGGAGCTCGAAGTAGGCCGCCGCCGCCGCGTCGGTGCCGTCACGGCGGAACTGCGGCATCCAGAAGAGGTTCGAGTTCGGCTCGTTTCCCAGGCTGATCAGCTGGAGCTCCGGGATCCCACGCAAGATCGCGGCGGCGTAGGAGCCGAACTCGATGCGCTCACGTGCCGAGACGGGCGTCTCGCCGGAGAAGGAATAGACCGCGACGATCGGCGCGATACCGCGCTCCCGGGCCGCGTCGACCGCCGCGCGGAGCCGCTCGAGCTCGGGGTCGTCCGGAGTCGTCTCCGGCCTCGTCCAGACCGAGCTGAGCACGATCGTCCGGAACCCAGCCCGGCGCGCCAGCTCCATGTTGCCCGAGGGGTCGCCCCACTTTGCCGCGTCTTCGACACCGCCGACGATCAACCTCGGATGGGTGGTTCCCTGCCGGGCGAGGAGCGCGACCGTCCCCACCGTCGCAGCGGCAAGCAGGGCAGCCGCGATCACGAAGCGACGCATTACCGGCCATTCCATCACCGGCCGTCCGGCGGTTTTCACGCGGGTACGCTGGATCGATGCCGTCCGAAAGGGTCATGGCCGAGCTGAAGGGACTGCCGGCGGGGCCGGGCGTCTATCTGTTTCGTGATGCAGCCGACGAGGTGCTGTACGTCGGGAAGGCGAAGTCGCTGCGCCCGCGCGTACGCCAGTACTTCCAGGCCGGCCGCAGCGACAACCGCCTCGGGATCGACACCCTCGTCGAGCGCACCGCCCGGATCGAGACGATCGTCACCGGCAGCGAGGTCGAGGCGCTGCATCTCGAGCAGAACCTCGTCAAGCGCCATCGCCCGCCGTTCAACGTGCGCCTCCGCGACGACAAGTCGTTCCCGTACATAGCCGTGACCCTCGAGGACGACTACCCGAGGGTGATGTTCACCCGTAAGCGGCACCGCCGAGGCGTCCTCTACTTCGGCCCGTACGCGAACGCCAAGAAGGTGCGCGAGACCCTCGACGTGCTGAACCGCGCCTTCCGCTACCGGCCGTGCGAGGGCCCTCAGCCGGGCCGGCGCAGCGGGATCCCGTGCCTCGACTTCCACATCGAGCGGTGCCTGGCACCGTGCGTCGGCTACGTCTCGAAGGAGGACTACCGCGAGGTGATCGACGGCGTGGTCGAGTTCCTCTCGGGGAACGACAGGCCGATCCGCGCGCAGCTCACCGAGCAGATGAGCGCTGCTGCCGCCGCCGAGCGCTTCGAGGACGCCGCGCGCTACCGCAACCGGCTCCACGCGGTCGAGCGGCTCGCGGAGCGCCAGGCCGTCGAGCGGGCCTCGATCGGCACGATCGACGTGATCGGTCTCGCGGTTGGGGCCGAGCGTGCGGCCGTGCAGGTCTTCCCGCTTCGCGGCGGGCGGATGATCGACCGCTACTCGTTCCACCTCGAGAACGCTGCGGGCGACGACCCGCTCGAGGTGCTCGAGGGCTTCTGCATCGAGTACTACGGCGCAGCCCCGTCCGTACCCCCGCAGATCCTCGTCCCCCGCGGGCTCGGCGACCTGACGAGCCTCTCCGGCTTCCTCTCCGAGCTGCGCGGCTCGCGGGTCGAGGTGCGCGCGCCCGAACGTGGAGAGAAGCGGCGCCTCCAGGAGCTCGCCCAGAAGAACGCGGAGCTCGCGCTCACGTCGGAGACGCTCGTCGCGGAGACGAAACGCCTGCGTCGCGTGGAGGCGCTCGAGGAGCTCCGCGAGGTGCTGAACCTCGAGTCGCTTCCGCTGAGAATCGAGTGCTTCGACATCTCGAACATCCAGGGGCAGGAGATCGTCGGCTCGATGGTCGTGTTCGAGGACGGGGTTGCGCGGAAGGCCCATTACCGCAAGTTCGCGATCCGCGGCCAGTCGGGCCAGGACGACTTCGCGGCGATGGGCGAGGTGATCGCGCGCCGGTTCGCACGGCTCGCCGCCGGCCAGGCGACCGAGGAGTACGACGAGTCGTTCGCGGCGACACCGAACCTGGTGGTGGTCGACGGCGGCAAGGGGCAGCTCGCTGCCGCACTCGAGTCGATGGCCGCCTACGACCTCCCACGGACGGCCGTGGTCTCCCTCGCGAAGCGGATCGAGGAGGTGTTCCTGCCGGGCCGGCCGAATCCGGTGCTCCTGCCGGCGAGCTCGCCCGGTCTCCAGCTGCTCCAGCGCCTTCGGGACGAGGCGCACCGCTTCGCGATCACGTTCCACCGCACGCGTCGCGACGCCGCGGCCCGTGAGTCGATGTTCGACCAGCTCGACGGCGTCGGGCCTGTGCGGCGACGCGCGCTCCTCCAGCACTTCGGCTCCGCCGAGCGGCTGCTCGATGCGAGCGCCGAGGAGCTCGAAGGGGTCCCCGGCGTCCCCGCGAAAACCGCCAGGGACATCTACGCGCAACTGCACCGGGCCGGTCGCGCCTGAACCGAGAAGCAAGCCACGGCGAACAAACGGAAGCGAACCCAGCAGCGGCGCGCCCCGGCGTCCACGACTGCGCCTCCCGCCGCCCTCGTCTCGGCTCCACGTGAGTGGATGCCGTTCGCCGGCGCTGCCGCGGTCGGGCTGATCGCGTTTCTGATCTACGCCCTCACCGTCGAGCACACCGTGCCGACGGGAGACAGCGGCGAGCTGATCGCGACCGCATACGTGCTCGGTGTGGCCCACCCGCCGGGCTACCCGCTGTGGACGATGCTCGCGCACATCGCCTCGCTGGCTCCCGGAGGCTCGGTGGCCCTCCGCGTGAACCTGATGTCCGGGCTCCTCGACGCAATCGCCGTCGGGATCGTCTTCCTCACCATCCACCGGCTCGCGACCTACGCCGGCGCTGCGTGGAGGTGGCTGCCCTACGCAGCCGCGGCGACCGGGTCGCTCCTGCTCGCGTTCTCCAGCCTTTTCTGGGCGTACTCGGTCGTGGCCGAGGTGTTCGCGCTGAACAACCTCTTCGCGGCGCTCCTGCTCCTGCTCGCCTTCGAGTGGGCGCGGCACCCCGAGCGGATGCGATTGCTCTGGGTGTTCACGTTCGTGCTCGGGCTCTCCTTGACGAACCAGCAGACGATCGTCCTCCTCGTGCCTGCGTTCGCCGTCCTCGCCTGGAGGGGCTGGATGACCGCAACCGGAGGTGGGCGCGTGGCGCGGATCCGCCTCGCCTGGTCGCTCGGGGGCTTCCTGATCGTCGCGCAGATCGTCGAGGTGGCCGCGCGGGGTTGGGCCTCGGTCAACCTCCTGCTCCTCGTCGTGACGATCGCGTACTTCGCCGTCGCGGCCTGGTTCAGCCGCGTCGAGGTCCGCCGCCGCGCGGCGACCTGGTCGAGCTTCCTGCCCGCCTCGGGTGTCGCGATCGCCGCCGGCACGTTCATCCTCGGGCTGCTCCCGCTCGTCTACCTGCCGATCGCGGCCTCGACGAATCCTGTGATGAACTGGGGCGATCCGTCGAGCCTGACCGCGTTCAAGGCCCTGATCCTCCGCCAGAACTACGGCACCGGCACGCTCGTCGTCGGCGGGAAGCGCGGCTCTTTGGCGGAGAACATGCGCCTGCTGTTCGGCGACCTCAGCTCCGGCTTCGTCGTCGTGGGGATCACCCTGGCGCTGCTCGGGCTCTGGTGGGCCTGGAGACACCGTCGGGTGGAGGGAACCGCGCTCCTCACGGCCTTCTTCGTCTCGGGCCCGGCTTTCATGCTCTACACCGACCCGGCCTATCCCGACGAGCTGACGAAGGGGATCATTGCCCGCTTCTACATCCTGCCGAGTATCCCGCTCGCGATCGTCGCCGGGCTCGGCGCGTGGTGGCTGCTCGAGAAGGCCTCACCTGTGCGGATCGTGCGTCCCGGCCTCGTCGCGGCCGTTGCCTCGGCCGCGCTCCTGCTCGTACCTTTCGCCTCCGCCGTGCGTCACTACTCGGGGGACGATCAGTCCTCGAACCACGTCGCCGAGGGCTACGCGCACGACCTGCTCGCCCCGCTGCCGCCGAACTCGCTGCTCCTGATGCGCGGCGACGAGAACTACGGCCCCGTCAGCTATCTCCAGAACGTCGAGCATTTTCGCCCGGACGTGATCGCGCTCGATACCGAGCTCCTGAAGCTTCCGAACTACGTGGCGAAGGCCCGGCATGACCATCCGTCGGTCCTGATCCCGTTCGCCGCGTACGACGGCGGAGCCGGCGTCTCGCTGAACACCCTCGTCAGCGACAACATCCGGCAGCGCCCAGTCTTCTACATCGGCACCCAGGTCGAGAAGAAGTTCGGGAGGCCGTTCGACCAGGTGATCGAGGGCCTTTCCCGGCGCCTGGAGCCGAAGGGCTCCGCGCCGGATCAATACGCGGTACTGGCCCGGGATCCGAAGCTCTACGCGTCCTTCCACTATCCGCCGAGGCTCTACCCGAAGAGCTCGTGGGAGGGTGGGGTGATGGCGAAGAACTACGCGTTGGAGGCGTTCGATGTCGCCTATGCGATCCAGGCCGACGGCGCCCCGGCCAACGTGCAGCTCGGCGAGAGGATGTACGCGACCGCGCTCGGGCTCGACCCGGGGCTGACGCAGGCCTACAAGGACTACGGCCTGATGCTGAGAGACCACGGCGGCGACCCGAGGCAGATCATCGCGCTCTGGCAGCGCTACTTGCAGCTCGCTCCTCACGATCCCCAGGCGCCTGCGATCCGCATGGTCCTCAAACGTCTGAGCGCGGCGCAGAAGTAACCTGGCTTTCGTGAAGCGCCTCGCGTTCCTGTTGGCTGCGGCGGCGCTTGCCGGCTGCGGCGGCTCGAAGTCGTCGACGACGACCTCGACGACCACCGCCGTGCCCGATCCCGCCGCAGCGATGCGGGCGCTCATCGGCAGCTCGGCCTCGCTCGGGGGAAGCGTGCACACGCTCTACCAGGGCACGAACTGGGCGGTCGTCGCGGCGACCTCCGCCAACAAGGCGACCGCGTATGCCTTCCGGCTCTCAGACGGGCAGTGGGTTCCCGACCGCTCCGGCCGGGTGAAGCTGAAGATCCTCGGTCCGCAGCCCGGCGCCACCACGACCCGCACGCCGCAGGTCGCGATCGAGTTCAGCTCGAGCACGCCGTTCGTCGAGTCGGCGATCTGGGTCGACGGTACCGAGCTGCTCGAGAAGGGCGGCGGCTCGCCCACGAACGGGACGATCTACGGCGCGCCCGCAAAGCCGCTGAAGCCGGGGATGCACATCGCGGTCGGCTATGCGCGCACGATCGCGACTGGCAGCGCGGTGGCCTGGACGTTCAAGGTGGCCTGAGCCGAGCGAAATGCGCCCGTCGGCGCAAACCGGCTGCAAAGGCACGACGTATAGCCTCACACGATGGCAGGCACCATGGTGAGTGAGCGCGCGCCCTCGGGCAGGCCGCCTGCGCTCGTCGAACGCCAGGAGCTTCTCGACCGCCTCGTCGCGGCGCGCGACGCCGGCGGCCGGCTCGTGTTCGTCGGCGGGGAGGCGGGGATCGGGAAGACCGCGCTCGTGCGCCGGTTCGCTTCGCACCACGGCGGGCGGACGCTCGCCGGTGCCTGCGAGCATCTCGCGACGCCCGCTCCGCTCGGGCCCTTCGCCGACGTCGCGCTCGACGTCGATGGGGCGCTGGCAGCGGCCGTCGCGGCGGGAAGCCATCCACGCGATGTCGCGATGGCGCTGCTCGACGAGCTACTGAGCCCAGCCGTGCTCGTGATCGAGGACGCGCACTGGGCCGACGAGGCCACCCTCGATGTCCTGCGTGTGCTCGGACGCCGGATCTCCGAGACGCCCTCGATTGTCGTCGTCACCTTCCGAGACGAGATCGCCGACGACCATCCGCTCCGCCTCCTGCTCGGAGATCTCGCCTCTGCCCCTGCGGTCGAGCGGCTCGAGGTGCCGCCGCTGACGCCGGAGGCCGTTTGCGGACTTGCGGCGCCCCATGCGGCCGACTGCGCGGCGATCTTCGCCCTCACCCGGGGAAACTCGTTCTTCGTCACGGAGCTCCTGGGAGCCGGCGGCGACACCCTGCCCCCGACGGTCCGCGATGCCGTGCTCGCCCGCGCCGCGAGGCTCTCGGCGCCGGCGCGCAGCCTTCTCGAATGCGCGGCGCTCGTCCCTGCGCGGGCCGAGCTCTGGCTCCTCGAGGCTGCGTTCCCCGAGCACGCGAGCCATCTTGACGAGTGCGTCACCTCGGGGATGCTCGAGGCCGGTCGCGACAACGTCTCGTTCCGACACGAGCTCGCGCGCCTCGCGATCGAGAGCACCGTGCCGCCGCAGCGGCGCCGTGAGCTGCACGCCGGGATCCTGCAGGCGCTCCAGTCGTCGTCGGCGGCACCCGTCGACAGCTCGCGTCTCGCACACCACGCCGACGAGGCGGGAGACTCGGACGCCGTGCTCCGGCACGGCCGCGCGGCTGCCGAGCGGGGGACGCGGGCCGGGGCCCACCGTGAGGCGGCGGCGCAGTACGCGAGAGTGATCCGCCACGCCGGCGGGGTGCCCGCTCCGGACCGCGCGACGCTGTTCTCGAGCTTCGCCTGCGAGGCCCAGTCGGCCGGTCGCTACGACGAAACGATCTCCGCTCTCGACGAGGCGATCTCGATCCGCCGCGAGCTCGGGGACATCCTCGGCCTGGGAGACGACCTCGCCAGGCTCACGACCCCGTACGTGACGCTCGGGCGGAACGACGAGGCGGAGGCAGCGAGCCGTGCCTCGATCGAGGCGCTCGAGGCACTGCAGCCGAGTCGCGAGCTCGCGATCGCCTACGGCTTCCAGGCCTACATGCGGATGCTCAGCCGCGACAACGCCGAGGCCGTCGTGTGGGGCGAGAAAGCGCTCGAGCTCGCACGCCGCTTCGGGGAGCCCGACACGGTGTCGCGCAGCCTGAACATGATCGGGGCGGCCTACGTGATGAGCGGCGAGACCGAGCGCGGTGTCGCCTACCTCGAGCAGAGTCTCGAGCTCGCCGAGGAGCACGACCTCGAATACCGGATCGCCCACGTCCACTGGATGCTCGGCTCGGGGCTCGGCGAGATGTACGAGCTCGAGCGTGCCGAAGCCGGGCTGCGGGCCCACATCGCCTTCGCCGAGGAATGGGATCATGACTCCGACTACACGCAGGCTTGGCTCGCGGCCGTGCTCGTCTATCGCGGGCTGTGGACCGAGGGCTCGGAGCTGGCACTCGAGGTGCTCGGCGCAGGCCCCGCGCCGGTGGCCGAGATCACGGCCAACGTCGCTCTCGGACGGGTGCGCGCGCGGCGTGGGGATCCCGGCGCGCTCGAGGCGCTCGACGCCGCGCTCGAGCAGGCTCGGCCCGGCGGCCATCTCCAACGGCTCGGCCACGTCCACGCTGCGCGCGCCGAGGCCGCCTGGCTTTCGGGCGACTGCGAGCGTACGGCGCGGGAGGCGCGGGCCGTCTATCCACTTGCGCTCGAGAAGCGTCATCTCTGGTTCGCGGGCGAGCTCGCCTACTGGCAGTGGAAGACCCGCTCCCTGGACGAGGTGCCGGGATGGATCGCCGAGCCCTACCGCCTGCAGATCGAGGGAAGGCCGGTCGAGGCGGCGGCTGCGTGGCGCGAGCGGGGATGCCCCTTCGAGGCGGCCCGGGCGCTTGCGGAGTCGGAGTCGGTCGAGGACGTCGCGGCCGCGCTCGAGGCGTTCGAGGCGCTCGAGGCGGGCCCGTCCGCTCGACGTGCGAGAGAACGGCTCCGGGCGCTCGGTGCCTCGGTTCCACGCGGGCCGCGGCCGGCCACCCGGGCGAATCCGGCCAACCTGACTCCACGAGAGCTCGAAGTGCTCCGGCTCGTGGCCGACGGGATGCGCAACGCCGATGTCGCCGAACGGCTCGTCGTCTCGCGCCGCACGATCGACCACCACGTTGCGGCCGTGCTCCGGAAGCTCGATGCGAAGACGCGTGGCGAGGCCGCTGTCGCCGCCGCCGGTCTCGGGCTTCTCCAAGATCGGTAGTCCTTCCGCCGAAGATAGGCAATCGCGCCGATCCGGCCGCGCGCGGCGCTCCGTACCTTCAGGTAGACAAACCGATTGGGAGGAGTTGCCTTGTTTGCATCCACGATCGTCTTGGCCGCCGGTGGCGGCAGGGGAGGTGCCTGATGCACCCCGAGTTCAGCCAGCAGCTGCTGCACTTCCACCGGGACGAGCTCGACCGGAAGCTCGAGCGCTCGAACATGCGGCGTGAGGCCGCACGTCGTCCGGCCGTCCGGCCGCCGGAGGCCGTGACGCTGCGGCTCTGCTGCGTCGGCGACGACAAGACGCTCGATCGCCTCGCCGTGCTCGAGGGGGTCCCGGTTCCGAAGGGCCGCCACGTCGTCGCCGAGATCGGCGGGCAAGTTGTGGCGGCGATGCCCCTCGCAGGAGGCCGCCCGCTGGGCGACCCGTTCCGGTTCACCGCACATCTGTTCCCGCTGCTCGAGCTCCGCGTCGCGCAGCTCACCGGCGAGCCGTCTCGCCGTCGCTTCTTCGCCCTCCGCGGCGCCGTCCGCCGTCTCAGCCGCGCGTACTAGCCGCTCTGCGAGACGGTGGAGGTCGTGGCGGCAACGACGGTCGGCGAGGAACGCGAGCTCGTTGAGCGCTCCGGTCAGCTCTCGCTGCTGTCCGAGGCGCTCGCCCGGGTCGATGCGACCGCGCAGGGCCGGCTCGTGCTCGTTCGTGGTGAGGCGGGAGTGGGGAAGACGGTGCTCGTCCGACAGTTCTGCGAGCAGGAGACCCGTGCGGCGCGGGTCCTCTGGGGCTCCTGCGATGCGCTCTTCACCCCGCGGCCCCTCGGCCCGCTGCTCGACATCGCCCTGCTCACGGGCGGCTCTCTGGAAGAGCTCGTCACGAGCGGCGCAAAGCCGCACGAGGTCGCAACGGCACTCACGCGCGAGCTCGAACGCCGGCCGCTCACAGTCGTCGTGCTCGACGATGTGCACTGGGCGGACGAGGCGACCCTCGACGTGCTCAGGCTCCTTGCCCGTAGGCTCGAAAGCCTGCCGGCGCTGGTCGTCGCCACGTTTCGCGACGACGAGCTCGACCGGGGACTCTGGGCCGAGGCGGGGGAGTCGGCGCAGATCGCGCTCCGCGACCCGCGCACCTGGTCCGTGCCACGGATCGCCGCCCTCGCGGTGGTCGGCCTCCTACGGGCGCGCCGGGGTGACCCCGAGGTGTGGGAGCCGCTCGACGAGGCGCTCGCCCTCGCGGAGCCGACGGGCGAGCTCCAGCGGGTCGGCCCGGTGGCGGCTGCGCGCGCAGAGGCCGCGTGGCTTGCGGGCGAGCTCGAGGCGATCGGCCCTGCGACCGGCGAGGCACTCGCTCTGGCAGGGCAGCTCGGAGCACCGTGGGTGGTAGGGGAGCTTGCCGCCTGGCGTAGGCGTGCCGGGATCGAGGAACCGGTTCCCGAGGGGGTCGCCGAGCCCTATGCGCGCCAGTTCCGCGGCGATTGGGCAGGCGCGGTGGAACTATGGAACGAGCTCGGCTGCCCGTACGAAGCGGCCCTGGCCGGTTTCGACGCAGACGACGAAGGGACGCTCGCACGGTCGTTCGCCGAGTTGCAGCGTCTCGGTGCTCCGCCTGCGGCCGCGATCGTCGCGCGCCGGCTTCGGAGCCTCGGTGTCCGGCAGTTCCCACGCGGGCCGCGCCCCGCCACCCAGGCAAATCCGGCCCAGCTGACCCGTCGCGAGCTCGAGGTGCTCGGGCTTCTCACCGAGGGGCTCCAGGACGCGGAGATCGCCGGTCGGCTGTTCCTGTCCGAGCGCACGGTGCACAGCCACGTCTCTGCGATTCTCCGGAAGCTGGACGTCCGGACGCGCGGCCAGGCGGCGGTTGCGGCGGCGAAGCTCGGGGTCGGTTAGCGCCGCAACCGGATCGCGTTCAGATCGTTCTCGCGGACGTCGTCGGCACGGAGGATCAGCGCCTCGACGTCGTCGTGCTCGGCGTGGAGATAGCGTCCTGCGAGACGGTCGGCGCGGCCCGAGGCGAGCACCCGGACGAGCTGCGGCGCGAGCTCCGGCGGCGTCCAGGGTGCGTTCGGCCCGAACGCTTCGGTCATCTCCGTCTGAACGAGGCCCGGGCTGATCAGGAACACGGAGACGCCCATCGGGCCGACCTCTGCCGCGAGGTACTCGGCAAATCGCCCGATCGCCGCCTTGCTCGGGCCGTAGCTGTTGCCGAGGCCGCCGGCTCGCACCGGCAGATACGAGGCGCCGCTTCCGACGATCACGATCCTTCCCTGGCCGCGCTCGATCATTCCCGGGAGCACGGCCCGGCAGCAGAGATAGGTACCGAGCACGTTCACCTCGAATACATGCCACCACTCCTCGGGCGAGGCATCGAGGGTCGCCCCGTCGGTCCCGGAGATGCCGGCGTTCGCTACCAGCAGGTCGATCGGCCCGAGCGCCCGCTCGGTCTCGGCGACCATCTTCGCGACGTCCTCGGCGCGGCTGACGTCGCCGACCACCGGAAGCGCCCCGATCTCCGCCGCAGCCTGCTCGAGCTGCTCCCGGGTGCGCGCGCTCACGGCGACGCGCGCGCCGGCGTCGGTCAGGTCCCGCGCGATCGAGAGCCCGATCCCGCGTCCGCCGCCGGTGACGAGCGCGACCGAGCCGGAGAGATCGTCGGTTCCGGTCACGGATGCGAGCTATCCCTCGAGGAACGGATACCGGTAGTCCCCGGCAGGGATGAAGGTGTCCTTGATCGTGCGGGGCGTGACCCAGCGGATCAGGTTCCAGACCGAGCCGGCCTTGTCGTTCGTGCCCGAGGCGCGGGAGCCGCCGAAGGGCTGCTGCCCGACGACGGCGCCGGTCGGCTTGTCGTTCACGTAGAAGTTGCCGGCGGCGTAGCGGAGGCGGTCCGACGCCTCCTGGACGGCCGCGCGATCCTCGGCGAAGACGGCCCCGGTCAGGCCGTAGGGTGCCGTCGAGTCGATCAGGTCGAGGGTCGAGTCCCAGTTCTTCTCGTCGTAGACATACGTCGTGACGACGGGGCCGAAGAGCTCGTCGCGGAGCAGTCGGAAGTCCGGGTCGCGGGTCTCGATCACGGTCGGCTCGACGAAGAAGCCCTTCGCGTCGTCGGTGCCGCCGCCGACGACGATCTCGGTGCCGTCGTGGGCGCGCGCCTCGGCAATCGCATCGCGCTGCGTCGCGAACGAGCTCGAGTCGATCACGGCGCCCATGAAGTTGCGGTAGTCCGAGACGTCGCCGACCTTGATCGACGCCACCTCCTCGGCGAGTCGCTCGCGCAGCGCCGGCCAGAGGTTCGAGGGCGCATAGACGCGAGAGGCCGCCGAGCACTTCTGGCCCTGGTACTCGAACGAGCCGCGCACGATCGCGGCCGCGACCGCGTCGACGTCGGCCGACGGGTGGGCGGCGATGAAGTCCTTGCCGCCCGTCTCTCCGACGATCCGCGGGTAGTTGCGGTACCGGCTCATGTTCCCGGCGACCGTCTGCCACATCCCGTTGAAGACGCCGGTCGAGCCGGTGAAGTGGATCCCGGCAAGCTCCGGGCTTGCAAGTGCGGCATCGCCGATCTCGGCGCCCGAGCCGTAGACGAGGTTGATCACGCCGTCCGGCAGCCCGGCTGCCTGCCACAGCTTCATCAGGTAGTGCGCGGAGAGCATCGCCGTCGAGGCCGGCTTCCAGACGATGACGTTGCCCATCAGCGCGGCCGAGCTCGTCAGGTTTCCCGCGATCGCGGTGAAGTTGAACGGCGAGACGGCGAAGACGAACCCCTCCAGCGGCCGGTACTCCATCCGGTTCCACACACCCGGGCCGGACAAGGGCTGCTCGGAGTAGATCCGCGTCATGTACTCGACGTTGAAGCGCAGGAAGTCGACGAGCTCGCAGGCGGCGTCGATCTCGGCCTGGTGCGCGGTCTTCGACTGGCCGAGCATGGTGGCCGCATCGAGCGTGTCGCGCCACGGCCCGGCGAGCAGCTCGGCAGCCCGCAGGAACACCGAGGCGCGCTCCTCCCACGGCCAGCGCGACCAGTCCTTCCAGGCCTTCGCACCCGCGTCGATCGCGGCGCGAACCTCGTCGGCTCCACCCTGGTGGACGTCGGCGAGGACATGCTCACGGTCGTGCGGCATCACGGCGGGACGTGTCTTGCCGGTCGAGACGTCCTTGCCCCCGATCACGAGCGGCACCTCGATCCGCTCGCCCGCCATCTGCTCGAGCCGGGCCGTCAGCGAGGCGCGCTCCGGGCTGCCGGGCGCGAAGCCGCGCACAGGCTCGTTGTGGGCCGGAGGTACCCGGAAGATGCCGTGCGTTCCCATCTGATCAGCTCCTCACGAGAAAGGTTGCGGTCACGAGCACCCAGATCATGAACCCGAGCGTCGAGGCCCAGAGCGTGCTGCCGGCGAAGGTCCAGTTTCCCGCCGCCTCGCCGATCCCGACGGCCAGCACGCCGAGGCCGCCGGCGATGCCGAGGCGCCCGAACCAGCGGCTGATCTTCCGCGCACTGAGCGCGGCGAGCGACGAGCTGATGATCACTGCGGCGGCGCACGCGGCGCCCGGCGCGGCGACGAGCGCGTTCTTCGAAGCGAGGGCGACGGCCTGAAGCCCGAGTAGCGAGGCGCCGCCGAGGACGACCACGCTCGCGAAGAACCCATCCGGCTCGAAGCGGATGATCCGCGCGTGCAGGCTGCCGAGAAACCAGAGCAGCGAGAACGCCGCGACGACGAAGAGCGCGCCGGCCGCCTGCGGATGGTCGCGGCCGAGGCCCAGCGCGATCACGCCCAGCGAGACGTAGACGTAGCCGAGCATCGGCGCATAGATGTGAATCACGCTGCGGCGCGCCATGGCTGCCGGACGGTATACAAGATCGAATGGTGAAGCCGACGTTCCTTCGGTACACCGCGCCCGGCTTCGGAGTGGGGGAGCTCTGGCTGGAGGGCGAGCGGGTCGTCTGGTCAGAGCTTCCGCGGCCCCGCGCAGGCGCGCCGGAGGACGAGTCGCCGGGGCGCGAGGGCGCGCTCGGGCGGCGGCTCGAGGCGTTCTTCGGCGGCGAGGCGGACGACTTCGCGGACGTCGAGCTCGACTTCGACGACGGGTTCTTCGGCGAATGCGCCCGCGCTCTGCGAGCCGTCCCGCGCGGGGAGGTCGTCACCTACGGCGAGCTCGCCGCCCTCGCGGGGCGTCCGCGCGCCGCCCGCGCCGCGGGAACCTTCTGCGCGCGCAACCGCCTTTCGCCGTTCGTGCCGTGCCATCGAGTGGTCGCGGCGAACGGGATCGGCTCGTTCGGCGAGCTCGGCGTCGAGTACAAGCGCCGGCTGCTGGCGCTCGAAGATGTCGCTCTCTGACGAGCTCCGCGACGAGCTCGCTGCGATCGAGCCCGCGCGCCGCTGTTGCGCGCTCGCCGAGCTGTCGGCGCTCGCCCACACCGCCGGAACGTGGCATCTGCACGGACGCGGCGAGCTCTCGGTGCAGCTCGACCTCGCGAGCTCTGCGATCGCGCGCCGCGCCTTCAGCCTGCTGCGAGATCTCGGCGTTCGCTCCGAGATCCGCACCTACCCCAGGCACGCGTTCAACCGCGCGACCCGTTATCAGCTCGAGCTCGAGGTCGATCCGGCCGCGGCGGCGATGCTCAGGGAGGCCGGCGTGCTCTCCGCGGGCGGTGCGCCGCTCGGGCAGCCGCCCAAACGCGTCGTCGGCCGCTCCTGCTGCCGCGGCGCCTACCTGCGAGGTGCGCTGCTCGGCGCCGGCTCGCTCTCGGGCCCGAGGGCGCCTCATCTCGAGCTCCGCGCGACCGGCCTCGACGGAGCGCGACTCCTCGCCGAGATCGCGGGTCGCGAGGGGGTCCAGCTGAAGCTCATCGAGCGCCGCACTCACGCCGCCGCCTACGCGAAGGCCGGCGAGACGATCGCGGACCTTCTTGCCCTCGCCGGCGCCGGCGAGACCGCCCTGCGGCTCGACGAACACGCAGTCGTCGCGGCGACACGTTCGGACGCCAACCGGCTCGCGAACGCCGACGAGGCGAACGTCAAGCGCACCGTGAACGCGGCCCAGGAGCAGCTCGAGGCGATCAGGCAGCTCGACCTCGACGCGCTCCCGGCGAAACTCCAGGAGATCGCCGCGCTCCGCATCCGCCATCCGGCCCTCTCGCTGACCGACCTCGCCTCCCGGTGCCGGCCTCCGATCACGAAGGCCGCCGCTCATCACCGGATGACGACACTGAAGCGGCTGGCCGAGATGGCCATGTCCTGACGCCACCGCCGCCCGACGCAGGAGGTGGTCGGCCGCTGCCACGGAACTGCGACAGCGGCGCCCGAATCCGCAACGCCGGGCCCGCTGACAACAACAAAGTCCCTGCAGCGGGCCGCTTTTCTCCAGAACCGAAGGCGGGGTCAGGTATAGCCTGAAAACGACAGAGGAAACGGAGGTTCGGCACCCGAGTCAAGGTGCGAGCGGCGCAGACGCGGAGGAGGGGGAGCTCCGAGGACGAACTCCCCCTTGTCCTTCCCACACTCGTGAATCGGTGCCGGACGGGGTCTGAATCCGACGCCGGTTGAGCATGGCCTCCGCGCACCGAGTATCTCGCACTCCGGGCCGCGGATTCCAGGGCATTTGAAAACGGTAATCGCAACCACCCCAAACGGCCCATATCGCTCGCGCCGACCCGTTCGATACGGTGCCAGCAGATGAGCACGCCGTTCGAGGAGCTCAGCCGCAGGCTCGCCGAGATCGGGGATCTCTCTGCGGCAGCGTCCCTGCTCGCCTGGGATCAGCAGGTGATGATGCCGCCACGTGGCGCGGCCAGCCGGGCCGAGCACCTCGCGACGCTGAAGCACATCACGCACGAGAAGTTCATCTCCCCGGAGATCGGCCGTCTTCTCGAGGAGCTTGCGCCGTTCGAGGAGGCACACGAGTACGACTCCTTCGAGGCGAGCCTGATCCGGGTGACACGGCGCGACTGGGAGAAGGCGCGCAAGGTACCCTCGTCGCTCCGCGCCGAGATGTCGCGCGCCGCCTCGCTCGCGCTGCCCGTCTGGGTCGAGGCCCGCGCCAACAACGACTTCGCCACATTTCTGCCGGCACTGCGCGAGAACGTCGAGCTTCGCCGCCGCTACATCGCCTGCTTCGACGGCGACTATCCCGAGCCGTACGACGCCGTCCTCGACGACTTCGAGCGCGGGATGACGACCGCCGAGGTGCGGTCCCTCTTCGACTACCTCAAGGAGCACCAGGCCCCGCTCGTCAAGCTCGTCGCCGGCGCGCCGATCCCGGAGATCCCGACAGATCGCGCGTTCCCGATCGAGCTTCAGAAGCAGTTCGAGCTCGAGGTCGTGCGCCGGTTCGGCTTCGACGACCAGGCCTGGCGGATCGACCCGACCGTCCATCCATTCGCGAGCGGCACCGGACGCAACGACATCCGGATCACGACCCGCTACTTCCCGGACAACCTCGACGGCCTCTTCGCGACGATGCACGAGACCGGCCACGGCCTCTACGAGCATCAGGTCGAACCGTTGCTCGAGCGGACACCGCTCGGCAGCGGCACCTCGCTCGGGATGCACGAGTCTCAGAGCCGGATGTGGGAGAACCTCGTCGGCCGCTCGCTCCCGGCGTGGCGCTACTTCTTCCCGAAGCTCCAGCAGACGTTCCCAGACGCGCTCGCGGGCTACGACGTCGACCGTTGGTACCGCGAGATCAACGCCGTCCAGCCCTCGCTGATCCGGGTCGAGGCCGACGAGGCCACCTACAACCTCCACATCATCCTGCGCTTCGAGCTCGAGCAGGAGCTGATCGACGAGTCGTTCCCGCTCGAGAGCCTCCCCGAGGAGTGGAATCGCCGGATGTACGACCTGCTCGGTGTCGAGGTGCCCGACGACACCCACGGCGTCCTCCAGGACACCCACTGGGCGATCGGCGCGATCGGCTACTTCGCGACCTACGCGCTCGGGAACCTCATCTCGGCTCAGCTCTGGGAGCGGATCACCGTCGACCTCCCCGACCTCGAGGACGACTTCGAGCGCGGCGAGTTCGGTGCCCTGCGCGAGTGGCTTCGCGACCACGTGCACCGGTATGGGCGGAAGTTCACCCCCGCCGAGACACTCGAGCGCGCGATCGGCACGACGACGATCGACCCCGAGCCGTATGTGCGCTATCTGCAGCGGAAAATGGCCGGCATCTACGGCCTTCCGGCCCTGACGAGCTGACGCCGGTCGGTTCAGCCGGCGGGATTTCGCCGCTCTGACTAAAGTCCGCGCCCCATGGCGAATCTCAAGGTGGGAATCAACGGCTTCGGCCGCATCGGCCGCAACTTCTTCCGCGCCTCGCTGGCCCGGGACGCGAACTTCGACATCGTCGCCGCGAACGACCTCGGCGACGCCGCGACGATGGCGCACCTCCTGAAGTTCGACTCGACGCTCGGCCCGTTCCCGGGTGACGTGGTCGTCGAGGACGGTGTCCTGCACGCAGCAGGACAGCAGATCAAGCTGCTCGTCGAGCGCGATCCGGCCGCGATGCCGTGGAGCGACCTCGGCGTCGACGTGGTGCTCGAGTCGACCGGTTTCTTCACCGACCGTGCCGGGGCACAGAAGCACCTCGACGCGGGCGCGAAGAAGGTTGTGATCTCGGCCCCCGCGACCGATCCCGACATCACACTCGCACTCGGCGTCAACGACGACAAATACGACCCCGAGACGCACAACATCATCTCGAACGCCTCGTGCACGACGAACTGCCTCGGGCCGCTCGCCAAGGTGCTCCACGACGCGTTCACGATCGAGAACGGCTTCATGACCACGATCCATGCCTACACGGCCGATCAGCGCCTTCAGGACATGCCGCACTCGGACCTCCGCCGTGCGCGTGCTGCCGCGATCAACCTGATCCCAACCTCGACCGGTGCCGCGAAGGCGATCGGCCTCGTTCTGCCGGAGCTCGCCGGCAAGCTCGACGGCGTTGCGGTGCGCGCTCCTGTCCCGACGGGATCGATCACGGACCTCACCGCCACCGTCGGCCGCGACGTGTCGGTCGCCGAGGTCAACGCCGCGTACGAGGCCGCAGCCGGCTCGGCTCCGCTCGAGGGCTACCTCCAGTACTCGACCGATCCCCTGGTATCCACGGACATCAACGGGTCGCCGTACTCGTGCATCTTCGACAGCAAGCTGACGATGGCGCGGGGGAACCAGGTGAAGGTCTTCGGCTGGTACGACAACGAGTGGGGCTACTCGTGCCGGCTTGTCGATCTCGTGAACAAGCTCGCCGGGTAGCGAAAACGATGAGGATGCCGCGGTCGGTCGGCGAGGCCGATGTCGACGGGAAGATCGTCCTCGTCCGGTCCGATCTGAACGTCCCGCTCGAGGACGGGCGAGTCGCCGACGACACCCGCATCCGGGCCTCACTCCCGACGATCCAGCTGCTGCTCGACGGGGGCGCGCGCGAGGTGCGCGTGGCCTCGCATCTGGGACGCCCGAAGTCCGACGAGGACCGTGACACGCACAGGATGGACCCGGTGAGGGCCCGCCTCGCGGAGCTCGTCGCCGACGAGCGCGTGACCGTGCTCGAGAACACGCGCTTCCATCCCGGCGAGACCTCGAACGACGAGAGCTACGCGCGCGAGCTCGCCCAGGGCGCCGACCTCTTCGTGAACGACGCGTTCGGCTCGGCGCACCGCGCGCACTCCTCGACCGAGGCGGTCGCACGTCTGCTGCCGTCTTATGCAGGGCTGCTGCTACTCGCAGAGCTCGAGAACCTCGGCAAGCTCCTCGGCGAGGTGGAGCGGCCGTTCGTGATCGTGTCCGGAGGCGCGAAGGTCGTGGACAAGGTGGCCGTGCTGATGAATCTGGGCTCGCGCGCCGATCGGGTGATCATCGGCGGCAAGATGGCCGAGGACGTGCGCGCCGAGAACCCGTTCCCGTTCGAGGTGATCCTGCCGACCGACGTCGTGGCCGCCGACTCGTTTGCCCCCGACGCCGCCACGCAGATCGTGCCGTACGACGACCGGCCGGAAGGCTGGCTGGGGCTCGACATCGGCCCCGAGTCGCGGGAGGCCTTCGCGGCCGTGATCCAGGATGCCGGCACCGTCTTCTGGAACGGGCCCATGGGCGTCTTCGAGTGGCCGCGCTTCGCCGAGGGCACCTTCGCGGTTGCACGCGCCGTCGCGGCCTGCGCCGGTTTCACTGTGGTCGGCGGCGGCGACTCCGTTCGCGCCGTCCACGACGCAGGGATGGCCGACTCCGTCTCGTGGATCTCCACGGGCGGCGGCGCCTCGCTCGAGCTGCTCGAAGGCAAGGAACTGCCCGGCGTCGCCGCGATCCCGGAGTCGTAGATGCTGATCGCGGGGAACTGGAAGATGTTCAAGGGCCCTGCAGAGGCAGGCGAGTTCTGCCGCGCGCTCCGCGACACGGACCTCGGCACCGTCGACGTGGTCGTGTGCCCGCCCTACGTCTCGCTCGGCGGAGCCGTTCTGGCGCTTGCGGGAACCGAGATCGGCGTTGCGGCGCAGAACGTCCACTGGGCCGACGATGGCGCCTTCACCGGGGAGATCTCGGCGCCCATGCTCCGGGAGCTCGGCGTGTACGGAACGATCGTGGGGCACTCCGAGCGGCGGCAGTTCTTCGGCGAGACGGACGAAACGGTCGTGAAGCGGATCGCCGCCGCGATCGGCCACGGCCTGCAGGTCATCGCCTGCGTCGGCGAGACGGAGTCGGAACGCGAGGCCGGGGAGACCGAGGCGGTGCTCCGCCGGCAGGTGGGGGCGATCGCGGACGGGATCGCCGAGACCGACGACCTCGTGATCGCCTACGAGCCGGTCTGGGCGATCGGCACCGGGAAGACGGCGACGCCCGAGCTGGCCCAGGAGGCCCACGCGTTCGTGAAGTCGATCCTCGACGTGCCTGTGCTCTACGGCGGCTCGGTGAAGCCCGAGAACGCGGCCGAGCTCGCCGCGCAGCCGGACGTCGACGGCGCGCTCGTCGGCGGCGCCTCGCTGGACGTGCAATCGTTTGCGTCGATTTGCCAGGCCGCTTCCCCCTCGTAGCGCTCGTCATCGCCGACGGCTGGGGTTGCGCGCCTCCCGGGCCCGGGAACGCGGTGGCGCTTGGCAGGACACCTGTCTTCGACGAGCTCCTCGACCGCTATCCGCACACGAAGCTCGAGGCCTCCGGAGCTGCGGTCGGGCTGCCGGACGGCCAGATGGGCAACTCCGAGGTCGGGCATCTCACGATCGGCTCGGGTCGCCATCTCTACCAGGATCTCGAGCGCGTGAACAACGCGATCGAGCTGGGGGAGCTCGCCGCGCTTCCGGCGATCGAGGCGGCTTTCGCCCGCGGCAGGCGCGTCCACCTCGTCGGGCTCGTCTCCCGGGGCGGCGTCCACTCCCACATCGATCACCTCCGTGCTCTGCTCGAGCTCGCGCCCGCCGACACCTGGATCCACGCCTTCACCGACGGCCGCGACGTCTCTCCGCACGCTGCGCTCGAAGACCTCGCCGTGCTCCCGCAGGAGCGGATCGCCACGGTCTCCGGCCGTTACTACGCCATGGACCGGGACAACCGGATCGAACGGACCCAGAAGGCGGTCGACGCGCTGATGCTCGGGCTCGGCGACCACGCCGCGAGCGCCCTCGACGCGGTGCAGGTCAGCTACGACCTCGGCATCACCGACGAGTTCATCGAGCCGACCGTGATCGACGGCACGCCGAGGATCGAGCCCGGCGACACGGTGATCTTCTTCAACTTCCGCCCCGATCGCGCCCGCCAGCTCTCGCGTGCATTCCTGAGCGGCGGGGTAGACCTGACGACGATGACCCGATACGGGGACGACATCGACTCGCACGTCGTCTTCGGCGAGCAGGTGGTGCCCGAGACGCTTGCCGAGGTGCTCTCCGACTCGGGCATCCGCCAGCTGCACGTGGCCGAGAGCGAGAAGTACGCGCACGTCACCTACTTCTTCAACGGCGGCCGCGAGGAGGAGTGGCCCGGTGAGACCAGGATCCTCGTCGCGAGCCGCCGCGACGTGCCGAGCTACGACCTCGCGCCGGCGATGTCGGCCGACGAGGTTGCCGATCGGTTCTGCGCCGAGATCGGCGCGGGTTACGGCTTCGGGCTCGTGAACTTCGCGAACCCGGACATGGTCGGCCACACCGGCGTCATCCCCGCTGTCGTCGCGGCCGTCGAGGAAACCGACCGCTGCGTCGGGCGCGTCGTCGAGTGCGTGATGCGCCTCGGGGGCGTCTGCCTCGTCACCGCCGACCACGGAAACGCCGAGCAGCTTCTGGCCCCGGACGGCGTCTCCCCGCACACTGCGCACACGACGAACCTCGTGCCGTTCATACTCACCGCCGAGGGAGAGCTCCGCGAGGGCGGCGAGCTCGCAGACATCGCGCCGACCGTGCTCTCGCTGCTGGGCGCGAAGGAATCTGACCGGATGAGTGGTAAAGATTTATTGAAACACAGTGAGATCTTCCTAAGAGTCGAAGGCCCAGGGCTACATTGAATTCGTTGGCTCTTCCGCAACCCGACCCCGAGCTACTTCGACGAGCGCAGAAGGGTGACGAGCGCGCGTTCACCGAGATCGTCCGCATGTACGAGACGCCGGTGCACAACTACATCCTTCGCCTCACCGGGGATCGCACGCTCGCAGAAGACCTGACTCAGGAGGTCTTCGTCCGCGTCCTCAGGGGCCTCCCGAAGTTCTCCCTCAGGTGCAAGTTCACGACCTGGCTCTTCCAGGTCACGAAGAACCGCGTCCTCGACGAGCTCCGCGCCCGGGAGCGCCGGCCGAGCGGCTTCGTCAGCTTCGACGACATCCCGCCGCTCGAGACCTACGATCCGCCGACCGAGCGGGCCGAGACGATCGAAGCGATCTGGCGCGCGGTCGAGGATCTGAATCCCGACCTGAAAATGGCGTTGCTTCTCCGCGACATCGTCGGGATGCCCTACAGCGAGATCGCAGAGTCGCTCGAGATCACGCTGGCCACCGTCAAGTGGCGGATCTTCAAGGCTCGCGAGGAAGTCCAGCTCACGCTTGCCCGCGAGGGGATCACCCTCGACGAGGCCGTCGAGCCGGTCGCCCAGTCGGCCTGAGGGCGGCTTGCCGCCGCGCCGGTAGATCCCGTTCGCGTCGACGACGTCGAACGGCCTCGACGCTCAGTACGGACGGCTCGGCCGCGTCGCTACTGCCCGAAGCCGAGTCGCGTCGCGAGCCCGTCGGGCAGGCCGGCGGCGCGGATCTCTGCCTGCGTCTTCTCGATCGGATAGCTGGTCCGCCGGAACCAGCCGCGGTCGGCATCGAAGTCGAGCATCAGCCACGCGGCCCGCGGATCGCCGCCTCGCGGCTGCCCGACCGAGCCCGGGTTGAGCAGCCAGCGCGAGTCGGACAGGCTCACCTCGTCCCCGACCTGGGCGAGCCCGCCCGAAAGCGATCCCGCGGCGTCGTAGGCGATCCGGAGCGCCACGTGGCTGTGGCCGACCATCACGAGTGGCGCCTTCACCGTCTCGAGGCTCAGCCTCGCCCCCTCCTCGCTGAGCACGTAGTCCCAGACCGGGTCGACCGGGCTGCCGTGGAAGAGCGCCGCGCCGTTTCGGGTGGCGGCCGGGACGAGCGGCTCGAGGAAGCTCCGGGCTTCGGGGGTGAGCACACGCTGCGTCCAGCGGACGGCCGCGGCGGCATCGCCGTTGAAGTCCTCGACCGAGAGCGCGCCGATCACGGCGAGGTCGTGGTTGCCGGCGAGGCAGAGGTCTGCACGCTCCTGCACGGCCTCGCAGCAGCGGTTCGGCTCGGGGCCGTAGCCGACGACGTCGCCGAGGCACCAGATCTCGTCGGGCGCTTCGGCGGTCACCTCCGCGAGAACTGCCTCGAGAGCGTGATAGTTCCCATGGATGTCTGAGATGACTGCGACGCGCATTCGGTTGCCTCGGCGGACGCTAACGCAATCGGCGCCCGGCGAACGGGCGTGCCGCTGAGGTGTCCGGCGCGACCCTCAGGCGCGTGGGATTGGCGGTCGGGCTCGCTGCCGGGCTGGTGGTCGGCGGAACGCTCGGCTTCCACCATCTCCTGCACGAGCATTGGAGCGACGCGTTCTACCGCACGGCAGTTACGGTGACGCTGACGGGGCTCGACAGCTCGCCGCGCGGGACCGGGGCGGAGTACCTCACGATCGTGCTGGCGCTCGGCGGCGTGGCAATCTTCGGCTACGTCGCGGCGCAGGCGTTCCACTCGATCAGCCGAGGAGATCGCGAGCGACGCCCGGAAGGACAAGAAACGGAGACGCATGATCGACTCGATCGAGGATCACTTCATCATCTGCGGCTACGGGCGCGTCGGGCGCCGGGCGGCGGAGGAGTTCGAGGCCTCCGGGCAGGGATACGTCGTGCTCGACACGGGCGACGAGGCGATCGAGCTCGCTCGGGAGCACGGTGTGCTCTTCCGCAAGGGAAGCGGCTCGGACGACGAGAGCCTCGAACGGGTCGGGATCGCCCGCGCGCGCGGGCTGCTCGCCTCTGCCGACTCCGATGCCGAGAATCTCTACATCACGCTCTCGGCGCGCGCTCAGCGGCCGGACCTGATGATCGTCGCGCGCGCCTCCTCGCGCGAGGCCGAGCGCAAGCTCGTGCTCGCAGGCGCCGACCGAGTCGTGCAGCCGTACGCCTCGGCGGGGACGGAGATGGCGAAGCTGGCCCTGAAGCCGCAGGTCGCGGCGTTTCTCGAGCTCGTCTCCTCGCACGCGGGGCCCCGATCTTCGTTTCGAGGAGCTCGAGATCGCGGCCGACTGCCCGCAGGCCGGGAAGACGATCCGGGAGCTACGGATCCGCAGCACCACGGGCGCGGTCCTGATCGCGCTCGGCAAGTCGGACGGGACGTTCGACGTGACCCCGAACCCCGATGTGACGCTCGATGCGGGCGACGTGCTGATCGCGATCGGCACCGAGCCCGAGCTGAAGGCGCTCGAAGACCTGTTCGCGCCGGGGCCCGTTGCCCGGTAGCGCGCTCAGGCGGCTCGAGGCGGCGATCGCGGTGATCGCCGGCGGCGAGGTCTCGCTCGAGCGGCCCAAGGATCCGGCCCACGGCGATTACGCGACGAACGTCGCGCTGCAGGCCGCGCGCAACCTGGGACGCTCGCCGCGGGAGATCGCAGCGGAGCTTGCCGCGAAAGTGGTCGAGCTGCCCGGCATCGAGAGCGCGGAGGTCGCAGGGCCGGGATTCCTGAACCTGCGGGTCAACGACGAGTTCCTTGCCGAGGCGCTCGCCGAGATCGACCCCGGCTACGGCGGCGGTTTCGCCGAGCCACGCGAGACGATCCAGGTCGAGATGGTCTCCGCGAATCCGACGGGGCCGCTCACGGTCGCCTCTGCCCGCAATGGTGCCCTCGGCGACAGCGTCGCACGCCTGCTCCAGTTCGCCGGGCACTCGGTCGAGCGCGAGTACTACTGGAACGACGCCGGGAGCGCAGATGGATCGGTTCCGCGAATCCGGTCGAGGCCGTTGCGCCGGCGGCGAAGCTCCCCCGAGGACGGCTACCACGGCGACTACATGGCAGATCTCGCACAGACGGCGGGTGATCCCGTGCCGGCAATGCTCGAGCAGATCAAGGGGACGCTCGAGCGCTTCCGGATCCGCTTCGACTCCTTCGCGCGCGAGAGTCGAGCTCGAGTTCCGGAGATCGCTGCTGCGATCGCCGCGCTCGACACCTACGAGGCAGGACGGGACGCTGTGTGGCGCGAACCACGGACTTCGGCGACGACAAGGATCGCCCGCTCCTCCGCTCCTCGGAAGGGCGGATGCCACCTGTACTTCGCTGCCGACGTCGCCTACCTCCGCCACAAGCTCGATCGCGGCTCGACCGTGGCGATCTACGTGCTCGGCGCCGACCACACGGCTACGTCGGCCGGCTCCGCGCCGCCGCCGAGATGCTCGGCTACGACCCGGAGCGCGTCGAGGTGCTCGTCTACCAGCTCGTCAATCTGACGAGCGGCGGGGAGCGGGCTGCAAGATGTCGAAGCGCCGCGGGCGACGTCGTCTTCCTGGACGAGCTTCATGGACGAGGTCGGGCGTCGACTTCGCCCGCTGGTTCCTCGTCGACCGCGGCCACGACCAGACGATCGACATCGACGTCGACCTCGCGAGCCGAGAAGTCACGCAAGAACCCCGTCTACTACGTCCAGTACGTCCACGCGCGGATCAGCGGGATCTTCCGCGAGGCGCCCGAGGGTGCCGAGGTCGATCCCGAAGCCGCGGATCCCGCTCACGACCGAGGAGCGCGAGCTCGTGAAGCGGCTCGCCGAGTTTCCCGGCGTCGTCCGCGAGGCGACCGAGCGCCGCGGGCCCGCACGCGATCCCCGTGTACGCGATCCGGCTCGCCGACGACTTCCACCGCTTCTACCACGAGAACAAGGTGTTGGCCGCAAAGGGCGGCGAGCACGAGTCGTTCCGGCTCGCCTTGATCGGCGCAACCCGCGACGTGGTCGCGCGCGTGCTCGACCTGGTCGGCGTCGAGGCCCCGGAGCGCATGTAGTGCCCGAGCGCATCGCCTCGCCGACCGTGGTTGCTTCCGCCGGAACGCTCCCGAAGACGATCGAGGAGTACGTCGGCCGGATGAACACAGGGGACGGAGCGCTGAGCATCGCCCGGATGAAGAGCCCGCAGGGCTGGGAGGAGCCTGCGCAGACCCCCGAGTTCGACGAGTACACGATCATCCTTGCGGGGTTGCTCGTGGTCGACCACGACGGTGGGCGCCTCGAGCTGCGCCCGGGCGAGGCCGTCCATACGCGGCCGGGCGAGCGCGTGCGCTACTCGACGCCCGAGCCCGGCGGGGCCGAGTACCTGGCGGTGTGCCTTCCGGCGTTCTCGCCGGACACCGTTCATCGCGACGGCGACTGAGCGGCCTTCCAGGCTCTGTACTCGGCCGGCATGCAGACCGCGCACGGCCTGTAGCCCGCGGCGATCGCGGTCTCCTCGTCGGCGAAGAAGACGCGATGGCGCACGATGTGCCCCTTCGCGAGCCACCGGAGCGCCGAGGGGCAGTCGAGCCGCCCGTAGAGCTTGTTTCGGCGGTGGCCGCCGAGCGTCCCCGGCTGCTCCGAGAGGTACTGCTGCCCGTCGGGCCCGATCAGCCTGTAGAGCCTCGGCGGTAGTGCCATCGCGTTTGAAACGCCTGGACGGGCGAGGTGTGAGACGGCCACCCGAACGAGGGTTCTTCGCAATTGACCTCGTCCGGGGGATGGCGTTGTCGCGCGAAGCTTACGATTCTTTACGGGTGAGCTCGACCGCCGAACCGGCGCTGCGGGTCGCCCTTGGGAGCCGTGAGCAGCTTCTCGCCGACCTTCAGGAGGCGATGCGGCCCGGTGCAGGTCCGGCAGCGCGCTCGTGATCGTCGGACTGACCGGCTTCCAGGAGTTCGTCGACCGCCACAGCTGGCTCGAGGGCGAGGCGCTGCTCGACGCGCTCTCGAGCCCGGCTCGGCCAGGCCGTCGCCGGGTCTGCCTCGTGCTATCGCGCGCGGCGCGACGAGTTCGCGCTGCTCTGCGATCCCGGAAGGCGTCCCGCTCGCGCCCGCTCCTCGAGCGGCGTTACAGCCGCGCTCGCCGAACCGGACGGCCCGATCCCCGTCGCGCGCCGCCTATCGGCACGGTCGTCGTTCCCGACGAGACCTCGCACCCGCTCGCCGCCCTCCAGCTCGCCGACGAGCGCCTGACGGCAGGCGCATCCAGGCCGCCAGCCCCGCGAGCGCCGCCGCTATCTCAGGCCCGGCTCCCGAGGCCACGATCCGCCGGCGCCGCCTCCTCGGCCGTGCTCGAGGCCGAGCTCGCGAGCGCTGCGCGCATCCGGCGAGTCGAACGGCTCCTCGACGTCGCCGAGACGCTCACGAAGCTCGCAGACGCGGCCCGGATCGACGACGCCGGCCCCGGCCGCCTCCAGGGCCAGGCAGCCGGCGCCGACAGGATCCCGCTGCTGCTCAAGGAGCTCGGCCTGAAGCTCGCCGCCCTCAAGGCCCTCGACGGCACCGAGATCGGCGAAGCGAATGCACTGCTCTGCCTCTCCGGTCGCGAGCACGATGCGGACGAAGGTGCCTGAGCGCGCTCGACGAGATCGGCGAGACCCTCGCAGCCGCGTAGTTCGCGCGAAGAACGGCTAAGCTTCACGCCCCGCGCGGGTGTAGCTCAGTTGGTAGAGCATCAGCTTCCCAAGCTGAGGGTCGCGAGTTCGAGTCTCGTCGCCCGCTTCAGAGAAAGGCCTGGAAACAGGGAGGCCCGCCACTCGTTCTCAGCCTGGTGCGACCACGCCGGCAGCTCGCCGGACCGCGCGGACCGAGACATGGGGACTCTTCCGGCTCGGTCGCGGGCCGTTACCGGGACCTACTGCCGGCGCAGCGCGAAGACGACCGCGCGAAGCTCGACGCCTACCTAGGGATCTCGGCCGGGAAGGTCGTTCGGTTCGTCGCCGGAGCCGGCCGAGGGCCCGGGGTGCTCGGTCTCGCGGGAGCAGTCCTACGCGGAGCGAGGCGCAAGCGGGAGACGAACACGGGGATGATCTCGTCTCCCGCCCGCGGCCACAGTGCGGGGTGCCACCGACGGGAGGCACTCCGCGTAGTCGGAGCGTAAAGACCCACCTCACACGTGGCCCCGGCCCAAGGCCCAGCTTGCCCCTGAGCGAAGGTAGAACGAGAGAAGACAGAACGAGAACTGGCCTGAACGGCCACTAGCGCCGAGCTGCCGGCCCGCTCATGCTTTGCGGGGCGGGCCGGGTTGCGCCGCGGCGCTGGGAACTCTCAAGCCGCCCGGCCCGCTGGTCAGTGAATCCGGCGTTCTCGGCGGCTATCCGGCCGTGCAGGATGGTTTTCGCCCGAAGACGACCGTGCACGTCATCCCGCCGGCGTGAACGACCCAGCCTTTCCCGGTCGGCTTCGTCGACGCTACGCAAGCCGGCGAGCAGACAAGCTTCGAGCCCACTGGGAGAACAACGATCGCCCCGGAGGTTGCACCGGGAAGAGACGCCTTCACGCTCTTACTGCCCACCCACGAGCAACTGTCGCCGTGGCAGCAAAGACCGCCGACCTCCCATCTGCTCCCGAAGATCGTCTTCATCGCGGTCATCGCCGCTGCGGCCTGAGGGCTCATGCTCTGACAGGCCGGGGTGGTTGCGCTCGAACCCGATGCCGTTGCGGCCGCGATACAGATGGCCGCGGCGACCGTCGCGAAGGCCTTAGCGCCCAGTTGTCCCCCTCCTGGCGAACATGCTGTCTGGAGCCTATGTCACCGGGCCGTCGTTCGATCTGACGACGAGGTACCCGTCGACCTCATCGCCGTCCTCGGCCACCGTCAGCGATACCACCTCGAGCGTGTCGTGGCCGCGGTGGATCCGATCGCCTGGCGCCCACGTCGGCGTGCCGGCATGGAACGACCCGAGGTCGTCTCCGGTCTCGGTGAGCAGCTTGTAGGTCGTCATCCCAGATTTCCCCTTTCGGTTCGTCCTGGGGCCGGACGGCGACGAGAGGGTACCGCTCGCAGCCGGACGGTAGCCTCGAAACGATGTCTCACGACAGGTGGTGGGCCGCTACCCGGGTGCCCTGGCACGGATTCGGCGGCGTGGGTCTGTGGGGGGCGGGTGGGCAACGGCAGGGATCGCGGGGATCATGTTGCCCACCCGCCCGACGATCGTAAACCACTCACCCCACCGAAGCAGCAGGGGACGACGCTGCGCACAGCGCCGTCCCCCGGCTCCCGCTCTCCCCTTCCCCCGTGCCGCTAGGGGCAGCGTAGGGCGACTCGGCGTGCGTGTCTGTCACCGCCGTCACACTCACTCTGTAACCGTCGTCACACTTCGCACGGACTCTGCGGGCCAGGTGCGCCGGGGCGTTGGCGAACCCCAAGCCGCCCGGCCCGACTTCTCGACTAGTCGTATCGGCGCCCGACGAGCCAATATCCGACTGAGCCGAGCGTGTTGACGGCGCTCGCGATCCGCCAGCCCGTCTTGTTACCGCGGATCCGTTCCGCCGGCCGGACCGAGATGTCTCGCCAGGTCGAGCGTCACCGCTGCAAGGTGCACGGTGAGCCCCGCTACCAGGAGCGGCTTGTTCACCGGCTTGCTCTCGTGCTTCCGCTTCATGGGACGAGGCTACCCGCATCGCGCCGAACTCAGGCACGCGCGACCCGAGGCTGCCGCTGTACGCCGGGGAGGAGCCGCGTAGCCACCACACGGGCGTTCATGTGAACGCCGGTTCGCCAGTTAGGCGAGCACGGCAACCGGGATGCTCGTTCGTTAGCCGCCAGAAGATACCCCACGAGAAGGGGCTTCTCGTTCGGGTCGCGAGCTCGGGTCTCGTCGCCGCTTCAAAACGTCGCTTCGGTCGCGTCCGTGCGGGGCATCGAAGCATCCCGAGAATGTCGGCGGCGGCTGTGAAGGCAGGCGTACCCTAGGAGGCAGATGTCCCTTTTCGCCCCCGAGAGCCGGTATCCGGAGCCGAGGCTGCCGGAATACGACGAGCACGGCTACCGGACGGTCTCGCCCGAGACACGGACGTCGCCGCCTCGGTCACTCGGACGCCGGCTTCTCGGCGGCCTGGCCGCGGCCGGCGCCTTTCTCGCGAAGTTCGGGGCGATCCTCTACAAGCTCAAGTTCGTCACCGTGGCAGGATCGATGCTCGTCTCGATCGGCGCGTACGCGCTCCTCGGGGGCTGGTGGTTCGGCGTCGGGCTCGTCGCGTTGATCTTCTTCCACGAGATGGGGCACGTGCTGGCGCTGCGTCGGCAGGGGGTTCGCGCCTCGGCGCCGCTCTTCATCCCCTTCATGGGCGCCGTGATCGGGATGCGGGGGATGCCGAAGAACGCGTGGCGCGAGGCCGAGATTGCCCTTGCGGGGCCGGCGCTCGGCAGCCTCGCCGCCGCCGCGGTCTGGGGAATCGGCACGTACGAGCACTCGAACTTCCTGAGGGCGCTCGCGTTCGTCGGCTTCTTCATCAACCTCTTCAACTTGATCCCGATGGTTCCGCTCGACGGCGGTCGCGCCGTCGCGGCGCTCCATCCTGCGTTCTGGCTCGTGGGCCTCGCCGGCCTCGTGGCGCTCGAGCTCATCAGCCCGAGCCCGATTCTCCCGCTGATCATCGTCGTGGGGCTCCTCGAGCTCAGGAACCGGTGGCGGCGGCGGAAGGCTCCGGACACGGCTGGGTACTACGCCGTGAAACCCTGGCAGCGCGTGGTGGTCGGCGCGGCCTACCTCGGGCTTGCCGGGTTGCTCGTGCTCGGGATGAGCGCGACGCACGTTCCGCACAGCTTCTAGGTCGGTTACCGCTCAACCAAGCCCGATCGGGCCCGTTCGGTAAACCGGCACTGACTATTGCAGGTGGCCGGTGGGCCGGGTACCTTTTTGGGTGTCCCGGCACACGGTCTTGGTCCGAAAGGGCGTGGTTTTGCTCTGAAAGGGCTCAGCCCAGTGGCTTCAGCTCACGCTTTCCAGGCCTTGTGGCGGCAATGAGAACGTTCTCACTTCGGGAGGCTAACGAATGGCGAACAGCTTGAAGATCAAGGTGAACGGGCTCACGCACGGCGTGAGTGCCAGCCTTGATACGCCTCTCCTGTACGTCTTGCACAACGAGCTCCACCTGCACGGCCCGCGGTTTGGTTGCGGCCTTGCGCAGTGTGGCGCCTGCTCGGTGTTGCTGGACGGCAAGGAGATCCGTTCCTGCGTGACGCCGGTTGCGGCGGTCAGCGGGAAGAGCATCACGACCCTCGAGGGCCTTCCGGCGCTCTGGGCGGCACAGCGCGGAACGACGGCGGCGGCGCCGGCGTTGCACCCGCTTCAGCAGGCGTGGATCGACGTTCAGGTGCCGCATTGCGGCTATTGCCAGAATGGCATGATGATCCAGGCTGCAGACCTCTTGGCCACCACCAAGAACCCTTCGGAGGACCAGATCCGCACGGCGATGAACGGTCATCTGTGCCGCTGTGGGACCTATCCGAGAATCCTGACCGCGATCCAGCAGGCGGCCAAGGTCATGGCAAAGGCGGGTGCATAGAGATGACGGGACTACTGCACGAGAAGGATTTCTCCCGTAAGACCTTCCTGAAAGGCGGCGGGGCGCTGATCGTCGGCTTCTCGCTCGCCGGCTCGGCCCTCGCGGGCAAGGCCGGTGCGGCGCCGACTCCCGCCGGCTACAACCCGGACGCGACCCAGATCGACGCGTGGGTCACGATCAACGCCGACAACACGGTCGTGCTCAAGACGAGCCAGATCGAGGTCGGTAACGGGATCACGACCGGCTTCCTGCAGGTGCTCGCCGAAGAGCTCAGCACGGACATGTCGCAGATGCGCTACGGGATGTTCAACCCCGCGAGCATCGACGTCGTCGACACCTGGCTCGCGGTGAGCTCGGGCGGCGAAGGCGGCTCGAACGCGATGTCGGGCACCGGCCCGAAGATCCGCAACGTGGGCGCAATCGTCTACAACGCGCTCCTCGGCATGGCCTCGGCGAACCTCGGGGTTCCGGTGGCGAACCTGACCGTGAAGGGCGGGGTCGTGAGCGGCGGCGGCAAGACCGTCACCTACGGCCAGCTCGTCGGCGGCAAGCTGCTCAACCTGTCGGGCGGCAACAACTCGCTCGCACCGGGTGTTGCACCGGCGAAGCCGATGTCGGCCTACACGACGGTCACGAAGGATCCGAACCCGGTCGTCCGGATCGACATTCCCGCCAAGGTGATCGGGACGTACACCTACGTTCAGAACATCCGGCTCCCGGGGATGCTGCACGGCCGGATGGTGCGGCCGCGTGGCCAGGGCGCGTATCCGTACAACTCAAACGTGCCGGTCAGCGTCGATGCGACCTCGATCGCGCACATTCCGGGTGCAAAGGTCGTGCAGGTGAACAACTTCCTCGGCGTGGTTGCGCCGGCGGAGTACGACGCGATCCAGGCTGCGGCGCAGCTGAAGGTCGTGTGGAACACGAACCCGATCCTTCCGGGCACCGGCAACCTCTGGAACCACTACCGCCAGCTCGACTCGGCGGGGAAGATCGCGGCGACGGTCCCGACGAACAAGGGGAACGTCGACGCGGCACTCGCGTCCTCGGCCCACACGGTGGCGGGCAGCTTCGCCCACCATTACCAGGGTCACATGCCGATCGGCCCGAGTTGCGCCCTTGCAGACGTGACGGCGACGAACGCGACGATCTGGAGCAACACCCAGAACGTGTACGGGCTCGTGACCGACCTACAGAACGTGCTCGCCCCGCTTCCGGCAAACCAGATCCGGGTGCTCTTCTACGAGGGCGCGGGCTCGTTCGGCAACGGCTGTGTCGCGTTCGACACCGCGGAGTCGGCAGCGATCATGTCGAAGGCGGTCGGTGCTCCGGTCCGCCTGCAGATGATGCGCTGGGACGAGCACGGCTGGACGCACTACGGCCCCGCGATCCTCTACGACATGCGGGCAGGCGTGGATGCCAACGGCAACATGACCGCATACGAGGCAACCGGTTTCAGCCAGGGCGGAACCTCGCTCTACACGGGCCGCGAGCTCCTCGGTGCGGGCCCCGGCTCTCCGTCCGCAGCGGCCAACGCCCTCCCGACCTCGGTCGCGGGCAGCGGCACCGTCTCGGAGAACCTCTCGCCGTGGATGAACGTCGCCAACACGAACTACAAGTTGATCAACAAGCCGATCAACTCGACGATGGGGATCTTCCAGAGCGGCCCGCTCCGGGCCCCGGGCGCACAGCAGACGACGTTTGCGGACGCTCAGACGATGGACATGCTCGCGGTCGCCGCGAACATGGATCCACTCGCCTTCCGCCTCCAGAACATGCAGACCGACTCGACCGACCAGCGCTGGTCGGCGGTACTGCAGGCGGCGGCAACCGCGGCGAACTGGAAGCCGTTCGTTCCCGGCGCGAATCTCCAGAAGGGAAACATCGTCAAGGGTCGTGGGATCGCTAACAGCCATCACGGGGGCGCGTATGCAGCCGTTGTGGCCGACATCACCGTGAACAAGAAGTCCGGCAAGATCACCGTCGACCATATGTACGCGGCTCAGGACTCCGGTTTCGCAGTGAACCCGGACCTGATCTACAACCAGATGGTCGGCAACATCATCCAGGGCACCAGCCGTGCGCTCTACGAGCAGGTCACGTTCAACAAGAACCAGGTCACGAGCATCGACTGGGTCACCTACCCGATCCTCCGCTTCGCGGATGCTCCGCAGGTGACGCACGTCCTCGTGCAGCGGCTCGACCAGCCGTCGCTCGGCTCGGGAGAGCCGGTCACCTGCCCGTGCGTGGGCGCAATCGCGAACGCGTTCTTCGACGCAACGGGCGTGCGAGTCCACATCGCACCGTTGACGCCGGGTCGAGTCCGCGACACGCTCAAGGCCGCGGGCGTCAGCTAGCGGTTCGTCTCACCGTTTCGGAAGTCAGGGCCCGGGATTCCGGGCCCTGACTGGTTAACCACCTGTAGTGCATTCCGGTTTCACGAGCACCCGGGCGATCAGGCTTCGAGTGCGGCCGACAAGCCACGCAGGTCTGCCCCGACTACCGGGAGGCCGGACTCGACTAGAGCCAGCGCTTGAGGCGGAAGAACGCGAGCATCCCGACGAGCGACGCTGCCATGACCCCGAAGATCGTCCAGAATGCCCACGCGGTCGCGAAACCCGGGAAGTGGACGTTCATCCCGAAGAAGCCGGTGATCAGCGTCAGCGGCAGCAGGACCACCGAGAACACGGTGAGGATCCGCAGGATGTCGTTCTGGCGGTGGTTGATCACCGACTCGTTCGTGTCCTCGAGCGCCTCGATCACCTCCTTGTAGTTGTCGAGGAGGTCCCAGATGCGCTCTGCCGCATCGACGATGTCGTCGAAGTACTCCTCGAGATCCTCGGGCAGGAAGCGGCCCACGTGCCGCTCCAGCAGGCGCAGGGTCGAGCGCTCGGGGCTGCTGATGATCTTCCGGTAGCTGATGATCTCCTGCTTGGCGTTCGAGATGTCCCGGACGACCCCGTCGGAGCGGCCCTCGAAGACGTCGTCCTCGAGCGCATCGAGCTTGTGCCCGATCTTGTCGAGAATCGGGAAGCAGTAGTCGAAGAGGTCGTCGAGCACCTCGTAGAGGAGCCGTCCCGAGCCCTTCGAGAAGAGCTGCTCGCGGAAGGCCTCGTCCTCCTCGCAGCGGCTGAAGAGGCGCGACACCGGCTTGAGCTCGGCGCCCGGAAGCGTGACGATGTAGTCGGGGCCGACGAAGAAGTCGAGCTCGACGGCATTCAGCCGCTGTACCCGTCGGTCGTAGGCGGGGAAGTGGAGGACGCCGAAGAGGTAGCCCTCGTCGGTGTAGTCGTCGACCTTCGGCCGCTGGCGCTTCGAGAGCACGTCCTCGACGTCGAGGGGGTGCCAGCCGAATCGCTCGGCGAGCTCCTGCGCGACCTCGAGCGACGGCGAATCGAGGTGGATCCAGGTCAGGCCGGCGGCGCTGAGCTCAGCGGGACGGCGCGGCTGCGGCGCGACGGCCGCGAGGTCGCGGCTGCGAGTACGACGGATCCGGGGCAGGCTGGGCATTCAGACTGTCCTTTCTACGTGTACTGAGCGGGTCCTCGACGATCAGCGGCATACAGCCAATTCTACCGGTCGCGGAGCCCGCCTGTCGTCAGACGGGCGCCGGCTCGGCGAGTGCGGGAATCGAGGCCTCGTCGTGCGGGATCCGGCGCAGCGATCCCGGGATGAACCGCTCGATCGCGAGCGCGCCGGCCCCGGCGATCAGGCAGACGACCGCCGCGAGCGGCCAGAGCACGAACGGCGCCGCCGCGAGGATGAAGCCGCCGATCGCCGGTCCGACCGAGCCGCCGAGGCCCCACGAGAGCGAGTGGATCGCGAAGTAGCGACCGCGGAGGTGCTCCGGGCCGATGTCGGCGACGAGCGCCTGATGCGCCGGGCCGTGGAAGCATTCGCCCACCCCGAAGATCCCCGCCGCAAGCGCAAAGGCGAAGAAGGCGACCGTCCCATCGAGCCAGGCGCCGGTCGCATCGACGATGAGCCAGGACGCGGCCCAGAGGAGCGGCATCAGCGCCAGCGCCTGCATCCGCCGCCGCCCTTCGATCCAGCGCGAGAGAGGCAGCTGGGCGAGGACGATCACGCCCGTGTTGAAGGCGAACACGAGCCCGATCTGACGTTCGGTGATCCCGCTCTGCTCGGTTGCAAACTGGGGAAACAGCGAGAGCAGGGAGTACCCGGCCGCGACGAACAGGAAGTTCAGCATCCAGAGCCCGAGGAAGGTCTTGTGACGCAGCACGGCGCCGTAGGAGGCGGGTGCAGCCGCCTCACCCGCGGAAACCCCCGGGTCGTGGATGAAGAAGAGCACGACCACGTACCCGAGGAACGTCACCGCGTCGAGCAGGAAGAGGACGGTGAACGTCTCGGGGCTCGAGACGTGGGCGATGAAGCCGCCGACGATCCCGCCGATGCCGACGCCGAGGTTCATCGTCAGCCGTTGCTGGGCGAAGGCCGCGTGACGCCGTGCGGCCGGGGTGAGCCGCGAGATGAGCGTCGACTGGCTCGGCCAGAACCCCGCCGCGCCGGCACCCTCGATCGCGATCAGCAGGAATGCCTGCCATGGAGTGCGCACGAGCGGCATCAAGGCGAATCCGACCGTCTGCAGGATCAGGCCGCAGCCAAGGGTGAGCCGAGGGCCGAAGCGGTCGATCACAGGCCCGGCGAGGACGCCGGCGGTGAGTTGCGCCAGCGAGGAGACAGCGATCACGAGGCCTGCCGTCCCGAGGCTGAAGCCGCGGACGTCATGGAGGTAGATCACGAGGAACGGGAAGACGATCCCGTTCCCGAAGGAGTTCAACACGCCCCCGATCTGCAGCAGCCAGACATCGCGCGGCAGGTTCGGATCCAGCCGCCGGATGAAGGCTCCGCTCACGGTGGGAAGCTACCCCGCGCCATGACTGGATCCAAGATTGCGCAAAACCGGATCCAAGAGTGGCCGTTAAGTTGCTATCGTGGGCAAAAGACCCCAGTTTTGTATCCATTACTGACCATAATGAGGTGATGACGACGATGGCCGCCGATGGCGCGAACCGCTCTTCCGAGCTGCAGCTCCGTTTCGCCGACGACAGACGCTGGCAGGGAATCACGAGGCCGTACTCCGCAGAGGACGTGCTCGCCCTCCGCGGCCGCTTCCCGATCGAGCACACGCTGGCACGCCTCGGCGCACAGCGCCTCTGGGAGCTCCTCGGGGGCGACGCGCCGGTCGGCGCGCTCGGCGCGGTCACGGGCGGCCAGGCGGTGCAGATGGTGCGCGCCGGCCTCCAGGCGATCTACCTCTCCGGCTGGCAGGTCGCGGCCGAGGCGAACCTCGCCGGCCACACCTATCCGGATCAGAGCCTGTATCCGGCAAACAGCGTGCCGGCACTCGTCAAGCGGTTGAACAACGCACTCCTGCGCGCGGACCAGATCGACGCGGCAGAGGGTCAAGACGAGCGCTACTGGCTCGCACCGATCGTCGCCGACGCCGAGGCCGGCTTCGGGGGCCCGCTGAACGCGTACGAGTTGATGAAGGCGATGATCGAGGCCGGGGCTTCGGGCGTGCATTTCGAGGATCAGCTGGCCGCGGAGAAGAAGTGCGGCCATCTCGGCGGCAAGGTGCTCGTCCCCACGAGCCAGTTCGTGCGCACGCTCGTCGCGGCACGGCTTGCGGCCGATGTCCTCGACGTTCCCACGGTGCTCGTCGCCCGTACGGATGCGCTCAGCGCCTCGCTGCTCACGAGCGACATCGATCCGGTGGATCAGCCGTTCCTGGCGGGCGGGCGGACCTCCGAAGGCTTCTTCCACGTGCGCGACGGGCTCGAGGCGGCGATCGCCCGGTCGCTCGCCTACGCGCCGTACGCGGACATGCTCTGGTTCGAGACCTCGACGCCGGATCTCGGCGAGGCCCGTGAGTTCGCCGCCGCGCTGCACGAGCGTTTCCCGGGCAAGCTCCTCGCCTACAACTGCTCGCCGTCGTTCAACTGGAAGCGCCACCTCGACGAGAGCGAGATCGCACGCTTCCGGGAGACGCTCGGCGAGCTCGGCTACCGCTTCCAGTTCATCACCCTCGCCGGCTTCCATTCGCTGAATGCGGCGATGTTCGAGCTGGCTCGCGACTACTCGAGCGGCGGGATGCCGGCGTATGTCGCGCTTCAGGAGCGCGAGTTCGCGCTCGAGGACGACGGCTACACCGCGACCCGCCATCAGCGCGAGGCCGGGGCCGGCTATTTCGACCGGATCGCCGAGATCGTGAGCGGCGGGGCGTCCTCGACCCTTGCGCTCCGCGGCTCGACCGAGGAGGAGCAGTTCGAGTCGGAGGCGGCATGAGCCGTCCGGTCGCCTCGCCGGTATGACGCTCGACGTTCTCGCCGCCACCGACGAGGCGATCGTCTCGAAGGCGGCCCTCGAGCTGATCGAGACCCTCCACGGCGAGCTCGATCCGCGTCGCCGCGAGCTCCTCGCACGCCGGCACGAGCGCCAACGCGAGTTCGACTCGGGCGCACGGCCGGCCTTCGTCACCTCGAACGGTGCCGGTGCCGGCTGGAAGGTCGCGGTCGCCCCGGCCGATCTCCGCGACCGCCGCTGCGAGATCACCGGGCCGCCCGACCGGAAGATGATGATCAACGCGCTCAACTCCGGCGCCCGCGTCTTCATGTGCGACTTCGAGGACGCGTGCTCGCCAACCTGGACGAACGTGGTCCAGGGCCAGGCGAATCTTCGCGACGCGGTACGGCGCACGATCTCGCTGGAGACGCCAGAGAGGCGCTATGCGCTGAACGACGAAACCGCGGCCCTCGTCGTGCGCCCGCGCGGCTGGCACCTCGACGAGCGTCACGTGGCAAGCGGCGGGACTGCGATCTCCGCCTCGCTCTTCGACTTCGGGCTGGCCTTCTTCCACAACGCCGCGGAGCTCCTCGAGCGCGGGAGCGGGCCGTACTTCTACCTGCCGAAGCTCGAGAGCCGAGACGAAGCCGAGCTCTGGGCCCGGGCCTTCGCGGTCGCCGAAGACGCGCTCGGGATCCCGTCCGGCTCGATCCGGTGCACCGTGCTGATCGAGACGGTCCCGGCGGCATTCGAGATGGATGCGATCCTGTGGGAGCTCCGCGACCACGGCTGTGCCCTGAATGCGGGGCGCTGGGACTACATCTTCAGCGCGATCAAGAAGTTCGGCGCGGTCCTTCCCGACCGGGCTCAGGTGACGATGACCGTGCCGTTCATGCGCGCCTACACCGAGCTGCTCGTCCGCTCCTGCCATGCCCGGGGCGCCCATGCGCTCGGAGGGATGGCGGCGTTCATCCCGTCGCGCCGCGATCCGGAGGCAAACGAGCTCGCGCTCGCGAAGGTCCGGGAGGACAAGGAGCGCGAGTCGGGCGACGGCTTCGACGGCACGTGGGTTGCCCATCCCGATCTCGTCCTGGTGGCGACCGAGGCCTTCGACCGGGTTCTCGGCGAGCGGCCGGACCAGCTCGAGCGCGCGCGCGACGACGTCGTGCCCGATGCAGCCGCGCTCGTCGATTTCGAGATTCCCGGGAGCGAGATCACCGAGGCAGGGCTCCGCGGGAACATCTCCGTCGGCGCGCGCTACCTCGATGCCTGGCTCCACGGCTCCGGTGCCGCCGCGATCGACAACCTGATGGAAGATGTCGCCACCGCGGAAATCGCCCGGGCGCAGGTCTGGAGCTGGGTCCACGCGGGCCGCTTCAACGAGGCCGAGGTGCGCGGCAGGCTCGATCGCGTCGACGCCGGGACGGAGGCAAAGCGGCTTTTCGCCGAGGTTGCGCTCGGCGAGGAGCTGCCGGAGTTCCTGACGCTCAGCGCCTACCCCCGGCTGCCGGACGAGTAGGCCCGCCTAGGCGTCGAACTCGTCGAACACCGACGCGATCCGGTCGAGGACAGCGGCCGTGACTGCGAGATCCGCGGTCTCGATCTCCGCAAGGGCCTCGCGCCAGCGGCCCTCGAAGAGCGTGCGCCGCTCGGTCACGAACTGCCGGCCGGCGTCGGTCAGCGAGCAGGTGACGACCCTGCGATCGGTGCTCGAGCGGTCGCGCGTGACGAAGCCGAACTCGGCCAGCGAGTCGAGCATCTGCGTGGCGGAGGCGGGGGAGAGCTCCGCGGCGAAGGCGAGCTCCCCGCTCGAGAGGCCGTCGCGGTCGGCGAGGACGAAGAGGAGCTGGCAGGCCGCGAGGCTCGGTGAGCCCGGACGGTGGGTGTCGCGGCCCTTCAGCCGCCGAACGGCCGCCATCGTCTTCTTGAACGACGCTCCGAGGTCGGCGATCGCCTCCTCCCGGGGTGCGAGCTGCGGCTCGGTGAGCGTCATGTGACCTCCACGAGCCCGCCCATCGGTGCGGTGAGCGCGTCTCGCTTGGCGGCGCGCTCGGCGCGCATCAGCAGGAAGCACGGCACGATCGCGATCGCGGTGATCCCGGTCGTCCACCAGAACGCCGTCCCGAACGCCGCGGCCATCGCGGACGGGCTGATTGCGCCCGCCAGCGCGCGCTGCAGCACCACGGCGAGTACCGCGGTCCCGATCGAGCCACCGACCCGCTGGATCACGTTCAGCTGGGGAGCGGCGTCGGGGAGCTCGGAACGGTTGAGAGACGCATAGGCGGCGGTCATCGCCGGGATGAAGGCGAGCCCCACCCCGACGCCCCGGATGACCATCGCGCCCGACAGCGCAGCGATGGAGGTCCCGGCTCCGATCATCGCGAACGGGATCGTGGCGATCGTCGTGATCGAGACGCCGATCAGTGCGAGCAGCCCGCCGCCGAAGCGGTCGGTGAGCCTCCCGGCGAGCGGCATCACGAGCACCATCCCGATCCCCATCGGAGCGGTGAGGAGGCCGGTGTAGGCGACGCTCTCGCCGCGAACCTCCTGCCAGTACAGCGGCAGCAGGACGAGCCCGCCGAAGAGGGCGCCACCGAGCAGGAACATGCAGGCCGAGGCGGCCGCGAACGTCGCCCGGCGATACAGGTGCAGGTCGAGCAGCGGGTTCTTGACGCGAAGCGCGTGGAAGCAGAACGCGACGATCAGCGCGATCCCGGCGAAGAACGGCACGAGTACCCTGGGCACGAGGAAGTGCCCGGTGGCGCCGATCTCGGCCAGGCCGTACGTGAGAAGCGGCAGGCCGGTGGACATCAGCGCCAGGCCGCGAACGTCGAGCTTTCCGGCGGGCGAGCGATCGCCTTTCGGCAGGATCCGGATCGCCGCGACGAGCGCCACGATCCCGATCGGCACGTTCACGTAGAAGATCCACTGCCAGCTCAGGTTGTCGACGATCACGCCGCCGAGCGCGGGCCCGAGGATCGGCGCGAGCATCGCCGGAATCGCGACGACGCTCATCACACGGCCCATCCGCTGGGGGCCGGCGGCGTTCGCCATCATCAGCTGGCCGATCGGCAGCAGCATCCCGCCGCCGATCCCCTGCAGCACGCGGAAGAACGTGAGCTCGCCGACCGAGGTCGCGAGGCCGCAGAGCATCGAGCCGGCCGTGAAGAGGACGAGCGAGAGCATGTACACGTTGCGCGGCCCGAAGCGGCGCGCAGCCCAGCCGGTGATCGGGATCACGGCTGCGAGCGAGAGCATGTAGCCCGTCAGCACCCACTGGACGCTCGCGAGCGGCGCGTTGAGATCCTCGCCGAGGGTCCTGAGTGCGACGTTGACGATCGTCGTGTCGAGGATCGACATGATCGCCCCGAGGATCACGACGAACGCGATCCGCCAGACGTGGGGCTCGATCCGGAACGAGTCTCCGCCGCCCGCTGTCTCTACTGCTGCTTCCGCTGCTTCCAATGCACACTCCTTCGGTACCGATAGATTAGGTACCTAAAGGATACCAGAACGCGACGGGCTTGCTCAGGCGGCGATCGCGAGCACGAGCGCGTTGCCCGACGGATCACGCACGAGCGGCTCGCCGCCCGACTCGCCGATCCCGGCTCCGCGCGCTTCCAGCCGCGAGACGACGCGGTCTCGCTCGGCGGCATCGGGCAAGACGATCGTCGCGTGACGGAGCGATGCGGTTCCGGGACCGGGCGCTCCGGCCCCGGCGCTCTCCCAGGTGTTCGCTCCGACGTGGTGGTGATAGCCGCCGGCGCTCAGGAACGCTGCCTGCTCGCGGAGCGCCGCGATCAGGCCGAAGCCGATCACGTCGCGGTAGAACTCGACGGTTTCGGGGATCTCGGCGACCTTCAGGTGGACGTGGCCCATCACCGTTTCGCCGGCGAGCCCGTCGAACGGCTCGGTGGCCGCGTCGTCGAGCTCGCCGAGGAGGTTGTCGACGTCGAGCGGGAGGGTCGTCATCCGCTCGCCGACGATGCCTTCCCATCGTTCGCGTGGGCGGTCTGCGTAGATTTCGATCCCGTGGCCGTCGGGGTCGCGGAGGTAGATCGCCTCGCTCACGAAGTGATCGGAGAGCCCTGTCAGCGAGACGCGGTCGCGGGCGGCGTGCGCAAGCCAGCGCGCGAGCGCGGGCCGCTCGGGCACGAGCAGCGCGAAGTGGTAGAGGCCGGTCGAGGGATCGGCGGGACGTGCCCCGGGTTCCTCGACGAGCACGAGCAGCTCCCGGCCGGCACTCCCGAGCGAGGCCCGGCCCGAGCCGCTCTCGAGGGTCTCGAGGCCGATCGCCAGGTCGTAGTAGTCGAGCGAGCGGGCGAGATCCGAGACCGTGAGGTGAACCGCGCCCATGGTCGTCGCCGCGGCGATCTCGGCGTGCGCCACGCCTTCGGCCTCGAGCTCTTCCGGGTCGCGCGGCGCCTCCACTACTGCCAGTACTTCTCGACGACCTCCGGGGTGCGCTCGCCCGCCTTGTCCGGGTCGAGTCCGGCCTCGCGAAACGCGCGTCGCTGCCGGAGCAGGTCCCAGGACTGGTCGAGGGCGACCTTCACCTCGGCGAGGCGCTTGCGGTCGTCGTCTGTCGCCTGCCCGGCCTGCTCGCGCTTCCAGAGCTCATGCTCCTCGGCGACGAGCTGCTCGATGTGGTTGTGAACGCCTTCGTCGGCCATGCCGGCTCCTTCCGTTGGAGCTCCGAGCGTACTAGATGAGTGGTTCCCCGATCTCGCGTCTCATCTGTCCTCGAAGCGAACCGGCGGTAGATCCCGTATGTTGCAGGCGTGTGCCGTTGGCTCGCATACACCGGCACCCCGGTGCTGATCGAGGAGCTGCTCTACCGGCCGACGCATTCCCTGATCGACCAGAGTCTCCACTCGGCGCTCGGCGCCGAGACGACGAACGGCGACGGCTTCGGGATCGGCTGGTACGGAGGCGCCGACACGCCGGCCGTCTTCCACAGCATCGAGCCGGCCTGGAACGACCGGAACCTGCGCGAGCTCTCGGGCCACGTCTCCTCGCCGCTCGTTTTCGCGCACATCCGCGCCTCGAGCGGCAGCGCCGTGCAGCAGACGAACTGCCATCCGTTCCGCCACGGCGGCTGGCTCTTCATGCACAACGGCGTGATCCACGAGTTCGACAAGGTCAAGCGCGATCTCACGCTTGCCGTCTCACCGGAGCTCTATCCGCAGATCCACGGCTCCACCGACTCCGAAACGCTCTTCTACCTCGCCCTGACCCTCGGCCTCGAGGCGGATCCGCCGACCGCGATCGCCCGGGCGATCGGTTTCGTCGAGGCTGTCGGCCGGCGCCACGGGGTCGAGTATCCGTTCCAGGGGACGATCGCCACCAGCGACGGGGAGAGTGTCTGGGCGTTCCGCTACTCGAGCGAGGGCAACTCGAGGACGCTCTTCTACAGCACCGCGATCGAGACGCTGCGCGGGCTCTACCCGGACAACGAGATCTTCCAGAACGTCGGAGAGGAGTCCCGCCTCGTCGTCTCCGAGCCGCTCGGCGCCCTGCCCGGTGTCTGGAATGCGGTGCCCGAGTCGAGCTACGGCGTGATCAAGCCGGGGCCTGACGAGCTTCATCCGTTCGCTCCGATCCCGCCGGCAGAGTTCGACGGGCCTTTCGCCGCAGTCGCGGCATCGCTCGTCGGCTGACACGCCCGGCCCGCCAGCCGGGCGTGAGGCGCTCGTTTCCGGGGTAGAAGCGGAGCGATCACGCCCGATCCGGGCCGAGTGGGAAGGAGCGAAGATGAAGAGATTGCCGGTACTCGTCGCTGGTCTCGTTGCGACCGTCGCATTCGCCGCCGCGACCGCGGGCGCCGTGGCGCCCTCCTCCTCGGGCGATACGTGCAAGGCGAGCGGGAGCGGCACGACCTACACGCTTCACATCACGGTTCCGCCGGGGAGCCGCCAGTACGGCTTCGCCTTCGGGGCACCGGGCGCCAAGGTCACGAGCGCCGTGATCCCGGGGATGAACGGGAGCTTCTCCAGCGAGAACCTCGCCGCGAACACCACGGGCGCGTGGATCAGCGACGCTCCGGTGACGGGCTCGCCTGTCGCCAGCCTGACCCTCAGTGGCCAGATGAGCGGGGCGCTTCGGATCGTTCCGGCGAGCGATGCGTCGCCCACGTACCTGAGCCCGGTCGTGTGCCCGCTCGCGAGCTCGGCGCCGGCGACCGGCAGTGCTGTGTTCTCGGTTGCACATGCAGCGTCCTACAGCCCGGCCGCCCGGACCTGGCATCTGGTGGTCGCGATCGGCGGCCCGGGCACGGTGAGCGCGAAGGAGCCGGAGCCGACGATCTCCACGGCGGCCCCGGGCGGCACGACGGCCAAGCCGTTCGTCCAGGTCAGGCGCGTTGCGCTGAAGACCCCGGGCAAGGTGACGCTGGCGCTGCGGCCGACGGCGGCGGGTCAGGCCAAGCTCGCCGCGAAGGGCTCGATGTCCGTGCGGCTCCTCGTCACCTTCGACGCGAGCAGCGGCAAGTCGGCGACGAAGACGGTCAGGCTCACGCTCCGGAAGTAGCCCCCTGGTCTTGCCGGCGGCCGCGGGGCGCGAGCCTCGGGGCCGCCTGGCCCTGAAGGGGCTTCCCTGCCCGCGGTATTGCTTCGACCGGCTCAGGGCACCGTGAGCGCGTCCCGGGCCTCGGCGAGCCGAGCGATGTGCGCGTCGGGGCCGGCGAGGCCGCCGCGCATCGTGTTGATCGAGAGGTGCGTCGCACCGAGCCCGCGCCACTCCTCGGCCGCCCAATGCCAGTCCTCGGGCGGGCCGGTGGCGGTGTCGATCCGCGCCTCGATTCCCAGGTCGTCGGGGCGGCCCGCCTCGCGCCTCCATTCCCGCATCCGCTCGAGCGTCGCTTCCCAGCCCTCGTCGAGCGGGTTCGAGAGCGGGAAGTAGCCGTCGGCGAGCCGGGCGATCCGCTTCAGTGCGGGGACGGAGGAGCCGCCCATCCAGATCGGAATCGGCCGCTGCACCGGGAGCGGGTTGATCCCGGCGGCCGTGATCGTGTGGAAGCGGCCCTCGAAGCTCAACACAGGCTCCTGCCAGAGCCTGCGCAGGAGCTCGATCTGCTCCTCCATCCGCCTGCTGCGGTCGTCCCAGTCCATCCCGAGCGCCTCGTACTCGACCGTGTTCCAGCCTTGCCCTACCCCGAGCCGGAACCTGCCACCGGTGAGGATGTCGATCTCCGCCGCCTGCTTGGCGACGAGGGCCGTCTGCCGCTGCGGAAGGATGATGATCCCGGTCGCGAGCTCGAGCTTTGGTGCGACCGCTGCGAGGTAGCCGTACAGCACGAACGGCTCGTGGAACATGCTCGCCGACGTGTAAGGCCCGGAGAACCCAGGATGCCCGCCCGGATCGGCGCCGAGCACGTGGTCGTAGCTCGTCAGGTGCGTGAACCCGAGCCCCTCGACGGCCTCGGCGTACGCACGAACCCCGCCCGGATCGGCACCGATCTCCGTTTGCGGGAAGACGACGCCGACACGCACGAGCCCGATCCTAGCCCGCGAACCTCCGCTCAGACACGTGCCCTTTGCCTCGCTCGATCGGTAAGGACGTCGATCAGGCGCGAGTCGGGGTCGGGGAAGTGGTGGAGCGGAACCTCGAACCAGAAATACGAGCCGGCTCCGGGTTCGCTCGTGAAGCCGATGCGGCCGCCGTGCGCCTCGATGATCTCTCGCGAGACCGCGAGGCCGAGGCCGGTGCCGGCAATGCCGCTCTCGCGTGCGTCGCCGCGGAAGAACTTCGTGAAGATCTGCGCCTGGTGCTCATCGGGGATCCCGAGCCCCTGATCCCGTACGTAGACGGTGACGAGGTCGCCGACGATCTTGCCGCCGACCTCGACGAGGCCCCCGTCCGGTGAGTACTTGACCGCGTTGCCGAGCAGATTCGCGAATACCTGGGCGAGCCGATCGCGGTCCCCACGCACGGGCAGCGAGTCTTCGTAGATCACGAGCTCGATCCGGTGTTTCGTGACCTTGTCGGAGATGAGCTTCGCCTCCTCGGCGAGGAGCGGCCTGAGATCGAGGGGCTCGAGGTTGATCTCGAGCCGGCCTGTATCGACGCTCTCGCTCTCGAGGAAGTGATCGATCAACGAATTGAGGCGGTTTCCCTGCTGCTGGATGATCTCCAGGTAGTGGGTGACCTGAGCCTTCTCGAAGTCGCGCTTCAGCAGGAGGCTCGTGTAGCCGAGGATGCTCGTCAGCGGGTTTCGCAGCTCGTGGGAGACGATGCTGACGAGCTGTGACTTCAGGCGCTCGCTCTCACGCAGCTCTTCGTTCTGGTGCTCCTGTTCCCTCCGGCTCTGCTCGAGCGACCGGGCCATCACGTTGAAGGCGCTCGTGAGCGCATGAATCTCGGCCGCTCCGTGTTCCGGCAGCCGCGTCGTGAGGTCTCCTGCGGCGACACGGGTTGCCCCGTCCGCAACTGTCCGAACCGGGTTGGCGATCCCGCGCGCAAGGAAGATGCCGTACAGCGCCAGCAAGCCCGCGGCCCCGACGAGGGCGGCGATGCCGATCTCGACCGCCTCGATCGCCTTGTGCTTTGCGTTCGCGGTGTCGGCCGACGCCAACGCCGTCTCCCCGTCGAGGAGGTTGTCGAACCGCCCGCGGATCGCGGTGACGCGGAAGAGGCCTTCCTGGGTCGCAACGGGCGCCCGGGCGGCCGACGGCTTGACCTGGTAGATCGCGATCAGCGGAGCGCCGTACTCCCGGATGTAGGCCTCGATCAGGGCCGAGAGGGCGACCGCCTGGCGCGCCTGCGCCGGCTGTCTCGAGAGCTGGCTCTCCATCGTGCCGATCGCCGTCGGCACGCGGCCGCGCGAGCGATCCCACGCCGTCTGGAACCGTTCGTTCCCGCTCACCAGGTAGGCGCGCAGGCTCATCTCGAGCTGGTCGACGAGCTGCTCCAGTCCGAGCGTCGAGCTCGTGATGTCGCGCGACTGCGCCTGGACGTCCGTCGAACGCCGGAGATCGGAGACGGCGACGAGCATCACGCCGAATGCGCACGCCACGAGCACACCCAGCAGGAGGCTGCCGGCGACGCCTCGCGAAAGGAGGGACCGCGAAACGAGCCATTGCCGCAGGCCTCGTTTTGCCTTCGGGAGATCAGCCTCGCGTTGCAAGCAGCTCCTCCACGGCTGAGCGAAGCGCCTCGGGCTCGAACGGTTTCTTGAGGAACTCGGTCGCGCCGGCGTCGAAAGCGGCCCTGCGGTCGCTGTCGGCGGCAAAGGCCGAAACCACGAGCACCGGCGTCTCGGCATGCGCGGAGCTCGTCCGCATCTGCTCGATCACCTTGAGCCCGTTTGTGCCTTGCAGCATCACGTCGAGCAGGACGAGGTCGGGATGCATTCTCTCGACGAGCTCGACCGCCTCGCTTCCGTCGGCAGCCTCGGCGAACAGGTAGCCCGGCTCGAGCGAGACGCGCATCAGCTCGCGAAGATCGGACTCGTCGTCGCAGATGAGGATCGTGGCGAGCGCCGGCATCGGCTCAGATACCGAGCCGGAAGAGCAAGAACTCGTGCGCCGGTGCCCCGCCCAGATACGTGACGGTCATGGTGCCGCGCACGTTGTCGTAGATCCCGGTGCCGCCCAACACGGCCAGCTCGTAGAAGAGCCGGGAGGCGATCACCCCTCCGACCATGATCTTCCCTCTCGGCAGGAAGTAGGTGCCGGTGCAGTTCGACGAGCCGGTTCCGGTATTGACGCAGGTCAGGTCGGAGTGCCCGATCGGTGAGGCCGTGATCCCGTGGTTGAAGAGCAGCTGCCGGTAGAAGTCGAGGTCACCCGCTCCGGGGCCCCGCTTCCCCTCGTCGACGTGTGTGTGCTTGACGAGCCGGTCCGTGATCCGGATGTTCCCGGGTGTGTCGAGCGCGCGGCTTCCCGAGGCGGACGCCGACAGGGTCAGCACGGCGGCGGCGGCCAGGAGCTGGATCGTGGTCCGCTTCAAAGCAGCCCTCCAGCTCAGCCGACGGCGTTCGCGAGGAGCTCCAGGCGACCCCTGCGGATCGCTTGGAGATCGGGCTCGCAGGCGGTGAGGCCGTCGATGATGTCCGGATCGAACTGGGTGCCGGCATTCCGGCCGAGCTCCTCGAGCGCATCGCCCCAGGCGATCGTCCGCCGATACGGGCGCGTGTCCGTCATCGCATCGAGCGCGTCGACGACGGCGAAGATGCGGGCACCCGCGGGAATCTCCTGTCCGGCGAGCCCGTCCGGATATCCGGCGCCGTCCCAGCGCTCGTGGTGTGCGCGCACGACGCGAAGACCCTCGCCCTGGAGGAGCGGGAGGGAGGAGAGGAGCTGCTCGCCGACCAGGGGATGACGCTGCATCTCGGTGCGCTCGTCGGCGTCGAGCGGGCCCTGCTTGAGCAGGATCCGGTCGGTGACCGTGATCATCCCGAGGTCGTGGAGCAAGAAGCCCCACTCGAGGCTCGGGTCGTCGGTGAGCGCGGGCTCGACCTCGAGGGCGAGCCGCATCGCGTAGGCCGTGACGCGCTCGGAGTGCCCCGTCGCGCCGAAGTCGCGCGAGTCGAGCGCTGCGCTCAGTCCGAACAGCGTCTGGCGGTGAGCGTCGTACTGCAGCTCATGCTGGCGCTGACCGATCTCGGCGAGGCGCTGGAGCTTGTCCCGCTGCGCCGTGGCGGAGCCAACCGGGAGATGGTGGCCCGACCCGGTGGCGGCGGTCGAGCGCTCGAGCAACGTCAGAAGTTCGAGGACATCGAGCGGCTTGCGCAGGTACGCCGTCGCTCCGGCCGCCAGCGCCCGTGCGCGGGCGTCGCTCGAGCCGCTGATCACGATGATCGGCGTGAGCTTCGTCTTCGGGTTCTCACGAAGACGCTCGCAGTAGAAGAGCCCGTCGATCCCGGGCAAGCCGATATCGAGCAGGATCGCATCCGGTACGTGGTCCTCGACCACGCGCTCGGCCTCGATTACATGGTGCGCCTCGGTGACCCTGAACCCGTCGAGCTCGAGCGTGGTCCGTACGAGATCGCAGACTGCGAGATCATCATCGACGACAAGAACGTGCTTCCGCGGCAACGTGGCACCCCCGTTCGTAGGTTCACCTTCCTTGTCGGCCGCTGCCAGATTTTCTTTAGCGGTTCTTGCTCGAACGCTCGTGAAATCCGCTCGGGCAGGCCGCGTGGTGGCTCGCGAGACTAGGGCTTGCAGCCCCACCGGGCCTTGTGCACCGTGGCTCCATACTGCGCGACCGTCATCTGCACGCGCGCGGGCGCGTCGAAGGCGTCCGGGTAGAGCGGGAGCAGGCCGAGCTCGCCGGCCCAGAGCTTCCACATCGGGGTGCTGAACCCGACACCACCTTCGTAGAGGGTGCCTTCGTTCGGGCGGCTCCTGGAGCCCCAGTCCCACTTCGGTGGACCGCCGCCGCCCGTCTCGCACTTCGCAACGGCCGTCCAGTAGCTGATCAGGGCGGGGGTCAGCGGCGGCGGCGTCACCGCGGCCCGGGCGGAGCCGGGCACACAGGCGACGAGCAGCGCTGCCGTGCCGAGAGTCGCCAGACAGGTTCGAGCCGCACCCCACATGCCGGAAACCCTACTTGCGCAGGCACTTCCTGTTCCAGAGAAGCGTCCAGACTCGGGTGCCCCGCTCAGTTGCACATGCCACGCTCGTCCGGCGCCGCACGATTGCACTCTGGTCCCGGCTGGTCTAGGCTCGCGCGGGGATCGAGCGGAGCTGAGGGGAGCGGAATGACCGGAGGATCGAGATCGCGGGCAGGGTATGCGGGTGCAGCGGCGTTTCTGATCGGGTCGGCCTGTTGTGCGTACGGAGCGACCACCGCCGTTGCGGGTCATGCCGGCGGTAAGCCGACGGCGCCTGCCAACGCGGTCGCCAACGGCGACTTCGCCCTTCCAGCCTCGGCGTTCAGTAACGGCCTCGTCGGCTACCTCTCGCCGCAGGGCTACGCGGTGAACAAGTTGCCCGTGAAGCGCATTCCCGGGTGGACGATCCTCGAAGGCTCGACGAACGGCACTCCCAATCCGAATGCGGGCGGGGTGGTCGTGTTCCAGAAGGCGCGCCTGCAGGCGCCCCAGGGCACGGCCCAGTCCCTCGAGCTCTCGAACAACGGCCCCGGGAGCATCTCCGACACGATCAAGACAACCCCGGGGGCGACCTACATCCTGACCTGGTACGGGGCGGGCTACCCGGACGGGAAGTCGGTGAAGCTCATCAACGTCTCGTGGGATGCCTCGCAGATCGCGACGGCGTCGTTCAAGGGCAAGACCGGCGCAAACATGGGCTGGACACTCCACCACGAGGATGTGACGGCGACCGGGACGAGCTCCACCCTAGAGTTCTCGGATGGAACGAGCCCCACGGATCCCTACGGCCCCTTCGTGGGCGATGTCTCGCTGACGAAGCAAGGACGCTAGACCAGAGAGGCTCACTCCGGTGTCCACACCGGGGTCGGGTCCGTGGCGTGGAAGATCTGGAAGGCGAGGGGGAAGCGTGAGAGGCCCGAGGGCAGCTTGAACCCCCCGAGTTGCGCGTCGACGGCGATCTTGGCCGCCTGGAGCTTTTCCGCGGGGACACCGACGAACGCGAGGTGGACTTCGTCGACGACGGTGTCCTGCGGCACCTCGACCTCGAGTTCGTACGGCCGTCTGTCGACGTTGGCGAAGCCGGCAGCTTCGAGGATCGACACGGTCCGTTCGGGGTCTGCGAGCGCGAACGGTCCGGTTGCGCTCTTCCCGGGCTCCGGAGCAGAAGGCGGTGGTACGAACTCGGCAATCGCCGGGCCGAAGAACCACGGGTTTCGGTCGGTCGACTGCCAGCAGGCGAAGGCGAACCGACCGCCGGGCCTCAGGTGGGCTCGAACGTTGCGGAACGCCGCCGCCGGCTCGTCGAAGAACATCACCCCGAACTGGCTGATCGCAGCGTCGAACGGCCCGCCCTCGAGCCTGTCCGTTTGCATGTCGGCGACGCGGAACTCGACGTTGTCGAGTCCTGCCTCCTCGGCCCGGCCCCGAGCGAGCCTGCTCAGCGGCTCCGAGATGTCCGCACCGATGACGGCCCCCTCGGGCCCGACTGCCCTCGCGGCCGCGAGCGAGGTCCTCCCGCCGCCGTAGCCGATGTCGAGGACGCGCTCCCCCGGCTCGAGCGACGCCGCGCCGAGTAGGTACCCCGTCACCTCGTTGGTGAGCCGTTCGCGCTTCGGCCAGACCGACGACCAGTAATCGTCGTTCCAACGGCGATGCTCGAACTCATTTGCTCCTGACATCCGGGCCTCCGCCGGTCGGTGAGACTGCCGGGCGCGAAGGGCGCCGGTCAGCCGCCGAGCGAGTCGTGAAGCTCGTACCAACCTTCGCGAATCGGCGGATCGAATCCGGCGTCCGGATTCTCGGCGGCGGCGGCGATCCTCGGCTCGAGGATCGGGTTGAGCCGATCCGCGATGAACCGTTCACCGTGCTCGCGCGTCGTCCACACGTCGAAGATCCGGAAGACGCCGGCGTCGTGGTCGAACCCGGCGGTGTGAATGAGCAGGCCGTCGGGCCTGTCTCGGAGGTCGAGCTCGGCGACGATTGCGTCGTAGTTCGTGGTGCTCGTATCGTTGTTCTTGATTTCGAACTCCTGGATGTATGCGATCGCCACGTCTGTGGGCTCCTTCGTTGTCGGTTGGGAGCAGCCTATGCCAGCGTCGTTGCGGCCGCTTGGCCGTGCCCGAGACGAGAGCCTCTCTCTGAGCTCCGGCTTTGGTGCCCTCCGTCGTTCCAGACGATCGGCTCAGCGCACCTCCGGTTCGGCGCCACGGCCGCAGGCCCTAGCGGCACGTCTGGCATGGAACCACCGAATAGGCCAGCGACGGAGAGCGTCGCACTGAAGATGATCTTGTTCCGAGGCGGGGAGCTCGCTGCGGTGCAGCTCTCCTCCTCGGGGCAAGACGGCGGGCCCGGCCTAGCCCTCGCCAGGCCCGCCGTCGATGATCTGTCAGGCGTAGTCACGCTCGGATGATCACCGGCGTCCCTTCGACGGCAACGCGCGCGAGGAGGTCGATGCCGGGGTTGTCGATGCGGATGCAGCCGTGCGAGCGGGCGGTCCCGAGCGGGTCTCGGAGGCTCGCTCCCGCGCGGCCGTGGATGCTGATCTGGCCGGGGCCGCCGTCGAAGCGGTCGAGTGTGTCGGAGTAGGCGGTGAGGAGGAGCACCCAGGGCCCGTAGAAGGCGTGCGGGTCGGGTTGGCTGACTCGTTCGCTGACGGCGAACATCCCCGTGGGCGTCGGAGTCCCGGGGGCGCCGACGACGGCTCGGAAGACGCGAGCGGTGCTCCCGTCGCGCTCCAGGGTGACCGTGCGCCTGCTGACCGAGACGACGATCCGCCAGGGGGTAGTCGTGAGCTCGGTCAGGTTGGCGGGGATCCAGGCGCTGGCGCCGTTTGGACGCTCCGGCAACCGCACGCGGAGCCAGAGCCGTCCGCCTGCTCCCTTCCGCTTCTCGAGGACGAGAAGGCCGACGGGACCCCCGTTCCAGCGTCCGAGGGGCTCGATCAGGGTCAGGGCTCGGCCGCCGGGTGCGGCGCGGGCTTCGACGGGTGCGACGAGGTGCGCGACCAGGGCATGATCGGCAGAGCGTGCGGTCGGACGCGCGGAAGCAGCCCAGGCCGACGGGATGAATGCCGCCACAACCGCAACGGCACACGTTGTGACGCTAGCCGGTCGCACCGCCGGGACGTCCGGGGACGGCGAGCACCTGGATGCTTGCGTGGGCGCTTGCGGGGGAGATATTCGACCCGGTTACGACGACTGCATTGGTCGAGTCGTGCGTGATCGAGGAGCGGTCGACGATCGTCGAGACGGTGTAGTGCCTCGTCGTGCCGGGGTCGAGGCGCGGGATCGTCCAGCAGGCTTCGCCGTTGATGTAGGCGGCGCCGTCGACGGTCGCGTATACCTGGTCGGAGGGCAGCCGGTCGCAGACGTGAACGTCGAGCGCCGCGACGGCTCCGACGGGCCGAACGTCGATTGTGTAGTGGACCGTCGAGCCGCCCTTCACCTGATGCTCGAGGGCTGATTTGTGAACGGCGACCGAGGCTCCGGCGGCCGAGACGAGGATCTCGACGTGAGCGTGGTTGTTCACGAGCGTGGTCTCCCTCTGATCGGCTCGAATCGAGACAGTTGCGAGGAGGCGCAGCGCGGCCAGGGGTCTGGCGATGAACCGGATCGTGACGTGTTGATGCGGGCCGAGTCGGCCGAGGGTGCAAACGAGCGGGAGCACGGGGGCGCACACCGGCGCAGCGCGGGACGCCGAGGTGCTTGTCGGGATCCGTGCGGCCCCGGCAGCGACGGAGACGAGGCGTACGGGCGCGTTCAGGGAGCCGGTCACGAGGACCCCTGTCGCCGGCGTGTAGGAGAGGTTTGCCGCCGTGATCGTGTAGTGGAGCAGGCCGCCGGTTCGCACGTGCCGCTCGTGGACCCGGATCCCGATGCTGAGATCGAGCCTGTCGGCCGCCGGCAGAGGTGCGACGAAAGCGGACAGCGTGGTGGAGTTGTTCCTGGTGTTCGAGTCGGCTCCGGCTTGAGCGAGCTTCAGCGAATCCGACAAGGTCGTTCCGGCGAGCGACGTGGCGACGCGGGCGACGATCGTGATCCGGACTGCGCCGCCCCTGCGCAGGTCGCCGAGCTTGCAGCTGATCACGCCCGATGCCGTCGTCGTGCATCTCCCCTGGCTCGCCGTCGCCGAGACGTCGGTGAGCCCGGGCGGCAACGCGTCGGTGAGCTCTACGCCGACGGCGCCGTCTGGGCCGTGGTCCGCGACGGTGGCGGTGTAGGTCGCCTCGCGCCCCGGGATGAGCGGGTCGGGCGAGACCTTCGCGTCCACGGAGAGGTCGTCGAGCGGCTGCACGGTGATCGTCGCCTCGGCTGCGTTGTTTGCCGGGGTCGGGTCGGGCTGGTCGCCGGTGACCGTGGCGATGTTCGTGATCGTCTTTCCGGCGCCTGTCGCCGTCGGGCGGACGAGGACGGGGAACGACTGGGAAGCGCCTGCCGCAAGCGTCCCGACCGTGCAGGTGACGGTCGTCGCCGTTCCGGTGCACCCGGCCGGCAGCGGGTTGACCGTCTCGAGGCCGGGCGGAAGCGGGTCGTGGATGATGACGCCGGTCGCCTGGCCGCTGCCGTCGTTCCTGACGCCGAGCTCGAAGGCCACATCGTGTCCGACGGTGACGGTCGTCTGGCTCACGGTCTTGCCTGCCACGAGATCCGGCTGTGGTGCGGGCGGGGCAGCCGGCCCAGCCGGGGCCGGCACGACTGCCGACGGGGCCGGGGCCGGCGGAGGGGCCGGATTTGTGACGGTGATCGTGGCGCTGCCCTGGTCGTCAGCGGGGTCCGGGTCGGTCGTGCTCGAGCTGGCGGAGGCGACGTTCGTCAGCGTTTGCCCCGCCGCGGCGTCGGTCGGGGAGACGGTGATCGTGACGTTCGCGGTTGTCTCGTCGGGTAGCTCGCCGAGGCTGCAGGTGACGACGCCGGCGGCGGCGCTGCAGCCGGGCGAGGCGGACACGAATGTGAGCCCCGCGGGGAGGGAGTCTGTGACCTCGACTGCTTCGGCCGGGTCGGGCCCGTTGTTCTCGACGGCGATCGAGAAGGTGACCTGTCCGTCCGGGTCGACCGACGTGGCCGATGCGGTCTTTGTCACGTCGAGGTCGGCGGCGGGGTTGCTCACCACGATCGAGGCCGTCGCCTGGTTGTTGGAGGTGTCGGGATCGGGCGTCGTCGAGGTCGCCGAGGCCATGTTCGTCAGTGTCTGTCCGCTCGCCGACGACGCGGCCTGGACGGTGATCGTGGCGGTGCTGGTCGTCCCGGAGGGAAGCGTGCCGACCGGGCAGGTGACGGTGGCACCCGAGGCAGTACAGCCGGCGGAGGCGGACACGAACGTCAGCCCCGTCGGCAGGGTGTCGGTGATCGTGGTCGCTGCGGCTTCGCTCGGGCCGTTATTGACGAGCGTGAGCGTGAAGCTCGCGGTCCCGCCCGGGGGGACCAGGCCGGCATCACTCTTCTGGAGTTGGAGGTCGGCGGCCGGGATCACGAGCGTGTTGATCGTGTCGGCGGCGCTCGCCGGGTCGGGGTCGAGGTCGTCGGAGTCGGCCCGGGCGCCGTTGGGCACGAACGTGCCGGCAGCGGAGGCGGCGAACGTGCCGGTGATCGCGATGGTGAGCGTGCCGTCGGAGACCGCGAGCACCGGGCGGGTACACACGACCGCGAAGGCGCCGCCGCCGGAGGCGGTCTGGATGACGCAAGTGAAGCCCGGGGCGGTCACCATGCTGGGCGTGAACGAGGGCGGGAGCGGATCGTCGACCCGTACGTTGGTGGCGGTGTCAGGGCCGCTGTTGTTGACCGCGAGCGTGTAGGTGGCGCCGTCGACGAGGCCCGCCGTCGGGAAGAGCGCAGCCGGGTTGGCGGCGATCGTCTTGGTCAGGTTGAGATCGGCGGTGATCGGGACGCGGAAGCTGGCAGTGGCCGAGTTGTCGCTCATGACCGGATCCAGGGTCGCGGAGCCGACGGTGGCCGTGTTGCTGAGCGTGGTGTCGGTCGCCATCACAGTGGCTGTGATCGTGATCTCGACTACCGCGTCCGGGGCGAGATCGCCGAGGTCGCAGTGAACGGCCGTCGTGCAGGTGCCCTGGCTCGAGACGACCGAGACGTCGGCGTAGTTGGAGCCGAGTGCGTCGTCCAGGGTCGCGGCGGTCGCGGTCGAGGGGCCGCTGTTGTGAACCTCGAGGTCGAAGGTGACCTGGCCGCCGCTCGGCACGACCGACTGATCGACCGTCTTCGTCACGTCGAGATCGGCCAGCGACACGCCTGCTCCGGCGTCGGTGGCCGTGTTGTCGGTCGGGTCGCTGTCGCCACCCCCGGCCACGGCGGCCGTGTTCTGAATCGTCGGCGAGACCGGGTTGTGGACAACGGCAGTGACGAGGATCGGCGGGTAGGAGGACCCGGCCGCGAGGGGGTCACTGCGGGCGCAGGTGAGGTTCGTCGTCGCCGGGGTGATCGTGCAGGCCCAGCCGGGAGCAGAGGCGACGGCGATCGAGTCGAAGCCGGCGGCGCCGGTGGGGACGTTGTCGGTCACGATCACCGGGGTGCCGTCGGTTGCGATCGTGCCGATGTTCGAGACGGTGAGCGTGAACGTGGTTGTGCCACCTGCGACGAACTGGGGCGAGTGCGACTTGCTCAGCGTCAGGTCGGGAGCATCGACCGTCGTCACGACCTGCGGGGTAGTCGCCGTGAGCGCAGTCGCAAGGGTCTGGGAGAGGAACTGGGCCGTCGCCTGGTTGGTGATCTGGGTCCCGACCGGAAGACCGCCGTTGATCGTGACGTCGAAGCTGAACGAGGTGCTGTTCCCGGGTAGACCGGATGCCGCCAACAGCCCGCCTCTCGCCGCGGTCGCCCCCTGCCCGAGGCGGAACACCACCTTGTTCGCGACCCCGTCGAACTCGGCGAGATCGTCGCCGGAGGCGTCCGTCGGTGCGACCGGGGAGTTCGGACCGGAGACGATCCGCAGCGAGCCGGGCACATAGGTCGTTCCCCCGGGTATCACGTCGGTGGCGAGGAAGTCCCGCGCGCCGTCCTGGCCGCTGTTCGTGAACCCGACGGTGTAGCGGAGCGTGTCGCCGCGCTCGTTCGGGCCGCCCGGGTGGGTGACGTTCGCCACCGATTTCGTCGCCTGGACGCTCGGCGCATAGAGATTCGTGGCGAACGTGACCACCCCGGGGAAGTACTGATCGCTCGAGGTCTGCAATGTGATCGCGGCGCTCGTCGCGCTGTTGGGAAGCACGCCGTTCGCGTTGACGAGCAGTGCATCGAACCCGAGCTGGTTGGCGTAGTTCGGGTTCTTCGTAGTCACGTTCACACCGGCCGAGCTGATCGAGCTGTTGAAGAAGTTGTTCGCGGGATTCGCCGCGTCCGACAGCGTCGTCGTGTTCAGGCTGAGCGAGTCGCCGGTGAGACCCCGGTCGCCCTCGTAGGCGACGACTCCGAGCGTCGTCTGCACCTGTCCGGCCGGCGGGGTCAGGAACCCGCTCAGCGCGATCTTCACTCCCGGCGTTCCCTGGGTAACCGATTGCAAGCCGTCGAAGACCGTGAGGTTCCGCAGCGGCTGTGTCGGGTCCTCATAGGCGATCACGATCGCCCAGCCGCCGTAGCGATCCATCCCCGTCGCCTCCTGCACGTCCCCGACCCAGTAGGTGCCGCTCCCCGCGGCAGCCACCTGGTTCGTCACATCGACGAACCCCTGATAGCGCCCGTCGGCACTCGACGAGCTCACGTCGAGCACCGGGGCCGTCAGGGTCGTATATGACGTCGCCCCCGGCACCTTCAGCTTCACCTGATTCCGGAGTGAAGCATTCGCCGATGAGCCCCCCGTGCCCGCCGAGGTCACAGCCCCGTAGTAGAGCCCCGCGAACAGCACCGTCGCGCCGGCCGGTAACGACAGCGTCGCGCTCGAGGAGTCCAGCGTCGTAGCTGGATCGCCGTCCGCATCGATCCGCTGCATGTTCCAGTCGTTGTTGTTGAGCGTCGCCCCGGCCGCACCCGCCTGCGCCTGTGCACACGCATTTTTCCCCGGGGCATCAGCAGGACATGTCTCGAGCGTGTTCGCGACCATCGTGATATTGCCCGTGTCGTTCGTGCTGAACCGCGGCGTGAACGCCCGATCCGCAGACGCCGAAGACACGAACGCGCCCGCACAGGCAAGCGTCAAGGCGGCGACCAGCAGCCGACCCGACCGGCCCGAACCCCCCAGGTGTGCCGCCACCGTAGAGTCCGGCTCGCGAAAACCGGACCTCATGCGCATGGAGCCGTCACAGTACCCCTTACTCGGTAAAACGGCTGCTAAAGCGCCTGTGGAGCCTTGCGCCGCGGCGTCGCCGCGCGGCTTTCACGTCGAGCAGTTCAGCCGATCCGAGGTGGCTCAGGCGGCAACGCGGTCGAGAATCTCGAACTCCGTCGCGCCGACGCGGATCCTATGGGTCATGCCCAGGACTGTACTACGTTTTGTGGTACGATACGAACGTGGCCAGGACGGTGCAGGCGCGACTCGACGAGCGATCCGAGCAGGATCTTGCTCTCCTGCGCAACCAGGGCCACAGCGACTCGGAGGCGATCCGGCTGGCGCTCCACGAGGCAGCAGAGCTGAGGCGACGCAAGAGCGCTCTTCGTCTCGAAGCCGAGGCCGCAGCGGCCGACCCCGATGACGTCGCCGAGGCACTCCGCGTCCGCGAGGAGATGGACGCGATCGCCGCAGCCTGGAACGACGCCGGGTAAACCGTGGTCCGCGGCGAGGTCTTCCGGCTGCGCGTCCCCCGTGGCTTCGAGCAGCGAGGCGCCCGCTACGCCGTCCTCGTTCAGGCAGACGAGTTGCTTGCGCTCTCGACCGTTCTCGTCTCGCCGACATCGACGGCGGCCCCGCCCAGGTCGTTCCGGCCGACCATCGACCTCCATGGCTCACCAACGCGCGTGCTCGTCGAGCAGACGACCGCGGTGAGCCCGGAGAGACTCGGAGATTCCGTCGGCCGTCTCAGCGTGAGCGAATTGCGGGAGCTCGACACCGCCCTCGCGCTCGTCCTCGGCCTCTGAGCGAGCAGGCTCTTGGTTTCCGGCGCGAGTGGCGTACGTGGCACAGCATGGTTGGTCCAAACGGCTCAGCGCCACGGCGGTTAGTGCGCTCGGCGAGAATCGAACGTGCCTGCAAATAAGCGTATTTTCCCGACCAAGGACAGCACCGTGTGAGCTGATCCGCGCCGATTTGGCGCGGTTCGACCGGCGCCGAGGCAACCGAGGTTGCCGACGGACTTGCTTCGTGCCGAACGGGATGGCGCTCGGGCCGCAACAAGGTCTGAGGACCTGATCTCCGGCAGAGGCCGTCAGTACGGAGGCCGAAGGCCTGGGAGCATCGGGAAGTGCCGCACGTTCGTGGTCAGCAGATCGGCTTCGAGGAGTAGCGCCGTCGCGGCGATGAGGTAGTCGGCGTCGTCGATCCCGCTGTACGCGCGCCGATGCTTGCGCGCCAACTCGCCGGCCGCGCGAGCGACGTCCTCGCCGATCGGGATCCAGGCGACTGCCGAGAAGAAGCGCTCGAGCGCCGACATTTCGTCGTCTCGCACCCCTGCGACCAGCTCGAACCGCACGACCTCACTGGCGGCAATGGTCTCGTCGTCCTCGACGAGACCCCTCAAGAGGTCGACTGCGGCTTGGTCGCCTCGCAGGTGGTCGATTCCGACCGTCGTGTCGAGCAGCTTCACTCGAGCCCGAGGCGGCTCAGACGTTCGCTGAGATCGCCGCGCACCGAGTCCACGTACTCGCTCCCGGTGAAAGCGCGGTCGCGCCACGAGCCGGCGCTCGCTTCGAGCGCCAGCAGTTTGTCGGCCTTCGTCGGCTGTCCGAACGTGGTTCGAACAGCGCGTCGCACAAGCTCGGACCGAGAGGCGCCTGTGGCCTGCGCCACACGATCGAGGAGCTCGAGCTCGTCGTTTCCGAGGTAGATCTGGGTTCTGACCACGGCGTCACTATACACCACTATGTGTCGCAGGTCTTACGGGCCTCCGTATGGTGAGGGAAGGGTGCAGTTCGCTAAGACGCTCCTTCGAGAACAGAACCGGCTTTACAGGACGCCGTGGCTCGTTTTCGAGGCGAGACCGTGTGCCGTCGATCCGGCTCGATTTCGTGGCGGACGGGTTCGGAGGGGGCTGCCTACTCGGAGTCCGGGGAGACGTGTACGACGGCGAGGAGTCCGGCGGCGCCTAGGCCAAGCAACCATGCGGGTTTGCGCTACACGCCTACCTGCCCAATGCGCGCGATATGACACTTTCCCTGCAAACCGAGGGTTGTGACTCACAGCGTGACTCAGTACGAGGCGAGGCGCGTGAGCCTCGCCCGCTAAGACCGTTCCCGCAGCAGGGTCTCCATGCGGTCGAGCCGCTCGTTGATCTCGCGAACGTCGGCGGCGGTCGCCGGGGCGTGACCGCCCGCGGTACGCCTTGCCCGCTCCTCGGTGGCCCGCCCCACGAACGAGCTTGTGATCGCCGCTGTGATCACGGACAGGAAAGCGAGCCCGAGCAGCATCACGAGCGCGGCCACGATCCGCCCGGAGGTGTTGGTCGGGACAAGGTCGCCATAACCCACCGTAGTGACCGTCTGGACGGACCACCAGAGCCCCGCGCCGACCGTCTTGAAGTTCTTGTGGTCGATCGTCCTCATGAGCACGCCAAAGACGACCGTCGCGATGGTCGTGACCGTCGCAATGACCGCGGCACCACCGCGTGGCGTCTGGGCACGCGCAAGGGCGCGGTCGAACCAGCGCTCCAGCCGGGTTTCTTCCTCCATCGGCTCGGCGTTCGCTTCGCGGCTCGCGTCTCCTACCCGCAGAAGCACTACGGAACGCCGGGCGCATTGCTCACGACCCCTCGTCGAAGCGACTCGAAAACTTAGCCCTTCGGTCTCGACGGCTCGCCAAGGGCGGTACGCACCCAGTCGTGCTTGCTGCCCGGATCAAGCTCGGCGAGGAACTCGGTGCGCGATCCCTCCCGGCTGACGCTTCCAGCGTCGCGTGTCTCTCGTCGTCTTGGCAACGAATCAGCACGAGCGCTCCATGCGCTCCGGCGCGGGCAAGGATCGCGTGGGCAGCTTGCTCGTCCGATCCAACGTGCGACGTGTGTACGTGGACGGCGTCGGCGAACCGCTTACCGCCGTTCAGCGTCGAGACCAGGCCCATAAAGCCGACCATCCACGAGAGAGAGAGAGAAGAGAGAGAGATGGATGACTGCGGCTCCCACGCCTCGGGCGGTGATGACACGAGCCTGGGTGAGCTTCAACGAGCCGTCCTTGTTGCCCCCGACCACGAACGCGCTCACCTGTCCCTGTCTCGACGTGTCGCGTCTGAGGTCGATATGCGCCCGGCAGGAATCGAACCTGCGACCTTTCGCTCCGGAGGCGAACGCTCTATCCCCTGAGCTACGGGCGCCGGAGGGTGACTAGTGTAGCCCCGTGGAGATCACTGCACGGAGCACCGTCCTGACGCTGGCCGAGACGTTCACGATCGCGCGCGAGTCGCAGGACGTCGCCGAGGTCGTCGAGGTCGAGGTCGCGCATGGGGATGTGACCGGCTTCGGCGAGGCGGCGCCGATCGCGCGGTACGAGCAAACCGCGGCCTCGGCGCTCGCGTGGCTCGAGGCCGTCGAGCTCGGTGACGATCCCTGGGCGCTCGACGAGATCGCCGCCTCGCTGCCGCCGGGCGAGGCCGCTGCTCGGGCGGCGCTCGATGCGGCCCTGCACGACCTGCAGGGCAAGCTCGCCGGCGTTCCCGTCTACAGGCTGCTCGGGCTTCGGCGCGAGGGGCCGCCGACCTCGTGGACCGTCTGGCTCGGCGATCCCGACGAGATGGCGCGCCGTGCCGAGGCGGCAGAGCAGAGAGGCTTCATGCGGCTGAAGCTGAAGCTCGGCGGGCGCGACGGGCTCGACCTCGAGCGCGTCCGGGCCGTCAGGAGCGCAACGACGCTGCCGCTGCAGGTCGACGTGAACGAGTACTGGACGCTCGAGGAGGCGCTCGAGCTGCTGCCCGCAGATGCCGATCGAGTACTGCGAGCAGCCGCTTCCCGCCGGCGATCCCACGGGTGCCGAGCTGAAGCGCCGCTCACCGGTTCCGATCTACGTGGACGAGGACTGCCTCACGCTTGCCGACGTCGCCCCCTGCGTCGAGCGGGCGCACGGGATCAACATCAAGCTCGCGAAGTCGGGCGGGATTCGCGAAGCGGTGCGAATGGCGAACGCCGCGCGCGCGCTCGGGCTCGGAGGTGATGCTCGGGTGCATGGTCGAGTCCGGCCTCGGGATCTCCGCCGCGGCCCAGATCGCGAGCCTCTGCGACCACGTCGACCTCGACGGCAACCTCCTGCTCGCCGAGGATCCGTGGACCGGCGTCGAGTTCACGGGCGGTGTCCAGCGGCCCTCGGAAACGCCCGGCCTCGGTGTTGTCCGAACGTAGGCTGCTGATCCTCGCGGAGGGCTACTCCGCCGATGCCCATCACGGGAAGACAGCCCGAGGGGTGCTCCGCTACCGACCGGAGCAGGTGGTTGCGATCCTCGATTCGGAGCGGGCGGGGGCGACGCTCGGAGGCTTCCCGATCGTCGCCACCGTCGCGGACGCGCTCCAGCTCCGGCCGACGACCGCACTCGTCGGCGTCGCGACGACCGGCGGCCGCTTCCCGCCCGCGTGGCGCGAGCTGCTGAAGGAATGCATCGCGAGCGGGCTCGAGATCGAGAGCGGCCTTCACGAGTTCGTCTCGGACGACCCCGAGCTGAGCGCGCTCGCGGCGCGACACGGCGTCGAGCTGCGGGATCTCCGCAAGCCGCCGCCGGGTCTCAACACACCGACCGGCGAGAACCTCACACACGACAGGAAGGTCGTCCTCACGGTCGGCTCCGACTGCGCGATCGGGAAGATGACCGTCTCGCTCGAGCTCGACCGGGCCGCCCGCGAACGCGGGATCAAGAGCGAGTTCGTCCCGACGGGTCAGACCGGGATCGCGATCGCGGGCTGGGGGATCTCGATCGACGCCGTCGTCGCCGACTTCCTCGCCGGAGCGACCGAGCAGCTCGTCCTGGAAGGGATCTCCCGGGGCGGCGAGCTCCTGTGGGTCGAGGGGCAGGGCTCGCTCCTCCATCCGGCCTACTCGGGGGTCACGCTCGGGCTGCTTCACGGGGCCGCGCCGCACGCTCTCGTCCTCTGCCACAAGGCCGGCGAGCGCTATGTCGACGGCCACGAGCTCTTTCCGATCCCCCCGCTCGCCGAGGTCGTCAGGCTCTACGAGGCGAGCACGCTCATTCCCCGCCGCGCGAAGGTCGTGGCGATCGCGCTCAACACGCGCGACCTCGACGACGAGGCGGCCCGCGCCGCCGTCGCCGAGGCGGAAGCAGAGACAGGACTTCCGGCCGGCGATCCAGTACGCTTCGGGGTGGCCGGGATCGCGGATCCCGTGTTGAATGCGGTTGGGTTCGGTCAATAGTCAAAACCGCTGGGCGCGCTACGTAGAGTTGCCCAGTGCTGCAGCAAGGGGAGGATGGGTAAGGTCATCGCGGCGCTTGCGTGCGTCTGCGCGGCGCTCGTGCCGTGCGGCGCTGCTGCGGCCGCGCCCGGACCGGTCCCGCTGATCGTCGGGATCAACGACGACGTCAAGTACGAATCGACGGTGCCGGCCTTCTTCATGCCGACCATGCACGCGGACGGGCTGAAGCTGAACGCGCTCACGCTCCGGTGGGATGACACGCAGCCGACCACGATCGATCCCGACCTCGCGGGCTACCTCACCACCGTGATCGGCGAGGCCGCCACCGCGGGCGTCACCGTCGAGTTCGACCTCTACCCGCTGCACTCGCAGGCCTTCACCGACGGGCTTCACTGCGCGCCCTCGCCGAGCCCGGCTCGCGTGCGGCGACACCACGAAGATCCAGCAGTTCGCGGCGTGGGCGGCGAGCGTCGCGCGGATGTTCCCGACCGTGCACCAGTTCATCGTCGGGAACGAGTGCAACCAGCCGCTCTTCCTGAACCCGCAATGGAACGCGGCGGGGCAGAACCAGTCGGCGGCGATCTGCGGGCGCGCGCTCGCGGCGACCTACGACGCGCTCAAGGCCGTCAGCCCCACGAACTTCGTCTGGGGCGTCGGGCTCTCGCCGCGGGGGAACGACTCGCCGAACGCGCCGAGCAACTCCTCGACCTCGCCGGTGAGGTTCCTCGGCTACCTCGGGGCCTGGTTCAAGTCGTTCGCAGCCGTGACCCACCGAACGGCCCCGCTGATGGACGGGCTCGACTTCCACCCCTATCCCGTGCCGCAGTCGCTTCCGTTCGCGAGCGGGTACCCGGATCCGCGCGACGCCAGCATCTCGAACCTCGCACGCGATCTACCAGGCCTTCTACGACGGCTTCAACGACACGCCCCAGAAGACGATCGGCCAGCAGCGCGGGGGAGGGCTCCCGCTGAGCCTGAACGAGATGGGGATCCAGACCCAGGCGACCGGCCAGCCCGGCTACACCGGCACCGAGGTGAGCGCGAACGCGGCCGGAGGGATGGTCGGCGCCGACGCGAGCCAGGCCTACCAGGCGACCTACTACAAGCAGATGCTGGGCTTGCTCTCCTGCGACCCGAACGTACGCGTGATCAACCTCTTCCACCTCGTCGACGAGCCGAACCTCGCGGGCTGGCAGAGCGGCCTGTACTGGGTCGGGACGACCGGACCGGTGCCGAAGCAGTCGGCGGGCGTCGTCTCGGCCTGGCTCGCGCAGACAGGCGGAAACTGCCAGGGGAAGATGGTCCCCTGGCACCCGGCGGCGCCGCTCGAAGCCGCCGAAGCCGAAGTCGCCCTCGACCACACTTGACAGGCGAACAGGTGTTCGGTAGTCTGACGAACACATGTTCGCCAAGCCATTCATCCGGGCCGTCGTGCTCGCAGCCGTCGCGCTCCTGATCTGGAGCATCGCAGCCCGGCCGTCGGGTGCTCACGGGCCGAAGGTCGTCTACCGCGTAAAGGCGTACGACACGCTCTGGTCGATCGCGCAGAGCCACTACGGCGGTGACGTGCGCAATGACGTCTGGCAGATCCAGCAGGCGAATCATCTGGCGGGCGACGAGATCGCGCCGGGTGAGAGGCTCGTGCTGCCGTAGGGAACCGCCAGGGGCGAGAGACGGCGGCAAGGCTACGATCGGCCGGTGGATCTCGACGTCGTCTTCCTCGGCACTTCGGCCAGCGCTCCGACCGCGCGGCGCGGAACGGCCTCGCACCTCGTCCGGCGTGGGGGAGACCGGCTGCTCTTCGACTGCGGCGAGGGGACGCAGCGGCAGCTTCTTCGGTCGTCGATCGGGCTCGTCGATCTCGAGGAGATCTTCGTCACCCACCTGCACGCCGACCATTACCTCGGCCTGCCGGGGATGCTCAAGACCTTCTCGCTACGGATGCGCGACGTGCCGCTCACGGTCTACGGGCCGCCGGGCCTGCGCGAGCTCTACGACACGCTCGGGCGGGTGTTCGGCCGGCTCACCTACCCGGTCGAGCTCGTCGAGGTCCGGGGCGGCGACCGGATCCCGCACGACGGCTACGAGATCTGCGTGTTCCCGGTCGACCACGGCGTCCCTGCGGTCGGGTACGCGCTCGTCGAGGAAGAGCGCCCGGGCCGCTTCGACGACGCGAAGGCCGATGCCCTCGGCGTCCCGTTCGGGCCCGAGCGGGGTGCGCTCCAGCACGGGGAGGCGGTGCACGCTTGCAGACGGGACGACGGTGCAGCCGGACGACCTCGTCGGCGAGCCGAGGCGTGGACGGACCGTCGTCTACACCGGAGACACGCGCCCGGCCGAGATCGTCGCCACGGTGTTCTCGGGAGCCGACCTGCTGATCCACGAGGCGACCTTCGCCCGGGAAGACGGGGATCGCGCGCTCGACACGGGCCATTCCACCGCTCACGAGGCCGCCGAGGTTGCGCGTGACGGGGGCGTCGCGATGCTCGCGCTGACGCACGTCTCGCCGCGGTATCTCGGCAGCGACCTACTCCGGGAGGCCCGCGAGGTGTTTCCGGCCACCGTGCTCCCGCGCGACTTCGACCTCGTCGAGCTGCCGTTTCCGGAACGGGGCGCGCCCATGCTCGTGAAGGGCGGCGCCCACCCCGACCGGGCACGCGAAGAGGCCGCGACGACGTGACGGACACCACCGCCGGCGCCTTCGACGACCGCGCCGCGCGCTATGAGGAGCTGCGACCGGTCGACGCGAACTGGTGGGAGGTCTTCGATGCGCTCGTGCGGCTCGGAGAGCTACGCGGGACGCGCGTCCTCGAAGTCGGGTGTGGCACGGGGCGCCTTTCCGAGGCGCTCGAGCAGCGAGAGCGGGCCCGCGTCTGGGCCGTCGACGCCTCCCCTGAGATGGTCCAGCGCGCAAAAGCGCTCGGCGTGAACGCCCGCGTCGCGCGCGCTGAGGCGCTCCCCTTCAAGGAAGGGTGGTTCGACGCCGTCGTGATGCGGATGGTCCTCCATCTCACGGACCGCCCGCGGTTCTTCGCGCAGGCCGCGCGGGTGCTCGGCCCGCAAGGCAGGCTCGTGATCGCGACCGAGGACCCAGCGAGCTTCGACCGGGTCTGGTTCGCCCGCTATTTCCCCTCGGTCCCGGCAATCGATCGCATGCGCTTCCCGGACGCGGACGCGCTCGGCGCGGAGCTCACCGCCGCCGGGCTCCCCGGCGTGAGGATCGAACGGCTGAGCCAGCGGCGCGAACAGAGCCGCGAGAAAGCCCTCGACGTGATCCGGTCGAAGGCCTTCTCGACCTTCGACCTGCTCTCCGCAGACGAATACGCAACCGGGCTCGCGGACGCCGAGGCCGACCTCCCGGAGAGGTTCGAGTACAGCTTCGACTGGCTCCTCACCGTCGCGACGAGGTGAGCCTTCCCCGCTATCGCTTCGAGTGGCTCGTCCTCGTCCTCGTCGCACTTGCGACGCTGCCCCTCGTCAGCGTCCTCGACGCCCAGGACACGAGCCGGCTCGCGATGACGCAGTCCGTCGTCCTGCGTGGGCATGTGGATATCGACCCCTACTGGCAGCTCACGACAGACCGGGCGTTCCAGGACGGCCACTGGTACTCCGACAAGGCACCGGGGGTGGCACTGCTCGCCGTCCCTCTCGTCGCGGCGATGCACGCGGTCGACGCGACGAAAGAGGTCTGGACCCACGCCTGGCTCCTCTGGACGATCCGTCTCTGGTCGGGAGGCCTGGCGCTGCTCGGGCTGACCTTTCTCGTCGGCCGGGTTGCCGAAGGGCTGGTGCGGGGCGCGGGGCTTCTCACGGCCGCGGTGTTCGCCGTCGGGACGATGGCAGGGTCGCTCGGCCCCACGACGTTCGGACACCTTCCGGACGCGCTTCTGCTCTTCGCCGCGTTCATCCTCGGCACCCGTGCGCGACGGGGGCGCGACTGGGTCTGGGTGGGGGTGCTCGCCGGCGTCGGCGTGCTCTTCGAGTATCCCGCCGGCCTCGCGGCGCTCATCCTCGTCATCTACGCGGCGTTCCGCGGCGGGAGGTGGGCGGCGCTCGCGACCGTGGCAGGCGGCATTCCGGCTGCTGTCGTTCTCGGAGGCTACGACTGGCTCGCGTTCGGTGCGCCGTGGCGGCTCTCGTACCGCTACACGTCGAATGTCTTCACCGGCCAGCAGCAGCAGAACCTCTTCGGGGTCGGCGTGCCCTCGCTGAACGGGCTCTGGACGCTGCTGCTCGACGGGCACGGGCTGCTGCTCGTCTCGCCCGTGCTGCTCACCGCAACCGCCGGTCTCGTCCTCTTCTGGCGCCGGAGCCGACCCGAGGCCGCGGTCGCGATCGCGATCGCACTCGTCTTCTGCCTGTACACCGCGGGCTACTTCCTGCCGAACGGCGGTCTCTCGCCTGGGCCGCGGTTCGCGACGGCGGCGTTGCCCTTCCTGTTTCTCGGCCTCCCGTTCGCGCTTGCCCGCTGGCGTGTCGTCACGCTCGTGCTTTCCGCCCTGTCGATCGGGCTCGGCCTCTTCGACGAGCTCACCTGGTCGATCACGAACCGCCTCGAGTTCCGCACCTGGCCTGCGACGATCTGGTCGCTGCTCGGCCTCTCGCACGAGCTCGGGGCGCTGATCCTGCTCGCCTTCGGGGCTGCGGCAGGCCTCGTCGCGGTCGTCGTGACGGCGGGAGCGCCTCGTCATGAGGCCGTGCTACATTCGGCATCGCCTTAGCAGCGCACCTTTGAATCGGCGCACGCCTTTAAATCGGCCCAGTGAGGTCGGGAAGGAGTGAGATGAATCGTCATGCCGTCGCCCCGGACGGGCGGACCCTGCTGGACGGCGAAGCGATCGAGCGAACGCTCTCGCGCGTCGCCCACGAGATCATCGAGCGCAACGAGGATCTGGACGGGGTCGCACTCGTCGGCATCCATACGCGCGGTGTTCCGCTCGCCCAGCGGCTGAGAAGGCTCGTCGCGGAGCGCGCCGGAACGGAGCTCGATCTCGGCCAGCTCGACATCACCTTTCACCGCGACGACGTCCATGTCCGCGACGGCCGTTCGCCGCGTCGAGCGCAGCCGATCGTCCACGACACGAAGCTCGACTTCGACCTCGAGGGACGCACGGTGATCCTCGTCGACGACGTCCTCTACACCGGCCGCACCGTCCGAGCCGCGATCGACGCGCTCCTCGAGTACGGCCGGCCCGCGCGCGTCCAGCTCGCCGTCCTGGCCGACCGCGGGCACCGCGAGCTCCCGATCCGGCCCGACTACGTGGGGAAGAACCTGCCGACAGCGCGCGACGAGCGGGTGCAGGTTCGGTTGCTCGAGGTCGACGAGGTCGACCGGGTCGTTCTCGTCTCCGAGTCCGAGGAGGGCGGGGAATGAGCGACCGGTCGCTCCAACTCGTTCCGGGCGAGCTCCGCCCGCCGAGCGGCGCCGGCCGCCGCCACCTGCTCTCGATCCGCGATCTCGATCGCGGCGATCTCGAGCGGCTGCTCGCCACCGCGCATTCCTTCGCCCGCTCGCAGGAGCGGGACACGAAGAAGCTGCCGACCCTGCGAGGGCGCCTCGTCGTGAACATGTTCTTCGAGTCCTCGACACGCACCTCGGCCTCGTTCGAGCTCGCCGCGAAGCGGCTCTCCGCCGACACCATGTCGATGAAGGCGAGCGGCTCCTCGGTCGAGAAGGGGGAGTCGCTAAAGGACACAGCGCTCACGCTCTCGGCCTACGACCCGGACGTGATCGTGATCCGTCACGAGCAGATCGGGGCCCCGCAGCTCGTCGCTTCGGTCACCGACGCACATGTCGTGAACGCCGGCGACGGCAAGCACCAGCACCCGACACAGGCGCTGCTCGACCTCTACTCGATCCAGGAGTCGCTCGGCCGGCTCGACGGGGTCCACGTCGCGATCGTCGGCGACGTCCTGCACTCCCGTGTCGCGCGGTCGCTGATCCAGGCGCTCGAGCTCGTCGGAGCGAGCGTCATCCTCGTCGGCCCGCCGCCGCTCCTGCCGCCCGAGCTCGGCGAGCGCTCCTACGACATCGCCTCGATCCGCGACGCCGACATCGTCTACGTCCTCCGCATGCAGCGCGAGCGGATGGAAGAGGGCGCAAACTACGTCCCCTCGATGCGCGAGTACAGCGCGCTCTGGTGCGTCACTCCCGACCGCCTGCGCCCGGGGCAGAAGGTGATGCACCCCGGTCCGATGAACCGCGGCGTCGAGATCGACGCCCGGGTCGCCGATTCGAGCGCGGCCCTGATCGTCGACCAGGTGCGGGCCGGGCTCGTGATCCGGATGGCCGTTCTCTACGACCTCCTCACAACCGGGCCGGTCGCGGTCGAGACCGCAGTGGGGGTCGCATGAGTAGGCTCGACGGAGGCGGGACCTCGGTCCTCGTCGGCGGCCGTGGGGCCGACGACCTCGTCGTGCGCGGGGCGCGGGTGCTCGACCCGACCGAGGGCGTCGACGCGGTGCTCGACGTGCGGATCGACGGCGGCACGATCTCGGCGCTCGGCGAAGGCCTCGACGTCAACGGCCACCGGGTGATCGACGGCGCCGGGCTTTTGCTCGCGCCGGCGTTCATCGATCCACACGTCCACCTGCGCACGCCCGGGCGTGAGGACGAGGAGACGATCGCTTCGGGCACCGCCGCCGCGGCTGCGGGCGGTTACTGCGGGATCCTCGCGATGCCGAACACCTCTCCGGTCGTCGACACGACCGATGTCCTTCGCGGCCTGCGGGCACGCGCCGGGCAGGAGGCTCAGATCCCCGTCGGCTTCACCGCTGCGATCACGGTCGGACAGGACGGGATGCAACTCACGGAGATGGGCGAGCTCGCCGAGGCCGGTGCCGCCGCCTTCACCGACGACGGCCGCCCGGTCGCGACCGCGGGGCTCATGCGCCGCGCGCTCGAGTACAACGCGATCACCGGGCTGCGCCTCGCACTGCACTGCGAGGAGCCGAGCCTGACCCGCGGCGGCCACATGCACATGGGGGCGGTCTCGGCCGAGCTCGGGCTCGGGGGCTGGCCCTCGCTCGGTGAGAGCCTCGGCGTCTCCAGAGAGCTGTCGCTCGCCGCCGACACCGGGCAGCCGCTGCATCTCATGCATCTCTCGGCCCGCGAGTCGGTAGAGCTTCTCGCGAGCGCGCGGGCGGCCGGCGTCCAGGCGAGCGGCGAGGTGACGCCGCACCACCTCTGCCTCACCGACGAGGCGGTCCGCTCCCTCGATCCGAACCTGAAGATGAACCCGCCGCTGCGGACGGACGACGACCGCGAGGCGCTCATCGCCGCCCTTGCCGATGGGACGATCGAAGCGGTCGCGACCGACCACGCCCCGCACTCGCGCGAGGAGAAGGACGTGCCCTTCGAAGCCGCGCCGTTCGGCGTCACCGGGCTCGAAACCGCGTTCGCGGTGCTCTACACGGCGCTCGTCGAGCCCGGCCTGCTCCCGCTCGAGACCCTCCTCGAACGGATGTCCGCAGGCCCGGCCCGGATCTTCGGTCTCGGCCGGCCTCGGATCGCCGCCGGCGCGCCGGCCAATCTCGTGCTCCTGAGCACCGAGGCGACCTGGAAGGTGCGCGAGGATCGGTTCCGCTCGCGGTCTGCGAACTCCTGGCTGCTCGGCCGGCGCCTCCAGGGCAAGGTGCAGCTGACGATCGCCGGCGGCCGGATCGCCTACGAGGCATGACGAGCGACGGCTTTCTCGTGCTCGAGGACGGCACGGTGTTTGTCGGCGCGAGCGTCGGCGCGAGCGGCACCGCGCTCGGCGAGGCGGTGTTCACGACCGCGATGAGCGGTTATCAGGAGGTCGTCACCGACCCGAGCTTCTGCGGCCAGGTCGTGTGCTTCACCGCCCCGATGATCGGCAACTACGGTGTTGCTTCCGGTCGGTCCGAGTCCAGTGCAGTTCACGTGCGCGGCGTGGTGATGCGCGAGGCCCGCGGGCCGCAGTGGACGGAGTGGCTGGCGGAGAACGGGATCCCGGCGCTCACCGGAGTGGACACGCGCAGCCTCACCCTTCATCTCCGCGAGCGCGGGGCGCTCCGGGCCGCGCTCGTTGCCGGCGAGGCCGGCGTCGAACCTGCGCTCAGGCGCGCACGAGCGGCGGAGTCGATGTCGGGTCAGCCGCTTGCCTCGCGGGTCTCGACGCGGTCGCCCTACGTCTTCTCGGAGGACGGCGATGCTCGCGTTGCGGTCGTCGATTACGGCACGAAACGCTCGATCCTCCGCCGGCTCGCCTCGACGGGCGTGTCGGTCACGGTCTTCCCGCACGACGTCGACGCCGACACGCTCGCCGGATTCGACGGAGTCGTGCTCTCGAACGGCCCCGGCGACCCCGAGCCGCTCGTCGAGGAGACGGCGACCGTCCGCGAGCTGGTCGGGCGTGTTCCGGTGCTCGGGATCTGCCTCGGGCATCAGCTCCTCGCGCTTGCGAGCGGGCTCGAGACGTTCAAGCTCCCGTTCGGGCATCGCGGCGCGAATCATCCGGTCGTCGAGCGCCGGAGCGGGAGGGTCCTCGTCACGTCGCAGAATCACGGCTTCGCGGTCGCCCCGAGTGCCGATCGTGCCGCCACCTACGAGTCCCTCTACGACGGAACCGTCGAAGGGCTTGCCTACCCCGAGCTTCGGGCCCGTTCGGTGCAGTTCCATCCGGAGGCGGGGCCGGGCCCGCACGACGCGTGGCCGATCATGGCCGATTGGGCGGAGGAGGTGCGCCTTGCCGCGGCGTAGCGACCTGCACTCGATCTGTTTGATCGGCTCCGGGCCGATCGTGATCGGGCAGGCCTGTGAGTTCGACTACGCCGGGTGCCAGGCGCTGAAGGTGCTCCGCGAGGACGGCTTCCGGACGATCGTCGTCAACTCGAACCCGGCGACGATCATGACCGACCCGGGTTTCGCCGACGCGACCTACGTCGAGCCGCTCGACCTCGAGGGCGTGGCCGCGGTGCTCCGCCGCGAACGGCCCGACGCGCTGCTGCCGACGATGGGCGGCCAGACCGCGCTCAACCTGGCGCTCGAGCTCGAGCGCGAAGGGATCCTCGATGAGCTCGGAATCGAGCTCATCGGCGCCGGAGTCGAGGTGATTGCACGGGCCGAGGATCGCGACCTCTTCAAGCGCGCCGTCGAGTCATGCGGTCTCCGCGTCGCCGCGTCGGCAATCGTGACGGAGATCTCGCAGATCGAGGGACTGTCGGTCCCGGCGGTGATCCGCCCGGCCTTCACGCTCGGCGGCCACGGAGGCGGCTTCGTCACGAGCGAGGCTGAGCTCCGGCGCCAGGTCGAGCTGGGCCTCGCAGCCTCGCCGATCGGGCAGGTCCTCGTCGAGGAGTCCCTGAAAGGCTGGGACGAGTTCGAGCTCGAGGTCGTCCGCGACCGCGCCGACAACGTGGTGATCGTCTGCTCGATCGAGAATCTCGATCCGATGGGCGTCCACACCGGCGACTCGGTCACCGTCGCACCGCAGATGACCCTGCCCGACGAGGCCTACCAGGAGCTTCGCGACGCGGCGGTTGCGATCGTCCGCGCCGTCGGCGTCGACACGGGCGGCTCGAACATCCAGTTCGCGCGCCACCGCGAGAGTGGCGAGATGCGCGTGATCGAGATGAACCCGCGCGTCTCGCGCTCCTCGGCGCTCGCGTCGAAGGCGACCGGGTATCCGATCGCGAAGGTCGCCGCCCGGCTCGCCGTCGGCTACACGCTCGACGAGATCCCGAACGACCTCACCGGAACCACCCCGGCGAGCTTCGAGCCGGCGCTCGACTACGTCGTCGTGAAGATGCCGAGATTCGCGTTCGAGAAGTTTCCGGGCGCGGACAGGACCCTCGGCACGCAGATGAAGTCGGTGGGGGAGTCGATGGGAATCGGCCGTACGTTCGCCGAGGCGTTCGACAAGGCACGTCGCGGCCTCGAGATCGACGCCGAGTGGCGGCCCGAGGGCCTCCACCCGTGGTTTGCCGCCGAGCTCGAAGCCTGTGGACAGGCCGTTACAACCGTAAAGGGGTCTGACCCCTTTCCCGCGGCGGGCCAGGCGGATGCCGAACGAGCTGGCGAGGAAATGACTCGCGTCGCGGGGAAATCGCGGATGCCGGCCGGTGACGACGCCGTTACAACTGTAAAGAGGTCTGGCACCGGCTTTGAAGGTCGTGCAGGGCGGCCCGTCGCTTTCCGACGGGTCGATTCGTGTGCCGGCGAGGTCGAGGCCGCATCGAACTACTTCTACTCCACCCGCGGCGAGCGCGACGAGCAGCCGCCGGAGCCTGGCCGCTCGGTTGTGATCCTCGGCAGCGGGCCGAACCGGATCGGGCAGGGGATCGAGTTCGACTATTGCTGCGTCCACGCCGCCGAGAGCTTCCGGGCGCAGGGCTACGAGGCGGTGATGGTCAACTGCAATCCCGAGACCGTCTCGACCGACTACGACATCTCCGACCGGCTCTACTTCGAGCCGCTCGACGAGGAGGCGGTGCTCGACGTGCTCGCCCGGGAGCAGCCGGTCGGCGTCTGCATCCAGTTCGGCGGCCAGACGCCGCTCAAGCTCGCCCGCGCGATCGAGCGTGCCGGCCACCGGATCCTGGGCACTCCGTTCGCCGCCGTCGACCTCGCGGAGGATCGTGAGCGGTTCGGGCGGCTAGCCGAGAGTCTCGGCGTGCTCTGCCCGGAATGGGGGATTGCGGCGAGCGGCGACGAGGCGGTGGCGATCGCTGCACGGGTCGGCTACCCGGTGCTCGTCCGGCCGTCCTACGTGCTCGGGGGGCGTGCGATGCGGGTCTGTTACGACGAGGCCGACGTACGGGCCGCGATGGCGGCGGTCGAGGGCGCGGTGCTCGTCGACCGCTTCCTCGAAAGCGCGGTCGAGCTCGACGTCGATGCACTCTGCGACGGAGAGGCGACGTACGTCGCCGCCGTGATGGAGCACGTCGAAGAGGCCGGGATCCATTCGGGCGACTCCTCGTGCGTGCTCCCGGCGCCGTCCGACACACCGGAGATTCGCGAGATCGTGCGCCGCCTCGGGCCCGCACTCGGCGTGGTGGGCCTCCTGAACGTCCAGCTCGCGATCGCCGGCGGTGAGGTCTACGTGCTCGAGGTCAACCCGCGCGCCTCCCGCACCGTCCCCTTCGCCTCGAAGGCCACGGGCGTGAACCTCGTCGATGCGGCGTGCCGCCTTGCGGCCGGCGCCACGATCGCCGGGCTCGAGCTACCGGCGGAGGGCTCGGTGTGCGCCGGCCACCACGTGAAGGCCGCGGTGCTGCCGTTCGTGCGGTTCGCCGGGGCCGATCCGGTGCTCGGCCCCGAGATGCGCTCGACGGGTGAGGTGATGGCGAGCGGTGCCGACTTCGCGACGGCATTCGCGAAGGCCGAACGTGCAGCAGGCCGCGCGCTTCCCTCGGGTGGACGCGCGTTTCTCAGCGTCCGGGACGCCGACAAGGTCGCCGTCCTGCCCGTGGCGCGGGCCCTTGCCGGGCTCGGCTTCGAGCTCGTCGCCACCGCAGGCACCGCGTCCGCGCTCGAGCTCGCCGAGATCGAGGTTCGGCGCGTCGAGAAGGGCGATGCGGTTGTCGAGCTCGTTCGCAGTCGTGGGGTGGAGCTCGTCGTGAACACGCCGCAGGGGCGGAATGCGCGCCGTGACGGTTACGCGATCCGCGAGGCTGCCGTGGTCGCGCGAGTCCCCTGCATCACGACGCTGGCGGTTGCTCGGGCCGCCGTGGACGCGATCGCGAACGCCCGGTCCGAGCCCCCGCTCTCCCTTCAGGAGCGCCAATCCGGCCTGTCCGCCCGGGAGGTTCTGAGTGCAGCGTCGTGAGCGGCTGGCCGTGCTCGCGGCGGAGCGCGTCGGCACCTACACGCTGATCCGGCTCGAGCGCGGAGGGCTCGAGACCGGGGTCCCGGGGCAGTTCTTCATGCTCGAGGCGCCCGGTCGCGTGCTGCCACGGCCGTTCTCGCTCTGCACGGCGCCCCGGAACGAGCTTGGCTTCCTCGTCGATCCCGTCGGCCCCGGGACGGCGGCCATCTCGGAGCTCGAGCCGGGCGATCGGATCGCGGTATTCGGTCCACTCGGAAACGGCTTCCGGCTCGACGTCGCTCGGCCGCTGCTCGTCGGCGGCGGCATCGGGATCGCACCGTTCCCGTATCTCGCGGAGGCACTCGAGCATCCGCCGGCCGTTCTGGGTTTTCGCAGTGCGGAACATGCCGAGGCCGCGGTCCTCGTTCCGAACGCGGAGGTGGTGATCGACCCGGTGCTCGTCACCGAGGCGATGCCGCTCGATCGCGACATCCTCGCGTGCGGGCCCGAGCCGATGCTCGAGGCCGTGCGCGCTCTCGCGCCCTCGGCCCAGCTCGCCTGGGAGGCGCCGATGGCCTGCGGATACGGCGCGTGCTACGGGTGCGTCGTTCCGATCGACGGGGTGCTCACCCGGCTCTGCGTGGAAGGGCCGGTGCTTTGCTCCTCCTGAACGCGAGCGGCTGCCTCGATGCGCGTATCGCGCCCGAGGTCGCCCGGTCGCTCGACGCGTTCGTGACGAAGACGGTGACGCCCCAGCCGCGCGAGGGCAATCAGCCGGTACGGATCGCGGAGACGGAGTCGGGGATGCTCAACTCGATCGGGCTCGCGAATCCCGGCCGCGCCGTTTTCCTCGCGGAGACGCTCCCGGCGCTTCGTAGCCTCGGGGTGCCGCTGTGGGTGTCGGTCGGCGGGTTTGCAGCATCGGAGTACGCGGAAACGTGTGCCGCTCTCGACGACGTGACGATCGAGCTCAATCTCTCGTGCCCGAACGTCGACGAGGCGCCGGAGTCGGCGGCCGAGATCGTCGCGGCGTGCCGTGCCGCGACCCGCCTCCCGCTCTACGCGAAGCTCTCGCCGGCCCAACCCGACATCGCCGAGCTCGCGCGGGCGGTCGAGGCGGCCGGTGCCGATGGGCTCTCGCTCGTGAACACGATCCGCGGCCTCGCGCTCGACGAGCACCTGAGGCCGCGCCTCTCCCGGGCGACCGGCGGCTACTCGGGCCCGGCCCTGAAGCCGATCGCGCTCGCCGCCGTCTATGCCTGCCGGCGCGTGACCGAGTTGCCGATCGTGGGAATGGGAGGCGTCCGCTCCGGGCGAGACGTGCTGGAGTTCGTGGCATGCGGAGCAACCCACGTGGCTCTCGGAACGGCCCTCTTCGCCGACCCGGATGCCCCCGATCGAGTCCGCAACGAGCTGGCTCTTGAGTGCTCAAATGCCAGCCTTGACAACATAGAAAATGCCTTTTGCGCCGCTCAGGAAGCGGTTTTCCAACCGGACAACTGAGAGAAACGGTCGCGGCTTGCACGGCGCAGAAAGGCTGTTAGTATGCCCCCTCGCATGGTGCCGCCCGCCTCCCAGGTCCAAGCTCCAGTCAGGTCGCTCGACCAAAGAATGGAGGCTCTGAAACGAGCCAACGACATCCGAGTCAAGCGCGCGCAGCTCAAGAAGGATCTCAAGTCGGGCGCCGTTTCGATCGAGGAAATCCTGCGTGAGCCGCCCGAGTTCGTCTCCACGGCGAAGGTCTTCGACATGTTGATGGCCGTCCCGAAGTTCGGGCGCGTGAAGGCCCAGCGGATGCTCAACCAGTGCCGTATCAGCCAGTCGAAGACGGTGGGCGGCCTCTCCGACCGCCAGCGCCAAGAACTGATTGACCTCTTCAACCGCTAGCGCGGCCTTTTCGAGCGTCTCGCCTGGATCACGGTGGGCTGGTCGGGTGCACTGCGCTGTCGGCCGCGTCGCGTCTGAAAGTGTGTCGGGCATCTTGCCCGGCTTCGCGGAGGGGCCGCAAGCGGGCGGGGGCGCCGGCATTTCGGGTCAAGCGTCGTGAGCATGCGCAGCCCGGTCTTCGTCCTCACCGGCCCCTCGGGTGCCGGGAAGGGGACGATGGTTCAGGCGCTGCTGGCCCGGATCCCACAGCTTCGGCTCGCCGTCTCGGCGACGACTCGGGCGCTGCGGCCGGGCGAGATCGAGGGCGTGCACTACTGGCACCTGAGCGACGAGGAGTTCGACCACCTGCTCGCCGACGGTGGCTTTCTCGAGTATCACGTCTTCCCGTGGGGCCAGCGCTCCGGCACGCTCGTCTCCGAGCTCGACCGGATCGCCGCCGCGGGCGACATTCCGCTTCTCGAGCTCGAGCTGAACGGCTCACTGGCCGTGAAGGAGCGGATCCCCGGCGCCCTGACGATCTTCATCGACGCGCCGCTCGAGGAGCTCGAGCGCCGGCTGCGCGAACGGGCGACCGAGAGCTCGGGCGAGATCCACGAGCGCATCGCCCTGGCCGCCGAGCAGCGACGCCTCGCCGGGCGGTTCGACTACGTTGTCGAGAACGACGACCGCGAGCGTGCAGCCGGCGAATGCGTCGAGCTCGTCGAACGCGAGCTCGCCGCCTGCCGGTAGCATGGCAGGCTCATGATTCATCCCCGCATCGATCAGCTTCTCAGCCAGGTGGACTCCCGGTACGCACTCGTGATCGTCGCCGCAAAGCGCGCGCGCCAGATCAACAACTACCACCACCAGCTCGGCGAAGGCACCTTCGACGAGTTCCCGCCGCCCCTCATCCGCTCGCGCTCGAAGAACTACCTGACCATGTCTTTGGAGGAGATTTCCGAAGGCAAGATCAGCTACGACTACCGGCGCTAGCCGCGCAGTCCGCGGGAAGCCGTTCCCGCGCTTCGAGTAACGGTTCCAGAGGGACCACCGATTGTCGTGCGCGCGCGAAAAACGCGCCGCATGTTCAGTCGTGCGAAAAAGGCAGCCGGGCAGCGAAGACGGCGCGCCCTCCGCCTGCTTCCTTGGTCCCCCGCCCAGGGTGGGGACGCACCCCTCCGCCCTCGAGAGCAATTCTACGCCCGCTCAGGCGCCGCGTCCGTCACAGCTTTGGAACGGTTTCTCCACACCCGCTCGGCCTCGACACTCGCACGGCCGGCCCGCGCGCGCCCGGGACGGCCGCGAACCGGGCGGAGCGCGCCGTTCGCAGCCCCCGAGTGCACAATGAGCGCATGAGCCGGATCCTCCTCGGTGTGAGCGGTGGGATCGCCGCGTACAAGGCCTGCGAGTTGACGCGCCTGCTCGTGAAGGCCGGTCATGACGTGCTTCCGCTCGTGACCGAGGGCGCGGAGCGCTTCGTCCGTGCCGAGACCTTCACCGCCCTCGCACGGCGGCCGGCGAACGAGGACGTCTACCTGCACCTCACCCGCGGCGAGATCATGGTGGTCGCGCCGTGCACCGCGAACACGCTCGCCAAGCTCGCCCACGGGCTCTCCGACAACTTGCTGACCGAAGCGGCCCTGGCGCATCGCGGCCCGACTCTCGTCGCACCCGCGATGAACCCGCGCATGTGGGCCCACCCGGCAACGCGCGAAAACGCGGCGACGCTCGTGGGCCGCGGAGTCGAGCTCGTCGGTCCCGACGAGGGCGAGACGGCCGAGGGCGAGTGGGGAGTCGGCCGCATGGCGGAGCCCGCGGAGATCGCAGCCCGGGTCGAGCAGCTTCTCGCCCCCGGCAGCCTTGCCGGGAAGCGCGTCCTCGTCACTGCGGGTGGAACGCGAGAGCCGCTCGATGCCGCGCGCTTCGTCGGGAACCGCTCGTCCGGACGCATGGGAGTCGCGCTTGCGGTGGAGGCTCGCCGCCGCGGCGCCGAGGTCGTGCTCCTGGCGGCGAACCTCGCCGTTCCCGAGCCGCACGGCATCGAGACGATCTCGACACCGACCGCCGAGGCCATGCTCGGCGCAGCGGAGGCCCTGGCCGACATCGACATCGCCCTGCTCGCAGCCGCCGTCGCCGACTACCGCCCGGTCGCCGCGCTCGCCGGCAAGCGCACGAAGAGCGACGAGCCGTGGACAGTCGAGCTCGCTCCGACGGTCGACATCGCACGCCGCCTCGGCCAGGTGAAGCAACCCGGTCAGCTGATCGTGACCTTCGGCGCCGATCTCGGCGAGCAGGGCCTCGAGCGCAAGCGCGAGATGCTGGCCACGAAGAACGCCGACCTCGTCGTCTTCAACGACGTCTCTCGCTCGGATATCGCCTTCGAGAGCGCAGACAACGAGGTCGTCCTCGTCTCGCGGCTGGGCGATCGCCCGGTTGCGAAGGCGCCGAAGCCCGCGATCGCCTCGGCCGTTCTCGACGAGGTGGAACGCCTCCTGGCCGATGACTGAGGCCTACGATCTGTACCAGGAGGGCCGGAGCCGCTTGAAGAAAGGCATGAACGCCCAGGCGACCGTCCCGCTCGAGAAGGCCAAGCGGCTCGAACCCGACAAGGGCTCGATTCGCGAGGCGCTCGGGATCGCGTACTTCCGGCTGCAGCGCTGGGACGAAGCCGAGGCCGAGTTTCGCGCTCTGCTCGAGCTCTCGCCGACGGACGACTACGGCCATTACGCCCTCGGCCGGGTGCTCGAGAAGCAGGGCCGAGTCGCAGAGGCGAACGGCCACTACAAGCTCGCGAGCACGATGAACCCCGCGAACGACAGCTACGCCGCCCGGATCCGCGAGCTCGGCTGACGCTCGCTTGCGTGCCGTCGTCCAGCGTGTGACGCGCGCCCGGGTCACGCCCGGCGGCGAGATCGGTCCCGGTCTCGTGATCCTGCTCGGAGTCGCCGACAGCGACGCCGCCGCTACCGCCGATCGCCTTGCCGACAAGGTGGCGCGGCTCCGGATCTTCGAGGACGCCGGCGGAAAGTTCGCGACGTCGATCCTCGACACCGGCGGCGAGGCACTCGTCGTCTCCCAGTTCACGCTGCTCGCGGACGGCAAACGGCAGAAGGGAACTCGCCCGGACTTCTCGGCCGCAGCGAGCAAAGAGGTCGCCGAACCGCTGTACGAGCACTTCTGCACCCAGCTGGGCGCCCTGGGTGTTCCGACCTCGACAGGAGTCTTCGGAGCCCGCATGACGCTCGAGGTCGTCAACGAGGGGCCTGTGACAATCGTGCTCGACGCCTGAATGGATCCGAGCGTGCCGGTAGTCTGCCTCGGCTGTCCGGCCCCGGAAACCGGAGGAGCGCTTTGGGGGACAACGGATCGGCGCACGCGAACTTCGCACGGGCAATCGAACGCGGCAACGTCATCGCCGCTGAGGCCTCCGCGCGCGAGCTCGGGACGCTTCGCCTGGTCGACGCCCTCGAGCTCACGGCGCTCCTCGCCAGAAAGGACCCGCGACGAGCCCGGCGGATGGCCGCACGCTGGCTCGAGCTCTGGCTGGCCGAGATGCCCGCGCCGACGATCGACGATGCCGTGATGGTCGCCGGCTGCCTCGGAGCGCTCGGAGGCGCGAGCCACGAGAACGCGCTGTGGACGCTCCGCGAGATTCTCGCGGGGGAAGCGCGCCGGCCGCGGGTCGCGCACGGCTGATCTGCTGTCGGCCCCCAGGGGCCTCAGCTTCCGGTTCCCCGGAGCATCGGTCCGAACGGCTCGGCGGCGGAGAAGACCATCCACCCGGGCCTCACCAGGTTGTAGAGCGAAGTTCCCGTCGAGGAACGAACGGGCCGACCTAGCCCTTCGGGCGGCGAGACGGCGGAGGACGTCGGTCATAGTCGGTCACGAGGGCACCGGCGTTGGGTTGCGTCGGGCGTCCAATCGAGCAAAGGAGACGACGCCCATGAGCTTCTTGTTGAACGAACGCGGTCCAGCCGCCTGGGAACTGTGGCAGCGCCGCGCCGAGAAGAATCAGGACGGTTGGGAACCGCACAGTCAGGGAGTGATCGTGAACGCTGAGAGCGCAAGCGATGCACTCTCCGCGGCTCCGCCGCCTCCGGACGGCTTCGAGTGGCGAGCAGTGTCGATTCTCCGCCTGCCCGCGGGCTACTGACCGAGGGCGCGCGGAGCCTCTCGGGTTGCATCGACGGCGCTCGGCCGGAGTGGGCCGAGCCCCCGCTGAACGGTCACGCTCCGCGGCCGGGGCGCCGGTCGGGAGCGCGCACGGATGGCCCTCGAGCTCGCGAACGACGGCCCCGTCACGGTCGTCCTGGAATAGTCCGCGCGGAGACGGCCGGAGAAAGCCGTTTGCTACCCTTCGGATACCACATTTCGGGCACGTCGAAATGGGCGCGTGGCGCCCTTTTTTTGTGAGCCGGCACAGTTTGTGGTCGGCACAGTTTGTGAGCCAGGAGAGTTTGTGAGCTAGCACCGTCAGAGGCGAGCATGGCAACGGGTCAACACGAGAAGGAGAAGCAGCTGTATCGCGAGATTTCCCGCACGGTGACAACGGCGATTCCAGGCGTTGAAGTGCTCGCCCTCGAGGTCACGGGGCGCGAGCGGCTCTGCGTCTACGTCGACCAGCCGGGCGGGGTCGATCACGCGCTTTGCGAGCGTGTGAGCGGGGTTCTCCGCCCTTACACCGAGCAGTATGCGATCGAGGTCTCCTCGCCCGGGCCCGAGCCGCCGCTGCGCACGAGGGAGCACTTCCAGGCCGCCGTCGGGCACATGGTGCGCCTGAAGACGAACGACAGGAAGCTGCGCGGCGAGGTCACGGCCGCCGGTGAGCGGTCGTTCCAGCTTTCGAACGGGACCGGGGAGCCGGTCGACATACCGTACGACGCAATCGTGCGGGCCAATCTGATCGACGAAGGGTAGGTGCGCGATGAGCCAGGAAATCGTTGAGGCCGTACGCGAGATCGAGCGCGAGAAGGGGATCGACGCCGGAGCGCTGCTCTCGGCGCTCGAGGACGCCCTCCTTGCCGCCTACAAGAAGACTCCAGGCGCGTCGCGTCATGCGACCGTCGAGCTCGACGACGCCGGTGACTACCGCGTGTTCGCGATCGAGCTGCCCGAGGATCTCGAGCGCCGCTTGCTCGACGAGGCGCGCGAGACCGCCCTCGACGAGCTCGAGCGGATCGAGGAGGAGACGGGCGAGAAGAACCACACGCTCCTCACCGACGACGACCTCGACGTCGACTGGTCGCAGGTCCCCGACGAGCTGATGAAGCGCGAGGATGTCACTCCCGACAACTTCGGGCGGATCGCCGCGCAGACCGCCAAGCAGGTGATCCTCCAGCGGATCCGTGAGGCCGAGCGCGAGATGATGTACGACGAGTACATCGACCGCGTCAGCGAGGTCGTCACGGGGATCGTCCAGCAGGCCGGCGATCGCAACAACGTGCTCGTCGACCTCGGCAAGGTCGAGGCGCTGCTGCCTCGCTCCGAGCAGGTGGACGGTGAGCGCTACGAGCAGGGCTCGCGGATCAAGGCCGTGATCACCGACGTCCGCACCGGCACGAAGGGCCCGCAGGTCATCCTCTCCCGCCGCGACCCGGAGCTGATCAAGACGCTGTTCGAGCTCGAGGTGCCGGAGATCGCAGACGGCCTCGTCACGATCGAGGGCGTCGCGCGCGAGCCGGGCTACCGCTCGAAGATCGCCGTGCAGTCCCACACCCAGGGCGTCGATCCGGTCGGGGCCTGCGTCGGCCCGCGCGGCTCCCGGGTCCGGATGGTCGTCTCCGAGCTCCGCGGCGAGAAGATCGACATCATCCCCTGGAACCAGGAGCCCGCCCGCTTCGTCGCGAAGGCGCTCTCTCCGGCGCGCGTCCGCGAGGTCTACCTCGACGATGCCGGCCGGGAGGCGACCGTCGTCGTCCCCGACGACCAGCTTGCGCTCGCGATCGGCAAGGAGGGCATGAACGCCCGCCTCGCCCACCGGCTCACCGGCTGGAAGATCGACATCGTCTCCGACAGCGAGTTCGCCCAGCAGGAGGCCCAGGCGGCCTTCGGCGGCGAGGACGGCGAGGAGGGCGACTTCTCCGGCCGCTGCTCGGCGGTGCTCTCGAACGGCAAGCGCTGCCCGAATGCCGCGCTTCCGGCCTCGAAGTACTGCGGCGTCCCGGCCCATCAGGAGCTCGCGCTTCACGAGCCCGACGACGAGGTCAACCCGATCGTGCAGGAGTCGGAGCCGGAGCTCGAGGACCTCTCCGACACGGCCGAGCCCGAGCCGGTCACCGAAGACGCCGCCGAGTTCGGCAATCCCGAGCCCGAGGAGTTCCCGGCGGGCCCAGGCGATGCTCCGGTGGCGGGCGAGGCCCAGAGATTCGACGACGTTCGGCCCGGCCCGGGCGATCCGGACGAAGGCGTTCCGATCGTGCACGTCCATCCCGAGGAAGCCGGGGAGGGTGGCGGCGACGCCTAGCCCGACGAGGACATGTGCCGGCTGCGGCCGCAAGGCGCCTCAGGGCGAGCTCCAGCGCTTCCACGAGCGCGGCGGTGCGCTCGAGGCGGGGCCCGGGACCGGACGCGGTGTGTATACCTGCCGTCGTCTCGCGTGCTTCGAGCGTGCGAAGGCGCATCGGGGGTTCAATCGAACACTGAAGAGGACTGTCCGCGTGGAGGATTCCCTCGCGCGGCTCTACACTTGAGGACATTGATGAAGAGAGGCGGAGAGCGTGCCAGGCGGTAGACCAATCAGACCAAGAGGGGGCGGAGGCCCCGGCAACCGGAGGCGTCGCGTCGTCATCGACGGCGGCACCGGCCGCCCCGGCGCGGGCCAGCGGCAGCGTCCAGGCGACCGCCAGGGAGGCGACCGTGGACCGAAGACCCCGCGCGAGGTCGCTCCGCAGACCGGTCCCGTCACTGTCGAGTCCGGCGTCAACCTTCGCGAGCTCTCGCAGGCATTCGGCGTGCCGATGCCGCAGATCATCAAGATGCTGATGGAGATGGGGTCGATGAAGACCGCGACTCAGACTCTCACCGACGACGAGGTTCAGCTGATCGCCGCCGAGCTCGACCGCGAGGTGACGATCAAGCACGCGGGCGACGACGACGGCGAGCCGGAGGCATTCGACGACGCCGCGGATTCGCTCCAGGCCCGGCCGCCGGTGGTGACGATCATGGGACACGTCGACCACGGCAAGACCACCCTCCTCGACGCGATTCGTAAGACAGCCGTCGTCGAAACCGAGGCCGGCGGGATCACCCAGCACATCGGTGCCTACCAGACCGAGGTCGACGGCCGGAAGATCACCTTCCTCGATACGCCGGGTCACGAGGCGTTCACCGCGATGCGCGCCCGCGGCGCGAAGGTCACGGACATCGCCGTGCTCGTCGTTGCAGCCGACGACAGCATCATGCCGCAGACCCTCGAGTCGATCTCGCACGCGCGCGCCGCCGAGGTGCCGATCGTGGTCGCCGTCAACAAGATCGATCTCCCCGGCGCGAATCCCGATCGTGTGCTCGCCGATCTCGCGGCGCAGGGTCTCCAGCCGGAGGAGTGGGGCGGAGACACCCAGGTGGCGAAGGTGTCGGCGAAGCAGGGCGAGAACCTCGACGAGCTGCTCGAGAAGATCCTTCTCGTGGCCGACCTCGAGCTCGAGTTGACTGCCAACCCGGACGCGCCCGCGTCAGGCCCGATCATCGAGTCGCGTGTCGATATCGGGCGGGGAACCGTCACGACGATGCTGATCCTGCGCGGCACGCTCAAGGTGGGCGACGCGATCGTCGCCGGAGACGCCTGGGGCCGCGTCCGCGCGCTGTACGACTACCGCGGCGAGCGGATCGAGGCGGCGAGCCCGGGCGAGCCGGTCGAGATCCTCGGCCTCGACAAGCCGCCGTCGGCAGGAGAGCTTGGCCATGTGGTCGAGAACGATCGCAAGGCGCGCGAGCTCGCCCAGCGCCGCGAGGAGCGGCTGCGGCGCGAGTCGCTCGCGAAGCAGGCCAGCCGGGGCGTCTCGCTCGAGAAGCTCTTCGAGCAGCTCCAGGCGGGCGGCGTCGCAGACCTGAACATCGTCCTGAAGGGGGACGTGCAGGGCTCGGTCGAGGCGATCGTCGGCGAGCTCCAGAAGATCGACCACCCCGAGGTTCGCGTCAACGTGATCCACACGGGCGTCGGCGGGATCAGCGAGAACGACATCAACCTCGCTGCCGCCTCGAACGCGATGGTCATCGGCTTCAACGTCCGCCCATCCACGGAGGCACGGGCGCTTGCCGAGCGGCAGGGCATCGAGATCCGCCAGTACCGCGTGATCTACGAGCTCACCCAGCAGATCGAGCAGGCGCTCGTCGGGATGCTGTCGCCGGTCGCGACGGAGGCCGTGATCGGTGAGGTCGAGGTACGCGCCCTCTTCCGGGCCTCGCGCGTCGGCACGATTGCCGGCTGCATGGTCACGAGCGGGCTCGTGCGGCGCGGATCGCGCGTCCGGATCTTCCGCGACGGCGCCCGGATCCACGAGACGACCGTCGCCCAGCTCAAGCGGTTCAAGGACGATGCGCGCGAGGTGGTCGAGGGGTTCGAGTGCGGGATCCTGCTCGAGGGGTTCAACGATCTCCGCGAGGGCGACATCTTCGAGGTCTACGAGACGCGCGAGATCGAGCGCACCTCGCTCGACGAAGCACCGACGGCCGCCGAATAGGCTCCTACACGGGCTTGACCGCGACGAGCACGTCTCGGCGCTTGATCACGCGGTCGACCCGGTGCTCGAGCTCGGCATAGGGGCCGTCGTCGCGGACGGTCAGGTCGGAGCTTGCGCTGACGACCTCGGTCAGCTTCTCTCGCGGCAGGCGGGTTGCATCCCACGCGAGCGCGATCGCCCCGCCGGGGTGGAGTACCCGCTCCCAGGCGCGGAGCGCCTCACGAACGACCGTGACCGCGGCGCCGTCGTGCTGGATGCCGTAGGGGAGATCGGTCGCGATCGCGTGGAAGCGTGCGCCGCCCGGGACCTCCGCGAGCAGCGAATCCGCGGTGCGAGCGTCGCCTTGGGCGAGTACCAGCAGGCGCTGGTCGGCGCGGGGCCCGAGCTCGAACCGGTAGCGCCGCTTCGCCTTGTCGTGAACCGTGCTGTGTGGGATCCGAGCCTCGCGACAGTACTCGCCGACGAACGCCGCCGTCGTCTCGACGTCACGTCTCTCCTGCTCGATCCCGAACGCATCGTGGCCCTCGGCCAGCGCGACGAAAAGCGTCGTACCGCCCCCGGCGAGCGGATCGAGGACGCGAAGACGCACGTTCGCCTCGGTCAGGAACGAGCCCGCAAACAGCGAGAGGTTGAGCAGCACCCGGGTGAAGATCTCGCTCGTCTTCCCCTTGTACCGGCGGATCTCGGCCATCTCCCGTGGAAGGAGGCGGGCTACGACCGGGTCGAGCGGCCGCAGGAGTGGACACGGTGCCCCGTTCGTCACGTCGAGATACTCGAAGGCATGCCTCGTCGCGCCGAGCGACGAGAGCACGGGCATGAGCTCCTCGGCCCGTGCGTTGTCGTCCAGCGTCGCGAGCAGGTAGTCCGCGCCGCCAAGCCGGGCCGACTCGACGTGAACAAGGTGCGCACCGAGCGGCGAGGCGCGGAGCTCGGGGCCGGCGAGCCGGAGCGCCATGTCCGCGTATTGCGAGCTCGGCTGTGGGGCGACCTGGAGTGCGAGGCGCATGGGTAGGAGACAATAGGGCGATGCCGGGTTACGTCGCCATCCTTTCGCTCGAGCTGCACTTCCCGGAGGCGGCGTCGCTGAAGGGCAAGCGCAAGCACGTTCTGTCCGCGAAGGCCCAGCTCGCGAGCCGCTTCGGCGCCTCGGTCGCCGAGGTCGACCATCACGACCTCTGGCAGCGTTGCGCGCTGACCGCGGCCTTCGCGACCCGCGAGGCGCGGGAGGCCGAGGAGCTCGCCGGCCGCGCCGAGCAGTGGGTCTCAGGGCAGGATTGGATACTCGTCCGCTCCGAGTTGATGCTCGTGTCCCCCGATGACTAACCGCCTGAGCTCATGACCCAACGAATGCGTCGCGTCAACGAGTCTGTCCGAGCCGTGATCGCAGAGGCGATCACGGGTCTCGGCGACCCCCGCATCGGGATCGTCACGGTGACGGGTGTCTCGGTCTCTCCGGATCTGCGGGAGGCACGCGTCTACGTGTCGGTCTTCGGCGGCAAGAAGAAGCGGGCGGCGGCACTCGCCTCTCTGGAGCACGCGCGGAACCTTGTCCAGGCGCGGCTTGCGCGCGAGCTGCAGATGAAGAGGACCCCGCACGTCGAGTTCGAATACGATCCCACCGTCGAGCGCGGCGTTCACATGACCAAGCTGATCGACGACCTCGCTCCGGAGACCCCTTCAGATGACGCACCAGAGGCAGGCGCCCCAGACTGATTTCGACGCGGTCGTGGATGTATTGCGCGACCACGAGCGCTTCGTCGTCGTCACCCACGAGAACCCGGACGGCGACGCTCTGGGATCGATGCTCGGTGCGACGCTCGGATTGCGCGCGCTCGAGAAGGACGCCGTCATGTGGCTCGCGGGCACGACGCCGTTTCCGGCCGAGTACGGGTTTCTGTCGCTCGCCGAGGTGCTCCGAGAGCCTCCTCCGGATCTCGGCGACCGTGTCCTGCTGGCGGTGGACTGCGCGAACGAGCGGCGAATCGGGCCGGACGTGGCCGTGTTGGGACGAGCCGCGCTCGTGGTCGACGTCGACCACCATCACGACAACACGCGGTTCGGTGCCGTGAACCTGGTCGTTGCAGACGCATCCTCGACTGCCGAGATCGTGAGAGACCTGCTCGGGGCGCTCGGCGTCCCGCTCTCTCCCGAGATCGCCGACGCGCTCTACGTCGGCCTGGTGACCGACACCGGCCGCTTCCAGTACGCGAATACGACTCCGAAGGCGTTGCGACTCGCCGCCGAGCTGCTCGAAGCGGGAGCCGATGTGCAGCAGATCTTCAAATGGGTGTACGAGACCGTTCAGTTCGCGAAGCTGAAACTGCTCGGCCGCGCACTCGATCGCGCTCGCCTGTACGAGGACGGCCGCGTTCTCGTGTCGTATCTGCTGGACACGGATTTTGCGGAGGCAGGGGCGCAGGAGCCGTTCTCCGAGGGGATCATCGACTTCTTGCGCCAGGCCGAGGGCTCGGAGCTCGTGGCGCTCATCCGCGAGCCGCCGACCGCCGGCGGCCCGACGCATCGCATCTCGCTCCGCTCGAGCAGCGATGCGCTCGACGTGTCGGCGATTGCGCGAAAGTCCGGCGGCGGCGGGCACGTCCAGGCGGCCGGCTTCTCCAGCGAGGACACGGTCGAGGGGATCATCGAGTTCGTCCGCCGCGAGTTCCTGGCGGCCGTAGCGGCGCGAAGCTGACGTGGTCCCCCGAGCAGCCAGCCCCGTCGGAATCGTTCTCGTCGACAAGCTCGGCCGGCCCTTCGTCCTTCGCGCTCGTCGCCGAGCTTCGCCGGCGGACACGGGCCCGTACGGGGCACACCGGGACACTCGATCCGTTTGCGAGCGGATTGCTGGTGTTGTTGTCCGGATCGGCAACTAGACTTGCGCCGTGCTTTGTCGGCCTGGACAAGCGGTATCTGACGGACGTCGATCTCACTTCGACGACCTCGACCGGCGATCCAGAGGGCGAAACGCGCGAACGGCACGAGGCTCCTGCCCAGGCGGCGCTCGAGGCTCGGCTCGCGGGCCTCCGCGGTGAGATCGAGCTGCCGATTCCCACGGCTTCTGCGGTGAAGATCGGCGGTGAGCGCGCCTACCGGCTGGCGAGGCAGGGTGTCGAGGTCGAGATGCCCTTGCGTCGTTCGCGGGTCTACGCGCTCGACGTCATCGCGTATACGGGCGATCGGGTCCAGCTCGGGCTCCACGTGTCTTCCGGCACGTATGTCCGGTCGATCGCCGAGGCGCTCGGCGGCCACTGCAGGACCTTGCGGCGGACTGCCGTCGGGCCCTTCCGGGTCGAGGAGGCCGATCCGGGTCGCCTCGTGGCGGTCTCTGACGCGCTCGGCCGGCTTCCTGCCGACGCGCTCGAGCGGGTGCCCTACGGTCTCCGCGCTCAGGTCCTCGCGTTCGAGACCGAGGTCGGCACGACGACGGCGCTTCCCGCGTTGCCGGCGTCGCGACGGGACGCGACGTGAGGATCGCGCGCGCCCCGGGCGAGCTCGAACGGCGTCCACGAGCGGTAGCGATCGGGAGCTTCGACGGCGTTCACGTCGGCCATCGCGCCGTGATCGGCGCGACGCTGAAGCCTGGGCTCACGCCGACCGTGGTCACCTTCGACCCGCACCCGCGGGAGGTGCTCGGCTACGACGTGGTGCTGGTCTCGACCCTCCAGCGGCGGCTCGAGCTGCTGGCCGAGCTCGGAGTGGAGGAGACGCTCGTCGTCGAGTTCACGCCCGAGCTCGCGGCGCTGGAGCCTGAGGCGTTCGCCGAGCAGTACGTGCTCGCGCCCGGCGCCGAGCTCGTCGTCGCCGGCGAGGGGTTCTGCTTCGGTGCGAGGCGGAGCGGAGACATCGAGACCTTCGGGCGACTCGGCGTGGAAGCCCGGACGGTTCCGCTCGTCCCTGACGTCTCGTCGACGAGGATCCGGCAGCTAGTCGCAGCGGGCGACGTCCGCGCCGGGGCGGCGCTGCTCGGCCGCCCGGTCGAGGTCGAGGGGATCGTCGTCAGCGGCGATGCCCGCGGAGGGACGCTCGGGTTCCCGACCGCCAACCTGCGTGCCGACCATTCTCTGCTCGTCCCCGAGTACGGCATCTACGCAGGGGCGGCACTCGACCACCGCGCGGCCGTCTCGATCGGGATCAACCCACACTACGGCGGCGCCGAGCGGCGGATCGAAGCCTTCCTGCTCGATTTCGAGGGCGACCTGTACGGCAAGCGCGTCGTCGTCGAGCTGTGGGACCGGCTCCGCGACGAGGCTGTCTTCGAGAGCGAGGACGCGCTGATCGCCCAGATTGCGGCCGATGTGGCCGCAACGAGGGCTGCGACACGGCCTTGAGAGCTACCGCTCTCGGGCTCGGCGGGTAACGTCCGGGCGTGGCCTCGCCGCAGCTGATCGAGTTCCCCGCCGACGACCCGGAGCGGGCACGGCAGTTCTGGGAGGCATTGCTCGGAGAGACGCTCGCTCCTCGCACCTCGCGCGAGGGCCGCGGCTGGCAGACGAATCTCAATGGGCTCGTCGTCGGGCTGCACGAACGAGGCACCGGTCCCGGCGATCGCTTCTCGCTGCCCTACTTCGGCGTCCCCGACCTGGCGGCCGCGCTCGCCCAGGTCGAATCGCTCGGCGGCGAGGTCGTCCACCCGGGCGAACGATGGGCAATCTGCCGCGACTCCGAGGGCACTCCTTTCGGGCTCGCCGGCCCCTGACCCAGGAGCCGCGTTCGACACGATCCCGCGAACGAAGCGGTCCCGTCCCGGCAACGCCCTTCCGGCCTACTCGCCGCTCAGATGGCCCCCTACGTCGAACGTCCAGAACTCGACGACGTTGCCGTCTGGGTCGGTGACGTACAGCGCGCGGCCGCGGTCGGGATCTTCGAATCGGACGACCTCCGGCTCGTAGCCATGCAAGCGCAGGCGCTCGATTGCCGCGTCGAAGTCCGCATCGTCGATGTGCAGGGCAAAGTGGACGTGCACGCCGCCGCGCCCCTTGGCGATCCCGACCTGCGGTCGCCAGAGCCCGATGCGCGTTCCGGTTCCGGCCATCACCCAGATCGCGTCGCGGTGTGTCCAGCGCAGGACCACGGGAAAGCCGAGCACCCCTGCGTAGAAGCGCTCGGCAGCGTCGAGGTCGAGCACCTCGAGGACGAGCTCGCTCACTCCGGTGACCGGGATCCCGTCCGACATGCCGCCACCAGCTTCGCAGGTACAGTCGCCGAGGTGAACGAGCGCGAGCTCCTCCACCGAACCGCCGACCACGCCGCCGACTTCATCGAGACGCTCGGCGAGCGTCCCATCCGCGCGGAGGTCGGAGTCGACGAGCTGATCGCGGCGCTCGGCGGCCCGCTCCCCGAAGCCGGCACGGAGGACGACGCCGTCGTCGACTCACTCGTCGAAGCAGCCGAGCCGGGGCTCGTCGGGATGGCCTCGGGTCGCTACTTCGGCTTCGTGATCGGTGGCGCGGTACCCGCCGCGCTGGCCGCCGACTGGCTCACCTCGGCCTGGGACCAGAACCCCGGGCTCTACGCGGCCGGGCCCGCGGCCGCCGTTGCCGAGGAGGTCGCGCGCGGCTGGCTCGCCGAGCTGCTCGGGCTGCCGCCCGACGTGTCGGTTGCCTACGTGACCGGCTGTCAGATGGCGCATGTCACGGCACTCGCTGCCGCCAGGCACCACGTCCTCGCCCAGGCCGGCTGGGACGTCGCCGCCGAAGGCCTCGCCGGCTCCCCTCCGATCCGTGTCGTCGTCGGCGCGAAACGCCACGTGACGATCGATCGCGCGCTCCGGCTCCTCGGGATCGGTGCCAATGCACTCCACGTCGTGCCCGCCGACGATCAGGGGCGGATGCTCGTCGGCGAGCTCCCGGACCTCGGCGGCGCACCGACGATCGTCTGCGGGCAGGCCGGCGAGGTGAACACCGGGGCATTCGACGAGTTCGACGCGATCGCCGATGCCGCCGAGGCCGGCGAAGCCTGGTTCCACCTCGACGGTGCGTTCGGGCTCTGGGCCGCAGCCTCCCCCGAGCTCGCCGAGCTGATGCGAGGCGGTGACCGGGCCGATTCCTGGGCGACCGACGCTCACAAATGGTTGAACGTTCCCTACGACTCGGGGATCGCGTTCTGTGCGCACGAAGACGCTCACCGCGCCGCGATGTCCGTGACCGCCTCGTATCTCGTCCAGGCGAAGGACGGGCGCATGCGCGACTCGGTCGACTGGACGCCCGAGTTCTCGCGGCGGGCCCGAGGCTTCCCGATCTACGCGGCGATCCGCGCGCTCGGCCGAAGCGGTATCGCCGACCTCGTCGAACGGTGCTGCGCCAACGCTCGCCTGTTCGGGGAGCTACTCGAGGCGGGTGGCGCCACGATCCTGAACGACGTCGTGCTGAACCAGGTTCTCGTCCGGTTCGGCGACGGCGAGGAGACACGCGCCGTGATTGCCCGCGTCCGGCAGGAGGGCACCTGCTGGCTCGGTGGAACCGACTGGCTCGGCGAGCACGCGATGCGGATCTCCGTCTCCAACTGGCGCACGACGGCGGACGACATCGAGCGCTCCGCGGCGGCAGTCCTCGCTGCCGCCGGCGTTCACGCGTAGCTCGGCTGCCCGACGAGGTCGTTGCTCTGCACGGTCGCAGCGCGGCGCAGGTCGAGTCCGTCAGGCCGAAGCGAGCGGGATCGCCGCCGTGAGGACGTCGCAGCCGTCGGCGCCGATCAGCGCGGCGCAGCTCGAGGAACCTCTCCATCGTCCGATCGTAGTGAAGTGGTTCGGCCGCGAGCTCAGCGCTCGCCGATCGGAACGAACTTCCGCTGCTCGGGCCCCGTATACACCTGCTTCGGCCTCGCGATCTTCTGCTCGGGGTCGGTGAGCATCTCGTCCCACTGCGCGATCCAGCCCGGGAGCCGGCCGAGCGCGAAGAGCACGGTGAAGTAGTCGGTCGGGAAGCCCATGGCCTGGTAGATCAGCCCCGAGTAGAAGTCGACGTTCGGATAGAGCTTGCGCGAGATGAAGTAGTCGTCCTCGAGCGCGATCCGCTCGAGCTCGAGCGCGATCTCGAGCTTCGGGTTGAGGCCCGTCTCGGCGAAGACGGCGTCGGCCGCCTGCTTGATCAGCGTCGCGCGGGGGTCGTAGCTCTTGTACACGCGGTGGCCGAAGCCCATCAGCCTGCCCTTGCCCGCCTTCACGCCCTCGATGAACGCCGGCACGTTCTTCTTCTCGCCGATCACGTCGAGCATCCGCAGCACGGCCTCGTTTGCCCCGCCGTGGAGCGGGCCGTACAGGGCGGCGATCCCGGCCGATACAGCCGAGAACGGATCGACGCGCGAGGAGCCGACGCCGCGCACCGCATTCGTGGAGCAGTTCTGCTCGTGGTCGGCGTGCAGGATCAGGAGCGTCTCGAGCGCGCGCTGGAGCACGAGGTTCTCGCGGCTGTCGCCGCCGATCTCGAAGGTCATGTTGGCGTAGTTGCCGATGTAGTCGAGATCGTTCCGCGGCAGCACGTACGGCAGGCCGTGGGAGTGGCGAAAGATGTACGCGGCGATCGTCGGCAGCTTCGCGATCAGCCTGACCCGCTGGAGATACCGGTTCTCGGGATCGTCGATGTCCTTCGCGTCGGGATAGAACGTGGAGAGCGCGCCCATCGTCCCGAGCAGCATCCCCATCGGATGCGCGTCGTAGCGGAACCCCTCGAGGAACTTCGTGACGCTCTCGTGCACGTAGGTATGCACCCGGACGTCCTCTTCCCAGGTCGCGAGCTCCGCCGCCGTCGGCAGCTCGCCCTCGAGCAGGAGGTAGGCGATCTCGAGGAACCCGGCGGCCTCGGCGAGCTCCTCGATCGGGTAGCCGCGATAGCGCAGGATCCCGGCATCGCCGTCGATGTAGGTGATCGCGCTCCGGCAGGCCGCCGTGTTCAGGAACGCCGGATCGTAGGAGACGAGGCCGTGGAGATCGGTCGCCCGGATCGCCCCGTCGACGATCGGCACCGTGTAGGTCTCTCCGGTGCGATTGTCGGTGATCGAGACGGACTCTTCTGCCACGCCCCTTGAGCGTAGCCGTCCGAAGCAGCGAATCGTCAGGCGGTTCAACCGAGTCACGGGGCGAGGGCAGGGCGTCCGAAGCGCCCAATTGCTACCCTGTAGGCGACCTCGGACTCGGCCGCACGCGTCTTCCTTGCGCGGCGTTGCTGGGCCGCAGGCGACTCACTACCAGGAGGTTAGAGATGGCCCTCTCCAAGGAAGCCAAGCAGGAAGCAACGAAGAAGTTCGGGAAGTCGGACACGGACACGGGTTCGCCCGAGGTCCAGATCGCGATGTTGACCGAGCGCATCAACGGGCTCACCGAGCACCTGAGGACGCACGCGAAGGATCACTACTCGCGGCGCGGCCTGCTGAAGCTCGTGGGCCGGCGGCGCCGGTTCCTGAACTACCTGCAGAAGAAGGATCTCGAGGGCTACAGAGCCCTCATCAAGGAGCTCGGCCTGCGCCGCTAGCTCCAACGCCCCGGAGGGTGGAAGTTTGAGCGAGGCTGCCGGGCAGCTTGCTCTCGGAGTCACAGCCTGGCTCAAACCTCCACCCTTCCCAAGTTCAGTGGAGGAATAGAGAGAATGAGCATTATCGAAGCCGAGCAGCAAGCGGCTCCTGTTTCCGTGGCCGTGAATATCGGCGGCAAGGAAATCACGTTCGAGACGGGGAAGCTTGCCAAGCAGGCAGACGGCGCGGTCGTCGTCCGGTCCGGAGACACCATGGTCCTCGCGACCGCCCAGGGGCGGACGGAAGCGCGCGAAGGACAGGATTTCTTCCCGCTCACGATCGACGTCGAGGAGCGCGCCTACGCGGCCGGGAAGATCCCCGGCGGTTTCTTCAAGCGTGAAGGGCGCCCCACCGAGCGTGCGATCCTGACCGCCCGCATGATCGACCGCCCGATCCGGCCGCTCTGGCCGAAGGGCTACCGCAACGAGGTGCAGTGCATCGCCACGGTCCTCTCGGCGGACATGATCACCTCGCACGACATCCTCGCGATCAACGGCGTCTCCGCGGCGCTGATGGTCTCGCCGATGCCGTTCTTCGGCCCGATCGGCGCCGTGCGCGTGGGGATCATCGACGGCGAGTTCATCATCGACCCGACGCTCCCCGAGCAATTCGAGGAGAGCACGCTCGACCTGATCGTCGTCGGCACGAAGGAAGGCCTGACGATGGTCGAGGCCGGTGCCGACCAGGTGCCCGAGGACAAGCTCCTCGAGGCGCTCGACCTGGCGCACGAGGAGATCAAGAAGCTCTGCGCCGCCCAGGAGGAGCTCCAGTCGAAGGCCGGCAAGGCCAAGTGGCTGTCGGCGGAGGTCACCGAGGAGATCACGAACCGCTACGGCGAGGAGATCGCCGGACGGATCTCCGAGCGCGGCCTCGAGGCCGCCGGCGGGATCGTCGAGGAGATCCTCGAGAAGGAGGCCGGCGCCCTCACGATGTCGTCCACCGAGGCCGACGTCCAGAAGGAGCTCCAGACCCGGATGTCGCTTGCTGCAGTGCTCGAGAAGAAGCGCTCGGCTGCAGCCGAGGCCGCCGTCAGGTCCCAGTTCGAGGGCGACCTACGCGGGCTCACCGATGCCGAGCAGGACTCGAAGGAGCTGAAGTCGGCCAAGCAGCATCTGCTGTACGACCGGATCATCGACACGGTCCAGCTTGGGTTCCCCGGCTCGTCCGACGGCGAGGGCCTCGACGGCCTCACCAAGGGCTATGTGAAGCGGGCCGCCGACGCGATCTACAAGGATCTCGTCCGCAAGAAGATCGCGATCGACAAGCGCCGCCCCGACGGGCGCTCGGAGACCGAGATCCGTGCGATCACCTGCGAGGTGACCGTCAGCCCCCGCACCCACGGCTCGGCGCTCTTCACGCGCGGCCAGACGCAGATCCTCTCCCTCGTCACCCTCGGCACCGCGAAGGAGGGCCAGCGGATCGACGACCTCTCGCTCGAGAAGGACCGCCGCTACATCCATCACTACAACTTCCCGCCGTACTCGGTGGGGGAGACGGGCCGGATGACGGGGCCGCGCCGCCGCGACATCGGTCACGGCGCGCTCGCCCAGCGGGCGCTCGAGGCCGTGATCCCGGACGCCGCGGACTTCCCGTACACGATCCGGGTCGTCTCGGAGACGCTCGAGTCCAACGGCTCCTCGTCGATGGGCTCGGTCTGCGGCTCGACCCTGGCCCTGATGGACGCCGGCGTGCCGATCAAGGAGCCCGTCTCGGGCATCGCGATGGGCCTCGTCAAGGAGGGCGACGACTACGTCATCCTCACCGACATCCAGGGCGCGGAGGATCACCTCGGTGACATGGACTTCAAGGTCGCCGGAACGCGCGGCGGGATCACCGCGCTCCAGATGGACATCAAGATCACGGGGGTCTCCCGCGAGATCATGGAGCGCGCGCTCTCCCAGGCGCGCGATGCCCGCGAGGCGATCCTCGACCGGATGCTCCAGGCGCTCGGCGAGCCGCGCACGCAACTCGCGAGCCACGCGCCGCGGATCTCGACCGTGCAGATCAACCCCGAGTACATCGGGATGGTGATCGGCAAGGGCGGCGAGACGATTCGCTCGCTCGAGGCCGACTACGAGGTCCAGATCGACATCGAGGAGGACGGGACGATCCTCGTCTACGCCACCTCCGGCGAGAAGGGCGACGCCGCGATCTCGGCGATCACCGCTCTCACGAAGGACCCGGAGGTCGGCGACGAGTTCACCGGCAAAGTCGTGAAGACGACCGACTTCGGCGCCTTCGTCGAGTTGAAGAAGGGCACAGACGGCCTGCTCCACGTCTCGAACGTCGGCCCGGGCCGTGTCGCTCACATCGAGGACGTGCTCGCCCGCGGCGACGTGGTGGACGTGCTCGTGCAGGAGGTCGACAAGGCCCGCGGCCGGATCGGCCTCAAGCTCGTCCAGAAGCACGAGAACGGCAACATGGTCTCTCCCGAGGAGCTGGTCGAGCGGGCGAAGGATGCCCCGCCGCGCCCGCCCCGCGAGGAGCGTCCCGCGCGCAGCGGCGACCGCGGCGGGAGCCGCGGCGGCGGCGGACGCCGCTAAGCCAGAGAACCGAGAGAGGGGCGGCGCGAGCCGCCCCTCTCGCTTCGGACGCGAGCACGCTCACGTCGCCGGGCTCTCGCGGCCTGCAGTAAAGCTCAGCCCCGTCTGGCGCGAAGTGGGGCCGCCGGTCCGAAGCCGAGCCCGGCGCGGGGCCGTGGCGCGACGGTGCGTCGTGCAATGCTCCGGTCACCAACCATCCCTGTTCGCGATGTTCGCTTGCCGCACGGGGAGAAAAGGAGGAGGAATCATGGAAGGAAACATCGGCTTCGGGTGCGGGCGCACGTGGATGACGAAAGCCTTCCGGCTTGCTGCTGTCTCGGTGGGGCTCGTCCTCACCGTCTCCGCTGTCCTGGCGCTTGCGGCGTCGGCAGGCGCGGGGATTGCAAGACAGGCGGCTGCCCCGACCAACCACGCTCTGCCGACGATCTCGGGTACGCCCACGGTCGGGCAGGTGCTCACCGCCAGCCCCGGCTCCTGGAACGGGACGACGCCGATCACCTTCAGCTACAGCTGGAAGCAGTGTGACGCGAACGGCTCCGCGTGCAAGAACGTCCCGAACAACGGGAGCTCGACATTCACGCTCGTGAGCACGAACGTCGGCAACAAGATGCGTGTCAGGGTGAAAGCCACGAACGCGGACGGTGCGAGCGAAGTCTCATCCGCGCCGACCGCGGCGATCGCGGCCGCAGCGCCGCCGACAACGACGACGCCTCCCGCCTCGAACGGTTGTACGACGAGTGGCGGCACCGTTCCGATCGCCAACATCACCTCGCCGGCGCACCTCGCCATCGACGGGTTCCAGGTGTCGCCGTCGCCGGTCACCTTCGGCACGCGCACCCTGAGCGTGCGGGTCCACATCTCCGGGTGTGGAGGCTCTGTCCAGGGAGCACTCGTGTACGTGACGGCAGTGCCCTACAACATGTTCCAGGTTCCGGCCGAGCAGATGACCGGCTCCGACGGCTGGGCCACGCTGACCATGTCCGCCCTCCCCGGGTTCCCCGTGAGCCCGAAGCAGCAACTGCTCGTGATGTTCATCCGTGCTCGCAAGGACGGAGAAGACCTTCTCGGAGGCATCTCGGCACGGCGTCTCGTGTCGTTCAACGTGACGAAAGGCTGATCCAGGGCAGCCCCGCGCAGCGGCGACCGCGGCGGCAGACCCGAGCAGGAACCAGCGAGGGGCGGTGAGAACCGCCCCTCGCTCAACTTCAGCTGCGGCCCGATGGGACAACAAGGCACGACCGGTTTCGTCGAACGTGGGCGCCTCTGGCGGCAGGTCAGTTGAGGAACAACCAGGCCTGGATCGGGACGGTGACATTCGGTGGCCCGCCCGTCAGCACAACGTTGAACTCCGGGCCGATCACGTCGAAGGAATGAATCGGCCCGGTCGTGCCGAGAGGGAAGGCCGCCAGGACCTGCGAGAGCGTCGAACCGCTGATCTTGCCCATTGCGCAGTTGACCGTCATCGTCACCGCGGCGTGAGGGAACTGCGTGATCTGGAGATTCACCTTCGCGTGCTCGGAGATGTCGACAGGGCCGGTCATGAAGATCTGTCCGTGGACGTCCGTCTCGAACGATTCGAAATAGGTGGTCAGGCGCGGTCTTGCCATCACTTGCCCCTCCTGTTCCTCGGTGGGTTCTGATCAGACGACGTCGAATCGGAGCTGCTGAAAGCCTCGGCCGTGACGACGTCGCGCAGTCGGCTCGACCACGCGCCGCAAGGCCGAGAGTCTATTCGGTCGGTCAGCCGCACAGGCGGCTGCCCTATCCTCGAGATCGATGTCGCGTTGCGGAGAGCTCGTACGGCAACGGCCTGGCCCGGCGGCCTAGGGGAGCACCGACGATGCCGATCACAGTCCGGGCTGCCTCGACCGCCGACGCGGCTGCCTGCGCAGCGATCTACGCACCGTACGTCCTCGACTCGATCGCCTCGTTCGAGGAGTCCCCGCCCGATGCCGCCGAGGTGGCCTCGCGCATGGCCTCGGCGTGGTGCTGGCTCGTCGCCGAGACACCCGACCGGGTCGTCGGCTACGCCTACGGCAGCCCGCACCGCGCGCGCGCGGCCTATCGCTGGGCCGCCGACGTTGCCGTGTACGTCGATCCGAGCGTGCACCGCCGCGGGATCGGTCGCGCGCTCTACTCGGAGTTGTTCCCGCGCCTTCGCGACTGCGGGATCTGGACCCTTTGCGCAGGGATCGCCGAGCCGAATCCCTCGAGCACTGCGCTGCACGTATCGGTCGGCTTCGAACGCGTCGGCACGTATCGCCGCATCGGCTGGAAGGCCGGTGCCTGGCACGACGTCACCTGGTACCAGCTTCACCTCCGCCGGGACGCTGCCGGCCCCGGCGAGCCGGAGCGTCTCGGGCCGATCCTGTTGTCCTAGACGCCGGGGGGTGCGCCTCCAAACTCCGAGGGGTGCGCCTCCAAGTCAGGCGCACCCCTCGTGTTCCTGTCACGCGCTCAAGCGGGGCTTCATGTCCGCGCCGACGGCAGTGCAGCGCCGGAAACAGAGGAAGCAGTGCGAGCGCGTTTCGGTTTTACGAACCGATCAACAGAGTTCTCGAGTGCTCTGCCGGTCGGGCGGCGGAGTCATCTCCGCCCGCTCATCCTGTCCGGTGGAATCAGCTCCAAGCGCACCTCCTGCTCGAGTGACTGACCTTCTCCATCTTAGCGCAATCGGCTCCTCCCGGTCGGACGCGCACCGGCGCTCGGCTCCTGTCCTCGGCGGGCACGACGACTCCGGCTCCGCGGCGCGTACGATCCGCCCGTGGAATCGTGGGTGCAGACCGAGCTCGACTCGGGCGAGCGGGTGATCTCGGAGCGGCTCCCGCACGTGCGGTCGGCGACGATCGGCTTCTGGATCGGCGCCGGGTCGCGAGACGAGACCGAGTCGAAGGCGGGGATCTCACACTTCATCGAGCACCTGCTCTTCAAGGGCTCGAGCCGCTTCGGGGCGCTCGAGATCGCAGAGATCTTCGACGGGATGGGCGGCGAGCTGAACGCGGCCACTTCGCGCGAGCACACGGTCGTCTACGGCCGGGTCCCCGAGAACCAGGCCGAGGCCGCGCTCGAGGTGATGGGGGACATGGTCTTCGCGCCGCTCTTCGAGGATCTCGACTCCGAGCGCGCCGTCGTGCTCGAGGAGATCGCGATGTACGACGACACGCCGCAGGATCTCGTCCACGACCTGATCGGAGAGGCCGTCTTCGGGAACCACGCCCTCGGGCGGCCCGTGATCGGCACGGCCGAGGTGATCTCGAGGGTCTCGCGGCGCGCCCTCCGCGCGCACCACAACGCCTATTACTCGCCGGCGAATATCGTCGTCGCAGCGGCCGGGAGCATCGAGCACGACCAGCTCGTCGAGCTCGTCCAGCGCTCGCTCGAGCGCCGAGCCGGCGCCGCGCCGAGCAAGCCGAAGATCCGGCCGCCGCTCGTGAAGCTGCCGAAGCCGGGGCTCCGCTTCCTGCGTAAGGACACCGAGCAGTATCACGTCTGCCTCGGCGCGACCGGCGTCTCTCGTTCGGACCGCCGCCGCTTCGCCGCTTCGATCCTCGATGCGATCCTCGGCGGCTCGGCGTCCTCGCGGCTCTTCCAGGAGATCCGCGAGAAACGGGGGATGGCCTACTCCGTCTACAGCTTCCTCTCGCAGTACGCCGACACCGGCCAGGTCGGGATCTACGTCGGCACGCGTGAGGACAACCTCTCCGAGGCGCTCGCGATCGCGGTCGACGAGATCGCCGACATCGCCGCGGGGAACCTGCGCGACGGCGAGCTCACACGCGCCCAGGAGAACCTCAAGGGACGGCTCCTGCTCTCGATGGAGTCGACCTCGGCCCGCATGACGCGGCTTGGCAAGTCGATCATCACCGAGACCGAGATCCTCTCGCTCGACCGCCTGACGGCCGAGATCGACGCGGTCGATGCGGAGACGGTGTGTGCGCTCGCAGCCGAGCTCTTCGATCCCGAGCGGCTCTCGGCCGCCGGGATCGGCCCGAGCGAGGAGCATTTCCAGCATGCGATCGAACGTGCGACTCCTGCGCTCGGAAAGGCCGCGTGAAGATCATCCTCAACGGCTACAACCCGCCGTCTCCGGAGACGGGCAAGGTCGGCGGGATCCTCGGTCCGGCGCTCGTCGAGGCCGGGCACGAGCTCGTGGCGACGGAGGCCGAAGCGGACGCGATGGTCGACTTCACGACGCCGTCGGCGGCGGTCCCGAACATCCTGCGGGCGGTCGAGGCGGGGGTGCCGTGCGTCGTCGGAACGAGCGGTTGGGATCCCGAGGAGGTGCACGGGCCCGCAAAAGCGGCCGGTGTGCCGGTGTTCTACGCGCCGAACTTCGCCCTCGGCGCGGTGCTGATGATGCGGTTCGCCCGCGAGGCGTCGAAGTACTTCCCGGCAGCCGAGATCGTCGAGCTCCACCACGAGACGAAGCTCGATGCGCCTTCCGGCACGGCACTCGCAACGGCTGCGGCGATGGAGGGCCATCCGACGATCCATTCGGTCAGGCTTCCGGGCCTCGTCGCCCACCAGGAAGTGCTCCTGGGCGGGCGGGGCGAGACGCTCACGATCAGGCATGACACGAGCTCGCGGGACGCCTTCGTCCCGGGAGTCGAGCTCGCGCTCTCGAAGCTCGGCGGACTGCCGCCGGGCGTCACCGTCGGGCTCGACGCGCTGCTCTGAGCGATCTCGTCGAGGAGACGATCCTGTTCGGCGGGCTCGCGCTCTCGCTGCTCCGCCCGCGCGCGCCGGAGGAGCTGCTCGACGAGGAGGCGTTCGCGGACGACGAGTTCCTGCCGTACTGGGCCGAGCTCTGGCCCTCGGCGCTCGCGCTCGCGCGCGCCCTGCCGGAGACGATGCACGGAATCCGCGTCGTCGAGCTCGGCTGCGGCCTCGGAGTGCCGTCGCTCGTCGCGGCGGCACGCGGGGCGGAGGTGACCGCGCTCGACTGGGCGGCGCCGGCGGTCGAGTTGCTGCGCGACAACGCCGCACGGAACGAGCTCGAGCTCGACGCCCGTCACGGCGACTGGCGCGCCTTCGCCGGCTCCTTCGAGCTCGTCCTCGGGTCGGACCTGCTCTACGAGGAGCGGAACGCCGAGGCGCTTCTCTCGCTTCTCCCGGCACTCGCCCCAGAGGTTCTCCTCGCCGAGCCAGGCCGCCCGCATGCGGCGGAGTTCCTCGCCCGCGCGGAGGCCGACTGGAGGGTCGAAGCGCTCCGGGACCGCGTCTACCGCTTCACGCGAGCGACTCCAGCAGATCGGCAAGCTCGCGAGGATGCGTGACGAAGGGCGAATGGCCCGCGTCGAGCTCGATCGGCTCGACGCCGAGCGCGGTACGGGCCGTTTCCGCCTGCCACTCCGGCCGGATCGCAGCGTCGCGTAGCGTCACGATCGAGGCGCGCGGGCCGGGCGGAAGGTCGAACACCGGGTCGACCCGCGCCTGGGGCCTGAGCCGGCGAAACGCCCAGGCGGCGTCGCCGGCCGAAAGGTCGGGATAGAGCCCGCGCCCGGCGCGTTCGAGCGTCGGCCAGTACGAGCGGCCGAGCGCATCGTGATCGGTCGCAGGGAAACCCGGCGCGAGCCCCGAGAACACGCCCTCGACCGGCACGAGCGCCGCCAGGAACACCGTCAGCCGCGCCGGCACGAAGGGGATCACGAGCCCCGCCAGCGAATGCCCCACGACGACGCTCTCCCCGTCCGAGCCGGTACGTGCGGCATGGTCGTGCGCCGTGAGCCCGAGCTCGTCGCAGGGTAGATCGGGCGCCGACACCTCGTGCCCGCGGTCTCGGAGCTCGGTCACGAGACGCTCCCAGCACCAGCCGCCGTGCCAGGCACCGTGCACGAGGACGAACCGCGCCATCCGCAAAGTCTCTACGATTCACGCATGCTCGGCGCGGTCATGACGGCGATCGTCACGCCTTTCGGCGACGACGGTCGAATCGACTTCGACGCCTTCCAGGCACTCGCCCGGCACCTGGTCGATCACGGCTCCGACGGCATCGTCGTCGCCGGAACGACCGGTGAGGGCTCGACACTCGACGACGCTGAACGGCTCGATCTCATCCGAGCCGGGATCGAGGCCGTCGGCGGGCACGCGACCGTCGTCGCGAACACCGGCACCGCCTCGACCGCTCATTCGATCGAGTTGACCGAACGGGCGCACGCACTCGGCGCCGACGCGTTCCTCGTCGTGACGCCGTACTACATCAAGCCGCCGCAGGCCGGGATCGTCGCTCACTTCGAGGCAATCGCCCGGGTGAGCGACCGGCCGGTCATCGCGTACAACATCCCGAGCCGCGTCGTCGTGAACATCGAGCCGGAGACGATCTCCCGGCTCGCCGAGATCCCGACGGTGCGAGCGGTCAAGCAGGCGAACTCGAGCCTTTCGGAGGCGCGCCACATCGTGGAATCGGGGCTCGACCTCTACGCCGGCGACGACAACATCGTCTTCCCGTTCCTCGAGCTCGGCGCAGTCGGCGGCATCTGCGTGCACACGCACATCGTCGGCCCGCAGGTCGCGGAGCAGGTCCGGGCGGCCCGCGAAGGCGACTTCGCCCGCGCGGGCGAGATCGACGGGGAGCTGCGCCCCGCCTACGACCTGCTCGGGATCACGACGAATCCGATCCCGATCAAGGCCGCGCTGAACCTGCTCGGCCACGATGCGGGCGGGTATCGGCTTCCGCTCGTCCCCCCGACCGACCAGGAGCTCGAGCAGGTTCGATCATGCCTCTCGCGGCTCGGCCTGCTCGTCGCCGCGTAGCCCGCGGCGGCGCCTCGCTCGCCCACCCCCCGGATCTCTCGCCGTTCGAGCTCGGCCGGCTCGCTCGGGCGCGAGACTGTGCTTTTCGGGAGACCCGCCTCCCGCCCCAATGCCGTTGAGGCTACCCCGGAAACTGTGACACGCGGGTACCGGTTGTTCCACAGGCTCGCGACCTTGCTCGGGGCCCGGGCGTGGGGCGGACGGGGTGCTAGCTCGCGATGACCGTGAGCCCGATCTCGCCGAGGATCTGGGGCTCCTCCCGATACATGGCGCGGAGCGCCGCGACGACGCGCGGGCAGAACTGCCTGCCGGAGTTGAGGGCGATCTCTTCGATCGCGGCCTTCGGGCGGCGGGCCCGGCGGTAGGGGCGATCCGTGGTGAGCGCATCGAAGGCATCGGCGACGAGGACGATCCGGGCCGGCATGGGGATCGCGTCGCCCTCGAGCCCGTCCGGGTAGCCCTGACCGTCCAGGCGCTCGTGGGAGGAGCGGGCGATCTGGAGCGCGACGGGCGAGAGGTCGATCTCGGACAGGATCAGCTCCGAGATCACCGGGTGCCGCTTCATCACGATCCATTCGTCGTTGTCGAGCGGGCCGGGCTTGTGGAGGATCGACTCGGGAATCCCGATCTTGCCGATGTCGTGCATCAGGGCGCCGATCTCGATTGCGTCGAGATCCGACCCGGCGAACCCGAGACGCTTCGCGAGCCCGACGGCAATATCGGAGACGCGCTCGACGTGGCCGCCGGTGTAGTTGTCCTTCGCCTCCATCGACCGGGAGAGCGCGGCGATCGTCTCGAGATGCGTCGTGCGGACATCCTCGGCGAGCGTGGTCGACTCGAGTGCCGTCGCGAGCTGGGGCCCGATCACGTCGCGGAGACGCGCCCAGCGCTGTGGGTCACCTCCCTGGATCAGCAGCCCACCGACGACGCGCCCCGCCGAAAGGAGCGGAGTCGCGCCTTCGCGGATCTCGGAGCCGACGGTGATCTCGACATGCGCTCCGGTGAGCCGAGACAGCTTCTCTCGCGCGTACACGACGAGCTGCCGGCTGTCGTGGGCCTGCGCGGCGAGCCCGGCAGCGAACTCGAAGAGGTCGGTCAGGTCGGCGTTCGCGCGACGCAGCTCGTCGTTCGTGCGGCCGATCGCGGCGGCCGAGGCACGCAGCTTCTCGATCTGCTGCTGCAACGAGACGATGAGGAGCGCAGGGGGCAGTGCGAAGGCCAGCAGGCCGACGAGCCCGACCTGGTCGTAGGCGATCGCGCAGGCGAGCGCGAGCGGCCCGAAGGCGAGGTAGTGGAACGTGTGCCGGCGGAGGTTCTCTCTCCACAACTGATGGAACCCGATCCCCTGGGCCACGCTCATCATGAGCGCCGGCAGAGAGATGCTCACGATCCAGAATGCGACGCCGGCCGCGTAGCCGCGGACGAGAGCCTCCAGCGGCGAGCCCGGGTGGGGAAGGCCGTGGTAGACGGCGCCGGCGGCGCCGGCGGCGATCGCGAGGCTTGCCGCGTTGAAGACCGCTTTGTGAGGTTTCGCGTGCCGGCTTACCGCCTGGAGACCGGCCGCGAGGATCGCGGCGAGGATCCCGGCGCCGACGCCGAACGTGAAGCCGGTCGCCAGCAGCATCACGCCTGCGACACTCATCGAGTCTCTCCCGTCGATGTCCACCGCGACCAGCATCAGCGCCGCGGTCGAGACGAAGAAGACCGCGACGTCTACCGGATTGGCTCGTGCGGCGATCGCGGCGCCGTGCCAGGTAAAGATCACGAGCGTCGTCGCGAGGCACGCGACGACGCTGATCAGGAAACCGGTTGAAGCCACCTCAGGAGAGGCGCCGGCCGTCGCTGTGTTCGGCATCGAGGAAATTCGAGCGCTCCCTCTGAGCTACCGGGCAGGGCCCGAGCTGGCGACGGCGACGGCTGCGACGGGCATGACCGACAAGCGTGAGCTCCGACGCATAGGCACGTTTTGGCTGCTCGGGAGGTGATTTCCCTCCCCTCGAAGGGGGAGGGCGGCAAGTTCCCTGGTTCGAGGGACAGCCGCACCGAAACGGCTTGACCAAGCGGTTCCCGCGACCCGAGCATCCCCGTATGCTTGTCGGCAGGTGAGTGACGAGTCCCTACGCGTAATCCCGCTCGGCGGTCTCGGCGAGGTTGGAAAGAACATGACCGTCTTCGAGTTCGGGGGGGAGACGCTCGTGGTCGACGCAGGGCTCGCGTTTCCAAGGGACGAGCATCTCGGCGTCGACCTGATCCTGCCCGACTTCGGGTACCTCCAGGGCCGCGAGGTCCGTGCGGTGGTGCTCACCCACGCGCATGAAGACCATGTCGGCGCGCTTCCTTACCTTCTGCGTGAGATTCGGGTCGGAGAGCTCGTCGCGACGCGTCTGACGCTCGGGCTCGTGAAGTCGAAGCTCGACGAGCACGGGCTTCTGAACGCGACCGAGCTGCGCGAGGCCGGGCCGGACTCGGGGCCGATCGACCTGGGCCCGTTCCGGATCCAGATGGTCAGGATGGCTCACTCGATTCCGGATGCCGTGGGCATCTGCATCGAGACTCCGGCCGGGCGGGTCTTCCACACCGGCGACTGGAAGCTCGACCACACGCCCGTCGACGGGCTCCGCACCGACGTCGGGATGCTCGCCGAGCTCGGGAACCGCGGTGTCGATCTCCTGCTCGGGGACTCGACGAACGCCGAACAGCGCGGCTTCACCCGCTCCGAGCGAGTCGTCGGCGAGGCCTTTCGCCAGCTGATCCCCAGTCGGCGCGGCCGGATCCTGATCTCGAGCTTCGCCTCGAACATCCACCGGATGCAGCAGGCGATCGACGTGGCCGACGAGGTTGGCCGATCCGTTGTGGTGATCGGCCGTTCAATGCGCAAGAACCTGAACATCGCACGCAATCTCGGCTACGTCGAGGCGCCCGACGATCTCCTCGTGCGCCCGGCGGATCTCGACGAGCTGCCACCGGAGCGCCAGCTGATCCTCTGCACCGGGTCGCAGGGCGAGCCGCTCTCGGCGCTCACCCGCATCGCCTACAACGACCATCCTGCAGTGCGGGTCGAGCGGGGCGACACCGTGATCATCTCGGCCCGTGCCGTTCCCGGCAACGAGCTTCGGGTCCACGACTCGATCAACCGGCTCACCCGCAGCGGAGCCGAGGTGCTCCACGAGGAGAACGCCGACGTCCACGTGTCCGGTCACGCGCGTTCCGAAGAGCTTCGGACGATGCTGAGCCTGCTTCGGCCGAAGGCTGTGATGCCGATCCACGGCGAGTACCGGATGCTCGCCGCGCACGCTCGGCTTGCACAGGACGCAGGGGTGCCCGCCTCGTCGATCCTGATCGTCGAGAACGGCGACGTGGTCGAGCTGTCTGCTGCCGGCGTCCGCGTCGTCGACCGGGTCGAAGCCGGGATCACCTTCGTGGACGGGCTCGGGGTCGGCGACCTCTCGGACGTCGCTCTCCGCGACCGCCGCCATCTCTCCGAGGACGGTGTCCTGATCGTCGTCGCGACCCTTTCCGACGGGATCGCAGCCGCGCCCGAGCTGATCTCGCGCGGTTTCGCGGAGTCCGACGAGCTGATGACCGAGATGCGCGACGAGGCGCAGGGCATCCTCGGTGAGCTCCTCGCCGAGGACATCAGCGAGATCAAGCTGATCCAGGAGCACCTGCACGACGGGATCGGCCAGCTCGTCTACGACCGGACCAGGCGCAGGCCGATGATTCTCCCCGTCGTCGTCGAGACGTGACCGGCTGGGCGCAGGCGATCGCCGACAACGCGGCCGACGAGCGTACCGCGCGCGTTCTGACCGACCGGCTCTCGGTGCTCGAAACGGCGGCGCTCGGGTTCTGCCGGCTGCTCGAGCGCTGGGCTCGCGGCGAGGCGGAGCCGTCGACCGCCGAGGCCCGCTCCGCGGCGCTACAGGACACCGCCGAACGCGTCGAGGGTGCACTCGACGAGCTCGAGGAGCCGCTCGGCCGCTACCTCGTCGAGCTCGAGCCCGAGCGCGCGGAGGGGCGATCGTGGTTCGGCGAGCCGAGTCAGGCGGAGCTGATCGACTGGGCGCCGGTGCTCACGCGGGCCGGGGTGGAGGCGGATCCTCACCGGGTCACCGCTGCCTATCTCGAGCTCGCCGTGCTCATCCGCGCCCTCGAAGGCCTGTCCGCGGCCGTCGAGTTCGAGGCGAGCCCCGATCGCGGCTCGCTCTGGGCCGGGCTGTTCGATCTGCGCGAGAACCTGCTCCTCCGCGTGCACGACGACGTGCGCGCTCTCGCGGCGTAGATTTCCGCGCATGGCAGTGGAGCTGACCGTCGTCGGGTCGATCAACCTCGACTTCGTGGCCCGGATGGAGCGGCTCCCGCGGCCCGGCGAGACGGTCGCGGCGCGGCAGTTCAGCCGCCATGCAGGCGGAAAAGGGGCAAATCAGGCGGTCGCTGCCGCGCAGTTCGGGGCGTCGGTGAGGATGATCGGCGCCGTCGGGAACGACGACTTCGCCGAGGTGGCACTCGGCGGGCTGATCGCCGCCGGGGTCGAGCTCGAGCTCGAGCGCAAGGGGCAGACGGGGGTGGCCCTGATCTACGTGGACATGCAGGGTGAGAACCAGATCGCCGTCTTCCCGGGCGCGAACGCGGAACTGACGCCGCGTCCGGTCGAGGGGGCGGTGCTCTGCCAGCTCGAGGTCCCCGACGAGGTCGTGCTCGCCGCGGCCGAGAAGGCATCCTTCTTCGCACTGAACGCCGCGCCCGCGCGGGTGCTCGACCTCGAGCCGGACCTGCTCGTCGTGAACCGGCTCGAGTACGAGGTCGTGAAGCGCGGCAAGCTCGTCGCCGTCACCGACGGCGCCAACGGCGCGGTGCTCTACGAGAACGGCCGGCAGATCGCGGGCTCGGCGGCGCCGGAGATCATTCCGGTCGACGGCACCGGCGCCGGTGATGCGTTCACCGCGGCGCTCGTCGTCGGGCTGCTCGAGGCCCAGCCCTACGAGGTCGCGCTCCGTCGGGCGTGCGTGGCGGGCGCATACGCCGCCGCCACGTTCGGCGCGCAGAGCTCGCTTCCGACCGCGAGCGCGCTCGAGGACTGGTTGAAGCCGACCTGATGCCCGTGCCGATCGTGATCGACTGCGACCCCGGCCACGACGACGCGATCGCGCTGATGCTCGCCGTCGCCTCGCCTGAGGTCGAGCTCGTCGGTGTCACCACCGTCGCCGGCAACCAGACGCTCGAGAAGACGACGGCGAACGCCCTGCGCGTGCTCGAGCTGACGGGACATGCGGATGTGCCTGTCGCGGCGGGTGCCGCTGGGCCGCTCGTCCGTAAGGGCACGGTCGCCGCGCACGTCCACGGTGAGACCGGGCTCGACGGACCGGAGCTCCCGCCTCCTTCGGGCAGCCCGGTTCGGGAGCACGCGAGCGAGTTCCTGGCACGCACGATCCGCGAACGCGAGGGGAAGCTCACGCTCGTCCCGATCGGCCCGCTCACGAACATCGCGCTTCTGCTCGCGATCGCGCCCGACGCGCGGCCCGAGCGGATCGTGCTGATGGGCGGCTCCGTCGGCGAGGGCAACCGCACGCCCGCCGCGGAGTTCAACATCTGGGCCGATCCCGAAGCCGCCCGCCGCGTCTTCGAGAGCGGGATCGACGTGACGATGATCGGGCTCGACGTCACGCACGAGGCGCTCCTCACCGAAGCCGACGCCGACGCGCTCCGCCGGAGCGGTCGCGTGGGGAAGGTCGCCGCCGAGCTCCTCGACTTCTACGGGCGTTTCCATCGTGCGAACTACCCCGACCTCGCCGGCTCGCCGCTCCACGATCCGGTGGCCGTCGCCCATGTAATCGATGCGGGCCTCGTCGAGACGAAACCCGCCTATATCGAGGTCGATTGCGGCTGGGAGCAGGGGAGGGGGCGAACCAACGTCGACTGGCGGGGTCGACTGGAGAGCCACGAGCCGAATGCCGCTGTCGGTCTCGGCATCGACAACCCGGCGTTCGTGAAGCTCCTCACCGAGCGGATCGCTTCGCTCGGCTGAGCTCGAACCGACAACGCTCGCCGTGGAAGCATGGCCGGTGTCGGCCGGGCGCCGGTCGGAGCAGGATCGCCGACTCGGGCCGCGAAGTGCCACCGGATGGCACAGGCACGCCGCAAGTCCCGCACCGCAAGGCCGCGGCCGAAAACTCCTGCCCGCGTGACGAAGCGCAAGCGCAAGCGTGCCCGGAACAACAGTCACGACATCGAGCTGATCGGCCTCGGGCTGATCGCGATCGGGATCTTCTTCTCGTGCGTCCTCTGGTTCGGCTTGAACGGCGGCCCGGTCACGAGTGGGGCGCGCTCACTGCTCGGGTGGGCGGCGTATCTCCTGCCCGTGGCGCTGCTGCCGGTCGGGGTGCTGCTGATCACACGGAGCTCGCTCGTCGAAATGGGCCCCTTCAAGCTCGGCCTCGGCGTCGCGCTCGTGGGGCTGATGCTCGCGCTCGGCTCCTCACACGGCGGCTGGACCGGGCGGCAGCTCGAAGCGCTCGTCTCCCGAGGGATCGGCACCACCGGCTCGACGATCCTCGGAGCGCTGCTGGCGATCGCCGGAGTGCTCTTCCTGACCGGCGCCTCTCTGGGCGCGCTCCTGCGGAGCTCGGGCCATGCGATGCGGGACGCATCGACCCGCGTCCGGCGCGAGCGGCCGGCTCGCAGCGTGCCCGACCCCGAGCCGAGCTTCGAGCCGAGCTCGTTCCACCCGCTGCCGAAACACGAGTCGCCCGTCGATGCCGTTCACGACTACCCGGATCTCGTTTCGACCTCGCCGCCCGTTCAGCTTCCGAGCCTCCCCTTCGACGACGACGATACGGAGGACACCCAGCAGGCACTCTTCGAGCTCGGCGCCGCACCGAAGGCCGAGTATCGACTTCCGGACCGCGGGCTCCTCCAGAAGTCGGCGCCGGGATCCGGGCCGAACGCGGAGGCGAGCAAGCGGATCTCCGACGCGCTCCTGATGTGCCTCAGGAACTTCGGGATCGAGGCGACTCAGGTCGGAGAGATCGCGGGCCCGCGCGTCACCCGCTACGAGCTCCAGCTCGCGCCGGGCACCAAGGTCGGGAAGGTCGCGGCGCTCCGCGACGACCTCTCCTACGCGCTCGCGACCACCGAGATCCGCATCCTCGCACCGATCCCGGGCAAGCAGGCGGTCGGGGTCGAGGTCCCGAACCTCTCGCCGAACCTCGTCACGCTCGGCGACATCTTCGGCGACATCCCGCCGCAGTCGAGCCCGCTCTCGGTGTGGCTCGGCAAGGGGATCGACGGCGTCCCGGTCTACTGCGACCTTGCGCGGATGCCGCACCTGCTGATCGCGGGCACGACCGGATCGGGCAAGTCGGGCTGCATCAACGCGATCCTCACCTCGATCCTCCTGCGCGCCAGCCCGGAGCAGGTCAGGCTGATCCTGATCGACCCGAAGCGCATCGAGCTGAACCACTACGAGTCGATCCCGCACCTGCTCACGCCCGTCGTCTCGAGCCCGAAGGAGGCGAGCGCCGTCCTCCTGAACGTCGTGACCGAGATGGAGCGCCGCTACGAGCGGCTCGCCCAGGTGCGCGCACGGGGTCTTCCGGAGGCGAACAGGGCCTTCCGGAAGCGTGGGGAAGACGAGCTGCCCTATCTCCTCGTCGTGATCGACGAGCTCGCCGACCTGATGATGGTCAGCCCGCAGGACGTAGAGGACGCGATCATCCGCCTCGCCCAGAAGTCGCGCGCCGTCGGGATCCACCTCGTGCTCGCGACCCAGCGCCCGTCGGTCGACGTGATCACCGGGATGATCAAGGCGAACGTCCCCTCGCGGATCGCGTTCGCCGTCTCCTCTCAGACCGACTCGCGCGTGATCCTCGACTCGAACGGCGCCGAGAGCCTTCTCGGCTCCGGCGACATGCTCTACAAGCCGCTCGGCACCTCGCGGCTCCAGCGCGTACAGGGCGCCTACGTCACCGAGGACGAGGTCGCGCTGATCGTGGAGCAGACGAGGGCGCAGCGCGAGCAGGAGGTCGACGAGACGTTCCTTCAGGCTCCCCAGGTGTTCGCCGACGATGTCGACTCGGCCGACGGCGAGTTCGATCCGGACGAGGACCCGCTGCTCGACCGCGCGATCGAGGTCGTCGTGGCCGCCCAGACGGCATCGGTCTCGCTCCTCCAGCGGCGCCTGCGGGTCGGCTACACCCGGGCCGGACGACTGATCGACATGCTCGAGCGGCGCGGGATCATCTCGCCGTACGAGGGGTCGAAGCCTCGCACGGTGCTGGTCGGCGAGGCCGACCTCGAACGACGCGTCTGAGCCCGCAGAAGCTCATACAGCATGCGCCTAACCATTGGCCTAGAGTCCCGTCCTTATTAGCGGCTTAGCACTTCTTGGCACCAGTCTCCGAAAGGAAGGATCTTCTGTGAAAAGACCCCTGCTCGTCGTGGCCTCAGCGACTCTCGTTCTGGGCCTCGCGATCATCGGCGGCAGCACCGCTGCACCCCACGCGACGTTCACGGCCGCGCTCGTGAGCGACGTCGGCAAGTTCAATGACAAGTCGTTCAACCAGAACCAGCTCGCCGGCCTCACCCGGGCGAAGCAGAAGCTGGGCGTCGCGATCCTGCCGCTCCAGTCGAACTCGAGCTCCGACTACCTCCCGAACCTGACCACGGCGGTCCGGCGCGGAGCCAACATCGTCATGGCGGCAGGCTTCCTGCTCGCACCGACGCTGGCGCAGGTCGCACCGCAGTTCCCGAACACCGACTTCACGATCACCGACGACTCGGTGAAGGGCCCCGACTTCGCAAAGGCGAAGAGCGTGGCGAACATCGAGGGGCTCACGTATGCGTCGAACGAGGCCGGATGTCTCGTCGGCTATCTCGCTGCCGAGATGGTCAAGAAGCAGGGCGGCAAGCAGGTCATCGGCGCTGTCGGCGGCCTCAACATCCCGTCGGTGAACGACTACATCGTCGGCTACAAGTACTGTGCGAAGCTCTATAACCCGAGCATCAAGGTACTCACCGGGTACTCGAACGATTTCGTGGCCCAGGACAAGTGCAAGACGGTGGCCCAGAACCAGATCGGCCAGGGCTCGCAGGTCGAGTTCCAGGTTGCCGGCGGTTGTGGTCTCGGCGTCCTGAGTGCTGCCGATGGCGCCGGCATCTGGGGCATCGGCGTCGACGTCGATCAGTACGCCCTCGCGAAGAACGTCCTCACGAGCGCGATCAAGCGGGTCGACAACGGCATCTACAGCGCCATCCAGCAGGCAAAGGCCGGGAAGTTCAAGGGCGGCACCGACGTCCTCTTCAACCTGAAGAACGGCGGCGTCGGGATCGGCAAGATCAGCCCGAAGGTCCCGGTGAAGTTCATCGCGGCCGAGAAGGCGATCGCGGCCAAGATCATCGCCGGCAAGCTGAAGGTTCCCACCACGCGCTAGTCGGTTTGCGGGGGCGGGCCGCGCGGCCCGCCCCCTCTTCTTCTGCCTGCCGCCGGACGCCGTAGAATCGCCGCGATGGACGAATCGCCGGTGCTCGAGCTGCGCGGGATCACGAAGCGCTACCCGGGCATCGTCGCCGACGACCACGTCGATTTCGAGCTGCGCCGCGGCGAGGTGCATGCGCTCCTCGGGGAGAACGGCGCCGGCAAGTCGACGCTGATGAACATCGTCTACGGGCTGACCAAGCCGGACGAAGGCGAGATCGTCGTGCGGGGAACGCCCGTCACCTTCTCGTCGGCAAGCGACGCGATCTCTCACGGGATCGGGATGGTCCACCAGCACTTCATGCTGATCCCGGTGATGACGGTCGCCGAGAACATCGTCCTCGCCGCCGAGCCGACGCATCTCGGGTTCCTCGACGAGAAGGCCGCGGGGGATCGCGTGCGGGACATCTCGAAGCGGTTCGGGCTCGCCGTGGATCCGGAGGAGCGCGTCGAGCAGATCGGGGTCGGTCAGCAGCAGCGGGTCGAGATCCTGAAAGCGCTCTACCGCAACGCCGACGTCCTGATCCTCGACGAGCCGACCGCCGTGCTGACACCTCAGGAGGCCGCCGAGCTCTTCACGATCGTCAGGGCGCTCACCGCGCAGGGAACGGCCGTCATCTTCATCAGCCACAAGCTGAACGAGGTGCTCGAGATCGCGGACCGGATCACGGTGCTCCGCCGCGGCAAGCGGATCGACACGGTCCCACGGGAGGGTGCGACGGAGGACTCGCTCGCGAGGATGATGGTCGGCCGTGAGGTGCTCCTGCGGGTCGACAAGACGCCGGCAACGCCGGGCGAGATCGCGCTCGAGCTCGAAGACATCCATGTGCTCGACGACCGCGGGCTCGAGCAGGTCAAAGGCGTTTCCCTCAACGTGCGCCGCGGCGAGATCGTCGCGCTCGCCGGCGTGGACGGCAACGGCCAGAGTGAGCTTGTCGAAGCGATCGCCGGGCTGCGCCCGATCGAACAGGGTGCGATCTCGGTCGGCGGCATCCTGGTCGAGGGGCACCGAACTCCGCGGCGGATGCTCGACGCCGGGATCGGCCACATTCCCGAGGACCGCCACCGTCGCGGGCTCGTCCTCAACTTCTCGCTCGCCGAGAACATCGCGCTGCACGACTACGACAAGGCCCCGTCGGCACGGTTCGGCTGGCTCTTCCCGAAGCGACTCATCGAACGGGCAGGTGGCCTGCTGCGAGAGTTCGACGTGCGCGGCGGCGGCCCACTCACCCTCGCGAGCTCGCTTTCAGGAGGCAACCAGCAGAAGGTCGTGATCGCCCGCGAGGTCTCGCGTAACCCCAAGCTCCTGATCGCGGCGCAGCCGACACGCGGGCTCGACGTCGGCGCGATCGAGTACGTGCACCGGCGCCTCGTCGCCGAGCGGGACGCGGGCCACGCGATCCTCCTGATCTCGCTCGAGCTCGACGAGGTGCTCTCGCTCGCCGACCGGGTGCTCGTGATCTACGAAGGCCGGATCGTCGGCGAGCACGGGGCCGACGTGACCGAGGAGGAGATCGGGCTCGAGATGCTCGGTGCCGGGAAGCAGGCAGCGTGAGCGAGTCTGCGGCGGGCCAGGCTCCGGCCCCACGCCGCCCGACGAGCAGCCGCAGGCATCGTTCGCCGTGAAGCTGAGCGCCCGCCAACGCGCCGGCGGCGCGGTCGTTCCGATCATGACGGCGGTACTCGCATTTCTCGCAGGCGGCCTCGTCGTGCTTGCGACGGGGCACGACCCGTGGACGGCCTACAAGGGCATCTTCGAGGGCGCCGGGCTCAACTGGTTCTTCCACCCGACCACGAACACGATCGGGCTCACGCCGTTCAACCTCAGTCAGACGCTGCTGCAGACGACGACGCTGATCCTGACGGGCCTCGCCGTCGCCTTCGCGTTCCGGTGCGGCCTTTTCAACATCGGCGGACAGGGTCAGTACCTCGTCGGGCTCGTATCCCCGCAAATATAGAATTGCCCAGCGATCCGACGCACGCGGGAGAGATAGCCATATTTTCCGCGACCCGTGCCGGCATCGGCGATACGCTCCGTTCGGGGCGCCGCTCCCGAATTGGCGAGCCAGATGCGGCCGTCGCGGCCGAGTGCCAGCACCCGCGGCACGGCCGAGTTGGTCGTCGGATTAAGAAATAACCGAGACGACGACAAATGGGACGTCGAAATACTTCCATTGATCGCCCGGCAGCCGATAGCACAGCCGGGAAAGATCATAATTGCCCGTCTGCAGATCGCAGGCGAGAAAGATCTGCACCTGCTCGTCCCCGGCTGCACCATCCATGAACTGCACTCTCGCCGCGCCCTCCGGCATGTGATCACCTTTCGTCTCTATCAGGGGAAGGTCACGCCTGGGGTCATAACGGTACCCATACCAGCGGGATCAGGCGGGGTTCGATTGCCTCCGGAATCGGCGCGCAGCACTGTGTTGTCATTGACACCCTTTGGTCCGTAATGCTGTGAGAGTTGCTGCTCCATGCACGACTTCTTGCAGCCCGTGACCTTGGAACACGCCTTTGCAGCCTGCTTTTTGGCCGCACCGAAGGTCCACGATGGATAATTGTCGTCCTCGACCTTGTCGAACGCGCGATGGATGCGGGCATGCTGCTTACGCTTCTCGTTCTTGTCGTCGCCGCAGACACAGATGCACAAACCCTTGCCATAGCTCATGCCCTTGATGCCCTGATAGTAGCCCTCCTCGCCGGGCCCCTTGAAGCAATGGTCGGGCACCGCATGATGCTTGGTCTTGTCGCCGCAACATTCAGGCTGCGAGCCGTACGGCACGAGCATGCATTTCTTGGCATCGCAGCACGCCCCGCTGGTGTCATTTTTATATGTGGTGCTGGTAACATTTCGACTCGACATTCTTCGCCGTACTCTTGCATGGTCCAGCAGTGTCCATGTCCATCTTGTCAGTGTAGAGCCACGGCGGTGTATTGGCCGGCGCGCACTGCTCGTTGTGCAGCATCTGATCCATGTGCCGATCGACATTGGCCCCTTCGATCTTCACGTCCATCGACCACGAGATGAAGCTTGCCTCGCCTTGCAGAGAGTGCGTCACCACGCCCATACCGAGCGACTTCGTAGCCGCCTCGTCGCCTGTACTCTTCTTGAATGTAGACTGGTCCTTCAGCATCACCTCTTGGCCGGATATCATGACCGTGGTGCTGCCGTTGGTCGTGTCGCTGGCATAAGCGGTGTTAGGATATGGCACGGGAACAGGCCCCGCCGGCGGCGAGGGTGGCGACAGGCAAGTGTCCGGCATCGCCGCCACGGTCTTACCGCTGGCTGCCTTGCAGGCGATCTCCATCCCGTTGGCATAGACCTCATTCGCCATCAGACGGCCGCATTCCGCCGGCTGATGCTGAATCGCTCTTCCGCGGTCGTCTCGCGGGCCAGAGTCTGTATAGTGGTCGCTTGCGTCACGAGCGCCGCGCGCTTTTCGTCGTCGTTGCCGAGATGGCCCAGAAACACGGGGCCGGGCAAATAGTCCTTGCGCGCGCCGACGAACAACATCGCCAACATTGCCAGTAAGGTCGCGGCGCCCACTTCGCCGATGCAGTCCGCGGGGTGCCAGATTGAGAACAGGACCTTGCGGTCGCGCAGAAGCCGCGTGATCGCCAGTGCCGTTCCCGGAAGCGGTATTGCTCGCCGTTCATGTCGGCGATGCGATGATCGCAGTCCTTGAGCCCGATCCCCGTCTCGTCCAACGCTGCCCGGATTGCCTGTGTCAATCCCTGCGCGCGCAACGGCTGCCCTGACCCCAATGGGGCCGGCTCGCGCGCAAAACCGAGCCCGCGCAACAGCAAAGGGGTCGCCATCCCCTTCTGCCAGGTTGCCAACAGGACCGCCCCTGCGGCCTCACCAGGGATGAAGCCGTTTGCATTGTCCCGCCGCAGCAGCCGATCCTCATGGTCATAAGCTGTCAGCGTTGCGCCTGTCAGGAACGTGTCCACGCCGGCCACGATGATCCGTGCGTAGCGCCCCTCCACCAAGCGCCGCCGCGCCTGAAGCAGCGCCGCCGCGCCGCCGACCCGGCCTTGCTCGATAACCCGCGAATGTGGATGCAACCGAAACCCAAGTTCCTGCTCGATGGCTTGCAGAAGCACATGGGAGATGCCTTCGAACCGCCCTGGCCGTTCTGGTTCGGCAATACATACCAGCACGGGAACCCGCTCCGGCTGCTCACCCTTCGCCGCCACGAAACACTCGCCAATCGCGCGCGCCGCCATATTCGCGAGCTTCGTTATGCCGCGCCACGGTTCCTCCAGTTCGACCGCGCTGCCTATCAACCATTCGCCGTCGTTGCCGATAAAGCGCGTCTCCTGGAAATTGTTGATGCCACAACGTATTGCTGCACAACTCTCTTCCGCGGTCAGCCCGACGCCAGATACGAGACCGACGCCGAGCACCGCGAGCGGCGGCACCGAACTCACGCGTCCTCCCGTTCGCGCCCTCTCGCGCACGATTGTATCCATTGACTTGTAACTCTTGCCAGTATTAAGCGCTCGCCACCATGCGCGCGACATCTGCCCCACAGTAACCTGGGAGATTTCGAAAATATCGCGTTGCAGCCTCAGGCTCGAACGCCAGACAATGCTGAATCGCTCTGACTCCGGCTCGAACAGGATCGTGTCGATGTGCCCTTCGTCTCCAGCCGATCGGCGCGGCGACGGAAGAACACGATCGGTATATCGACCGACGGAAGCACAAATTCGCGCCGTCCGTCCGCGGTCAGATTGATCAGCGCGACTGCTCGCCCACCAAGCGGATGCGTGATCTGCTGATCCTCTGGTGCGCACTGAAAGTACCCGCGAGTCGAAATCATCCGGCAGGAACGGGAACACGTTGTCGATCCAGTTCTGGTCATACGTGCCCGCGTACCGGATGCGCGATGGCCAACCCCGCCCGATCGGCCCGAACGCCATCGGCCGATACTTTCCACCCGGATCGCGCACCGGATCTCTGGTCTCCTCGGTGTTCGACACAGGCGTGCCCAGCACCAGCTCGGGATAGATGTGCATGTGCCAGCCGCGGCCGACCGGATTTGGTAGATACGTCCCATGTTGCGCCGGATCGCGCATCCGTGCATCCGTGCCGCCGAACGCATTGTCGTAGGAGATCGGCATGCGATCGAACGGCTCCGGCGCGCTCGGCGAGTAGCCGACGCCCGCGCGGCGCCATTCCCGGTTGCCCACTACGACGAACGACTTGCGCCACGCGCCCACCTGTAGCCCGACCGCGATACGTTCCACAGGCCGCCCGCCCGGTGCATAGGCGGCGCCGTTCAGCAGCACGTCGCAGCGCGGCTTCTCCAGCGCGTAATCGCACTCCACCAGCGTCGCAGATAGCCCGGGCTCGCCGGTGAACAGGTCGGCATCCACCAGCGGCACCTGTTCGTCCGCAAGCTTCGGCGTCTCGCCCGGCTTCGGCAGGGTGAACGTGCCCTTCACCACCACCACGACATGCTCGTAGCCGGCCTTGTCCAGACCCATCGTGTATCCGGCCGCCATGCCGGTTGCGTTGAGCAGGTTCATCGCGCGGCCAACGTTCGATCGAGCGCATTCATGGGATTGCTTCCCGGATCACGTCCGAGACCGTTGCGCTCCTAGCAAGAAACCAGATTGGGACCATGTGTGCCGCGCGCATCAAGGGAAGACGTGGATGGCTGGCCTTCGCCGGCCATGACGGTACCGGTTCATCCAGCGCTGGTCCGCCGCAGGCGGGTGTGGAACTCGCAATGACAGTGCATGTGTTCTGCCCTGCCTAGTTGATCTGCACGGACGCGCCGGTGATGCGCTGCATGCCCGACGAGCGCAGCGACACATAGGCGCCGCGCACGAGCACCTTGCCGGCGCGGGTCAGCACCAGGCTGGCGCGGCCGCATTGCAGCACGATCTCGCGCGCCGCGGTGAAAGTCAGGCGTTCCTCCAGCGCTGCCGCGGACCCCGGCTCCTGCGGTGCGATCACGCCAATCGCCAAGGGCCGCGCGCGATCGCCCTCGACGAACATCAGCGCCACCGAGGCACCTGGCGACACGTCGGCATAGCGCGCTGTGGCCATCGCGCGGACCGGCTCGCCTGCCGGATTGCCGGCGAAATCCACCACCGGCGCACCATCGTCGCCGACCCCGACGATCCGCCCGATGACCACCTCGGCCGGAGCCGTGGCGGCAACGGCATCCCTATCAGTTTTGGAGGATTTTTTGTCCTTTAATGATGACATCGCCTGACCCTTTGATGGTTATCTGCTTGCCTTCGATGGTGATATCACCGTTCTTCTTCATAGTGATCGTCGCGGAACCGGTATTCAGCACGATCTCGTCGCCGGCGCTGATGGCGATCTTCTTGCCGACCGTCAGAGTCTCGTTCTCGCCAATGTTGGTGGAGCGATCCTTGCTGACCGAGACAGTCTCGCCGCCGGCCACCGATATCGTCTGATCCTTGCCGACCGACACCGAGCGATTGGCCGCCACATCGGTCGATTGGGAATCACCGACCGTCGTGGCCTGCACCGCACCCACGGTGATGGTCTGCGCCGCGCCGATGGTGATCGCCTCCGCAGCACCCACCGTGTGCATCCGCGCAGCCCCAACCGTCAGCGTGTCCACCAGGCCGACGGTATGCGAGCGGTTCAGGTCGACGTCCACCGTCTCGTTCATGTGCACCGTCTCGGTGCGGTTCTTGTCGATGGTGATCGTCTCGTTGGCGTGCACCGTCTCGGTGCGGTTGTTGTCGACCGTGGTGGTCTCGTCGTGCCCGACCCAGTGCGTCGCGTCGTGCTCGGTCTGCGTCTCGAGGTCCTTCTCGGCGTGCAGGGTCACCATCTCGGACCCCTTGCGGTCCTCGAAGCGGAACTCGTTGCAGTTGGCGCCACTGCCGCCCATGGACGAGTGAGTGCGCAGCCCGCTCTGCGTTTTGTTGGCCGGCAGCGCGAACGGCACCGTCATCTCGGCGTTGTAGACGGAGCCGACGACAAGCGGCCGATCGGGGTCGCCCTCCAGGAACGTCACCACGACCTCCTGACCGATGCGCGGGAGGAACCATGTGCCGAAGCTGCGACCGGCCCAGCTCTGCGCCACGCGCACCCAGCACGAACTGTGCTCGTCCTTCTTGCCCTGCCGGTCCCAGAAGAACTGCACCTTGATGCGGCCGTACTTGTCGGTGAAGATCTCCGACCCGCCAGGCCCGGTCACCACAGCGGTCTGCGTGCCGTGAATGCGGGGGCAGAGCGTCTTCACCTCCGGCCGATACGGCACCGAACGCGGCGCGCAGGTGAAGCGGTTGGTGTAGGTCGCCGGCTTGGCGTCCTGCGAAATCAGGCTCCAGTCCTCCGCCGTGTGCTCGACTGACGTCAGCAGGTATTCCTTGCCCTTGTTGTCGCCCTCGGCGTTGGCGATGGTGAAATAGGTCCCGGCGTCGAAGCCGACACAGGCGCCTTCGCCGGCGATCGCCTCGTAGGCTGCCTCCTCGTATTCGATGCGCAGCTTGGTCGCAGTGTCGCCCGGGCCTTTCGCCTGATAGCGGCCGGGATAGTCGAACATCTCGAACTTCTGCTTCGCCAGGACGGTGTTGATGGTCTTCTTGTTGGTGGTCAGCGAAGTCGACGGCGTCTCGAAGTTGTAGTCGCCGAGTGCCCATTGGCTGCTGCGGACGTGGTAGGTGTCCTGCCACTCCCAGATGCCGCCCATCGCACCGGGCTCCGGCGAGGCCGCGATCTTGTCGTTGGCGCACTTGGTCAGCCCGCGGTTGTTGTCGCTGAACACCACGGTGTGGCTGTGGTCGTCGTGGAGGAAGTAGAAGTAGATGCCCTCCTCCTCCAGCAGGCGGCAGATGAAGTCGTGCGCGGTCTCGCGGTACTGCACGCAGTAGTCGCGCTTCTGGTGCTCGCCATTCAGGCGCCACGCCTTCTTGCTCACGCCGAAATCGGACAGCACCTGATCGACGATCTGCTGGACGGACTTGTCCTGGAAGATGCGGCAGTCGCTGGTGCGGGTGAGCAGCCACAAACTCGGGACCAGACGCAGGCGATACATGCTCAGGCCGCGACCGGCCCGCTGCGTCATGGCAAACTCGGCGATGATGCCGTTCACCGGCGCGCTCAGGCCGGCAGCATCGTTCAGCCAGATGGTGGCCGCCGTGCCGAGTACGGCGTCGGGGTGGATATTCGCGTCGGTGGAGGCGAGTTCCAAATCGTAGAAGAAGCAGGACGAAATCGCGTCACGGCCGCGCAACGACACCAACAGCACGTGGTCCTTGCCCAGCACGGTATCAATGCGCAGCAGGCGGTGCTCTTGGTTGTAGGCATCCATCGCCGAGCTCTCTATTGGAACACCGCTGAACAAACTCTTCTGTGACCCGGCCGCGCGGAAATCACGATTCCGTTATTGGATGGCCACGACTTTGCCGGGCGGTCGGGCGGCTTCCTATGAGCTGGTTCACACTTTGGGAGGCTTGATCGGGTGGGCGCCATGCGCGCCGGCTGCTTGCCCCGGCAGCGCCACATCCCCATAGTCCGGTGCATGGCCCAGGTGTATAGGCAGGCGCGAATTACCGGCCCGGCGGCTCGCTGAGCCCCGGGATCAAGCACGCGCTCCGCCCACCCCAAAAAACGGCATCAGCCGTCCGGACAAGCCATGAACGACGCCCCAAAACACCACCCCCTTGGCGATCCTGCCCAACGCGACTACCGCGACACCGTGTTCCTGCCGCAGACTTCATTCCCGATGCGCGGCGACCTGCCGAAGCGCGAGCCGCAGATCCTCGCCCGCTGGGAGCAGATGGACCTTTGGTCGCGGCTGCGCGCCGCCTCGCGCGGGCGGCCGAAATTCATCCTGCACGATGGCCCGCCCTATGCGAACGGCAACATCCACATCGGCACCGCGCTGAACAAGATCCACAAGGACGTCATCAACCGCACCAGGCAGATGGCGGGCTACGACGCCGACTACATCCCGGGCTGGGACTGCCACGGCCTGCCGATCGAGTGGAAGATCGAGGAGGAGTACCGGGCCAAGAAGAAGGACAAGGACGCGGTGCCGGTCCTCGACTTCCGCGCCGAGTGCCGTGCCTATGCGGAGCACTGGATGGCGGTGCAGATGGCAGAGTTCCGCCGTCTCGGCGTCGAGGGGAACTGGCGCGAGCGCTACGCCACGCTCGACCATCCGTCCGAGGCGGCGATCGCGGCGGAGATCTGCAAGTTCCTGCTCAACGGGGCGCTTTATCGCGGGTTGCGGCCGGTATTGTGGTCGCCGGTCGAGAAGACCGCACTGGCCGAGGCGGAGGTCGAGTACCACGATCACACGTCGCACACGGTGTGGGTGCGGTTTCCCGTCGTGCGTGCGGCGAAGTCCGAACTGCGGGATGCGGCGCTGGTGATCTGGACCACGACGCCGTGGACGATCCCGGGCAACCGCGCGATCGCCGCCGGCGGGACGTTCGACTACGCGGTGCTCCACGTCGATGCCGTGGAGCCGAATTCCTACGCACGCGTCGGCGAGAAGCTGATCGTGGCGCTCGAGCTGGCGCAGCAGTTCGTCAAGGAAGTCGGCATCGCGGCGCATCACCTGGTGCACGTGCTGAAGGGTGGGGACCTAGTCGGTACCGTCTGCGCGCATCCGCTGCGCGGTCGTGGCTACGATTTCGATGTGCCTCTGCTGCTCGGCGATTTCGTCACCACCGAGGCCGGCACCGGCCTGGTGCACATCGCGCCGAACGCCGGCGAGGACGACTTCGTGCTGGGCCGCGAGCACGGATTGGAAGTGGCGGACACGGTCGGCGACGACGGCACGTTCAATACGTGGGTGCCGTTGTTCGCGGGACTGCACGTCTACAAGGCGCACGATCAGGTCGCGGCCAGGCTCGATGAGGCGGGCGGACTGCTCGGTCGCGGCAAGCTAGTGCACTCGTACCCGCATTCCTGGCGCTCCAGGGCGCCGCTGATCTTCCGCGCCACGCCGAACTGGTTCATCCGGCTCGACGGCCCCGAACGCATCCGCGAGAAGGCGCTGGAGGCGATCGCGGCGACGCATTTCGTGCCGGAGGCCGGACGCACCCGGCTCGGTTCGATGGTCGCCAGCCGGCCGGACTGGTGCATCAGCCGCCAGCGCGCCTGGGGCGTGCCGATCAGCGTGTTCGTCGACAAGCGCACCGGCGAGCCGCTGCGCGATGCAGCCGTGGTCGCGCGCATCGTCGAGGCGTTCAGGTCCGAGGGCGCCGACAGTTGGTACTCCTCGCCGCCGTCGCGCTTCCTGGGCAACGAGCGCAACCCGGATGACTACGAACAGGTGATGGACATCGTCGATGTCTGGTTCGAGTCAGGCTCGACGCATGCGTTCACCCTGGAGGCGCGCGACCTGCCCTGGCCGGCCGATCTGTACCTCGAAGGCTCGGATCAGCATCGCGGCTGGTTCCAGTCGTCGTTGCTCGAGGCCGTCGGCACGCGCGGCGTGGCGCCGTTCAAGGCAGTGCTCACCGATGGCTTCGTGATGGATGAACAGGGACGCAAGATGTCGAAGTCCCTGGGCAACGTCACCGCACCGCAGGAGGTCGCGGACAAGTACGGCGTCGATATCCTGCGGCTGTGGGTGATGATGTCGGACACGTCCGAGGATCTGCGGATCGGGCCGGAGATCCTGAAGCAGCAGGTCGAGCTGTATCGCCGGCTGCGCAACACGCTGCGCTGGTTGCTGGGCAGCGTCGCCGGGTTCGGTGAAGCCGAACGCGTGCCGTATGAGGACATGCCGGAGCTGGAGAAATGGGTACTGCATCGGCTGACGGAGTTCGACACGCGGATCCGAGCCGCGGTGCAGAGCTACGACTGGACCGGCGTCTATCCGGAGCTGCACAACTTCTGCGCCACCGATCTCTCGGCGTTCTACTTCGATGTGCGCAAGGACGCGATCTACTGCGATCGCCCCGACAGCCTGCGGCGACGTGCCGCGCGTACTGTGCTGGACCACCTGCATCGCTGCCTGACGACCTGGCTCGCGCCCGTGCTGTGCTTCACCGCGGAGGAGGCGTGGGGCGCGCGGTTCGGCGAGCAGGACAGCGTGCATCTGCAGTTGTTTCCGGAGCTGCCGCCCGCGTGGCGGGATGACGCGCTGGCGACGCGCTGGGAGACGATCCGCGCCATCCGGCGACGCATCACCGTGCCGATCGAGGAGGCGCGGCGCGCCAACACGCTCGGTTCGTCTCTGCAGGCCTCGGTGACGCTGCCGCTGAGTGCGGTGCACGCGGGGCTGCTTGCCGCTGATGAGTGGGCCGAGATCGCCATCGTTTCGAACGTGCGGATCGTGGCCGACGAGAGCGAACCGCTGGCGGCGATCAGTCCCTCACCGGGCGATAAGTGCGCACGCTGCTGGCGCGTGCTGCCGGAGGTGGGCAAGCAGGCCGGCCATCCAGCATTGTGCGAACGCTGTGCCGATGCGGTGGAGTCGGGACTGGTCTGTCGGGGCTGATGGCACTGCCCCCTCCCCCCGCCCCCCTCCCGCAAGGGGAGGGGGAGAAGGCGTCGCGATGACCCGCAATGGGCTTACCTTGCTGGGACTTGCGGCGGCGCTGGTCGTGCTCGCGGCCGACCAGGCCAGCAAGTGGTGGATCCTCAATGTCGTCGACCTCCCCGACATCGGCCAGATCGTCGTGCTGCCGGTTCTCAATCTGACGATGGTATGGAATCGCGGCGTCACCTTCGGCCTGCTGACGAACTCCAGCCAGTGGAGCTACCTGCTGCTCGCGGCCGTCGCTCTCGCCGTGGTGGTCGGTCTGGTTACTTGGCTCCGCCGTGCCGAGTTGCGCCTGGTGGCGACCGCGCTCGGTGCCATCGTGGGCGGCGCACTCAGCAACGTGATTGATCGCCTGCGTTTCGGCGCCGTGGTGGACTTCATCCACGCGCATTTGGGCGACTGGTCCTGGTACGTGTTCAACGTCGCGGATGCGGCCATTGTGTGCGGTGTCGCGGCGCTGGTGATCGACGGCCTGCTGCCGCACGGGCGAAGCGCCAGCTCTACCTCGTGACATTCTTGCGACACGCCCCGGTCTCCGGCTAAGAGAGCGGGCGATGCCGCCCTCGAACAGACGAGTTCGCGTCGACTCTCGCACTGGCCGCCTGCACCGCGGTGGTTGCCGGCTGCAGTGGCGACAAGTTCGGCCGCACGCTGGGGTTCATCCACGATCCTCCGGACGAATTCTCGGTCACCACCCGGGCGCCCCTGGCGATGCCGACCAGCTTCGCCCTGCCGCCGCCGCGCCCCGGCGAGACGCGGCCGCAGGAGCAGTCCGAACGCACCAAGGCCGAACTCGCATTGGTGCCGCAGATGGCTCTTGGCACCCCGCCCGCGAGCAACAGTCCCGGTCAGCAGGCGCTGGTGCAGGCAGCTGGGCCGCCGGCGGCGCCGGGGATCCGTACCGAGGTGGACCAGGAAGCTGCGCGCGATCAGCCATCACCCGGCATTGGCGACAAGCTGTTGTTCTGGCGCACACCGCCAAAACCCGGGGTCGTGATCGATCCGCAAAAGGAGGCGAAGCGCCTGCGTGAGAACTCGGCGCTGGGCCAGAGCCAGGAGACCGGCGACACGCCGATCGTGCAGCCGAAACAGCGCGCGTGGCTGGAAGGGATCTTCTAGCGATCGAAGCGGATCTGGACGTTCCGCATTTCATTCAGGTCGGCGCGGCGCCGGTGTTTCGCGGTGTCGGTCTCGGGGAACTCGTGTGCCGCTGCGGCACGGTGCTGATCGAGCGCTACCTGCCGGGCAACTTCCTCGCCATCCGCATCCAGTGCTTTCGCTGCGGCGCGGTCAGCAGCACGCCCGGACTGCCCGACGGTGAGATCCTGACGCGCGCGGCGGTTCCCGTCGTGGCGACGCGCACCCCTGCCGTCACCACGACCGACATTGCCCGTGGCAGCGTACTCGTTTGCCAGGATGCGGCGACGCGCGACTATGCACTGACCCGACCGCGGTCGCTGCCTGACGAGCCGCTGCCGCTGTCGCGCACCGTGCTGGAGGCCGCCGCCGCGGACTATGACCGGCTGACCGGTGGCCGGCTCGCGGAGCATGCGGCCGCCTCGCCGCCCGCCCAGGGGTCCGAGCTTGGGCCGTATCCATTCGCTTGGGGCGTGCTGCGCCTGCGCGAGCGGATCGACCTGCCGGACTGGAGCTGGCGGTATCAGGATGAGGATGCGCTGGCGGCACTGCATGTCACGGCGCTGCATCAACGGATGCTGTGCTGGGGTCAGCACCCCTGTGGCGTTACTGGCGGCGCCGCTTGCGCAGCCCGACCGTTCATCCGCACCATGACCGGCTTGCGACGGCGAAGCCGCGTACGATGGGGGGATCCCGTCGGGTTTTCGCCGTCGGCCAGCGACGTGGACCTGCATTTCACCACGGGGGCCGACGACGGCTGTCGCTGGCCCTGCTCCCGCCGGAGCTTTTGCAGTGGCGCCAGCGCGCGCGGCGCAGCCCCGAGGTCCTAACCGCGGTGGTGGTGGATGCGCTGTCCGCGGCGCAGGGGCGGGTGAACCGCGCCAGGCCGGGGATCGTGGTGCTGACTGCGTCGATCTTCCAGCCGGACTTCGATCAGATGGTGGTGGACGCGATCCATGCGGCGTTCCAGGCGGTCGGGCGGCGGCACCGTGGCGTCGCGGCGGTCGCCATCGTCATGCCGAAGGTGCTGCCGATCGGCACGCCGGATCAGGTCGGCTTCGGTTACGCGTTCTATCCGATCCGCAATCCGCGTTTCTCCGGCGAGAATCCGGTGCGGCTGGGATAGCGGCGCGGGTTTCAGCGCGCTGCCATCGGCACGACGCTGATGCTGTTGAACGGCGAGCCGTTGATCAGCTTCGTGCTGACGACGGTGTAGACCAGGACGTTCTTCTCCGCATCGACGGCGCGATGGATCTGGAATGTCTTGAAGAACAGCGAGGCGGACGCGAAGGCGATCACCTCGGACTTCGCCAGTCGCTCCGGCATGGTGACGGGACCGACCGCGCGGCAGGCGATCGAGAAGCGGCTCGGGTCTTCGGCAAATCCGAGACCACCTTTGATGCCGCCCGCTTCGGCACGCGACATGTAGCACGACACGTTGGCGACCTTGGGATCGTCGTAGCGCTCGACAACGATCTTGTCGTCCGGGCCGAGCCAGCGAAAGCTCGTGTTGATAGAGTCGATGCGGGTCTGCGCTGCGGCGGACAGCGTGAGGGCGATCGGCAGGAGCAAGCTCAGAGCGGCAGCGCGCATAGCGGTCATCCTGATGGTCTGAATGCGAGACTAGGCCGGATCGCGGGGGACAAGAACTGGACGCTGCGCACGGTTTGCGCGCGCTGATGCGTCGTCGCTTCCGGAGGCCAACATGAGCCATCGCCCGACCGTCTACGGTACGCGTCACGCGGTTTCCGCCGGTCACTACCTCGCCGCATCGGCTGCGTTCTCCATCCTGGAGGCAGGCGGCAACGCAATCGATGCCGGCTGCGCGGCGGGCATCGCGCTCGGCGTGCTGCAGCCGGATCTGGTGAACGTCGCCGGTGTCGCACGGATCATGATCCGGCTGGCGAACGGTCAGGTGGAGAGCATCGCCGGTCTCGGCTGGTGGCCGAAGAAACTGCCGGCCGACATCTTCATGCGCGAGCACGGCGGCAAGATCCCCGACGGCGTGCTGCGCACCGTCATTCCAGCCGCGCCCGATGCGTGGATCACCGCGCTGCGGCGCCGGCACGATGCGCTTCGCCGATGTCGCGTCGTATGCGATCCGCTATGCCGGCGAGGGCTTCGCGGTGTATCCGCTGCTCGCCGTCTCGATCGCCGCGCACGAGCACGAATATCGGCGCTGGCAATCCAACACCGCGATCTTTCTGCCCGGCGGGCGCGTGCCGCAGTCGGGGGAGAAGTTCGTGCAGTCCGATCTGGCGCGCACGCTGCAATACATGGCCGATCAGGACCGCGCCGCCGGTCGCGACCGCGAGGCCGGGCTGCGCGCGGCGCACGATGCGTTCTATCGCGGCGACATCGCACACGAGATCGTCCGCTTCCAGCAGCGGGAGGGCGGATATCTCTCGCTGGATGACCTCGCCGAGTATCAGTCGCGCATCGAGCCGGTG